>NZ_JAGZSD010000022.1 GCF_018381315.1 Anaerostipes sp. | reverse complement strand
GCACACCGCCTGCGAGTCTTTGCTGAAAGAAGAAAAACTAACATCCCTTCGAATGCAAGGCCTCCGAACTGGTCAAAATGGACGTAATGTCTGCTGGAGGAGGATACCCCTAAAACAATAGGTGCCTTTTAACGATAAGTTTTTCTTCACTGTCGGAAGGAGGCCTTTCCAGAGCCGACTGGAGATAGTGGAGAAAAACTCATACGTTACGCCGCCGGTAAAAAACTGCTTCAGAATTTGCAGCGGATTCCACTATATTGTAAACTATACTCAACGAAAATTTTGGATTTAATGAGGTATCGAAATGGAATACAGACGGGCAGGTATAAAAGATCTGGATCAGTTTCTTGACACACGCACAGAGTTTGCGGCGTCCACAAGAGACATACCGGATATGAAAGAATTTCGGGAAAGTACGAAAAAGCAGTCATCCTTATGCCACAGACACTGCGTCCATGTTCTGCATGATTGGAGTAAGGCATTCTAAGAGCCGAACGGAAATCATGCAGAACATGTCATAATATCTTACTCCCATTTGCCGTAAGTTTGAATTTAGCCCCCAGCATTTCTGCCGCACCTCTGCACATCAGCATTCTGCCGAGGAAAATATCGAAGTACTCGTACATGGTGCAGATTCTTTCGTCAATCTGCAGATTCAGTGCAATGAGTTTTTTCTCTTTACTTGCTTTTAATTTTGCCTCTGTGACCGCATAGTTTACTCTGTCATGAATATCAAATGCCGCTTTCTCCTTATTTCGGACACGGTTTCTTCTCACATCTGTTTTATCTGCAATGATCAGAGCTGCGGATATGGTATCCACTGCGCCGCCTGTAGACTCATCGTGATTTGCAATAGCTGAAACTATTGTAATGCGATCTTCCAAAGCCATATCCGTTCCCTTTAATATATCATTGGCAAGAATTGCTCCAAATTCTGCGTGTCTGGAGCGGTTGATTACATTTCCAATGTCGTGCATAAAAGCTGCTATTTTCACCAGTTCAATTTCGTGTTCCGAATACTGAAACTTCTTTAAAATATAAGCTGCCCGCTGGGCTACAAGACTGCAGTGGACCTCTGAATGGTCTGTGTACCCCAATATATCTAATTTCTGATTCCCTTTCTTTAAGTAGCCGCATACTTCCGGGTTCTTTCTAATATCCTGGTATTTCAATCATATCTCCTCCATGCCGTATTACAATCTTTTAACTGCATCCATCGCAGGTTCGGACCGTTCCATTTTCTATTCTTCACAAATGTGTTTTTTTCATCCTATAACTGCTTTTCTTTTTTTACGTTAAGTTATTTTCGCCTTTCTATCTATCATCATTTTGTAAAATAATAGTGAAATACATTGCTTATATGAACTTTCCAATGTAACAAAAAATTCCTCCGGAATATTTCCGGAGGAATCAGGTGTTTATTATTATATTTGTTTATTGTCGTCTTCTGCTGCCAAAGGCACGATCTCTCCCTTTGCAACATCAACCAGTCCGCAGTCCGTAAGTTTTAAAGCCGGGCTCACCGGAAGTCCCAGTGTACAAAGCGACATGATCGGATTATAATGCCGGTATCCAAGAGCTTCAAGGCTTTTTCTGACCTGGCTCAGCTTTTTGCCGATCTCGTCTGCCGGAAGTTCTGATAAAATGCCGCAGACCGGAAGAGGCAGCTCTGCTTTTACAACCCCGTCCTCTGCAGTACAGATTCCTCCGTTCAGCTTCACAATTCTGCGGGCCGCAGTGAGCATATCATCGATGTCCGCTCCCATAACCATAAGATTATGGTGGTCATGAAAATATGTTGTTGCAGCAGCACCCCGTTTCAGGCAGCCGCCGCTGACAAATCCGCAGCCTATGTTTCCGTTTTTCCCATGGCGTTCCAGCACTGCTGCCAGCATACAGCCGCTGTCCTTCCACTGAAGCCGTCCGTCTTTCACCTGCATCGATACCATACGTTCCTGAGTCTGTGTACGTCCGTCATGTACTTCTATAACACGGACCTTCACCTCCCCGTCCCTCACGCTGACCCGGGGTTCCAGCTGTTCGGCGGAAATCTCATCTAAATGAATGCTGCGGTAAAAATCCTCCGGGAACCGGTATGGCTCTGCGGTCTCCCCGGCATCTCCGAGATGATAAATCTGTCTGCCGTCCTTAAATACATATTCCGGTTCAAATTTACTGCAGTTCTCAGTTTTTACAAGCTGAAAGTCTGCTTTTCTTCCCGGAGCCAGTGACTCTCTGTCATTAAGCTTCATCCTTCTCGCTGGAGTATAGGTTGCACAGTAAATCGCTTCATTCAGCGGAAATCCCATCTCCACGGCTCTTCTGACAACATAATTCAGCTGCCCCTGCTCTTTGAGCTTATCCGCCATAGTATCATCCGTGACAAAACAGCAGTGCTCATACAGATCGTGCTCCTTTATATAATCCAGTATTTCCGGCTGAAGCATTTTTTCCTGCAGTTCCACAAACATTCCGTTTAGAAAACGCTCTTTGATCTCCTGAAGCGTATGCTCCGTATGGTCGCCGTTGATGCCCCTGTACAGAAATTTTGCCAGATCCAGTCCGACCAGAGACGGACAGTGGCCTTCTATAACTGCCTGGGGGTCTTCTTCCTCCAGATAATCAAGAAACTTTGTTATTTCAAGTTCATCCCCTTTGATGATCTGCCGGTAGTTCATTACCTCTCCCACACAGACAACCCCGTCTTCCTGCATCAGCTGCTTCATCTGTGCAAGCCCGATCACCCCTCCGGTTGTCTCCAGAGTTTCGTTGGTGGAAGGTACACTGCTGGGAATCCCATAATAAATATCAATCGGAGAATCCTTTGCCCCGTTGATCATCTCGCGGATTCCCTCCGCTCCCATGACATTGGCAATCTCATGGGGCTCTGATACCAGGGTTGTGACACCGCATTCTGCTGCCCGCTTTCCAAAGGACACCGGCGTCATCATAGAACTTTCTATATGCATATGGATGTCGATAAACCCAGGCAGCATCCTGTAACCATTTCCGTCCATCACACGCTCTGCCTCAAGCTCATGTTTATGTTCCATATCCACATAATAAATTTTGGATCCCTTGATATATACATCGGCCTTTATAAACTGTTTCAGATAGGTATTGTAAACCTCTGTATCTGCAATGAGTAAATCAACCTTCTCCATAACCCCGCTCCTCTTTTATAAAATAGAATAGAAATACAGCAGGCATACTGCCACCAAAATCCACATAACCGGACGTATTTCTTTCCCTTTTCCAGATGTCAGTTTCATCACCGCATACGTAGGCAGTGCCGCACAGATCCCATTGGCAATGTTATTTCCAAAGATCGTAAATGCAATACATACAAACGCCGGAAATGCCTCTGTTATGTCGTCAAACCGGATATTTTTCATCGCACCCAGCATGTTGATACCGATATACATAAGAACCGGTGCCGTTGCCGCGGACGGAATCATCAGCGCAATCGGCGCCAAAAACAGGGAGAGTCCAAAAAATACAGAGGTAAATACAACGGTAAGTCCCGTTTTCCCTCCTGCCTCCACACCTGCAGAAGACTCCAGATAAGTAGTCATGCTCGGCATTCCAAACAATGCACCAAAGCTGGTTGCCACAGCATCCACCTTAAAGCATTTGTCAATGCCCGGAAGATCTCCGTTCTCATCCAGGTAACCGGCTTTGGCCCCTACTCCAAGAACCGTTCCGAACGTGGAGAAAAAGTCCGGTACAAATAAAGCAATTAAAAATGGAATGTATGCAAAATCCAGCGCCCCAAGAAAATCAACCTTCATAAACTGGCCTCCGATATTGGCCGGCATTGTAAACAGACTTTCAGGAAGAACTGTCACCCCAAAAGGAATTCCAACCAATGTAGTGAGTACAATAGCAAGGATCATATCCCCCGGCACCTTTCGTGATTTCAAGATCAGAAGGATAATAAACCCAATAACCGCTACAATAACCTCCGGTGACTTCAGATTTCCGAATCCTAAAGAATTTTTTGCCTGGTTGGCGATAATCAGTCCGCAGCTCTTTGCTCCGAGCAATGCAATAAACAGACCAATACCGGCGCTTACCGCATGCTTCAGGCTGACAGGAATTACTTTGACAACTGCCTCCCGAAGTCCTAAAAAGGAAATTGCAATAAAAAGCACACCGCTGAAGAAAATGACTCCTGCGGTTACAGCCGGCGAAATGCCGTCGCTTGCTATCATCGCAGCAACAATTCCCACACTTCCCAGCCCCGGTGCAAGCGCAAACGGCCTGTTTGTATAAAAGGCCATGGCACATGTCGTCAATATTACAAGAAGAATCAATACTGTGAACATCACATGCTTTTCAAGGCCTGCCGTTGCCAGCATATTCGGAACCGTAGCCAGAACGTAGGCCATCGTTACAAATGTCGTCAGTCCCGCAATCAGCTCTGTCTTTACATCAGTATGGTAATCTGATAATTTAAAACGCTTTTCTAACCATTGTTTCATAGTTTTTCACTCCTTTTCCTATGTATATCCTTGCTTTCCCCTGCTTTTCATTGTATGCTAATCATAACTATTCGTCTAATTCATCTTAGTTATAAAAAGTATTCCAGATCAGAATACCAAAGGATGAAATGATTTATACGGCTTATATCTGCCGGATATGGAGTTTGTTTTGAATATTCATGAACTTAACTATGCACTCTGTATAGCAAAACATCAAAATCTCACAAAAGCAGCCCGGGAACTTTTTATCTCCCAGCCTACTCTGAGCAAACACTTAAAGAAACTGGAGCGGGAACTCGGCATTAAACTGTTTGCCCGCATAGATAATTGTTATATCCCCACCTATGCCGGGTCGCGTTATCTTGACTATGCCTCCAGAATGCTGGCACTTCAGCAGGATTGGGAAAAGGAGCTTTTTGAGCTGTCCTCTTTCAATGACGGGGAACTTCATGTAGCCATTCCCCTGATGAGAAGCTCCTGTATGGTTCCTTATATTCTTCCCGCCTTTCATAAGATGCATCCAAAAATCAGAGTACACATTTTAGAAGAGACCTATGCCATTCAGGAATGCCTGTTAAAGGACAGCTCTGTTGATTTTGCTATCTTTAATGAGACAGCCCCAAATCCTAAGCTGTCCTATGAATCTCTCGGAAAGGAACCTATTCTGCTGGCTGTTTCTCCAGATCACCCTCTGGCAGCTGATGTTTCCTGTGAAACCGGAAACGAAAACATGTATCCTTCTGTGGACTGGGAAGCTGTCAAAGACGAACATTTTATCCTCCACTTTCCTGAGCAGAACACCGGAGCCATAACAGCACGCCTTTTGGACAAGCATCATATCACCCCGAAGGTACCTTTTTATACCCGCAACACCCAGGCTGCGCTTCTCCTGATGATGAAAAACCAGGGGATCTGCTTTGCCCCTGAAACATATATCCGCAGCATGGCCTTTGAGAAACCGCCTGTATGCTTTTCTTTAGAGGATGAAGACGCCTTTACTTCCACCGTTCTGGCTTACCGGAAAGGAGCTTATTTGACCTCCTACGCCGAGGATTTTATACAGCTTGCGAAAGAATATTTTCAATGATCTTTTACAGTCTTGTTTTCCTGACTTTACGGATTTTCCCTTTGATGGGTTTTGTCTGCAGGCATTCAATCACATGCTCGCCCTTGCCATTTAATACTTCCACATGGCTGATACTGTCTCTGATATCCACAATACCGATATCAGAGGCATGAAGCCCTTCGATGCCGCAGATTGCCCCTACAATATCACCGGCCCGCATTTTGGATTTCCGGCCGCCTCCGATTGACAGGCGGGTGATCCCTTTATTCAGCGCCTCTCCTTTTTTCGGCTTTACTTCCTCTTTTATGCGCTGTGACTTCCAGAAAGCCTTTTCCTTCTCTTCTCCTATAGCCGGAGGTTTCATACAGGGAAGTCCCCTCCCCACATACTGTTCCACCTGGAGCAGCATCCTCCGGTCATCCTCTGTCACCAGGCTGACCGCCGTTCCGCATCTGCCGTTTCTTCCCGTTCTTCCGATCCGGTGTACATAGGTTTCTTTTCCTGAAGGAAAATCATAATTCACGACATGGCTGATTCCCTCAAAATCAATTCCTCTCGCCGCCACATCCGTTGCAATCAGAAAACGGAAGGCACCTCTTCTGAATGCATCCACGGTCTTCAGCCGTTCCCTCTGGTCCATGTCTCCGTGAAGCATTCCGCAGAATATACGTTTTCTGCGCAGCTTCTGGAACAGTACATTGGTCATCTCCCTCGTACCGCAGAAAATCATACAGCTTTTTGGATTCTCATCTATGAGGACATTAAGAAAAGTATCGTACTTGTGTTCCTGATCTGTAAGATAGAGTTTTTCTGTAATGTCGGGTGCCTGCTGTTTTACAGACTCCTGCACCACGAGTGTCGCATCCGGGATAAAGTCATCCGCCAGCTCCCGGATCTCCGGTTTTAAAGTTGCTGAAAACAAAGATATCCTGCATTCTTTGGGAACCATTGAAAGAATTTGTTTTACTTCATCAACAAATCCCATGTCCAGCATTAAATCTGCTTCATCTATCACCAGCCACTGTACCTTAGAAAGATTTAAACTCTCCCTTCGGAGATGGTCCATGATCCGGCCCGGTGTACCTGTTACAATATGAGACTTCTGCCGCAGTGTCTGAATCTGCTTATCAATAGGAAATCCCCCGAATACTGCCGGAACCTTCAGCCGCTTCTTTCTTCCAATATGAAACATTTCCTCACTGACCTGAACCGCCAGCTCTCTTGTCGGTTCCAGTACCAGTGCCTGCGGTGCATTTTCTTCCCACTGAATATTTTCGCAGATGGGAATGGCAAACGCTGCCGTCTTTCCGCTTCCTGTGGGCGCCTTTGCCACAACGTTCTTTCCCTCAAGCATCGGTGAAATCACTTCTTTTTGTATACTTGTAGGTTCGGTATACCCCAGGCCGCTTAATGCCTCTAAGATCTCTTCTGAAAGCCTGTATCTCCCAAATCCATTTCTCATTATATTTTACCTTTCTCTATTCGGGACTTTCCTCATCCATAACCGGAAATGTCACCTGAATCACTGCCACTTCATTGTCTGTGCCTATACGGTGCGGCGGTCCCCATGTTCCCGCACCTGAAGTAACAACGGCCTGAGGGCCATCCTCCTTCGGGCGGTAATATCCATAATTAAACTTTTCAAAAAGCCCTGTCACCAGATTAAACGGAAAAATCTGTCCCCTGTGGGTATGCCCGCACAAAATTAAATCTGTGCTCCTGCCATACTCCTCAATATTTTCCGGCTTATGATCCAGTACAATCCTCGGAAACTTCTCTGTCTGATCCGCCTCTTTCAGTGCCTTTCTCTTCTCCCCCTGTCCGCCGATGGGGCCGGAATCCTTTCTGCCCGCCAAAATAATCTTATTGCCGATCAGCACCGACTCATCCTGAAGCAGACGGACTCCGGCTTTATCCAGAAACTTAAGCATCCCTTCATATCCGGCTCCCGCATCGTGATTTCCAAGGCAGGCATATACTCCATAAGGAGCTTCTATTTTTTGAAAGAGTTTTTGAAGCTTTTCAGGATTCTTTACAGATGTAATATCCCCGTCAAAAATATCCCCCGCAATACAGACCAGATCCGGCTCTGACTCATTTACTGCTGCCACGATTTTTTCAATATGCTTTTCTTCTATCACATATCCCAGATGAAGATCACTGATCAAAGCAATTTTCATGGAATCTGCCTTTGCCTTGTCCTCCTGCAGTTTTATCTCATAGTTTATTGTACGGACCGTCAATGCATGGACTCCCCCGTAAACAGAGAACAGGACAGATAAAGCAAGTGCTGTTATTCCCGCGGCAGCAGCGGCTCCCTGAGGCAGCGGCGCAGGCAGGATATGACAAAGCTTTAAAACAAATAAAACAAGATCTCCCAGGTTTACAAACAGCATTACAAAAAGAGCTGCCCCCAGTGCATAGTGATCTGCAAGAAAAACCCCTCTCGGTATCCGGCTGTCCGGCAGGCGGCTGAGCACAAATAAAACCATAATGGCAGTCACAATAACGCCGTACAAAATTCCGAATATCAATGGACTGGCACCTGCAAAAAACGGGCGGAACCAAAGAAAAAGTTTCAGTCCTGCATTTACAAACAAACCGATAAATACCCCAAAAGCTAAAAGAATCAAAATAATCTGCATCGCATTTCTCTCCCCTATATAAACTCAGCACATAAGTAAATTTAAAATCAGTATATACTGCATGTCAAATCAGCAATTCAAAATCCTCTTTATGCCGTTGTTCCCCATTGACAATCAAAGCAATGGAATGTATCCCAGCATAATGCTTCCTTGTGCTTAAATCAGCAAAAGAATGTTTTTTCTTATAAAACTTCTCCTCGTCCTTCTTCAGTGAAGTGTCCGAAATCTGAAAGATCTTTCTGTTTCTTTTGCCGCTGGCTTTTACATAATCAATCCCATATTCCAGTCTTACCTTTGCGGCCTCAGCAGATGAAATACTGAACGAAAAAACAAGATCTTCTCCAAGAGAAATAGACAGGTCCTCCAGGGTGAAGTTTCTTATATCAATACAATCAGCATCAAGGTATCCGAAAAGAGCCAAAACATCCCGGTTTCCTTTTTTGAGCAGTGTTCTGCATCCATGTTTTAAAATCCAGTCGGTAGATTCATTGACACCGTACCAGTCTTTTGAAAGCTTTACAACGAATTCCGGATGGGTTTTCGAAATATCATTTATATTATTTGCAACACTCTTTCGTACATAGAGCGATGGATCAGCTTTCAGCTGCTGCAGAATCGGCAGAATCGGTGCAGGATCTTTTTTAAATTTCGTTAATGCCTGTCCCCACGGAAGCTGAGGACGGCATCCCTCACTGGCAAGCCTTCGGACATGTTCATTTTCATGCCTGGACCATGCATACATCTGCTCCATCATCCGCTCCTCATAGCGGATGATAAAAGGTCTTACAGCAAACTCTGAAGAAGAGTACGGGGTATATCTCTCCAAAGCATTTATGGACAGGTCCCAGTTGATTTCATCCTGCCCATAGACCTCGACAAAGTCAGGAAATACAACCCCGAAAAAACCATTCGTACATCTGGCAGCCACTTGATCAAGAATGGCAAGGGCCTCCCCGTAATCTGCCGGCAGATATTCCCCCAAACTCAGGGCTATTTTCCGCACCCGGGCTTTTAAGGCTGAAGCAGGCCAGGTTTCATCCATGATTGATTCCAAAAACTCATTCACCGGAAACGGAGGATAAACTGACCGAATCTTCACAGCCATATCCTGTAGGGAATCGTGATTATACATATTTTTTAATAGGTCGGCCATATAGTTTCCTCCAGTCCCTGTACTCCTATTTCTTATGTGCAGCTATATAATTCTAATATAAAAGATTTTCCAGCAAATACAAAGCTGATGACTTCTGCATAACAGCAGAAGTCATCAGCACATGGCTGCTTCAGATTATTCTTTATCCTTCCAGTACCACCACTTCAGTTTTTCCGGGTCATGCTCCTCATGTTCCGCATAATAAACGGCACACCGAAACACATAAAGCTGGCACCTGTCTTCCGTAAATCCCTTTTGGATACAATCCAGCCTGTATAATTCCTCCGGGTCCCTGCCTTTCAGATCATCTACACACCGGATCCCGATAGCCTGCAAATGCTGGGAAATTCTTTTGCCCACTCCAGGTATCGTCTGCAGATCCTGCGTTCCGAGACTGCTTCTTTGTTTTTCTCTTTCCGCCTGTTCTTTTAAATTCTTCATCTGCACGTAATTGTCAGTCCTGTTTTCTTCCGAAGTTTTCGTTGGATCTTCACGCTCATAACAGCTGCACGGCAATTCTCTGCATTGGCCGCAATGGTCATACTGCCTCTGATTTATACAGCAGTCATAAATATCACATATACTCTCTTTTATGTACTCAAGCCAAAACACCCTGCCCTTTATTTCATGGCACCCCCTGCAGCTTTCCGGATAATACTCACATTCAGAACATACGGTTCCGCAGCAGCTCATCTTTTTTTCCATAAGTGCCTTCTCTCCTTCCCCGTTTGTGTTATGGGCATATCCTATACTTACACTCACTGCATTCCTGGTCATGCAAAGAAATAATACCGCCGCATTTCGGACATTTGTATTTTTTCTGATGCTGTTCCAATAAGGCCTCTATACCATACAGCTTCACAGTATTGCTGTTTTCTATCAAACTTGTATGATATCTGGAGTTGTAGCTCTTCTCCAATGATTTGATCCTCCTGCATGGAAAATCAGCACACTCATAGCAATAAGAAAGATTTTTTCCGGCTGTACACTCTCTAATCCTGCATCTCCTGCAGTGTTCGGGCTTTCCTTCGTCACCTTTCAGGCAGCCGCTGCATGGCTTTTTATGAAAACAATGCTTATAACAAACCAGGCAATTCATCCCGCATGGAGCAAACATAACGGCATCTGTTTTCTCCGGCATTTTCATTTTCCATCCCCCTTATACTCATTCCAAAAACCTGGCAATAACCTCCGCCGCTTTCTCCGCACAAGAGAGGATCGCCGGATGTATTCCTTCCGGAAATATATATATTTCTGCATTGGTTTCTTTTGCAATTGCAGCATATTCTTCCTGAAAGTCCGGCCTGCACATATCATCTCCTTTACTGCCCATGAGCAAAAGAGGATTTTTCAGCGTGCACAGCGGTTTTACAAACAAGGGAAGCTTGTCATTGGCGCACTGAACCAGCGCTCTTGTGTCCAGATCCACAATATCTTCCCAATCTTCACCTTGGCACCACTGATAAAAAGCAGTTCCCATTTCGTCCTTTTTGGAATTTGTCCGCTCTTTTATCAGGTTCTCTGCAAAGTCATCTGCCAGAGTGCGCCCGTCAAAACTGTCCGCCACTACCCTGTCAACCAAATCCGGGCGTTCTAATGCTGCATTAACTGCCGCCCACGCACCGCCGCTGGTTCCGATAAGGTTTGCTTTTCCCAGATTCAGATGCTCCAATAATGCTATTGTCTGTCTGGCTTCTTCCATCCAAAGTTCCGGCGGAAATTCCTCTAATCTGTCAGATCTCCCGTGCCCGAGAAAATCGATTAGAATTACATGAAACTTGTCTGCATATAAGGGCAGTATGAGATCAAACATCCTGGAAGATGCTGTATTTCCGTGCAGAAACACTACAGGTTTTCCGCTTCCTGATTCTCTGTAATAAATCTTTTTTGACTGATAATTAAAATATGACATCCTTTGCCTCCTGACCGTAAATCTGTTTTCGCTGCTCATCGATCAGCAAGGCTTTGGAAACACCAACGCCCTGCTGTTAGTGCTCCATTATCCAAATTCCCATAATTCTCAACCTCCGTTCTGTGTATATTTTCAGTATAACATAGAACGGTACAGATTCCATTCAATTTTTCTCATTCTTACTCTTTGCATAAATTCCCAATATCTAGTGTTTGGTAATCCCAATTTGGTATGTTATCTCTTTTTTTTGCAGCCCTTGCAGTATTGATAATCCGTAACTGTTTTATAATATGTCTCTTTTCTATATTTGACCTTATGCTGGGTTTTGTACCGCGGCTCATTCCAATCCCCTCGAATAGACACTGATTGTGTTACACTGCCGTCTTCATTTTTCGGCTGACTCTCACACCAGGCTTTAAACTCCTCATGAGCCTCCCAGCTTCCCATATGAACATCCTGCCAATGGGAACCCATTGCGTGAGCCAGAAGATATGGACTGTTCGGATCTGAGGAAGCAGTTCCCACACTAACCTTGTTCTGATAAGCATCACACTTTATGACATCCTTATATTTAACTCCGCCAATCCTATATCCGCACATCAGACATTCATATCCCATAATGATATTCTTCTGTTTGTCATATCCCGCTAAAACCTTTTCATCCCATTCTTTTTCAATAACACTGCGGGTTTTCTTTACTTTTTTAGAATGATTGACCCAATGATGTTTATGATTGGCCTTAGCTGCTTTTACAGAACTGAATTTTCCATATACCGTTTTTTTACTGCCGGTCCTATATGCTCTTACTTTGAACCAATATTTTTTGTTTTTCTTTAGATTGCTCTTTGTATAATTGACTTTTTTATATGACTTAACAGTTTTTATTTTTTTGTATTTGCCGTGTTTAGATGCCGCCATATAGACTTGATATCCCTTGGCACCCTTGGTTCTGGCCCACGTCACTTTGATGCCGGAAAAACTTATGGGTACTGCTTTCAAAGCTTTTACCTGTCCAGGCTTTTTGACCGCAGCTGCATCCGCTTCTGACGGCTCCAATACTATAAACAGCAGCGCTGTCATGACAATGGCTGTAAAAATCCTGCAGAAATTTTTCTTTATCAATCGTTTTTTCATTTTTCTCCCTCCCCCAAAGAATTTAATCCTTTCTGATCAGAAACATCCGTCCATTCCGGACTTATATTGGTATTGTTAAACGCTTCGTAGCCGGCATCTCCCATTGTAAATTCATATTCCGGCTCCTTTTTTGCTGCGAGTGCGCCATCCTGCAGCGTAATCCGATAGATCAATATCTTACCGGTACCTCTGTAAAAATCCTGCCGGTACAGTCCGCCTCCATCTGCAGCAATATACAGTGTTTCAGCCACAATATTTCCGCTTATCTTTTTCAGCTTATATCCTGCTTCTGTTTTTTCACAGCTGTAAACCCGGCATTCATTTGCCTCTGCCGTTTTGTTTCTGTCTTCAAACTCTGCCCCTACAACCAGTTCCTGAATGCCGTCGCCATTCATATCACACAAGAAATATTGGTATTTTCCGCTTGAAGCCCCTGTGTCCGAAAAGGTATATCCCGGTTCCTGCTTTTTGACCGCCCCCAGCACACGGATGTAAATCTCTTTCACGCTCAAACCGCTTTTTTTCGTCTTATCATCTTTTTTCTGTTTCTGTTTCATATTTACTTCTGCCCTGTGGTCTTTGACATTGATCTGCGATACCCCGTAGAATACTGCCCCGCCTGCAATACCGATTCCCACTGCCGCAGCTGCTGCCTTGCCGGCCGCAGTATGTAAAAATCCTCGTTTTCCAGCTTTGGAAGCTGCTTTTGCTCCAGTTCCTGAGAAATTCTTTGCTCCCGTCACTGCCAGCGTTCCGTCAGCCAATAAATAGTCCTTTTCTGTACGCAGCAGATAAAGGAAGAGCGGCAGCGGTGCAATACCATATAACTTATACCCTTTCTTCTGTAATTCCTCAGCTTTGTCTCTCAACTTTTTTCTTCCGTAATTCAGCCGGGATTTAACAGTATTCTCGGAACAATCTAATGCTGCTGCAATTTCCCTGATAGGTACACCTTCAATATGGTACATCAAAATGCACATTCTTTGCTCATCAGAAAGCGTCTCAATTAATTCATGCACCAGTTTTTGTGTTTCCTGTCTTGTATAGACAACTTCCGGCTGGATTTCCGGACGATCATCCTCTATCTGGTATTCAAAACTTTCGCCTTCATTATCCTTTGCAATATCAGAAAAAAGCATTGGATTCTTCTTTTGCAGCATATTTTTTGCCGTGTTTCCGACGATCGTTCCCAGCCATCCCGAAAACGCCTCCGGCTTTTCCAGCGTATCCAATTTTGAAAATGCCTTCATGTATGCTTCCTGAAGTACATCCTTTGCTGCTTCTTCGTTCTTCATATAATGGAGTGCTAAATAATACTTGCTGCTGCAGGTCTCTTCGTATAAAAAATTAAAACCTTTTTCATCGCCTGCTTTTGCAAGCTTGACTGCTTCTTTAAAATCCACTTCCTCACCTCTCTGATGAATCTTATATTTGGTATCTGCTGTTCTTCTCTTCATTGTTTACACAACTAAGACAGAGCAAGACTAAAAAAAGTTTTATATTTCTGAAATATTCTTATTCTTTACACACTAACTATAAAATCCATTTATCCGTCAACGGCTTGAATTTTAAATTTTGCGGTGGACTGTAATAAAACTACCACTTAAAAACGCCATGTCACTGCAGGAATCTTACCCTTTGCCAGGACACGGCGCTCCTATTGACCGGAAGTAATTCCAGTAAGCTGACTATACTGTTTAAATCACGCTTGTCTATGTTTCGTAACTCATTCCATCCCTACTTATAATAAACAGATGAATATCAAAATATCTATTTTCTAACTATATAATTCAATTCACACTGAACTTTTGCAATTAGTCATTATTCTCTCAAGATTTAGAAGCTGTTTTTCTTTTTCTCATATCTAAAATCGAAATATTTATATACAACTGTATAGTATCTGTATAAACATGATTTTTGATGAACTTTACACTTCGTTCGTACTCACTATCAGTAAAACATGCTATTAAGTAAAAAGCATTTTTATAACTGCTGGACAGCATATAATCTGTTAATTGTTTCTCATACCCCTTTATTTTTATACACCAATAATTGACTTGTAACACTTGTTTAGTTCTGACTAATAGACACTAATGCTATTTAATAAAAGGCATCAGGAAAATCAATGCAAGTTACACTTAAGCTGTCTTTTTTAAACGCACACTCTATCATTAATACTTTGTTTCTGGTTGTTTCCAAATCAGTTTTTAATATCAATTTTTTCTTAGTATCTTCATAGAATAAATCAAACGTTAGAATTATAGGATTTATTTCAGCATTATCTATTTTCCTATATGTATTTAATTTTTCTCTTCCTTCCCTACTTTTTAATCTCTTATTATATTTAGGTTGAAAATAGGAGATAAATAGTGCTTCTGCCATATTAATCATTGCATCCTTTTTTAAGGCATTTAATTCAAATCCTTTAGCCAATGTATTAGATAAATAAAAATATGTATTAAAATCAGGTAATATTGAAGTCTCAATATGTTTAGTAGCAATTGAGAGTATTATAATATACAATTCTTTTTGGGAATTACTTCTATAAGTCTCTCTCATTATTCTTTGAAGTGTATGGTGACTGTTTAATCTATTGAATATATCATCCTGTTTTGTCTGCCCTATATATAAGATATCATATTGCTCAACATGTTCTTGTTTATTACTCTCCATCAGCATTTCTACCAAAAACTTAGCATGCATGCTAACATGGAAATATCCCTCTTTTTCAATTCGATCCATATAAACATAATATTCTTTCGGACAATATTTCTTTAAATATTCAATGCCCTTATCATTATATTCTATATTTAAAATGGCTCCTTCATCAGCTAATTTAATTTCAAGACAAGAGCAATAAGGAACCCTGAAAGATTCTAAGACATCAACATCTATGAGATATTTATTATTATCAGTTATATTCACTACAATGATATGTAATAAGCGTTCATCTTCATAGATCCCTTTAATTTTATAAGAATCTCCAAGTAAAATAAAATAAATATCGTATTCATTTTCATCAAGCAATGTATTTGATCGCGCTTCCTCTAAGTAGTTATTAGGAAATAAATATTTTTTATTAACATATAATTCTATTGAACATTTTTCTTTTTGCACAATAATAATCCTTTCTAAAAACTCGGAGATCCATTGATTTTCTATCCTTCAGAATCCGACAATACAATAGACTCCTCTTTCCAGTTGAAGGAAGTTTTATATTACATGTCATAGTGATTTATCATCTGTTAAGAAGAGGTAACTCTATATATCCTACTTAAAATTATATATATTTTAACTACTGCCCTTATCCGGAATATTATTTCGTTTCCTATGTTCTGCAAGAGCTTCGCGGTCTGGTTCCACATGACCTTTTGATATAGTCATACCAATATATCGCGAAACATACTCCTTAAATATTTGTCTATGATCATTTCTTTTCTGAACACATACTCTAAAATTATCATCCAATGAAAAATAGCCCAATTCAAATGCTTTATCATGAATAGGACATAAACACAAACCATTAGAAGTATCTCCACGCTTCTCACTATTATCAGCCCATCTGGCAATATGAGAGGCAACCAAAAAATCTCTGTCTGAAATCTTACATTCAGGAAAACAACAATGATTATTATAATTATTTTTCACATTAGCTGAAAAACGTGCATGACCAACTCGCATTTTTATTTGTCTCATAGCCACAGATGTCGGCACAGACAAATCAATTGATGATGTTTCCACGTTAAATGTATCAGTGTCATCTAAAATAATAGACAATAACTTTTCATCTACTTCAGACAGGTATCCCCCATTTAAACATTGTAGTCTATTCGATTGTATTGTATAAAATATATTTCGTGGCTTGGCCTTCTGCTCATAATATCTTTTAAAATCTATTTTCTTATCCTTGAATAACTGATATAGGTTAATAGATTGGTTGAATTTCATAAAATCGCTTAAAAAAGCTCTATAGAAACTCTTACAATAACCCCAACTTCCGGGAATAGGTGGACGTTCTAATGTTTTGTGACCATCCGTCTTAGCAATCGAATATCCAACAAATTTTGCTCTTTGCCCCTTTCCTCTAAGATGTAAAACAATATCTCCAGTCTTTACTTTATTTACATTATTCCAGAATAGCCATGATTTATCCTGACCTTCACTCTTCTTATACGTTGGAGCCCAAATACATTTTGTAAAACCCCACTCCTCGCCTCCATGCTCTTCATCACGACTCATTTCGATCCACATCCTCACTTATCGTCACCACCTTTTGTTAACTTTACCTATATATATTATGTTGATGCACCTTATTAAAGTATTATATTTTCTATGTGAAATTTATTATTAAATTTTTGTAAATAAAAGGATCTGATAAGTAATTCGATTTTTACCAAATTCTTTGTATTACTATCTTTTCCGCTCCAACAACACAACCGTCTCAACATGCACCGTCCCCGGAAACATATCCACACATCCAGCTCTCTCAACTTCATACCCAGCCTCCCGAAAGATCTCCAAATCCCTCGCCAGACTGGTCGGCTTACAGCTGATATAAACCATCTTCTCCACTCCAAAGTCAATGATCTTCTGTATGGCTTTCGGATGTATCCCATCCCGGGGCGGATCCAGCACAATAAAGTCCGGCTTATCTTCCAGCTCATCGATCACTTTCAGCACATCCCCCGCAATAAACTCGCAGTTATCAAGACCATTGAAACCGGCATTTTCTCTGGCAGCCTCCACAGCTTCCTCAACGATTTCCACACCGACAACCTTCTTAGCCACCGGTGCCAGCATCTGGGCAATGGTTCCTGTACCGCTGTATAAATCAAAGATGACTTTATCTTTAGTCTCTCCCACATACTCCCTGGCAGTTTCATACAGCACTTCTGCCCCCAGAGAATTGGTCTGGAAGAAAGAAAACGGTGAAATCTTAAATTTCAGCCCGAGAATCTCCTCATAGAAAAAGTCTTCTCCATAGACAATCTCCATCTGATCTGCCTGCACTACATCAGCAAGGCTGTCATTAACTGTATGAAGGATCCCTCTGATCCTTCCATGAAGAGGCAGAGAAATCATTTTTTCAGCCAGAGACTTCATATCAATATTTCCCTGAGAAGATGTCACAATATTAACCAGAAGATCCCCCTTTGCCTCAGAACGGCGGATAACCAAATGCCTTAAATAACCTTCATGGCTCATCTTGTGGTAGAAGTCACATCCCAAGCCAGAAAAATAATTTAATACACAGGACACCAGCAAATTATAATCATTATCCACAATTTTGCATTCTGTGATGTTGACAATATCGTGAAATGTATTCTTTTTGTGCATGCCAAGAGCCAGAGGACCGCCTTTGACCTCATCTCCAAAAGAAAACTCCATCTTATTGCGGTACTCCCAGTGCTTTGGACTGCCTTTGATCCCTTCCCACACTTCATCAGAGACATAGTCCTTTAACAGTTCACGCACCTGTCCCTCCTTGATCTTCAGCTGGTTTTCATAAGAAACAGTCTGGTAAAAGCATCCTCCGCACTGACCAAAATGGGGACATTGCGGAACTGCGTCTTCCAGCTCTGATGGTTCCAGCACGTCCACAAGCCTTAGAACTGCCTTTCCCTTTCTCAGCTTTGTAACTTGTCCCATAATTTTTTGGCCGGAGATTACGCCTTTGACGGATACCTCCCGGTCCTCAAATAAAAAACTTCCCTTATTCGGAAACTCCGTCTGTTGAATAAATCCTTCTACAAAATCCTTTTTCTTCATCCTTTGACCTCTAATCTATCCCCATCTGCACTGAGTGTATGCCGGTCTTTGCGGCAGCTGTGCTTTTGGGGTATTTTATTTTCTGTATACGACGAAAAAACTGCCTGTGCCATTGACACTCGGACAGCCTCGCTGTTACTTACAGTATTCATGCCACAAACAGTTTTTTCGTGTTAAATGTTCAGTTCTCTGAAATGCTCTTTATAATATCCATGGGCATAATGGGCTTCTCCCATATCATCAATCTCCATCAGAAGAAATGTCGGCTTTCTGCCGGCCTGTCTCGGATAAGATATGCTGCCCGGATTTAAGATCGTCATATCGTCTCCGATCTCTATAAACGGCACATGGGTGTGACCGTACATAATGACGTCAACGTCATGCATTTCTCCATATTCCCGCAGATAATCCACCCCGGAATTCACATAGTATGGATGTCCGTGGGTTACCCAGATGCGGTATCCCTCTGCCTCTATGGTCTGCTCACTGGGAAGATCCAGGTAATAATCATTATTTCCCGCCACCATGACGACCGGGCATCCGGCAATATCACGAATATACTGGTCACCGCGCTCCACATCGCCGCAGTGGATCAGCATGTCGATCTCGCCAACCTGCTCCAATACCCCTTTTACATCGTCATTTCGACCATGAGAGTCACTGATTACTAAAATTCTCACAAGATAACCTCCCTAAAGAATGTCTTTGATTTTTCTCAATGCTTCTCCGCGATGACTTAATCGGTTTTTCTCTTCACTGTCAAGTTCTGCACTGTATCTGCCTATTTCCGGCAGAAAGAAAATCGGATCATAACCGAATCCATTCTCTCCTTTAATCTCATACCCTATGATACCTTCCATGGTACCACGACTTGTCCTTATTTGTCCATTCGGAAATGCTGCTGCAATCACACAGACAAACCTGGCTGTCCTTTCGCCTTCCGGCACTCCGTCCATCCGGTCCAGAATCTTCTGGTTCTTAATAGAATACGGTGTATCTTCCCCCATATATCTGGCAGAGTATACACCCGGCTCCTTATTCAATGCATCGATCTCCAGTCCGGAGTCGTCAGCGAGCGTAATCTCTCCTGTAAGTTCCATAACAGCCTTTGCCTTGATAACCGCATTTTCTTCAAACGTGGTTCCGTCTTCGATGATTTCCGCGTCCACCCCTGCTTCCTTCATGGACACAATCTCATATCCCGTGTCTGCAAGGATTTCCCTGATTTCTTTCATTTTGCCCTGATTTCCGGTTGCAAATATTATTCTCTTCTTCATATTTTATCTCCTGGGCGGTTTTGGTCCGAGATACTGACAAAACTCAGCACGAATCATTCCGTTATATACCTTTCTTACCTTCGTGGCTTTTCCAATGTAATTCTGGGCATCTTCGTAAGATGTAATCACGTATTTGGACCAGGTGTCCATCTTCTTAAAAATGTCCCCAATTTGGCGGTAGAGATCTGGTAGGGCCTCTTTTTCTTCAAGGCGCTCACCGTATGGCGGGTTGGTTATGATAAAACCGTATGGTTTTGGATGGCTGAAGTCTTTTATCTCCCTCTGCTGGAAATGGATCAGGTGATCCACCTCGGCGCTGGCCGCATTTTCTCTGGCAAGCTTCAGCACCTTTGCATCCTTGTCATATCCCTGCAGATCCATGGAAACATCCAGATCCATGAGATCTCCTGCTTCATCAGCCGCTTCATACCATGTTTTTTTCGGTAGAAAATTTGTCCATGCTTCTGCCTGAAAGGAACGGTTCATGCCCGGAGCAATGCCGGCTCCCATCATAGCAGCTTCTATTAAAAAAGTACCGCTGCCGCAGAATGGATCCACCAATATGCGGTCCTTTTTCCACGGAGTCAGCATGATCAGAGCCGCCGCAAGGGTCTCTCTGATCGGAGCTTCACTGGTCAGAGTCCGGTATCCCCGTTTGTGCAGCGGTGTACCGCTTGTATCCAGGCTTACCGTCACCTCATCCTTTAAAATGAACACACGCACCGGATATTCATCTCCTGTTTCAGGAAACCACGAAACCTTATATTTCTTTTTTAACCGCTCAACCATAGCTTTTTTTACGATGGACTGGATATCAGGGGCGCTGAACAGCTTGCTTTTTGCTGTAGAGGCCTTTTTGACCCAGAACTTTCCGTCTCCCGGGATATAATTTTCCCAGGCAAGCTCTGCTGTCCTGTCAAACAGCTGCTCAAAGGTTGCTGCCTGAAAGGCACCAACCTTGAGCAGCACCCGTTCGGCTGTCCTCAAAAACATATTGGCTCTGGCGATTCCATTTAAGTCTGCCGAAAATGTGACTCTTCCGTCCTCGACTTTTGTAATCTCGTATCCTAAATCTTGTATTTCTCTTTTTAATACTGCCTCCAGGCCGAAATGGCATGGGGCAATTAACTCTATCTTATTCATGTTTCTCCTTTGCACCATAATACCCATTCTACAATTTTAGGCCTAGGGATGTCAACTCTCCGCGGTAATAATAAATCCCGCCTACAATATTATAAACTTCATAGCCCTCCCCTGCCAGGTGCCTGGCAGCCAGCATGCTCTGGCCGCCGAAGTCACAGTACACAATAATTTTCTTGTCCCTGTAGGAGTCATCCTTAATCACCCCGTAGGGCATGTTGACGGCTTCTTTCAGGTGTCCCTGCTCATATCTATACGGTTCCCTTACATCGAACATTACATAATCGTCCTGCTTTGCCAGGTCGATTCCTTCCTGAAGAGTTATATTTATAAATTCCATTTTAAAATACTTTCCCTTTTATAATTTAGAATATGCAGAAACGTGAAAAGACGTCCAAAGAAATTTTCTTTGGACGTCTTTCCCATTCCTTCTTCTAATGACTAACGGTTAGAAGAATTTTTGCTGCTGTTCTGGCTGCTGTTCTGAGATTTGTTCTGGTTTTTGCTCTGAGATTTGTTCTGAGACCTGTTCTGGCTGTTGCTCTCGTTTGAACTGTTATTGTTGTTGCTGTTGCTGCTTTCGTTTGAATAATTTTTTGACATGATAAATTCTCCTTTCTGTTGGTTACACAAATATTGTCTGCAAAAGAGAAAAAAATATTCTTGTAAGATTTACAAATCGGGAACATAAATTTTTTGTATAAAATATAATTTTATTTTGATTTTAAATTTATTATTGCTTTTTTACGAAGTATACTTTATAATTTTATTTGTAGAAGGTATTCATTATATATTTCTACTATATAACCCCTTATTAATTTATTTATACTCCCCTCAAAAAGGCCAGATTTCCCTATCTGGCCTTTTTACCTGTCTAAAAAGCTGCTGTATAAACAGCAGCTTCACTATTTTACCGTAATTCTATTGCCTGCCGGATCCTGTCTCTGACCTCTTTCGCTATCTCTGTTGTTTTCATATTTTTATATTCTTCATAAGGGAGCGGTTTTAAAAAATGTACCTGAACGGTAACCGGCTTGATTGTATTTGAATCAAACGGCATAAAAGCATTTACAAGAGCCACCGGAACAATCGGGCATTTTGCCTTGACGGCAGCCTTAAAACTGCCTCCCTTGAATGTCTGTACTTCATTGCCGTTTTTGGAGCGGGTCCCTTCTGCAAATATAAGATAATTTCTCCCCTGCTTTACTTCGTTTGCCACATTGATGATTACCTGCATAGCCTGGCGTACATCATCCCGGTCGATCGTATATGCTTTCATACAGGCAAATACCTGTTTTAAAAACTGGATATTGGCCACCTCTTTTTTGGCTACCACAGAAAACGGCCTGGGACACGCCTCGGCAACGGCCAGTACATCATACAGTCCCTGATGGTTGGGGAAAAATATAAAACCGTCTTGTTCCGGAATATTTTCTTGTCCGTAAATTTCAATTGTAACATTTCCGCCCTTGTTCGCCCGGGCTGTAATAAACTTCAGCAGGGCGAACCGCTTTTCTTCCGGATACTTATCCACATGGGCGGCATAATAGCATAACTTGATCCACATAAAAGGCACCAGAAATATATTTCTGAATACCATAAGCAATATTCTCTTCATAAATTTATGACTCTTTTCATCCCTCTGTTATGACTGCACTATTGACTCTTACTTCTTTTGCCCTTCTCTGGTAATATCCAATGGATAAAAGAGAGAATACAATCAGAATTCCTATGAATACAAGAACTTCCGCTGTAATTCCTCCTCCGATCATCAGTGTGTTCCGAAATGCATTGACACTGTATGTGAACGGCATAAACGGATGAATGATCTGATAAAATTTCGGTGACAGCTCGATTGGATACGTTCCTGCCGCACCTCCCAGCTGCAGTACCATAAATACCAGTACAATAAAACTTCCCACCTTATCAAGCCAAAGATTAAAGAAGGTGATCACAGCCATAAATGTCATGGAAACTAAGACTGCCATGAAAAAAGTAGTCAGCAGTTCTTTTGGTTCCAGTCCGTTGATAAGCATCAGCATAATGACCATAACCACTGCCTGCACAGCCGCCACTGCCGCCATGACAGAGGCCTTTGAAAGCCACCAGCCGAACCCGCTCCTTACCTCTCCGTCATGTTCTTTCAGCGGGAACATAAGGCAGAATGCAATACAGGCTACATACAGAGCCACAGACATCATATAAGGTGCCATGGCATGGCCGTTATTTTGTACACGGGACATCTGAGAGTGTTCTGTTTTTACCGGAGACGCAAACATATCAACGGTATTCTTTGAATCCTTCACTTTCCCGGCCTCTTTGGCGCCATCGGTAAGTTTTGTCTTGAGAGTCCTGCTTCCGTCTTTCAGGCCGGCAATTCCTCCTCCCACCGTTTTAGATCCGTCTGCCAGCTTTTCTGCCCCGCTGCTGATCTGTTTTGCCCCTGATGACAGCTGTCCGCTTCCATTTAGCAATGCCTGGCTGCTGCCGGTGAGCTGGCTGGTTCCTTTGCAAAGACTTAAGGTACCGTTTTTCAGATCCGCCATACCCTGGAATAAATCCGGCAGTTTTCCCGTCATCTGACCGGCGCCTTTGTCCAGTGCCGATGCCCCCGTTTTCAGTTCTGCGGATTTGCTGTCCAGCTGTTTTAATCCGCCGTTCACCTGAGCCACACCCTGCGTGTAAGCTTTTACTCCTTCTTTCAGTCCGCTGTTTCCGTCCACTTTGGACTTCATTTGTCCTGTTCCCTGGTAAACTGCCTGCATTCCCTGGATCAGTCCCATATCCTTAGGTTTTGTTCCTGTTTTGTCCAGGTTTGTTTTCACTTCCCCCAGACCGGAAGATAAAGAGCTGATCGTTTGGGATCCGTTTCTGAGAAGATATGCGATTTTCTGTGTCTGGCCTGCCCCTGAAGCCTTTGTGCTGCTTTCTGCTGATGCAGAGCTTTTGACTTTTGCCGCTTTATCTTCTATGGTTTTTGCATCTGAAGAAATTGAGTCCGCACTTTTTTCCAGGCCGGATATGAGGCTTTGCTGTTCTTCCTGGCTCAGTTTCCGGAAACCGGAGGAATTTTTTAAATCCGCAATCTGCTGCCGCAGTTCATTGGCATCTGCTGTCAGATTGGAAGTTTCCTTTGACAGTTCTCCGGCATTCTTTCCTGTCTGTGCAGTTTCGGCGCCGGATGCTGCCTGCGGATCCAGCTGATCGGCGGCCTCCTTCATTCCTGCCGCCAGCTGTTTTGCCTGCTGCTGTTTTTCCGGGGTCAGTGATTTCCCAAGTTCTGAGGACATAGTCTTCAGCCCGGCAAGAACACTGCCGCTTCCGGATTCCAGAGTCTCAATCCCCTCAGAAAGCGCCCGTACACCGCTGTTCAGCGTACTGCTGTTTTTCCCGAGTTCACTGCTGCCCGCATATACATTACCTACTCCGTCCGTATAATCTGTAACTCCGTTTTTTAATGTGCCGGTTCCATTTTTTAAATCCTTGGCACCGGATTTCAGGGATTCTGCCCCCTTTGACAGTCTGCCTGCTCCTTTATCTAACTTTTCGGCTCCCTGATCCGCCAAATCCACGCCATCTGTGTATTTTTTTAATCCCACTTGAAGAGAATCAGCTCCATTTTTAAAAGTCAGAGAACTTGAAGCCAATGTGTTCAGATTCTTCGTAATAGTGTTATTTCCTTTTGAAAGCTTCCTTGCACCGCTGTTTATCTGCCCTGCTCCGTCTGCGGCCTGGCCAAAGCCTTTGGCAGCTGTCTTAACCTGCCGGAACATGGTTTCCGTATAGGTCTTGGTAACCTGGTCTGCTGTCTGGGTACGGATCGTATTCACTGCTGTCTCATCCATCTTGGATGCAATGTAGTTCGTCCCCGGATTGGTCCGGTACTGAAGTTCCATCTTTTTTGGATGGTCATCCAACAATGTGGATGCATTTTTTGAGAAATTCTCCGGTATCGTAATCACCATATAATATGTGCCGTTTCTAAGTTTTGAGGCCGCTTCTGTCTCATTTACAAAATGAAAATCCATGGAACCGGATTTCTTCAGGTTCTTAACCAGCTCCTTTCCCACTTCCATTTTAGTGCCGTTATAATTGATGGACTTATCGTTATTGACCACTGCCACCGGCAGATGCTCCGTCTCACCATACGGATCCCACATAGAACCTAAGAAAATCGTTGTATACAGCGTGGGAATCAGGATAATCGCGGCAAGCACCAGCATCATCCACTTGCTTTTTCGTATGTTCTGCCATTCTTTTTTCAGCATCTTACTTCCTTCTTTCTGAGTCTTATTTTTATGTCCTTCCTGCACCTTCTGTTTACAAAAGAATATTTTGTAGATATAATATATCCATGGATAATCTTTATCTACGGATACAGAGTATTATATTCACCTGTATTTTATTTGTCAACACCTCTTGAAAAAACGTCCCAATAGCGGGTACAATGATTCATAATAAGGAGGATTTATTCATATGAAAATCAAAGGAAGCCTGGAACAGGCAGTGTGTATCCTGCTGTTCATTGCCCATACTCCGGGCCACGCACCTGTGAAAAGCTATACACTGAGTGAGCGGCTGGGATTATCTGATTCCTATTTAAAAAAGATTATGCGGCAGCTGGTTGTCTCAGAATTGGTAGATTCTGAATCCGGCAAAAATGGCGGCTTTATATTAAAAAAAGCCCCGGAAAACATCAGTCTCCTGGATGTTTTCGAGGCTATTGAAGGTGATGGAAGCTTTTTGTCCACTACAAATCTGGTGGATAAAGTATTTCCGGACAAAAAAGAGCTTGCCCATGAAAAAGAGAGTCAGATCGTCTCTGTCTTTACTCAGGCCGAACAGGCGTACAAACGGCAGCTCTCACAATTTACACTGCAGCATGCGGTTGTAGAAAACCTGGCGGACTGGTGACATGCCCGCCATTTTTATTTTTTCTTCCATTTCGCATAGAGGGTATAGTTCACTCTCTTTCCCTTTGGTATGGATTTGATTCTCTTCTTATATTTTTTGGTTGTATACCAGCCTTTGAACCTGTAACCCTTACGGGACGGATTTTTAAGCGGTACTTTTATATTGTAGTAACTGATGATGTTTGCATTATGATTTTTTCCCTTATTCAGCTGATACTTGACTGTATATCCCTTTGTTTTTGCGCTGTACGCACCGTACGCTTTCTTACCGGCAGAATCCTTCCGGTAAGCCCGGATTCTGACATAATATACCGTATTCTTTTTCAGTCCGGTCACGGTCTTTCCGACAGACATTGTTTCCCATTTTTTCACAGAACCTTTGCTGAATCCTGCATTCGGCGAAACAGAGATTTCATACCCTTCGGCTCCGGATACCCTGGAATAACTCACAGTCAGGCTCTGACCCGCCGGATTCTTCATTGAAGTTAGTTTTGGCGCAGCAAGAGCTGCCTTCTGCCATTTGGCATACAATATATAATCTTTTTTCTGGGAGATTGTCTCCGCTTTCATCCTAAATCCGGCATCCGTATACCATCCGGCAAACAAATATCCTTCTTTTACCGGATCTCTCAGGCGGACCGGCGGATTTGCAAACTTTGAAGGATTATCCCTGTGATTCCGTCCCCCGTCAAGTATATACCGGACAGAATAGGTTCTGGCAGCAACGGTAACGATGCACTCTGCCTTGATGCCGCTGCCGTCATTGGCTTGTGCAGTCACTGCGGCACGCCCCTCAGACTTCGCTGTAATCCTTCCTGAGCTGGTGACCTCAACTGCCTTTGGGTTGGAACTGCTCCATTTTACAGTTCTGTCGGCTGTATTTTTGGGCAGCACATCTGCCTGCAAAGGAAAGCTTTCTCCAGGATACAGTGTCTTTTTTGTCTGGCTCAGCACAATTTGTTCTGCTTTCTGAACCGGCTTTGCTTTTACTGTAATCCGGCAGGATGCGGCTGCCCCGCTTCCGTCATCAGCCTCTGCTATGATATCTGCAGTCCCCGGCGATACAGCCGTAACATTTCCTTCTTCATCGACATCAGCGGCGGATGCATCCGAAGAAGTCCATTGGAATCCGCATTCCGCATTATTTGGCCAGGCTTTTGCTTTCAGCTGAAATTTCTCACCTATAACCAATTCTTTTTTATTTGTGCTTAACACAATACTTTGGGCTTTAATATGGTATGACAGCACCCCGCTGTACGAGACGTCACTGTCTGAGTACTCATCGGTACCGGAAACAGCCTGGACTGCAGCCCTGTACTCTCCTTTGCCGTATCTTATGAGTTCTTGAGAGCAGTCCATGCTTTCTGTACTGGTCTCTTTTTCCGTAAGGACCTCTTCATCTCCCTTCCAAACCGTCACCAGATACTTTTCTTCATTCGGTACTTTGTCCCATGTAAGCTTTCCTGTGCCCTTTGTGTCCCACACAATCTGCGTTGGGGACCCCAGCTGTACAGCAGCCTTCAGTGTACCAATGTATTTATCGCCGCTTTTACTCACCGGCATGATATACCCTTTGGTATTTTTAAGCCTGATTCTGGATACCTTCGTATTTTCAACAAAAGAATCTGCCGTCAGATAAATACCCTCTGTCACTGTTTCCTCTTTCGGAAGTACAGTCAATGAAATCTTTGGATCAAACTCACTCACATTAATCTGGCTTGCACTGGTGACCTTAAGATTTACCTGCTGCCCATCTGTCTCCAAACTCTCTGCCTGTATGCCGCCGTCCACGGTAATTGCATCTGCTCCGCCTAACAGCGTCACCCATCCGGAACTTTCGATGCCTCCTCCTACATATACTTCACCGTTATTCCAGATTTCCGGAGCAGCATCAATGTAGCCCCATCCGCTGATCTTTCCCTTGATGCTTCCATTATGCAGAACCAGAAAAGCTTCCTGATCCTCCCCTTTTATATTTCCATAAGTCCCGCTGTAAATATCAATCTGCTGTGCTGCGCTTCCTTCCCCGCCTATGCATCTGATGTCAGGAGGCGTCCCCTCCATGGAAAGATTATCTTCAAATACGGCAGATTCACCGTCTATCACAATGCCGTCCCGTCCGGCACATCCGGTAAAATCCATGTTCAGATTGTCGAACTGTGTGTATTGGCCGATTGTCAGCGGCTCATTAACTGTAAGCTTTGCAGGGGAAGAGCCCATGCCGGATACTGTAAGAGTATGCCCGGGCAGAGAAAGATTCAAAGCTTCACTGACTGTTGTATCTCCTGAAATAATCAACAAAATTTCAGCTTTTCCGGAGACTGCTGTATCCAAAGCTTTCTGTACTGAAGCAAATGCCTGGTCTGCTGACTCTCCGGTATTTCTGTCATCCCCTGCGGTTCCATCTATATAATACACACTCATCGTGTTTTTCGGCGCGGCATACCATCTTATTCCCGATTCTGTCTCCTCCATGCGCATTTCCCATGAATTCACGTCATTTTCAAATGTCAGCTTCCCGGCGGATTCTTTTGACCCCGAAACTACCTGGCCCCGGAACCATGGGGTGATGGTTCCTGTTCCGCTTAATTCTCCTTTGATATAAAGATCTGATTTTATATCCAGGCTGGCAGCTCCCTTCATGTCCAGATTCCCATTCAGTGTTGTTCCATTCTCTGCTGTCAGGGTAAGAATTGACTGAAGCGTTATATTTTTGACATTAAACAGATTATAGGTATCAAAAGGCGCGCAGATATTCATCCATTCAATATTCTGAGCTGCTTCTCTCAGCTTCTGTCTGGAGTAAATATTTACAACAGATGCAGTATCCAGGCGGTCTGTCAAAGCATTGTCCCTGACCGTAATTTCAGATCCCTCCAGTACTTTTGCTCCGCCTTTCCCATATCCGTAAATTCCGGCAAATCTGCCGCCTCCTACGTCAATCTTTGCCCTCCTTCCTGAAATTTCTGTTCCGTCAGGACTCCCCGCATAAATGTAAGCCTTCTGATTATCATTTTCATTGACATAACACTGAACAGAATCTGTCATTTTCAGCGAGTAGCCATTTACAAAGAAACATCTTGCATCCGCATCAGTGGCCGTGGTTTCCAGTCTGATCCGGTCAAACTTCAAATCACTTCCCATAGTTATTCCATAGCGCAGAGTCAAAAAAACACTCTCATCCTCTCCCTGTATGGTCACTGCTTTTCCTGCTGGTGTTGTAAACCCTGCCTGATCTACATAATAACCGAGAATGACAATGGTTCCTCCATCTGCCACACTGTCAAATGCATCTTTCATATCGTGCAGCGGTTTCTCCTTTGTACTTCCGTCTCCTGACGGATAAGTACCCGATGTTGTCAGATATACAGTCTGAAGTCCTGTCAGTTTCGGCGTATTCTCTGCCGCAGATACCCTGTTTTCAGGAATCACTGTGCAAAACACCATAATAAATAAAAGTATCCAGGAAATTATATATTTTACTTTTTTATTCTTCATCTCAATCCCTCTCAAACAATACAGATCTTATTGACTCCCCATTAACAGGCACTTTGTGCGCATCTGAAATAAAAAATGCACTGCATTCTCAAAAAGAGACGCAATGCATATAAACTGCAGCTGGCTGTCATAATCAACAAAATCTTAGACCCTTTAGCTTTGCGTCACAGGTTTTCACCTGCTTTGCCCGGTATATAATTCAATCTTTACTTTTTTAGTATAATTCATTAGGGAAAGAATGGCAATGCAAAAGATACATGAATGCTGTATTCATATATCCTCATTCTCTGTTCACAACAGCAATCCCGCCGCACACAAGAAGAATGGATGCAATATTTACGGCAGTAAAGACATTTTCTTTTAAAAGCAGCCCTGAAAGCAATGTCCCGAATACCGGTATCAGAAGATTATAAATGGAAATAGAACTGACCGGATAATGGGACAGCAGCCAGGTCCAGACGCTGAATGCAACCGCTGAAAGAACGGCCATATAAAGGAGCAGCATTAGTCCGCTGCTTTGGAATGCCAAAGTACCGTGGCCAGCATATCCAAAAATCAGGAGCAGGGTTCCTCCAAGCAGCAGCTGATAGCCTGCGATCAGCATCACATTCATAGTCTGTGCCAGCTTTTTGCTGTAAATGGAGGCCAGGCTCTGTGACAGCGCAGCCAATACTATAAATCCTTCTCCGTTCCATGCGAATCCTCCGAGGCTTCCTCCCTGCAGGTTGATCAGAACAATACCGGAAAGACCCACGGCACATCCCAAGATTTTTTTCACTGTAAGTCGGTCACTTTTAAAGAAAAAAGGTGCCAAAACCACCGGAAAGAACGCTGTAAACGAGTTGATGATGGACCCCTTTGCTCCTGTTGTATGAGCCAGGCCCACATAAAAGAAATAGTACTGGACTGCTGTCTGAAGAATACCAAGGGCCAGAAGCTGTTTGAATGTCCCCTTCTTTGGCACCGGCTTTTGTCTGGTCTGGGCACCCAATACTGCCAGAACCATAACCCCTGCAGCAGCAAAACGAATCCCCGCAAACAGCAGTTTGCTTCCGATATCATCTCCCTGAATCTGAAAGATTTCATAACCTAATTTAACACTTGGGAAAGCACTCCCCCATAAAAAAGTGGCAAGCACCGCAAGGGCTGCCATCATTGATCTGTTCTTTGTTTTCATATCTTCCTCCGCTTCTTGTTCTTTCTTCATTCTACCATGATTTACATACAAATTAAGAACCATTTTCATTTGTATTTATTTTTATACATTTTAACTTTTTATTGACAATGGGGCTTCAAGGAGTATAATGGGAACCAATCAAGAACAACGGCGTTCCGATCCCAGGATTGGAATGCCTTTTTTTGTTTAATAATCAAGAGGAGGAATTATATTATGATGAAGAAAGTTGTTGTAGTCATCAAACCTGAAAAGCTTACAGATGTAAAACATATTCTGGAAGCGCATAAGGTTTCCGGACTTATGATCTCCAATATCATGGGATATGGAAATCAGAAAGGATTTACCCAGAAATACAGAGGAAATGAATTGAATTCAAATCTTCTTCCCAAGATCAAAGTGGAATCTGTAATGCCGGAGGAGATTGTGGATGCAGTGACAAAAGATATTGTGAACACAGTCCGCACCGGGGAGTTCGGAGACGGCAAAATTTTTATTTCTCCGGTGGAAGAGGCGATCCGGATCCGTACCGGCGAGACCGGGAAGGATGCTTTGTGATCCAAACGGTGAAAGTATGAAAACTATAAAATATTTCAATCATTATCAAAGGGGATAATGCAGTCAGGCAGTTGCAGCCAAAGTTGCAGTTGCTGAGACAGGCATTATCCCTTTTCTATTTAAAGGAGGATATGAATATGGACGTACAGCAGTTATTAAATATTGTATGGACTTGTATTGCGGCTTTCCTTGTCTTTTTTATGCAGGCAGGATTTGCAATGGTAGAGACAGGTTTTACAAGAGCGAAAAACTCAAGCAACATTATTATGAAAAACTTAATGGACTTTGTCCTTGGGACCCTTTGTTTCTTCGTCATCGGATTTGCACTGATGTTCGGAGGTGACAATCCGATCGTCGGAACCACAGGTTTCTTTAACCCGACATCGATTGATTTACAGCAGTTTAAAGATCTGACGCCCGGTGTTTTTATGATCTTCCAGACTGTATTCTGTGCCACAGCCGCCACAATTGTTTCCGGCGCCATGGCAGAGCGTACAAAGTTTTCTTCTTATTTGATTTACAGTGCACTGATCAGCCTGGTCATTTATCCGATCACCGGACACTGGATCTGGGGCGGCGGATGGCTTTCCAATTTAGGCTTCCATGATTTTGCAGGATCCACTGCAGTCCATTCTGTCGGCGGATGGCTGGCACTTGTAGGTGCTGCCACAGTTGGTCCCCGTATCGGTAAATACAAAGCAGACGGAACTCCAAGAGCGATTCCTGCCCATAACATTGCACTCGGTGCTCTCGGGGTCTTTATCTTATGGTTCTGCTGGTTCGGATTCAACTGCGGTTCCACAACGGCTGCTACTGATACCCTTGGCTCTATTGCCATGACAACAAACCTGGCTGCCGCTGCATCTACTTTGGTTGCCCTGATTATCACATGGGTGCGCTATGGCAAACCTGATGTTTCCATGACATTAAACGGCTCTCTTGCCGGCCTTGTCGGTATCACAGCCGGATGTGACGTAGTATCAAACTACGGAGCCATCGCTATCGGAGCTATCTGCGGAGTTGTGGTAGTCGCTGTGATTGAACTTCTGGATAAAAAAGCGAAGATCGATGATCCGGTCGGTGCCTGCGGGGTTCATCTGGCATGCGGAGTTGTAGGCACCCTGCTGACAGCATTCTTTGCAACCGGCGATTCTCTAAAGCTTCTCGATATTACCCGCGGGGCATTTATTAAAGCACAGTTCATCGGAGTTTTTGCTGTTGCTGCTTATTGTGTTGTAGGCGGCCTTGTGATCTTCCAGGGACTGAAACACACCATTGGTCTCCGGGCATCTAAGGAAGAAGAACTTACAGGTATGGATATATCAGAACATGGTATCTCCGGATATGCTGATTTCTCTCTGAAAAGTGATCACTAATTAATTTAATATATCCGGGATCCTCTCTCCCGTTTATATAAAAGACTGAAATTTGACTAGTTCTTACTCTCCTGCTGACTAATCTTTGACAGAACAGATACACTTCTTGGCAGCTTTTATAAAATATATTTGTTTAAAACAACAAAAATCCCTGAGATTTCCTCAGGGATTTTTGCTGTACAACTTGCAATGGAATAAAGTGGGCATGCCCGCCTCATCCTGCACGAAGTGCTTTTTCTTTCATGGGACGCACTTTTCCTAATCGGATAGAGGGATGGTTATTCCCTCTTCCACATCACCTTGCATACTGTTCAGTACCAAGGCGGTCTACTATGATTGTTTTGGTTAATACAGCGTTCAGCATTACCGCTGCGTAAGATGGTGTCAAGCAGGTCATCCGTCCAAAAGTCTGTGTTGGTGTCAGGGTTCCCGGTACTATGACCTCGGCTGGTTAGAACGTGCGCCCGCCGGGCGCACTGAATTAAAAAAAGTGCTCCTTCCGGAACACTTTTTCTTCTCTGTTCTATATGTGGTAAACTATCTATTCTTTAGGTTTTTTCTCTGTAAGTCCCATTATCATCAGCTGGTAGCTCACCAGATATCCCACCATAATCCATACAATCCCTGTAAAAAAGGAAATTCCGGCGGTAAGTCCAATGGTGCCGATAAGCTCACACGGCACTCTTGCGTAAATTGACATCTGAAAGATCTTTCCGAATGCCATTGGCTGGTTTCTGGTCTTCATATTCAAAGATACCAGCCAGGAGACCAGCAGGCAATAAAACAGATACTGCAGAAGTATTCCCCCGTAAACAAACAGCAGTGCAATAAATGTCATAAAATAGATGAGCGGAAGAAGATTCGCCAAATCCCGGTTGGTAAAGGAGGCGTTCTTCATTGTATTAAAATTCTTCGTGATGGTCTGTCCCATAACGGAAGTCTTAATGGCCATATTATTCTTTGAAAAATGAATCTCATCTGTATATTTTTCATCGAAATCATCTGTTCCCACTTTTTTTTTCCCTGAATCTGCGGAAATATGCAGCCCTCCCAGATTAAAATCCACCGCATGGTCCAGAGTAAGCTGTCCGTTCTTCAGTTCAAAGGCCGGCAGCCGGTTCATGACAAAGTTCTCAGGGCCTCCTACGCTCACTGCAAATCCTGCCAAGTCCATCACAGGTCCCAGCAGAGTGATAACGAGTCCCAAAAGCAATGTAAATATTGCTACCTTCCATTTTTTCAGGTTCAGCAGCTTTTTATACTGCCTCGGTTTGGTGCAGGCTATACGAAGCTGCTCCCAAACACTTATTTTTTCTGTACTTTGCATTCTTAATTTTCCTCGTAAATGATACTCTTCAACAATTCCTCTTTTGCCTCTGTTCCCTGCAGAATCTCCACAAGTTTTCCGGCAAACGCAATGGCAGTTCCCATGCCTCTGCTGGTGATGATCCTGCCGTCCACAACAACCGGCTCTGTAACATACTCCGCTTTGCCAAGCCCGTCCTCTTGTCCCGGGTAGCAGGTCGCTCTTTTCCCGTCCAAGAATCCATACTGTCCGAGCACGGTCGGAGCTGCACAGATCGCTGCCAGATATTTTCCATTATCATACGCCTTTTTCAGCAGCTTCGCAAGTCCCTGGTGCTCTCTCAGCGCAATGGTGCCCGGCATTCCTCCCGGCAGCACATACATTGCTCCTTCCGGCTCCAGCACTTCGTGGAACATGCAGTCTGCCTCCACCTCGATATGATGAGAACCAGTGATAGCTTTTGACGGCCCTGCTGAAACCATAATGACTTCAATCCCGGCCCGGCGCAGCATATCAACCACAGTCAGTCCTTCAATCTCTTCAAATCCATCTGCTAAAAACACAAATACTTTATTCATAAGTTCATCGTCCTTTCTTTATCTGTTCAAAACGAAAACACTCTTTCATTACTACTTTATGTAATACGAGCAGGCATATTAAGTTTGGTATTGCCATCAGCCCGTTCATTGTGTCCGAAAAATTCCATACCAGCTGCAGCGGCACGGTAGCTCCTACAAAGATAACACAGGAATAAACAATCCGGTATAATTTAATGTAAGATGTCTTTTTCACCAGATATTCCAGTGCCTTCTCACCGTAATACTCCCATCCGATGATGGTTGAAAATGCAAACATAACAATGCCCAGTCCCACGCATAGCTCTCCTGCCGGTCCAAGGGCTTTCTCAAACGCCTTCATCGTAAGCGCTGCCCCGGTGATCAGCCTGCCGTGGGAATCTACACTTCCCAGCACTCCCGAAGATGCCACAATCAGGCCTGTGACACTGCATACGACAAGCGTATCAAAAAAAGTGCCCGTCATGTTAATATAACCCTGTTTGGACGGATGGTCAGTTTTTGCAGCTGCCGCTACAATAGGTGCAGATCCAAGTCCGGCCTCATTTGAAAAAATACCTCTGGCGATTCCCCATCTCATAGAAGAAAATAACCCTGCCACAATGGTTCCGCCTACACCTCCCGCCACAGCCTTGGGAGACAGTCCCATTTTAAAGATCATTGCGATTCCCTGTCCCAGATTTGCCCTGTTTATATAAATAACAGCAATCCCCATTATAAAATAGAAAACTGCCATCTTGGGCACAAAGAACCCGCATACCTTGCCTATGCTTTTAATTCCGCCGATCAGAATGGAAAGGGCCAGCAGTGCAATCACGGCTCCTGTCAGCCAATGGGGTGTTCCCCACAATCCTTTCATGGACTCAGCAATAGAATTGGCCTGGGTCATATTTCCGATGCCAAAGGATGCAAATACAGTGAACAAGGCAAAGAAAAAGGCCAGTATAAGTCCGATCCACTTGATCTTAAAACCATTTTTCATGGCGTACATAGGACCGCCGCACATTTCTCCGTTCTCATTGATCTCCCGGTACTTCACCGCCAAAACACTCTCTGCATATTTAGTGGAAAGCCCGAATAAGGCACTGATCCACATCCACAAGAAAGCTCCCGGGCCGCCCATAACCATGGCAGTGCTGACACCAACGATATTCCCCGTTCCGATCGTAGCAGCCAGGGCTGTCATCAATGACTGGAATCCGGATATATCCCCGTCCTGTACTCCGCTCTTATCCTTAACAAAAACCATCTTTAAGGCATAAGGCAGATTTCTCCATGGAAGAAATTTCAGGCGTATGGTTAAAAAAATACCTGTCCCCATCAGAAGTACAAGCATGACAGGTCCCCATACAAAATCATTGATCGCTTTCATAAACTACCTCCCTGTAAATCTTCCCGGCTAAAGCATAGAAAGACCCTATTTAACTACTTTAAAGAAAAAGAGATAAAAAGTCAACGCCGGACAGCTTTTTTCATTGACTTTTCATAAATGAATCGTTACAATAGTAAATGTGTTTTGCGGGTCTGTAGTTAAATGGATATAACAGCCCCCTCCTAAGGGGCCGTTGTGGGTTCGATTCCCGCCAGGCCTATTTGCTTATAAGTTCCGCTTTGCGGGACTTTTTTTATTATTGCATAGGAAATTCCTTCAGAATCCCCTATGCAATAATAAAGCACTCCGTGTAGGATGCACACAAATGCGCAGAGAAATTATTTGCCTGTGGCAAATCGCATTTGGCGCGCAAAGTGAACAAGCCCCTCAAAGAATGAGGGATTTGGTGAGATAAGGCGGCATGCCCACTTTGTTCTTTAGCCAAACCTTTAAACAGCCTAAATCATCATATGCAGACAGGCCGGAAGAAATGCATCTGCATAACACCGGAAAAGCGAGGACACACTAGAATTAAGAAAGAATATACTGTTTATAAAGAAAAGAGGAAAAGCATGAAGAAAGTTCTTGAATTTGATGCAGTTATTTTAAAAAAGCCGGGTATGGACGCTGCATATATAGAGATACCTTTTGATATAAAAGAATTATTCGGTAAATCACGGCTGCCGGTACATGCAGTTTTTGACGGTGAGCCCTATGACGGACAAGTTGTAAGAATGGGAACTCCATGCCATATAATCGGTGTCCGAAAAGACATCCGGCAAAAAATCGGCAAACAGCCGGGAGATCAAATTCATGTAACGCTTGAAGAACGAAAAAATGCCCGATGACAGCATTCAGGAGGATAAAAATGATAGACGCAATATCAAACAGACGCAGTATCCGGAAATTCAAACAAAAGGAAGTGCCCTGCCATTTAATAGAAGAAATCATACGGTCCGGAATACAGGCCCCGTCCTCTAAAAACAGACAGCCCTGGAGATTCACCGTTGTCTCAGGAGATTCAAAAGCCGGCATGCTGTCTGCCATGGAGCAGGGATTACAAAGAGAAGAAACCGCTCCCCTGCTGCCGCACAGCAGTGCTCACCTGAACGGAGCCCGCTGTACACTGGAGATCATGCGCAAGGCCCCGGTGACCATCTTCATAACAAACGCTTTAGGTCTTGACCTGTCACTGCCCCTGACAGAGGAAGACCGCATTGCTGAACTCTGCAATGCCCAGTCTATTGGGGCTGCAGTTCAAAATATGACTCTCACCGCTGCTGACTTAGGATTAGGAAGCCTATGGATATGCGATATTTTCTTTGCCTATGAAGAACTGACCGAATGGCTTCACACAAAAGATCAGTTATTTGCCGCACTCACAATAGGCTATGCGGATGAAGCCCCTGATGCCAGGCCGAGAAATGAACTTCACAAGATAACAAAGTGGAGAAATTAATTGCTGCACCAGCCCTTTTATTACCGGCTGGTGTTTTTTATTGCATAGAAAAGCACTCCGTGCAGGAAGCGCACAAAAGAACAGCAAGAATGATGAAAACCTGTCTGCCAAATACAAGTATAATCAAGTCCAGTGAAAGGAGGAAAAAATGCATCACCACAAACTTGAAAAAATAGAAGCGGTTATTGACTATATTGAACTTCATCTGTCCGAAAAACTGGATCTGGATATCATCTCCAACGCCGTACATTATTCAAAGTATCATCTTCATCGGATATTCACTGATAACGTCGGCCTGACAGTACATGACTATCTTCAAAGACGCCGGCTGACAGAAGCCGCAAAGCTGCTGGTTTTTTCTAAACAGCCGATCCTTGACATTGCACTGAAGGCAGGATATGAAAGCCAGCAGGCCTTTTCAAATATTTTTACGGCAATGTACAAAACATCTCCGGGTAAATACAGAGAAAATGAAAAATTTTATCCGCTTCAGCTTAAATATGATTTTGGAGGCAGTTATCATATGCTGAACAGCAAAGAAAAGTTCCAATGGAATGTCACATTAGCAGCAGAGGAAGACATCCCCTGCTGGATGGATCTGGTACGGCTTGTCATTGACGGGTTCCCCCATCTGCATGAGGATGAATACAAAACTGTTCTGCAGCAGCGAATCTGCTCCGGTCAGGCACTGATCTTAAAAGACGGAATTACTGCTGTCGGCATCATGCTTTTTTCTTATGAGACCGGAAGCATTGATTTCATGGGTGTTCACCCGCTTTACAGAAAAATGGGAATTCCAAAAGCCTTTCTTCAAAAAGTAATGACAGAATTATTGACAGACAAAGAGATCAGTATCACCACATACCGGGAGGGGGATAAAGCCGACACGGGCCACCGCAGAGAAATCCAAAGTCTGGGATTTGCGGAAGCCGAGTTTCTGGTTGAGTTTGGCTATCCCACACAGCGGTTTATTCTGCGCAAGGAGGAAACCGATCATGAAAAATAAAGAAAAACTGTTTCCAGATGAACTTAAACACCTTGCTTTTATTCAATCGAAACTTGAGCAGGCCATTCATGAAGCCCGGGAATCTGTAGACCGGCTGGACCGGCAATATACAGATGCCCGAAATTATATGTCTGAATCCCGGGGAGAGATCGATCCCCATGAAATGTTTCAAAATGAGCTGCTTCTAAAGCAGACGGATCACACCGGCGCTTTTGCATCTGAGGTCTGCAGCAGGCTGAGAAGCCTCAAAGATTCTCCCTATTTTGCACGGATTGATTTTTGTGAAAAGGGAAACAGCCATGCCGAAACATATTATATCGGACGTTTTTCTTTCCGTCATGGATATGAGCTTCTGATTCTTGACTGGCGCGCTCCCATATCGGGTATGTTTTATGATTATGAGACCGGACCGGCAGGATTTGACGCCCCGTCCGGCAGAATCGAAGGAACGCTTACAAAAAAACGGCAGTTCAGCATTAAATACGGAGTCCTGGAGTATACGCTTGAAACATCCGCAGCGATTCAGGATGACGTACTTCAGAAAGAACTGAGCCATACTTCCAGTGAAAAGATGAAAACGATTATCTCAACGATCCAGAAGGAACAAAATCAGATTATTCGGGATGAGCATACTGAAACATTGATTATTCAGGGAGCTGCTGGTTCAGGCAAAACTTCCATCGCCCTGCACCGCATTGCGTTTCTTCTCTACCGTTTTAAAGACCGGCTGAATTCCAGAAATGTAACGATCCTTTCCCCCAATAAAGTTTTCGGAGATTATATTTCAAACGTTATTCCCGAACTGGGGGAGGAACCGATCTATGAGCTTGATTTTTCGGATCTTGCCGAAATCCAGCTGGGGCAGACCATAGAATTTGAGCCGGAAAAAGATCCCCTGGAGTGCCGTGATGAGGCCTATGCCCAAAGAGTCCGGTATAAATCCACGCTGGATTTTCTGAAACTTATGGATAAGTATATATGTGAGATGCAGGAGACGATCTTTGTTCCTGACACGATTTCTTTCGGAAATCTTACCGCAGAAAAGGAATGGATTTTGAAGCGGTTCCACGCATACATAAAACATCCCGTAAAACAGCGGCTTAAAATGACAGCAGATGATATTCATGACCGCTTTCAGACTGACGGCATCATGGAGGATGAACTTCCCGGAACAAACCAGATCTATAAAAAGCTCACTTCTATGCTTTTATTTAAAAGTCCATTGGCGCTTTATAAAAACTTTTATAAAAAAATGAAAATTCCTGAAATGCTTGTTTTCCCCGGAAAAAAGACGTTAGAGTGGGCCGATGTCTATCCATTTTTATACCTTTCGGCTGCGTATGAAGGATTAACTGCAAGTAACATCACAAAACACCTTGTCATTGACGAGATGCAGGATTATACCCCGATCCAGTACGCTGTAATCAATTTTTTGTTTCCGTGCCAAAAAACAATATTAGGAGATTTTGCGCAGTCTGTTCATCCCCATCATCTGCACACCCTGAATGATATACGGCAGGTTTATAAAGATGCAGAATTTACAGAGCTTAATAAAAGTTACCGTTCCACATTTGAGATTATGAGTTTTGCCAAAAGTATTCAAAACAACTGTACATTGGTACCGGTCGAACGTCATGGCGAAAAACCTGCTGTAACTGCGTGTGATAATGAATCGGATAAAATCTGTAAGCTAAAAAAAGCATTGCAGAAGTTTCAGGAAACTAAAAATGTTTCTCTTGGAATTATACTCAAAACAGCCTCCGATGCGGCAGCGCTCTATGAACTTCTTTCCAAAGAGTTTCCGGTTCATCTGATTACGCCGGAAAGTACCAGCTTTCAGCACGGAATTTCTGTTACTTCCGTACAGATGTCCAAGGGGCTGGAGTTTGACGAAGTCCTTATTCCGGATGCCGGCAGCTGTACTTATAAAACTGAATATGACAGAAATCTGCTGTACATTGCCTGCACAAGGGCTATGCACAGGCTGACCCTTCTTCATACAAAAAAGATGTCCCGTTTTGTGGAGCGTGCTTTGCACCACATTCTATGATATAATACATCTATATTATAATATTGATTTTTTGAGAATGAGCGGATGAAAGGAGGTGGATTTCTTTTGGATACATCATATCATACAAGCCTGGAACTGAATCAAAAGCAGCAGCTTTCCCAATCTCAGATCCAGTCACTGAACATATTGTCACTGGATAACGGGGAACTCTCTGAGTTCCTGCAGAATGAATACATAGAAAACCCCATCCTTGACTATTCCCCTCCTTCCTCTTCTCCTGCCGTTTCAGACGCCCGGGCCTTTGACATACCCGCAGAAAATACAGAGGAAGTCAAAACCTTCCTTTTAGACCAGTTAAACCAGAGTGATTTCACACAGACAGAGTGGATGACCATGAAGTTTATGATTGACTGCCTGGACTCCGGCGGTTTTTTCCGCATCTCCCTTCATGAGCTTTCCGTTCTTCTCACAATACCGGAAAAAGTAATCAAAAAGTGCTATGATGTACTCTCTGATCTGGAGCCTGCGGGAATTTTTTCTGAAAATCTATCCCAATGTCTGTTAAAACAGCTGGAGACAAAAGGGGAAAAAACAGATATTCTGGAAAAGATCATCTCGGAACATCTGGATAACATTGCCCTTGGACATATCAGCACCATCTCGAGAAGCCTGAAGATCAGCACAGCGAAAGTCCGGAAGAATATTGCTGTCATCAGGAATCTGAATTCCAAACCTCTGCAGGGATTTTCCACAGCAAAAACCGAGTATATCACCCCGGATATCATCGTTACCTTTCAGGAAGACCAGTGGGAGATTCAGCTGAATGATGACTGGGTCGGAAATTACTCTCTCAACGACTACTATATAAAGATGCTCAAAGACACAAAAGACCCGGAATTAAAAGAATACTTCCAAAAAAAATATGAGCGCTGCCGTTTTCTCATGGCCAGCATTGAGCAGCGCAGACATACTATGGTAAAGATCACAGAAGCTGTCCTGGCAAGGCAGCCTGACTTCTTTCTGAACCACGGCTGTTTAAAGCCCATGACCATGAATGACGTGGCAGAAGACATCGACATGCATGTATCCACAGTAAGCCGGGGTATCAAAGGAAAATATCTTCAATTCCCATGCGGCATCGTTTCCATGAGATCACTGTTTACCGGTGCCCGTCCCTGCTCCGGCGCTTCTGTCAGCAGTACAGACATCAAAACAATTCTGAAAGAGTTAGTGGCATCAGAAGATCCAAGGAAACCCTTCAGCGATCAGAAGCTCAGCATTCTCCTGAAGGAAAAAGGCATTTCCATCTCCAGAAGAACAGTTGCAAAATACCGGGAGCAGATGGGTATCAAAGGAACCTATGACCGAAAAGAATCTTAAAAATGCACCCAGATACTGTAATCCCGGTATCTGGGTGCATTCTCTTTTTTATTTAATGATACAATTCTTATTTAGCTTTATATTTTTTCCTGAAAATCGTATACAGCACTCCTGCAGATGCAGCAAGAAGAATCAGTTCCGCTGCACCCCGGGCTTCATCTCCCGTTTCGGCTACGCCTTTTCTGAGAACCCGGTTGGATTTTTCTTTTGAACCGCCTGCATGATATCTGCCGCTGTCTTCATCTTCTTTCTTTTTGTTTTTGCCTTTTGCCGGATCATCTGCAGGGCTTTCACTGTTTTTCTGTTCTTTCCGGTACACAACCTCTACCGTATGGTCGGCATTTACATTATTAAAGTCTATTTTACCTGCATTCTTAAGATCTTTCCGCTCTACGCCGTCCACAATGACCTTCTGTACTTCATATCCTTTGGCAGGCTTCCAGACAACCTGATAATGGCCGCCCTTCTCCACATCTCCTCCTGCGCTGATGCTTCCTTTTCCGCCGGAGACAGAAGTATCAACTTGATATGTAGGTCCGGTTTCTGTCCCGTCTTCCCGGACAAAGATTACATGGACATGGTGATTAGATGCCGCGTCTTTAAAGGTCACTTTGCCCGCATCTGCAAGACTGTCAGCATTGGCGCCGTCTATGATGACCCCGGCTACTTTATAGCCCGGTGCCGGCTTCCATGTAACTGTATGACTGTCTCCCCGGTCAATGACAACAGAATCACTGATGGTTCCCTTGCCTTCCCTGGATGTCCTGATCTCCACATAATCAGGATCCTTCTGTGTACTGCTGCCCTTCTTTTTATACAGGACTTCTACAGAATGGTTCTTATCCACTCCGTTAAATACGATCTTTCCTTTATCTTTCAGGTCATCCCGGACAACCCCGTCTATGATAACGGCTGAAACCTCATATCCTTCTTTCGGCTTCCACTGTACCTCTTTGCTTGTACCCGCATCTACCTTAGAAGACGGAGAAATGGTACCTTCTCCTCCTCCGATGGAAGTAGAAATATCAAACTGTTTACCGGCTGTTCCTCCGTCATTCTTTACGAATTCAACATAAACTGTGTGGTCAGAAGCCACCCCTTCAAACCGGATGCTTCCGGCATCCTTAAGATCATCTCTCTGGACACCGTCTACCACTACCTTGCCGACATGATAACCTGGCTCCGGCTTAAAGTTTACTGTATGGTCCTCACCCTTTTTAACAGAAGAACTGTCAGATACCTGTCCCCCGCCGCTCTGGGATGTGCTGATCTGGTAAGAATCTTTGTTTCCTGTGCTTCCGGAAGAACTGTCTCCTAAGATGACTTCAACTTTATGGTTCCGGGTGATCTCAGGGAATGTAAGCCCATTTTTTCCAAGAAGGTCATCCCGGATGACTCCATCCACGTAAACTGCTTTTACAACAGTTCCGTTTCCGGGGCTCCATGCAACCTGAGGGCTGCTCTTTTCCGGCAGATTGACCAGAGTCGGAGTAATGGTTCCGGGTCCTCCGGTGATGCTTGTCTCCACTACATAAGCTGCTTGGCTGTCATCAGAAGGGGTTCCGCCCTTTGTTCCTGACGGCCTCAGTTTTACATGTACCTGGCTGTCATCAGAAATATCATTAAAGTCTACTTTATTTCCTGTGACAAGGCTGGTCTTTTCAACTCCGCCCACTTTTACTGTGACAGATTCAATCTCAAATCCGTCCTCTATCTCCCATTCCACTGTGTAGTCACTGCCGTCTGAGAGGACTGCTCCAGGTGTAATGCTTCCGGTTCCCCCTTCCAGTACCGTGGAAACATTAAACTTTTTGCTGTCATCAGCTGTTCCGCCGATTTTTTCAAAGACTGCATGCACCTTATGGTCATTTTTAATATCATTAAATGTCACTGATGCATCTGTACTGGAAACCCCGTCTATTATAACCTCTTTCAGGCTCCAGCCGGCGGCCGGTTCATAGGTAATCGTACAGGAATCTCCGTAAAATACTGTTTTGCCGGGATCGATCCGCCCCTCGCCTTCTTTTGATGAATCAATCCTGAAAAGATTCGGCTCAAGAACTACCGTGACATTGTGGTCAGCAGTAATATTGTCAAATGAGGTCTGTCCGCCCGGAATGTCTTTCTTTTCTCCGTCCACATAAACATTTTTTACCTTGTATTTCTGGCCGGCAGCTGTTATATCCCACTGTACTGTGTAGTTCTCCCCCTGCTTCACCTCGGCAGACGGCGTAATATTGCCGGGTCCGCCCAAAATCTCAGTCTCTATTTTGTATTGAGGGTCCGAAACCGTTCCGGAATCTGGTTCAAAGATCACTTCTACTGTATGGTCTTTGCTGATATCCTGGAATGTAATCTGGCCGCTTGCTATGAGATCTGACCGGTCTTTTCCGTCAACCAGCACCTGTTTTACATGGCTTCCCTGAGCTGCATGCCAAGTGATCGTCTGATCCTTTCCTTTCTCAACAGAAACACTGGAATCAATGGAACCGTTTCCTTCTTTTGATGTCTTAATCTCTGCATAGTTAGGATCCACGTAGATGTCTTCTCCCCCGCCTGTTTTGCGGAATACCACTTCCACCACATGGTCTTTATTAATGCCGCTGAACTTAATGCTTCCTTCATTCTTTACGTCCTGGCGGATACCGTCTACAATGACTTCCGTCACTTCATAACCGTCTGCTGCCTTCCATGAAACCTCGCGGTTCTCACCCTTTTTGACAGATGCAGAGTCCGTCAGGAAACAGGCTCCGCTGCCTCCGGTTTTCTTTGTTATAATCTGGTAATGCTCAAGGTCAGGGCTTGCCTCCCCTGCTTCAAATTCCACATATACCGTATGGTTGTCCGCAATGTCTGCAAACGTAATCTGGCCTGCCTTAGACAGGTCATCCCGGATGACCCCGTCAACAAATACATGCTTCACATGATATCCTGCTTCTGCTTTCCAGGTGACTTTTGCATCAGTGCCGTAATCATAGGTTCCGCTGCCGCTTATGGTTCCTCTTCCTGTTTTCACAGCAGAAACCTGATAAGGGATTGCTTTCCAGACTGCGTATACATCCATAGAATCTTTGACTTTTGTATCTGCCGTAAAATCTGCTGCAGCGGCATCACTTTTTGATGCCCAGCCTTCAAAAGTATGCCCTGTTTTGGTCGGATTGCCGGACGGCAGAGTTCCTACCGTATCATTAATCCGCAGTTTATCTTTTGTATCGAAGGCATCCTCTGTATCATCATGGACTCCGTCGTTATAACGGTATGTCACAACAAGAGGGTCTCTGATCGTAAGCGTTTTCGTGCTGACCAGACTGTTGCCGCTGGCTCCGTCAGGAGACCACTTGTAAGTGAATGTATAGATTCCTTTATCATCCTCGGTAATATCCCGGTTTTCATTGAAGAGATCCTTCCACGTATCCAGAGTCAGATCTATTTTCTGCTCCTTATCCGTACCTTTATCTTTCACGACTTCCACAGTAACGGTACCGCCCACCTGGGTATTCGGGTTGCTGCTTCCCAGGTCCACATCAATAAAATCTTCGGTGTCCGGATAGTTCTGAGTCACAAGCTTCCCGCTTTCCAGATCCAGAGCAGACCCTTTGGAAAAGCTGACTCCCTCTTTGTGATCGTAGCCCTTGTCCAGTCCCACATAACGCACGTGATCCACTCCCGCATCGGTTGCCACCGAAAGAGTGGTGGTCGGCACAAGACGCATAGCACGCCTTCCGATCATCTTCGATCCGTTATCCGGGTCCGTATATTCTGCCTCAACATCCAGCCAGCCGATGCCCGGTGCAAGATTGCTCACCGCATAGTTTGGATATTCGCTTAACGAGATAACCTGAATATCATTATTTCCTACAACGCTACTGGTGATATCCCGGGCCGTCCATTTGATATCAAAGGTATTATCCTTCACTGAAACATTGTTGGACAGCGGGAACAGATAAACGATGTTCCTCACTGTATCATATGTGGCTTCATTAGTTTTATCATAGGACAGACTGGAAGTACAGACAGAAGCCATAGAATACGCTTTTGCCCTCAGTTTGTCTTCCTCATAATCAAAGGTATCCGGCTGGGTAAATGATTTCAGCTGCGGATAGACTCCGTCCCTCTTTGACCAAATACTGTCATCCAGCCAGGTCACTTCCGTTCCGACCATATCTTTTGTCAGCCGTCCGGATATGTTCCCTCTCACACCTTTTTCTCTCATGGCAGAGGTCTGCTTGTCATAGCTGCAGTTGGTAAACGTTCCTCCAGCTCCTGCAAAGCCTTCTACTGACGGGGTTGCCGTGGTTGTCTCAAGAGACCCTACTTCCCCTGCTGAATAGCAGTTCTGGAAAGCCATTTCTACACCGGCATTTCCGGCAAATCCTCCCATGTTTGCCCCTCCGTAGAGCATACCAACCATAGATGTGGAATAACAGTTTACAAAATCTGAATGCGCAGACATATCAACTGCACCGGCAAAACCTCCGATCCCGCTCTGGCCCTCCACAACTCCTGCTGAGTAACATTTTTCAAAATGATTGCTGTAATGGGGAACTCCTACAAACAAGCTGGTAGTCGTGTTTCCGTACATTGTAATATTGGAAAAACAGTTTTCTGCCCAGGTCCTGCTCGGACAGGATACGAACCCTCCGGAATGTCCCGCTGTAGATACTGTGATTCCATCGATTGCATAGCTGTTAGTGATTCTGGCATTCTGTATAGGTCCCATAAAGTTCCCAACACAGCTTGTACCGTAAGTAAACACATTTTTTGTATGGCACTGATCGATGATCGTCTGAGGACTGCTGAAATTATTGGACTGGTCACCTGACTGCCATCCGGTGGCAATTGCACCGACAAAATTCAGTCCTTTAAGCTTTGAATCTTCCACCGCACAGTGATACAGCTTTCCTGCCATAAGATGTCCGACAATAACGGAAGACCTTTGTCCGCTGGCATAAATATTTGCATACCTGAACGTAAGGTCTTTCATCTCAAAACCGGTATTCTGTACAGTGCCGAACAGTCCCTGGCTTGCGCCTCCGTTTATGTAGAGATTATAGACAGTCTTCTGATTTCCATCAATAATAAATTCCTTATTAACCGTACTGTTGACCGGCGTCCAGTTTTTCGGAACTGACTGATTTCCTCCCATATCCAGATCATTCATCAATATACAGCTTCGGTTCTGTTCCATAGCCCACCGAAACTGAGACGGCGTATAAATCTTTAACTTGCCGTCAGCATCTGATTCCGTGGGCTGTACTGACGCACCGTCCCATGGAGTCAGGCCCGTGGACCTGTCATAGCTGTTGAACTTTTCCTCACACTTCTGCCAATTTTGAGCGAGATAACCTGGCCAGTCTACTGCCGCTTTTACTTGATATACCTGTCCCTGCATAAGCATGACAAAACCAAGAAAAAAGGCAGCGACGGCTGCAATTTTTTTCTTCATCCTGATCCCCCTAGATTGTTTATATTTATTGAACTCCTCACAAATCCTTATAAAAATTATTATAGCACCAATGTATTTAAAATCAATGATATACTGTCAAATAGTCTGTCTAATTCGATGATTTTTTCTTTAGATACTGATAATATTCTCCTTTTTTATACAGTTATTTCTCTATTTATACAAACATAGATTTAATTGAAAATGTGTCAAATAATATGTCAAACTACAATAAAACAATATGGGGAATCCCACCTCTCACTTTTGTACAAAAAAGGAAGAGCAGATGCCTGCCTTCTGCAGCATCTGCCCTCCCCTATTTCCAATGAAGGATACATTCTTCTATTTTTCTGACAGCCTTTTCTTCTTCGCCGCCTGTAACTTCGATGGTAATCTCATCTCCCTTACGGATTCTGGCATCAAGAAGCTCCATAATACTTTTCCCGTCGTATATATGGCCCATCCACAATACTTTTACTTCCCCCGGTATTTTTTCACACAGATTTGCAAGCTCTGCCGCTGTCCGTATGTGAATGCCGCTGCTGTTTCGGACCGTAACTTTTTTTCTCAGCAGGATCACCTCTTTTCATCTGTTTCCCGGTAAATGTTAACCAATGCCAAGTCTCTTGATCTCACAGTCGATCCGTGCAGTCTCTTCACTGGTAAGCTCCCAGTCAAAAGCACTGCAGTTTTCATCTGCCTGCTGTGGATTTGTGACGCCGGTCAGTGCCGTGCCCACAAAACTTTTCTGTGTACTCCAGTTAATAGATACCTGCGCTACCGGCTTCCCGTGTTCTTCCGCAATGGCATCCAGCGTTTTTAACAGTTCCATGATCTTTGAGAACTCCGGTTCTTTGAAAAACGGGTAGAACACAAGACGCATATCTTTTGGATCGTAGTCCGGACACTCTCTGATAGCTCCTGTCAGAATTCCTGCTCCCAGAGAACCGTAGGTCATAGTTCCGATACCCTGGGATTCTGCCCACTCCATAAGTTCCCTTTCTGACTGATTGACCATAGAAAACGGCGGCTGGATCACATCGATCTTTGCATACTTCTGAGCTTCCATAATCAGTTCCTTAGGAGAATTGGACATACCGATGAAACGGATCTTCCCCTTTTCCTTGAGCATGTTTACTGCTGCCATAGTCTCTTCCACCGGTGTATTTACATCCGGCCAGTGCATCACGTAGAAGTCAATATAATCAGTCTGAAGCCGCTTTAATGATTCGTCAATCTCCCTCTCCACAGAATTATATTTGCAGTCTCTCACTGATGTTCCTGTAAAATGATTGATGTAAGTACCGAATTTGGTTGTCAGAAACACCTTGTCACGAATTCCTTTTAAAGCTTCCCCGACAACTTCCTCCGAATGTCCTTCTCCATAAACCGGTGCCGTGTCTACCATGTTGACTCCGTTTTCCACCATGCGGCGCACTGCCGCAATGGATTCCTTTGTGTCCACGTCTCCCCAGCTGACCCCTGCGGAATTAGCCCCGCCGATACCCCATGTTCCTACAGTCAGTGCTGATACATCCACGCCTGCATTTTTAAAATGTTTATATCTCATATTTTCCTCCTGAACTTACCTCTGTTTTAATGCTTCCTTATACTGAGCTTCAATAAGATCCAAAATCTCCCATTCCTCTGGCAAAAGCCCGCAGTATTTTATTGCGGCTTCTCTGATGCCGTGTTCTTTTACAAAATCCGTGATTTCTGTACTCTCCGGATCTGCTTCCTCCCGGTAGAGGAATCCATAGGCAATACCCTTTGCCAGATAAAAGGGAAGAATCCGGTGCTTCATGCAAAGCAGGGCAGGGCCTGTAAAACGATTTTCTCTTGCAAGCTTTCCCTTAGGTCCTGCAGCAACCCGGCTTATCTCATCCTTTAAATTCCGGTTTTTCGGTGCATTCATGATAAAATCCACCCATTCATCCCGTTCTTTTTGTGTAAAGCCGTATTCTCTTGATACTGCTTCTTCCGCTTCATAAAAAGCACCGGTAATGCATTCTTCTATCCATGGATCGTCATAAGTGTCCGCGATATAAGTACATCCCCTGGCTTTCCCAAGAAATGCGGTCATACAGTGCTTCATGTTGCCTGTATATACCTTGCGGTAAATCTGGGCTTTGGCTTTTTCTGCCTTTTCCACCTGTTTTGCTTTAGGAAATTGTCCCTTAAAGGCTTCTGCATCAATGCCGATATGTCCGTCCAGTTTGGTTGTGACGGCAAATGGATCCTCTTCCATAAGCTCTTTTGAAGAAGGCATCGCTGCCATGCCAACCATGACCTGGCAGATTCCTGTCTTTTCTCTCAGATATGCCATTGCTTTCTGATCATCCTCCAACAGTTCCCCCATACGCCTTTCAAAAAAGTCAGGTGCTCCCAGGGCATTGACACAGAGCAGGATATTCAGGTTTCCTGCGTTCTTTTGGGATCTGGCTTTTACGGCCTGGGCCAGATTCCCGGCAATACTCTCAAATGCACCTTCATACACACAGCAGGCGATTAGGTCAACTTGTTCCATGTGCCGGACCAGATCTTTTTCGTCTGTACAGTCCAGTACATCAAAGTCTTTCACCAGCACACGCCGTTTCTCCTCTGTCCCGACTCTTTCGATCCGATAGGTGCCCTGCTCTTTCAGCTGTTTCATCCGTTCTGCCATGATGTCATATAAATACAGATGATAACCGGATTCATAAAACAATCCTCCGATAACACCCCGGCCAATATTTCCTGCACCTATCACCAGCAGTTCTTTTTCCTGTTTCTTCAATTTCAAGGCCTCCTATGCGATGATTCCCAGAGCAAATAAGACGACTCCCACTGCCATGGTTCCGATCAGCAGAGGCACAACCTTTACTCCTTTTCCGAGCAGCCAGTAAATGGTGCCTACAAGGCCAAGGGAGAGGATCTTCGGCATAATGCTGTCCAATGTGGCCTGAAGTGCCATCCCGCCGTTTTTTACATCTCCGATGGTGATCGGGGTGGATACGTTGACTGTAGCCACGATCATCGCCCCAATAGCCATGAGGCCTACCACAGAGCAGGCATAGGATACTTTATCCATGATTCCGGATTTTTCGGATTTCAGCAGAAATTCTGTTCCCATGCTGTACCCGTATTTTAAACTGTACCAGCGGGCCAGCAGGTTCGGAATGTTGTACATCAGAAGGAACAATACCGGAGCCATCACATTTCCCCCCGCAGCCATGCCGATGACAAGGGATGTGGCAAGAATCCTTAAAGTAGAAGGGAACAGGGTGTCTCCTATGGCAGATAAGGGACCCATGAGACCAGTCTTTACCGCATTAATACTGGTGGCATCAAAGTCTGGATTTTTTGCATTTTCCTCCTCCATGGCTGCAGAGATTCCCAGTGCAAATCCTGCTATATTCGGTGTGATATTAAAGTATTCCATGTGACGTTTTTTCGCTTCAATCCGATCTTCTTTTTTGTCGTAGATCTTGTCAATAGCCGGCATGAGGCTGTAGGTATAGCCATTGTGCATCTGTCCCGGGTAATCGTTCATGGCATTTAAGGCAAGATATCGGATAAAAATCTGTTTTAAATCTTTTTTGTTTAATTTAGAACTCATTTTCGTCACCTCCATAAGCTTCTGCCGTCTCCGGCGTTTGTTTCTGGTTTGATAAAATGATAAGCACCAGCATAACTGCAAACAGCGTAACCGCAATGGTTGGCAGATTTAAATATGCAGCCAGCATAAATCCTACAAAGAAATACGGCGCCATCTTTTTGCTGATAATCATCTTAAGAAGCAGGGCAAAACCGATGGCCGGCAGCAGATTGGCTGCGGAGGCAAGCCCGTTGATAACCACTTTGGGAATGGCATTGACTGCCGCCTGCACTGCAGTGCTTCCTGCATAGATGGACAGAAAACCATATAGAAAATAAACAACAAAGCTGGTGAAAAATGCACCAAAAAGATAGATTCTCCCGGCAGCTTTTGTGCTGTCCTTCTCAATCTTTTTCATCATGATCTGTCCGAATGCTGCATTCATCAGCTTACAACCGATGAAAATAAAGCCCCCCAGCAGAGCAATGGGCACTGCTAGGGTTGTGGCAACTGCCTTGCCGCCGGTTGTTATAATCGCAAAGGCTGTACAGATCGCCCCTGCAGAACCGTAGTCGGGGCTGACAGCTGCACCGATGGGAAAAGAACCGATGAACATAAGCTCCAAGACGCTTCCAAGGATCACGCCCTGCACCGGGTCCCCGAGGACTAATCCGGTCAGCGTGGAAATAACAATAGGACGGCAGATCATGCAGTACCCGAAAAAATATTCCATTTTACAGAGGCCTAAAATCAGCCCCACAAGCAGCGCTTTTGTTAACATATTCCTCTCTCCCTTCTAACTCTCCAACAATTTTTCCGTAACTTTTACAGCGGTTTCTGTAGGCACCTGCTGAATCTCCATGCGGATGCCTTTGCCAAGCAGGCGTTTCAAAGTTTGTGTGTCATCTCCGGTCACGTTGATCGCCTTGCTCAGCGCTCTGCTTCCCTCCACTGCCGGAAGTACTCCCAGGTTCACGTCATTGATCTCGGGAATGGCATCCGTCAGCCGTTCCACGTCCTTTACGTTATTGACTACAATAAATAATTTGTATTTATCGGTTACCCCGGACTTGATGGCTTTGATCGAATCTTCCATAGATTTGATAACCAGTTTGATTCCCTGGGGTTTGGAAATACGCAGCATAGACTGGCGCATCTCATCTTTTGCCACCTCGTCATTGGCTACCAGGATACAGTCCACTCCAAGTGCTCTGGACCAGGAGATCGCCACTTGTCCATGAACCAGACGGTAATCGACTCTCAGCTTTTTAATCATAGGTAATTCCTCCTTTTATTTTTCTTAAAACACTACGCTGACCCTGTATGCCCCAGGGACAACAGCAGCCTCAAACGCTTCCTCTACCTGATCCAGGGGATATTTTGCTTCTACAAGCTTTGACAGGTCAATTTTCTTTTGGCTGATCAGCTCTGCTGCCTTCTTAAAGTCACAGAGATCTGCTGAAAATGTACCGATTAATTCCATTTTTCTGTAATGGATCAAATTTGAATCAGCGTGCAGTTCGGGAGCCGGATATCCTGCTGCAAATAAGAGAATCCTTCCGTGCAGATGCTTCACCATTTCAATGGCCTGATCATTGGCGGCTGTGGCCCCCACTGCCAGAATCACTGCATCGGCACCCCGTCCATCCGTCCATTCCTTTACTTTTTCTACCGGATCATCTTTGGATACATCCACTACATGCAGACCCAGAGCCTCTGCAGTCTTAAGCTTTTTCTCCATCATCTCTGTGATGAGCACGTCACATCCTTCTGCTTTCAAGGCCAGTGCATTCAAAACTCCCATAGTCCCTGCTCCGATGACCACCACTTTTTCTCCCGCTGACACCCGTAATTTGCGCAGTCCCTGGCAGACTGTTCCCACCGGTTCCACAAATGCCGCCTCAGAAGGATCGACAGAGGGGTCCATCTTAAACAGTGAGCGGTACGGCTTGATCACATACTCAGAGCATCCGAATCCTCCGTGATAGCCGTCCGGTGAAAGTTTGTTCCTGCCCTCCCCTAAGGTCACACACTCACTGGTCAGGCCTTTTTGACAAAATTCACACTCTCCGCAGTTGTCATAGCCGATGCCCACTGCTTCTCCGATCTCAAATCCCTTTACCTCCGGTCCCATGCCTGCAATAGTCCCGCTGAATTCATGCCCGAACGCCATAGGAAACTTCAGATTCTTTCTGGCACCGGTCCACTGTCCGTAATCTGTGGTACAGATATTGCATGCCCCGTTTTTAATCAGCACTTCATCCGGCTTAAGTTCCGGAAGTTTCCGTTCATGCACCTTTACCACTCTCTCCTGCTCGATCACTGCAAATCTTGTCGTCTCTGTTTTTGCCATCTCTCTTACCTCTTTCTCTATTTCCTGATATATGGTTTCAATTTCTTCATAGTATCCATATAGACTGAAACCGGATCTTCAAAATACCGGCTGTCCGTATATTCCAGAATCAGAGGCCCGCAATAGCCGTTCCTGTCCAGAAGTTTTAAAGTCTCTTTAAGATCACAGGTCCCGTCACCCCACTTCAGGTGTGTAAAAACTCCGTCTCTGTAGTCCATAAAATGCACCAGGTTTATCCGGTCCCCAAATGTGTCAAACCAGTCCTGCAGGGATTCCCCTGCATTATGGATCGTATGGATATCTGCGGTTACCCCGAACTGCCTGGAGTTTACAGCCTTCATCATTCGTTTTAAATCTGTTATGGTATTGCAGAGTCTTGTACTCTTTGAAGACAAGGTCTCCATGGTCAGGCATACATCATAGCTTTCTGCAAACCTGCAGAGTTCCCCGGCCATTTCTTCGCTCCTCTTCAATGCCTCCTCCCTTTCTTCCGAAAAGAACTGCCATCCGGACGTAATGAGTACTCTGCCGCATTCAAGCTCTGATGCAGCCTGAATCATATGCTTAAAATAATATTCTGTTTTCTGCCTGACCTCCGGCCGTTTCGCTGCCATATGAAAAGGCTTTGGACAGGACTGTTCCGGCGTTATGCTGACTGCTCTAAGTCCATAGTCCCGCAGCATATTTTTCAGTTTTTTTGTTTCTTCATATGTATGGGCATCCACAAAATAATGGGCTCCGCATGTCCAAAGGTCAATGCTCTCATATCCGGTCTCGGCTGCCGCTCTCAGATAGTCTCTAAGCTCATAAAACCGGAAAATATGATTCATGGGAGCAGGCTGTTCCCTCCCGATGAGCTCCATAGTCTCTACCATCGGTTCTGTGAATCAAACAGCCGCATGTAATGTTCCAGCACCTCCTGGAATCCTTCCGCTCCCGCAGCAATGGTCTGCTGCATGTTCATTTTCTTTGGTGCAAACTCTCCGGCGGCCTTTGCGTCCTTTTTCGGTGCACTGCTTGCAAGGGCCTTCCTCAGTGCATTCTTTCCGGCTTCACTTAAATCTGTATTTAAGTTCACTTTCTGAATTCCTGTTTTTACTGCTTTGGCAAGGTTGTCGTCACCTGTGCCGGAACCTCCGTGAAGTACGAGAGGAATTGCTATTTCTTTAGATAAAGTAGACAGAAGTTCAAATTCCAGGTGCGGAGTTCCTTTATACACCCCATGTGAAGTACCCACAGCCACAGCCAGACAGTCTATTCCGGTCTCCTCAACATAAGACTGTGCTTCCTCAAGTTTCGTAAGTCCTGCATCTCTGGTCTCCTCGTACTCGTCACCCTGTCCCACATGTCCAAGCTCTGCCTCGACAGAAACTCCCACAGCATGAGCTATTTTCACGATTTCCTTTACTTCCCTTACATTTTCCTCATAAGGAAGTGTAGAACGGTCAATCATAACGGAACTGAATCCGGCATGAATGGCCTGTATGATATTCTCAAAAGCGCCGCCGTGATCCAGATTTACCGCTGCCGGAACTTCCGGGTATCTCGCTGCATAAAACCTTGCCAGATCCGCACATTCATAAATACCGTGGACAGAAGCTACGTCCAGTATCACCGGTGCCTTCAGTTTTCCTGCCGCCAGAAAAGATGCCTCGATGGTCTCCCGGTTGAATACGTTCGGAGCCGCCACCCCATAGCCTTCCTTCTTTGCCTTGGCAAGCATTTCTCCCATTGAAATAATCATTGTATGTATTTCTCCTTTCCAGATCGTATAAATGTAATGAATTTTGCTTTCTGCCCATTTATACAACAAAAAGCGTGCCAACTTAGTGTCACGCTTTTGCCTCAGTCACCGGAAACGGCTTTTTTTCTTATATTCCGCTTATAATATCATAAATATATCCAATTTCGGACAGTGGGATTTTGACACTATAAGTGTCTTCTATCCCACTAAAAGCATTTCTTATTTTTGCAATCTCCTCTGTCCGCTCCTGTTCAAATACGTCCATATCAGGATAATCTTCAATAGGACTTCTCCTGATGAGACGCTCCGCCAGACATCCTACATGAATAAAAAGATTGATCTTAGTACTGTTTGACAGCGGCCTGCCGTCCATAATCTCATATTTTTTCAGACAGTCTTCAATATGATTCATAATCTTGTCCGTGTCCAATATGGTCAGAGACCCGATCAGCTGACGGACAGAGAAGTTTCTTACAAGGTGGTCATTGATCTCACGGATCCTCTCAGAAGATATGACCGGAGACAGAATCTTTTCCATCTTCCGGTCTGCCTCCCCGGACACCACCTCTTCAAGCGGTATAAATTCAATTTCCGAAAGTTTTGGATTTACAGTGCCGATAACGCCCAGAATATCATATCCGTCTAAAAGGGCATCCGCCGTGGCCTGATTGTTCAGCTGGTCGTAGTCGTAAGAGACCACGGTGATATCAATATCGGATGGAATACTGTCTTCAATGAGCCCCCGAATCTGCTCTGCCGTTCCGGTCCCGGTAAGGCAGCAGGTCAAAATCACTTTCTGCTTGTCCACTTTTGGATAGATCATTTGATACTCAGTCTGGTTGTATTTCTTCAGCCTGGACAAAATGTCCTCAAGCCGGTACTTCTGCTTCACCATCTGTCCTGCATTCACCGCCATCTGAGTGGAAATATTATTGACAACAGCAACCGGTACCCTCAGTATATCTCTGAGTTCTTCATAGATATCCATCAGGGAACCTGTATCCACAAGAAACAAGAGTCCGCTGCTCAGATCATGAAGTTCAATATATTCCTTCATCCAGCACACGATGTCTTCCATCTTCTTGTCAATCGGCATATCCACTGCCTCAAAAACGGTTTCTTCCAAAAGCCGGTTGGCCACATTGGCAATACTGCTGGCGGTAGCATATCCGTGGGCTAAAATAATGGCCTTTGTTCTGCCTTCCTGAGACTTTACATTCAGGCTTTTAAAATAAATGACAAGGGGAAGAAGGTCCGCCTCTGTAACATTTAAATCCATTTTTGCAGACAGCAGATCCATCATCCTCTTTACAAGCCGGGTCTCCTGCTTATAATGATGCTCCGCAAAAGAGAGAAACTCAGCAGAGACTTTTTTCTCAGCCGCATATTCTGCGGGATGACCGTTCAAATAGAAGAAGTATGCTGCTGCCGCGTGGAGCACATTACCGCCAAACCGGACATTAGAACTGTATTCTACATACCGGAAAGCTTCATGCACACTTCCGATCACATAGCGCATGAGCATAGTCTCGGACTCTTTGCTCTGCTGGCAGATCAGCCGGTCCAGCATGTCACTGACTGCATGGAAACAGCGTTTCTCAAACTGCTCTGCCTCATATCCCTGGCTGCGGAATTCTTCAAAAATGGACCCCAGCTTTACAAACAGTTCCTGATAATGCATTGATTCTTCCGTATCTGCACCGGAAACTGTCTCCGGCTTAGACTCCGGTGTGATCAGAATTTCCTGGCTTTTCTTTATTTTTCTCTCATCATTCAAGGCGATCTCTGAAATAATCTCATCCGGCAGATCTCCAAGCCTGAGGGTGATCTTTTCTTTCTCCTTATTCTTTGCATAGGTTGTGGCGCAGAGGTATTTGATCGTATTCTGAAGTTCTCCCACATTGCCTTTAAATTCATGGCTGGCCAGTGCATCCAGCACATTCCCCGAAACCGAAAATTCTCTCCCGAGCACCTGGCTCTCCTGAATGAAAAAGCGGTAAATAAACTGCAGCCGTTCCTGGTATCCCCGTTCCATAAGACCAGGAATCTCTACTACAATCGGCACCCGGCGCAAAAAAGTATCTAAAAAGTTGGAACCCAGATCTTCCGTGGTCGCCATGACAATCCTTACGTTTGCTTTGTGCCATCCCTCGCTTTCTCCCATCCTGCGGAAAATCCCCTGATCCAGGAAAATAAACAGCTTTTCCTGGCTCTCATGATTCAGCCGGTGTACTTCGTCCAAAAACAGCATTCCTCCGTCCGCAGCTTCCAGCAGACCTTTGGATGTCCCGTAGGCACCGGTAAATGCACCCTTTACATATCCAAACAGGTTGCTGGACAAAAGCTCCACATTATTGGCATACTGGGCGCAGTTGAGCGTGATAAACGGTGCTCCTTCCGGCAGTACCCTGCTGCGGACAGAAAACTCATAAATCTGCCTGGCCATATAGCTTTTTCCGGCCCCTGTATCCCCATGGAGAAACACCGGCAGACTTGTGTTCGGATAAAACACAGAGGTCTTAATCTGTTCAATGGCTTTCTTAAGACTGCCCCTGGCTCCGATCATGCTTTCCAGAGGATCCTCTGACTGGTACGCATCTTCCCCGCCTTCTGCATCCTCCAAAAACAATTCATCCAGACTTGCATAGACAGATTTCTCTGCTTTAAAAAAACGTTCTGCAAACACTTCTGCATCAAAAAACAGAACCGGTCTCGTATTAACCTTAAACAGAGATTTCCCGACTTCCTGATTGAGATAGTGACTCACCGTATTCCTTTTCACCTGAAATATCCCCGACATCTCATCTGCCGTACAAGACTTATCCACACAGTCAAAATCCATCTGTTTCGTCTGCTTCTTTATATATGACAGCAATTCTTCCTTCATCATATCCCTCACCCTCATCTCATTTGTCCGGTACAATTTAGTTTCATTATGCCAGCTTCCCGCCATTTGTCAATATACACTCTTTTGACACTATTACTTGGCACAGTTTTTGCTCTATATACAAGTGTAAATCAGTGTTATGCCCAGACAGCATACTAAAATTCAACGAGGTGACAAACATGAAAAAAAGATTATTGATCGCAACTCACAGCACATTTGCTGAAGGCATTAAAAATGCAATGGAACTGGTGACCGGCAGGCAGGACTCTGTGTCCACACTTTGTGCCTATACGGATAATATGTCAGAAGTGGAAACCCCGGTCAGGGAAATCATAGAAGGACTTGGTCCCGATGAAGAACTGATCATCGCCACCGATATTTTCGGCGGAAGTGTCAACAATGAATTCATGAAATATCTGACAGAAAAAAATATTCATCTGGTAGCAGGAGTCAATCTTCCTCTGCTGTTTGAACTGGTCTCTTCTCTGAACACCGCAGATACCAAAACCGCCGTAGAGACAGCAATCAATAACTCCAGAGAACAGATCCGCTACTGCAACCTGCTGCTTGACCAGGCTCATGAAGCCTGTGACACTTTTTAGGGCGTACATAAACAATGCTTTGATCTAAGAATCAGAGAAAAGAAAGGAGGAGATTTTTTGGACGTGTCTTACCGCTCTGCTCTGGAACTTCATCAGAAGCAGAAGATGTCCCAGTCTCAAATCCAGTCTCTACACATCCTGTCACTGGATAATGGGGAACTGTCTGACTTTCTGCAGAATGAATACATAGAGAACCCCATTCTTGACTATGCACCTGCCGGTTCTGGCTGTGCTGTATGGGAAAGGCGGGATTTTGATATTCCTGAAGAGACTCCGGACAGAATCAAAACATATCTCCTGGACCAGTTAAACCAAAATAATTACACAAAAGGAGAATGGCAGACCATGAAGTTTATGATTGACTGTCTGGATTCCGGCGGTTTTTTCCGGGTCCCTTTTAAAGAACTTTCCGGCCTTCTCACAATCCCTGTACGGGAGATCAAAAAATGCTACGAAATTCTGTCCGGTCTGGAACCGGTGGGTATTTTTTCCCGAAGCCTGCCGGAATATCTGCTTCGTCAGCTTGACCATCTCGGACAAAAAACTCCGGTTTTGGAAAAGATCATTCAAAATCATCTGGATGATATTGCCCTGGGGCACATCAGCACTATCTCCAAAAGCCTGAACATCAGCACCGCCAAGGTGCGGGAAAATATTGCATGGATCAGGAATCTTAATTCCAAACCGCTTAAAGGATTTTCCACAGAAAAAATTGAATACATCACTCCGGATATCATCGTAACACATCAGGAAGATCAATGGGATATCCGCCTTAATGATGACTGGATAGGGAATTATTCTCTGAATGACTACTATGTACGGATGCTCAGAGGAACAAATGACTCGGAACTAAAACAATATTTCCGAAAAAAATATGAGCGGTGCAGATTTCTCATCGCAAGCATTGAACAGCGCAGGAATACCTTGATAAAGATTACTGAGGCTATTCTTATGAGACAGCCGGAATTTTTAAAAAATCACGGAAGTATAAAGCCTATGACGATGAGCGAAGTGGCAGAGGATATTCACATGCATGTCTCTACCGTCAGCCGGGGAATCAAAGGAAAGTACCTGCAGTTTCCCTGCGGTATTATCTCCATGAAATGTTTGTTTTCCGGCTCCTCCCCCGCTTCAGATACCCCAATGAATGCGGTCAGCATCAAGGAATTATTGAGGGAACTGGTGTCCTTGGAGAATCCCAAAAAACCATACAGCGACCAGAAACTGTCTCTGCTCCTGAAAGAAAAGGGAATCTCTATTTCACGCAGGACCGTAGCCAAATACAGAGAACAGCTGGGTATCAGAGGCACTTATGACAGAAAAGAACTGTAACAAGATAGAATCCCGCTTGCGGCGGGTCGCTTTGGCGACATGATTCCTTATTGCCGCAGTGCGATCCTCGCGGAGCGTTTTTTATTTCATGGGAGGCACTTCCTATGAAATAAAAAAACCATCCGGACAAGCCGTCTGCCGCTTCTGTCCGGATGGTTTTTTATACGCTTATAATCTGTTGACTTTGAAAAATTTCATGATCTCCGGCAGAAATGTTACTGTAAACAGTGTTGTCACCGCAAATACCACTGCTTTATGCAGCTTCTTCGGAAGCGCCAGCCCCCACATAACTCCGGCAGAGCAGGCACAAAGTTTGATCATTACAAGATCCTTCCAGTCTGCATGGCGCATGAAACGGTTGGTGTATCGGATTAATTTTTTCATGGCAGTCACCCCATCTCTTAGTTTGCCCTCAAAGTTTTCCTGTCTATATTTTACCACTCTTTCTGACCAGTGTCACACGCTCTTTTTGAACATCATAAAAGCTCATCTTATCTGCCTTTTGCCTCTGCCCGTAGATATCTTTGAAAGAACTCACTGACTGATATTGGTTTTGAAAAATAATAGCCCTGACCAAAACTGCAGCCCAGATTTTTAAGAATATCAATCTGTCCTTCGGTTTCAATTCCTTCTGCGATGGGAATCATGTGATTCAGTGTCCTGCACATTAAAATAACATATCGGACAAGAACCTGTGATTTTTCATTTGTCTCCAGTCCTTCGATCAGGCTTTTGTCCAGCTTGATTTCATTAAAGTCGATGGCCGACAGTATGGCCAGATTTGAGTATTTAGTTCCATAGTCATCCAAAGATATTTTAAATCCTGCTTCTATAATCTCCCCTGCCAGCCGGCTCAGCTCTTCCAGCCGGATCTTGGAAGAACTCTCCGTGATCTCAATGCATATTTTAGAAGGCTCCACTTGATACCTGCGGCATACATCCAGAATTCTGTTTACGATATCCTTTTCCATCAATGTAACCCTTGAGAGATTCACAGACACTGTCAAAGATGAAGCCGCAGTCTGTTCCCACTGCCTGATAATCCGGCAGGCCTCTTCCAGAACAAACAGATCCACATGGCTGATTACATTTTCCAGTTCATAGATCGGGATAAATGAATCTGGCATGATAAGGGTCCCATTTTTCTGTGTTTTTCTCACCAAAGCCTCTGCTCCTATGATCCGTCCGGTTTCTATCTCCACTTTCGGCTGGAGATATACCACAAACCGGCCTCTCTCAACGTCTCTTATCAATTTTTTTGCTATCGCCGATCTGCGGTTATATTCCACGTTCAGTGTTTTCTTATAATATGACTGCTTTTCTATATACATCAAATCTTCCGCATAGCTTATCTGCTCCTTTATTCCTCTTTTCCCGGAATCCCATACAGCTCCCATGGAGACATTCAGCTCTTGATTATGCTCTGTTTCTTTTCTTAACTCTGTCATCTTGTATTCAAATTTTTCTCTTGAAATTCCAGGGCACAGGACCACAAATTCGTCCCCTCCGGTCCGGTAAACATACTCTTCAAAAATCCCGGACAGCACAGAAGCGGCATTACAGATCAGCCGGTCTCCGTATTTCTGCCCGTAAGAATCATTTATCAGCTTGAGGCCATTCAGATTCAGGAACACTACTCCCAGATTTTTTGCCGGATATTCCTCCAGTTCCTGCAGAACCTGAAAATACTTGTTCCGGTTTTCCAGGCCTGTCAGATTGTCTATATAGCTCATCTGCTCCAATTTTTTCATCATCCGCCGTTTCTGAATATCATTCAGCACAAAAGACGCTACGGATTTTAATAAGAGCAGCCCCTGAGTATTATTCTTCGGATGGTCAACACCTATAAATCCGGTGAATCTTTGTTTTTCCGTCAGCGGCACCGCAGCCACACTGGAAACATTCCTCAGTTTCAGGATCTCATATGCTTCCTTTTCTTTGTCAAGCTCTCTGTCGTTTTCAGTAATTAAAACTCCGCCTCTGCATTGGAGCAGTTCCATCCACTTTTTTGCTCCTGTCTCTGATATCGTCTGGTCTTTGTAACATCCTCCCTGTTCCGTACACCATTCATATGTCTTCCTGACAACATGATTTTTTATATCTGCCTCAAAAATATAAGCACAGTCTCCGTCATAAAATTTTGCTATGATCTCCAGAAGCTTATGGATTGCTGTCTCCATATCAGTGATTTCTTCCAGCGTTTTTATGCAGCGTATCAATGTTTCTTCATTGATCAGTTTGCTCTCCAGCTCTTTCTTCTGCTGCTCTGTACTGGTCACATTGTAGGCTGTTTCAACCCTCAGATTCCTCCCGTCTTTTTGAATCATCTTATCCTTGATAACAAAGTACTCATCCAATATTTGATTGTGATTAAGCCACGTATAGGCTCCATGTTCTCTGAGCTGGGCGTTGGTGCAGAAACTGCATGGGCTGTCGTTCCCCTGAAGAACCTGATAGCACATTTTACCGGCATACTCTTTGTCGTCATTGATCTTATAAAGCTGTTTTCCGAACTGATTAATGTATAGAAGCTGGTAACTGTCCATATCCGTGAGATAAATCATATGATCCATCTTGTCCAGTATCATCCGGCTCCACATGTCTTCGTCTCCCATTTATTTTCCTCCCCACATACTCCATAGGCTCCAATACATTATTCCCTACTTTTCAAGAGAACAAATTTACGGAAAAGGTTAGGTTTCTGCTCCGGCATCCTTCCCTTAATGCCGTCAAAAAAAGGGCCAAAACCGTCGTTTTGGCCCCTTTTTTATCCTCTATTTGGTTTTCCTTTTCCACAGGAGTAGAGTGCACATAAGCGCTGATCCTCCCATCAGACATAAAAGAGGCCACAAGGCTTTATGATCACCAGTTCTCGCTGCTCTCTGTCTGTTTTCTTTTGTGACTTCTCTGTATTTCCACTTTTGCGGCGTCTGTTTCTTTCCTCCGCTTCCCTGTTCCGTCCCTTTTTCGGGTGGCTGCTTCTTTTTTTCTGTCCCAGTCTCTTTGGGTATCTGTTTCCACTTCGCTGTCAGTTTCACACTGTCATTCACCGGTGTATCAAAGTCCCATCTGGCTTCTTTTCCATTTTCATCGATATAATACCAGCCTTCAAAGGTATATCCATCTCTTTTGGGATCCCTTGGCTGTGATGCTTTTTCTCCTCCGTTTATCATCTGGGGTTCCGGCTGGTAGTCCCCTCCGTCGGAATCGAACGTCACTTTATGCACTCCCGTAAGCGTTATGGTAACGGTGGTCTTCGTTCCGTCCTCCAGCCTAAAGGTCAATGGAAACTCCCCTGTCCGATAGTTGTCCTTGGCATCGTTGATCTTTTTAAGCTGTTCTCCATCCACTGACGGCACTTCATTATTCCCATACAGATCCTTTCCCATGGCTTTGCAGAGTTCCCTGATCTCATCCTCTGTAAAAAGCTTTCCTCCTGTCGGTTTCGTAAATCCGTTGGCACCAATGCTGGAAGTCTTTTCTCCTTCCTTATGGCTGCTGCCCTGGTCTCTCAGATATACATGAATCGTGATCTGGGTTCCGTTTGGAGTTGCAATCGTCAGCGGATAATCTCCTGTTTTCCCTGCTGTTTTTTCCTCATTGATCTTT
>NZ_JAGZSD010000021.1 GCF_018381315.1 Anaerostipes sp. | reverse complement strand
GCTTGCGGGATTCTCCGCCTGCGGCGGGTCGCTTTGGCGACATGATTCCTTATTGCCGCAGTGCGATCCTCGCGGAGCGTTTTTTATTTCATGGGACGCACTTTCCTATGAAATAAAAACCCCGGGAGAAACAGCGTTTTTATGCCGTTTCTCCCGGGGTCTCCTGCTATCCCTAAAAAGGAATTGCTCCCTTTAGAATTGAAATCACCGGATTGTTTTCCACTATAAATTGAAGTAAAGAACTGGACTGCATCCATTGGCTGTACTCCTGCTGAAGTCCTATATACTGGCAGAGGTAAACAGCAAACAGTAAAAATGATACCACGATCACTCCTTTTGCGAATCCCAGAACCCCTCCGAACAGATGATTAAACCATCCGATCACCGGAAGATCCCCAAACTTGCTGATAATACCGACTAATATAGAAAACAAAATCTTAAGCACAACCACAATCAGCGCAAAAGCAATAAAGTATGCAAGCTGATCTGTCAGTATATTTTGTTCCGACTTCATAAACATCTGTATCACATACTGCTTCACTGTATCTGCAGCCGAGTAGGCAATGGCAAATGTCAAAAGCCATGTAGCCAGGAGAAGCAGCGACTTCAAAAATCCCCTTCTGTAACCTCTGATCGTATCAAACACCAAAATCAGAAGTAACACAATTAAAATAATCTGTCCCATAATATCACCATCTATCGTAATCTAACCAACTGTGTTTTATCTTCAAAAGTAATTAAGTACCGTTCTGCCTTGCCCGCAGGGGCCATAGACTGAATCCTTTTTTTAAAATTCTGCTGGTACATTTCATGCCCGGCAAAATTAATCATAGAACAATGATAGTTTCCAACAAACAAAACTCCGTCCGCACCCAGGTATACATTAGAGAACTCTGTCTTGATCTCCTTCTCCATAACCCTTTTTCCGGACCGGTTATAGGCCTGTACCAGGTACTGTTCTTTGGATGACTTCTTTTTGTTCTCAAGAACCAGTGCAAAATGAGATTCATCCGCAGCTACACTTTTGATCCTTGAATCTATTTTAATCTCTTTTTGTTTCGAAGGTGTGTCCTTTGTGTTAAAAATTATTGTTTTATTATCTCCAATGGCACACACAGTATTTCGGCCCATAAATTGAATCTTTGGAATGACCGTATCCTTAAAATCAAATCCTGCCAAAAGCCGGTCTTCTTTTTCCTGTCCTTTTTCTCCGAAATCATAAAACGCCACCCGGTTCTTCGTCTGCAGTCCGTCCACTACCAGATAGCTGACGGCGAGCATCGTACCGTCATCTGACAGATCAATATCCAGAGGATAGCCATTCTCATCAATCGTGGTCTTGATCGTCACCAGCTTCTTTTGAGAAGCATCATAAAGTTCTATATAATTTTCATCATCCCCCTGCAGTATGGCAGCGATGACACCCTGTTCGGCCACTTCTACATCGCTAATCGCATATGAGGCAGAAAATCTTTTTACTTTTCCGCTGCTGTCATATAGAAGAATCTCATTTCCATTCTTGTATGCAACCACGATGTAATCACCGCAGTATGAAACAATCGGATTCTTAATGGAATAAGCTTTTTCCCATACTACTTTCCCATCTTCGTCAATATATGAAATCCCGTCTTCATTATAACTGATGGAGCCATTCTTATATGCTAAGAACTTTGTTGCGGAATCTACATGTTCCGCTATTACCTTTTCTGTCTTAAGCGAATGGTACGTTCTGTACCTATAAGCCAGAAAAATAGCCAGAAGCACTGCACAAAGAACACCCAGAAGAATCAATCTCTGTTTTTTTCGGATCTGCTTTTTCCGGATAGAATTCTGTATTGCTTCCCTGCTGTTTGTATAAAGGGAAAACCCTGACTTTATCCTGTGGTCCATAGTAAAACCTCTGTATTTTTATTTAACATTATCAATTTCACGCTTTATTATACATGATTTCACTTTGTTATACTAGGAATAATTAGTTTCTGTCCGGGATAGATATGTTCCTTCGGCCCAATCCGATTGGCATCTAATATCTTGTACATATACTTTCTGGTCCCGTACATCTTTCGGGAAATGGATACCAGACTGTCCCCTTTTCTGACCACATAGGTCTGACTGCGGGCTGCCGTCTGTGTAGATTTTTGTGTGGCTGAAGCTGTAGAAGCTGAGGCTGCCGCTTGCGTAGTTCTGGTACTGGCCGATGTTTTCTTATCCCGCTCTGCTGTTGTTGTCTGAGAATCATCTGTCTCCTGGGTGTCTGCCGGCAGCTGCTTTGTGGTTGTCCCCGACTCCTTATTCTCTTCATCCATAGAAACGTTATCTTTTACACCTCTGCCCATTGTCTCCACTGCCCCGTGAATGGCGTCACCAAAAGATGAACTCTTGTCCAGTCTGGAATAGTAAAACATACCTCCTGCCAAAATCAATACCAGGAGCATTGCCGCACTGGAGGAAAGCCGCTTCATCCGGTCTCTTGTCTTACTGCTTTTCTGCTTTTCCTGTACAATCGTGCGGAACTGCCGCACAATTTTTTCATCCCTTTTGGCCTCCAGCATATTTTCATACGATGTAACTTCTTTCAGCTTCTGATTCCGCTCAATCAGGTATTCCTGCATCATCGGATTCTTTTCATAATATATGTAATAGCCGCTCTGACGGACCAGATCTTGTCCTCGGTAAACATAAAAAGCATCTTCCCCCTCCAGATGATCTGTCATATAAAGAACTTTCCCGTCCCCCGGAAAGTTTTCAAAATGCGTCTTTTTAATCTTATCATTGAGCCGCACTGAGAATCCCATTCTGGAAAGGGCCCAGCCAATGACATCAAGATCCGGGAAAAACCGTTCCTTTTTCTGATAAATTTCTCTCCAAACCTTATCGTCAAATACGGTCTCGTCCAAATCTAACTCTATATTCTGCCCCTCTACAGCACCTCTGATAAATATCACAGTTTCATTATCAATACTTTTCTTTTCTCCAAATAATATGGCCCCTCTTACAAAAGTGTTCTTGTCCGTCGTCAATGCTTTTAAAAATGTAACTACAAAGTCTTCGATATAAACCTTTGTGGTTCCTACAGGCCCGCCGATCTGTCTGATGTTCTTCGGCAACTGATTTTCTGCTCTCACGAAAAAGCCTCCCTTTCCTCTTTAATACCAAAGACTTTATCACAGTATTTTCAATTTTTTTATCAAAGGGCGTCGACAGAACAAAATAATTTTCATATTCTCAGGACATGTTTGTGCAGGCTTACCCGGCTGAATGATATAAAACACTGTTTGGCCTGCGGTATACTTTTTTTATTTCTGTATAAACTATATGGAGCGTCTTATCAGGCGGAAATGTTATTTAAGAAATGATTGGAGAACGCAATGCGCATTTCAGACCGAATATCCTATTTTAATCCAAAAAACAGGGAAGCAGGTGCCCTGCTGCAGGCGGATTTGATCCGCCGGATTCAAATACAAAAAAACGACAGCCAGCCGGTGGTGGTCCTCTGTGTGGGAACGGACCGTGCTACCGGTGACTGCCTTGGGCCTCTGGTGGGGCATCAGTTAATGGCTTCTTCTTATTATAAAGTTTTCGGAACATTGTCTCAGCCTGTCCACGCAGGAAACCTGGCTCAAACAATGTCAGACATTTACCATTCTTATAAGGAGCCTTTTGTTATTGCTGTGGATGCCTGCCTGGGCTCCATAGACCATGTAGGTTTCGTCACGGTGTCATCCATGCCGCTTTTCCCTGGCCAGGGTGTAGATAAAGAGCTTCCTCCTGTAGGGGATATCTCCATTACAGGCATCGTAAATTACACTTCAGAGACAAATTTTAACACAATACAGACCACACGGCTCCACACTGTCATGGAACTGGCTTCATATATAGCATGCGGAGTAGAAGATTCTGTACGGTACTTTGCAAAACATGCTGCTATCACATAGTATCATCACATATCCAATTTCATGTCTCCCTGTTTGATGATGCCCATACGCCTCATTCCCTCTGATATAAAGTAAGTTAAAAGGGCAGGGGCAACAATATGCATTCCAATAATCATAACTGCTGTGGTGGCCGGAGATACCCCGCCGGACACCATAGTTTTATATCCCATGATCTGTCCGACCAGTCCGGCCGTGCCCATACCGGAACCAATCGCATTGTTTGTCATCTTTAATACTATAGTAGAAACCGGCCCCAAAACAGCACTGGTAAGGATAGGAGGAATCCAGATCCACGGCTTCCTTACAATGTTCGGAACCTGAAGCATGGATGTCCCAATCCCCTGGGCAATCAATCCTCCTACTTTATTTTCCCTGAAACTGGCCACTGCAAATCCTATCATCTGGGCACTGCATCCTACAGCCGCAGCCCCGGCAGCAATCCCGGAAAGATTCAGTATGACCCCCAGGGCCGCCGAGCTGATTGGCAGCGTAAGCGCCATCCCCATCAGTACAGAGACTACAATTCCCATAAGAAATGGCTGCTGCTCTGTTCCCCATCGGATCAAATCCCCCAGACGTGTCATAAGCTGGCTGATCCAAGGTCCCAAAAATAATCCTACAGCACCGCCGGATAATATAACGGCCAAAGGTGTCAGCAGAATATCCAGCTGGGTTTTCCCTGAAATCAGCCGCCCAAGTTCAATCCCTACATAAGCAGCCAAAAAGGCGCCTAAAGGTTCACCCGGCCCTGATAAAACAACCGCCCCCTTAACAACCAAAGTACCTGCCACGATCTTGGATGCATAGGCACCAATCATCCCGGCACCGGCTGCTGAGACTGTCACCAAAACCGATTCCTGAAATCTTGAAGCAACTCCTACCCCGATCCCTGCTCCTGTCAGAACCTTTGCTGCTGCCGCACCCAATACAAGAAGCTGTCCAAGATTGCCTCCCAGTAAAACTCCCACCTGTTCCAATATTGTTCCGATAATCAGGGTTGCAAACAGTCCCTGCGCCATACCGGACAATCCATCAATAAAGAACCGTTTTAAAATCTTCATGTGTTAATCTCCTCTACCATTCTTTGTTTAAAGTCATTTTAAATCATTTTCTCCTTTACTACAATATTGACTGTTTTATATTTATCTTCTATTATACATAATATATATAGAAAGAAAGCAGGTAGACTTATGTTCCGAATGTGGGGGAAACTAATGAAAAGCAACCGGCTTCTGAAAGACACTGTAATCAGTGTTGAGGATACCGGTTTAAACCGCACCCGAAAGGTGTACAAGGCACTTGAAGACATTTGTTATGAATTTGACCTACCAAAACCCCTCTGGTTAGACGCTAACAAACATGAATTTATAACCCACGATAAAACAAGGTTTTATCATGACAGTTTTATAGAAGATATTAACTTCGATTTTCTAGAAATACAGGTCATCGAAGAAGACGAAAGCCTTTAGAATATTTCTTTAGGCTTTTTTTGTACAAGCTTTACAAAAACAGGAAACCTATCTATAATGAGAGATACAGAGATACCAACCATGAACGGGGGAAAAGGGAGAGAATGAAGATGAAACGGCGGAAGAATAAACCTCCTACGAAGAGCGCTGTTGACTATATTGAAATGCTCTACAACAAGTATGCATCAAAGTTTAAATTCGTAGCAAAGCAATATATTCGTGATGACACCTTGGCTGAAGATATACTTCAAAATGTTTTTGAAAAGGCTTTGCTTTATTCCGAAAAGATTTTGGACTTACCTGAGAATAAGGCATTTACATTTCTGTATGTCATAGTCCGGAACACCGCTTATGACATGATTAAGGTTGAGAGCAGAAATAGTCACGAAGAACTGACTTACGATGATGGCGAAGAATCAGAACATCTAATTGACCCGAACGACCACTATCTGGAATTTATTGACTTGAAGGTGATGAAGGATATAATTAAAAAGCTGCCCACAAATCAGCAGACAGTTCTTATCCTGCACTATTACTACGGATTCAGTTTTCTGGAAATAGCTACGCTTTTGCAAATCTCGGAACTGGCTGCAAAGAAACGGTGCAGTCTAGCCCGCAGTTCCTTACGTGCTCTATATGAGAAGGAGGGATTGAGCTATGAGTACAAAAGATAAAAAAGATAGAAGTGAAGAAATGTTTGACCAAATGATCAAATATGGTACAAACGAATGGGCTGATGACATCTCTCCTGACGATATTCCTGAGGATGAGCTGTCTGATCAAATGAATGAAAAAATGAATACTATGTTCGTGTCCGCGCGAAAAAAAGCAAACAGAAAACGCCGTTTTGTCACCGCACGAAGGGTTGCTGCCGTGTTTTTAGTCTTTCTTACTGTGGCTTCCATTACTGTGATGAGTGTTGACGCTTTTAGGGAACCTGTTTTGAATTTTATATTTAAAACTACAAATCAAAATAACCGTATAATTAAAGTGGAAGAAGATACTGCAGATCCAGATTTTACATTTAATTATATACCTTCTAGTTATCACTTTTCTAAAAAGACCGTGGCTAAAAATGGGACTTATTTTATCTATGAATACAAAGACAAACAAGATAATTATTTATATATACAAATAACTTCAGATACTAGTTTTGAATCATATGTAAATATTGATAAAACTGAATATATAAAGTTTGTAGATAAAAATACGGAATATTATTACCTAAAAGGAACTTATAAAAGCCTCCTATGGTATAACAATAAATGCATTTACAAAATTTATTCCAAGGAAGCCAAGAATAAATTACTCAAAATCGCTGAAGGAATTAAATATTAAAATCCTCAAGACATTGATTAAAGTTTAAAAGTATGTAAGAAATTAAAGACCAAAAAATTTAGATTTGATAGCGGAGTGGATTTCCCACTTCGCTTTTTTCTTTTTACCTACTGAATCAGAAGCCTTATTATGGCTTTTTGTTATAGTTGTCAATGTGTCTGATGAAATTTTCCAAAGTCGCTTGTCTTCTATAATTAGCCATAATTAATTGTTTCTTCTAAGCTAAAACTGTCTTCTTATACTAAACATCAGTTTAATAAATATAACAATGCCACATAAACTTAACATACAAAAGAATAATATTTTTGTGCAACACATTAAAGGTTTTCATTAAGTATATGACAGGAATAAACCCAGTTGAGTACTTAAAATTTATCTTATAATTCCACACTTCTTAACAAGGTCATCATCTTTACCCTTACCGTTACAAAAAATTTTTTACTATTTTTATCAAGTTTAAACCTAAACTTGCCCATAAAAACTGATCTTCAGATAATTAATCTATGATATGTATACCCCTTTGCAGGACTAAACTAGTAAAAGGATACATATCATTTTTAGTTGCAACAAAGCTTCATAGATTCCATCTTTATGCTCTAATTTTAGTAATAAATAGGCAAATCATATGGCTTCACCTTTTCATCCCTACTTTTGTTTTAAAAGTAGTAAGGATAAAAGGAGGAGTCATGAAAAAATCATTTAAAATCTACATATTTTTTAGTTTATTTTTTGCTATAGTTCTTACATCGTTTCCATCACCAAATATAGTAAAAGCATCCTCTTCTCAAGTAAAACAAAATAATTATCTAATGAATACTAACCCTACTTTCCCTTTTGTTTTTAAAAAATCAGGATTTCTAGATATTTCTTATAATTTAACTATCTCTAAAGGTAAGGCAAATTATTATGCAAGTACTATTCCATTAATTGGAGGAAACTATTCAACCATTTCTATGAAACTTCAGAGATATAAAAATGGTTCTTGGAACACAATTAATTCTGGAACTGCAAAAGGAAAAGGATCACAGTTATTTTACGGTACCTACTATATTTCAAAAGGTTATAAATATAGAGCAACAGCCACCTTAAAAATATATAAGTCCAAAGGTGGAAAATTAATTAGTTCAGCAAATATTAACACAGCCACTCGTAAATATTAAAATATATATTTAATTTATCCTTACTACAATAAAAAAGACGAGAATTCTCGTCTTTTTTTAAAAAACATTCACCTTTTTGCTCTAAAAACAGTTTCTATTATAGAGGGATATTTTTCAGCCATTATTCCTGAAAACATATTAACTATTTAATTATTTTTAAGAAAGGAAAACCATCCAAATCACAAACCATTCTAAAATATTGGTTAAGCGGGTGCGGAAACCTGCTTTAATGGCTGGGTTTATCTCTCTTGCTGGCCTTTGGGATTACTAGTACCCTAGAAAACCAGCAGGCAGAAAGGCCAATGTATTCATGATATCATTGGTCTTTCTGCATTTTTATAATAAACTTTCAAATCAATATCACTTTTTCCATATTATTTCAGTTTCTATTATAAGAGGGCATTGACAACAGATTGTGATTATTTCGTTGGACCTCATTCTCTCTCTCATAAAAAATGGCCAGCGAAGTCTTTACAATCTGTTGTCAATGCTCTTTTTCAATAACAAAAAGGACAAAACCTATTTTAAATAAGTTTTGTCCTTTTTGTTATTGAATTGAACGAATCAAATCCGATATCTCTTTTACTGAAAGGTCTCCATCAATATGTATTTGATACTTCCTTATATTTCCTATTGCAGATAATTGCGTCTTCCCCTGATATAAATAAAACTCACCTTCGGAGTGTTTTACTACTTTTATCTTCTTCCTTTTCTCACCAAAGTAGACTCGTGTAGATCCATCTACTCCGCTGCAATCTTCGAATACATAGTAGAAGTATCTATTACCATTTTTATATGTGGCCAAAGATGATCCTACTTCTGTACCAAAAACCTGCACTTTAAGTTCTTTTAATTTCCATCCTTTTGGAATATTTCTGGGATACATAACCCTTCCATCACTAATTGTATATATTTCTTTCCATGAGGAAACCTTTTTATTTTCATATTCTGCCCCCTGCCCGTTTTTTTGATTCACAATATAATTTATTAATGACTTCAGTGCTTCAAAAATAGACTCTCCATCAGCGTCATGATAATCAATGTCAACAGTCGATGTTTCTTCCTTTATTTGATCAAAATAATGAAATATGGATTTCCCTGTAATTGCATAACAAATAACTTATGCTGATATAATAAACACAAGAACAAATACAGCTGCTTTTGCTGCAATAGACAGGTACTTTTTCTTTCTTCTGCTCTTTTGTTCATTTCTTCTTTTTAAATGCTCACAGTAAAACTTTCCCCGATCCAATCGTTGATCATATTTCAATGGATCGATACATTCCAAAATATATTCAATGTGATTCAGTTTTTCTTGATCTGGTTCCAGCTTCAAGAATTCCGTCATCCATTCTAATTTCCATCGTTTCTTTATAAATCGTCTCATCTTCTGTCCCTGTACTTAGTAAAATTTATTTAATTTTATTATTATAGCAGAAGATGGAAGGATTACACAACACATGACAAAGCTAATCCTATAACAGTAAACCTACTTTTCTTACACCTTATGTAACTCCTATCATATTTACTTATCGTCTGAAATCTCATCCTCCATCTTTTCTTTTGTCCTGTCCGACACTTCATCATCCGGAATATTGTCTGGACAGATCTCCTCCACAAGCTCTCTGACTGCCTCTTCCAGAATTTTATCAAAACTATTCTTCTTCATTATGCGGCCCCTTTCCCATTGGTTTTAGATTACACTTCTATGTCCTCTCAAATCACCTTCAGGTGTCGCATAATTTAACAATTTATTTTCAGCCAAACATGATAAGAATAAATAGTTGTTTCCTGGCTTTCCTCCGAATTCTGGCCAGCTTTGATTTTACTGCCTGATCTGTACTCTCCCGGAACTTGGCCAACTCATTTAACGAAAAGCCTTTAATATAAAAATCATAAAAAAGCTGATATTCATCTTCCGTCAGTATATTTTTAAGATCTGTTTTCAGCAGTCCGCTGTAGTCATCCTCAAACTTTTTATTTAATTCCATCAAATTTTCATCTGTAAGTATTTCATTGATCTTATTTTTCCGCTCAAACACATGATAAGATTTATATTTTGCCGTCTGTTTTAACCATCCGATCGGATTTTCATGATCCGAAAGAAGTTCAATTTTCTCATAAGCCGTTAGATACACTTCCTGCAGAACATCGTACGCCTCCTGCCTGTCCCAATAAAACATCCCCTTCATAAACTTGAGCATTTCATCATAGCTCTCATTATAAATTTTCTCAAATGCCTGTTCCTTTGCTGCCTGATTCATGTCAGATCCCCGCTCCTAATTTAGAATTATAAAATATTCTTTTACAGGATACCAAAAATTCTCTGTAAAAGCAAAAACAGCATATGGCATAACTCAAACGGCTATGCCATATGCTGATCTCTTCATTTTAAAGACGGTTTTTTCCGTCTATGTATGGACAATCATAGTATATTAATTAAGCGTTTACTCGGCTCCCTCTTCCGGCTGTGTAGCGTCTACATCTCCAAGTCTCATGGCTTCATACTGTTCCAGAATCATGGACTGAATTGTATTTCTCGTAACCGAATTAATCGGATGGGCAATATCCCGGTACTCCCCATCGGCAGCTTTGCGGCTTGGCATTGCGATAAACAGTCCCTTTTCTCCTTCAATGACTTTGATATCATGTACCACAAATTCATTGTCAATCGTAATAGAAACGACTGCTTTCATTTTCCCTTCTTTTGCTACTTGTCTGATACGTACATCTGTAATTTGCATGTTGTCTTCCTCCTAGTTTTCAATAATATAGCTGATAATCTGTTATGCGGGCGTTTTATCCTATCACCTTCCCCTTTCCACACCGCAAAATAAACCCACTCTCGACACGTTCCGCCCATACTATGATTCCCATTGTAAACATCCATACTCTAAAACAAAGCACCTGCTGTCTTCCAAACTCCAAAACGGAAGCCAGTCCTGATGCTTGTGCAGGGATCAACATCGTACATGCTTTCTTAGATAATCTTTATTATAGCATCTCCATCGTTAATTGTGAACAAATATTATAATATATTTTCGCTAATATTATTATATTTTACTATTACGAAATACAAAAACCGACTTATTTTCCATCAATGTGTACACCTTTTTCCTGAGATACCCCTTATTCTCATTTCCTTCCTTGCAACTTATTTTTTTGTGCACTATAATAGAAAAAACACAATTTATAAATTCACAGAAAGGTTAGGATTTCCTATGTATCAGATAGATTTCAAGAAACCAATTCATATTTATTTTATGGGGATCGGGGGTATCAGTATGAGCGGTTTGGCAGAAATTCTTCTTAAGGAAGGATTTACTGTTTCCGGCTCTGACATCCGCTCTTCTGACATGACTGAAAAACTCAGCTCCCTGGGAGCCAAGATCTTTATCGGACAAGTCGCAGAAAATATTACAGACGATATCGACCTTGTTGTTTACACAGCAGCCATTCACCCGGAGAATGAAGAATACAAAGCTGCTGTCTCAAAAGATATTCCGCTTATGAAACGTGCAACTTTGCTCGGTCAGATGATGCATAACTACAAAAATGCAATCGCAGTATCCGGAACTCACGGCAAGACTACTACAACTTCTATGCTCTCTCACATTCTTCTGGCAGGAGATACTGACCCGACCATCACTGTGGGAGGCATCCTGGATATTATTGACGGAAATATCCGTGTGGGCCATTCCAATGTCTTTGTCACAGAGGCCTGCGAATATACAAACAGTTTTCTTGAATTCTTTCCAAAGATCAGCGTTATCTTAAATATAGAAGAAGACCATATGGACTTTTTCCATGATATTGATGAAATCCGGGAATCCTTTAAGAAATTTTCCCAGAAGCTGCCGGAGGACGGCCTTCTTGTGCTGAACGGTGAGATCGATGATATTTCCTATATTGTAGACGGCCTGAAAGCCAAGTATGTCACTTACGGCATTGACAATGACGATTTTACCTACACCGCCAAGAATATTTCTTATGACTCTATGGGACACGGCCATTTTGATTTATACAAAGAGGGATCTTTTGTGGATTCTTTGTCATTAAATGTGAACGGACTGCATAATATTAATAATGCACTTTCTGCTGCAGCTGTAGCTGATTTCTTAGGTCTTCCTATAGAAACCGTGAAAGCAGGGCTGCTGACCTTCTCCGGTGCTAAAAGAAGATTCGAGTACAAAGGCACATGTCAGGGCTTTACTGTGATTGATGATTATGCCCATCATCCTACAGAGATCAGTGCAACACTGAATGCCTGCAGGAATTATCCCCACGAAGAGCTGTGGTGTGTTTTTCAGCCACACACCTACACAAGAACCAACGCATTCCTGGATGACTTTGCAGAGGCACTGAGCGCCTGTGACCATGTGATCATTACCGACATTTATGCTGCCAGGGAAAAGGATACCGGTCTGGTCCACGCAAAGGATTTAGCCAAAAAAATCGAAGATTTTGGTACAGACGTTCGATATATTCAGGATTTTAAAGAGATTGAAAAATTTATTTTAAAAAAATGCAAAAAAAATGACTTGTTGATAACTATGGGGGCAGGAAATGTTGATTCTATAGGCAATGAGTTAGTAAAGAAATAGTTATCCACGTTATCCACAGGGTTATACACAATTGTGTATAACTTTTCCTGTGGATTTTTCTTTATTTTTTCCACAGCCAAATTTTTTCCATGAAGCTTGTCTTTCTGCCAATCTCATTTAGTTATCCACGTTATCCACAGTTTCCACAATTATTCTGTGGATTACTCTGTGAAAAGTGCGGCTATTTACAATTCTTTCGGTCTGCGTTATAGTTCTTTTAGATTAAAAAAGAGACGTATTAACTTGATGTTAGGGAGATGGATTTATGAGCAGTATTAATGTAACGACAACATATCCAACCGGCGGTACCTTACTGCCGAATGCCTTTGTGGATTATTATATGATTAAAGCCAACGGCGAGTATGTGAAGGTTTATATCTATCTTCTCCGTATGGTTTCCAACGGTCAGAAGTTCAACATACCATGTCTGGCAGATCTTCTTGAACTTACGGAACGGGATATTTGCCGTGCCCTTAAGTACTGGAAGAAAGAAAACCTCCTGGATCTGGTTATGGATGGCGGAGAGATCCGGTCCATTAAACTGCTCCCCGTTTCCACGGCCCTGACGATTGATGCAGACGATCTCAAGGAGCCGGAAAAAGAGGCGCCTGCACCGGAAGCGGCAAAGGAAGTTCCGGAGAAAACACCTTCTGCTAAAGCGATTCCTGCCCTGAGAACCTTAACTCCTTCTCAGCTGGCACAGAAAAATAAAGATGATAAGTTTTCTTATTTGATTTATATCGCAGAGATGTACATAGGACGGCCGCTCACCGCCAACGATTTAAATACTCTCTCTTATTTTTACGACGATCTGGCAATGTCACCGGAATTGATTGAGCATCTTGTGGATTACTGTGTATCAAGCGGCAAGAAAAACTTCCGTTATATGCAGTCTGTAGCCATTGCCTGGTATCAGGAGGGTATCCGTACTGCAGAAGAGGCCAAGCTTCACTGCCAGAACTACCAGAAAGAGTATTATCAGATCATGCATGCTTTTGGACTGAACAATCAGCCTGCTCCGGCTCAGATCGAGTATATGAAGCGCTGGCTGAAAACTGACGGCTTTGATCTGAGCATTGTCATCGAAGCCTGCAACCGCACCATACGTTCTATCGGACAGCCTAAATTCCAATACACGGACAGCATCCTGAAAAAATGGAAGGACAACCATGTGGTATCCTTAGATGATGTGAAAAAGCTGGAGAGCCGGCCGGGAACTGTGGCCAAGCCGGGAGCAGCACAGCCTAATAATCAGTTCCATAACTTTGAGGAACGCGACTATGATTTTGATGAGCTGGAAAAACAGCTGTTTGAAAAACAGATACACCCTGTAAAGGAGGACTGAAATGTCCCTGACCAATGCACAATATCAGGAAATCATGCGGATGTATGAGGCACGCCGCCTCAGCAACTATAACCTTTCCAGAGAACGCAGGCGTGAGGTATACGCTCAGATCCCTGAGATGAGGGATCTGGACCGGGAGATGACCCATAACTCCATACTCCTTGGAAAGCAGCTGGTCACATCTGAGGATCAGCAGTCCACAGAACTGTGCAGACAAAAGAATCAGAAGCTGGCTGAGCAAAAGCGCCGGCTTCTTTTGGATCATGGATTTTCACAAGACTATCTGGATCCGGTTTATACCTGTCCTGACTGTAAGGACACTGGCTATATCGGCACCAAAAAGTGCCGCTGTTTTCGTCAGGCCGTCACCCGCCTGATTTATTCTGATTCCAATATGGAACATATTCTTGAAAAAGAAAATTTTAATCATTTTAATGACCAGTATTACTCGGATCAGCCCCTGGACGGCGGGCGCCCTTCCCCGCGACAGAACATTCACGCGGTGGTAAAGAAATGCCGTGAGTTTATTCAGCATTTTCCTTCTTCAGAAAATCTGCTTCTTCACGGCTCAACAGGTACGGGCAAGACATTTTTAAGCCACTGTATTGCAAAGGAGATCATGGATCAGGGCTTTACCTGCGTCTATGTGACAGCATTTCAGCTTTTTGATATATTGACCTCACAGGCCTATCAAAAGCGCAAGGATGAACTGCCTATGTCTTATCAGCTTATTTTCCAATGTGATCTGCTGGTCATTGACGACCTTGGAACAGAGCTTAACAATGCTTTTATCACCTCACAGCTGTTTCATTGCCTGAATGAACGGCAGTTAAAGGAGAAATCAACCCTCATTTCAACGAATCTTTCTGTGCGGAGCCTGAAAGAGCGCTATACAGAGCGGATTGTCTCCCGAATTATTGAAAACTATACCATATGCCAATTATACGGAGAGGATATCCGTTTAAAGAAATCTTTTTCCCGCAAGCCTTGACGGAAATACACCGGGAGTGATATAAAAAGAGTGAACAAACTACAAAGGAGATTAATAATGAGACGATCTGACCGAAACTTCAAAACCCTTCCTGACGGCAATCTTGGCATCATCGCTATGGAAAGCTGTAAAAGCCTTGGAAACCTGATAGACAAGTATATCACCGGATGGAGGGGCGATGAGGCACCCCGCTATAAGGACATGCCTGGCTATGACGAATACTACAAGGAAAGCTATCTTCTGGATGCCGGCTGCCCGCGCTTTGGCTCCGGAGAGGCAAAAGGTATCATCCGTGAGTCTGTCCGCGGAACCGATTTGTACATTTTGGTTGATGTACTGAATTACAGCATTAAGTATTCTCTGTGCGGCCATCAGAATTCTATGTCCCCGGATGACCATTTCCAGGATTTAAAGAGACTGATCGCAGCCAGCGGAAGCAAAGCCAAGAGAATCAGCGTTATCATGCCTTTCTTATACGAAAGCAGACAGCACAAAAGAAGCACCAGAGAATCCCTTGACTGCGCTATGATGCTTCAGGAACTGATTCACTTGGGCGTACAGAATATCATCACTTTTGATGCCCACGACCCTCGTGTACAGAATGCCATTCCTAACAGCGGATTTGATACAGTACAGCCAACCTATCAGTTTGTAAAATCCCTGGTAGAACAGTGTGACGATATTAAATTTGACAGCGATCATCTGATGGTCATCAGCCCGGATGAGGGTGCTATGCAGCGTTCTATTTATATGGCCAATGTTCTTGGTGTTGATGTAGGAATGTTCTATAAACGCCGTGACTACTCTACTATTGTAGACGGACGCAATCCTATCGTTGCCCATGAATTTTTAGGTGACTCATTGGACGGTAAAGATGTATTAATCTTAGATGATATGATCTCTTCCGGCGAAAGCATGATCGATGTGGCGAAAGAACTGAAAGCCAGAAATGCAAGGCGTGTATTCTGCCTTTCTACTTTCGGACTTTTCACCAACGGGCTGGATGTGTTTGACAAGGCTGTTGAGGAAGGTCTCATTGAAAAGGTCATCACCACAAACCTTACTTATCAGACACCGGAACTGCTGGAGCGTGACTGGTATGTGTCTTCAGACGTGAGCAAGTACGTTGCCCTTCTGATTGATACTCTGAACCACAACGGATCTATCAGCGAGCTTCTGGACCCTACCGAGCGCATCAAAGAATATTTGGAAAAGAAACTTTAAAGAGTATATTAAAATAAAGGGACAGCGGACTAATTCAGTCTGCTGTCCCTCTATTGACGATTACTTTACTTGTACTGAATCGTATACTGACCGTTCATTTTAGCATCAACTTTACTCACCTTAACATAATAAGTTCCTTTTCCATTTTTTAAACGATATGTTTTAGACTTATTATCAGCTAATGTATAGCTTTTCAGAGCTTTTTTTCTTCCTTTTTTATAAATTGTAAACTTGACTTTGCCGGAATTATTCTGGACTTTCATCTTTATATATCTTTTATATTTGGAAGTTTTTCGATAGGTTCTATACCAGCGTGGGGCTTTCTCTGTAGGAGTATAGATATTCATTTTTGTAGTTTTTAATTTTATTTTTTGAGCCTTTGTTTTTTTAGTAGAATATTTAGAAGTACAAGGTGCATTTTCCATTCTTATAAAGGAAATTTGGGAATCAGCTGTCTTTGTGGCAATTCTGTATTCTCCTTTCTTAAAGCCACAGATACTATAGGCTTTTCCATGCTCATCTGCTTCTCCTTTTTGCACTGTAGTAATATTTTTCCATCTATTTTTTTCTTTTCTTTGGATGTAATAATAGGTATGTGTTTTATAATCTATGATTACTGGCGCTGCCACTATCAGGCTTTTTGTCCGCTTCCCAAGCGTAAAATACTTATAGGTATATTTGTTTTTTCCTGTCTGAATATAAGTTTTCTTATTTATCATGTTCGGAACATTATCCGGATATACATATGCATTTACAATAAAATTATATCCATGCTCTTTATAAAAATTCTCTGGAATTTTGACATAGAATATATCATTTTTTTTAACATTCCTAACATAATAACAATCATCCCATTCTGCCTGAACTAACTTTAATTGCTTTTGATTTTTGTCTAATATTGTATTCCCTGAATCTAAACATAAAGTTCCGTCAATCTGAGGATTCACTCTTACCAGTTTACCTTCTGACTTAGATGTAAAAGTATAATTGTCAGCATTTGCTATCCCGCCATCCTTATTTTCAGTTAATGTATCAGCAGAAACCGCTTTAATTTCATCAGCATCAGTAATGGTGCGATACGGCTGAGCTGCTCTTGGCTGAACTGCAGGAACAGTACTGAAAAAAAATACTAAACTCATTAAAAATAAGATGTTTCTTCTTTTTCTCATAATACATTTCCTCCTAATTTTAAAATATCAATGATTCTGAAAGCCATATTTATCTTTTACATAAAAATCATTAAAAAGAATACATTTTTATTAATTATACTATTTTTTTAGTTGTATTGTCAATAAATTTCCTTTTTATTAATAATTTTACAAAGCAAAGCAGGCATGCCACCCATGTAATAAAAAATCAGGTATCTTTCGATACCTGATTTCATAGAAATTCCTCTATAATTTCCCCAGAGATTTTTTAAAATCTTTTATTCATCGTTTCCGCTGCTGCGCCCATCTTCCCCGCCGTTTGGCTGCTGTGTAGCCGCTGTTGTGGCCTGGGTAGTTGCCTGGGTGGTAGCTTGTGTCGTAGCCGCTGTTGTGGCTTGTGTTGTAGTCTGTGTTGTCCCTTTGGTACTTCCCTTTTCTGTCGTACCCTGGGTAGTCTGGCTTGTAGTCGGCATATCTGTGCCTCCGCCGCCCTCTGAAGCATCCAGCTTCTTGCCTCCTGAGAATTCTTCATGAAGGGCATTCATAAAGTTGCTCCAGATTGTTTTCGGATAGGTTGATCCGGTCAGATTCGGGATAACCTTGCTGTCATCTCTTCCAACCCATACTGCGGTTGTGTAATACGGTGTATAGCCGCAGAACCATCCGTCCTTGTTGTCTGTTGTAGTACCTGTCTTACCTGCGGTATCCACATTCGGCACCTTTGCACCACGGCCTGTTCCGTTGGTGACAACGCTCTTTAGAACACTGCTCATCATAGAGGCCGTATTTGCGGAATAAACAGTTCTCTTTTTGGATGGATTGGACACGACTGTCTCTCCGTCAGAATCCTCAATCTTTTCGATACAGGTCGGATCCCTGAACACTCCCTGATTGGCAAGTGCCGCATAGCCGCTGGCCATTTCCTCAGCTGTGGTTCCATATGTGAAACCTCCAAGACAGGTTGTGTAATATTTATAATCATTTTCGGTGAGACTCTTAAAATTCATCTTCTCCAAATACCGGAGTGCAGCCTTCGGACCGATCTCTTCATAAAGCCTCATAGTAGCCACGTTGCTGGACTTCTCCAGAGCACGTCTTAAGGTAATGCTTCCGGAATAAACACCGCCGGAGTTCCGGACTCTGTGTTTATCCTTTGTGCTCATAGGATTGTCATTCAGGATTGATCCCGGTCCGTATCCTCTTTCCATGGCCGGTGCATACACAAGGATCGGCTTGATCGCACTTCCCGGCTGTCTCGGACTCTGATATGCACGGTTCAGTCCCAGACCTACATTTTTCTGGTACCGTCCGCCCACAATGGCCGCCACTTTACCTGTCTCATTATCAATGCAGACACCGGAACCCTGAACCTTGTAAACCTTATTCTTATCCTTTTCTGTATAGCCGCTTAGTGCATTGTCAATGCTGTTCTGCAGCTCCTTCTGGGCATCCAGGTCAATGGATGTATGAATCTGATAACCTGCGCTGTATAAGGTTCTTTTACACTCAGCATAGGCCTTGTTGTATTTCTCATTGTAATCCTGTTTGTCTTCATCAGAATTAAACACATAGCGGAACTCAAATCCCTGTTTTTCCATCAATGCTTTCGTAGCGCTGTGGATGACATAAGTTTCGATATAATTTCTTCTCTGCTCTGTCTTTTTCTTTTTCAGAGTAATTGATTCTCCCAGTGCTTCATCTCTCTGGGCTTTTGTAATCAGCTTCTGCTTATACATATCCTTTAAGATCTTGTCACGCCTGGTCAGAGTCTTGTCCTTATGATGATAAGGCTCGTACATAGTCGGTGCATTCGGAATCGCACACAGGAATGCAGCCTCAGACATCGTCAGATCTTTGGCATCCTTGTCAAAGTATCCTTTGCTGGCAGCCTGGATTCCATAATAACCGTTTGCAAAATAAACGTTATTCAGATAGAACTCCATGATCTCATCCTTGGAATATTCTTTCTCAAGATCCCATGCCACAAACATCTCTTTGACTTTCCGCTGCCAGGAAACCTCCCTGGTCAGAAATACACCTCTTGCCAGCTGCTGAGTGATCGTACTTCCTCCCTGGGTTACCGATCCCTTATTGGTAACAAAGGATACCGCAGCTCTGGCAATTCCCTTGAAATCTACTCCATTATGTTTGTAAAAATTATTGTCCTCCACGGAAATCATTGCTGCCACCGCATAGACAGGCAGGTCCTTATACTTCAGGTAGTATACATCCTTTTCACCCTTCAGTTTGGTGATCACCTTGCCGTTTGTGTCATAGACAACACTTGTCTGGGTTGCCTTGAATGTCTGCTCTGAAGCGTTGGACACCAGGTCTTTTGCCTCTGACCTAAGCTTCATGACTTTGATTCCTATGGTGAACCAGCCGACTACAACCAGAAAAAGAAAAACAATAGAAACCTTCAGAAGAATCTTTCGTTTCTTTTTTTTCTTTTTGGGCTTTTTCTCTTTGGAAATGACTTTTTTTGTCTCTTTTGTTTCTTCAGCCATATTCTTCACCTTTCATTATTCTCCGGTCTCCTTAAGGGAGATCCAGTGGATTTGCTGATTCCTCCGGTCCAACTGATGAAACAGCTCCTTTTTGCATGTAAACAAAATCAGCTGCCTTCCCGAATGCCGGCTCAAATAATCAAGAGCCCTGCGTGTCCGTTCATCATCAAAGTTGCCGAAAATATCATCCATCAGAACCGGAACCGGCTCCGTCGGATATAGAATCTCTCCCGCGGCAAGCCTGACAGCCAGGTAAATCTGTTCTACGGTTCCCGCGCTTAAATACTTCAGATCAATAAACCTGTTTTTATATTTTACCATAAAAGACAGCGATTCATCAATTTTTACTTTTTCGTACACCCCTCCCGTAAGATAACTGACAATTTCACTGACCTTTTCATTAAATTGTTCTCCGAGATTTTCCCGAAATTCATTTGCAGCATCCAAAACAGCCTGAATAGCCGCATCTGCCTGATTTATATTATATTCTGTCCGGTCTGTCTGTTCTTTAAGAATTTGGTACTCTCTTCTTAATTCTTCCTTAAAGTCCTTCTGCTCTGTCCTCTCCTGCTTCCCTGACTTGAACGACAAGAAACACAGAGCCAGAAATACAGCGCAGCCTGCAAAAAATCCCGGGTGGACAAACCCTGCTGCCGCAAACACAGCCGCTGCCAGCAGAAATAAAAATGCGGATTTGGGCTTTTCTTCTTTTTTGTCCGGTTCCGGAGCTTTTAAATAGCGCTCCCTTTTCTCAGAAAGAAGTATTGTTTCCTCCCTGTTCTTGCGCCGGAGCACACTCTTTTCTTCTTTTAAGGCTTTCAGGGCCAGATCAATTTTCACATCCGCTGTATTGCTGCCTGTTAAATTGGATGTATAGTTGGTAAGCTCCATAGAAAGATTCCCTGACGGAGGGATGTCCCCCTCCTGGATACAGAAGGTATCCGTATAAGCGCCAAGGCTCAAGGAATACAGGCTGGAAAGCGGAACCTTCTCTCCTGTCTCTTTATCAAACAGTTCACAGGCCTTTTCTCCCGTCCGGAAGCTTCTCTCCAGCAGGAAGGCATGTCCGTCTGATTCGATTTCCATGATGCCTCCGTAATTTCCTCCATAAACCGGCATATAAATAGTATATGCATCAGATCTCGCCGCAATGCCTCTGGATTTCTCCAAGCCGAACAGCATATGCATAAGAAAGTGTTTTATAGTTGTCTTTCCGCTCTCATTAGGACCATAGACAATATTCAGCCCCGGCTTAAAGGGCAGCTCTTTCCCGCAGAACTTTCCGAAGCCGTCAATGTGGATATTCCTTATATAAAAATGTTTCTTTTCTTCTCTTCTCTCCGTACTGCGCCTCTGTTTGAGCCCTCTGGAAGCCTGTTCAAATGCTCTTTGCGCATATTGCTTTGCTTCCTCCATACCATCCAGCCTTTGTAAGACGGCGCCGATGATATTATCTTTGTTGTCCTCCGGCAGTGATTCTGCATTTTTTTCATTCTGCGTGCGGTCTATAATATCTACAATCCGGTATTTTGCAGAAAGCAGATCAAAATCCGGCCGTACACCGTATGGCTTCTGTCCCTGGAGAAGCAGGGTAAACATCTGGTTTTCACCCTGCATTTTCATTTCTTCTTCTGCTGCCGAAAGGATTTCTTCTCCGTCCATCTGTGCTGTGAGATCCACCGGGACCTCCACATAGCTCTTCTGGTTGACCGGAAGAAAGTGAACCACCTTTTTTTCGTCGGTGATCTCGCCCAAAAATACTCCGCGCCGCCCGGTCTCTGTCCGGTTTAAGGGTTCCAAGGATCCTCCGTAGGCGATCAAATCTTCCGAGATCATCTCCGGCCTGTGAATATGGCCCAGGGCAGCATAATCAAATCCAGACCATTTTAATTTATGAAAATCAATAGGAATATGGGTGCTGTCCCCGCCGTGGCCTAAAAGGATATGAATCCCATCTTCAGTGCCGGGTTTCAATCCATCGTAAAGAGGCTCTGTGATTTCCCTGCTGTGATAGCTGAATCCATAGATATAGGTATTCTGCTTTTCCTCATACACTCTTTCCGGCTCCCTTCCGGAAAACAAATGCACGCCTGCAGAAAACCGGTACTTAAGATAAGCAGAGTCTTCATCTATAAAATCGTGGTTTCCTGCAATCATAAACACCTTGGTGCCGTCAAGCTGGGAAAGAAAGGAGTCTAAATGCTTAAGATCCCTCAAAGCTGGCCTCTTGTGAAAAATATCACCGCATAGAAATAAAAAATCTGCCTGTTCTTCATTGGCCAGAGCAATTACCTGGCTGAAACTCTGCTCAATATCTTTCTGCCGTTCTCTCTCCCATCCCCGCTCTGCTTCCGGACAGGCTCCGAAATGGAGGTCTCCAACGTGTATAAACTTCATATCCCACCTTCTTTATTTGGCATAGCTGTAAAATACGTTTCCTGCCTTTTTGAATTCTCTCTCCATAGAAGAACGGTCTGCCTGGACAGATTCTTCCTTCAACGGATCATAATATCTGATCTTTGTATTGTTATAGCTTATTACAAGAATATATGTGCCGCTGGCCCGTTTTGCAATAACCGGGCGTCCTTTGCTGATACAGTAGAGCACATCTTCAAACTTACATCCTGTATAGTTTGCCGCCATTTTATCCATAGAGTCATAGAGCATGCCATATACGTCTTTTTTGCTGCGTTTCAGCTGCCCATAAGTCACATCTTTTCCTTCAGAATCTGTAATCATCTTAACACAGGCAATGCCGGTCTCATCCTTGGATTCCGCTTTCACAATCGGGATATTGGCTACCTTGCCGTAGCTCTTCATGACACCCTTCTCCCAAAGATAAAGCTGGCTTGAATTGACAACCACTCCTGCATTCTTTTCTGCTTCCTTCACAGCCTTTGCCATATCCGTATACGTTCCCATAAGTGAACCTCCCGCATACACATAAGCATTTTTATATCTCTGGTTATTTTCCGCAAAAGATATGCTGCAGTCTTTATCCGTCTGGCTCAGTGCTGCTGAAAGGTACTTCGGCACTGTCTGTACATAGACATAGTCCGGGAAAGAAAGGTATACCTGGTTCAGGCGGTCGCTTGTATATCCATATTCCAGAGAAGCCTTATCCTCGGTTTTCTCCTTGTATCGGATATAATCTTCTTTCATATTCTTATAGCCGGACCCTGAACGTCTGGCCGGACTTAAGACAACGACTGTCCCGTCTGTCCTGGCATCCCTCACATAGATTCCGCTTTTTTCGTATTTGGCCAATTCCTGGTTTTTCTCATCCACAATAGCGACCTTTTTCATTGGGAACTGGAGAGAACCATCCTTTCTGGCCTTTACATCCTCTGCATCCGCAACACCATAAACGAGATCTTCCTTCACAAATCCTATAGGTTTGATCCTCTCACCCTTATCACAGCTGATCTTGTGTTCCTTGTTATTTTCCAAATCTATGATCCGGATTGTGGTTTCATTTTCTGTGATCGCCAGCATCCCTGTGCCGGAAACTGCCACCATTCCATTGCTTATATTTTTGGCAATGGTTTTTGAGTCCCTGCTGTCCAGATCTACCTGGTAATAGGCACCGTCCAGCTCAAAATAGAACTTTCCGCTGTCGCTCAGATATGCACCCTTTTCGATCTCACCTTTTAAATTTTCGTATTGGATCTTCACCGGTATGAATGCCTTCTCATCCACTTTTCCGCTGTCTGCATCGTACTCATAAACACCGATGCCGTTCTTCCCTTCATGTTCTCCGCGGTTCATATATCCGTAAACAATAAACTTGATATTTCCGCTCTTATCCATCTCCATCACATGAATGCCATGCTGTGGATAATTATTTCTGGACTCTCTGTAGTCCTCTCCCACAAACGAAAAGATCTTTGTCATGGATGCATTTTTGTAATCGTAATACCAAAGCTCATTTTCCTGGACAAATGCGGCTTTTCGCCCGCTGTTCCTGCTGACCAGTTCCTCCGGATTCATTTTCGTGATGCCCAGCAATATCCTGTTGTTGGATCGGTCCAGTGCATCATAACGGAAATAAGCATTTTGAGTCCGCTCATAATTGAGCAGGTACATCCGGTCTTTCGAGTACCGGACACGGAAATATTCTGTCACCTGATAATACTGTTTGATCCCTTTGCTGTTTTCCGCAGACAAAATAAATCTGTATTCCAGTGAGGTTACGTTAGCGCTGGCCTCTTTTATCACCGGCGCATACATACGCTCTACTTTTGGTTTTAAGGAAGCATAGCAGACAGCCTCCTGATTGGAGGAAATATCTATAGATGAAAGATCGTTTGACGCTGTGCCTTCCTTTGCCTCCAAATATTTTTTTACATACTCTGAACTTCCCTCTGACAATGTGGCATCATGAAACTCTTTTGCGAACCGGAGACACTCTGCGAAATGCAGATCTGTGCCATAGATGATCCTTGTATAATAAGTAATGCTTTCTCCGTCATTTTCCAATGTCAGGGCCAGCAGATATGTCTTGCCTGAATCCAGACGGCTTTTAAGCTTGATGTCCGCCTCTGTTCCTTTTTTTGTCTGCCGGAAAGAAACCACTCCTTTTTCTAACGTAGAACGGTTATTTTCTTTATATATTTTGTAGTCCAGCGCTTCTATGGAACTGTTTCCATGTTTCATAAACACCTGGAACTGATCTCCCTTAAGGGGCGTAATAGAATCTCTCATCAGCGATGCATCCACAGTCTCTGTAAATCCGTGCAGTTCATTGATGTTTTCTCCCCCGGTAGTTACTGTCAAAACCGGCAGGGATGCCTGGCTTGTTTCACTGACTCCCTTGTTATTTTTTCCTATCAGTACATAATTCCATATTCCAAGAGCAAGAATAAAAATCAGCCCGAAGACTGCTGCTGGTATGGCTTTTTCCCGCTTCATAAACTCCTCCTAACATTCTCTCTGTCCTATCTGTATATTTTATCCGTTTTTATGGGGAAACACAACAAATTTAAGGAAAGTTTAAGAGCAGTGCACACTGGCTGCTTACCGGCAGCACTTTTGGTCATGGTTCTTAGAATATTTTGTCGTTTCCCCCAGCATCTCAGGGTTTTCTTTTTGTTCAGAAATGATAAAATAGTGATGGCAACTATAATTTTAGAATTTACAAGAAGGAGGGCGGAAAGCACATGCTTGATCCTATCGTTATTGCTGCATAGCAAAGGCTAATGCAGCCGGACTGAATAGCCTTTGCTGTTCCTAAAAAATATTCAGAATTTAGGAGAGCAGTATGAGCTATAAAAAGGCAACACAGATCCTTCCCGCAAAGCTTCTGAAAGAAGTACAGAAGTATGCAGAAGGTGAATACATTTATATACCCAAATGTCCCGAAAACAGACATGCCTGGGGTGCTGCCACCGAAACACGGCAGTATTTAAAAAGAAGGAACAGACAGATCTACAGAGATTACCTTGCAGGCAGCCCGCCTGGTGATCTGTCTGAGAGATATTTTCTGTCTTTAAAAAGTATTCAAAGAATCATCAGACAGGAAAAACAAAATCAATAATCTATATATGAGTCCATACGAAAATGCCGTATGGGCTCATATTTTTTTCTAAAAGAAAATAAGGTTTTATGTCCCCATGCCGCCTGCTACAATTTTCTTATCAGCAAACAGTCAGGAGGTGTCTGTATGAAAAAACGATTCGAGAATCCGCCTTTTTCTTTTTCCTATTCTAAATAAAACAGGAAGGAGTTTATATGGAGAATAAAACCCGCACAGTGAAAGTATGGGAAGTGGAATTTTTATCACCGCCTCCCGCAGTGCGGCACTGCAAAAAATGCGGAAAGAAAACAGAATTTCTCAGCTCGGGACAGTTTAGAGTCAATGCCCAGAGAAAAGATCTTGATATCTGGCTGATTTATAAATGTTCAAAATGCCGGAACACATGGAATCTTCCAGTCTTTTCAAGGATCAATCCAAAATCTTTAGAGCCGGAGCTCTTAAATAAATTTCATAACAATGACAGTACACTGGCTCTTAGGTATGCCATGGATTATGGGCTTCTGCAGCGGAGCGGTGCTTCCGTCGGCCCATACAGCTATCGGATAACCGGTGACAGCCTGCCCTCAGGCCCTGCTGAACTGCACATTAAAAGCAGCAGTGCCTCTTTGGTCAAAGTCTCAGCCATCCTGCGCGAGAAGCTGGGAATTTCCAGAAAAGAACTGGAAGATCAAATCTGCTCAGGCAGAATACAAAGCAAAACAGGAGAAGACCTCCTAAGGTGCAGATTAACAGAAGATACTGTTTTAAACATCTTATAGGGAATCACTGTCAAAGATGCCGCAGACCGGCTTTTATACTTCGCCGGTCTGCGGCATCTTTGTCTGAATTATTTAAATATTTTTAAAAACCGTTCTCTTACTCTGAGAACATTCTCCTTTTTCTTCTGTACCGACAGCGGCGGTGATAGAGTTCTCCGCCCAGAAGTGTGCAGACCATCTGATAGAGAAGACGGTCCTTCTTGATACAGTCTTCTTTTTCCTTTTCTTTGATCTTGTCATAGATATGGTCCGCAAGTACAAGAATTCCGGTACGGTCCATATACTCGTCGAACATCATGCTTCCCTTGTACTCTAACTGGTCGCATGCATCCTCAATGTACTCAAGAACTTCTCTTGCAACCGGTCCGTACATCTTCGTAATATACTGGTAATCATCCTCATCCTGCTCATCCATCATTACCATAGGTTTTCTGGACAGAGTATCCATATCGAATGTAGGCAGATCACCTAAGCCTTCACGATCCATCATTTACGCTGCTCCTTTTCTCTACTGATAATATACTATGAGAAAAAGGAGGAAAAAGGTACAATTTTTTAAAATTCTTCCCGCATACCATCCTGCTTCAGGCTGTGAATCTCCTCATTGATGGCCAGCATTTTACTGTCCAGAAAACTGATCATCTCCGCGCACTCCCGAAGTTCTGAACGAATATACTCAGGAGCATGTCCGTCATATTTATAATAAATCTTATGCTCTAAAGATGCCCAGAAGTCCATAGCCACTGTACGGATCTGGATCTCTACCCTCGTAGGGACGACCGTGTCGGAAAGAAAGATCGGTACCTTTACAATCATATGGTAACTCCTGTACCCGCTGGGTTTTGGATTTACCATGTAATCCTTGGTCTTCACGACTTCAATATCATCCTGATTGGAAATCATGTCTACAATCCTGTAAATGTCCGGTGTAAAAGAACAGATGACCCGGATGCCTGCCACATCATCTATATATCTCTCAATATTTTCTACTGTAATATCCTGCCCTTTTTTCATAAGCTTGCGGACAATACTCTCCTCACTTTTCATGCGGGATTCAATATGTTCAATAGGATTATATTTGTGTACAAACTTAAATTCATCATTCAGGATCTCAAGCTTAGTCCCTATCTCCTTAAGCGCTGACTGATACAACAACTGCATTTTGCGGTATTCTAAAAAAATATCCTTTACATCAGGTAATTCAATCTTTGCCATAGAATTCACACCTCTTTCTGAATTATTAATCGCTGCCAAGTCTGTTTACACTGGCTATAAAAAATATTTTATCACGTCAAAGACAAGCTTTCAAACTTACAATTGTGAAATTTTTATACCCTGCCCGCTCAGCCCATCAGCATTCCGCCGGTGGCATCAAACGTGATGCCGGTGAAATAGGAGGCCCGTTCCGATACAAGAAAGGCCGCTGCATATGCTACTTCTTTTGGATCTGCGATTCTTCCCACCGGTATTTTTTTATTCTGTTCTTCTTCGTCCTTTTTGTCCTTGAATGACTTCATAAGCATGTCCGTCTTCATATAGCCCGGTGCAATGGCATTTACCGTAATTCCGTACCCTGCTGTCTCCATAGCAAGAGATTTGGTAAGGCCGATCAGCCCGGCCTTGGAAGATGCATAATGGGAGTGATTGCGCTTGGAACCCATAATACCTGCTTTGGATACCACGTTTAGAATACTTCCTTTTTTCTCATTCTCCGTCAGATGGCAGATCAGTTGCTTGGACAGCAGAAACGGCACTGTCAGATTCATTTCGATTACTCTGCGGAAATCTTCTTCCGGCATATCCGCTGCCATAGCTGTAGTCCATGCAGCCGCATTATTTACAAGAATATCTGCTCCGCCAAAATAATCAAAAGCAGCTGCAAACAGCCCTTCTCTGTCTGCTTCGTTCATCATATCCCCCTGGAAACCGCAGACTTTTCCCGGGCACTCCTGATTCATTCTGCTGATCAGGGATTCCGCCTCGTCTTTTCCTGACCGGTAATTTAAAACTACATTGGCCCCTTCCTCCGCCAGCACCCGGCAGACAGCCTGCCCGAATCCTTTTGCACCGCCGGTGACAACGGCTGTTTTTCCCGATAACCCTAACTCCATGTGTACCTCCCTTAAACCGCCCATATCTCCGGAACATCTTAAAAATGTCCCGGAGATATGAAATCTGTACTTATTCTGTTACTTTAAACTTCTTCCAAGGTATATCAAGCATGGATCCATGCTGCAGAATGTCATCAATGTGGAGGATCAGAGGAAAGTCCTCTTTGTTTACCTTATTCTTTTCTGAGAGTATCCTTATGGCTTTTGCCGCTCTTTTGGCAATGACCACGGACTCCAATGTAACACCTTTGAGTTCTTCCATGGCTTTGTCATACGGCATTCCAGCGCCAAGCCTTTTTCCGATCTCCTTTGAACGGCCGCCCATGACAGTCACATACAGGTCACCGATACCGTGAATGGAGTTTTCAACATTCCCTCCCATGTACTGTACATATTTTATGATCTCATAAGAGCTCTGGCCAAAGAGTGCTGACTGGGTATTGCACATGTACTTCTGCTGCTTTTCTTCCAGGCCGATCCCCAGGCTGACTCCAAGGGCATATGCATTTTTCAGGGCTACCGCAATCTCCAGTCCGGCTACATCCTGAGTCAAATCAATATGATAATAATCCCTCTCTAAAAGCTCCTTAAAGAATTTAAGGGTTTCCATATTCCTGCCGCAGAATGCAACTCTTGTATCATCATGGTCTGCCAGCTCATAGCATCTGCACGGTCCGCCGATAGCACAAAACTCATGACTCTTTCCATCTTCTGTCTTTGACTCAAACAGATCAGGAAATGTCTGAATCGTCCCGTCATCATAAACCTCAACACCTTTGGTCACTGCAATCACCGGTACCTTATCCGGTATCTTCGCCAGGGCATTTTGAATAAACCAATCCACCCCAAAGCTGCTGACTCCCAGAATCACCGCATCACATCCGTCCAGGGCCGCCTCCAGCTCTTCAATTTGAAACGCTTTCACACCCTCCGGCAGCGTTCTTTTTAATGTAGGATGATAACGGTTCTCCTTCACCGATTCAATAATCTCCCGATCCAGCGGCGTACCTGTAAGACGCATTTCATTTCCGTTTTCCACAGCAGGAAAAGAAAGGCTGGAAGCCATCACCCCTGCTCCAATCACCGTAATAGTACTCATAAGGACCTCCATTTCAACAAAACAAATAAGATGCATTCAGCAATAATTTTTCTTCATATACACTATTTATTATTATACCTTATCGTGCGAAAGCACGCCAGCCCGAAGGGCATAAAATACGGTGTGCCCCGTTCACAGATTAAGGAATAATTGCGTATTTAATGCCTTCCTGCCTTCCGATGCTCTCCAATGCATCGATTGCCTTTTCCAATGGATAATGTCCTGTAATAAACAGACTTCCGTCAATCTGTCCGTTGGCCAGCAGCTTAAGGGCCAGCTGTACATGGTAAGGTGTGTGGTGATAAACAGCCTTCAGTGTAATCTCCTCATAATGGAACTTCTGGCAGTCCAGGGTAATGCTTGTTCCTGCTTTTGTGCCTCCGAACGCAAGCACTGTTCCTCCCGGTCTGACCATATTGACAGCATTTTCCCAAACCTCAGGGAACCCGGTGGCTTCTACTACCACGTCAGCTCCTTTACCGCCGCATAAATCTCTGACTTCTTTTATATGCTCTTCTCCGGAAGCATTAACCGTCTTCCATACTCCGAATTTTTCAGACTGCTCCAGGCGGTAATCTGACAGGTCAACTGCGATAACACGGCATCCTTTCAAACTTAACAGCTTCATAAACATCAGCCCGATAGGACCTGCCCCGATGACTGCAACAGTGTCTCCTACCTTGGCCGGAATCCTGTCGCTTCCGTGAACTGCACAAGCCAAAGGCTCCAGCAGCGCCGCCTGCTCAAAAGGCAGGTGCTCCGGTACATGATAGAAATTATATTTGAGTATGTGTGCCGGAACAGCTACATATTCAGAGTAAGCACCGTTCAGATACTGCAGATTTTCACAAAGGCTGTATCTCTTATTTTTGCAGTGCTCACATTCAAAACAAGGGGCTGTGTTGGCTCCTACGATCCGGTCGCCTACCTTAAACTTAGTAACGTCCTTCCCTGCCTCCACAACCACTCCGGAAAACTCATGACCGAACGTAGAAGGAACGGAAGTGATAATGGTCGGATGACCCCTCCTGTATGTTTTCAGGTCTGTGCCGCAGGTCAGTGCTGCCTTTACCTGTACCAATACCTCATCATCTTTAATCTGAGGAATATCTGTTTCCTCAAATCTTACGTCTCCTGGTGCATAAAACATCTGTGCTTTCATTTTCCCCTGCATGTTACCATCCTCCTAATTCTTATTTCTGTCCATAGTTCTGATCTGTATCTTCCTTCAGGAATTTACACATCTGGTCCTCCAGCGTATTTACATTTCCCATCCGGTAAGCCAGATATGCCACTTTTGCGCTTTCCTCCAGGACAATCGCATCATTGTATGCTTTGTCGATGTTCTCATCAATGCAGATTGCACCGTGATTTCCCATTAAGACTGCCTTGTCATCTCCGATAGCCACTGAAGTCACCTCTGCCAGTTCATCGCTTCCGGGCGGTACAAAAGCCGCACAGCGTATATTTCCGCCTACCAGACCTGCTGCCTCTGAGGTAATGCACGGCATTCCTCCGTCGATACATGCCCATGCTGTACAGTAGGTAGAATGAGTATGAACCACACCGAATACATCCGGCCGTCTCCGGTACATTGCTGTGTGAAGCGGCATTTCTATGGATGGACGGCGTTCTCCGTCAATGATCTTGTTATCTGTACTTACAATTACAATGTCTGAAGGATGAAGGGTCTCATACGGCATTCCGCTGGGGGTAATGCATACATATCCTGTTTCCGGATCCCTCAGGCTAAAGTTCCCGAATGTAAGCGGGATCAGCTTTTCCTTCTGAATCTTTAATGCAATTTCGATAACCTTCATTCTTTCTTTTTCTAATAACATATTGCCTCCTTATGTGAAAAGATTAAAACAGCATTTGGAAAAATTCTGCAATCTTATAAATAATGTACGGTACTAAATGTGCTCCTGTATCCAGTGAAGAGATTGCCTTTGCCCCTGCCGGGAAGGTAAAGTCTGTTGACTGTGCAATTAATGTAGCGGTTCCTGCCAAGTTGGTAGCGATATATAAAATTGCCACCATCATAAGTGTTCCTGTGATCAGTGAGCGGAACAGGTTTCCTTTGGACGCTACAACCGGCCAGATCATAAAGAACGGAAGCGTGGCAAGGTCTACCAGCGGAAGAACTCTGTTTCCCGGAAGAATCACTGCCAGCAGAAGTGTAACCGGAATCATAATCAGGGCAGCTGAGATAACCATAGGAGATCCTGTTGCAATCGCTGCATCCATACCGATATTGACTTCTTTTCCCGGGAACTTTTTCGCCAGGAATTTTTTTGCATCTTCACTTAAAGGCATCAGGCCTTCCATAAGAATTCTTACCATCCTGGGCAGTATAAACATAACCGCTGCCATGTTCACTCCAAGGGTAATAATCTTATTCGGTTCATATCCTGCCAGGGCGCCAAGGCCTGCTCCCAGAATCAGTCCCAGGACCATCGGTTCACCGATAATTCCGAATTTTTTTTGAATCGTTTCCCCGTCAAAATGGATTTTATTAAAGCCCGGTATTTTTTCATAAACCTTATCTAACAAAATACATACCGGTGCCCAGCTTACAGTTTCTGTGTGAGGCAGAGAAACCCCGGGAAGCCCGAAGTAATCCTGTACCCTCGGTGCAGAGTAATCGGCAAGCTTCATGATAATAATGAATGTAATTCCTGATGCTACAACTCCAGCGGCCATACTTCCGGTCAGAAACTGCACCAGCGCTCCGGTCAAAATGAAATGCCAATAGTTCCAGATATCAATATTCAATGTCTTTGTAGTGTTGGTAGCCAGCATAATGATATTTAAGACAAAGCACACAATAAATACAAACGGTACAATCTTCGTACCAAAAGCAATGGATGCACTGACAGGCCACCCCACGTCAATAACTGACAGGTTCATTCCGAACCGCTGTGTCATTGCCTGTGCCGCCGGGCTTACAAAATCCCCCATCAGCCCGATTACAAGATTGATTCCTATAAATCCGATTCCTATGGTCATGCCGGACCGGAATGCTTTGGAAAATTTTTGTCCCAGGATCAGCCCGAGAATGGTTATGATCAATGGCATGACTACAGATGAACCTAAATCCAAGATGTATTGTAAAACGCTCATAATTCTCCTCCCTTTCTAACTTCCTTACTCTAATGATTTCAAGTATTCAGCGATTTCATCAGCTTTTTCTTCGGCTCCGAACCCAGTGATAAATTCCAATGTCCGGTAAGTCTGGTACCCTTTCAGCTCATTTACCGGAATCTCGGCAGTGTGAATAATCACATCCGGATTAAAAATCTCTGCCCTCCCGACTACTTCCAAAGCCTTGCACTCTGAAATTTCCACTGACGGAATTCCCCGTTCTGCCAAAAGCCTTTTGCACGTCTCAGATGCCACCGTTGATGTTGCAATTCCTGTTCCGCATGCTGATAAGATTCTGTAAGTCCTCATAATGACTCCTCCTTATTTTTAATGATTTGAATGATCTCTTCCGGCTTTTTTGCTTCCACAAGCATTCTCAAAACCTCTGCATCCTGAATTAAAAGAATTGCTTTCTGAAGCACTTCCAAATGCTGTTTACCTGCAATGGCAAGCATCATGACGAACTTTACCGGGACTTTCACATTTTCTTTCGGGTTCGTTCCCATGTGGAAAAATGATACCGGCTCTTTCAGCACGGCAATGGCGATTCCTGTTTTTTCTACATGACACGGATCCGTATGCGGGATTGCCACTCCAATGTCACCGGCCAGCACCCCTGTAGGATAAACCTTCTCCCTCTCGTTTAATGCTTCCACATAACTTTTCTTACAGTAGCCTTCCTGAATTAATACACCTCCCAACTGTTCAAATATTTCCTGTTCATTTCCTGCCTTCATTTCTGTCTTTACAAGTGTGTCTTTTAAGTTTTCCCAGATCATGTTATCCTCCGATCCAAAAACGTGTTTTTCAGAACTTGTTATGTTAAATTCATTATAGATTCGTCTCAGCGTCCCATAAAGGCCAAGAGCTGTCTCAAAGAAACGCACAAAATTGTACTAACTTATATACAATTTCTATGCATAAAAAAAGAGACAGAATCCTGTCTAAGATTCTGTCTCCGTCTGCATTATTTAAATCACCGGCAGTACTGATTTTCCAGCCTGCGGATCGTTTCAAGAAGCTCTTTTGGTGTTTCCTGTTCTTCCAGCTCCCGTTTTGCTTTTTCCTGTCCAAACAGCCCGACCAAATTATATATAGCACAGTTAATGGTATTTGAGTTTAAAATACTCAGGCCGATGATGTAAGTTACCGGATCATTCTCACTGTTGCCGAATACCACAGGTTTTTTCAGTCTCACAAGGCTGGCTGCCTCTCTGACAGCCCCTTTCTCCTGCTCAGCGTGCGGTATGGCAATCCCCGGATAAATCACTACATAAGAACCATTCACACGGATATTTTCTACCATAGCATTGACATATTCGTAAGTTACAGCACCGGATTTATAGAGCAGCTGCCCGGCGGCTCTCACTCCTTCTTCCCAGTCCTTTGCTTCCCTGTTGATCTCAATGCGGTCCGCTGACAGCATTTCAGCCAAAAAGTTTCTCTCTGCCTTAACCTCTGGTTCCGTCTCTGTTTCGATCCGGTTTTTGTGGTCTTTGCCATTGATATCAGACCATTTTTCCCGAAGCTTTGTAGCCTTCCTTCTGATCCTGTAAAGATCGTCCTGCTCCAGCATAGGAGTTACCATGAGCAGATTAGGCAGTTCTCCTTCTGAAAAAGGAACTGTAGAGATTACCAGATGATCTTTTATCTGATCTCTGTCCTTCAGATCATGAGCCGATCTTACATCCGTCACATGAATCACATCTTCCAGCTGTTTTAATTTCGCCAGCATAAGCTGCACGGTACCTCTTCCCATTGCACAGACAAGAACTGCCGGAACTCTCTGTTCCTTCATTCTCTCCAGCTTATCCCTCTCCAGCATAGAAGCAATATACATTACCAAAAAAGAAACCTCATCCCTGGGCACCTTCACCTCCAGGTAATCTTCCAGCGGTTTAAGGCACTCTTCCACCACTGAAAACACTTCAGGGTAGCCTTTCTCAATCTCTGTGCGGAAAGGGTTCTCCAGCACTTCCCCGGAGGCCATGCGGTAGATGGCGGACTTCATATGGTCGACCAAAAGATCATAAAGTGCAAAATCCAGATAAAAATTAATCTGGAAACGGCTGGTGATCCGGTAAATAACTTCTCCTATAAGCACAGGAATAACCAGCTGGTCCACGTTGTTGGTGCCGCTTTTGAGATAGCTTTTTCTTCTTAAGCAGAATACAAAGTTCTCTGCCTCAGCTTCAGGCACTTGGAATGAGAACTCCCTGCCGAGACGGTCCAATACTGCCCTGCTCAGCGGATATTTTGAACTCTGCACTGTGCTGCCCCATTCCTTCTGTCTTTCACTTTCCAGTGTTTTTCCCTTTTTGAGCCTGTTAATCAGTATGAGAAGTTCATACACTGCAACAGAAAAAGAAAAATCAGAGAGATAGCAGTCATGTCTTGCTTCTTCTTCCTTCAGAATCCTTTGGATCTTCTCATAATATCTCTGATATTGAATCTCTTTGAGCAGGAGATGTCCAAATACATGATACGCTCCCATTGTACCGTACTTTTCTTCATCCAGGTTCAGTTCCAGCAGCTTCAGCATCCCGGAACGTATATCTCCCTCAGAGGCATGAACCACATAGCCTTTCTGAACCTGGGAAACCAGGTTCATATTATTCTTCTGGAACCAGTCTTTTAAGTCATTCAGATCACTGATGATCGTATTCCTGCTGGTACTTACATACTCAGAAATCCATGCCGCCGTCACATACTCGTCTGCGTTCAGAAGCAGCATGGCCAGGATAGTCTTTCTTTCATTTTTGGATAAATGATATGTATAAAAATTGTTCTCTTTTATGAATTGCCGGAACTGTTCCCGAAGACCTTCCCCTCTGTCTTCAAGCCGCAGAATTCCTTCACTTTTAATGTCGATCACAGGAAGTCCGCCGGCTCTGAGCTCATCGTTCAGCTCTCTTATTTTTCTGCGGATAATCCGTTCAGATACCTGATGTTTCTCGGACACTTCTTTAAGATCCAGTTCTTCTTCTTTCAAAAGCTGATTTAAAATCTGATTGCTTCTTTTATCCAAATGATCTCCCTCTCTCCAACATTAAATATGATTCACCGCTATTTTATCATACATATATATTATAAGAAATTCCGTTCTATGCATATAGCACAATTCCTGGCAAAACACCGGGTGCATAATTGTTCTATGCACTTTGCGTGCCAAATGCGATTTGCCACAGGCAGATAATTTCTCTATGCAATAAAAAAACAGGCAGAGTATACCTGTTCATCCATTTTAACTATTTAATTATTAAATTCCGTGCGGCCTGCGTCGAACTCTCTCCACAGACGTTACCTCTACAGTTAACTCAGCCCAGGCACCCTTACGGCACATGAGAGGTTCTACTTAGTGCTGCTCCGTTCCCGACCTGACACGGTTCGTAGATTCTCATTGCGCAAGACCCAAACATCAACGCCACTTATAAAGGGCAGCTCCACAAAGAAAAGCCCTAAACAGGCCATCACCTCTGCTATAGCGGATTGCAGATACAGGGCACCGCTGCCTCCCCGGCTGCACGGAAGCTTTTTGACGTATTAAAATCATATTACATGTGCAAATTTGATTATACTAAATATTGTTTGCATTCGTCAACTTTTATTTTATTTTCTATTTTATTTTTTCTTTTGAACGGCTATAATTGAGATAAAAAGGAGATGTGGAAACATGGTTTATTCTATACAAAACAGCAAAGCAGAACTGCTTACAACCGAAGAATACCTGAAAAAATATCCGTCCCTTTGCCCGTATCTGCCGTTTATTGAAACAATTAAGAGCCATGGGATCAACAGCTGCAAGGCAGATGTTTTTTCTGATTTTATATGCGGCACTCTTCTGATTCCGGATAAAAAGAATCCTGCTGAAAAGGAATTCTGCCTTTCTTATTATCTTTCAAAGAATCTTCTGGTGCTAATCGAGGATAAGAAACATATAAATGAACTGGAGACAATCATAGAACAGAGAAATATTATGAACGTCTCATCACTTCCGCAGTTTTTATTTTTATTTACAGAATCTCTTATCAAAGATGACATGATAAGACTTCAGGACTACGAAACACATCTGGCTGAAATTGAGGATATCATCCTGTCCGGAAAAGATACAAATATTAACCATTCACTGATCCATGTGCGCCGGAGGCTGCTGCGCATTAACGCCTATTACCAGCAACTCAGTGATTTCAGCAGTGAATTAGAAGAAAATACATTGGGTTTCTTTTCCCAGGCCGATATCCGGCACTTTTCCGTACTTACCAACCGGGCGGAACGGCTGTTAAACTATACGCAGTTCCTCAGGGAATATGCCCTGCAGATCCGTGAGATGTACCAATCCCAGGTGGATATCAAACAAAATGAAACCATGAAGATACTGACGGTCGTTACCACGATCTTTTTCCCGCTCTCCCTGGTCACCGGATGGTACGGGATGAATTTTAAAAATATGCCGGAACTTCATTTTCCATACAGTTACTTTATCCTTATTGTAATCTGCCTGGTTATCGTTGCCGCAGAGATCTTGATCTTTAAAAAGAAAAAATGGATCTGAAGAAGGCTAGCTTTTCTTTCTTAACTGACGGAAAAAGTCACTCATCATCTGACTGCACTCTTCCCCAAGAACTCCGGATTCTATCTCTGCCTGATGGTTGAATTCTTCCCGCTGCAGAATGTTTAAAATAGAGCCTGCACATCCTGCTTTCGGATTCATGGCACCGATTACCACCTTCGGAATCCGTGCCTGGACAATGGCTCCTGCGCACATCTGGCACGGCTCCAGAGTGATGTACATGGTACACTCTTCAAGCCTCCAGTCTCCTGTTTTTTTACTGGCCTTTTCAATAGCCAGCAGCTCTGCATGGGCCAGAGTGGTTTTTCTTTTGTTTCTCTGGTTATAGGCTCTGGCAATAATCCTGCCTTCTGAAACTATTACGCAGCCAATCGGCACGTCTCCGATGGCCGCTGCTTTTTTTGCCTGTTTAATGGCTTCTTTCATAAATTTTTCTTTTTCATTCATTTCGTGTTCTCCCGGTCATATTTTTTCTGCCCCCTTCATAGAATAAATCAAAAAGAGAGTATCACATTGGCTGAATATCAACGAATCGTTTCATATCTATACGAATACAGCAATGGCATGAAAGGCGAAAATGCAGGGTTTGCCAAGATCGAAAAACGGCAGAAGCAGCTTCGGTTATACTTCCATGTCAAGACAAATGATGAGGCATTAACTTACAAAATCTATTTCTACAGATTCCGCCATGGAACCATGGAAGGCATCCTGCTGGATTCCTTCCAGCGCAATGACACCATCATTGAGTTTAAGAATACTTATCCTCTGGTTGTAGATTTGGACCAGGTGGACGGCTTTTTAATTTATCATTCCAACAGCCACTTCTTTGGTTCGGAATGGAATGATAAACCAATCACTATCCGCAGCTTTCTGCCCGCGGATACTGCTTCAAAGCAGACAGAGACTGTCAGTGAAGAAGTAGACAGTGCCCCAGCCCCTTCTGAAAAGCAGGCAGTTCCTGAACAGCAGGCGGATTCAGAACCTGCGCCTGAGGAAAATTCTGTTCCGGCAAACGAAGAACAGCCGGAACCAGCGCAAGGAGAAAGTATCGTCATGCCAGCTCCCGAAGTCACAGAGCAGCCGGAGCCGGCTCAGGACGAAAGCACTCCTGAATCTGCTCCATTACAGAATCCTGCTTCGGCAGTTACAGAGGAACCAGATGAAGAAGATGAGGAACCTCCGGCCAGTGCTCCGGACCCTCCTTCCACACAGGATCCTTTTGATGAACTGCCGCAGGAAATCCCCATACCTGAGGAAACTCCCGAAACAGAATCTACAGTGCCGGAGCCGGCACCTGTTCCGGCCGGAACACCTCCAAGGGTCTATGTAGAACCTGAAATTCCTGAACCGGAACCTGTGAACGCCGAGTCTGTGGCCGAAGAGGAACCGCCAAAAGAAGAAACTGCTGCTGATGCAAATTCAAAACTGGCAGAATACATTGAAGCTCTTCAACTGGAAAAGAAAGCCAAAGAACAGGGAGTATCAGGCACTCCCGGTCTCTTTGACTGGAAGGAGTATCCCACCTTGCCCTTACCTCCTTCTTATATGCTTGATCCTAGCATCAAACTCAAAGTAGATGATCTGCAGAATATTCCGGATGTGCCGGAAAATCTCCAAACAAATGGATTCCTTCTGCTCAACTACGGAAGCTACGGGCATCTGATGCTTTGTCAGCACAAACACACCAAAAGGCTTTACCTGGGAATCCCCGGTATATTTGATAACGAAAAAAACTTTATCGCTAAGCTGTTTGGATTCAAAAACTTTTTAACCGTTCCTGAAGTCAGTCAGAAGACAGGAAACTTCGGCTACTGGATTTTAGCCCTTTAGCTCTTCCAGCAGGTCACTGAGCCTTGCAAATTGTTCAAGGCTCAGTGCCTCTCCACGGATCGTAGGTGAAAGCTCCATTTTAGTAAGAGCTTCCACCACCTGTTCCTTGGAGAAATCCAGTGAACCGCTGTTGTTAATTCCATTCTGCAAAGTCTTCCTTCTCTGATTAAAAGAAGCTCTGATAATAGAAAACATGAGCTTTTCATTCTTAACTTTAACCGGCATCTCCTGATATCTGGTCAGCCGGATCACTGCCGAACCAACTTTCGGACGGGGCATAAAACAGTTGGGAGGCACATTGGCTACGATATATGGCTCTGCATAAAACTGGACAGCCAGTGACAGCGCACCGTAATCTTTTGTTCCCGGTCCTGCCTGCATCCGCTGGGCTACTTCTTTCTGCACCATAACGGTGAGACTGTCCATTGGGACATTCTTTTCAAAAAGGCCCATGATGATCGGTGTCGTAATATAATATGGCAGATTTGCCACCACCTTAATCGGCCTGCCCTGGTTCTTTTCCTCTGCAATCTTTCCAATGTCTACCTTAAGAATGTCTTCATTCAGCACTTCTACATTTGCACATTCGGACAATGTATCTTCCAAAATCGGTATCAGATTATGGTCAATCTCCACTGCCATGACCGCTCCTGCATACTCAGAAAGATACTGAGTCATTGTACCGATGCCCGGCCCGATCTCCAGTACAAAATCGTCCTTTGTAATATGTGCTGCGTCAATAATCTTTTCCAGCACATGGCTGTCGATCAAAAAATTCTGTCCAAATTTTTTTTGAAAATCAAACTGATACTTCTGGATGACTTCTATTGTTTTTTTAGGGTTGCTTAACTTCTCCATCTATACCTCTTTCATTCGATACATAATTTTGGCGTTTTGTTCTGTGGCCTCAATAACTTCTTGGGCACTGATCCCTTTCAGGACGGCAATCTGTTCTGCCACATACGGCAGATTCAGTGAAGAATTTCTTTTGCCCCGGTTCGGTTCCGGTGAGAGATAGGGGCTGTCCGTCTCAAGCAGAATTCTGTCAAGAGGTGCATAGGAAACGACCTCTTTTAGTGTTTTGCTGTTCTTAAATGTAACCACTCCGCCGATTCCAAGATAGAACCCCATATCTAAAAACTTTTCAGCCATTTCTTTTGGATACGAAAAGCAGTGTACCACTCCGCCGATCTCTTCCGCATGCACCGCCCGCATCATGTCTTCTGTATCCTTTGCCGCATCCCGGCTGTGGATCACCATTGGAAGATCTGTCTCCCTGGCAAGTTCCATCTGCGCCTCAAACCACTTTTTCTGTATCTTTCGCTCCGGCTCGTCCCAATAATAGTCCAGCCCAATTTCTCCTATGGCCAAAATCTTAGGCATTGCTGCATACTGCCTCAGCTCATCCAGGTCCTCATCCTTCATTTCACCGCTGTCTGACGGATGAACTCCTACCGCTCCGTACAGAAACGGATATTTTTCAGATGCTTTTGCCGTCCAGCGGGATGTCTCCATATTTGAGCCTATATTTACAATCGTTCCGATGCCGTTCTTCTCCATGGAAGAAAGCAGTTCCTCCCGGTCTTTGTCAAACTGCTTGTCATCATAATGGGCATGGGTTTCAAAAATCATAGTCCTTCCTCCAAAAATTGTTTCCTTGCTGATACAATTTCTCATTGATATGGTATAATAAGAATAATTCTTATTTCATTGTAAAAACTGCGTCTGTCACATAAGACAATATTTTTATTATAACACGAAACGGAGGTTTTTTATGAGTATTTTTAAATGCAGTATCTGCGGCTATGTCTACGACGATGAGGCAGAAGCTGCTCCTTTTTCTCAGCTTGGATCTGACTTTACATGTCCTGTCTGCAAGGCATCCAAAGATAAGTTTGAACCGGCAGAGGATGAACCTGTTTCTTCTGCCGGCAATTCCAACCCTTTAGCTTATCCTGAAGCCTTTTCCAAAAGTTCTTCCAAAGAATTCCCGCAGATGGATGCGATTCACCAGATGGCTCTTACAGGTTCATCTGTAGTGGATGCCATGGGAACCTTAAAGCCAATCATATCATGGGATGATATTTTGATTATGGGAGCACAGCTGAACCCTGCACCTTTGAATGCCGGAGATCCCGTGAATACAAAAACAGTGATTGGAAAGAAAGCAAAGAAACCTATGGAAATATACCACCCGGTTTATGTTTCCCATATGTCTTTCGGTGCTCTGTCCAAAGAATTAAAAACCGCTTTGGCAAAAGGCAGCGCCATGTCTAAAACTGCCATGTGCAGCGGCGAAGGAGGCATCCTTCCTGAGGAACGCCAGGCTGCCTATAAATACATATTTGAATATGTTCCCAACCTGTACAGTGTCACAGATGAAAACCTCCGGAATGCAGACGCCATAGAAATTAAGATCGGCCAGGGAACCAAACCCGGTATGGGCGGACACCTTCCGGGGGATAAGGTAACCCCTGAGATTGCCAAAATAAGAAACAAGCCTCTGGGAGAGGATGTGATCAGCCCTTCCAAATTTCCGAATATCAATTCCAAAGAGGATTTAAAAACAATGGTAGACTGGCTGAAGGATGTCTCCGGAGGAAGACCTGTGGGAGTTAAGATCGCCGCCGGGCATATTGAACAGGATCTGGAATGGATCGCTTATGCTGACGCTGACTTTGTAACCATAGACGGCCGGGGCGGTGCCACAGGAGCAAGTCCCAGAACATTAAAGGACAACACATCCATTCCGACTATTTTTGCATTATCCAGAGCCAGAAAATATCTGGACCGGCACCACCTTTCCATGGATCTGGTCATTACCGGCGGACTCAGGCTCCCGGGTGATTTTGCGAAAGCACTCGCTATGGGAGCTGACGCCATAGCCGTTGCTTCTGCCGCTCTTGTGGCTGCTGCCTGTCAGCAGTACCGCATCTGCAACACCGGACAGTGCCCGGTTGGAGTGGCCACTCAGGATGAGGAATTGAGAAAACGGCTTCATATAGAAAATTCAGCCAAGCGTCTCTGCAACTATCTGAACGTATGCAGATCAGAGCTTGAAATGTTCGGACGGATTACCGGCCATGCAGATATCCATGATCTGAGTGTCTCAGATTTACGGACGACTAACCGGGAAATATCCGAGTATACAGATATAGAACATGTATAGAAGAACCAAGGCAAATAATTTCTTTATTCAATAAAAAAATTGATACCCAAGAGTTAGATTTTTAACTCTTGGGTATCAGTGATAAACTCCATAGAAGGTAAAACTTATTTTATATCTATCTGGCACATTTTCATAGCATTCAAGGCATTCTCATGGCTTTCTTTTGTGACTCCTGCGCACAGACCAGCGTGGACGATCAGCCTTGCTTCCGGAAGGGCCGCCTTTACCATCAGAACATTTGAGATTACACAAATATCCGTACACAGGCCAATGAATTCAATCTCTGTGTCTTTTCCTTCATATCTTTGTTTCAGCAGTTCACACAGCTCAATGGATCCAAATGTATCTTTGCGGCAGAAATCCATGACCTCTGCCTCTGTGTCAGAGATGGCATCCATAATATCGGGATGCAGTGCCCAGCCTTCTTCTCCCAAAATACAGTGAGGCACCGGAAGATTCTGACCTTCCTGAGTATTTAAGTAATCCTCGGTATGAGTATCAAGGGTTCCGTAAATGCTGCCTTTAAACTCTCTGATCTTTTTTGCTGCCTGATCTGTGATCTCTCTTGCTTCCTCAGTTCCAAGTGACCCGTCGATAAAATCATTCTGCATATCAATGACAACCAATATATGTTCCATACAGCCTCCTACTGGATCCTTGCAGCCACCAGCTGATTGACCAGCTTTCCGTCTGCTTTTCCCTTCACTCTCGGCATAAGACTCTTCATGATCTTACCCTTATCTTTTCCGGTTGGAGCATCGATTCCCAGTTCGCTGAGCACTGTATTGATTTCTGCATTGATCTGCTCCTCATTCATCTCTTCGGGAGCAAATTCTTTTATCACTGCAAGGCGTATGTTACACTCCTCAATAATATCTGTCCGGTCTTCCGGGCAGGATTCCAGAGTCTCTTTTGTCTGTTTCAGTTCCTTTGCAATAATCGCGTTCTCTTCTGCCTCTGTAAGATCCTCTCTTTTATCAATCTGTGCATTTTTTAGTGCACTTAACAGCATAGACAAAGCTTCTTTTCTGGCTTTATCCTTATTTTTCATAGCTGCTACCATTTCTTTTCTGATTTCATCAATCTTGCTCATAATGTCCTCCTGTTTTTTGTTTTTATTCTATCATATATTCCAGGAGAAATCACTTCCTTCTATCGTTTCTTCATCTGTACAGATGAGCCAGTATTCACCGTATCTGCGCATTTCCTTGTATGGCTTCTCAAGCTTTGGAAATTCCCTGCACGAAAATGCATGGACAAACATAGGACTCTTCTCTTTCTTTTCTACCACTGTCTGCGCTGTTATATAAACAGTTCCCGTGTCCAGTTTATTTTCCTTCCGTCCCAGCACCTGCATTTGTTCGTATACGTCAATTCCTTCTGTCATAAACAGAAACAATTTCAGCGGATGAACCCAGATACAGTTATTAGATTCCACAACCATGTCGCACGGGATATTTCTTCCTTCGATATAATCTCTTAACCTGTGCAGGTCCTTGATCTCTTCTTTCGTCTCCCCTTTTATGATTCCCATTCCCCCCAATTCTGTCATATCCGCAATGGTTTTTTCTTCCATAATCATAACGGTTTTTCCCTGTTCTTTTTGAAAATGGGCCTCCACTGCATTTTGAAGCGATGCCTCCAGATATAAAATATCTACTTGTTTATCAGTCTTCAAAATCGGATAATATGGGAATTCTATTTTTTCCTGCCATAAGGAATGCATCAAACCACCTCTTTTTTCATAGCATGTGTAAAAAACATGGTCTTATGCAAAAAATTACACAGCCGCCTCTGCATTCAGATGATATATTAAAAATCACATTTTCCCGCAGTTCTCGGGAATGGTATTACATCCCGTATATTTGCCATTCCGGTCACATACATAACCATCCGCTCAAACCCAAGTCCAAAGCCTGAGTGCCTTGTAGATCCGTATTTCCTCAAATCCAAATAAAAATCGTAGTCAGAGAGATTCATATCCAGCTCATTCATCCTCATCTGAAGCTTCTCTAAATCATCCTCCCTCTGGCTTCCGCCGATGATCTCCCCGATCCCGGGAACCAGAAGATCTACAGCCGCCACAGTTTTTCCGTCCGGGTTCTGCTTCATATAAAATGCCTTGATCTCCTTTGGATAATCTGTCACAAATACAGGCTTCTTATAAACCTTTTCTGTGAGATACCGTTCATGCTCTGTCTGTAAATCCGTTCCCCATGAAACCGGATACTGAAACTTATCATTGTGTTTCTCCAAAAGCTCTACAGCCTCTGTATAAGTAACCCGGGCAAACTCTGATTGTGCCACATGATGCAGACGCTCCAGAAGGCCCTTGTCCACAAACTTATTAAAAAACTCCATTTCCTCAGGAGCCTGCTCCAGTACATAGTCAATAATATATTTAATCATATTTTCCGCCAGCAGCATATTGTCTTCCAGATCAGCAAACGCCATTTCCGGCTCTATCATCCAGAATTCTGCCGCATGTCTGGTAGTGTTTGACTCCTCAGCACGAAACGTAGGCCCGAACGTATAAATATTTCGAAACGCCTGTGCAAATGCCTCTCCGTTCAGCTGTCCGCTGACTGTAAGATTTGTTTCTTTTTCAAAAAAGTCTTCCCGATAATCCAAATTTTTTCCATGGGAAAGCTCAGCAAGATCCAGGGTGGTGACCTGAAACATTTCACCGGCCCCTTCACAGTCCTGCCCTGAAATAATCGGTGTGTGGACATAGACAAAATCCCGCTCCATAAAAAACTTATGAATGGCATAAGCAATCAGAGAACGGATCCTGTACACAGCCTGAAATGTATTGGCTCTTGGTCTCAGATGAGCTATCGTCCTCAAATATTCAAAAGAATGCCGTTTCTTTTGCAGCGGATAGTCTGACGGAGACTCTCCCTCTACTTCTATGCTGGCTGCCTGAATTTCAAACGGCTGTCTGGCATCCGGTGTTTCTGTCAAAATGCCTTCGATGATGACTGCTGTTCCAACAGACAGTTTTTTGATCTGGCTGAAATTCGTGAGCTGTTTTTCATACACAATCTGAATAGGCTCAAAAAAAGTCCCGTCATTGATGACAAGAAATCCAAAATCCCTGGAATCCCGGTTGCTTTTCACCCATCCGCACAGCCTCAGTTCCTTCTGACTGTATTCTTTATAATGTTTATAGATCTGTCTCCCTGTTAATATCTGCACGTTATGTTTCTCCTCTTAAAATTTAAATAGATTCAATCCGATCTCTTCACTGTATTCCCGGTCTGCACTTCCTTCTATCTCAGTGAGAATTAACTCTCCTGTAGCACTGATATAAGCTTCCGTGAGATGCCCTCCGCGGACTTCTCCCGCCTCATTTGCAACACTGATATGGAAGTGTAAATAGGTTTCCCCATTCATGCAGGAAACATTACCTCCCAGAGAAACAATCTCCATATCTTCTTCATAGGTTTTGCTGACATATTTCTTTTCTTTTGTTTTAAATAAACCTGCCGTTACTTTATTAACAGCTCCGATGCCGCTCAAAGATGCAAGCTTAACATTCTCTTTTTCACATAATTCCTTCATCTTTGCAACGATTTCTTCGCCTTTTTCCAGTCTTATAACATAATGGTTTCCAAACTTTCGGTATTCCATGAGAAATCCTCCTTTATTTTATCAACTTAAACAAGCTGTGCCTTTCTTCATTATAGAACCAGAACTTTTATCTTTCAAGCCAAAAGGCGTCTCCCACAATGTGGAACACGCCTTTTGATTATCAAGTTATTATAGTCACTTGTTTATTCTTTAATCATAGTAAATTCATCCCAAGGGATATTAACTTCTGCCCCTTCATTGATGATGGAATCCACATGCATAAGAAGCGGGAATTCTTCCAGAGATACCACTCCCCGTTCTGCAAGCTTTCTTACAGCACGCGCTGTTCTTGTGGCAATGACGATGGATTCTAATGTTACACCCTGTAATTCTTCCATAGCCTCGTCAAAGCTTAATCCGCGCCCGAGAAGGGTTCCGATCTTTCTTGTTCTTCCTCCGAAGACTGTTACATATAAATCTCCTGCACCGTGAACAATGTTTTCCGGGCCTCCCCCGATCAGTTCCAGGAGCCTTGTCATCTCCTTCACACTCTGTCCAAACAGTGCTGCCTGTGAATTATAATGCTGTATGCCGATCTTCCCTTCCATTTTTTCAGAAAGGCCAACCGCTAAAGTAACACCTAATGCATAGGCATTCTTCATAGCTACGGCACATTCCACTCCGACTACATCTTTGGACATGCTGATGTGATAGTAATCGGTTGCCAGCAGATCCTTAAACATTTTCAGAGTTTCCATGTTCTTTCCGCAGAATGCCACATGGCTGTGGTCATGGTCTGCCAGTTCATAGCTGGTGCAAGGTCCGCCGATGGCATTGATATCAAGATGTTTTCCTTCCGGCTGGCGTTCTTCAAAGATCACCGGATACGGGACTAAAGTTCCGTCATCCAGGTCAACCATACCCTTGGTCACTGAGAGTAATGGTACACTTTCCGGGATAACCGGGAGGATCTCATCACAGAACCAGTCTAATCCAAAGCTGCTCACACCGCAGAGTGCTGCATCCGCTCCGTCCAGAGCTTCCTCTAATTCCTCGATCTGATAGTATTTGATGCCGTCATGTAAAGTTCTTTTTAACGTGATATGGAAATTATCTTTTTTTAACCCGTTAATGATATCCCGGTCCAGCGGAGAACCTACCAAACGAACCTCGTGTCCGTTTTCCATTGCTGGAAATGTAATTGCTGATGCCATCTGTCCTGCACAAATAAATGTAATAACGCTCATGTTTTCCTCCTAAATGCTATGCTGTAACTTTCTTTGTTGCCACAATATCTACTCCCAGTCCAAGAACATCTTTGATAATGACATCTCCCACATTCACTGGTGCTTTTGCTGTTACTTTGGTCAGCTCATCCATAATATCATAAATCTTTCCTTTTGGAATATCGCCGTTTGTTTTTACCGGAACTCTTCTTGCTGTCTCTGCATCAACTCTAACTGTGGATGTGATTACTCTGGTAGGGTTGACTAATTCTTTTTCCCCATATACGGCCCCTCTCGGACACCCGTTTCCGGTTACTTTATATCCATTTTCTTCGTCAACCTTTAAATGACATCCCTTCGGACAAACAATACAAATTAAATCTGTCATGTTAAGCACCTACCTTTTCTACAGACACAGTGATTTCTCCATTCTTCACCTTATCCAAAAATGCCTTTGGAATCACGATTTTCTCCATTTCTCCCGGAGCCATATGTTCCCGCTTGAAGGAAGCCAGCTCTTCTCCGTCCGTTGTAACTTTGATTGCCACATCCTTGTAAACGTTGCGCACACGGAACATAACCTCCACCATCTTATCCACATTGGCAGGACGGATTTTCTGAGGCACCGTATATCCTACACAGTCTCCGTTTTTCAGTTCAATGTATGTCTGATCTTCAGTCTCGCCGTTCTTTACATATTCAGCAGCACTTCTTCCGGCTTTCTGGCTCTCCGCAGTTACAAAGTCTACCAGATCGTGGACATGAACTACATTTCCGCTGGCAAACACACCTTCTGCAGATGTCTCCATATTTTCAAATACAACCGGTCCGTTTGTTCTCGGGTCCATAGTGATTCCTGCTGCCCTGGTAAGCTCATTTTCCGGAATCAAGCCTACAGATAAAAGTACCGTGTCTACATCAAATGTAATCTCTGTCCCTTCGATCGGCTGATTCTTTTCATCTACCTTCTGTACAATTACCTGTTCTACTCTCTTATCACCCTTTATATCTGTGATAGTATGGGATAAATAAAGAGGAATATCATAGTCTTCCAGACACTGTACAATATTTCTTGTAAGTCCGTTGGAATATGGGCAAAGTTCCACACATCCCACAACCTTGGCACCTTCCAAACTCATACGTCTTGCCATAATCAGCCCGATATCTCCGGATCCTAAAATTAAAACCTTTTTTCCAACCATGTATCCTTCGATGTTGACATATCTCTGTGCTGCACCTGCAGTGAATACTCCGGCCGGACGGTCACCAGGGATTGCAATCGCTCCTCTGGTTCTCTCCCGGCAGCCCATGTTTAAGATCAGGGCCTTTCCTTCCAGTACCATATATCCGTTTTTCTTATTCATAGCGTGGACGCATTTCTTATCCTCATCCACATCCAGCACCATCGTATCAAGCATAACTTCAATGTTGGTCTGCTCTAACATTTCGATAAATTTATTTGCATATTCCGGTCCGGTTAATTCTTCTTTAAAGTAATGAAGTCCGAATCCATTGTGGATACACTGATTTAAGATTCCGCCAAGTTCCTGGTCACGCTCTACCACTAAGATTTTATCGGCACCATTTTTGCTCGCTTCTACTGCGGCTGCAAGGCCTGCCGGTCCTCCTCCGACTACGATCACATCATACTTCATTATTTGGCACCTCCTGTTTTTGTTTCTCCTGTGATAATGTTCATTCCCACCCGGTCCTGCGGAACATTTTCCAGCGGAATATTTAACTCTCTTGATATAATTTCCTGCACTCTCGGGCCGCAGAAACCGCCCTGGCATCTTCCCATGCCTGCATTGCACCTTCTCTTGACTGCATCAATGGATGTTGCAGGAATCGGACGGTGAATAGCATCTACAATTTCTCCTTCTGTCACTGTCTCACAGCGGCAGATGATTTTTCCGTATAATGGATTTTCCTTGATTAAGGCTGCTCTTTCTTCATCGCTTAACTTTTTAAATCTGTTTACTTTCCGCTGGTCTTTGACTTCTTTTTTTGCCTCCAGGGAAAGTCCTGATTCTTCCATCATCTTTAACAGGTCAACAGCGATAGCCGGTGCAGAAGAAAGTCCCGGAGAAGCCATTCCTGAAATATTAAAGAATCCTTTGTTTTCTTCATCTTCAAAGATGAAGAAATCATCTTCTTTTGTCCTGGCACGTACACCTGCAAAGTTCCTGATAGATTCTCTGAAGTTAATGCCAGGTACAGATTTCATAGCTGTATTTCTTACAAAGGATAACCCTTCTGTTGAGGTTGACACATCATCTCCGTCGGTAGGCTGTGAATTTGGCCCTACGATCAGATTTCCGTGAACTGTCGGTGAAACTAAAACACCTTTTCCGTCCTTATTCGGACATTGGAAAATCACATGATTCACCAATTCGCCCTGGCTTTTATCCAATAAGTAGTATTCTCCCTTGTTCGGCTCAATAGTAAAGGATTTTTTGTTTGTGTATTCATTGACTTTGTCAGCATTAACCCCTGCTGCGTTGCAGATGTATTTTGCTTCCACAGTTCCGTTGTTTGTCTGAATCTCATAGGAATCACTGTTCTTTTTAATATCTGTGACCTCTGTATTCAGCTTAAACTCAACGCCGTTTTCTACAGCCATCTCCCCAAGGGCAATTGCCAGCTCCCATGGACTGATGATTCCTACATTCGGAGAAAACAATGCCTTAATTGCTTTTTCGGACACATTCGGCTCTTCTTTTCTGAGTTTTTCCTGATCCCATATCTCCATATCAGGAACGCCGTTTTCCTCTCCCCGCTGCTTTAAATCTTCCAGCGTTTTCTCTTCTTTTTCTTCAAAGGCAACAATCAGGGCTCCAATCTGTTTAAATGGAACATCCAGTTTCTCACACAGTTCTTTTATGTACTGATTTCCTCTGATATTGTATTTTGCCATCAGAGATCCTGGCTTCGGGTCATACCCTCCATGGATGATGGCACTGTTTGCTTTCGTTGTTCCGACAGCCACATCATTTTCTTTTTCAATGACCACTGCATTTACATTATACTTTCCTAATTCGTATGCGATGGAACATCCTGTAATCCCCGCACCAATAATCGCTACATCATACACTGTTCTTATCCTCCTTCAACTGAATCCCTGTTTGTCTTACTGACCTTATCTAATCATAATAATTTTGCCCTGTCAAACCTGGAAAATGCCGATTTTATGCGGTTTCTTTTCCCTTTTGGTTAATCATAACCGATTGATTAACAGCCCTTTTTTTGTTTTACATTTTATAATATAAACTCTTTCCCCTGTTTTCCTTGTGTTTGCTATTAATCATTAGTATAATATTAATAATCAATAAAAAGTTTCAATTAGTAATTTTTATTAATCAAAATAAATCGAAGATATTTGGTCATTGTTCCGTCAGGGGGTTTCCATTTTACAGGAGGGGGAAATATGGGAAAGAGAAATAAGGTCACAACGAGGGATATTGCAGAGTACACGGGACTTTCCCAGTCCAGTGTTTCCATGATCTTAAGCAGCAAGCCTCATGTATCTTTTTCAAAAGAAACAGTGGATAAGGTAAAAGCAGCTGCAAAAGAGCTGGGGTATAAAAAGCCGGAGAAAAATTCTCTGAAAAAAGCATCCGCTCTTTCTAAAACTATTATTGTTATCTGCCCTATTCTTTCCAACGGATATTATTCTATGCTGATTCATTCCATTACTGAGAGAGCCAGGGAATATGGATATACTGTCTTTTCTGTATCTACGATCCGTGATGTATCCCAGGAAGAATACTACATAAAAATGCTGTCTAATTTTGACTTAAGCGGCATCATCTTTTTATATCCTCCTTCATCCAAAATCTCAGAAATAAATCATCTGTCTAAATCTGTTCCTATGGTATCCATCGGTGACAAACCGGAGGGTTCAAGATTTGATTCCGTTGAGCTGGACAGCAAGAAGCCCGGGTTTATACTCGGGGAATATTTGATTTCACTGGGCCATACTCATATTTCTTTTGTCTCAGCCCCGATCAAACAAAAGGAGATTGGAAGGCTCCACAGACTTGAGGGATTAAAGAACAGTTTTAAGGCTTACAATATGGATTTAAATAATATAGAAGTTCTCTCCTCTAAGTTTTCTACTTATTCCAGATACACACCGGACAATTCCGAGTATCTGAACGGCTATAATCTGGTTTCAAAGGCTTTGGAAAACAATACTAAATCTACCGCCTTTGTCGGCAACAATGATATGACGGCTTTCGGCATTATGTCTGCCATCACTGACCATGGGTACAAAGTCCCCGGAGACTTTTCAGTCTGCGGTTTTGATAATATCCCTCTGTCAGGCATGCCTCAGATCTCACTTACCACAATCGAACATGCAGCCGCCTTTAAAGGGAAAGAGGCTGTGGATATTATTTATAAGAAAAATGCCCAAAAGGATGGGCTTTCCAAGCATCACTACATCATGAGGCTGGAATATGAACCCGAGTTAATTATCCGTAACTCTACAGGAAAAGTAAAATAAGATTAAGAATTTAAGAAACGGCTTCACTTTAACCTAAGTGAGGCCGTTTCATATTTTTATTTTTCTTTCTGAAGATCTTGTCTGAAACAAAATTATGTCACAGCTTCCGATGAAAAAGATAGCATTAGTACGTATTTACATCTGTACAATACATAAGCTATGATAAATACAGATAAACGTTTATAACAGCCGGCAGCCAACCGGGAAATGGCTGCCGGACAACAAAGGAGAGGTGAGCATGGCCGGCAAACTTCTTAATGATGAATTCAAAAACAACATAAAGTGGGGACTTCCAAGTGCGGCAAAACAAGACGCAATCCGAATCGCAGGCAGACTGCTTGTCTCAAACGGATATGTGATGCCCGGATATGAAGACAGCATGCTGGAACGCGAGCTTGAACACAATACATATTTAGGGTTCGGTATCGCCATCCCGCACGGGACTGAAAGTTCTTTGAACCAGATACTAAAGTCCGGCATCTGCATCGCACATTTTCCTGAAGGAATAGATTATAACGGAGAGACAGTAATCTATGTAATCGGGATTGCATGCAGGGAAGAAGACACCATACAGGAACTAATGCAGATCACTGATATTCTCTGCAAACCAGAAGAATGTGAAAAACTATTATCTGCCGCATCAAAAGAAGAATTCATTGAGATTATTAATGAGAATTATCTAAAAGAAGGAGAGTTATAGTATGGAACATGAAAAGACAACATTCTCCCAGAAGCTCCAGAAGTTCGGAGCATTCCTGGCGGGAATGGTTATCCCAAATATCGGCGCATTTATCGGATTCGGTTTAATCACCGCATTTTTCCTTGAAACAGGCTGGACACCAAATGCAAAACTTGCAAACCTAATCAGCCCCATCTTAAATTCACTGCTTCCAATCCTGATCGGTCATACCGGAGGTAAAATGGTGGGAGGCGACCGAGGCGGAGTGATCGGTGCCCTTGTTACTGTCGGTGCCATCGTTGCAGTACCGGGAACTCCAATGTTCCTTGCAGCCATGATCTTAGGGCCTGCATCCGGCTGGTGCATCAAAAAATTTGATGCCGCTGTTGATGGAAAAATCCCGGGCGGATTTGAAATGATCGTCAATAACTTCTCTTTAGGTATCATCGGCGGTATCCTCTGCTGTGTTGCTTACCTTGTATTCGGACCTGTTATGGATACAGTTACACAGGTGCTGACAAACGGTGTAAACTGGATTGTAGCTCATAATGTACTTCCGCTTTCTGCAATTTTTGTAGAGCCGGCAAAAGTATTGTTCTTAAACAACGCATTGGACCACGGTATTTTCGGGCCGATCGGCTACGAACAAGTGAAAACTTTAGGACATTCCGCATTATTCCTTTTAGTTCCTAACCCTGGAACAGGACTTGGTCTTCTGCTTGCATACTGGTTCTTCGGAAAAGGAGAAATGAAAGAAGCTGCTCCTGGAATGATCCTCATTCATTTCTTTGGAGGAATCCATGAAGTTTACTTCCCATATGTACTGGCCAATCCTTTGACAATCATTGGTATGATTGCCGGCGGTATCGCGGGAACAGGTACGTTTACGCTGCTGAATGTAGGAACGGTGGCGACTCCTTCTCCCGGCAGTATTTTCTCCGTCCTGGCACTATCACCGAAAAGTTCGATGCTCGGTGTGATTGCAGGAGTTGCAATTTCCTGTCTCGTATCCTTTGTAATCAATGCCTTCTTTGTAAAACGAATGGTTGCAAAAGGAAAAGGAGAAGTTTCCCTGGGGCCGTCTGTAATTCCAAAAGAAGCAATGGGATCCAGCGCTTCTGATGCTTCTAAGGCTGTAACAAATGATGCTTCCTTAGGTGTTGCAGGTTTGGATCTTACAAATGTCAAAAAAATTGTAGTGGCATGTGATGCAGGTATGGGTTCCAGTGCTATGTCTGCCGCAGCTCTTAAGAAAAAAGTAAAAGCCGCTGATCTTCCGGTGGACGTTATTAATACAGCAATTTCCAAGATTCCGGACGACACTGACTTAGTTATCACACATAAAGAATTAACCGGCACTGCAAAAGCAGCACAGCCAAACAAGCAGCATTTATCCATCACAAACTATCTTCAGGCTCCTGAATATGATGAGCTTGTTGAACGTTTAAAAAACCGTTAGGCCAAGTACATTTCGTACTGTCCAAATAATCAGCATAGCAATTGGAACGGGCGTTTCCTTCTGGGGAAATGCCCTGTTCCGGTATTTTGGGAGGGAATCAAAATGAAAGCAGTTATGTATGGGGCCGGAAACATCGGACGCGGATTTATCGGTGCCCTGCTCTCACAAACCGGCTATGAAGTCGTATTTGTGGATGTAAATGACGATGTTGTAAATACCATCAATAAGGATAAGACATATCCCCAGGAAATTGTGGGAGAACACGGCAGAACCGTGTGGATAAAAAACATCCGGGCTGTCGACGGAAAGAATCTTTCTGCTGTCAGTGCTGAAATAGCGTCTGCAGATTTGCTGGCCACCTCAGTCGGCGTCAGTGTTCTGGAAAAAATCGTACCTGTCATATGTGAAGGACTCACAAAACGATGGGACAAAGATCCTGACAATGCTTTGGATCTTCTGATCTGCGAAAACCTGATGGATGCCGATCAATTCCTGAGAGAACGCATCTTGTCTGCGCTGCCAAAGCGGCATAAAGAGACGATGAACCATAGCCTGGGGCTTGTGGAAACATCCATTGGACGCATGGTTCCTGTGATGACAGAAGAAATGAAACAGGGGGATCCTCTCCGGATCTGCGTAGAAGAGTACGATTTTTTGCCTGTAGACCGGGATGCATTTAAAAACCCGATCCCTGATTATAAAAAAATTGTGCCCTACAGCCCCTTCTCCTTTTATCTGGAACGCAAACTTTACATCCATAATATGGCCCATGCCGCAACTGCATTTCTTGGAAAAATAAAAGGATATACCTATATTGATGAAAGTATTGGTGATATTTATATACGAAAACTCGTAGAAGGTGCTATGATAGAAAGTGCCATGATGATTTCAAAAAAGTATCAAGTGGAATTTTCTGAACTGAAAGCTCATATAGACGACCTGCTTCTGCGCTTCCAGAATCCTTATTTAAAAGATACTGTGGATCGTGTGGGAAGAGAACCTCTGCGGAAGCTGAAGCCAAAGGACCGGCTGGCCGGAGCTCTGCGCGGCTGTGAACAGCAGGGAATCCTTCCGGTCTGTCTGTCTTTTGCCGTTGCTGCTGCTCTTTACAATGTTTCAAATGAGTCTGCTTCTGAGCTTCTCGAAAAAACATGCCATATATCACCGGATGAGCCCTGCGGCAGGTATATTACGGCATTTTACGAACAGCTTAAAAATGCACCTGAAGATCTTTCAGGTATTTTAAAAATGACTGATACATTATATTCTGAAATCAGAGGCCCTGTTGTTTAAAAGCAATATATGATTTTATCATAGAGAGGAATATAGGTGAAGACATGGTTATTTCTGACCGCGCAAAAGAAATAATAGAATATTTACTGGATGCGACCGGTTATGTGAAAGTTTCTGAGATTGCAAAGGAGCTGGGAGTCACAGAACGGACCGTTTACCGTGAGATGCCGGAGATTAATGAGATTATGGAGTCCTGTGACCTGAAGCTGGAATCTGAATCCGGAAAAGGAATGCAGATTTATGGTTCTCTGCATAACATGAAACGGCTCGAATCCCTGTTTGAGGATTCCAAGGTTGAACAGACCTATTCTGCAAAAGAACGGAACGATTTGATTCTTCTCATGCTCCTTCATGAGAATGATTATGTAAAGACCCAGTCACTGGCTATTGACTTAAATACGTCTACTCAAACGATAAGAAACAGCCTGCGCCAGCTGCAGAATTTCCTTGAAAATGATGATATTACCTTGATTACAAAACGCAGCGAAGGTGTTATACTGGAAGGGAAGGAAATATCGAAAAGGCACCTGCTGATCAGCATACTTCTGAGAAATATTCCCCTGGATAATTTCTTTGAGTGGATGAAGAACAAAAAGTACAAAAACTGTGCTTTTATTGATCTGCTGATCCAATGGGATTACGAGGATACTCTCGCTGTGATTTATGATTTCCTGAATCCTCTTATTTCAAAAAAGAGACTCAATATTTCAGATAAAGAATTTCAGGAATTTTTGTTTCTCTTATGTATCTTTATCAAAAGACATTCTCTGGTTGATAAAAAGGGGGAAGAACTGAAGCTCTCAGTGGATATACCCAATCCGGAACAGGAGCTTTACAAAAGCATCAAACATTTACTGGAACATAAATTCCAAATACAGCTCTATGACACAGAGCTGAATTATTTCAACTGGATGATCAACTTATATACGGGCCGGACCCATTATCATGTTTCAAATGATTCCAGCATATTAAAACAGCTGGATCTGGTCACCCAGATGATTGCCAAGGTAGAGGAACGGTTTGGTTTTCCGTACAGTGAAGATGAAAACCTTGCCGAAAATCTAATGCTTCACATTAATATGGCTTTGGAGCGCATCAGAAGCGGAATGAATGTTTCCAATCCTCTGAATGATGACATCTACCAATCCCATCCAAAGCTCTATGACATTGTAAAGCAAAGTTTTATAGAAGTCTTCAAACACAGCTCCGTCCCGGTGCCGGATGACGAGATAGGATATATCGTCATCTACTTTATTGCTTCGATGGAGTTCTTAACCAAAAAGTCCATTGCAGTCCTGGTCGTATGCGCATCAGGCATGGGTTCCTCCAAGATGTTAAGAAGCCGCTTGGAAAGAGAATTTGCAGAGATTGATGTGGAAAAGATCATTTCACTCCACAAACTTTCCGAAGAAAATCTTTCTCTGTATGATTTGATCATTTCCACAGTCCCTCTGGATTTAGGCGATGATAAATACATCTGTGTATCCCCGCTGCTCAACGACAGGGACAAGGAAGAAACCAGAAAACGTATCAAACACCTCAATAAAAAAGGAGAACATCATGAATAAGATTTTCAACGCAGACAACATTGTTTTAAACAAACGCCTCCGAAATAAGGAAGACGCTATTGACGTGGCCGGAAAAGTTTTGGTGGAACAGGGTTATGTTGACCCTGAATATGTGGACTGTATGCACAAGAGAGAAGACGTCATCTCTACCTACATCGGCAATAACGTAGCTATCCCTCATGGCATCGATGGTTCTGAGAAGTACATAAAAGAGTCCGGCATATCCTTTATTCAGGTACCTGAAGGGGTTAAGTACGGCGATGATACCGCATATATCATTATGGGAGTTGCAGGAAAAGACGGAACACACTTAGATATCCTCATGAAGCTTTCTGAAGTGATCTGTGAGGCAGAAAATATAACCAAATTAAAAGAAGCTCAGACAAAGGAAGAAATTTTGGATATCATCGGTGACCTGACTGTTTAATCCGGCATATTCATTACTTTCATTGTTACACATTATAAAGCAGCTATAAATTACAAAAAGGAGATATATTATGTTAATTTTAATTGATGACGCAGACTTGACAAAAATTGAGGAACTCTATGCTAAATATCCTTATGACGGAGTTACCACAAACCCAACGATCTTAGGCAAAACAGGAAATCCGGATCCTATGGATCAGTTAAAGAAAATCCGTGCCCTAATTCCGGAAGAAGCCATGCTGCATGCACAGGTACTTTCCACAGAAACCGATGACATGGTAAAAGAAGCTAAGTATATGACAGATACGATCGGCGGAAATATGTACATCAAAGTTCCTGTTACTGCCAATGGTTTAAAAGCAATTTCTATCTTAAGCAAAGAGGGTATTAACATTACTGCTACTGCCATCTACGGTGTGATGCCTGCATTTATGGCAGCTAAGGCAGGCGCTAAGTTCCTTGCCCCTTATGTAAACCGTCTGGACAACTTAGGCTACAACGGCGTTCAGATATCAAAGGACATTCATACTATGGTAAAAGCAGCCGGATATGATGCAGAGGTACTTGGTGCTTCCTTTAAGAATTCTCAGCAGGTTCTTGAGATGGGTAAATTCGGCATCGGATCTGTCACAGTGAATCCGGATACATTAAAAACCCTTGCATTCAACCAGGTTGCTGAGGGTGCGGTAAAAGACTTCATCCGTGACTTTGAAAACTGCTGCGGCGAAGGAAAAACCATGCTTGATTTTTAAGAAAACCATACCTGTAAAAGAACATATTAGTAAAATCAAAAATACAAATTCCCCGGAATCGTTTGGATTCCGGGGAATTTGTATTTTTACTTATAATGAAACTTACAATAATTCTTTGCGCAGTTCTTCTCCTGTTTTTGCACTAAGATATGCCGGTGCAATATCAAATACCGTTCTGCATCCTGTCTGCCCCTCTTTAGAAAGCTTATAGGCTGCTCTCGCGTAAGCTGCAATCACGCTGGATGTAAATTCAGGGTTAGAGTCCAGCTTCAGGCTGTACTCGATTAAATGCTTGTTTTCTCCATCCCATCCGGTCTTTCCGCTTCTAAGTACAAATCCTCCGTGAGGAATTTTACTGTGCTCTTTTTTCAGTTCTTCTTCACTGATAAAGCGTACTGTTGTATCATAGTCAGCAAAGTAATTCGGCATAGTCTTGATCTCTTGTTCTATCTTAGCAGCATCTGCCCCTTCTTCCAGGACAACAAAACATTCTCTTGTGTGCTTTTCTCTCGTGGAAAGCTCAGGATCTTCTCCATTTCTTACCGCTTCCAGCGCTGACTCCACAGGAATTGTATACTGTTTTCCGTCTTTCACACCTTCGATCCGGCGGATTGCATCAGAATGACCCTGGCTGACACCTCTTCCCCAGAATGTATAATCTTTTCCATCCGGAAGAATCGCATTGGCATACATCCTGTTTAATGAAAACATTCCCGGATCCCAGCCTACAGAAATGATTCCTACTTTTCCTCCCTGTTTTGCAGCTGCATCAACATTGGCAAAATGCTCCGGAATTCTTGCGTGTGTATCAAAACTGTCCACTACATTAAACATAGAAGCATATTCCGGTGTCTGGACCGGAAGGTCTGTGGCACTTCCTCCGCACAGGATCATAACATCAATTTTGTCCTTCCACTCTGCCGCATCTTCTGCTCTGCAGACCGCTGCAGACTTAGTAAGAATGGATACATCCTCCGGATTTCTTCTTGTAAATACAGCTGCCAATTCCATATCAGGATTCTGACGTACTGCACATTCAACGCCTCGTCCAAGATTTCCATAACCTAAAATACCAATTCGTATACTCATATTCTTTTCTCCTGTCTGTTTTTTATCTTTTTTTGATTATACTTGCTGAGATGGAATTCTGCAATACAAAACAGCAGTATCATTCAATTTTTTTCCTTTTATAGACAATCGTTTTTTTTCGTTCAGCATTACCGGAAAATTCTACCGGATATTTTCTGTAAAGATAGAAACTGAATATTACAGTGATCGTTTCAGCTGCGGGAAATGACCACCATATTCCTTTCATACCTATAAAATGTGACATCAGCCACATAAAAGGCAGAAGAAGAACCAGCTGGCGCAGTATATTAATCAGCAGACTGAATCCTACTCTCTTTGTGGACTGCATAAAAGACGCTGTCATAGTGGCTGCTGCTGCAAACACATAACTTGTACACATAATCTTTAATGCAGGTATGCCAAAAGACATCATTTCATCAGAGGCATTAAAAATCCTTAAAATCTGCTCCGGAAACATCCAGAAGATTACAATGCCTGCACCGGTAAGAACAATACCTATCTCCATGCCATACTTAAAAGCCTGATAAAGCCGCTGCTTATTCCCGGCGCCATAATTATAACTCATAACCGGAATACATCCCTGTATAAGTCCGTTTAATGTCATAATCACTATCTGCTGCAGCTTAAAATATGCTCCAAAAAATGCAACTGCAGTAGTAGAATATAAAACAAGAAATATATTTGTAAAGTACGTCATAAATGCACCTAAGGCATTCATAACAAAAGACGGAAATCCAATAACAAAAATATCTTTTAAAATCTTAAAATCAATCTTGAATCCTTTTATCTTCATCCTGACCTTCTGGTTTCTGAATATCAATACATAAAAGGCTAAAATCATAGAAAACGTATATCCGCATACAGTGGATACGGCCGCTCCTTCAATTCCCATTTTCGGAAATCCAAAGTATCCGAAAATAAGAATAGGGTCAAGGATAAAATTGAGCACCACTCCTGCAATCTGAAAACACATAGGTGCAATCATATTTCCTGTCCCCTGAAGAATCTTTTGAATACAAATATGTACCATATTGGATATCTCTAAAAAAGCACAGACTCTCATATACCTTACTGCCAGCCCGTAAATCTCCGGATCATCTGTAAATGAAGCAAAAAATGGCTTTGTAATCAGAAGTATCACTGCTATAATAAGCGCTCCCATAACAGCAGAAAGGATAATCCCATTTGTTACGACTCTGTCAGCTTTATCCTGATTTTTCTGCCCAAGGCTGTCAGCAATCAATACATTTACACCGACACCTATCCAAATAGACATGGCCACCATTAAAGTAGTTATCGGAAATGCCAATGACACCGCAGTCAATGCTTTCTCTCCGATCCATGACACAAACATACAGTCAACGAAATTATATGTATATTGCATGAACATAGAAATAAGCGGCGGCACAGCCATTGATACAATTAAAGGAAACATCGGTTTTGTCTCCATTTTATTAATACTGTTCACAAACTTCCCCCCTGTATGATCCTGCCGGTTATTTTCTGCAGATGTCATAGAATTATTATACCAAAAATCCTATTGTTTTTAATATGGTATTCAATGTTTGATATATAAATTTGTTATATGGGTTACAGCCCCCAGTCTGGCTGATACCATAAGTACTTCCCACTTTGCAGAAAATTGCCCCTAACTGGTATGAAACCGGCTTGATTTGTCTCTCCCTTTACTGATATCCTATTAGGAAAGGGGGTATCTTTTTTTGGATAAAATAAAGAAATTAGGATTTTTATTATTATATGCAGTGCTGATATTACTGGCTGTTCGATTTTTATATTCTTATATGCATACAAGTGCAGACAGAGTATTTCTCACACCGCAGTTTGAGAATAACAAAGGATGGAATATTTATACAATAAGAGATGGAAAAAGAAACAAGCTCACAGTGCAGGAACTGTACAACAGCACAGGCGAAACCGTTTATCTCTCAAAAGTCTTAGATAAAAAACTGGAAAACAGCGGATATACAATTCTGGAGTTAGACAGTTTATCCTTTCAGCAGAGTGTATTTTTGGATGATAAGCTGCTGTACACAATAAACCCAAATGCAGACAACCGTATCGGACATGTTAAATTTCCCAAGAAATATAAAGGACTTCCGGGCATCGGTGAATATGTGCGTCTGTCACTGCCTCCCGGCTATGGAGGAAAAATGCTGACGATAGCTGTATCCTATAATACAGCAGTGGAATACCGCAGCCTGCCCATGATCCGCCTGTCAAGCGAGTCCATTCTGACACAGCTGCTTGTCAGCGATTCAAACCGGATTTCGATGCCTGCAGCTGCTTATATGACAATTGCAGTTCTTCTGCTTGGAATGTTTTTTTATAATCTCTATTATGCAAAGGCATCATTTTCTATCCTGATGCTAATGCTGGCAGCACTCCTGCAGGCATTTAGGACTTTGCTTGATTTTGAATTTTATTTCAGTTCCCATTTTTCACTTAATATTATATTTATAGAACTATTGATACCGCTTGCTTACGGACTGCCCATGCTTTATATGTTTACGCAGATGAGGCGCTGGAAAAAATGGTATGCTCCATTTTTGCTGGTTCCGCTGATACTTTCACTCCTGCTTCATATATTAAGCAAATTTCCAGTGTTTGCTGTCATTTCATCCTGTCAATATGATTGTGTTCTTTATATTCCGCTGCTGGCCCTGTGTATTTTTTCTGTTATGGAGTGGAGAGATCAAAATAAGATTTACCGCCTGTTTACACCTGGTTTCTTTGCTGTTATTGCCGGATTTGCTTTCGCATTCCTGGTGTTCACACTGTCACGAAATGACTCTGTCTTAGTCAGCATTGTTCAACATCCGATCACCTTTCTAAACCTGGCCCTGCAGTATATTGGCATTACTATGCTTCTCCTTGCAGGCTGTATCTCTTTCTTTTTGACTGTAAAGAAGACGGCAGACACACAGAGTGAACTTGCTGTGATGTCCGTAAAAAATCAGCTGATGCTGGAAAATATTCAAAGCATACAGGAGAACAGCACACAGATAGCTGTTATGCGCCATGACATGCTCCGCCACCTGCATACTATGCTGGATTTAAGTCATGGGAACGAAAAAGAGCGTTTAGAAAATTATTTGGAGGAACTGACCAAGGAAACAGAAAGCATTCTGCCCATAAGGATATGCCGCCATCCAACCATCAATGCTCTGGTAACGCGTGCACTGTCAAAGGCCAAGAAAGAAAATATTCAAATAGATACATATGTGGAAGTGCCCGCAGATATTTCAATTAAAGACAGTGATCTGTGTACTCTGCTTATGAATATGCTGGATAATGCAGTTGAAGCTGTATCCGTGCTTCCAAAAGAGAAAAAACGCAGAATTGAGCTGACCATGCATGTGCGCGGACGTTATCTGTTCATCGAGACAGCTAATTCTTATAATGGAAATGTCTTAATAAATCAAGAGACAGGATTATTCAAAAGTACAAAAGGTGCAGGTCATGGCTATGGCATAAAGGCCATGTCTGACATAGCAAAGAAATATATGAGTAAGCTGCAGATCAAACAGGAAGCCGATACTTTCATAGTCCGCACTGCACTGCTTATGCCTGAAACTAAAGATTAAAGGTAAAACGCTGTCATTTTCTATATTTTCTAAATGAGAGCGTTTTATCTTTTGTTATATTTTAAGGTAAGTAAAATATTTCTCCATTGTGTGGTCAAAATAACGGCGGCTGATAGGGAATGCCCTCCCATTATCCATAACTGCATCTGATCTCTGTATCTCTATGACATGGCTTAAGTTTATCATATAGCTGTTATGAGACTGACAAAAGCTGTATGACGGCATTAAAGGCTTCAGTTTAGACAATGCACCGTTCCAGTCTTGAAACTCATCAAAAAGCCATATCCTGGTACGATGCTGTGTAGCTTCCAGCGCATAGATATCAGAAAATGGAATTGCCAGATTCCTTCCTCCTATTTTAACGGCCAGCCGTGTGTCAGCATAACTTCTCCGGTAATCAGATAATAGGATTTCCTCAAATTTTTCGGTATCAATAGGTTTTAATAAATACCACAGCGGCTGTGTATCAAAACAGTCAAACACGTAGTCCCGATAGGATGTAATAAAAATGATACTGCATGTAACCTGCTGTTTACGAAATGCCCTCGCAAGTTCCATACCGTTCTCCTTTGATAATTCGATATCCAAAAGCAGGAGCTGATAGTGATCCCTGTCTCCCTGTATAATACGGTTCATCTGCAATGCTTCGCTGAACTGTTCAATTTCAAAATCAATTCCGTATTTCAGCCCATTTTCTATCATGATTTCTTTTATTTTCTGTCCCAGATGATCCAGAAACACTTTGTCATCATCACAGATTCCAATACGATACATACGCCTGCCACCTTTTTAAATTCAATACTTTCTGCAGATAAAAGTATATCACTTCCCTATGCAATAAAAAAGAACCTATATAAAATAGATTCTTTTTAAAGTTGCGGGGGCCGGATTTGAACCAACGACCTTCGGGTTATGAGCCCGACGAGCTACCAGACTGCTCCACCCCGCGTTATGAAAATAAAAGGCGCCAACCAGATTTGAACTGGTGATCAGGGAGTTGCAGTCCCATGCCTTACCACCGGGATTTGAACCCGTGTTACCGCCGTGAAAGGGCGGTGTCTTAACCACTTGACCATGGAGCCTTGTTCCTTTGACCGCTTCACGGTCCTTTCTTTGTCCCCGCTTCGCTTTATAGAGAGCTTCTGCTCCTCTATACGCCCGTCAACTAAATTCATGCTTCGCGTTTCCGCTCGCATTCATTAAGGTTCCGTGCGGGTCTCTCACTAAATTCACCCTTCGCCTGACGGCTCGGCTTCATTAAGTGTTTTCGACCTCCCCGAGCTGGGCTCGAACCAGCGACAACACGGTTAACAGCCGTGCGCTCTACCTACTGAGCTATCGAGGATCATTCTTTCCTAGTCTCTGCCTTTTGGACTTAAACTATTCATATACCTTCAAAACTACATACAGAATCTCTCATCAAACCTCTTCCTTACCTTCTTTCTTGGTTAAAGCCTCGACCGATTAGTAACAGTCAGCTCCATACGT
>NZ_JAGZSD010000020.1 GCF_018381315.1 Anaerostipes sp. | reverse complement strand
AACATATGTATTTTTTTGAGGATAAAAAAATAGCCAAACCCCAAGAAATACAAGGGATTCAGCTATATACCACAGATGCCGGCAATGGGACTCGAACCCATACGCCCGTAAGGACAACAGATTTTGAGTCTGTCTCGTCTGCCAATTCCGACACGCCGGCTTACGTCATAACGACCTTGACTATAATATCATCTCTAATTCAGATTGTCAATAATAAACGCTGAGTTTTATGGACATATTTTGTCAAAACAAAAGAGATCATTTTAATAGAGAAAAACACTTTGACAGACAGGAGCAGATTCTTTACAATAAGGATATAACATAGAGAAAAAGTAGGAATAAGGAGGGAACCCATGAAAATCTCAACAAAAGGAAGATATGCGGTTCGTCTGTTATATGATCTGGCACAGCACAATACAGGAGAATGGATTTCATTAAAGGATGTATCAAAACGCCAGGGAATCTCTATTAAGTATTTAGAGCAGATTGTGCGGCAGCTCAGTGTGTGTGGATATTTAAAAAGCCTGAGAGGACCAAGAGGGGGATATCAGCTTTCCAAAAAGCCTTCAGAATATACGATTGCCGATGTGCTTGAGATCACAGAAGGAAGCATTGCCCCGGTGGCGTGCCTGGATGATGAGACGAACCAGTGTGACCGGTACTATGACTGTCCCACCATCTTTATATGGGAAGGACTTGAAAAAGCTGTGAGAGACTATTTAAACGGCATTACCATACAGGATATTTTAGACCGTGCTGCATCAAAGGGCGGAAATGATTTTGTAATATAGAAAGATTTAATAAGCTTCCCAGGTGTCTGAGAAGCTTATTTCATATCTATTTTCATTCAATTCTCCTTGCTTTAAATGGTTTCGCATGGTTTCTGCTCCCATTATAACATACCTAAAAAAGGGATTGACAAAGGAAATATTGTTCTATATAATTATAACATACTAAACACGTAGGAAATATAGGAATATAGAAAAGGAGAATGATTATGGCAGGAATATATCAGAATGTGACAGAATTAATAGGAAATACACCGCTGGTGCGCTTAAACCGTCTGGAAAAGGAATATGGAGCAGATGCGCAGATTATTGCCAAGCTGGAATACTTCAATCCGGCAGGAAGCGTCAAAGACCGTGTAGCTGCACAGATGATCGAGGATGCAGAGGCAGCGGGGAAATTAAAAGAAGGATCTGTGATTATTGAACCTACTTCCGGTAATACAGGGATCGGATTGGCATCCATTGCGGCGTCCAGGGGATACCGGATCATTCTCACAATGCCGGAGACGATGAGTGTGGAGCGGAGAAATCTGTTAAAGGCTTATGGTGCGGAAGTTGTACTGACAGATGGTACCAAAGGCATGAACGGAGCTATCGCGAAGGCTGAGGAACTGGCTAAAGAGCTTGAAAACAGCTTCATTCCGGGTCAGTTTGTAAATTCTTCAAATCCAAAACGTCATAAGAAAACAACAGGGCCTGAAATCTGGAATGATACAGACGGAGAGGTGGATATTTTTGTCTCCGGCATCGGAACTGGCGGAACCATCACAGGGACCGGGGAATATCTGAAAGAAAAAAATCCTGATATTCAGATCGTAGCCGTGGAGCCGTCCGGATCTCCAGTGCTCTCAAAGGGTCAGAGCGGACCTCACAAAATCCAGGGAATCGGAGCAGGATTTGTGCCGGATGTGCTGAATACAAAGATTTATGACGAGATCATTACTGTGGAGGATGCGGATGCATTTGAATTAGGAAGAGCCATTGCAAGAAAAGAAGGAATTCTTGTGGGCATTTCTTCAGGGGCGGCTCTCTGGGCAGCAGTCCAGCTGGCAAAACGTCCGGAGAACAAAGGAAAGAAGATTGTAGCCCTGCTGCCGGATACCGGTGACAGATATCTCTCTACACCGATGTTTTCCTGATCTCAGGATGACAGAAGCAGCAGTTAAAAATAAAATATAGGAAAGACCTGTGGACGGTTGAATTCTTTTCAGTGCATGCCGAAAGGAATTCAGCTGTTCTGTTTATTTGCACAGAAAGAGAAATAGCTTCTTTTGTGTCTGCCCCCTTTCTTTTCATTTTTCCTTATGCTAAAATGACTCATAGAAATAAAGGAGAAGACAGACCTATGGAAAAAAAATTAATGCTGATTGACGGCCACAGCATCCTGAACCGGGCATTTTATGCACTTCCGGATATGACCAACAGCCAGGGGCTGCATACAAATGCGATCCTTGGATTTTTAAATATCATGTTTAAGTTTTTGGATGAGGAAAAGCCAACCCATTTTGCAGTGGCTTTTGATTTAAAAGCGCCCACCTTCAGGCATGAGATGTTCAAAGAGTATAAAGGAACGAGAAAGCCTATGCCGGAGGAACTGAGAGAACAGGTTCCGGTGATCAAAGAAGTGCTCAAAGCTATGGACATTCCTCTTATGATGGAAGAAGGTTATGAAGCGGATGACCTGCTTGGGACAATGTCTGTGATCGGAGAATCCGAAGGATTTCAGGTGAGGATTATTTCCGGGGACCGGGATCTTCTGCAGCTGGCTACGGAAAATGTACAGATCCGTATTCCTAAGACAAAGGGCGGCGGAAATGTAGTGGAAGATTATTTTGCAAAAGACGTTATGGAAGCATATGGGGTGACGCCGAAAGAATTCATTGATATGAAAGCGCTGATGGGCGATGCATCTGATAATATACCGGGGATTCCGGGCATCGGGGAAAAGACAGCGGCTAAGATTATCAAGGAGTTCAAAAGTATTGAAAATGCCCATGAGCATATCGAGGATGTCATGCCGAAGCGTGCTAAGAATAAGCTGGAAGAGTTTTACGAACAGGGAGTTCTCAGCAAAGAGCTGGCAACCATTAAGCTGGACTGTCCAATCAAGCTTTCTTTTGAGGAAGCCAGACTGGATGACATCTTTACAGGGGAGGCTTACCAGCTGCTGAAAAAGCTTGAGTTTAAGTCTGTCTTAAAGAAGTTCGAAGGAGAGCACGGGGAAGAGTTTTCTGTTGAACTTCATAAGGTTTCAGATTTGGATGAAGCTGACCGGATTTTTTCTGATGCCAAAAAGAGCCGGACAGCAGGACTTGCGGTTTACCATGAGCAGGGCGGGACATTTCTCGGCCTTTGTACGGAAGGGACAAAAGTATTTCTGTTTCAGACGGAAGGCTTTTTGACAGACGAATATCTTATGGGACAGGCGGGTGATCTTTACCGGTCAGTGCCGGAAGTCAGTATGATGAATGTTAAGGAATATCTGGACGAGCTTTCTTTGAGTGAGGAAGATAAGAGTATTTTTGATGCCGCTTTAGCTGCATATCTTTTAAATCCTCTAAAGAGCACCTATGAGTACGATGATATTTCCAGAGATTATCTTGGCATTATGCTGCCGTCTAAAAAGGAGCTTCTGGACAAGAAGAAAAGTATATTTGAACAGGGAGAGCTGATTCCGGAAGGGGAACAGATCATCGGCTATGAGGCTTATGTGGCACGTGCCTGTGTGGAGCCGCTGAAGAAGAAGCTCAGTGAGACCGGAATGCTTTCTTTATATGAAGAGATTGAGATACCGACTATGGTGGCGCTCCATGACATGGAAACAAGAGGTATCCATGTGGACAGAAAAGCTTTGAAGCAGTACGGAGACCAGCTGGTCGGCCGAATTGAGGAGCTTAAGGATCTGATTTATAAGGAAGCCGGTGAAGAATTTAACATCAATTCTCCGAAACAGCTGGGTGTGGTTCTCTTTGAGCATATGAAGCTGGAAGGTGGGAAAAAGACAAAGACCGGTTATTCCACCAGCGTGGATGTGCTGGAAAAAATTGAACATTTATATCCGATCATTTCTTATATTCTTGAGTACAGGCAGCTGACGAAGCTGAAATCCACATATGCTGACGGACTGGCAAACTACATCGGGGACGATGAGAGGATTCACGGCAAGTTCAACCAGACCATTACGGCAACCGGGAGAATCAGCAGCACAGAACCCAATCTTCAGAATATTCCAGCCAGGGTAGAACTTGGAAGAGCCATCCGCAAGGTGTTTTTGCCCGAGGACGGTTATACTTTTGTAGATGCGGATTACTCACAGATCGAACTGCGGGTGCTGGCTCATCTCTCAGGAGATGAAAATCTGATCCATGCATATGAGATGGAACAGGACATTCATGCCAGAACGGCATCTGAGGTGTTTGGGGTGCCGATCGATCAGGTCACCAGCATCCAGAGAAGAGATGCCAAGGCAGTCAACTTCGGTATTGTCTACGGGCTCAGCGCTTTTGGCTTAAGCCAGGATCTGAAGATTACAAGAAAACAGGCGCAGGCTTATATTGACAAGTATTTTGAGACATACCCGAAGGTAAAGGAATATTTAAACAGGGAAGTAGAAAAAGGAAAAGAAGAGGGCTTTGTATCCACGATGTTCCAGCGGATCCGTCCGATTCCTGAATTAAAGTCCAGCAACTTTATGCAGAGGAATTTTGGGGAGAGGGTTGCCATGAATTCTCCGATCCAGGGGACAGCGGCCGATATTATTAAGATCGCCATGATCCGTGTCAATATGGAGCTGAAGAAAAGAAAACTGAAGTCCCGGCTGATCCTGCAGATTCACGATGAACTTCTTGTGGAAGCCCATAACAGCGAAGCAGAAGAAGTAAAAGAAATTCTTACAAAAGAGATGATGAGCGCAGCTAAGCTTTCTGTACCGCTGAGCATTGACATTCACACAGGAAGCAGCTGGTACGAGGCTAAATAAATGAAGAAAAAAGTTATTGGAATTACCGGCGGCGTAGGCTCCGGCAAAAGTGAAGTTTTGAATATTCTCAAAGAGGATTACGGTGCCGGCCTCATTGAGGCAGACCGGGTGGCCCATGAACTGATGGAGCCGGGTGCTGTCTGTTATGAAGCGGTGGTGAAGCAGTTCGGGAAAAAGATTCTTACAGATAAGGGAGAGATTGACCGTGCTGCCCTGGGTGCCGTTGTGTTTCAGGATGAAGATAAACTCAGGCTGTTAAACAGCCTGACACATCCCCAGGTTGTAAAAGAGATCATGCGCCGGATGGATGTGATGGAGAAGGACCCAAAGATCGGGCTTATTGTTTATGAAGCAGCCCTGCTTACAGGTGCAGAATTTGAGCAGAGATTTGACCAGCTTTGGTATGTGTTTGCCAGAGAAGATCTGAGATTTCAGAGACTGAAAGAAGGAAGGGGCTATTCTGATGAAAAGACGGCCTCTATGATCAAAAGCCAGCCGGGAGAAGAAAGCTTCCGGAATGCGGCGACACACATCATCGACAATTCCGGAAGCCTTGATGAGACCAGACGGCAAATCGCCGGTATCCTGGGACTTAAAAGCCTATAAGGAAGGCTTAACGGTATCCTGTATAAATTTCTCGAATTTTTTCTCAGACAGGATTTCATTTGTGACAAACAATCCCCGGAAGAAAAGGCTGAAGGCAGTAAACGGAGCAGGAGCATTTTGTGCCTGCTCCGTTGTTTCGATTTTATGGACGGTGAGAGGAAGGCCATGGAGTTTTGCAGTTTCCTGAAGGAGAGGAACATATTTTGCCGTGTGCGGGCATTGATTGTTATAATAGATCACCATGCCGTCTTCACTGGTCTTTCCGTGTTTTGCACAGTCTTTGAAGACCGGAACCGGTGCATCTTCATGAAACGGCAGATACAGAAGTTCAAAGTATGGGTCCGCAGTGTCGGCAGTAAGAAATCCTCTGTGTTTCAGATAGCCCGGATCTGATAAAAATGGTTTCTTTTTTACGGAGGAAAGAGCGGTGAGTCCGGATTTTCCTCCTATTTTTGCATCTTCTATGCACTGGTTCAAAAGCTGGTCTGAGAGTCCCCGGCCTTTATATTTTCCTGAAACCCAGAGGCAGTTGATATGCATATAGTTTTCAGCCAGCATAGGGAGCCAGGCATGTTCTGAGGGAATATATTCAATGAATACTTTCCCTCTGGCATCCAGTCTGCGGAATACGAGGCCTTCCGGGAAACGCTGCTTCATCCAGGCTTTTTTTGAGGAAACGCAGGGTTCACCTTTCTTTTCCGTTATGGCGCAGCAGATGTGCTCCTGTTCAATGTTCTTTTGATCTATGGAGATAAATTTTAAGTCGTTCATAGCAATGCTCCTTTCTTTTCGGCTGCTGTTCCTATTATACCAGAAAGAACCTGACAGCACAGTGTCAGGTTCTGAAGATTATCTTAAAATAGAAGAAAGAAGTTTTTTTGAGATTGTAAATTCAGGAGTTCCCATGTATCCGGGAGCAGCCTCATATTTGTCAAAGACAATGACCAGATCACCGGATGGTTTCAGATAGAAATTCTGTGAGGCGGAGATTGTTTTGAAATCCTCTGCCGGCACATCGTCTTTTTTTGTATCTATAAAATAAGACTTGGAGGAATCCTGTCTCATCTGCTGCCGCATCTGCCTGCGGATTTCTTTGGATATAACGGATCTGTAGCCGGCATTCTTTTTAAACAGGCTGCCAAGCTTTATGATCTTTCCGGTTTTTTTGTCGATGTTATAAATCCGGCTGTAGGAATCAGAACTTCCCTCAGAAGTCTCAGTGCGGATTTGGATGGAAAGGAAGGAATCACTGTTTTGCAGGACCTTATAGTCTGTGGTGAGGCTTTTATGAGCCTTGCTGTTTTTGCTGAGATCCTTTGCAAATTCCTTTTTTATCATATCTGTGTACTGTGCCAGTTCTTTATTTATATTTTTCTGAGTCTTTTTATCTTTCAGGCCGGTAACCTTTGGGGTTTTGATTTTTGCTTCCATATTATTTTCCTTTTCCTCATAGGAACGGAAGGTGACCACTTTGACAATATTTTTCAGTACAGGAACCTTTGCCATGGCATAAGCAATGTTTTGGTTTGTGTTGGCGGCTACGGTGATGACAAAAAGGGCGGCCGCAGCAGATAATCCTAATTTTGTTCCAAAGCTTGTAAAGCGGGCTTTTTTTCTGGCCTTCTCATTTTCCGCTTTCCCCCTTTCGATAGAATCCATCACCTTTTGTTCCAGCTCTTTTGGAATTTTGATTTCCTTGTACTGCTGTTTGAGATGATCCATTTTCTTTTTATTTTCCATAATATGATTCTCCTTCCGACAACTCGGCTTTTAATTTTTTCAGGCTTCGGTAGAGCAGTGATTTCACTGAGTTTAAGTTTTCGTTTAATATTTCAGCAATCTCCGAAAGCTTCAGATCCTCAAAGAAGCGCAGGATGATCACCTGTTTTTCTCTGGGGCTTAATACATTTAACGCGTCTAATGTATCAAAATCACGGTAGGAATCCTCAGATCCGTATTCGTAATCCTCAATCCCTATGACTTCTTTTTTATTTTTTCTGATCAGGTCGATAGCAGTGTTGATGGTGATCCGGTACAGCCAGGTTTTCAGATATTGGGGCTTTACCGTATGGCATTTTGTAATGGCTTTGCAGGCACTTTCCTGAACGATGTCCATGGCATCGTTTTCGTTATGCACATAAGTGTATGCCATACGGTAGAGACTTTCATACTCAGAGAGAATGATTTCTGCTGTCAGGCTTTCCGTCTCCGATGTCTTTTTCATGAATGAAACCTCCTTGTTTTGTAGCTACAAAAGTTAGACGCACCAGAAAGAAAAATAGTTTCAAATCTATCATAACTCAAAAGAAAGGAATACGGAGGGCAAAGTGGGAAGTTTCTATGTAATAAAAAAACTATACAATAATCCTTTCCGTATGATATAATGGCAGATAGATTCGGACCGGGGTTTGCGCGGACGAAGATGAATTGAGGTATAAGAATGGAATTATCAAGTATAGCAAGCAGCAGCGAAGGCAACTCCATATTCGTAGGTTCAGGGGAGACAAAGCTTTTGGTAGACTGCGGCATAAGTGCGAAGAGAATAGAAAAATCACTGGAGGAGCTGGATACCAGGGCCGATGAGCTTACAGGAATTCTGATCACCCATGAGCACTCCGACCATATCAAGGGGCTTGGAGTGATGATGAGAAGATACGGCCTGCCGGTCTTTTCCACGGCAAAAACCATCGATGCGGTATTGGAGAGCAGGCACATCGGAAAAGTGGAGAAGGGACTGTTTCATGTTATTGAGGCAGACTGCCCGTTCCAGCTTGACGATATTACGGTGGAAGCATCCCATGTATGGCATGATGCAGCCGATCCTGTGTGCTATTCCTTTTATTCAGAAGGATTTAAGGCCAGCATTGCCACTGACCTGGGAGATTATGATGAATATCTGGTGGAGAAGATCAGGGATTCCCACATTTTATTTGTGGAGGCAAATCACGATGTAAATATGCTTCAGGTAGGAAGCTATCCGTATTATTTGAAGCGGCGCATACTGGGAGACCACGGGCATCTGTCCAATGAACGGTGTGCCCAGCTTATTGAAGACACAGTGACGGAAAAGACACAGAAGGTATATCTGGGACATTTGAGCAAGGAGAACAACTTTGCCGAGCTGGCCTATGAGACCGTTAAGGTAGCATTGGAAAAGCCGGATTTTCTGATGGAAGTAGCAAAGAGAGACTGCATTTCATCCATCACAAAAGTCAGTTAAGATACATATTTTTAGGAGGATTAAAAATGGATAAGACAGTAATTACAGTGGTAGGAAAAGATAATGTTGGAATTATCGCAAAGGTCTGTACCTATCTGGCCAATAATCATGTGAATATTCTGGACATTTCACAGACGATTACCGGAGGCTTCTTCAACATGATGATGGTTGTGGATTCTTCTGAGGCCACAAAGGATATTACAGTATTTTCAGAAGAACTGAAACAGATCGGGGAAGAACTGGGCGTTGTCATTCAGGCACAGAACGAAAAGATTTTTAACGTAATGCACAGAATTTAACGGGGGTCTGAAATGATTAATATTAACGAAGTAATCGAAACCAATAAGATGATTTCAGAGATGAACCTGGATGTGCGTACGATCACGATCGGTATCAGCCTTTTAGACTGTGTAGGATCCACACTCTCTGAAGTAAAAGAAAATATTTATACAAAAATTACCACAGTTGCGAAAGATCTTGTAAAAACCGGGAAGGATATAGAGAAGGAGTTCGGTATTCCTATTGTAAACAAGCGGATATCGATCACTCCGATTGCCCTGGTGGCAGGAAACGTCTGCAAGACTTCAGATGATTTCGTGGAGCTTGCCAAGGTGCTTGACAAAGCTGCAAAGCAGGTAGGAGTGAACTTCCTGGGCGGTTATTCTGCGCTGGTGAGCAAAGGAATGACAAGAGCAGATGAACTTCTGATCCGTTCCATTCCAAAAGCGATGGCAACAACGGATTTTGTGTGCTCTTCTGTAAATGTGGGAAGCACAAAGACCGGAATCAACATGGATGCAGTAAAGCTCATCGGAGAGATGATCAAAGAGACAGCGGAGCTTACGAAGGACAACGACTGTCTGGGATGCGGAAAGTTTGTTGTATTCTGCAACGCCCCGGATGACAATCCGTTTATGGCGGGTGCATTCCACGGAGTGACTGAGACAGACTCTGTTATCAATGTAGGAGTCAGCGGACCAGGAGTTGTAAAGCGTGCCATTGAACTTGTACACGGTGAAAACTTTGAAGTTCTCTGTGAGACGATTAAGAAAACTGCATTTAAGATTACCCGCGTGGGCCAGCTGGTGGCAAAGGAAGCATCCAAACGCCTTGGAATCCCGTTTGGCATCATTGATCTTTCCCTTGCACCGACTCCGGCAGTGGGAGACAGCGTGGGAGAGATTTTAGAAGAGATCGGCCTTGAGTACACTGGTGCACCGGGAACCACAGCAGCCCTTGCAATGCTTAACGATCAGGTAAAGAAGGGCGGTGTTATGGCATCCTCTTATGTTGGCGGTTTAAGCGGGGCATTTATTCCGGTCAGCGAAGACCAGAGAATGATTGATGCGGTCAATGCAGGCGCACTGACTCTGGAAAAGCTTGAGGCTATGACCTGTGTGTGCTCTGTGGGACTTGACATGATTGCGATTCCGGGAAAAACAAAGGCGTCAACGATTGCGGGACTGATCGCTGATGAGATGGCTCTCGGAATGATTAATCAGAAGACAACCGCAGTCCGTATCATACCGGCTATCGGAAAAGATGTTGGAGATCAGGTTGAGTTCGGAGGCCTTTTAGGATATGCGCCGGTCATGCCGGTCAACGAATTTTCATGTGATGACTTTATTAACCGCGGCGGAAGGATTCCTGCGCCGATCCACAGTTTTAAAAATTAGAGGTGAAGACTTTTGGGGTATTAAGCCATTTAGAACCAAAAAAAGTTTTTGAATATTTTGAAATCCTGACGCAGATTCCTCACGGCTCTTACAACTGTAAGGCTGTGAGTGATTACTGTGTGGATTTTGCCAGGCAGAGAGGCCTTTTTGTATCTCAGGACGATCATTATAATGTGATCATCAAAAAGGAGGCCTCTCCTTCTTGTGCCCATAAGCCGGCCCTGATTCTTCAGGGACATTTGGATATGGTATGCCAGAAAGAGCCTGACAGTCCGGTGGATTTTACAAAGGATGGACTGGAACTTGAAATTGACGGAGACTTTGTCTGTGCAAAAGGAACTACGCTGGGAGGAGATGACGGCATTGCCGTTGCTTACTGTCTGGCACTTTTGGATGATGATTCAGTCAAGCATCCTCCTTTAGAGATTGTCTTTACAACGGAGGAAGAGGTCGGCATGGAAGGTGCATCAGCTCTGGATATGTCTGTTCTGGAGGGCAGGTACCTTTTGAATATTGATTCAGAAGAGGAAGGAATCCTGCTTACAGGGTGTGCAGGGGGAACGACGGTGAAGGTTTCCCTTCCGCTGCGGTATGAGCAGAGACAGGGAAATATCTGCAAAGTTTCCATCACAGGTCTCTTAGGAGGACATTCCGGGACAGAGATTGATAAGAACCGGGGAAACGCTCATATCTTAATGGGACAGCTGTTAAACAGCATGAAGGGGATCCGTCTGGTTCGGATCTGCGGTGCCCAGGAGCAGAAGGACAATGCGATCCCCAACCGATGCTATGCTGAACTTGTCTGTGAAGACCGGGCTTCTGCAGAAGAGGCGGCGGCAAGGCTGCTGATGGATTGTAAAAAGCAGTTTCAGAATACAGATGACGGGATTGAAGTTGCGTTAGAATTCCTGGCTCCGGAAACAAAAGACTGTTTTACCCCGGATGTGCAGGATGCAGTTCTCTATTTTCTGACACACACGCCCAATGGAATCTATACGATGAGCAGGGATGTTGAAGGCTTGGTGGAAAGCTCTCTGAATCTTGGGATTCTTAAGACGGAGTCTCAGGAGATCTCCTTTTCCTTCGGAGTGCGGAGTTCGGCACCGGCTTATAAAGAGGAACTGGCAGGAAAGCTTAAGTCGCTGGCAGACCAGCTTAACGGCAGTTATGAGAGGACCAATGATTATCCGGCCTGGGAGTATAAAAAAGATTCTGTGCTGAGAGATCTGTTTTTAGAGAAATATCGGCAGATGTACGGAAAAGAGATGAAGGTGGAAATGATTCATGCAGGGCTTGAATGCGGTATTTTTGCCTCAAAGATTGAAGGGCTGGATATTGTAGCTTTCGGTCCGGATATTTTTGACATCCACACCACATATGAGCGGCTGTCCATCTCTTCTGTAAAACGGACGTGGGAGCTTTTGTTAAAGATCATTGAGGAGTTCCCGTAAAGAACAGAAGAATCAGAGATCTGAAATAGATATAGAAAGAACCATTTAGATAAAGGAGTAGACAAATGAGTGAAAATGTATATGATATTTTACAGGAAAGAGGATTTATCGCTCAGACCACCCATGAGGAACTGCGCGATCTGCTTGGGAAGGAGAAGGTAACGTTTTATATCGGATTTGACGCTACCGCAGACAGTCTTACAGCGGGCCATTTTCTTACGGTTATGGCAATGATGCACATGCAGAAGGCAGGCCACAGGCCGATCGCACTTCTAGGCGGGGGAACGACTATGATCGGTGACCCTTCCGGAAAATCTGACATGAGAAATATGATGACTAAGGAAACTATTGAACACAATGCCATGCGTTTTAAGGAGCAGCTGTCCCGGTTCATCTCTTTTGATGATGACAAGGCGATTCTTGCAAATAATGCAGACTGGCTTTTAGATCTGAACTATGTAGAATTCCTCAGGGAGATCGGGGTTCACTTCTCAGTGAACAAAATGCTCACGGCAGAGTGCTATAAACAGCGTATGGAAAGGGGCCTGACATTTTTTGAGTTTAACTACATGCTTATGCAGGCCTATGATTTCCTGGAGCTGAACCGCAGATACGGATGTACTTTGGAGATGGGCGGCAATGACCAGTGGAACAATATTCTGGCCGGAGCAGACCTGATCCGCCGCAAGGAGCAGAAAAATGCATTTGGGCTGACCCTGACCTTGCTTACAAGGAGCGACGGAGTCAAAATGGGCAAAACAATGTCAGGGGCTGTCTGGCTGGATCCGGAGAAGACTTCCCCGTATGAATTTTATCAATACTGGAGAAACATTGAGGATGTGAAGGTGGAAGAGTGTCTGGGACTTCTGACCTTCCTGCCGATGGAAGAAGTGAGAAGACTGGGAGCCCTTCAGGATGCTGAGATCAATAAAGCAAAAGAAGTGCTGGCGTATGAAGTGACCAAAATTGTCCACGGAGAAGAGGAAGCAAAGAAGGCACAGGCCGGAGCAAAAGCTATGTTTGTGCAGGGTGCGGCCAGTGAGGATGCGCCGGTACATGAATATCCGAAGGCACAGCTTGAGGAAGGTCTTGATATCTTAACTTTGCTGGTGGATGCAAAGCTTTGTTCTACAAGATCCGATGCCAGAAGAACTGTAACCCAGGGAGGGGTTTCTGTGAATGGTGAAAAGGTCACAGACTTTAAAAAGGTTTATTCTTCAGCAGATTTTGATGACAAAGACCGGCTCCTGCTGAAAAAAGGAAAGAAAAGTTTCTGTCAGATAAAAGAAGAGAATTAAAATATAAATATTCAGGAACAGGACATACAGCTGTCCTGTTCTTTTTGTTATTGTATAGGAAATTCCTTTAGAATTTCCTATACAATAACAAAGCACTCCGTGCAGGATGCGCACAAATGCACAGAGAAATTATTTGCCTTCAGCAAATCGCATTTGGCGCGCAAAGTGGACAAGCCCGTTAAAGAATGAGGGATTTGGGGAGATGAGGCAGGCATGTCCACTTTGTTTTCCTATATCCATGAGAGGAGGTGAGAGTATGGCATCAAGCACTGAATTTACAGAGTACGTATGCGGCCAGCTGGAAACCTGCGGATCGGTTTCTTGCCGAAAGATGTTCGGAGAATACGGTGTGTATCTGGACGGAAAAATTATCGGTGTTATCTGCGGCAATCAGCTGTTTGTAAAGATTACGGACGCCGGGAGCAAAGTCCTGCCGGACTGCCCAAAGGAACCGCCGTATGAGGGGGCGAAAGCTTATTTTCTCATAGAGGAACTGGAAAATACGGATTTGATCAGGGAATTTTTAAGGGCTACCTTTGAGGAACTTCCGTATCCAAAACCGAAGATAAAAAAGAAAAAATGAAAACAGCCGCTTTCCCGTTCAACGGAAGGCGGCTGTTTTGCTGACCGGGATCAGCGGAAATTTTTTTGGATTTCATTCAAAGCTTTTTGTGTGTAAGGATCTCTCTGGTCGATATGCTGAATGACGGACTTGACCTTTTTGGCATCTTTGCCGCCTGCAGTCTTGGACAGGGATAAGACAAACAGCAGCAGGATGACCGAAAAAATTGTGCGCAGCTTCAGAAAAGACCAATAGCTGGCCCCCTCTTCCGGTTCAGTGTGAAACGGATCAGAATGGGAGCTGTATTTTTGATTCAGTTTCATTTTTTCCTGTTCCATACGAAGCCTTGTTAAATCTGTCATTTCATCATCTCCTTTGTTCATTATATGAAAAATGATTGTTTCTATGACACAAAAAGTTCAGACTTTTTATAATTAATTTATATTTTATCCAGGAAGGAAATGCTATAATGTTATCTATGACAATTTTTATACAATAGCAGACTGTGTTTGAAAGCATAGAAAGGTGAGATGATGAGAGATAAGATTCAGAATTTTTTAAGGGGACGATACGGCACAGATTCCCTTTCCAAATTTTTATTGACTGCAGCTCTGGTGGGAATGTTTCTTCCTATTCTTATAAAGAAGGCTTTCCTTTTTTATTATTTGGGGCTTATTTTGCTGGTATACAGTTATTCCAGGATTCTATCCAGGAATATTTCCAAAAGATCAGCGGAAAATGCGGCATTTCTGAGAAAAACGAGAAAGATTACCGGCTTTTTTTCAAAGAAGAAGCTGCATTTTGAACAGAGAAAGACCCACAGGTTCTTCCGGTGTCCGGGCTGCGGCCAGGATATCAGAGTGCCCAAAGGCAAGGGGAAGATTGTAATTACTTGTCCCAAATGCCGCAGGGAATTTCAGGCGAAGTCATAAAAGGAGGTTTGTATGTTTGGATATCTGATTGTCAATAAGCCGGAGATGAAGATCAAAGATTTTGAACGGTACCGCGCTTATTACTGCGGACTGTGCCAAAGGCTTAAGAAAGCTCACGGAAAGAAAGGACAGCTGACTCTGAGTTATGATATGACATTTCTCACGATTCTTCTGAATGGTCTTTACGAACCAAAACTTTATTCCGGAAAACATTTTTGCGGGCTGCATCCTGCAAAGAGACAAAGTGTGCTGTGTAATCAGCTGAGTGATTATGCGGCGGACATGGGAATGCTTCTTACGTATTACAATCTGCTGGATGACTGGGAGGATGACAGGAAGTTAAAAAGCCTGGTGCTGGCAGACAGCATCCGCAGATCCTGTGCAGAGATCAGCCGGAGATACCCGAGACAGAGCAGGGCAGTCCGTACCTATATAAAAAGGCTTTCAGTGTGCGAGAAAGAAGAAGTAAACCAGCTGGACCGTGTAGCAGGGCTTACGGGGGAGATGCTGGGAGAGATTTTTGTCATCCGGGAAGATGAGTGGTCTGAAGATTTAAGAAAAATGGGATTTTTTCTTGGAAAGTTTATTTATCTTATGGACGCCTATGAGGATCTGGCAGATGACCGGAAGCACGGAAGATATAATCCGTGGAGTTTTTATGCCGAAGATTCGGGATTTGAGCAGAAGGCGGAGACCGTTCTTACCATGATGATGACAGAGTGTGCCGCAGTGTTTGAGCGTCTGCCGATTCTTAAGGATGTTGAAATTCTCAGGAATATCATTTATTCTGGTGTATGGACCAAGTTTGAAATCGCTAAGAACAAAAGAAAAGGCAATGAGGAAGAAAGAAATGGATGAAGCATATACAATCCTCGGGGTATCTTCGGATGCCACCGATGAGGAAATCAAAAAAGCATACCGGAAGCTGAGCAAAAAATACCACCCGGATGCCAATTTAAATCAGCCGGAATATGCAGAACGGAAATTTAAAGAAGTCCAGGAGGCCTACAAAAAGGTCATGGATTTTAGGAAATACGGCGCATCCGGAGGGAACACATACGGCGGTCCGTATCAGGGAGGACAGTCTTCTTACGGAGGATACACAGGCACAGCTGATATGACAGCCGCCTATAATTTTCTGCGGGCAGGCCGTTATCAGGAGGCACTGCAGGTGCTGAGCACAATCCCGGAGAGAAGCGCACAGTGGTTTTATTTCAGTGCTGTGGCCAATCTGGGCATCGGCAACAATGTAACTGCTCTGGAGCACGCACAGACTGCTGTGCAGATGGATCCTTCCAATATGGAATACCAGATGCTGTTAAGGCAGATGCAGCAGGGCGGAAACTGGTATCAGAATATGGGCTCCGGGTACGGAAGAAGCAGTATGGGAAGCAATTTCTGCATGCAGCTTTGTATGCTGAATTTAATATGCAACTGCTGCTGCAGGCCATTTTAATAAACAGAAACAGGAGGACTTATGGGTAAGATCATAGGGATTGATTTAGGAACGACCAACAGCTGCACTGCCGTTATGGAAGGCGGGAAGGCAGTGGTGATTCACAATGCGGAGGGATCAAGGACGACCCCTTCTGTTATGGCATTGACAAAGAATGGAGAGCGTCTGATCGGTGATGCCGCCAAGAGACAGTCTGCGGCAAATCCGGAGCGTACAGTGTCATCCATTAAGCGGCATATGGGAACAGACTACAGGGTAAAGATCGACGGGAAGAAATATCTGCCTCAGGAGATATCTGCACAGATACTGATGAAACTCAAGGACGATGCAGAAAGCTATCTTGGAACCCAGGTAACAGAGGCTGTGATCACAGTTCCGGCATATTTTAATGATGCCCAGAGACAGGCAACCAAGGATGCAGGAAGAATTGCAGGCCTGGATGTGAAGAGAATCATCAATGAGCCCACGGCCGCTGCACTGGCTTACGGCCTGGACAATGGAACAGAACAAAAAATCATGGTCTACGATCTGGGCGGAGGAACCTTTGATGTATCTGTCATCCAGATAGAGGACGGAGTCATTGAGGTTCTGGCGACTTCGGGAAATAATCACCTCGGGGGAGATGATTTTGACCAGGCCGTTGCAGATTATCTGGTGGAGACATTCAAGAAAACGGACGGGATCAATCTGAAGTCAGACATGCAGGCAATGCAGCGGATCAGGGAAGCGGCTGAGAAAGCCAAGATTGAACTGTCCAGTATGTCAGAGACCAATGTCAACCTGCCGTTTATTGTGGTGGACCGGGGAGAGACCCATCATATGGACATCCAGCTCACCAGGACGAAGTTTGAAGAGCTGACTTACGGTCTGGTGGCCAAGACAGAAGAGCCGGTCAGAAATGCATTAAAAGATGCAGGTCTTTCAGCGGGAGAACTGAGCAGGGTGCTTATGGTGGGAGGATCCACAAGGATCCCTGCAGTACAGAGAAAAGTGGGAGAGATTACAGGAAAGCGGCCGGACCAGTCTTTAAATCCTGATGAGTGTGTTGCGCTGGGAGCAGCTATTCAGGGCGGAAAGCTGGCAGGAGAGGCAGGAACCAACGAAGTTCTTTTAATGGATGTAACTCCGCTTTCTCTCTCCATCGAGACTATGGGAGGCATGGCCACAAGGATCATTGAAAGGAACTCAACCATTCCGACCCGCCACAGCCAGATCTTTACGACAGGGGCGAACTTCCAGACAGCTGTGGATATCAAGGTTCTGCAGGGAGAGCGTGTGATGGCCAAGGAGAATAAAGTAATCGGAAACTTCCGGTTAAAAGGCATCAAGCGCGCGGTACGGGGAGTGCCTCAGATCGAAGTAACCTTTGACATTGACGTCAACGGCATCCTGAAGGTTTCGGCCAAAGATCTTGGAACCGGCAAAGAGCAGAGTGTGGTGATTACCTCCAGCTCCAATATGTCCGAAGATGAGATTGAACAGGCCATCCGCGATGCACAGGAGAATGCCGCATTTGATGAGGAGCACAAAGAGGCGGTGCAGGTTTACCATGAGACAGAGGAAGCGCTTGCCAGGGCAGAACAGTATCTTGCAGAACACAAGAAAGATATTGAAAAAGGAAAAAAGAAAGCAATAAAAGATGCCGCCGCTTCTGTGAAAAAGGTCATGAAGCGCGTGAAGCTTGAAAAAATCAACGGGGAGCAGGCAGCAGAGCTCAATGCAGCAAAGGAAGAACTGCTGTCGGCCTGTCCGGATGCATAGGTCATAAAGTAGATAGTATAGAAGGAACCGTTCTTTGAAAAGATCTGGTTCCTTCTATATTTTATGAGTATTTCCGGAGACATTTTTAAAAATTTTTATAGGAGGGGTTGACAAGAAATTTTAAAAGTGATAACTTATGTTATAGATATTAGCACTCGTCTAAGTTGAGTGCTAATAATGAAAGGAAAGATACCATGGATTTAAATGATCGTAAAAGATTAATATTAAAAGCGATTATAGCAAATTATCTGGAGACCGGGGAGCCAGTTGGCTCCAGGACAATTTCCAAGATGGAAGGACTGAATCTGAGTTCGGCCACGATCCGCAATGAGATGGCGGATCTGGAAGATCTGGGATTCATTCTGCAGCCTCACACTTCTGCCGGCCGTATTCCATCTGATCTGGGATATCGGTTTTATGTAGACCAGCTGATGCAGGACAGGGAGTCGGACGAAGAAGAACGGCTCGAGCTTGTGCAGAAGGTCGACAAGATGGAAGTGATGTTAAAACAGGTTGCAAACGTCCTGGCATCCAGTACGAATTATGCTACAATGGTATCTGCTCCTCAGTACAAGAACACAAAACTCAAGTTTGTGCAGCTTTCCCAGGTAGATGATTACAGTCTGCTGGCGGTCATCGTGGCAGACGGCAATATCGTTAAAAACCAGATCATCGATGTGGAAAAACCACTGGCAAATGACGAAGTCCTGAAGCTGAATGTATTATTAAATTCTTTCCTGCAGGGGCTGACGCTGAAGGAGATCAATCTGGAGCTGATTCAGACCATGAAGCAGCAGGCCGGGATACACAGCAAAATCCTGGAAAAGATCCTGGAAGAGATCGCAGTTGTTATCCACAATGCAGATCAGCTGGAGATTTATACAGGAGGTGCTTCTAATATCCTGAAGTACCCGGAGCTTGGGGCGCCGGAAACTGCCACTGAGCTTTTGGATGCCTTAGTAGAAAAGAAGGCGCTGAATAAGCTGGTGGATGATACATTGGGAAGTGATGACCACCACGGAATCCAGGTCTATATCGGAGATGAAGCTCCGGTGAAGAATATGAGAGACTGCAGTATTGTGACAGCCACTTATGAACTGGAGGAAGGCGGAACCGGAACTATCGGGATCATCGGTCCCAAACGTATGGATTATAAACGGGTTGTAAAAACCCTGCAGAATCTTACCGATGAGATCAACGATTTATTTAAGAAAAAACCATAGAAGGGAAGGTGCATTATGGGAGAAGAAAAAAAGGTTCAGGAAGAAGAAATAAAAGAAGATAAGAAAACGGAAGAACAGGAAACTGCAAAAGATAAAGATACAAAAAAGGCAGGCAGGAAGACATCTAAAAAGCAGGCGGCAGAAGATCTGATGAAGGAGAAAGACCAGCAGATCGGGGAGCTTACCGACAAGTATCAGCGTCTGATGGCAGAGTTTGAAAATGTCAGAAAAAGAACGGCAAAAGAGTTTGTCCAGAGATATGACATGGGAGCCATGGGAGTATTAGAAAAGCTTCTGCCGGTCGTTGACAATTTTGAAAGAGGACTTCAGGCGGTAGCAGAAGAGGAAAAGGATACTCCGTTTGTTCAGGGAATTGAACAGATCTACAAGCAGCTTATGGGAACTCTCGATGAACTCGGAGTCAAGGCCATGGAAGCCGAAGGCAAAGAATTCGATGCAAATCTCCACAACGCAGTGATGCATGTAGAAGATGAAGAAGCCGGAGAAAATGTTGTAGTTGAAGAACTGCAGAAAGGATATATGTATAAGGAAAGCGTGCTTCGGCACAGTATGGTAAAAGTAGCGAACTAAATGTAAGAAACTTGAGAAAATCAAGCGAAAGCATTGGAAATATAGAAGGATTTATTTTTAGGAGGAAATTATCATGGGTAAAATTATTGGTATCGATTTAGGAACAACAAACAGCTGTGTAGCAGTGATGGAAGGCGGAAAACCAACCGTTATTACAAATGCAGAAGGTGTTAGAACAACACCGTCTGTTGTAGCTTTTACAAAGACAGACGAGCGTATCGTCGGAGAACCTGCAAAACGCCAGGCAGTTACAAATGCAGAGAAGACGATCTCTTCTATCAAACGCCACATGGGAACTGATTACAAAGTAAAAATTGATGACAAGAACTACACACCGCAGGAAATTTCAGCGATGGTACTTCAGAAACTGAAAGCAGATGCTGAAAACTACCTTGGAGAAAAAGTAACAGAAGCAGTTATCACAGTACCGGCTTACTTTAACGATGCTCAGAGACAGGCAACAAAAGATGCAGGTAAGATTGCAGGACTTGACGTAAAACGTATCATCAACGAGCCGACAGCAGCAGCTTTATCTTACGGGCTGGACAACGAAAACGAGCAGAAGATCATGGTTTATGACTTAGGAGGCGGTACCTTCGACGTTTCTATCATCGAGATCGGAGATGGTGTCATCGAGGTTCTCTCTACAGCCGGAGATAATAAACTGGGCGGAGATGACTTTGACAACGTGATCACAAATTATATGTTAGATGAGTTCAAGAAACAGGAAGGTGTTGACCTCTCTGGAGACAAAATGGCAATGCAGAGATTAAAAGAAGCTGCTGAAAAAGCGAAAAAAGAGCTTTCCTCTGCCACAACAACCAACATCAACCTTCCGTTTATCACAGCAACAAACGAAGGACCGAAACATTTTGACATGAACCTTACAAGAGCTAAGTTTGATGAGCTTACACTCTCTCTTGTTGAAAGAACAGCAACTCCTGTAAATACAGCATTAAAAGACGCAGGCATCGCCGCTTCTGAGCTGAGCAAGGTTCTGCTGGTAGGCGGATCTACAAGAATCCCTGCTGTACAGGATAAAGTAAAACAGCTGACAGGAAAAGAGCCATTCAAGGGAATCAATCCGGATGAGTGTGTTGCAATCGGTGCATCTATCCAGGGCGGTAAATTAGCCGGAGACGCAGGTGCAGGCGATATCCTTCTTCTGGACGTAACTCCATTGTCTTTATCTATCGAGACTATGGGCGGTGTTGCAACCAGACTGATCGAGAGAAATACAACAATTCCGACAAAGAAAAGCCAGATCTTCTCTACAGCAGAAGATAATCAGACAGCAGTAGACATCAACGTTGTTCAGGGTGAGCGCCAGTTTGCCAAAGACAACAAATCTTTAGGAAGATTCCGTCTGGACGGTATTGCACCTGCCAGAAGAGGAGTGCCTCAGATCGAAGTAACCTTTGACATTGACGCCAACGGTATTGTAAAGGTTTCTGCCAAAGACCTTGGAACAGGGGCAGAGCAGCACATTACCATTACAGGCGGATCCAACATGTCTGATGAAGATATCGACAAGGCAGTAAAAGAAGCAGCAGAGTTTGAAAATCAGGATAAGAAGAGAAAAGAAGCCATCGATACAAGAAACGAAGCTGATTCTATGGTATTCCAGACAGAAAAAGCTCTGGAAGAAGCAGGAGACAAAGTAGATGCCACAGAAAAAGTAAAAGTTGAAGAAGATCTGAAAGCATTAAAAGACTTGCTGGAGCAGACAAAAGATGCTGAACTTACAGACGCTCAGGTTGAAGATCTGAAGAATAAAAAAGATCAGCTCATGAACAGTGCACAGGGATTATTTACTAAGATGTACGAAGCTGCAGCAGCCAATGCCCAGGGAGCTCAGGAGACTGCAGGAGATGCCGGAGCGGCAGGTGCAGCAGATGATGTCGTAGATGGAGATTACAAAGAAGTATAAGGAAAAAAGAAGGTAGACGATTATGGCAGATAAACGAGATTATTATGAGGTGCTGGGCGTAAGCCGCGGTGCTTCAGAATCAGAAATAAAGAAAGCCTACCGTAAACTTGCGAAACAGTATCATCCAGATACGAACCCGGGAGATAAAGTAGCCGAAGCGAAGTTCAAAGAAGCTTCCGAGGCCTATGAAGTCTTAAGTGATCCTGAAAAGAAAGCGCAGTATGACCAGTTTGGTCATGCTGCCTTTGAGCAGGGCGGACCCGGAGGATTTAATGGAGGATTCGGCGGTTTTGATTTCGGCGGGGATATGGGTGATATTTTCGGAGATATCTTCGGCGGTATGTTCGGCGGGGGCGGAAGAAGCCAGCGCGCAGCCAATACTCCGACCCAGGGTGCTCATGTGCGGGCAAGGATTCATGTGACGTTTGAAGAGGCAGTCTTCGGAACTACAAAGAAACTGGAGATTTCTCTCAAAGAGGAATGTGCTTCCTGTCATGGAAGCGGTGCAAAAGCAGGCACCCATCCGGAAACATGTCCGAAATGCGGCGGAAAAGGCCAGGTGGTTTATACCCAGCAGTCTATGTTCGGCACAGTGAGAAATGTCCAGACATGTCCGGACTGTCATGGAACAGGCCAGGTTATCAAGGAAAAATGTCCGGATTGTCACGGAACCGGCTATACGAGCCAGAGAAAGACCATCGAGGTCTCAGTGCCTGCCGGCATCAACAATGGACAGAGTATCAGGATCCGCGGAAAAGGAGAGCCAGGCACAAACGGAGGCCCAAGAGGAGATCTTCTTGTGGTTGTATCTGTGGACCGGCATCCGAAGTTTCAGAGACAGGAATACGATATTATTTCTACGGAACCGATTTCCTTTACACAGGCAGCTCTGGGAGCAACCATCAAGATCAATACGGTAGACGGTCCTTATGATTATACAATCAAAGCAGGAACCCAGACAGATACGAGGGTGCGTCTGAAAGGAAAAGGTGTACCGACCTTAAGGAATAAAAATGTCAGGGGCGATCACTATGTGACCCTTGTTGTACAGGTACCGGAACATCTCAATGAAGATCAAAAAGATGCACTGAAGAAGTTCCAGGAATCTATGGGTGAGGCACCGAAGAAAGAAGAACATAAAGGATTTTTTGGGAAACATAAAAAATAAACCGACAGGGTTATGATGAATCAAAAACATCATAACCCTGTTTTTATTTGAAGGTTTCTTTGGTTTTTAATGAATAGAATTCATATTTGCCAGACGGTGAATAAATTCAGAAGGGGTTTTGGCAGCGGCCAGCTGCTTTATGTTAATAGGATTATCTAATATCCGTACTATTCCATCGTAAAGTTCCATGAATTCCTTCCGGTCCTGCTGATGAACTGCAATCATCAGTACAATATGGATCTTATGGTCATCCCATGGAATTCCTTTTTCGCTGGTCAGGATACAGACCATGGTCCTGTCGGCATTCATATGGATAGCGTGAGGGACAGCAAAGGCATCTAAGAAGCAGGTTGACGATAAACGTTCCCTCTCCAGCACAGACTCTATAAAATCTTTTCCGGCAATTCCAAAATCGACAATTTTCTTTCCAAGAAAGCAGATAATGTCCTCCTTTTTTTGGAAATCAAGATTCCTGAAAAATAAACTTTCATGGAAGAAAGAAGAAAAGAACTTGTTCTGTTTTGCTTTATTTTTTTCTCTTATACATTCCTGAACTGCACGATGGACATTCATATGATCCGCCACTGTATAAAATGGAGAAACCATAAGAACCTTTTTTCCTAAAAGTTCTATGGGTTTTGTTGTTATGTATAAATCCGCATTTGTATCAGGAAGAGCATCATCCTGAAAACGAAATGAATGAACTGTGATAAACTCCGAAAAATTTTCCTGTAGCTTATTTTTAATGGTTTCATTAATCTTTCGGTAATCATCACATAACAGTAAAACGGATACCGTTTCTGTTCTTTTTGCTGCGGTTTCAATTAAATAGCCAATATGAATACTGATGAATCCAATCTCTGAGTCTGAGATTTCAATATCATATTTTTCTGCTATTTTTTTTGCAATAGCAACAGAGATATCATGGATAAACGGACAATGGTTTTTAATATTATCCAACATTTCATTATTGGCAGGCTGAGTATTCTTAGAACGGCGGATCATTCCGTCAATGTGGAGAGCAAAATTGTATAAACAGTCAGAATAATCAATGTGCATCATGTAGGAATCAAAAACACTTTTTAAAATCACATCCAGTTCGTCAATATACCGTGAGGTTAAGATGTCAGAACTATAGGATACCTCGTGTTTTCTGTCCAGAGGTTTTATCTGGCCCTCCAAAAGCATTGCAATATATGAAATGTCATATTCAGACGGCTTAATACAGCAATGGGTTGCATACTGTTCACATATTTCATCAGCAATCCTGTACTCTGCCGAATCCTCGGAAACTTTATACGGTATCTTATCTTTTATATAATAATCGGACCGCATCCGGTATAAGGCAATAGCAATACTCACAAGAATATTATTGTAATAGGTGTCTTCTACAAAATAATCGTATTTGCAGATGGAATTCAGTGTTATGGATTTTATTTTTTCAACGTTGATATCCGGAAAATAATTGGAGAGGTTATGAATGGTGTTGAAAGCAGGATTAATCTCTTTAAAAATTAAGTGGTTGATCAGCTTTCGTTTATCTAACTCATTTCCGGTGATCTGCAAATAAGATTTTTTACGATGCATTTTTAAGTGATAGTCTGCCAGGAGCGGCTGAAGATTTTTTAATTTCCTTTCAAGTGTAGATGTACTCATATAAAGAGAATCAGCAAATTCATCGATCTGAAAGGGAACATCTGTAAACATGAGTTTTTTGATCATGATATGGTCACTGTTTTCAAAAGAATCTGCGGTCTTCGTGCTGAGCATAAGATAGTTTTCTCTTATAATAGAATATCCTTTGTTAGTTGAGTGTATTAAAGGAAGAATCTTATTGATCGCGGCCACATCTCCCTGGACAGTGCGCAAAGAAATATGCAGGGACATGCTCAGTGCCTTTCCTGTGATGCAGCCTGATGAGTTCGCTATGATATTGATAAGTTTCTGTTTACGTTCGTCAAATCTATTCATATCTTACAGCCCCCGTATGATATGTTATTTTTAATATGGTACACTTTTATTATCTTGCACTTAGTCAATAAAATCAAATATAAGATTGCGGTGTACCCCCGCATAAGACGATTTGAATACAGCAGAGCTGTTTTTTATAATAAAGGCAGATCAATCGACAAGGAGGAAATTAAATGAATAAGAAAGCAGCACAAAATGTGTCGTTTCAAATTATCAGCTATGCAGGAGATGCATTTTCCTATTTTTTTAAAGCAGTACAGGAAGCCAGGGAAGGCAGATATGAAAAAGCAGATAAACAATTGGCCATGGGAGAAGAGCAACTGACATTGGCCCATGAGGCGCAGACAGAATTACTGGCTGAGGAAGCACAGGGTAATGATATAGAATACAGTATTCTGTTAGTTCATGCTCAAGACCACTTAATGACGACTATCATGTATGAGAGAGTGGCAAAAGAGTTCATCAGTCTGTACAAAGAAAGGAATTCATGATTCATGGGGCAGGAAAAAAAGTTTTTATGGGGGAGTGCCACGGCAGCCTATCAGTGTGAAGGGGCCTGGAATGAGGGCGGAAAAGGAAAATCCAACTGGGATGTGTTCTGCCACAGTGAGAAAAATAATGTGAATTGTGTAACAGGAGACATAGCAAGTGACCATTATCATCGTTACGAAGAAGATATTAAAATGCTTGCGGAGGGAGGTCAGAATGCATACCGGTTTTCTATTGCATGGACAAGGATTCTGCCGGATGGAACAGGAGAAAGATGCAGAGAGGGGATTGATTTTTACAATCGGCTCATTGACACCTGTATAAAATATCAGATGGAACCGCTGGTGACATTGTATCATTATGATCTGCCGCAGCCACTGTATGAAGCAGGAGGCTGGGAAAACCGGAAAACAGTGGATGCCTATGAAGCCTATACAAGGGTTTGCTTTGAGGAATTCGGAAGCCGGATAAATTATTGGGCGACTGTAAATGAACCTAATTATGAGACGCTGTGTTGTTATGGATTCGGGAATTACCCTCCTAACAAAAAGGATATGGAAACAAGATGGAAGGCAATGTATCATATTATGCTGGCCAGTGCCAAAGCAATAAAAATATACCGTGAAATGAATGGTTCAGGAATGATCGGACTGGTCAGTGACAGTTATCCCATTGAGACATTGAAGGATGACATGGATTATAAGAAGGCTGCCCAATTGGCAGATATTTTCTTTAATACATCAGTCAATGACATTTGTATCAAGGGAAGTTATCCGGAAGATTACATAAGAAAGCTGAGATCACAGGGATATGACCTGTCTTACATGATGGAATCCGACAAAGAAATTTTCCGGGCAGGAACCGTAGATTATCTGGGCGTTAATGCATACTGCAGATTTCTCGTGAAGCCACCGTCAGGAAAAGAAACTACACTGACTGCAAATAACACAGGAACTTCAGGTCCTAAGGAAGAATTAGAAGTCAAAGATTGGTTTGCACTGGACGAAGATAAGAATACAAAGAAAAATCCTTGGGGAAGCGAAGTGTATCCAAAATCTATTTATGACCTTTTGATGCAATTTAAAGAGTTGTATCCCGAAACACCAGTGATCATTACTGAAAATGGGATTGGATATTATGACGAAGTCCGGGAAGGGAGAGTTCATGATGACTATCGGATCAAATATCTAAAAGGGTATGTGGAATGGACAAAAAAAGCCATGGAAGATGGATGTGATGTCAGGGGATATTTTGTATGGTCCTCTATGGATGTATACAGTTGGATCAATGGATATGAAAAAAGGTATGGACTTGTATATGTTGATTTTGATCATGGAAATATGAGAATTCCAAAAGATAGTTATTACTGGTATCAAAAGTGGATCGAAGAACAGGGAGGGACATTTAATGGAGAAGTTTAACGCGCTTATTGAGAAAAAGATTGCGCCGGTGGCCAATAAGCTGTCTAGGCAAAAATATCTTCAGGCGCTGCAGAATACATTTTTGGCATTGATTCCGTTTATGACCATCGGAAGTTTTTGTCTGGTCATCATCTCACCGCCTATGGACTATACAGCCATGAGTGCGGGTATCTTGAAGTCATTTTTTCAAGGATGGACAGTTATTGCAAAATATCTTGGATCATCTCTGGGATTCATTTATCTGATCACAATGACGGTTATGTCATTATATGTTGCTGTAATTCTGGGATACCAACTGGCAAAGCATTATAAAATGAACCCGGTTATGCCAATGCTCATAACCACCATGTCTTTTTTGATTGCAGCTACAATGAATCCGGACAGACAGATTATCGTGACTTATTTGGATGGAAGCGGTCTGTTTACGGCAATTTTAGTATCTATCTGTTCGTTTGAACTATACCGGTTTTTAGTTAAGAAGAAGGTTGGTTACATTAACCTGACAGGAGGAGGGGTTCCACCAGCACTGGCGGATTCTATCGGAAATCTTGTACCGGTACTTATTGTTCTGATTACTGTAGCAGCGGTAAGCAATGCTGTCTTGGCAGCCACAGGGGCAGGATTCCCGGCTTTGATGACAACACTCATGACGCCGTTTGTAAAAATGGTGGATAATATCTGGGGTATTGTAATTCTGGCAATAATTGTAATGACTTTTTGGTGGTTTGGAATTCACGATACAGTGATAACAGGTCCTTTAACTCCGTTTTTGCTGAACAACTATACGTCAAATGTGACTGCTTTTGCTGCGGGAACTGCCGCAGTGTCCCTTCCGTATATTGTAACGGAACCGTTTTGGTGGACATTCATGGCCATCGGCGGAAGCGGAGCAACACTGGGACTTGCATTTCTCGCAGCCACGAGCAAGTCAAAACAGATCAAAACCATTGGAAGACTGTGCCTGATTCCGTCCCTGTTTAACATTAATGAACCGTTGATTTTTGGATTGCCGCTGATGTACAATCCTACTATGATGATTCCATTTGTACTTGTGATGCCGTTAAATGCAGTCATAACTTATTTGGCAATGGATTTTGGCCTGGTGGCCAGGACCTTTGCCGATGCAAGCTGGAATATGATCTCCCCCATCGGGGCACTGATCAACACTATGGATATAAAGGCCGTGCTGTTAGTGTTCATATTGATCTTGCTGGATTTAGTGATTTATTTTCCGTTTTTTAAGGTGTATGAGAAACAAAAATTAAAAGAAGAAGTGGAGGTGTAAGTTTGAATATTTTACTTGTATGCAATGCTGGGATGAGTACAGGCATTATGAGGTTGAAACTGGAAGAAGAAGCAAAAAAAAGAGGGGTTGACGCTAAGGTAAATGCAATTCCCATGGTGGAGCTTGAAGATCATAAAGAAGGTACAGACGCAATCCTACTGGGACCGCAAATACGATTTGCACTGGATGATATCCAAAAAAGCGCAGAGGGAATTCCTGCTATGGTGATCGCACCTCAGGATTTCGGAAGCATGAATGCAGCAAAAGTTTTTGATGAAGTATTGGAAATGCTGAGTTAAAACAAAAGAGAATCTCCCAAGTTATGGTCTTAAATACTATAACTTGGGGGTTTTTATTTTACAGGAAACTTCTACAAAATTTCCTGTAGAATACAAAAGCTCTCCGAAGTGATGAAGTAAGCTTGTCTGTTTTGTTCCGTGTGGTTCATCATTAAAATAACTTATGGAACAATAAAAAACTCTAATTTTAATTAATTGTTCGGCGGCAGTATAATAATAGTGAAAGCTTTGAAACATCTGGTGTCATGCCGGAAATATGAAAGATGGAGGACAAGAAGATGGAATATTCACTGAACATTGCCCAAACGGACAAAGTCCTTGGTGCACTTCGGGAAAAGTATCGGGTGTATGCCCCGAAGCGTTTTCCGAAGGAAGGACGCTATTCTGATACAGATATTATACGGTACGCCCAGGTTGAATCGTTTAAGGATATCGTATGGGAAGAAAAATCAGACTATCCGGCGAAAGAGGTTATTACGCCGATCCAGCAGACTTTATTTTATTACACAGAAGATGAGTACAGAACAAGCAAAGATCCGGTGAAACCCGTATTGATACTGGCCCGGCCGTGTGATATTAATGCCAGACATATACAGGATGAAATTTATGCAGGGAACGGCGGATATACAGATTATTATTATGAGCGGATGAGCAGTCTGGTTAAATATGCACTGATGGAGTGCCAGGGCGGAGATGATACCTGCTTTTGTGTGTCCATGGGAAGCAATAGAACGGATGATTATTCCATAGCGCTCCGGTTCCGCCCGGACGGCATGGAAGTACAGGTGAAAGAGCCGGAGTTTGAAGCTTATTTTGAAGGGATGCCTGAAGGAAGCTATACTCCTTCTGTTGTAGAAGAAAACCAGATCAAAGTGACACTTCCCGACCTGTCAGATCAGCAGGTTCGACTTGCCCTGAAAAAACATCCTGTGTGGAGGGAGTTTGACAAGCGCTGTATTTCCTGCGGGAGCTGCACTCTTGCCTGCTCCACCTGTACTTGTTTTTCTTCCAGGGATCTGACCTACGGTGATAATCCGGAAGCCGGAGAGCGCAGAAGGGTATCATCTTCCTGCCAGATCGAAGGGTTTGACCAGATGGCAGGACAGAAAGAATTCCGCAATACCGCCGGAGACCGGATGAGATATAAGTTCTTACATAAATTCCATGACTATAAAGCCAGATTTGGAAAACGCCATATGTGTGTAGGCTGCGGGCGCTGTTCCCACCGCTGTCCGGAGCTGATCTCCATCACGGCCACCATACAGAAAGTCAACAAAGCTGTCGAAGAGATCAAAGCCGGAATGGCTCAGTAAAGGAGGAATTCTATGTTAAATCCAATTCAGCCGCAGGCATGCAGGATTTTAGATGTTAAGAGGGAGAGTGCACATGAGTGGACATTCAGGGTCGAATCCGATGCCTGTCCGGATCATGGCCAGTTCATGCAGCTTTCTATACCAAAGATTGGGGAGGCGCCGATCTCAGTTTCCGCTCAAGGAGACGGATGGCTGGAATTTACGATCCGTTCTGTGGGAAGGGTGACCAACTGTATTTTCAATAAAGAGCCCGGCGATATTCTGTTCCTGAGGGGGCCGTATGGAAACGGATGGCCTGTGGATCAGCTTAAAGGAAAACATCTTGTGGTGATTACCGGAGGGACGGGGCTGGCACCGGTCCGTTCACTTTTGCATATGTGTGCGGATACACCGGATTTTGTGAAAGATGTCAGTTTGATCTCCGGTTTTAAGGATGAGGACGGAATTGTTTTTCATAAAGAACTGGAGCAGTGGAAAGAGAAATTCCGCACAATCTATACACTGGATACCGGAGGGAAAGAAGGCTGGAGGACGGGTATGGTTACAGAATTCATAAAGGAGCTCCCATGGGAGAACTTTGGAGAAGACTATGCGGCCATTGTGGTGGGTCCGCCTCCTATGATGAAATTTACCGGATTAGAGCTTTTGAACTGCGGGGCTGATCCGGAGAAGATCTGGATGAGTTTTGAGAGAAAAATGTCATGTGCCATTGGAAAATGCGGCCACTGCCGTATCGATGAGGTGTATGTCTGCCTGGACGGACCGGTGTTCCCTTATACGGCTGCCAGGAATCTGGTGGATTGAGAAAGGAGCGTGGAACAATGAATCATGATATTAATATCGCAAAAGTACGTCTGAATTGTTTCCGGCAGTCAAAAGAGCCCGGAATGTTTATGCTGCAGATGAGGGTTCCCGGTGGAACCGTTGATGCAAAGTATCTGTCTTATGTGGAACACATTTCTAAAACCTGGGGCGATGGAAATTTCCATTTTGGTACACGCCAGACATTTGATATACCCGGAATCAAATATGAATATATTCCGGAAGTCAACGCATATCTGGAACAATATATTAAAGATGTAGACGGGACGCTCTGTAAGGCGGACATGGATACCATAGCCCATGAGCCTGAACCTTGGGATCCCAAGGCAGGCTATCCTACGATCGGAGCGAGGAATATTACAGCATGTATCGGAAACTATCACTGCATCTGCGGAAATACCAATACCTTTGAGCTGGCCAGGAAAATTGAACCAATCATTTTCCCAAGCCATTACCACATCAAGATCAATATCTCCGGATGCCCCAACGACTGCAACAAAGCCCATATGTGCGATTTCGGAATCATCGGAACAGCCCGGATGACCTATCATCCGGAGCGGTGCATCGGATGTGGTGCCTGTGTGAAGGCTTGTGAACAGCGGGCTACCAGAGTTCTGAGTCTGAACCAAGAGACACAGAAGATCGAAAAAGATGCCTGCTGCTGTGTTGGCTGCGGAGAATGTGTGAGAGCCTGTCCGGCCAGTGCATGGACCAGACAGGAGACAAAGTTTTACCGGGTGATCCTGGGAGGAAGGACCGGCCGCCAGACACCAAGGGCAGGAAAGATGTTTTTAAACTGGGCAACAGAAGAGGTGATCCTTGGTGTTCTGGGAAACTGGCAGAAGTTTTCTGCCTGGGTTATGGATTATAAGCCGGAATACCTGCACGGGGGCCATCTGATCGACCGGGCAGGCTATAAAAAATTTAAGGAGATCATGCTGGAAGGAGTTGAGCTTAATCCGGAATGTCTGGTGGCAGAAGATATTTTCTGGAGTGAGACAGAATACCGTTCAAACTTCAATGTAAAGCCGGTTTCCATGCATCACACAGCGGGACCGCAGGAATAACGGCAAGGTTGCTCTAAACGGCCGGTGCATATATAATAATATTAGCTGATGAAAATATTATTAAGGAGTTTTTCATGACCATACAAAATATGATAAACTTGTGTCCTGATCTGACCCCGGCGGAAGCTGATATCGCTTCCTATGTGCTGAGTCACAAAGAATTGGTGACCGGACTGTCTATACAGAAGCTGGAGGAAGAGATTCATGTGTCCAAGTCTGCAGTGCACCGCTTTTGCAAAAAGATCGGCCTAAAGGGATTTAATGATCTGAAGGTGGCTCTCGCAAGAGACCTGGCGGAACAGGCCAGTGAAAACAGAATGATTGATGTGAATTATCCCTTTGGATCCGGAGATACTCAGAGAGAAATCGCTCAAAAGATGCAGAAGCTTTATGAAGAGGCGGTACATGACACCTATCACTATATAGATCCGTCGGAAATGCAGAGAGTGACCCGCCTTCTATATCAGGCCAAAACAGTAGACATTTATACTCATGCCCACAATTTGAATGTAGCGGAAAATTTCCAGGATAAAATGCTGACCATAGGGAGGGCAGTAAATTGCCCTAAGACTTTTTACAAACAGAGGCTGCAGGTACTTGCATCCGGCAGGGATCATGCGGCATTGGTTCTGTCTTATTCAGGAAAGGCGACATTCATTGAACCTGTGGTGAAAATGCTGCACGAAAAAAAGGTTCCTGTAATTTTGATCGGCAGGGCGGACAGCAACTGGTATCCGCAGTATATTTCACATACATTGTTTATCAGCGACAAGGAAAATCTCAGAGACCGGATCTCACAATTTTCTTCACACATAGCTATGCAGTATATGCTGGATGTGATCTATGGGTGTATTTACAATATGGACCGGGAAAAAAATATTACCTACCTGCGGGATGCCATAAATTTTATGGACGACCGGGAAATGGAAGGAGAAATATAGGAAAGGCAGTTCTGCCTGTGCATTACCTGAAATCAGGGATGCACAGGCATTTTTTTGTGATTTAAACTGCAAAAGTTTCAAAAAGTTTCAAAAAGTTTCAAAAACCTGATGGAAGACAGAGAGATTTATGAAAAAAGTATCAGGTTCCCGGCAGTTTATTGAAACAGAAGGACTGAAAAAGTAAGATGGCTTTGACAGTAAGAAAACATAACAGACAGGAGGAATATTTTTATGAGGAAACCGTTAAAAATCGTTACTATCGGCGGCGGCAGCAGTTATACACCGGAGCTGATGGAGGGATTCATCAGGCGCTATGAAGAGCTTCCGATTAAGGAAATCTGGCTGGTAGATATTGAAGACGGAAGGGAAAAAGTCGAAATTGTCGGAAGCCTTACACAGCGAATGTGGGATGCATCTCCATATGACGTCAAAGTCCATGTAAGCCTTAACCGGAGGGAAGCCTTAAAAGGGGCCGATTTTGTCACCACACAGTTTCGTGTGGGTCTGCTGGATGCAAGGATTAAAGATGAGAGGATTCCGTTGCTGCACGGTATGCTTGGACAGGAGACAAACGGTGCCGGAGGGATGTTTAAGGCATTTCGAACGATACCTGTAATAAGGGAAATTGTTGAGGATATGAAAGAACTCTGTCCTGATGCCTGGCTCATTAATTTTACCAATCCAAGCGGCATAATCACAGAAGCAGTGATCAAACACTTTGGATGGAAAAAGTGCATCGGGCTCTGCAATGTACCTACAATATCTATGATGGCAGAACCCAAAATACTGGGAAAGAAGCCGGAGGAGTTAAATTATCAGTTTGCAGGGCTGAATCATTTTCATTGGCACAAAGTGTCCGACAGCCAGGGAAATGATCTGACCCCTGAGCTGATCGAACATATTAATGAGGAAAATGGGGGGACGCCGAAAAATATTTATCAGGCAGAATTTCCTCTTAAGCTTCTAAAGACTATGAATCTTCTGCCGTGCGGGTATCACAGATATTATTATATGCAGCAGGAAATGCTGGATCACAGTGTGGAAGAATTTAAGAGGTGCGGTACCCGCTCGGAAATGATGAAACAGACGGAGGCAGAGCTGTTTGAAATTTATAAAGACACGGATCTTCACCAAAAGCCGGAGCAGCTGGAAAAAAGGGGCGGCGCCTATTACAGTGATGCGGCATGTGAATGCATCAGTGCCATTTATAATGACAAAAGAATTCAAATGGTAGTAAGTACAGAAAACAAAGGCGCGATTTCCTGTCTGGAGCAAGATTCCATCGCAGAAGTCACATCAGTAATTTCTGCAAGAGGTGCACAGCCCATAGTGTGGGGCGATATGGCGCCGGCACAGAAGGGATGGATTCAGCTGATGAAGGCTATGGAAGAGTGTACCATAAATGCAGCTCTCTCCGGTGATTACGGGCAGGCCATGGAGGCCTTTACGATAAATCCGCTGGTTCAGAACGGAGACGAAGCAAGAAAAGTTTTGGATGAGCTTTTGGTGGCTCATGAAAAATACCTGCCTCAGTTTGAGGAAGTCATCTGCAGTCTGAAAGAACAGGGCGTAACGCTTACGGATCCGGTTGTGTCAGATCTGATGACAAACGGACACTAAAGCGGGGGCCGGGATGAGTATAAAAAAAGAGTGGTACGGAAGGACAACGAATGAAAAGGATGCCTGGCTGTTTACCATTGAAAATACAAAAGGAATGAAGGTGCAGGTGAGCAACTTCGGGGCAGTTCTTACGTCTCTGTGGGTAAAAAACAAAAACGGAGAATTAAAGGATGTGGTTCTTGGGTATGAAAAGCTGGAAGGCTATTTTGACAATCATCCGATGTTTGGAGCTGTCGTGGGGAGAAATATCAACCGGATCTCCAACGGAAGGTTTGAAATTGACGGAGTAACTTATGAGTTAGAGAAAAACAGGGGCAGACATAATATCCATAGTGATAAAGAAAATGGGTTTCATAAGGTTTTATGGGATTATGAACCGGCTGCCGATAACGGAGTGAAATTTACTTACATTAGTCCAGAAGGTGAACAGGGATTTCCGGGGACACTTATATTTTCAGTAACCTATATACTTACAGAAGCCTGCGGGCTGGTGATATCTTACCGTGGTGTAAGTGATAAAAAGACTTTGATCAATGTGAGCAATCATACATATTTCAATCTGGGAGGCCATGAAAGCGGAAATATTTACAATACTAAAATCCGCATTTTTGCGGATGAGTATACCCCGGTGGATGCAGAGAGGATTCCCACAGGGGAAATTGCTTCCGTACAGGGAACTCCGTTTGATTTTATAGAAGCTCAAAGGATTGGAAATAAATTAAATGAACAAAGTCCGGAGCTTCAAAGCTCCGGAGGGTTTGACCACAATTTTGTTATCCAAAACCAAAACATTGGAATCAGGAAAGCGGCAGAGGCATCGTGTGAAGAGGAAGGCATCCGGATGGAGATTTATTCTGATCTGCCGGGCCTTCAGTTTTATACGTCCAATGTGCTGGAACAGATAAAGGGAAAGGACGGTGCTGTATATGGAAAGCACAGTGGTTTTTGTATGGAGCCGCAGTATTATCCGAACAGCATTAATACAGAGGGTTTTTATACACCGCTGTTCAAAAAAAATGAAGAGTATAAAACAACAACAATATATCAATTTATTTAATTTTGGAGGGATCATATGAAAAACAAGAGAGAAGGGATGTTTGACGTCATCCAAAAAATCGGAAGATCATTTTTTCTTCCGGTATCCATCCTGCCGATTGCAGGAGTACTCCTTGGATTGGGAGCTTCTTTTACTAATGAAAAAACGATTGCCGCATATCATTTGGATGGAATTCTTGGCGGCGGTACTATTTTGAACGGACTTCTTACGATCATGTCACAGGTGGGAAATACAATTTTCGGAAATCTGCCGCTGATCTTTGCACTGGCTGTTGCACTGGGAATGGCAAAAAATGAAAAGGCCGTTGCCGTACTGTCAGCCGGAATTTCATTTTTCGTTATGAATACAACCATTAACGCATGCCTGAAGCTAACGGGGCAGATACTTGCGGACGGAAGCTACGCAAAAGGTGTCCTTGACGGGGCAATCACCAATGTCTGTGGTATTGATTCCCTGCAGATGGGAGTCTTTGCGGGAATTCTTGTGGGTCTTGTGACCGCAGCACTGCACAACCGCTTTTATAAACAGGAGCTTCCGGCGGCCTTATCCTTTTTTGCAGGAGTCCGGTTTGTACCGATCATCTGTGTACTTGTCCATATCGGCGTTGGCGCGGCGGCATTTGCAGTGTGGCCTGTGATCCAAAAAGGAATTTTTGCTCTCGGAGACCTTGTGCTTCAGTCCGGATATTTTGGGACTTTTATATTCGGTTTCCTGGAACGGGCGCTGATACCTTTTGGTCTTCACCATGTATTTTATATTCCGTTCTGGCAGACCGGACTTGGCGGCACTGCCGTGATCGACGGAATCACCGTAGCAGGCGCTCAGAATATTTTCTTTGCAGAGCTGGCTTCCCCGAATGTAACCAAGTTCAGCGTGGAAGCATGCCGGTTTATGTCAGGAAAATATTCCTTTATGATGGCAGGTCTTCCTGCAGCCGCTTATGCTATGTACCGTTGTGCAAAACCTGAAAACAGAAAAGTGGTAGGCGGACTTTTAGCATCTGCTGCACTGACTTCTTTTTTGACAGGTATTACAGAACCGATTGAATTTACCTTTTTATTTATTGCCCCGGGATTATTTATTCTGCACTGCGGGCTGGCAGGCTTGTCTTTCCTGCTGATGCACCTGCTGAAAATATGCATCGGAACTACTTTTTCCTGCGGACTGATTGATTTTACACTGTATGGCCTGCTTCAGGGACAGGGAAAGACCAACTGGCTTATGATCCTTCCGGTGTTTGCACTCTATGCAGTTCTTTATTACTTCCTGTTTAAGTTTGTGATTGAAAAGTGGAACTTAAAAACGCCGGGCAGGGAAGAAAATGCATCGGATATTAAACTCTACACAAAAGAAGATTTTCAGAAGAAAAAAAAGAAGGGGGATGTAGTCGAGGATCCTGTGTCTGCTGCAATCTTAAAAGGTCTGGGCGGACTTGAAAACGTAGTAGATGTGGAATGTTGTGCAACAAGACTCAGACTTACGTTGAATGATTCAGGCAAAATGGATGAAAACCTTCTGAAACAGACGGGATCCAAAGGTATGATCGTAAAAGGAAACGGGGCACAGGTAATTTACGGGCCGCAGGTTTCTGTCATTAAGAGCAATCTGGAAGAGTACATACAGTATCTTATGGAAAACGGAATCAGTCCAGATGATGCAGAAACAAAAATACCAGAGAAGTATGAGACAGCAGAAATGGTCAGCGGACCGGGGAAACTGCTGGCTCCGGCTGACGGAATGATCCTTCCTATGAGTCAGGCAAAGGACGAGGCGTTTTCATCCTGTGCTATGGGAAATGGAGTTGTCATTGAAACGGAGAACGGCGTTGTAACTGCTCCGGCCGATGGGGACATCACTCTTGTGATGGAACCGTCTCTTCATGCGGTAGGATTAAAGACAAAGGAAGGGCTGAATGTGCTGCTGCATATCGGGATTGATACGGTGAAGCTGGATGGAAAAGGCTTTCAAAGCTTTGTAAAGCAGGGACAGAAAGTGTCTGCAGGAGAAAGATTAATAGAATTTGATCAAAAACTGATCGAGAGAGAGGGCCTGTGTCCGGATGTGCTGATGATCGTCATGGAGGAAGGAAAACTTCCGGACATCCAGTATCATACTGGAATCAAAGCAAAAGCAGGCAGGACGGTGGCCGGGGAGTATTAAATCATATCTGTATATAGAATGGCAGAGGACTGCTGCGCCGGCTGAGTAGATTTAGCTGGGCGGCAGTCTTATTTTATTTCATGGGAAAGTGCGTCCCATGAAATAAAAAATAGTATATAGGATGCTGAATAAGACGATCCTCTTGTAACAAAACCGAACATATTATATCATTGAAGGATAATATAATTACTTTCTGGATTAAGAAAACAGAAGAACAAGCAACTATACTAGAAAAGGCATGGTGATGACATGAATCAGAGTGTAAAATTTAAAAGAATAAATCTTATATCAAATATCATTTGCTGTCTATTGTTATCAGCAGCTGTCGCCTTATATATTTATCATATTTACTATGGAGGCAGGATTTTTTGGCTTCCAGGGCTTATCTTTTTAGCATCAGCTGCTTTTAACTGGCGACGCACTAATCAATGGTTACAAAAAGAGTACAAAAGTAAATATGAAAAGAATATAAAATAATATGCTTTCTCATCTGGTTATGTGGCCTTGAGAGTAAACAAGATATTATTATTTTTATAATAGATGTTCCAGGCTATGTGCAATTCCATCTTCGTTATTCGTCAGAGTAATCTCATCAGCTGTTTCTTTCAGCGCATCACAGGCATTTCCCATGGCAACACCATAACCAGCAAATTTAATCATCTCCAAGTCATTTTCTGCATCTCCGAAAGCGATAACTTCTTCCGGAGAGATGCCGAGGATCTCACATGTCCGGCGCAGCCCTTCCGCTTTGTTGATACCCTTTGGCATAGCTTCTATGTAAAAAGGTGCAGTCCTTACAAAGACCAGGCTGTCTTTAAATGGTTTCTCAATTTCGGACAGGACAGACCAAAGCTGTTCCGGTTCCACAGACATTAGAATCTTTACCAGATCAAACTCAAGGAACTCAGACAAAGAAGGGACTTCGGTACATTCCATCTGATTGTTCCAACACTCATGCTGAACCATGTAACCGTTTTTATCGGTCACATAAAATCGTTCCCCGTCATCAATGATGGGGGTTACCGGATAGTTTTCCAGATGGTTCAGGACTGTTTTTGCCAGACTGCATGGGAAAGTCTGCTGGTGAAGGATTTTTTTATCATAGGCAGTCACAATTTTTCCTCCATTATAGGCAATCAGCATCCCATGGTATTTTTCTAAATCCAGAGTCCGCATGTCTTTGTACAGGCCCGGAACCGGGCGGGCAGAGCAGAGGGCTATGGTAAGTCCCTGCCGCTGGGCCAAAAGAAGGGCATCCCTTGTCTTTGGGGTAATTGTTTTTTCATCGGTATTTAAAGTACCATCTAAATCTAAGGCAATCAACTTATATTTCATTTTATCAGAATCCTTCCATAATCTGTATTTTCTTTCTGCTGTGTTTTATTATAATATAGAAAGGCAAGAATAGTCGAGAGTTTTTCTTTCGGTCAACCTATAATGACAGATGTAAAGAGGTGAAAGGCATGAGAGAACAGATCAAAGCTGTCCAGCGTATGCAGGATTTCATAGAAAAACATTTAGCAGAAAATATTACATTGGCGGATCTGGCAAAAGCATCTCTGTATTCCCCGTGGTATTCGTATCGTCTGTTTACCAGATATGTGGGAAGTACACCGGCCGATTATATCCGCCGTCTTCGTCTGTCCAAGTCAGCACTCAGACTGAGAGACTGCACCTGCAAAATAACGGATGTAGCCTTTGAAATGGGGTTTGACAGTGTGGACGGTTACCAGCGTGCGTTTCTGCGGGAGTTTGGATGCAATCCCCGTGAATATGCTTTGAATCCTGTGCCGTTATATCTTTTTACTCCGTATGGCGTTGTTTACAGAGAGATTGAAAGGAGACCAGTTATGGAGAATTTAAAAAATGTATTTATTCAGGTGACAGAGAAACCGGCCAGGAAGGTCATTATCAAAAGAGGAAAAAAAGCAGCAGATTATTTTGCCTACTGCGAGGAAGTAGGATGTGATGTCTGGGGGCTTTTATTAAGCATCAAATCCATCAGCGGAGAGCCTGTCTGCCTGTGGCTGCCGCCGGCATACAGAAAACCGGATACATCGGAATACGTTCAGGGAGTGGAGGTATCGGAAGATTATGATGGAGAGGTGCCGGAGGGCTTTGAAGTAATCCAGCTGCCGCCTGCAAAATATTTGATGTTTCAGAGTGAACCTTTTGAGGAGGAGAACTACTGTCAGGCGATTGAGGAAGTGTGGGAGGCTATGAAGAAATACGATCCTTCTGTCATCGGCTGTGAATGGGATGAAAGCAATCCGCGGATTCAGCTGGAGCCGGTTGGAACGAGAGGGTATATAGAGTTAGCGGCAATTAAATAATTCATCTGCCATAGCAGGAGAGAAGCGGCAAAGGGAGTATAAAAGATACAGAAATGGCCCGCATAAGGGCAACAAGGGGACTGACGGCAGGCTAAATATTTTTAGCTAATGCGGCAGTCCCCTTTTATATTTTGTTCTAAATTTCTTAATAAAAAAAGTTTTGAACAAAAAATGAGAAATGATGCGTATCCAGATTTTTATATTTGGGAATCGAATGGAAATTCGAAATTCAGGAAGAATTTATAAAAAAACTAATTAAATCTGCTTTCTTGATATGTACAATTACACATGCTAAAATTATAATAAATTTATACAGAGTCAATTTTGATAAATATATATCCCGGAGGATTTTTAATGTTTACCTATGAAAAAATTAAATCTCTAAATGATTTGGAAATTTTAATTTACAACTTTATTATATCCAACGCGGAAATGGCTTCTCGGATGACTATCCGGGAAATGGCAGCTAAGCTGCATGTCTCTTCGACCACGATTCTTCGGTTCTGTTCCAAGATGGAATGTGAAGGCTACTCGGAATTTAAGTATAGATTGAAAGAATACCTAAAAGATTCCAAGAAACAGGAATTTACAGATGATTACACAATCATTCAGGATTTTTTTAAAAAAGTGGAGCATAGTGAATTTGACCGGGAGATCCAGAAAGCGGCAGAAATTATATGCAGTAAGGAAAAAGTTTTCTTTGTAGGGCTGGGAACAAGCGGGACACTGGGCAAATATGGGGCACGTTATTTATCCAATTTAGGGAAGAATGCATTATATTTAGATGATCCATTTTATCCTACAGATAATGGAAAATACGATGATTCGGCAGTCGTGGCATTATCCGTCAGCGGGGAGCAGAGATTCCTTCACCGGCAGATTGATGGTTTTAAAAGAGGAAAAGCTACGATCATCAGCATTACCAACACAAGGCAGTGTACTTTGGCAAATGTCTCAGACTTTAATATTGCCTATTACATGCCTATGACTGTACTGCCGGGGCAATATAATGTAACATCCCAGGTGCCGGTGATCTATATTCTGGAAACATTGGCACACAGAGTTCAGAGATTAAATACAAAAACATGATTTAAGAGGCTTAAATCATGTTTTTTTTTGTGTAACAAATTCCATAACAGCATAACAAAATTCTAAAGTCTGAAAAAATGAGACAAGACAGCAGAATTTGTATATGATGAAACTGCAATTAGGAAAAGCGCTTAAAAATTGCAGGATATGGAGGTAGAAAATGAAGTTTGCACATGATTTTTTATTTGGAGCGGCCTCGGCAGCTTACCAGATAGAAGGGGCATATAAGGAAGACGGAAAAGGGATATCAAACTGGGATGTCTTTTCTAAAATAGAAGGCAAGACCCTGAACGGAACTAACGGTGATGTTGCCATTGACCATTACCACCGTTATAAAGAAGATATTCGGCTGATGGCTGAAATGGGACTGGAATCTTATCGTTTTTCTATTTCGTGGACCAGGATATTTCCAAATGATGATGGTAAGGTGAATGGAAAGGGGATCTCATTTTATAACAACCTGATTAATGAATGTTTAAAGTATGGTATTGTGCCTTTTGTTACTTTATATCACTGGGATTTGCCGCAGTACTTAGAGAAAAAGGGCGGTTGGAGAAATAGAGAGACCGTCCGGCAGTTTACAGCATTTGCGGATGTCTGCTTTAAGTGTTTTGGTGACAGGGTTAAGCATTGGATCACATTCAATGAACCAGTTTACTTTTTAAGGTTTGGATATATTACAGGGGCTCATCCGCCGGGATTAAAAAATGAACAAAAAGGCTTTTTTGAGGCGCTGCACCAGGTAATGGTTGCCCATGCACGGACTGTAGTTTTGTACAAGAGTAAAAAGCAGTATGGAGAGATAGGATTTTCTCATGGATTTGCACCAAACTATGCTGCCACTGATTCATATAGTGACCAAGAGGCGGCGAACCATGCCAATCATTTTGAAACGTTTATGTATTTGGATCCTTTGTTTAAAGGAGTATATCCCGAATACTGCCTGAAATTTTTGAAAAATAGGGATCTTTTGTTCCGTATCAGTGATGATGAGGCAGCGGTAATAAAAAGGGCCAGTGGACAAAATGATTTTATCGGCCTGAACTACTATCATCCTAATGCGGTGGTCAGAGTAAAGGACAGGAAAGATGCAGTGATTGATTATTCCAGGGAAGCCAGTACGGGTCAGAAACGGCAGTTTTATTATGATGGTTTTTATGAAATCGTGAAGCCGGAGGATAAGATATATACAAAATGGGGCTGGGAAGTGTCTCCGGAGGGTCTGCTTGACGGCATTCGAATGCTGAGGAAACGCTATGATAGTGAACTGAAAGTATATATCACGGAAAATGGGCTGGGTGACCAGGACCCTGTCATTGAGGAACAGGTCATGGATGTCCCACGGATCAAGTTTATTGAAAAGCATCTGGCGGCTATTAAAGAGGGAAACTTAAGAGGCTATAACATTAAGGGTTATTTTGCCTGGTCTGCCATTGATCTGTTAAGCTGGCTCAATGGTTTTCAAAAACAGTACGGATTCATTTACGTTGATCATGAAAACGGTTTAAAGAGAAAGAAAAAGCTGTCTTATTACTGGTATAAAGAAGTGATTAAAACAAGAGGAGAGAATTTAACGGAGGATTTTTGCCATGTCAAATAAAGAAACGGCCGAAAAAGTGTTAATGTATGTGGGTGGTGCCGAAAATGTGACGAATGTATACCACTGTGCCACAAGGCTGAGGTTTACATTAAAGCATTCGGATGAAGTGCAGAAAGAAAAATTACAGGAAACAGACGGTGTAATAAATGTTTTGGGAAACGGAACGCAGATTCAGGTCGTGATCGGGAATGCAGTCAACAAGGTGTTTGATGAACTGGTACCCATGCTGCCTTTTATGGAGAATATATCTTCAGAGGCGGGAGAAAAAGGGAGACTTGTTGACAGAGCATTTAATGTGATTTCCGGGATATTTGCGCCTTACCTGCCTCTCATTATGTGTTCGGGTATTTTGACTGGACTGTTAAGCCTTGCTTCATCCATGAAGTGGATGAATGCGGAAAGCGGAACATATGCGATTCTATCGGCAGCGGGAAATGCGGTTTTTTATTTTTTCCCTGTTCTTCTTGCAATTACGGCGGCGAAACAGTTTAAGACAAATCCTTATATTGCTGTTGTGATCGGTGGAGTACTTCTGCATCCTGCCTTTACTGCGCTGGCGGAGGTAAAAGGAGCTGTGGAGTTTTTTGGGATTCCTGTAGTCATGGCCAATTATTCTTCCAGTGTGATCCCTGCAATTCTGGGGGTTTGGTTTTATTCAGTCATCGATCATAAGCTTACGAAAATTTTGCCCGACAGTGTCCGTTCTCTTGTGATCACACTGTCAGGACTTTTAATTGTTGTTCCGCTCACAATCCTGACATTCGGACCTTTTGGGACCTATGTGAGCCAGATGCTGGGAGACGGATTAAGCGCATTGGTAGGATTCAATCCGCTGATCGCCGGTTTGATTGCAGGCGGGCTGTGTGGTTATATGGCTATTTTCGGTCTTCAGTGGGGGATCATTCCAATCATAATTATTAACATTACGAACAAAGGGTTTGATTATTTTACGCCTATGTGGCTTATGGCAACCTATTCACAGATTGGTCTGGCACTGGGTGTTCTTCTGAAAACAAAAAATTCAGAATTAAAACAGCTGTCTTTCACTTCTTTTTTGACAGGATTGTTTACGGGAATTACTGAGCCTATTATTTACGGACTTTTGACAAAATTTAAAAAACTCCATATCCCGTTTATCACGGCCGGGGCAGTGGCCGGAGCCTTTGTGGGAGTTATGGGAGTCAGGCAGTACACTTTTGTATTTGCAGGTATTTTAAATTTCCCGGGATTTTTCGGAAAAACATTTCCATTTTATATTGTTGGTATGATTCTTGCTATTGGAATTGCAGCGGCAATGACCTATGTTATCGGATTTGAGGAAAGCAGCAGAAAAACAGAGGTGATAGAAAACAAACCGTGTGAAGCTATTCTAAATTCGCCTGTAAATGGCGAAATCATAAATTTATCTGATGTAAAAGACAAAGCTTTTTCAAGCGGATCACTAGGAGAGGGAATTGCGGTCCTTCCTGCTGACGGGAAATTATATGCACCGGTCAGCGGCACGGTCACTGCGGTCTATCCTACCGGACATGCTTATGGTATCATGGCAGATTCCGGGGCAGAAATACTGATTCATTTTGGAATTGACACGGTGGAATTAAACGGAGAAGGGTTTAAAACGAAAGTACAACAGGGACAGGCTGTTAAGAAGGGAGATCTAATGGGTGAAGCAGATCTTACATCGTTAGCACAGAAATGCTATGATACTACAGTGATGATGGTTGTGGCTAATTCCGATTACTTTCATATAAAAAGGTTAACTAATATGAAAAAAGTTACCAATCAGACAGAGGTTTTAAGAATTTCCTGAAAAGGAGGAGCATTATGATACAGACGGTGACTGGAAGTCTGGATGAAAAAAAAGTGAAAAACACTCTCGCCCATGAACATTTCGTATTTGGAAAGCCGGGAATATATGGTGATATGGATAATTGCTATGACAGGGAGACAGCTTTTCATAATGGAAGCCATATGCTGAAAAAGGCAGGGAAATATGATGTAAATCTGATCGTAGATGCCACAACAATAGAGCGTGGGAGAGATCCTTTTTTGCTAAAGACTTTGTCAGAAAAAACAGGAATATATGTGGTCTGCGCTACAGGTTTTTTTAAAGATGAAGGAGAGCTGCTGGCATTTTTAAAGTCTCTGACATATTGCTGTGATATTGAGGAATATTTGAAAGAGCTTTTTGTTTCTGAAATCAAAAATGGGATCGGGAGCACAGGTGTTAAAGCAGGAGTGATCAAAGCGGCCAGTTCCCTGAAAGAGATAAAACCGTTGGAACGGATGATATTAAGTGCAGGGGCAGAGGCACAGAAAGTCACTGGTGTGCCCCTCCTGACCCATTGTGAACGGGGAACGATGGGGATAGAACAGACGGAACTCTTATTATCACGCGGGGTGAACCCAGGGAAAGTGGTTATCGGACATATGAGCAGCAGTCATGACATGAAAGAGGTAAAAAGAATCATGGACAAAGGTGTGTATGCAGCATTTGATCAATTTGGAATTTTGTCAATACCAGAGATTCCTAGTGATGAAGAGAAGATGGAACATCTTCTGGTTCTTCTTGAGGAAGGATATGAAGACTCCATTGTGATTTCTCATGACTGCTGTTTTGACCGGATGGGATATGTGAGCCAGAGCAAACCAAGATATCCGGATATGATTTTTAAAACGGTGATTCCATTTCTGAGAAGGAATGGAATCAGTGACCGGATTATAAGAAAAATCACAAGAGACAATCTGCTGAACGTGTTCAGGCAGGGTGAAATTCGGTGTGAAGAGTGAAGAAGAAAAGGATGAATAGAGTGATGATCAGCGAAAAAGCAAAAACTGTTTTTGATGTAATCAGCAGCAGAAGAAGCTGTCGGGCTTATCAGGAGAAGGATATACCAGATGAAGAGCTAAATTTGATTCTGGCAGCGGGAAGAATGGCACCGAGCGGAGGCAATTCAAAAACTGCCAGAGTGATTGTTTTTTTGAGAGAAGATATTATTACAGAGCTGGAATCCAGAGTACAGTATGAATTTGCTGGGATGCTTTACAAAGAGGGAATGTACAAAAGCTTGTATTCCACAATTAAAAAGGCCCGCGAGAAAAATCTGCATTTTACATATGGTGCTCCGGTTCTTATCCTGTTGGCAAATAAAAAAGAATATGAGAACCGTATAGCAGACTGTGCAGTGATGGCAGAAAATATGATGATTGCGGCGGCTTCATTGGAAATAGGATCCTGCTATGTTAATCAGGTACACTGGCTTTCAGATAATGTATATATACGGAACTTTCTTGAGATGTATGGTCTGGAAAAAGATGAAGATATTTGTGCCAGTTTGATTTTGGGATATCCGGATCAAGCTTTTGGTGACAGGATTGACAGAGGAAATAAAACATTGATATATAAATAAAAAATATGCTGATTCTTCCATAAATTTTTTGTGAAAGGTTTAATGTAAGCAACGAGTTGAAGCACGCTCTGCGGGTTTCAACCGTTATCGCGGCAGTCGCCAAGGTTCTGTGCAAGCATAGACTTTGGCTCATTGCTTCGCGTAAATAAAAACAGATTCTATATCCTATTCTTTTTCTTGACAGAAGAAAGGGTTTTGATACAATGAAAATTACCACTTATTGTATATCATTACTTTAAATTAAGAGAGGTTACATATGGAATTTTACTTGTTACTTTGTGCTGTGGTATTGCTTCTCTGCATCTTTTCCAACAAAATTTCCGATAAGATCGGAGTTCCAAGTCTTTTGATCTTCATGTTTCTGGGAATGATATTCGGATCTGAGGGAATATTCAAGATCGAGTTCAGTGATTTCCGGGCAGCAGAGCATATTTGTACAGCTGCATTAATTTTCATTATGTTTTACGGAGGATACTCCACAAACTGGGAATATGCAAAACCGGCTGTAAAAAGGGCGGTTGTCCTTTCCACATTGGGAGTTGTCATGACGGCTGCCATGGTGTGTGGGTGCTGTTACTTTCTGTTAAAACTTCCGCTGCCGGAAAGTTTTCTGATCGGTTCTGTGGTAAGCTGTACAGATGCAGCGTCTGTATTTTCGATTTTTCGTTCTAAGAACCTGAACCTGGAAGGAAACCTGGCGCCTCTTTTGGAGATTGAGAGCGGAAGCAATGACCCGTTTTCCTATATGCTGACGGTGACTGCCCTGACGGTTATGAAGGGCGGGCAGATAGGCTTTATATGGAAAATGATCGTGCTTCAGCTCGCTGTGGGAGTTGGAATCGGTATGGTCATTGGAGTTCTCGCACCGAAAGTTATCCGGAGATTTAAATTCTGTACGGATGGCTTTGACGCTGTTTTTGTGCTTGCGGCTGCCCTTATTTCCTATGCCCTTGCGGGGATTCTTGGAGGAAATGGGTTTCTTTCTGTTTATCTGACCGGCATTATCATGGGCAATGCAAAAACAAAGAACAAAGCCAATGTAGTCCGGTTTTTTGACAATATTACCATCCTGGCCCAGATTGCTACTTTTTTTCTCATCGGACTGCTGTCCTATCCTTCTCAGATGGTTTCCTCACTCCCGGAAACGACCGTGATCATTTTGTTTCTTACGCTGGCGGCCAGGCCGGTGATGATTTTCATATTGAACGGGGGATATCTTAAGTTTTCTGAAAAGATCTTTGTCTCTTTTGCAGGGCTTCGAGGTGCATCGTCCATTGTGTTTGCGATCTTTGCCTCGGCAGGAGGAGTTCCTATGCAGAGCAATGTATTCCATATAGTATTTGGACTGGCGTTGATTTCGGTGGCTGTGCAGGGAACTTTTCTTCCGGAAGCGGCCCGGAGGCTTCACCTGATTGATGAAAAAAATGATGTACTGAAAACATTTAACGATTACCAGGAAGAATCGGCAATGACGCTGATGCAGATGCATATCTCTTCCGGGCATCATTGGGAAAACCGCAGGCTTAAGGATGTAACTCTGCCGGAAGGATCACTGGCTATGGTGATCCGCAGAGGGGATGAGATAATTATTCCAAAAGGGGATACTGTCATCCGGTCTGGTGATGATATTGCAGTCAATGTCCCATCCTATGAAGCTGCCAATGAGATTGCCCTGAAGGAGATTAGCATAGATGAAGAGCATCCATGGAGAGACAGACAGATTAAAGATCTGGATTTAAAGGATCATATTCTGATCGCAATGATCAGAAGAAAAGATGAGGATATTATTCCAAACGGTGAGACTAGGATACATAAGGAAGATGTACTGGTGATTTATGATGAATAGGAGAAAAAAGATGGAAACATATGAAGGTGTAATTTTTGATTTCAACGGGACAATGTTTTTTGACGATGATAAGCATGTGAAGGCGTGGGGCAAAATCTCCAGGCTGCTGAGGGGGAAGGATATTACGGACGAAGAACTGCATGAAAGGCTGAATGGAACTCCGAATATCGTAAATATACAATATATGATGGACGGAAAGGCAAATGAGCAGGAACTGACAAAATACTCTCAGATGAAAGAAGAATATTACAGGAAATTCTGCAGGGAAGATGAAGAAAACTTCCACCTGGCGGCAGGAACAGAAAGATATTTGGATTATCTGAAAGAACAGGGAATTCCCATGACCATTGCCAGTGCATCGATCAGGGAAAATATGGACTTTTTTATAGAATCTTTTCAGCTGGAGCGTTGGTTCCAGCCTTCTTTGATTGTCTATGATGACGGGACTTATGAGAATAAGGTTGCTATGTTTAAAAAAGCGGCGGAGCTGATCGGAATTGATATGGGACATATCCGTATTTACGAAGATTCTTTATCAGGGATTAAAAGTGCATACGAAGCCGGATGCACGGATATTGCGGTGATCTGTGCAAAAGAAAAGGAGCCGGAGCTGAGAAAAATGCCGGGAGTTACAAAAACCATGCAGGACTTCTTGTTCTGAAACTGTTTCTATGATACACTAATTAACTGGTATAGTGAAACGGATGAGGAATTTTAAAGGAGCAGATTTCATGGGATGGAACAGAATTACAATCAGCACCGTGACGGAAGCGGAGGATATGCTGAGTTATGAACTTACGGAGCTTGGGGCATGCGGTGTGGAAGTGGAGGACCGGGTGCCTCTCACCGAGGAAGAAATTAAAGAGATGTTTATTGAGGTCCTGCCGGACCATCAGGAACCGGATGACGGAAAAGCCCTGCTCCACTGTTATTTTGATGAATCTGAGAATCTGGAAGATGTGACCATTAAGATTGAAGAAATGCTCCACAGAGTAAAAAGTTTCATGGACATCGGGGAAGGCAGCATTGAGTATGGCTTTACGAAGGAAGAGGATTGGATCAACAACTGGAAACAGTTTTTCAAACCGCTGAGACTGGATGATACGATTATCATCAAGCCTACCTGGGAAGAACTTACCGAACAGAAAGAAGGAGATGTGGTGGTGGAAATAGATCCCGGCACAGCGTTTGGCACCGGCTCCCATGAGACTACCAGGCTCTGTATCGAGGGGCTTAAGGAGGAGATCAGTCCGGATACGGTCATGCTGGACGTGGGATGCGGAAGCGGAATTTTATCTATCATCGCCCTGAAGCTTGGAGCAAAAAAAACAGTTATGACAGATATTGATCCGAGAGCTGTCAAAGCGGCGGCAGAAAACATGGAAGTGAATCATCTTGAAAAGGACCGGTATGAGGTACTGGGCGGGAATGTGCTGGATGATACAGAGTTTGCCAAGTCTCTGGGAGAACACCGGTACGATGTGGTGGCTGCCAATATCCTGGCCGATGTGATTCTTCCGCTCACTGAAATCGCAGGCACGTTCTTAAAGGAAGACGGATCCTTTGTAATTTCCGGCATTATCAATACAAAAGAGCAGGAAGTACTTGATAAGCTGGAGAAATACGGATTTCATCCAGTGAAAACAAGAAGGCTGAAAGAGTGGGTTTCCATCACAGCAAAGAAAAGGAAAGAGTAATGTATCGGTTTTTTATAGATGAGAGCCAGGTAAACGGTAATTTTATCGAAATTACGGGTGAAGACGTTAATCACATAAAAAATGTGCTGCGTATGAAGAAAGGGGAGCAGGTACTGCTTTCCAACCGCCGGGGAATGGAATATGAATGTGAGCTGGAGACAATGGACGGAAACAGCATACTGGCAAAAATCACAGATATTCACGGCGTGGAGTCAGAACTTAATGAGCGTATCGTATTGTTTCAGGGGCTTCCCAAAGGTGACAAGATGGAGATGGTGATTCAAAAAGCAGTGGAACTTGGGGCAAGCGAGATTGTGCCGGTGAAGATGAAACGGTGCGTTGTAAAGCTGGATGAAAAAAAAGCCAAAAAAAAGCTGGAACGCTGGAATGCGATTGCTCTCGGTGCAGCAAAACAGTCAAAAAGAGGTGTGGTTCCAACCGTCAGTGAGGTGCTTACCTTTCAGGAGGCAGTCCAAAAGGCCCGGAGTCTGTCTGCGGTTCTTGTACCATACGAGGCGGCAGAGGGGATGGAACACTCAAGGAAAGTGATTCGGGATACAAAGGGAAGTGAGTCTGTCGGTGTTTTTATCGGGCCGGAAGGCGGTTTTGAACCTGGGGAGATCGAAGAACTGAGACAGGCAGGAGGAAAAGTACTGAGTCTCGGCAGAAGAATCTTGAGAACGGAAACGGCAGGCATGGCCGTGCTGTCGGTTTTAATGTTTGAGTTGGAGGAGTGATATGGCAGTATACTTAGATAATGCGGCGACTACAAAGGTTTTTCCGGAGGTGTTAAAAGCCATGAATGAGGCAATGGAAGTCTCCTACGGAAATCCTTCTGCAAAGCATACAAAAGGAATAGAAGCGGAAAATATCGTGAAAGAGGCCAGGCGTGTTATCGCAGGGAGCCTGAAGGCAAAAGAAAAAGAGATTATATTTACTTCCGGAGGAACAGAGTCTAATAATTTTGCAATCTTTGGGACTGCCATGGCAAATAAAAGGCGGGGAAAGCATATTATTACTACAAGGATCGAACACGCCTCTGTGTATGAACCGATGTTTTTTTTAGAAAACCAGGGGTTTGAGGTTACTTATCTGAACGTAGATGAGAAAGGGATCATAGATCTGAATCAGCTGAGAGACAGTGTGAGAGAGGATACGATTCTTGTCTCCTGTATGCTGGTCAATAATGAGATCGGAGCGGTGGAGCCGGTAAAGGAGATCGGAAGGATTGTCAAAGAGAAAAATCCGGAGACGGTCTTTCATGTAGATGCCATCCAGGGATATGGAAAGATTCCGGTGGTACCAAAAAATGAAGGGATCGATCTGATGTCTATGAGCGGCCACAAAATCCACGGCCCAAAAGGCGCAGGATTTTTATATATAAAAGAAAAGACCAAAATCCAGCCAATCATTCTCGGAGGAGGACAGCAAAAAGGGATGCGTTCAGGAACCGAAAATGTTCCGGGAATTGCAGGACTTGGAAAAGCATGTGAGATTATGACCGGGCATCTTTCTGAAAATGTACAGAAGATCGGGGAAGTCAGGGATTATTTCAGAAGCCGGGTATCGGATATTCCTGAGATTAAGGATAATTCAGGGGAAGCCCCTCATGTGGCAAGCATCAGCTTTAAAAACGTCCGCAGTGAGGTGTTGCTGCATGCATTGGAGGAGAGAGAAATCTATGTATCTTCCGGGTCAGCATGTTCTTCCAACCGGCCTCATATAAGCGGAACTTTGTCAGCCATCGGACTGAGCCCGGAATACATGGACGGAACTCTGCGGTTCAGCTTTTCATTATATAACACAAAAGAGGAAGTGGACCAGGTTATAACAGCGCTGGAAAAATTAGTTCCGATGCTTCGGAAATTTGTAAGGAGATAGAAAAGGAGAAAAAATGAAAATACAAGCTTTTTTGATTAAATATGCCGAGATCGGTATTAAAGGAAAGAACCGGTACATGTTTGAGGATGCCTTGGTCAGACAGATCAAATATGCGCTGAAGTCCGTGGGAGAATTTAAAGTGAGAAAAGAATCCGGACGGGTTTTCGTGGAAGGACAGGATGAGTTTGACTATGAGGAAGCGGTAGAAGGTTTAAAGACTGTCTTTGGGATTACCGGTATCTGCCCTATGGTGATCGAACAGACAAAAGACATGGAACATCTGACGGATGCGGTGCTGCGCTACGTGGACAGCCAGTATGACAAAAAGGACTTTACTTTTAAGGTCAATGCAAGGCGCGGGGACAAAGAATTTCCTGTAAATTCTATGGACATTAATTGCCTTATGGGAGAAAAACTTCTGGAAGCCTGGCCGGAATTAAAAGTAGATGTGCATCACCCGGATGTACTGGTGAATATTGAGGTAAGACAGCAGATCTATATTTACTCTACAGAGATTCCGGGGCCGGGAGGTATGCCGGTGGGCACCAACGGAAGGGCTATGCTGCTTTTGTCAGGAGGAATCGACAGCCCTGTAGCGGGATATATGATCGCAAAAAGGGGAGTCAGGATAGACGCCACTTATTTTCACGCGCCTCCATATACAAGCGAGCGGGCGAAACAAAAGGTAGTGGATCTTGCAAAGATTGTATCCAAATATGCAGGGCCGATCCATCTGCATGTGGTGAATTTTACAGATATACAGCTGGCAATCTATGAGAAATGTCCCCACGATCAGCTGACGATCATCATGAGGCGTTATATGATGAAGATTGCAGAACATTTTGCAAATGAAAATAACGGCCTGGCGCTGATTACAGGAGAGAGTATCGGCCAGGTGGCCAGTCAGACGATCCATAATCTGGCTATTACAAATGAGGTATGCCATATGCCGGTTTTCCGTCCGTTAATCGGAATGGATAAACAGGAGATTGTAAATATTGCGGAAAAAATTGATACATTTGAGACTTCTATCCAGCCGTTTGAAGACTGCTGTACAATCTTTGTGGCAAAGCATCCGGTAACCAAAGGAAATTTAAAAAAGATTGAGAAATCCGAAGAAAATCTGAAAGAAGTTATTGATGAACTGATGGAAAAAGCGATTGCCACAACAGAAGTCATCGTTGTGAAATAAAGAAGTGTTACTGAGGGGGAGAACAGAGAAACGGTTCCAGCCTTTTTAAAATCTCATCCCTCTTTTCAGGAATCTGAAAGGCAAGAAGAATCGGTTCATATAAGTTTAAGCTGAACAGATCCATGACGCTTGCTGCATCTAGGAGATAAGAGCCTGATATTATGTAAAAATCGCCGTCATATTCTTTGACGATATTTATAAAATCATTGACCTTCTTTATAGAATTCAGCATTAGTTGTACTTCACACATGATTCATCCTCCAATGACGATAGTGTACAAGCTAATATTTGAATTGTCAATATGAACGAAAGGAAAAGAAACACTCTATGAGTTTAAATAATGTGAAAGCAGCCATTGTGACGTTAGGGTGCAAAGTCAATCAGTATGAATCCGATGCCATGTTTGACATGCTTACAAGTGCGGGAGCCGAGATCGTCAGCCCAAAAGAAGGTGCCGATGTCTATATCGTAAATACCTGCTCTGTCACCAATATTGCTGAGCGTAAGTCCAGACAAATGCTGCACCGGGCGAAAAAATTGAATCCGGATACGGTGGTAGCTGCCGTGGGATGCTATGCGCAGGTAGGAAAAGAGGAATTAGAGAAGGACCCGTTGATTGATCTGATTATTGGGAACAATAAAAAGAAAGATCTCATATCCATATTGGAAACTTATTTCAAAGACCGCCGGCAGGATTCTGAAGTTGTGGACCTGTCTTCCGGAAGTGAGTACGAAGCTCTGCATGTCAGCCATTTAAATGAACATACCAGGGCATATATTAAAGTCCAGGACGGCTGCAATCAATTCTGTTCCTACTGCATTATTCCTTATGCCAGAGGAAGAGTAAGGAGCCGGCTGATGGAAGATATTTTAAAAGAGATCCGGGAGCTTACGGAAAACGGCTGCCGGGAATTTGTGATTACCGGGATCCATGTATGTTCCTACGGCACAGATCTGAAGGAAGGAAAAGAGCTCATAGATCTGCTGGAGGAAATAGGAAAGATCAGCGAAGTGAAAAGAATTCGGCTCGGTTCCCTGGAACCGGGAATCATCACAGAGGAGTCAGTCAAAAGGCTTCAGAATATCAGCCAGTTCTGCCCTCATTTTCATCTTTCTCTTCAGAGCGGCTGCGATGAAACTTTAAAGCGGATGAATCGGAAGTATACAACAGAAGAGATCCGGGAAAAAATAAAAATATTAAGAGATGCATTTGATCAGCCTGCACTTACTACAGATATCATTGTAGGTTTCCCGGGAGAGACTGAGGAAGAATTCGAGATTACCAGAAAGTTTTTGGAAGAAATCAATCTGTATGAAATGCATGTTTTTAAATACTCAAAGCGCAAAGGCACGAGAGCTGCCGTTATGGAACATCAGGTCAGCAGCCAGGAGAAAGCAAGAAGAAGCAGTATACTGATTGCCATGAATGATGCACATAAGCTGGCTTTTGAACAGGGCCAGACTGGAACGGACAGAGAAGTCCTGATCGAAGAAAAATTAAAGCACAGCGGTGAAAATCTATACGTCGGACATACAAAGGAATATGTAAAAGTGGCGGTGGAAAGTAAGGAGCCGCTGGAAAACCAGATTGTCAAAGTTCATCTTACCGGTGTCAGCGGGGATGGATATATGACAGGAAATCTGTAGAAAATCCATTGCTATTTTTTCGGATATATATTAGAATAAAAAAAAGATACGAAAAAGGACGTGATATTATGGATAAGAATCAGACACAACATTTTTCCGTAGTGAAAGATGAACTGGACGTGCATAGAATTCTAGAGCATGTTTATGCTGCATTGGAAGAAAAGGGATATAATCCCGTAAACCAGATGGTAGGATATATTATGTCAGGCGATCCGACCTACATTACCAGCCATAAGAATGCAAGAAGCATTATTAATAAGGTAGAACGGGACGAGATTATCGAAGCCCTGTTTGTAAATTATATCAACACAAGGCTGAAGTAGGGGATATGAGGATACTTGGGCTGGATTATGGGACAAAGACAGTGGGCGCTGCCCTGAGTGATGAGCTGGGGATCACAGCACAGCCGCTGGAAACCATTACGAGAAAAGATGAGAATAAGTTAAGGAAAACTTATGCAAGGATAGAGGAGATCATCGCCGAATACAACGTAGAAAAGATCGTCCTCGGATATCCGAAGAATATGAATAACACGGTCGGAGAACGCGGAATGGCAACGGAAGCTTTCCGCGATAGTTTAGTGCGCAGAACCGGACTTGACGTTATCTTATGGGACGAGCGCCTTTCTACAGTTGCGTCCAATAAAGTATTAATGGAAAGCGGCGTCCGAAGGGAAAACCGCAAAAAGGTCATTGATCAGGTTGCTGCTTCAATGATTTTACAGGGCTATCTGGATTCCCTGTAAAGAAAGGATTGATAAAATGAAAGATAAAGAGAGCACAATTCTCTTTTTAGATGATCAGGGCCAGGAAATTGAATTCATGGTACTGGAACAGACGACACTTGCAGGGACAAATTACCTGCTCGTTGCGGATTCCGTGGAAGAAGACGGGACCGTTTTGATAATGAAGGAAATCTCTCTGGATGGAGAGTATGTCTCTTACGAGATTGTAGAAGATGAAGAAGAACTTGAGATCATTTCTAAGATATTCAATGAATTAATCGAGGATTTTGATTTGACAGTATAAATGCAACAGGATTTCGAGGTGGTTCAATGGGGTATAATGAAGAAGCTTTTATTAAAATTCTAAAAAGCAAAGGTTTAAAAGTGACCAATCAGAGAAAAGCTGTATTGAAAGCACTTTCACAAAAACCAGACCAGCATCTGACCGCGGAAGAAATCTATGAATTGGTTAAAGTAGACATCCCGGAGATCGGGATTGCGACAATTTATCGTACCATACAGTTACTTTGTGAATTAGGATTAATTGATAAATTGAATTTAGATGATGGATATGTTCGCTATGAAATCGGAAAAGAAGATAAAAATGAGCACCACCATCATCATTTGATATGTGTGAATTGCGGAAAAGTTTTAAAGTTCGACGATGATTTATTAGATGAATTAGAAAAACAGGTAGAAAAAACAACCGGATTCATCGTCCATGATCATGAATTGAAGATGTACGGATATTGTCGTGATTGTCAAAATAACCGGAAATAATCATAATGGAGGAATTATTTTGAAATCAGACAACACAAGTGTAGGTAACAAGACAGAAGGACAGCAGCAAAAGAAACAAAACAGAAATTACTGGCCGAAAAAATACAGCCAGCCGAAAGCACCGGCAGTGATTCCGAATGAATCAAAGGAGCTTACAGTAAAGGCGAAACCGCAGAAAGAGGCGGCACCTAGAAAGACAGCCGCTCCGAAGGCAAAAACAGCACCGAAAGCCCAGGGAACTGCAAAGGCAAAGAACCCGGGACAGGGAGCTGCGCCGAAAGCTCAGTCACGTCCCAGAACTGCTCAGAGAAGGAGTACAGGAACGGTAAAGATTATTCCTCTCGGAGGACTCGGACAGATCGGTATGAATATCACCGCTTTTGAATATAACAACAATATTTTGATTGTTGACTGCGGCGTGGCCTTTCCGGACGATGAGATGCTCGGCATTGATCTTGTCATTCCGGATGTGACATATTTAAAAGAGAATGCAAAGAAGATTAAGGGACTGGTCATCACTCATGGACATGAGGATCATATCGGCGCCATTCCTTATATTGAAAAACAGCTGAATATTCCGGTGTATGCCACAAAACTTACCATGGGACTGATTGACAACAAGTTAAAAGAACACGGACTGCTCAAGCAGGTGAAGAAAACAGTGGTAAAACACGGTGACGTGATCAAACTTGGTGTCTTTACTGTAGAGTTTATTAAGACAAACCACAGTATTGCGGACGCGGCAGCTCTGGCAATCCATACGCCTGCGGGACTTATTATCCATACGGGTGACTTTAAGATCGATCATACTCCGCTCTTTGGCGAGGCTATCGACCTGGCAAGGTTTGCAGAGCTTGGCAGGGAAGGTGTACTGGCATTGATGGCAGACAGCACGAACGCAGAACGCCCGGGCTATACACAGTCTGAAAAGAAGGTGGGCAAGACATTGGACAGCCTTTTTGCAGCTCATCCAAACGGAAGGATGATTGTTGCGACCTTTGCGTCTAACGTGGACCGTGTGCAGCAGATCATTAATTCTGCTTATAAGTATGGCAGAAAAGTTGCCGTAGAAGGCCGGAGCATGGTAAATATCATTGCCACAGCGTCTGAACTCGGCTATATTAAAATACCGAAAAATACGCTGATCGAGACGGATCAGATTAAAAATTATCCGGATGACCAGATTGTTATGATCACAACCGGAAGCCAGGGAGAGACTATGGCTGCCCTGTCCAGGATGGCGAACAACACTCACCGGAAGGTTTCCATCAAATCGACGGATACGATTGTGTTCAGCTCCAGCCCTATTCCGGGAAATGAAAAGAATGTTTCCAACATCATGAATGAACTGGCGATGATGGGTGCCAAGGTTGTATTTCAGGATACTCATGTATCAGGCCATGCCTGCAGAGAAGAGCTGCGCCTGATCTATGCACTTACAAAGCCTCAGTATGCAATACCAGTGCATGGGGAGTACCGCCATCTGGTGCGCCACAGTGAGCTGGCCATGGAGATGGGTATTCCGAAAGAGAATGTCTTCATCATGGAAGAGGGAGATGTTCTGGAAATTAATAAAAAGGCCGGAAAGGTTACAGGCAAGGTTCCTGCACAGGGAATCCTGGTTGACGGTCTTGGTATCGGTGACGTAGGAAATATTGTTCTGAACGACAGACGCCAGCTGTCCCAGAATGGTTTGATTATTGTGACAGTAACCCTGGAAAAACACGGCAATATTATTTTAGCCGGACCGGATATTGTATCCCGCGGTTTTGTATATGTCAGAGAATCTGAAAGCCTCATGGAAGGAGCCAGACAGGTGGTTGCGGATGCGGTGGAAGGATGCCTTACGAAAAATATCACTGACTGGGGCAAGTTAAAATCATGCATCAGGGATACGCTTAGCAATTATATCTGGAAGAAAACAAAGAGGGATCCGATGATCCTTCCGATTATTACAGAAGTATAGAGCTGCACGCCGGGAGAGATGATGACAAAGGATGAAGATGTAAAAAAGAATAGAGAAGACCTGTTTCGGCTTTTTTGGAAAGTGGTTCATCAGATTTTGATCATTGGGCTGATTATCGGATTGTTTTTCGGTATGTATTCTTTTGCCTATCATGCTTTCTCAAACGAGGCATACGATGCCGCCAGCACGAAAAAGGTGCAGGTGGTAATCTCCGAAGGAGACGGAACCGATCAGGTGGCAGACCAGCTTTATGAGAAGCATCTGATCGTTGGAAGAAACCGATTTAAAGTAAGAAAATTTTTCTCAAAATACAGTGATACGGCATTTGTCCCGGGAAAGTACAGGCTGTCGCAGTCTCAGGGAATTGATGAGATCATGGCAGTTCTGTGCGGGGATACCCGTGAAAAGGATACAAAATGATTGTAAATGAAAATGTGACCGATTATCTTCGCTCACTGATAAAAGAGGAGGATGTCTTCCTGAGCGGGATTGAGCGCCAGGCCAGGAAAGACCATGTGCCCATCGTTAAGCCGGAGACAAAAGAGTTTCTGAAAGTACTAGTGATGATGAATCAACCGATGAAAATCCTGGAGGTCGGAACGGCTGTGGGATTTTCATCTCTTTATATGCATAAGTTTCAGCCGGAAGGCGGAACTGTTGTTACCATTGAACGAAATGAAGGAAGAATTCAAAAGGCAAAAGAGAATTTTTTAAGAGCCGGGGCAGGGGACGCAGTCACTCTTTTGGAGGGAGATGCTGCAGAGATTTTGGCGGAACTTTCCGGTACTTTTGACTTGATCTTCATGGATGCGGCGAAAGGCCAATATATCCGCTTTTTTGAACATATTCTGAGACTGCTTCCGTCCGGCGGCGTTTTAGTTTCTGACAATGTTCTGCAGGACGGAGATATTGTAAAATCACGGTATGCCATAGAGCGCAGAGACAGGACCATCCATAAACGGATGAGAGAATATTTATATACACTGAAAAATCATTCAATGCTGGATACATCCATACTTCCGCTGGGAGACGGGGTGGCAGTGAGCATTAAAACAGGAGAGTAACATGAGAAAAACAGAACTGCTGATACCAGCAAGCAATTTAGAAGTACTGAAAGTAGCTGTACTCTACGGTGCAGATGCAGTTTATATTGGCGGGGAAATGTACGGCCTCCGTGCAAAGGCCAAGAATTTCTCTATGGAGGATGTGAAAGAGGGCATCCGCTTTGCCCATGAGCATGGAGTTAAAGTCTATATAACAGCAAATATTGTAGCCCATAACGGAGATTTGGACGGTATCCGGGAGTATTTCAGGGAATTGAAAGATATCCAGCCGGACGGGCTGATCATTTCTGACCCCGGAGTTTTTATGATAGCCAAGGAGGAGTGTCCGGAGATTGAACGGCACATCAGTACGCAGGCCAACAGCACCAATTATGCCACCTATAATTTCTGGCATGAGCAGGGGGCATCCCGTGTAGTGGCGGCCAGAGAGTTATCGTTAAGAGAGATTGGGGAGATCAGGAAGCATATTCCGGACAGCCTGGAGATCGAGGCATTTGTCCATGGAGCTATGTGTATCTCACATTCCGGGCGCTGTCTTTTAAGCAATTATTTCACAGGACAGAATGCCAACAAAGGAGCCTGTACCCATCCATGCAGATGGAAATATTCTGTAGTGGAAGAGACCAGACCGGGTGAATATATGCCGGTGTATGAAAATGAACGGGGAACCTACATTTTCAACTCCAAGGATCTGTGTATGATTGAACATATAGACGATCTGATCAATGCCGGAATTGACAGCCTGAAGATCGAGGGCAGAATGAAGACTGCTCTTTATGTGGCGGCGGTAGCAAGAACTTACCGGAAGGCTATCGATGATTATAAAGAATCTCCGGACAAATATAAAGCCAATATGGATTATTACAGGCAGGAGATTTCCAAGTGTACCTACCGTCAGTTTACCACAGGCTTTTACTATGGAAAAACAGATGAAGACTCACAGATCTACGACAGCAATACTTACATTAAAGAATATACCTATATCGGGATTGTACAGGGGCATAATGAAAAGGGATATGCTCTGCTAGAACAGAAGAATAAGTTCCTTGTAGGTGAGACGATTGAAGTTATGGTGCCCGGCGGAGAAAACCGGCAGGTATGTGTAAAAGCCATCCAGGATGAGGACGGTGTTTCAATGGAGAGCGCACCCCATCCAAGGCAAATGGTCTATGTAGACTTTGGGGAAGAAATTCCGGAAGGATATCTGCTCAGAAGAAAAGAAAATTAATCAATATAAGACACCGGAGATAAATCCGGTGTCTTTTTGTCTTCTGCATAAGAAAGTTACAAATAAAGATCTGCTGCGGAGTATAATACAGCTTTTCCTGCAAGTGTGACTCTGCTGCCATTTACTGTGCAGTACAGGGTTCCTCCCCGGTTTGATGCCTGGCAGGCGTTGATATGGGTTTTCTGCAGCCTGCGGGACCAATACGGTGCGATATGGCAGTGTCCGGAACCGCACACCGGATCCTCAGCAACATTCATTTTGGGGGCAAAGGACCTTGAGACACAGTCCGCAGCAGTTCCGCCTGCTGTTGCATGAAGCAAGAGCCCGTCCAGTTGTTTTACCTTCTCTAAGTCAGGGTTTAAGTTTCTGACAGTTTTCTCCTCTTCAAATATGCATAACAGATCCCTTCCCATATATGCTTCTATGGGGGCTGCACCGGCTGCATCTTTTATTTGTTCAGTTACCGGAACCGGCTTTAAGTCATAGGCCGGAAAGTCCATTTCATACAGGCTGCCATTTTTAATAACGGTTAAATCACCGCTCATTGTGCAAAAGACGATCCTTCTGCTGTTTTTTTCATAGTAATGAAGAAGAATAAAAGCGCAGGCGAGAGTTGCATGGCCGCACAGATCAATTTCACCGCCCGGAGTGAACCAGCGGAGGTGATAGATTCCATTTTCTTTTACGGCAAAGGCTGTCTCAGATAAGTTATTTTCTCTCGTTATGTTCATCATCAGATCTTCCGGGAGCCATTGATCCATAATACAGACAGCGGCAGGATTTCCGCTGAAAACTTTATCTGTAAATGCATCTGCTACATATTGTCTGACTATCGTTTTTTTCATATCAAGTGATCCTTTCATTTTCCTTGACTTCATTATAGCAGGCACATAAAATATAAGTAAAACAAAAGTTTTTAAAGATAACATTAGAGAAAGTGAAGTAAAATATGAATCGGTATCTTGCACTGCACAAAATCGTTGAGACGGGAAGTTTCTCTAAGGCGGCAGAAGCCATGGGATATACACAGTCTGCCATGAGCCAGATGATCTCATCTTTGGAGAAAGAATTGTCCATAAAGCTGGTACACCGTTTCCGCACCGGAACAAAGCTGACCTTGGAGGGAGAAGAACTTTATCCTTATATTGAGCGAATGGTATATCAATATCAGGCAGTACAGGAAAAAACAAAGGAGATCAAAGGATTGGAGACAGGTCTCATCCGTATGGGCACCATCTCCAGTATTTCAGCCCATTGGCTTCCTGTGCTGCTGAAAGAATTTAAAGAACAGTATCCGGGGGTAGAGTTTGTTATTCACCAGGGAGATTATACTTCCATTCAGGAATGGATAAAAACAGGTGCCATTGATTTTGGGTTTATCAATCCTCATGCTGCAAACGGGATTTCAACAATGACTCTGAAAGAGGGCGATATGCTGGCTGTTTTGCCCAAAAACCATCCCCTGGCCAAAAAAGACGTGATCCCCTTGGAAGATTTGGCACCGGAACCATTTATCCTTCTGGAAGAAGGGCATTATTATGAGCCTTTAGAGTGTTTTAAGTCGGTTGGCATCACTCCGAATGTCAAATATACGATCCATGATGATTATTCAATTATGACGATGGTGGAGGCCGGCCTGGGTGTCAGCATTCTTGCTGAACTCATACTGCACAGGACAAACTACCGTCTTGCACTGCGGCCTACAGATCCTCCGGTTACCCGGACAATTGCTATAGGTTATAAAGACAGAAACAGCATTTCCATGGCAGGCAGAAGATTCATTGAACGTCTGCAGGACTGTATTTTAGAGCTTCCATAAAGAATTGAAGAAAAATAAAACGGACAGTTCCGTTTCATCTGAAACCAAAAAGAACGCTGAGAAAATGATGGTTATACATCAGATCTCAGCGTTTTTATGTTTTGCCTCGGAATAAAATACGGAACAGCAGGTACAGAATAAGAATACCTGACAGGGAAAACCCTGCAAAGCTGATCCATGGCATATCCATGATCCGGGGCTTTATTTCCGTCATGCACAGAAGGCTTGAACCAATAAAAAGAGCGGAAGCGATTAAGCCTAAAACCAGATACCCTGCCGAACGGTGTATTTCCTTCAGCCAGTCTTCTGTGTCTGTCAGTTCAAAGTTCAGCTTTGTCTGTCCGTTTTTTGTGATATTTAACAGGTCCGAAAGCTGTGACGGAATCTCTATAGATTTATCCAGGGAGGCATAAGCCGTGCGGCCGCGGTGGACCAATTCCTTCTTCCAGTCAAAATCATTATAGATGATGGATGACATATGCATAGAGAGGATTTTCAGCATATTGACATCAGGAGAACAGGCAGCCAGGGTTCCTTCCATTGTGACCATGCTGCGTCCCAGCAGGGTAATGTCCGGACTGATTGCAATCTTATGCTTTTTTACAAGATCCAAAAGCTTTTCGATCAGGTCCCCCAAGCGCATTTCACCGAAATCCATGGTCATATAACGGCTGACAATATCATCTACATCAGTGTACAGTCTGGCATGATTGATGCGGTCTCTTGGCTCACCCAGCGTCAACAGAACATTTTTTAAAGTATAAATATCATGTTTCAAAATAGCCGAAATTGCTTTTCTGAGAAGCTGCTTGTAGTGATCGGACAGACGTCCTGTCATACCAAGATCCAGCCATGCGATCCGGCCTCCGGCGATCCAGAGATTTCCCGGATGGGGATCTGCATGAAAAAAACCGTCTTCCAAGATCTGTTTGCAATAATTTTCAGCGGCTTTTTCACCGATCTCTGTCAGATCATAGCCGGCCTTTTCCAGAGCTGATTTATGGTCAATCTGGATTCCGTCAATGTAAGACATGGTGAGAAGGCGCGGTGTTGTAAACTCTGTAAATACCTTGGGGCAGGTAATATAAGAAATATCCTTTTGATTCTCATAAAATGTAAGAAGATTATCAGCTTCCCGGATGAAGTCCATCTCTTCCTGAGATGTTTTCCAAAGCTCATCCAGGATGGTTCCAAAATCAATCAAATCCCCGGTTCCCATGGCGGCTTTCAGGAGTTTTGCTGCTTTTTTCAGCAAATGGATGTCTTTTTCCATGGTCTCTCGGATATGAGGCCTTTGGACTTTAATGACAGCCTGCCTTCCATCGGAGAGGACAGCCAAGTGTACCTGGGCGATGGAAGCTGAGCCCAAAGGAGCCTCCCGGACTTTGGAAAACACCGAGTCCAAAGGGCGGCCCAGCTCCTGTTCAATTACCTGTCTGACCAATGAGTATTCCATTGGCCTTACTTCTGTCCTGAGTTTTTTTAACTCATCGCAGTATGCTTCCGGGAGCATATCAGAGCGCATGGACATGATCTGCCCCAGCTTCACATAGGTGGGACCCAGCTCCTCAAAAATTTCTTTCAGCTTCTCAGGGGTCATGCCCCGGGAAAGATGGTGTTTTTTCAGAACCTTAAGTATGTCCAGGAATCTCTGGCTGGAGACGTCACTGCTCATTTTCTTCTGAATCCTCCGGTGCTTGTGTGTCCTGCTGTTCTTTTTCACGAATCTTTTCTTTTAAAAGCTCCAGTTCCTCTTCAGACATCGTATCCACAGCGTCCATAAGATTTCCGGATTCCGTTACAATATTCACTGTCACATGATCTTTCAGTTTGTCCTTTGCCTTGTGCTTCAGTTCTTCATTTACGACCTTGCCCTGTTCAACAGTGAGTTCTCCCTTTTTTACCAGGTCATCCACAATGTCTTTGGCAGATTCAGCAGTCGTGGCTGCAGCCCCGATACCTGCCAGCAGAATCTTTTTCATACCTTCGCCAATATCCATAAAAACCATCCTTTCTGCAATAAAACTAAGAGATCAACACATTCCTAACAATAAGTTAAGTATACCTTATCGCGCGAAGCGCTTCGGAGGCGGTGCGCAAAGCGCAGTGAGGCTGTTTGAACGAAGTGAGTTCCGAACGGGCCGCCGGAGAAGCTTTGCTGAAAGTTAGAAAATCTTACATCTCTGAGACAGCAAGCCGGAGAACTGGTCAAAATGTCTTTTCTTGACTTTCCGACGTTTGTGTCGCATAATATATAAAAAGACAGTGGTGTCGGAAATGGAGGAAGGATGAATAAGCGAGGGAAAGCAACTAAAAAACTGATTAAGGAGCAGGCTTGTCTCATGTTTGCCAATAAGGGCTTCAAAGATGTCACCATGAAGGATATTTGTGATATCACAGGGCTTAGCCGGGGAGGTCTTTACTGTCATTACAGCAGTACAAAAGAAATATTTAAGGAGATAACAGATGATATGATGAAGTGTCAGGACGATGAATTTCAGGCTAAAATAAAGCTTGGGCTGCCCGCTGTTCAGATACTGGATGATGTGTTAGAGCGTTATGAAGCCGAGATGATCGACAGCGGGCATTCCCTGAGCACAGCCATCTATGAATATTTCAGTATCAAAGAAAACAGTTCCGGCGGGAATGTTTTATATAACCAATACCTGCAGTCTTATGACACATGGGAAAAATTAATTCAATACGGCATTGACCGGGGAGAATTTCATCATATTGATATACCGGCAGTTTTTGACTTAATCATTTTTTCATATCAGGGGGTTCGGATGTACAGCAAACTTATGCCGGTGAACAAAGAGATCCCCAAAAGAATGCTGAAGGAGATCCGTAAATTATTAGTTATACAGGGGGAGTAAAATGGCAACAATATTTGAACGTTTCGATTATGAAAAGACTGCATTTATAAATCCGGAAGATGTTATAAAGCCAGAACCGGATTTTCCCAAGGTATGCATTACAACCTTTTCTGAAACGATGACAGAAAAATTTGCTGGGAAGATGAAAGGAAAGGTAATCGCAGAGCTCTGTTCTGCAAATGGTGCTGTTCCGGTTTACGAAATAATCTATAAGGGAAAGCAGATTGCGCTTTTCTTATCTCGGGTGGGAGCACCTGCCTGCACAGCAGGTTTGGAAGAAGTGATAGCCATGGGAGCTGAAAGTATTGTGATGTTCGGATGCTGCGGGGTTCTCGACCAGGAGAAAGTCCGGGACAGGATTATCATTCCGTCATCAGCAGTCCGGGATGAGGGCACCAGCTACCATTACATACCATCCAGTGAAGAGATATACACGGAGGAAGGATCTATGCGTAAGCTGGAATCCTGTTTAAAAAAGACCGGTCTTCCTTATGTGACGGGAAAGACATGGACAACAGATGCAGTGTACAGAGAGACGCGCAGAGTTGTTGAAGAACGAAAAGAACAGGGCTGTCTTGCTGTGGAGATGGAATGCTCTGCCGCATTGGCAGTGACACAGTTCAGAGATGTCAGGTTTCTTCCGTTCTTATATGGAGCCGACAGTTTGGATTCGGATGAATGGGAAATCAGAGATCTCAAAGAATACGGAATCACTGGTTTTCACAAATACTTTCATCTGGCACTGGAATGTGCACTTGTTCTGTAAGAAAGAGGTTTCCGCCGGAAAAAATATCCGATATAATAGAAGCATTAAAAAGGAGTGTGTATTATGGGAAAAATAAAAGAAGTAAAGAAACTGACGGACAATCCACATTTGAACTTATATCATTTAAAGGGAACAAACCGTGTGGGAAAACCGCTGAATTATTACATCGCATCCAGAGTTAAAAACATGGACCGCATGAAGCTGAAAACCAAAAAAAATACTCCGGACGGAATCATTGTTTACAGCCTTTACGGAGAGAAAAGAGACAAAGTTGTTCTGGTAAAGCAGTACCGGTATTCGATTGATGATTATATTTATGAATTCCCGGCTGGCCTGGTGGAAGACGGAGAAGATTACAGAGAGGCAGGAGTCCGTGAATTAAAAGAGGAAACCGGGCTGGAGCTGGATGTGATCCAGGCGGATCCTATGTATGAAAAGCCCGGTTTTATGTCTGTGGGCATGACAGATGAATCCTGCGCCACGATTTACGGATATGCCAGCGGGACACCGAGCAAAACAGGACAGGAGGATTCAGAAGAGATTGAGATTATTCTGGCAGATAAAAACGAAGCGAAAAGGATTTTGAAGGAAGAACATGTGGCTATTATGTGTGCCTACATGCTGATGCATTTTGTAAAGGATGAGGAACCATTTGCATTTCTGGATCTGTAAGTTTAGGATCAGATGATGCAAAAAAGATACAAAAAGATGATATATTGGCTGTGATCAATGTGAAAAGCAAAGGAGAAGGAAATGAATCATATTTTGATTGTAGAAGATGAGCCTGCCATATCCAATCTAATCCAGATGAACCTGGCAGCAGCAGGATACTCCTTAAGCTGTGCTTTTGACGGAGCCAAGGCAGCTGACCTGCTGGAGCAGGAGACGTTTGACCTGATCCTTTTGGACGTTATGCTGCCTGAGATTGACGGATATGAGCTGATGGATTATATCAGGCCGTTAGGAATTCCGGTCATATTTCTCACAGCCAAGTCATCTACGGAGGATAAAGTAAAGGGGCTCAAAGCGGGGGCTGACGATTATCTGGCCAAGCCGTTTGAGATTGCAGAGCTTCTGGCAAGGGTGGAGTCGGTGCTCAGACGTTATCATAAGACGGAAAGCAGTATATCCATCGGAGATCTGGAGATAGATCTGTCTGCAAGGATCGTAAAAAAGCAGGGGAGGCCTGTGAACTTAACAGTGAAGGAGTATGAACTGCTCCTTCTTTTGATCCAAAATAAAAACATTGCCCTGTTCCGGGATTATATCTATGAAAAGATCTGGGACAGCAGTTACATGGGCGACAGCAGGACGGTGGATCTGCATGTACAGCGGCTTCGTAAAAAGATCGGATGGGAGCATAAGATCAAGACTGTTTATAAAGTCGGTTACCGCCTGGAGGATCAGGAATGAGGTTTTCTTTAAAAGTATTTTTTAGCATCATTACAGTTACAATGCTGACCTTCAGTGTCGGAGGATATTTTTTGATACAGTCTTCTTTTCAGTCCTCCCTGCGCCAGACGGTAGAAATGGCTTATCAGGAAAATGACATTTTCCGGGCTACACTGGGGGCTTCCATTGCGGTTTCTCCGCCGGACAGCAGTTCGCCGGAAAACACGGTAAAAAAGCTGGCCGGTTCTATCAGTCTTTCCTCGCCGGGAAAGGAGAGAAAGTTCCGCATCTGTGACAGCCGTTGCCGTCAGCTGTTTTCGGATCTTAACTTCCGGGTGCCGGATACAGTCATGAAAAAATTAGATGCCAAACATGCCGGATATTCGATTCTTAAGCAGAACAGCAGATATTATCTTCAGTCTGCCTGCAGGTTTACTGTAGATGATAAGGTGTTTTATTTAGAAAATGTCAGGGATATTTCTGCGCTGTATGAAATGAAAAAAAGCCAGCTTGCGCTTTACCAAAAAATATCTCTGATTTTAATCCTGACGCTGGGAGTCGCTGTCTTTTGTCTTACAAACTGGCTGACCCGTCCGCTGAGGATTCTTTCCAAGGCAGTCAGGACATATGCAGCAGGTGATTTAAAAACACGTTCTGAGATAACCTCAGAGGATGAAATTGGTTCTCTGGCAGAAGATTTTAATTCTATGGCCGGGCAGCTGGAGCAGAAGATCTGTGAGCTGAAAGATGCGGCGCTTCGGCAGGAAATGTTTATGGGAAGTTTTGCACATGAACTGAAGACACCCATGACATCTATCATAGGTTATGCGGATACTCTCAGGTCCAGAGGGCTCAGTGAGCAGCAGAGATTTCAGGCAGCCAACTATATCTTTGAGGAGGGAAGACGTCTGGAGTCCCTGTCCTTAAAACTTATGGATCTGATTGTTCTGGATAAGCAGGAGATTTCATTGAGGCCGGTTTTGGTCTCTGAGCTTTTTGAAAAAGTACAGCGGCTGGTGGAGCCTCAGCTGAAAATGTCAGGCATCAGTTTTAACTGTTCTTTTGCAGAGGGAACAGTCTTGGGAGAGCCGGATCTGCTTCAGAGCCTGTGTCTGAATCTGATTGACAATGCGAGAAAGGCAGTGGGTGAATCCGGCCGGATCCGGTTTGAAGGAAGATCGCATGAAACATACTATTTTCTGATGATACAGGACAACGGAAGGGGAATGACGGAAGAAGACATGGAAAGAGTTACGGAAGCTTTCTATATGGCAGACAAGTCCCGGTCCAGAAAAGAGGGAGGAGCCGGACTGGGACTGTCCCTGTGCCGGCGCATTGTGGAACTGCACGGCGGGGAAATGAAGTTTGAAAGCAAGATATCTGAAGGGACGGCAGTCAACATCCGGCTCAGGAAGGAGCAGCTTCATGAAGTATAAAAATCTGCTGGTCTGCACTGCAGCCATTGCCTTGGCAGCCTCCTGTGTTTTTTGGCCTTCACTGGTTTCAGGATGGCAGGACCGGAAGATGAGAGACAGGGTGGAGCTTAGCAGGGTGGAAGATACATCGGATATCCAGACAGACACACTGTCCATAAAAGAGAAATTATCTATTATGATTCAGGCGGAGAATGCAGACGGTGATATTGCTGTGACGGATCAATCTTATGAATGGGGATCAGCAGAACTTGATTCACTCAAAAAAACGTGTATAAATGAACTGAAGAAATTAAAAAAGCAGGGAATGTTTCCAAACCTTAAGTTAGATAAAAATACCCTGATATTTTATGAGACTACGGCAACCTACCTGGATACAAAAAATTATGCCAGACGTCTGAGAATCCACAGTGTGACCGTTCAGTCTAAAGACAAGAGTCTTATGGTGACCATAGATGATTCATCCCATAAGATTCTGTCAGTAGAAAATACCGACGGATTCGGAATCCGGGCTTCCGATGCCGACAACATTGTGAGGATATGGGGAGAGTATCTTGGATTGGCGGAACAGGATATCATCAGAGGAAAAAGCGGCCAGTGTTTTGTCCGGTATAAATCAGGGACAGAAAGTGTCCGTTATCTGTTTGTATTTTACAATAAACGATTAGCAGAAGAGGGAGAGCTTTCTATTTTTCCGGAAAGAGACTATGACCAGGGGGATATTCAATTCAAATGATACAACTTTGATGGAAATTTGACTGATTTGTGATACAAGATCCGGTTATCATAATACCAGAGAGTAAAAACTCTGGAAAGTAGGGTGACGGACCAATGAGAAAAAACAAAGCTGTACTAAGAAAACACAGATATTTTATCCTGCTGTTAGGGGAAATCCTGGCTACATGGTTTCTGTCGATCCAGATCATTCAGTACTGTACCTCCACACAGCAGACAGTAAAAAAGCCGATATCAGTCAGTAAATTTGAGACTCCCAGACAAATAAAACATAGGGAAACTGTTTCTTGGAATCTGATGCTGATTAACCACGAAAATTCTGTGCCGGATTATTATGCGCCAGATTTGCTTACATTAAAAAATGGATGCCAGGTTGACCGCAGAATTCTGCCGGACCTGCAGCGTATGATGAATGCAGCCAGGAGCCAGGGACTTTATCCCTCTGTATGTTCTGCTTACCGCACATCAGAGCGGCAGTCTTACCTTTTGGAACAGGACATTAATAAGTATCTGAACCAGGGCTATACAGAAAATGAAGCCAAACGGAAGGCAATGATGTGGGTCGCACTTCCGGGAAGGAGCGAACATCAGACTGGTCTGGCAGTGGATATTACAGCTGTCGATTATCCAGTGCTGGATGTGACTCAGGAACAGCGGAAGGAACAGCAGTGGCTGATGAAAAACAGCTGGAGATACGGGTTTATTCTCAGATACCCGAAAGATAAGACAGGCATCACAAAAATCGGATATGAACCATGGCATTACCGTTATGTGGGTAAGAAAGCGGCCAGAGAGATGAAGAAAAAGAATCTCTGCCTGGAAGAGTATTTAGACAGACTTAATTAAAAGGAGCCATTGCCGGCTTGATCAGCCGAAGCAATGGCTCGTATTTATTTTACTTTCTTTATATAACTAGCGGCAAAAACAAACGTTTTAACAGTACCTCCATTTTTGTTTTCGTAAGAGGATTTCCCGATCGGTATGCAGTAAATGTCTGCGAAATCAGATTTATGAATCTGTTTAAGCTTTCCCGGATAATAGACGATACAGGCTTGTCTCTTTGGATAATTAACGAGAGTCAGTTCGCAGAGGTCGTATCCATAAGATGTAAAGGTGTAAGAGTCAACCACATAATATTTAGGAAGTTTCACAATTTTGTCTCCATATTGTTCTGGATTTTTTAGAATCTCACTGAGCTTTACAGAAGAATCCAGCTTATGTTTAATCTTGCCTATACTTTTTGCAGGAAATAATTCTTCATTATACAGCAAAAAATCCTGAGCTTTATAGCAAACTGAAAAAGGCAGATCCTTTTCGGCACCTAGATTGTTAAAGAGTTCCAGAAAATTTGGGGTGAAGGATCCTTCGGTAAAAGTTCCGGACTCTTTGAAATATTTCTTATTATCAAAAACCAGTTCTCCCTGCCCCTCGGCCAGGTTATCTTTCCAGTACCCGGTATATGTGGATTTTAAATCGGAGGGTGTTAATGCTCTGTATTCCCCTTTTCCGCTAAGTTTGCCGTCCAGTGTTTCGCCCTGGTAGTTTCCTGTGGTCTCAGTGATGCCAAATGTGACTTTGCAAAGATTGGTTTTCAGATATCCTTTGCCGGATGGAGCCCCTTTGTTAAAATCCCCCTTGTAATATAAGTATTGTTTGCCGTTTTTATATTGAAAAGACCCCTTTCCCTGCGGTTTCTTGTCTTTCAGTGTACCAGTGAATCTGCCTTTTAGATCTTTGTCAAAAAAGGAGACTGTCATTTCTTTTTTTGTCACATTCCTGGAGCATCCGGTGAGACATAAGATGATTAAACAAAAAACAGCAATTATTTTTATATTTTTCATTATGTTTTCCTCCCTTCTGCTATTCATGTTTCAGGAAACTGCCCGCCAATACCAGTACCTTTAACTTCTTGCCGGACTTAGTTTCATAGACAGAAGATGCAAGGGGAAGCCCGTAAACAGTCTGATTACTGTTGATTTCAACATTTTTTACAGATTTCAGGCAGATAACATAGATGTAAGTATTTTCAGATGGACGTCCCAGCAGGATAAAGGAAAATTTCTCTCCAAACAGTTCTTCACCCAGACTAGAATTGAGAACCGGATAGCTGGAAAATTTCATAATTTTATCTCCGAATGAAGCTGGATTTTTTAATACATCGGCATAATTTAAGGAAGAATCTGCATATAATGCAAGGTCGTTTTCATCTTTTGCCATAAACAGATCCGGATTGTTTTTTATAAAGGATGCAGCCTTGGAAGAAACCTTATAGCTGCTGCCCACAAGGGTTCCGACTGTCTCATAACAGTCCAGCTTGGAAGGGTCAAAATAGCCGGTATCAAAGCTGCCGATGATAGCGCCTCCCCCTTCTTTTTCAGGGAAATCGATACGTCCTCTGCCATTTGCCATATTTGCATGCCAGTTTCCTTTATAGACAGAGCCTTTTAAATCTTTTGGAGTCAAAAATTCAAAACTTCCGTTTCCGCTGGCCTTGCCGTCAGAAACACTGCCTTTATAAGTTCCGGTACAGGCTGTTCCGAGGAAGTAGGGCTTCATAAGGTTTGTCTTAAGAGTTCCCTTTCCGGACATTTTTCCGCCGGACAATTTTCCTTTATAGGAGAGATAGTCTGTTCCTTTTTTGTAGGAAAAAGTCCCTTCTGTTGGCTTGCCGTTTTTCATGAGACCTGTATATTGGCCTTCATATTTATTTTTTTGATACGTTAAAGTGACCGTCTTGTTTTTGACATTTTCTTCTTTTGAACACCCGGCGGTCAGCAGGCACAAAAGACATAATAATGCCGCAGCTTTTAATTTTTTCATTCTCTCATCTCCTGTATTGTTTTTACATAATTATATCATAAAACAGAGAGAATTATCATCCCAATGACGGAATAACTGCACCAGAAAAATAACTTTCAGAAGGAAAAGCACTATTGGACGCAGGTGGGCATAGAATGTTAAAAAGGCTTGGAGGTTGCTTTACTTGCAGGCATTTTTAGAACCGCTGTCACAAGAAGAGGAACAATATTATTTAAAGAAAAGCCATCTGGGGGACATGGAGGCTAGAAATATTTTAGTAGAACACAATCTTCGTCTGGTTGCCCATATTGTAAAAAAATACAATAATTTCGACAGGGATAAAGATGATCTCATATCCGTCGGGACCATCGGGCTGATTAAAGCAATCAATACCTATAATGTGGAAAAAGGGCACCGGCTGGTGACCTACGCTTCCCGGTGTATTGAAAACGAGCTTCTCATGATGCTGAGACAGGAGAGGAAAAGTGCAAAAGATACTTCGCTGTATGAGCCGATCGGAATTGACAAAGAGGGGAATGAAATAAATCTTTTGGATGTACTGGGGGCGGATGAGAGCGATATAGTAGATGAACTGGATCTCAAAGAAAAGATCAGGGATCTTTATAAAATGGTAGATGAAATGGAACCGTCCAGAGAAAAAAGCACGCTGATCATGAGGTATGGGCTGTATGGGAAAAAGCCGATGACCCAAAAGGAAGTGGCAAAAAGACTGGATATTTCACGCTCTTATGTGAGCCGTATTGAGAAAAAAGCCGTTGAGAAATTAAAGAGAAGACTGAAAATGTAATGTGAGATATCTGCCGGAATTGTAAACAGAATTCCGGCAGTTTCCATTTGCATGTAAAAAGAAGAAAACAGATGCCGGCGGACTGTCCGGCATCTGTTTTACTCATAAAGACGGACGCACTGCCTGCAGAGGCGTAACCGATACAGCACCGCTCAGATCAATATTTCCTGTAGAAGAAGAATATGAGAGGCGGAATGTCAGGCGCGCTTCAGAGGCAAGTGCTTCATTTGTGGTAAAACTTCCTGAGGCAGAAGTGTTCTTTTCTGCCCCTGCAGGTGCAAAAAATGAATAAAGCAGACGGGGTGTGCCGTTGATAAAGGGAAGGATCTGCATATATCCGCTGGCCCCGGGGGTTGCAAGGAAAATAAAATCTATAAGGTAAAGATATCCTGGAGAAAGCAATATCGTTGTATCATTTTCAAGCTGAATTTCGCTGCCTTCCTGGAAGACAGGAAAAAAATTTATATCTGTTCCGGCAGCGTCATTAGAATATGCCCCATACTGGGCATAAAAATTGATTGATTCCGGGGGAGCCGGCTCCGGCGGACACGGTTTGTGACAGCAGTGATTCATAAAACAATCCTTTTCATTCTTTTACTTTATAATATATAATAAAAGGGCAGAAGGGTGACAGATGGAAAAGGAGACAGACGGAAATGAAATTGAGTAAGATACATCATATAGCGGTAATTGTCAGTGATTATGAGCGGTCAAAAAAGTTTTATACAGATCAGCTGGGATTTGAAATTATAAGGGAAAATTACCGGGAGGACAGGGGAGACTGGAAATTAGATTTAAAACTTGGAGACTGTGAACTGGAGATATTTTCAGGAGAAGGACATCCCGCAAGGCCTTCTTATCCTGAAGCCTGCGGACTCAGACATCTTGCTTTCTATACAGAGGATATCGAACAGGCAGTAAAAGAATTAAAAGAAGCAGGAATTGAGACAGAGGAAATCAGGCATGACACATATACCGGTAAAAAAATGACATTTTTCCATGATCCGGACGGGCTTCCGCTGGAACTTCATGAATAGAAGAAAGCAAACGAAACAAGGGAACCATCAAGATGATATGGTTCCCTTGTTTCTGTTATATAAATATGTTATGAAAAGAGTTTGGCAGGTATTGTTTATAAATATTCCATGTCAGAAAGAACTCTTAAAATATTATGTCCTTCCTGAACCCCATCAATGATACGTCTTGCGCGGACGCTGTCACCGATATTGACGATCTCTACATTGGTATCTGCGTATGCTTCACGGACTTCATCAAGGATCGGTGCGTTGGCACGCATTCCCAGACAGACAAATCCATAGTCAAACGGAAGATCTTTCTCTTCGCCGTCAGCTTTTACAAGAAAAGCATCAGCTTTCACTTCACAGAGAGCAGTATTCGGCATCTGATTGACATTATGCTTTTTCATGAGGGCCGTAACTCCGGACTTAGAAACAGGGTCCAGATCTTTGCCGATGGCAGGCATCATTTCTACAATGCTGACTTCTGCGCCTTTTGGTGCGAAATATTCTACAACATCCAGCCCTACGGCACCGCCTCCGATGACAACGACTTTCTTACCGGTACAATCTTCCGGGTAATCAGCCAAATGATTGATCATGCCTGAGATGGAAGCAACCTTGGAGCCTTCTTTGTCGATATGGTCATGAAGACCTTTGATCGGCGGAAGAAGAGGATTAGATCCTGTGGCGTTGACAATGATATTCGGATGGAGAGCTTTGATAACCGGCAGTGTAGCTTCCTGTCCTTTAAAGATAAACAGGTTGTTTAATTTTGATGCCCTTACCTGTAAGTAGTGAGGAAAGTCTGCCAGACGTTTCTTATCCGGAATCTTAGAAATTTCTACGGAAAGTCCGCCCAGATGATCCTCTTTTTCTAATAAGAAAGTAGTGCATCCTACTTCCGCAGCTGTACATGCAGCTTCCAGCCCGGCAGTACCGCCTCCGATGACAACAACGTTGCATGGTTTTGTAATCTTATGTTTCTTGTAATCTGCTCCGTCATTGACAGTCGGGTTAATAGTACAGCGGATCGGACGGTTGACACCGATTCGGTTTCCTGCACATCCGATATTGCAGGAAATACATTTTCTCAGTTCGTCTTCATGTCCTGTGGCAACCTTTTTCACCCAGCAGGGATCAGCAATGAGACCGCGTCCCATACCGATGATGTCAGCGTCACCGCGTGCAAGAATATCGTCGGCAACACGGGGATCACGGATATTTCCCATCGTTACGCATGGTTTTCCGTATTTTTCTTTGACAGCTTTGGCCATGTAGGATCTCCAGCCGTCTTCTAAATAGTTGGCATCGATCTGATACTGGATGGAACCGTTTAATCCGGCAGATACATCAAAAGCATCAGCCTCCTCCTGGAAATACTGAAGATAATCCAAAGTATCATCCAGTGTATTTCCGTGCTCCATAAATTCATCCGCACTGATCCGGACAAAAATCGGGAACATTGGTCCGACTGCCTTTCTGACTTCTTCCAATACCAGTCTTGCAAATCTTGCTCTGTTTTCCGCAGATCCGCCGAACTCATCGGTTCTGACATTGGTTGTAGGAGATAAGAACTGGCTGATCAGGTAAGAATGTCCTGCGTGGATTTCAACGCAGTCAAAGCCTGAGGCCTGTGCACGGGCAGCAGCTTCACCGTACTTCTTTACAATAGCATAAATCTCATCTTTGGTAAGAGGACGAGGGGTTTCCCCGCCTGCCTTGGATGGGATGTTGGATGCAGATACAGGCTGCATATTTGTACGCTTAGACTGTGCAGATGCACCTGCGTGATTTAACTGTAATCCGATACATGCACCGTGAGAGTGGATCGTTTCACAGAGCTTAAAGAAGCGGGGCATATAATTGTCGTGGTCGATTCTGATCTGTGTTGTACCGTTAGAGCCAAGAGGTGAATCCACACTGGCATTTTCCACCATGATAAGCCCTACTCCGCCTTTTGCTCTCTGCTCATAGTAATTGATATGAAGAAAGCTCATCTCACCGGTCTGTTCACCGTAATTGGTTCCCATAGGCGTCATCATGATACGGTTCTTCATTGTCATATTTTTTATTGTCAGCGGACTGAAAATATTCTTATAATTGCACTTCATTTTATAACCTCCAAAAAAGATAAACGATTTCTAAATGGGGTTGTTATCATTGCATTTGGGTGATCTGTAATGATAATTCTATTATAGAGCAAGGATAAATATTTAACAAATTGATATTTTTTAAAAAATCAATAATTTTTATCTATCGTTTTTTTAACAAAGCCAATAAATTTTTCTACTGCAGGAATCATAATATTATGTTTTATATAAGCCATATAAACGGTGTGGTACGGTTTTACATTGTTTAAGTGAAGGATTTCTACATCATACTCTCTGAGTGATTCCACATGGGCAACAAAGCCGATACCGAAGTTTTCGGATACGAGGGCAGCGATGGCATTTTCGTCGGAAGTCTCAAAGGCAATCTGAGGCTCCATCTGATTCTGCCTGTAAATAGAGTGTGTAAATTGTCCGAGACCGGAAGTCCGGTCATAGCCTATGACCGGATAGGCCAGCAGATCTTCCAGAAGAATTTCTTTCTTATGTTTTAAAGGATGCTCAGGGGGTGTAATGATGACCATTTCCTGATTTATGACAGGGATAAACTCCACATCGGGTTCATTTGGCACATAGGAACCGAAAATGACATCATATTTCTCGGATTTAAGATCACGAAGCATTTTGTTGGTGATTTCCTGTGTCATGGAGAAGGTAATATTATGATTCCCTTCCGAATCCAAAAAGCTCCGGACAAGGTGGGGAATATAGGACTTTGCCAGAGGAAATACATATGCCAGGTCGATGTGGCCGCCTTTTGCGTTGGAGAGAGCCTTCATTTTATCTTCGGCAATTTTTACCTCATTAAGGATTTTGTTGACATGTTCTAAAAAAATCTGGCCGTATTTGGTCAGCTCAATGTTCCTTCCGTTTTTGCGGAAAAGAGGAAGTCCGAGTTCTTCCTCCAGATTTGAAATGGAACGGCTTAAGCTGGGCTGGGAAACATTCAGTTCCTTTGCTGCCTGATGATAATGCTGGAGTGTGGCGATTTTCTGAAAATAAGTTAATTGGTTTAAATTCATGGGCAGCCTCATTTCTGTGAAAATTTCAACGGGTATTTATATATAGAAGAATAACATAAACGATAGCAAAAAGCTATTAAAAAAGATTAAAAGATGTATTAGAAGTATCAATAAGATCCGTGTATAATAGGTTTCGTAAGGTTGTTAAAAAATTAACTTTTGGGTGAAGCAGTAACAGGGTAAGTAAAAAGGGTAAGTAAAAAAGGAGAATGACACATGGCAGAAAGAATCACAGGACATACAGAATTAATCGGGCTTATGGCATATCCAATCAGACATTCCAGTTCACCGGCAATGCACAATGAAGCATTTGCTGAATTAGGGCTTGATTATGCGTATTTAGCATTTGAAGTTGACAATGATACATTGGAGGATGCAGTTAAGGGACTCAGAGCTTTACAGATGAAAGGTTCCAACGTATCTATGCCGAACAAGACAGTTGTAGGGCAGTACCTGGATAAATTGTCACCGGCAGCAGAAATGGCCGGAGCAGTAAACACAATCGTCAATGAAAACGGAGTTTTAACAGGACATATCACGGACGGAATCGGTTATATGCAGTCACTGAAAGACAATGATATTGATGTCATCGGTAAAAAAATGACAATTACAGGAGCCGGCGGAGCAGCCACAGCGATTGAGATCCAGGCGGCACTGGATGGCGTTAAAGAGATGTCAATCTTCAATATCAAAGATAAGTTCTGGGAAAATGCAGAGAAAACAGTTGAAAAGATTCGTGCCAACACAGACTGTATTGTAAATCTTTATGACCTGGATGATAAAGATAAATTAAAAGAAGAAATAAAGGACAGCTATCTGTTTGCCCAGGCTACAGGTGTGGGAATGAAACCGATGGAAGGCCAGTCAGTGATCCCTGACGCATCTTTCCTTCGTCCGGACCTGATTGTCACAGACACTATATATGCACCGAGAGAAACCGCACTTTTAAAGATGGCTAAAGAAGCCGGCTGCAAGACAATGAATGGTCTTGGAATGATGCTGTTCCAGGGAGATGCCGCTTTCCATCTGTGGACCGGAAAACATATGCCGATCGACCACATGAAAGAAGTGCTGGACATTAAATACGATTAGAAAAGAGAAATTCAAGAGAGGAATCTACTATTATGAACAAAAAATATTACCCAAGCGCCTTTATCTTATATTTGAATTATTTTATCCATGGTATCGGTGCTTCTGTATTAGGACAGGTAGCAGTAAAAGAAACATTGGTGAAACAGTGGGGAGCATCCGACATCGGGCTTGTTACTATGGTTGCGGCTGCATTAGGGCTGGGAAGGCTGATTGCGCTTCCGTTTGCAGGGCCGCTTTCTGATAAGCTTGGAAGAAAAGTTGCATCTGTCATCGGTGCAGGATCTTACGCCATCTTTTTCTTAGGACTTGCCATGTCCCCGAACATGACGGTTGCCTATATTGCTGCAATCTTAGGAGGTATCGCAAACTCATTCCTGGATACCGGTGTTATCCCGGCATGTGTTGAAATTCTAGCTCCAAGATCCAGCATGGCTACAATGCTGACGAAGTTTTCTATTTCATGTTCTCAGTTATTGATGCCGTTTATGATCGGTGCAATTGTAGGTGCAAACCTTTCCTTAAATGTACTGTTATATGTTTGCGGTGCCGCTATTCTTATTATTGGTGTACTTGTACTGTTTGCGCCGCTTCCGAAGATGGAGACTGCAGCAGGAGAAAAAACTTCTCTGATTCAGGATATCAAACATGCAAATTTCTCTTTAGAAAGCATTGCACTGATCATCATCGGATTTACAGGGACAGCTACATTCCAGTTATGGCTTAACTGTGCCCAGGATTTTGCGAAGGAATATGCAAAGATCGGAGATCCTTCTGTGATGCAGACCTACTACAGCACAGGTTCTCTTGTTGCTATCGTTGTTACCACTGTTTTAGTTAATAAGATCAAAGGTGTCAGATTCTTATTTATCTATCCGCTGATTGCAACCGTTATGATTGCCCTGGTTTACTTATTAAAAACTCCGGCAATCTGCTATATCGGATCTGCAGTGGTAGGATATTCTGCAGGAGCAGTTGTTCTCCAGCTTGTAACAGCAACAGCTAATGACCTGTTTCCAAAAATCAAAGGAACGATCACAAGTATTGTTATGATCGCATCCAGCTTATCAAACTATACAATCTTATCTCTGGCTGGTACAATGGATAAAGCAGATATTTTATTGATGAATATCGGTATCACCATTGTTGGAGTTGTTCTGGCTCTGTTTGTCAATGTCAGATATAAGGCAATGGAAGAAAGAGCTGCAAAGGAGTAAAGTATGAATCCAGTAAAAGTTAGAAATGTGGAAATCGGAACAGGAGTTCCCAAGATCTGTGTACCGATCGTGGGAGTAACAAAAGATGAGATCATTACAGAGGCAAAGTCTTTTAAAGATATCCCTGTGGATGTAGTGGAATGGCGTGTGGACTGGTTTGAAGGAGTCTTTGATTTTAATAAAGTAGAAGATGTATTAAAAGACTTAAGAGAAGCATTAGGAGAAACACCGATTCTGTTTACCTTCCGTACTTCAAAAGAAGGGGGAGAAAAAGCGATTGAAGCAGCCCCGTATGCTGAGCTTAATAAAAAGGCGGCAGAAAGCGGATATGTAGACTTAGTGGATGTGGAAGTATTCACGGGTGATGATATTGTAAAAGATATCGTAGCCAGTGCTCATAAGTGCGGTGTAAAAGTGGTGGCTTCCAACCATGACTTTGACAAAACGCCTGCAAAAGAAGATATTGTGGGCAGACTTGTAAAGATGCAGGAGTTAGGTGCGGATATTCCGAAGATCGCAGTAATGCCGACCTGCAGAAAAGATGTACTTACACTTCTTGCAGCCACAGAAGAAATGTATACAGAGCATGCTGACCGTCCGATTATTACTATGTCAATGGCCGGAATGGGTCTGATCAGCCGTCTTTGCGGTGAAGTGTTCGGATCTGCGCTGACTTTCGGGGCTGCAAAAAAAGCCTCAGCGCCTGGACAGGCAGCAGTCGGCGAATTAAATGATATGCTTCAGTTCCTCCACAGCAATCAGGGACTGTAGAAATTTCAGAAAAAGGACTTTCCTGTGAATGGAAAGTCCTTTTTCATTATAAGAACTTCTTTGACTAACAGAAGAGTCCAAACCAAAGACAATCATCAGGCATCCGATCCGCAAGAGGAAAAGCCGGTATAAACATGCTTGAGAACGGCGGAAGCTGTGCCGCTTAAGCAAACTGCAGTATTGATAGACAAAAATTATTAATCTCATATAAAAAATCTATTTGAAGAATCAATTAATTCCCTGTATAATATAGGGGATTGGTTGTTAAAAAATTAACTTTTAGATAAAGTGAAGATGGCAGACAGTGAGAATTCTCCGGGCAGATTATTAGCGGAGAAGCCTTGTCTGCAAAAGAGAGGTAAGAAAATGCTTAAGTGGTTAGATGAGAATTTAGAAGAGTTTTTAATGGGAATTTTCCTGATCGGCATGGTGCTGATTATGGGGGTCCAGGTTTTGGCCCGCTACGTGTTCGGGGCATCTCTTTCCTGGTCGGAAGAGATAACAAGGTACCTGTTCATATGGTCAGGATTTATCAGTGTAAGCTACTGCACAAAAAAGTGCATTTCCATTAAGATTGAACAGTTTGTTGCAATATTTCCCAGAAGAGGAAAAGCAGTTTTTAAAGTCGTGAACCATACAATTGAATTAGCCTTATTTTTATACCTGATTCCTTATTCTATCCTGTATTTAAAGAGTGCATTTGAAAGCGGACAGGTGAGTCCGGCCTGTCATATACCGATGTATTACATACAGGCGGCACCTCTGGTAAGTTTTCTGTTAGTTACATTCCGTATTCTGCAGAGATGGATCATTGAGTTTAAAGTAGCAATTGGAAAGGATCAGGAGGTGTAGGCATGTCAGCTTTATCAGTTTTTATTATTTTCTTTTTGTGTTTAATTATTGCCATACCGATTTCCATCGGACTTGGTATCGTTTCGGTGCTTCCGGGGATTTTTGATCCTTCTTTTACGGCCAGCGGCCAATTCGTAATCCGTTCTATGCTGGGCGGAATTGACAGCTTCCCGCTGCTGGCGGTTCCAATGTTTGTGCTGTCAGGTATGGTCATGGCAAAGGGCGGTATTTCTAAAAAGATTTTTGATGTGTTTGTATTTTTTATTGGAAAGTTTACTGCGGGAATGCCTTGTGCCGTTATTGTTACCTGCCTGTTTTATGGGGCTATCTCAGGATCGGCACCGGCAACTGTGGCAGCAGTGGGAAGTATGACAATTCCGATTTTAATTAAGCTTGGCTATGATAAAAAGTTCGCAACAGCGATTGTGGCAGTTGCGGGGGGATTAGGAGTCATCATACCTCCGAGTATTCCATTTATTATGTACGGTATGGCTTCAGGGCAGTCGGTCAGTGACCTGTTTATCGCCGGAATACTGCCGGGAGTTTCCATCGGTCTCCTTCTGATGATCTATGCTGTTTTTTACTGCAGGAAAAACGGAGAAGATAAAGAAAAGATACAAAAAGAAGTACAGGCCCTTCATGATAAGGGGCTTCTTAAGGTGCTGAAAGACAGTTTTTTTGCACTTCTCAGCCCGGTCATCATCTTAGGCTGCATTTATACAGGAGTCGCCTCACCGACAGAAGCCGCGGTGATTTCCGTTTTTTATTCTGTATTTGTAAGCCTGTTCGTATATAAAAGTATTCATCTGAAAGATTTATGGAGCGTTATGATTGAAGGAATCCGCACATATGCGCCTATCTTATTTATTTTGGCAGCATCTGTTGCATTTTCCAGAGTTCTGACCCTGATGCAGGTTCCTCAGACGGTCAGCGAATGGATTCTCGGCACATTCCATAATGGTGTGGTGATACTGCTGGTGATTAACGTATTTTTGCTGCTGGTAGGTATGGTAATGGATACTACGCCGGCTATTTTGATCCTGACACCGATTCTGATGCCGATTGCTGTGGGTGTAGGCATGAATCCAATTCATTTTGGTGTGATGATGGTAGTCAATCTGGCCATCGGTTTTGTAACTCCGCCAATCGGAGTAAATCTGTTTGTGGCCTCATCCCTGACCCAGATCCCGGTGGTGGATATTGCGAAAAAAGCAATGCCGTTAATCATTTGTTTCCTGGTGGCTTTGTTACTGATTACCTTTATACCGCAGATCAGCCTTGCACTGTTATAGGAGGGAGATACAGATGAAAAGATTTATGAGATTTGGTATTGCAGTTTTATGTATTATCTCCGCCCTGGCACTCGGCGGATGCAGGAAAAAAAGTGATGACGGAGTGCAGAGGTATGCGTGGCCTTTGGGAACCTCCAGTCCGGAGGATACGGTCACTCAGCTCTATTCACAGAAGTTTGCAGATGAAGTGGGCAGACTGAGCAAAGGGAAAATGAAAATCGAAGTGTATCCCAACAGTACGCTGGGAGGAGACCGGGAACTGCTTGAGAGCTGCTCTGACGGCGATATTCCTTTTGTAGTCCAAAACACTGCGCCCCAGGTTACGTTTCTTCCGGAAACAGCGGTGTTTGACCTTCCAAGTGCGTTTTCTACGATTGAACAGGCCAGACAGGCAGTAGATAATCCCGTATTCTATAAAAAAATGGAAAAGGTTTATGAAAAAGGAGGATTCAAGCTGCTGGGCTATTCCGATCAGGGGTTCCGTGTCATGTCCACCAACAAAGAGGTGAAATCAATTGCCGATTTTAAGGGACAGAAGATCAGAACCATGGAAAACAGCTACCATATGGATTTTTGGAAGGCCCTGAAGGCCAACCCCACACCGATGACATTCAGCGAGGTTTATATCGGACTGCAGCAGAAGACTATAGATGCTCAGGAAAACCCTTATGAGGTTATCGTATCCAGCAAGCTGTATGAGCAGCAGGACTACATTGTGGAGACCAATCATCTTCCCCATTATGTTTCTTTGATTGTCAGTGATGAGTTTTATAAAAATCTGCCCAAAGATCAGCAGAAAATTATTCTGAAAGCGGCGGAAACGGCAAAGGAATATGCCAGAAAAGCTGCAGACGAACGGAATGAAGACCGCAAGAAGATTATCAGAGACAGCGGTACAAAGATTGTTGCTTTAGACAAGAAAACACAGAAAGATATACGTAAGGCGTCCTCTGATATATATAAAAATATCAAAAAAAATGTACCAAAAGATATCGTAGATGCATATCTGAATAAAAATTAAAAAAAGAGAAATATCTGGATGGATTCAGATATTTCTCTTTTTTTTGGATAAGATCTTATGGAGTTTCAATTTCTTCAGAAGCATGGTGCTGAAATAACTCCCGGAATTTAAGCGGAGGATAATTCATTCTTTTTTGAAAGAGATTTGAAAAATGATTCGTATTTTCGTATCCTATTTTTCTCGCGATGGAAACCAGGGAATCGGAAGTATTGATCAGCATCCATTTTGCCTCATTCAGCCTTCGGTCAATAACATAATTAATTGGAGAGATACCATATGTTTTTGAAAATTCATGGCTGATATGATCTGTGCTGATGTGGAACTGCCGGGCCAGTTTTTTTAATGTAATCTGGCATGCATAATTTTCATTAATGTAAATTAAGACGTCTCTGGCAAAAGAGGAATTTTTTTGACGTTCAGCCTTAGGATATGTATAAAAAAGTTCGTAATAAATATTTGCCAGAGAGGCAGCCAGAGCATCGCAGGCAGACAGAGATGTATCAGAAGTAAATTGTCTCATTAAATTTAATTCTTCAAATAAGCGGTGTATGCAGCTTTCATGTATTCCTGCCTGCATGAAAGGGCAGACATTGGCAGGAAGCATAAAGCCATGATCAGGATGCCCGCATAGTTTATAATCTGTCACTGCACAGGTCCAGCAGCTTAAAGGATCATTTTTATCGGAAAACAATGAGTGAATGGCACCTTGCTCTACAATAAGGATACTGCCTTTTTTTAACTGATAGGAATTTGTATTAATAAAATAGGTTCCTTTTCCTTTCGATATATAGACTAGTTCTGTTTCATTTTTATGTAAATGATATTGATAATTCCAGGTTGGGTTGTCATAGCTGTGTGACAAACGGCTGATTTTGGGATACTGGTTTTTCTCAAAAACAGGTCTTCTTTCTTTTCCTTTGAATTCCTCCAAAAACATATGAAATCTCCTTTGATTACAAGATAATTATATTACAGTACAAGATAATTGAAATAAAATACGAATAATATATATTTATCTTATAAAAAAAGAGAATAAATAGCAAGATAATTTTTGTTTTGGACAAATCAGTTCGTAGAAAAAAACAGGATACTTGTTATAATTTTATCATAATCAAAAGATACTTTCAGGAGGAAAAAAATGAAAGAACAAAAAAGCTACCGGCATTTATATCCTACAGCATTTATGCTGTATATTACATTTTTCGTTCACGGATTCGGTGCAGCTATCATTGGACAGAACGTAACTTCCCTGCAGCAGCAATGGGGAACTACAGCAGCAGGAGTTGTGGCCGTGACCTCTGCACTGGGAATCGGAAGGCTGATTACATATCCATTTTCCGGTGCATTGTCTGACCGGTTCGGGAGAAGGCCGATCACATTGATTGGAAGTCTGGTATATGTATTATTTTTTGCAGGGATTCTTGTATCACCAAATGCCCAGGTCGGATACTTTGTGGCGATGCTTTGCGGAGTAGCAAACGGTTTTCTGGATTCAGGTGTTATTCCGGGGGCAATGGAAATCCTGGAAAACTCCGGATTAGCCAGTATTCTTACAAAACTTGTCATTTCAATAGCCCAGTACATCATGCCTATGATAATTGCTTATCTGCTGGCAAATGATATGTGGTATGGCTGGACCTTTGTTCTGTGTATTGTGATTTTAATTGTAAACAGCCTGTTTCTGACAAGAGCAAAATTTGCGCCCCAGCCCAAAGCAGAATCAGCAGAAGGGGAAAGAGTTAAAGGTTTTGTTGGAGTTTCAAAGGTTTCTAAATTTAATGTAGAAGGAATTGCACTGATTGTTATTGGATATACATGCACTGCCACATTTCAGATTTTTCTGGCTGTAAATAAAAGTTATGGAATGGACGTGCTGGGAATGACCGAAGGTGCTGCAGGACAGATTCAGTCTATGTATTCTTTGGGGTCAATTTTTATGGTAGTAGCCACTACATTTTTGCTGAAATGGATTAAACCTGTAAGATTTATTTTGGTATGTCCCATCATTGCAGGAATTACCGAATTTTTAATGTTTGCTTCTAAAAGCCCATCGCTGGCAGTAGCAGGAGGGTTTATTGTCGGAGCAACCGCAGCAGGAGGAGTTCTCCAGCTGGTAACAGCAACAATGACAGATTTATTTCCGGCATCCAAAGCGAAATGTGTCAGCGCAGTAATGATTGCAGGTGCGCTTTCCCAATTTTCCGCCACGGTAATGGCAAGTAAACTGGCATCTATGTATGGAATGGAGTATTCCCTGCTGGTTGCTGTCGGATTCACTGTTTTAGGTATCGCTTTGGCGGTGCTTGTAAATATTCGTTATGCAGTGATTGAAAAAAGTCTGGAAGAAGAAAAGGCCGTATCGGCATAGAAAGCTTTAGCATACAGGAGGTGTAAAAATGCATAAACCAGAAAAAAAAGGAAACAAGGTGCCGGTTATGTCTGCGCGGGAGGCAGTGGCATTAATTGATGACAATGACACGCTTGCAGTCTGCGGTGCAGGAGGAGGGATCCTGGATCCCCAGGTCCTTATTGAGGCATTAAGGGAACGGTATTTAGAGACCAATGAGCCTAAAGATTTGACATTGTGGCATTCCAGCGGACTTGGTGACCGGGGTGACCGGGGAATGTCGCCTTTGGCACAAAAGGGCCTGGTCAAAAGGGCAATCGGAGGCCACTGGGGCCAGTCACCCCGCTTGGCTGAAATGGCAGAAAAGAATGAAATTGAAGCTTACAATTTTCCTCAGGGTGTCATGGCACAGCTGGTGAGAAGTGCAGCTGCAGGACATCCGGGCATCCTTTCCCATGTAGGACTTGGGACGTTTGTGGATCCCAGACATGAAGGCGGGAAACTGAACAGCAAAACAAAAGAGGATCTGATCCACCTGACTTCGGCAGGAGGCAAAGAATGGCTGTTCTACCCGGTGGTTCCGTTGGATGTATGCTTTATCCGGGCCACAACGGTGGATACAGAAGGGTATGCATCATTGGAAGATGAAATTACTTATATGGACAGTCTTGCCATGGCGCAGGCTGTACATAATAACGGGGGAGTTGTCATTCTGCAGGCCAAGCGGCTGGTGAAAGCGGGCAGCATCCATCCGCGGAAGGTTAAGATCCCGGGATATTTAGTTGATGCCATTGTGATTCATTCGGAACAGGAACAGCTTTATAATGGCTCTGACCGTTTTTTTACCGGTGATTATACAGCTGTAGAGGATGAGAATTCTTTGCTGAAACTGGATCAGAGGAAAGTTGTGGCACGCCGTGCACTGATGGAAGTTGCACCTGGAAACGTAGGAAATGTGGGCGTGGGAATTGCTGACGGAATCGGAGCGGTTGCGAGAGAAGAAGGAATTGGCGATGAATTCACCCTGACGGTGGAAACAGGTCCGGTAGGAGGAGCAACAGCCCAGGGAATCTTCTTTGGAGCAAGCATTAATTCCAGAGCTTTGATGGATATGCCGGCACAGTTTGATTTCTATGACGGAGGCGGCCTGGAAGTAGCCTTTTTAAGTTTTGCAGAGCTGGATGCCAGGGGAAATGTAAATGTTCACAAATTCAATGGGAAAATCATGGGGACCGGCGGATTTGTCAACATATGCGCTGGTTCCAAAAAGGTAGTCCTTTGCGGCACTTTGCGGGCAGGCGGGCTGAAAACCCAGGTTGGAGACGGAAGAATTTCAATCATCAGCGAAGGAAAGTTTGAAAAAATGATCCCGGAATGTTCAGAAATCACTTTCAGCGGAGAACAGGCATTAAAACAGGGACAGGAAGTCATCTTTATCACAGAGCGTGCTGTATTCCGCCTGACGGAAGACGGAGTCATGCTTACAGAGACAGCACCGGGAATAGACATTCAGAAAGACGTGATAGACCAGATGGGATTTGAGCCAATCATTTCAGATGATGTAAAGCAGATGGACCAGAGAATTTTCAGTGACGGAATCATGGGAATCCGTGATGAATTTATAAATAAATAATAATAGAAGGAGAAAGATTATGAGCAGTATAAAAAAAGTAGAAATTCCATTGCATATCGGAGACACAGCGGAGTTTTCAAAAACAGTCACAGAGACAGATGTGTACCTGTTCGGAGGGATCACGGCTGATTACAGCCAGATGCATTTTAATGAAGAATTTATGAAAAAAACCATGTATGGGACGAGGATCGTCCATGGAATACTGACATTTGCCATTGGATGTACAGCGTCAACCAAGATTCAGGAGCAGGTAAAATCACCGGTGCCAAGTGCCTCTTATGGATATGACAGATTAAGATTCATTAAGCCGGTCTTTTTTGGTGATACATTAACGTGCAGATATACAGTGGACCGGATTGAGGAAGAAACAAATAAAACATATTCAAAGCTGGAGATCTTCAACCAGCACGGTGATATCGTGGTTGCAGCGACACATATTCTGAAATTTTTCCCTTTGGAAGAAGAGAGTTAAACTGCATTTCTGACAGATACAAATATACAAAAAAGCCAGTAAAGAGGATATAATAAATAATAATTAAAGAAGCAAAGGAGTTTTTTATGAAGATTTGTATGTTAGGAACGGGATCACTTGGCAGTACTATCGGTGGTACTTTAGCACAGGGGGGATCAGAAGTTTACTTTGTGGACCAGTGGAAAGAGCATATTGACACAATCAATAAAGATGGGCTGAAAATGACTGATGAAAAGGATGAATGGTTCGTAAAAGTCGATGCCAGGACATCAGCAGAAGGGATTGGACCGGCGGATTTAGTGATTGTGCTTGTGAAATCTTTTGCAACAAAAGAGGCGGTTGCCCAGCTTAAGGAAACCAATGTCATCGGCCCTGAAACACTTGTCATGTCTCTTCAGAACGGCCTGGGAAATGAGGAAACGATTGCGGAGGTTATCGGAGAAGATAATGTGATCAGCGGAAAGACTTATGTGGGAGGACGCCTGCTTGAACCAGGATATGTCAGTGCGGGAGTAAAGGGAAAATATACTTATATCGGAGAATTGACTGGAGAGATTACGGACAGGATTAAGGCAGTATGTGAGGAATTCAATAAAGCAGGGCTGCTCTGTGAAGTAAGCGGCAACATTAAAGGATTGATTTGGGACAAACTTTTAATCAATGTTGCAGCAGGTGCACTTTGCGGCATCACCAGACTCCCTTATGGTCCGTTATATGAGGAAGACTATATCAGAGAGACAGCAGTTGCTGCTGTCCAGGAAGGAATTGATGTGGCGAAAGCCGCAGGTGTTAAGCTGAAATCTGAAGATCCGGAATATCCGTGGTATGCTGCCAGCGAAGGACTTCCGGGAACATTTAAGACATCAATACTTCAGAGTCTTGAATTAAAAAGACCGACAGAAATAGATTTTATTAACGGTTCAGTTGTAGCCTGGGGTAAAAAATATGGAATTCCTACACCGGTAAATCAAACGTTGGTGACCTGTGTGCGCGGAATTGAGAAGTATTTGCTGGAATACGAACCGGCTTTGGAAAAATAGGAGGAATTTATGGCTTCATATTTAGAACATATGGCACTTCGTGTCACAGATCTGGACTGGCATATTGATTTCTTTAAAGAAGTATTTGACATGCCGGTGCGCATGCAGTTGGGAGAGGTGCCCAACAGAAAAGTGTGGCTTCATGCGGGAATTCAGTTAAATGAGGTGCCTGATTTTGAGGGGGCAGAAGGGCGTGCAGACCATATGGGCATCATGACCGAAGATATAGAGAGGGTACTGGAAAAAGCCTATGCCAGAGGTGTAAAAGAACTGCCTCAGGGACATAATTGGTTTGCCCTTCCAAGCGGTATATGTATTGAAGTTATCGCCGGTAAAAATGACGTGCTGAGAGAGATTATAGAAAAAGAACCATGGATAGAGGAATAACGGAGGAACAGTAAAATGAAAAAAGTGATGATGCTCCACTGTGTGAATCACAATATGTATGGAAAGCGTGACCCAAAACAGTATGGAACTATTACATTAGAGCAGATCAATGAATTGATTGGAAAGACAGCAGAAGAAGAGGGAATCCGGGTGGATACCTTTCAGACAAACCATGAAGGCGAAATGGTTGATAAAATTCATCAGGTATTCTATGAAAAGTACGATGGGGTGATCATAAATCCAGGGGCATGGACCCATTATAATTATGCAATCCATGATGCACTGGAAATTTTAGAGTGCCCGATTCTGGAAGTACACATGTCGAATATATTCAACAGGGAAAGCTTTCGGTCACATTCAGTGATTGCACCTGTTGCAGCAGGAATGATTGCCGGTATGGGAGAGTCTGCTTATACACTTGCGGTCAAGGCTTTTGCAGAGATGTTTCAAAGAGAAGGTAAATAATCTAAAAGGTTCATAATGGACTGCCGCACTAATAAAGTGCGGCAGTTTTTTTCTTGCATAGAGGTTTCTGATGCGCAGGGAATCATTTCATGACTTAACATAGTCCTGGCCGGTAAAGCCAAACAAACCGGTAGCGATTAAACCTTGTGTAACACTGACTACTTCGTCAAAACCCAGCTGTTTGCCGGTTTCGTACCAATGAAGCCTGATTCCGATCAGAGCAGAATAACAAAAGTTTACAATATAATCTTTATAGCGGTCTTTTGCCCCGAAATCAAAAAGATTTGTTATTTCATTAATGAATCTGTTTTTGAAACGATAAGAAAAAGAAGAATCTCCATATTCACTGAGGAGATAAAAAAGCTTATCATCAAACTGTACCAAAATGGAGGCGCATTCCTGGGAAAGGATCTGCAAATTATAAGGACATCCTCTGCTGAATTTTTCGGTAACCTGATCGATCAGATCGTCCATAAGTTCATCTTCAATCTGTTCCAGCAAGTCTGGTATATCTTTAAAGTATTCATAAAAAGTCCCTCTGTTATAGCCAGCTTCTTTGGTAATAGAGCTTACTGTGATTTTACTCAATTTGTTTTTGGATAACAAATTCCAAAAAGAATCGATAAAGCACTGCCGTGTTCTGGCAGTCACTTCCGGATGTTTTCTCATAATAAAATTCTCCTCATAATGATCCGACAGTTTCAATATATCTGGTGGTTGATAAGTTAGTTTTGCAGAACTATAATCATGATACAACGTGTTGGATTGAATTTCAATCATAAAAAAGTGTGTTGTGATAAGCAAATATATTGAAGCTAGGAGTGAAATAAAATGACAAATATTGAAGCTGTCCATTTGACAAAAGATTATGGGCATGGCAGAGGAGTATTTGATATCAACCTTTCAGTAAAGAAAGGAGAATGCTATGGATTCCTCGGCCCCAACGGTGCCGGAAAGACAACAACCATCCGCCATCTTATGGGATTTTCCAAACCGCAGAAGGGAGAGACAAAGATATTAAATCAAAACAGCTGGGAGAATGCAGCCATTTTGCAGACTTCTGTCGGGTATCTTCCAGGGGAAATAGCATTGCCTGCCGGAATAACAGGAGCAGAATTTATAAAAATGATAATGCAGATAAGGCATGTAAAAAGTGATGACCGCTGTAAAATGCTGCTTAATAAATTTGAATTAGATCCAAATATTGATACAAAAAAGATGAGCTTGGGAGTTAAACGAAAATTGGCAGTTGTGGTTGCATTTCTCCATGATCCAGATATTCTGATACTGGATGAACCGACTTCCGGGCTGGATCCTGTCATGCAGGAAGTGTTTATTGACTTTATTCGTTCTGAAAAAGAGAAAGGGAAAACAATCTTTTTGTCATCGCATATTTTCCATGAAGTAGATGCAGCCTGCGACAGAATAGCGATTATAAAAAACGGACGTATTGTTTCAGAATTTCAGAAGGATGCATTAAAAGAGAAACGGGATAATGTGTACCGTATAACGTTTGAAGATAAGGCGTCTTACAATGAGTTTGTCAAACAGCCGTATAATTTTGCTTCTAAAAATCCGGAGAAAATAAGAGCAAGAGTTCATGTTGCAGACGATAAAATCAATCAATTAATGGAAGATATTTCTGATCTGAATGTAGCAGACTTTCATGAATTTCCGTTTACTTTGGAGGACTATTTCATGCAGTTCTATAAGGAAGACCGTAAATTCGAGGAGGTAAAATAATGTCTGATTATTTAATAAATGTAAACCATTTAACAAAAGATTATGGGCATGGACGGGGTATCTTTGATATTAACTTAGATGTCGGCAGAGGAGAAGTCTTTGGATTTGTCGGAACTAATGGTGCCGGAAAGACAACAACCATCCGCCACATCATGGGTTTCATAAAACCCGATTCCGGAAATGCATTCATCCATGGCTGTGACTCGTGGAAACATTCCAGTGATTTAATGAAACATGTAAGCTATGTGCCCGGAGAGATTGCTTTTCCTTCACTTCCTACAGGTACTGATTTTCTTAAATTACAGGCTGAATATCTTCATGTAACAGATTTTGCCTATATGAATCATTTAATTAAGCTTCTCCAGCTGGACCCTACAGCAGACTTAAAACGGATGTCGAAAGGAATGAAACAGAAAACAGCGATTGTAGCTGCTTTAATGGGAAATAAGGATATTTTGATTTTAGATGAGCCTACAACGGGGTTAGATCCCCTTATGAGGGAATCGTTTTTGGAGCTGATTCGGGAAGAGAAAGCAAAGGGCCATACAATCTTTATGTCAAGCCATATATTTGAAGAGATTGAAGAGGTATGCGACAGGGTGGCGATGATCAAAGGCGGTAAGATCATAGATACTCTCGGCTTGTATCAGCTCAGGCACTGGGATACAAAAACTTTTCATATTGCTTTTGAAAAGAGAAGTGAGTATTCAGAGTTTGTCAGCAGGCGGGAAGAAGTTGAGGACAGGGATGATGAGAAAATGTACTGTACAGTGGTTTTACCCAAAAAAGAAGTGAATGAACTGTTTAAGCAGTTAAATCAATATTCTGTGGCTTCGCTGCATGAAGAACATCTTTCGTTAGAACAGTATTTTAGAAACATTTATGAAAAGGAGTGCAGATAAATGGAAGCTAACAATAAAACAACAAAATTATTTTCTATGCCTTTAATGAAACAGTCAGTTAAGAGCAACCGTGTGCTTTTGATTGCGGTTTTGATTATTATGTGTTTAATGACAACTGTGATTAATTATGCCTCCAGCATCATGGCTACAGCACCGGCAACAGAAGAAACGGCGGAAACCCAGAAGGATTTTTATTCCTATTTGTTTGTTCTGGAGTCCTATAATAAAATGGCAGGTACAGATTTATCATACAGTGATTTTAACAGCACAAAAAACAAAGCGGTGTATCAAACTGCTTTTGATATGATGAACAAAAAGACAGATAAGGAATTAAGTGTTAAAGATTTTGAAAAGACATGTAAAAAGCTGTCCGGTTCTGATATTCCTGTTTCCACCTATGTGCGCCAGTTTGAATATACTTATGCACTGCAGGACGCAAAAGGGTGTTTCAGCGGCAAGGATTTAAATATTGAAGATTTTATGAATACGATGTTTAAAACAATGGGAATATCGTCTGATATGATAGAAAAAATGAGCGAAATGGACACGACAGCAATGTTGAACCAAATGCACTATACTGTCATAGGCTTGCTGCCTCTCTTTTTATTCATCGTTATCACTGCGAATTCTCTGGTTTCAGAACAGGTAGACAGAGGTTCAATGGCTTATGTTCTTTCGACACCGACAAAACGCTCTGCCATTGTATTTACACAGGCGGTTTATCTGATTGCTGCACCGCTGCTGATTATAACTGCCGTGTGCGGTGTGAAAATTGCTACCAGCTTTGCTTTCTTTGATGAGGTTAATATTGCAGGAATTATTATGTCATACGTGGGCATGTATATATTAGTTGAAGCGGTTGCGGGAATATGTTATTTCGGAAGCTGTCTTTTCAACCAAAGCAAACGTTCTATGGCTTTCGGCGGAGGTTTGGCCGTCTGGTTCTTTCTTGCTTCATTATTAGGCATGTTTGGTTCTGAAAATATGGTAAATGCCGGGATGGGGGTAGAAGAACTGGGGATTTTTAATAAATTAACATTGGTAGGATTATTTGATGTACAGAATATTGAAACGATTGGCACAGCTTCTGTAAATACATCATTTGTCTGGAAGCTTGCAGTTTTGGCCATAATTGCGGTTGTATTTTATGCCGCAGGTGCTGTTAAATTCCAGAAGAAGGATTTACCTTTATGATTTCCAGGCTTCATGTATGGAATGATACCATGCAGGCTGACGGCAGACAGTGAAGGTTGCGTCTCCTCCGGTTATACTATATAATAAGTAAAAAAGCTGGTGAGGGGGAAAATACCAGGATATGAAGAGAAAGTGCAGAGCAGCTGTCTTGCTGCTGTCTGCTGTTCTGTTTCTGGCAGCATGCCGGCATGGAAAGCAGAAGGAACAGGAGCAGGCAAAGAAGGAGTCTTATACAACAATGAAAGATTCCGATGGGCGCAGGGTGAAAGTTAAGAAGGAGCCTGAGAGGGTTGTGGCATTGTCGGCATCCTTGGCAGACGTATGGCTTCTTTCAGGCGGAGAATTATGCGGGGCTACCTCGGATGTTTTGGAAGAAGAGGTAGTTCATGAGAATCTTAACAAAAAGGATATAAGGAATATCGGATCAGTCAAACATCCGGATGCTGATACGATTCTTTCCCTGAAACCGGACCTTGTGCTGGTCTCCGGAAGCATTGAAGAGCAGATGGAGGTTGCAGTCAAATTGAAAGAAGAGGATATCCCTTATTATGTTGTTAAGATGAATACACTAGATGATTTCCTTGAGGTACTAAAGCAGATGACTTCTGTAACCGGAGAAGAAGACAGCTATGAGGAATATGGAGAGAAGGTTAGAAAAGAGGCCGACAGCCTGCTGAAACAGGTGCCGAAAGGAAAGAAACAGAAAGCATTGGTTCTCAGGGCATATTCCACAGGGATCAAAGTAAAGACAGACGAAAATGTGGTATGTGAAATTTTGAAAGACATCGGCATTGAAAATGTGGGAGCGGGAAATAAAAAGCTTACGAAAGGCTCAGGTGTATCGCTGGAGGAAATTAACCGCAGTGATCCTGATTATATTTTTGTTACAACTATGGGGGACCGGAAGCTTGCAGAGAAGACGATCAAAAGGGAACTGACATCCAAGACGGGCTGGGAGGACTTAAAAGCGGTTACTCAGAAGCACTTTGTTGTACTTCCGAAGGAACTGTTTCAGTATAAGCCAAACAGCAGGTGGAAAGAAGCATACGAATACCTTCTTTCTGTCGTCTATCCGGAGACTTTTCAGCTGACGGAAGAAGAATATGCGATCTATGAAAATAAATAAACGAGGTGCCAAAGTTATACTGGCGCCTCGTTTTTCGTTTCATAGGAAAGTGCGTCCTATGAAATAAAAGCACTCCGTGCAGGATGCGCACAAATGCGCAAGGAATCTATTTGCCTGTGGCAAATTGCATTTGGCG
>NZ_JAGZSD010000004.1 GCF_018381315.1 Anaerostipes sp. | reverse complement strand
CGTCAGCGAGTTCCGAACGGGCCGCCGGAGAGACTTTGCTGAAAGTTAGAAAATCTTACATTCCTGAGACAGCAAGCCGGAGAACTGGTCAAAATGTCACACAAAACGGAGCTGTCCGTACTGAGTACACTTCTTGTTGTCTCAGAGGGCAGCTCCGTTTTTGATATCTGCTGTTTATATTTTTAAGTGTCTGAGGGCGTGGGCGATCCCGTCTTCTTTAAAGTGGCCTGTGACATAGTCGGCTGCTTTTTTTGCGGCGCTGGTGCCGTTTTCCATGGCCACGGCAGTTCCCGCAGCTTCAAACATGTAGACATCGTTGTCACCGTCTCCGAAAGCATAGCTGTCGCTCTGGGAGAACCCCAGGGCATTGGTCACATAGGTTACGGCATGCCCTTTATGAAATGAAACGCTGGATACATCGGCAGAACCGTCAAAGTGGTCATTGATAATATATTTGCCTTCAAAATTCCGTTTGATGGTTTTCAGATGATCTTTATCCTTATAGATAATATCAAATGCATATGCTTTTACATCATGGATGTCCCATTGATCCTCGTGGATCACATCAATGGATTCATAGGGCCTTGTATGCCCGTACAGATATAAAGGACTGCCGTGATATACTATGCCGTCTCCGAGAAGACAAAAGGCACACTGGGAAGCTCTGCACAGCTTGATGATCTCTTTTAGTTCATCAACGGTGAAGCTGTTGTCCAGCAGGATGCTGCCGTTATGTTCTATCCGCCTGCCGTTGGCAGCGATGAATCCGTCAGCCAGGCCGGAAAACATGCGTCTTATATATCCGGCCGGCCTTCCGGATGCAATCATGACCGTGTGGCCATTGGATCTCAGCTCCTGCAGGGCTTTTTGATTCGAGGGAAGGATTTCTTCCTGATCTGCAAGGGTTCCGTCGATGTCAAAGAAAAAAATTTTAGGGGACATAACATGATACCTCCATTCTGATTGCAGATATTATACCATATATGAAGGGATCTGTGCCACTTACCAGGCATTTTTAACCTGTTGGCTGTTTTATATTTACAGCGGGGCAGTGTCTGATATAATAAAGGACGTGGAGATAAAAAGATGAAGATACGGATTGAAATTGATGAAAATTTAGCGGAAGAAGAGATCATTATACGGTGCGCAAGCCTCAATGAGACGGTCCGGGAAGTGCAGAAAGCAGTGCGGGAGACATCGGCCAAGATGCAGACCGTGGTTTTTTCAAAGGGTGAGCAGGAGTATTATTTTCCGCTCTCCAAGGTCTTGTTTTTTGAGACAGACGGAAATGTCATCAATGTACATACTGCAGATGATATTTATGAAACAAAATACCGTCTGTATGAGTTAGAGGAGATGCTTCCGGGTTCCTTCATGAGAATTTCAAAATCGGCAGTGGTCAACACACATAAGATTTATTCCATCAGCCGGGGACTGTCTGCTTCAGGCGTAATCCAGTTTGAAAATACACACAAGCAGGTATATGTATCAAGACTTTATCTGAAACCGCTGAAACAAAAATTAGAAGAAAAGAGGATCGGGAAATGAGAAAAGAAAAGATATTTTGGGGATTATTTTTTATTTTGGGAGCCATATTCATACTTTGCAGCAGATTGGGTTATTTACAGGATATCAGCGTCTTCAGCCTTTTGCTGACTATATTTTTTGCGGCAATGCTGATTAAAAGTGTACTGCATTTGGAGTATACGGGAATTTTGTTTTCCATCGCATTCATATGCATCATATATGCCAGGCCGCTGGGCATTACGGCCATCACTCCCTGGCCGGTGCTGGGTGCAGCGCTTCTGGGCAGCATCGGATGTCATATGCTGTTTCCCTCAAGACACAGAAGATGGAAGGAATGGCACAGCGATGAGCCGTTTGAAACAGTGATTGATGAGGATGACGGAACTTCAGTTTATCATCGGACCTCGTTTGGCTCCACAGTCAAATATGTGAATTCTGATGACTTTAAGTATGCACGGCTGGATGCCAGTTTCGGTGCCATTAAAGCATATTTTGACAATGCTGAGGTAAAAGACGGCCGGGCGGAAATTAATCTGGATGTATCCTTTGCGGGGGTAGAGCTTTATATTCCGAAACAGTGGACCGTCATCAACAATGTCAGCGCTTTTGCCGGTGCTGTGGATGAGAAAAACAGGAACCAGAGTGACGGGACAGTCAGTGTACGTCTGACCGGAAGGGTCAACTTTGGGGGAGTTACGGTTATCTATGTGTAATGTGTATAATAAACAAGATGGACACTTCATTTGAGGTGTCTGTCTTTTATTTTATAGGAAAGTGTATCCCATGAAATAAAAAGCACTCCGTGCAGGATGCGCGCAAAGTGATATGTACCCTCTTTCTTTCGTTTCTTTCGTGAATTTGTGTTATACTAAAACTATAGTGGGAAATTTTAGATGAATCATAATTTCAGTGTATATCGGGGGAAGAAGGATGGCAGGAAGGGACACTATTTTAATCGTTGATGATATGGAGATTAACCGTGTCATATTACGTGGTGTGTTTGAAACAGATTATAATCTTCTGGAGGCAGAAAACGGTCAGCAGGCTCTTGTACTGCTGGAGCAATATCATGGGAGGATTGCGGCTATGCTGCTGGATCTGGTTATGCCGGTCAAGGACGGATATCAGGTGCTCAGTGAAATCGGCCAGAACGGCCTGCTCGCAGAATTTCCGGTGGTGGTTATAACAGCAGAAGATTCTGTAGAAAATGAGGTCCAGGTTTTTGATCTCGGAGCTTCTGAGATCATTATGAAACCCTTTGAACCACATGTGGTGAAGCGGCGTGTCCAGAATATAGCAGAGCTGAATCTGCACCGTCTGAATCAGGAAGAATTGATAGAGGAACAGGCTGCAAGGCTGAGAGAATCAAACTCTGCTATGATCGATGCACTGTCTTCTATTATTGAATACCGCAGTGCAGAAACAGGGCAGCATATCCGCAGAATCCGTATATTTACGGAGGCACTGCTTGAGGATGTGGCAGCCAGTTATCCGGAGTATGGTCTGAGCACTGCCGATATTCAGATGATCGTCAGCGCTTCGTCTATGCACGATATCGGAAAGATTGCCATACCTGATGCTATTTTAAATAAGCCCGGGCGCCTGACAAAAGAGGAATTTCAGATCATGAAAACTCATTCAGTGAAAGGATGTGAAATCCTTGAAGGACTGGACCGGATGAGTGACAGAAATTATCTCAGATACGCCTATAATATTTGCAGGTACCATCATGAGCGGTGGGACGGAAAAGGATATCCTGACGGGCTGAGAGCAGACAGCATCCCGATTTGTGCCCAGGTAGTGGGAATTGCAGACTGCTATGATGCCCTGACCACTGACAGAGTCTACAAAAAGGCCATTGCCCCGGAGCAGGCATTTACTATGATTCTGAACGGAGAATGCGGAGCCTTTTCTCCGAAACTTCTGGAATGTTTTAAAAATGTGAAAGACATTTTTGCGGAGTATTCAAGGAAATATGCAGATAAAACCGTTTCCAAGACCGGGTCTCTGGCACTGGAGTCTTCTGAAAAGACGAAACACACAGAAGCCATGGATACGCTTCAGATAGGGCAGGCTAAGTACTTCACTCTGCTGCGCTATGTAGATTCAACGGTGATGGAGGTAGACATGGGAACCGGGGTATATCATCTGGTGTATGCCTCTAACGGCAATTTCAAAGCTCTGAAAGCCGGAGACAGATTTGATGACAGTATCAGGCATTTTGCCCTCCATTCCCTGCATCCGGAGGACAGAGAGAATGCTCTGGAACTTCTGGGTCCCGGACTGGAAGCATTTTTTGAAGACGGTCTCATGAAGGAGAGCAGGAAGTTCCGGGTATATAATGTAAATCTGAGAGATTACAGCTGGTGTGAGTGCACGGTCATGAGGATTTCAGACGGACATCCGTATCAGAGGAAAGTGCTGCTTATATGGAAGGATATCCGGCAGTCAGAAGATGCAGGGGATTCCAGGATGAAGCATATGCAGGGCACAGGATCTTTCGGACAGCTGCTTGGCGGAATCCAGCAGTGCCTGAATGATAAGTATTTCACCATGCTTCAGATCAATGAGGGACTGGAAAATCTTTTAGGCTACAAAGCAGAAGAGATCAAGGAGAAATTTCACAGCCGTTACCTGGAACTTATCTATCCGGCAGACCGGGAGGAAGTGCTGGATCAGACAAAGAAGCAGCTGAATTCCGGGAATGCTATAGAGCTTGAGTACCGGGTGACGGCAAAGGGCGGACAGATTATATGGGTTCTGGACAAAAGCCATCTGGTGACAGGGACAGACGGAAAGGAGCATATTTTCAGGACACTGATCAATGTGACGAAGTCTAAGCAGGCTCAGGAGGAACTGAGGCTGACGCTGGAGAGACATAAGATTATTATGGATCAGTCCAATGACGTTATCTTTGAGTGGGATATGAAAAAGGATAAAATGCTGTACTCATCTAACTGGGAAAACAAGTTCGGGTATGTACCGGTCATGGATCAAGCCAGCAGCAGGCTTCTTACACAGTCACATATTCATCCGCAGGATTTGGAACTTGTGGGGAATCTGCTGGGCCAGCTGGGCGGCAGCATGCCTTATGGGGAGATTGAGTTCAGGCTTGCGGACCGGGAGGGGACCTACCGCTGGTATAAAGCCAAGGCTACAGCACAGTATGACCGGACAGGGAAACCATTTAAAGCCGTCGGGATTATGACTGATATCGATGCTGAGAAGAAGGCCTCACAGGCGTTGGAAGAAAAGGCTTCCAGAGATGAACTGACAGGCCTTTATAACCGGAGTACCGCAAGGAATGAGATCGACCATTATCTTGAGAACAGAAAACCTGAAGAAATGGCAGCTATGATGATTATTGATGTTGATGATTTTAAGCAGATTAATGACCGTTATGGGCATATGTTCGGGGATGCAGTGCTCCAGGAAACCGCATCGGTGCTTACGAAACTGCTGAGAAAAGAGGATATTATCTCCAGAATCGGCGGCGATGAATTTCTCATTTTTATGAAGGATATTCGGAAAATTGAGATATTAAAAAACAGAGCAGAAAAGATCAGGGATTCTTTTCAGTCCATGTTCCGGCAGGACATGACACCATGTGAATTTTCCAGCAGCATCGGAATTGCATGCTGTCCCCGGGACGGCACTAATTTTGAAGAGCTGTTCCGGCGCAGTGACCTGGCTCTCTATCACACAAAGTCTAAAGGAAAGAATGGCTACTGTCTGTTTGACAGGTCGCTGGCAGACCAGAGGCTTGGATTTCCCGAGATGGAACTTGCAGCCAGTACAAGGATTGACTCGTCAGAAGATCAGAGGGTGCAAGCGGATGATCTGGTTGAACAGATCTTCTGCAGGATTTATGAGGAGGAAGATCTGGAGCATGCGGTTCGTTCTATTCTTGAGATGGCGGGAACAAAGTTTAGTGTCAGCAGAGCTTATATTTATGAGGAGTCAGAGGACGGCATACACTGCAGAAAGACATTTGAATGGTGCAGTCAGGGGATCAATCCCCAGGCAGGTCCTGAGCAGAATTGTTTATATGATCGGCTGTCTGGCCGGTACAGAGATAATTTCAATGAATATGGAATTTTTTACTGCCCCGATATTACTCAGCTGCCCAGGGATCAGAGGGAGGCACTGGCCTCTCAGGGAATAAAATCCACCCTTCAGTGTGTGATTAAGGACGGGGGATTGTTTAAAGGATTTGTGGGCTTTGATGAATGTGTCATCAGGAGGATGTGGACAAAAGAGCAGATCAATACGCTGACGCTGATTGCAAAGCTTTTATCCATTTTTCTGCTGAAAAAGAGGGCACAGGACCGTGCCGAAGAAACGGCAGCCAGTCTGATGACCGCACTGGATAATCAGAATGCCTGGATCTATGTGATTGATCCTGACAGCTTCCGGCTGCTGTACATGAATCAGCAGACTTTAAAGGCTGTGCCAAACGTAAAGACGGGAATGTTTTGTTATGAAGTTTTCTTTGGGCGGACGGAACCATGTGAAAAGTGTCCTGCAAAGAATATCAGTGAAAATGTGAGCCGGTCCATAGAGGTTTATAATCCTATTTTAAAGGCCTGGACGATCGCAGATGCATCCATGATCCGGTGGAGAGACAAGGAGGCATGTATGCTGTCCTGCCATGACATCTCACGTTATAAAGACAGTTAAAGAGGATTTGGAAACTTACTGACATTTAAGTTGGAAAGGGTGATGAAAAGATGGCAGTAATTGGTGCATTTATGGTACCGCATCCGCCGCTGATAATTCCGTCAGTGGGGTGCGGAAAAGAACAGACAGTAGAAAAGACGGTGCAGGCTTACAATGAGACTGCAGAGAGAATCGCCAAACTGGCACCGGAGACTATTGTGATTGCAACTCCCCACTCTGTTATGTATTCAGACTACTTTCATATTTCTCCGGGAACCGGGGCACAGGGGGATTTTGCCCAGTTTGGAGCAGGCGGCACCCGTATCACCGCTGCTTATGACCAGGAGCTTACGGAGACTCTTACTCATCTGGCAGAGATGGATGGGTTTATGGCCGGAACGGACGGAGAGCAGGGACCACAGCTGGACCATGCATTTATGATTCCACTGTATTTTATCAGTCAGAGATATCAGAACTTTCAGACGGTCAGAATGAGCCTTTCCGGCCTTTCTCTCACAGAGCATTATACTCTGGGGCAGTATGTCAAGAAAGCGGCACAGCAGCTTGGAAGAAACGTTGTATTTATTGCCAGCGGAGATCTGTCCCATCGGCTGCTGGAAGACGGTCCTTATGGATTCCGGCCGGAAGGCCCTTTATATGATGAAAAAGTCATGGAAGTGATGGGAAGCGGTGATTTCCAGCAGCTTTTTGAATTTCCGGATGAATTCCTTGAGAAAGCAGGAGAGTGCGGGCACCGTTCCTTTATGATATTGGCCGGAGCTTTGGACGGCATGGATATAAAAGCAGAGAAACTGTCTTATGAAGGACCCTATGGCGTAGGCTACGGAGTTTGTGCCTATATGCCGCTGGGAGAAAATCCGGAGCGGAAGCTTAAGGACAAGTATTTGGAGAAACAGAGAAAAAAAGCAGAACAGAGGCAGGCCAGGGAGGACAGTTTTGTCCGTCTGGCAAGACTGTCCCTGGAGTCCTATGTCAAAAGCGGGACAGTTATAGGCGTTCCGGATAATCTCTCAGAGGATCTTTTGGGAGAACGTTCAGGCGTTTTTGTTTCTCTGAAAAAGGAAGGAAGACTCAGGGGATGCATCGGCACCATCTGTGCCACAAAGGCTACTGTGGCAGAGGAAATCATATGGAACGCAGTCAGTGCCGGGGCCAGGGATCCAAGATTTTCTCCGGTTAAGGAAGAGGAGCTGGATCAGCTGGAGTATAGTGTGGATGTTCTTGGGAAAACCCAGAAAGTATCATCATTTGAGGAATTGGACTCAAAAAAATACGGTATTATCGTTTCCAGGGGAGGGAGAAGAGGGCTTCTGCTGCCGAATCTCTCCGGGGTGGATACTGTAGAGGAACAGATTGAGATCGCAAAGCAGAAAGCCGGGATCGGAGAAGAGGAATCGGTAAAGATAGAGCGGTTTGAGGTTATAAGGCATAGGTGAGAAGATGAAAGAGACGTGTGTAGTGTGCATGCACCGCTGCAGGCTGGAGCCAGGACAATTCGGCAGATGCGGAGCCAGGAAAAATGTAAACGGTATGCTTGTTTGTGAGAACTACGGCAGAGTGACAGCTCTGGCGCTGGATCCAATCGAAAAAAAACCGCTTTCCATGTATTATCCCGGCAGTCTCATACTGTCTGTGGGCAGCTTTGGATGCAACTTAGCCTGTCCGTTCTGCCAAAACTATGATATATCCATGAAAAATGCAGATCAGGCAGAGACTGTTTTTTTGTCTCCGGAGAAACTGGCTGCCAAGGCATCAGAATTGCGGAAAAGAGGAAATATCGGGGTTGCATATACATATAACGAACCTCTTACAGGTTATGAATATGTACGCGATACGGCAAAGATTGTCAGACAGTACGGAATGAAAAATGTGCTTGTGACCAACGGAGAATTTTCGGAAGCTGTGCAGGATGCGGTGCTGCCATATACGGATGCCATGAATATTGACTTGAAAGGCATAAGGGAAGAGTATTACAAAAAACTGGGAGGAGACCTTGGCACAGTACAGAAGTTTATAAAAAAGGCCGCAGATCACTGCCATGTAGAACTTACAGTTCTGATTGTTCCGGGAGAAAATGATTCCAGGGAGGAGATTAAAGAGATGGCCGCGTGGATCGCTTCTGTAAATCCCGAGATACCTCTTCATGTGTCCAGATTCTATCCGAGATGGAAAATGACGGACCGGAATGCAACGGAAATAGGACAGGTGTACACTTTGGCAGAGACAGCCCGAGCTTATCTGAAACATGTATTTACCGGAAATTGCTGAAGAAACAGCAGGACAGCCAGTATTGTGTCCTGCTGTTCCTTTTTTATTTCATGGGAACGTGTGTCCCATGAAATAAAAAGTCCTACATGAAGGATCCGCAGGAGGCGATACTTACTGATCCTGTAATGCTGAATGGTTTTGAAGTTTCAGGATAGCTGACCCGGAAGCTTAGGAAAGCCGGGAGTTTTAAGGCCTGATCGGTGATGAAGCAGGCAGATGCGGAAGCAATTCCATCTGAGTTGGCAGGAGCAAAAGATGCATAGAGAAGGGCGGCTGTCTCATTGATGCACGGAAGTATCCGAAAGTATTTCCAGCTGCCCGGACTGGCAATAAATTGATAACTGACAGAATAAAAAGAAGACGGCATCAATACGACTGCCGGAGTATCTGCCTGCAGGATCTGCCCTCCTTTTTCAAATACCGGAAACAGAGGGAGAAGGCTGCCGGAAGGAGTATCGGAATCTACGCTGTATTGGGCGCAGGAAGCCATAGGGCCGCCTGTGGATTGGCTGGAGACAGAAAAATGATTCAAAACATCACATCCAGAATTTGTCTTTCTATATTTTATGACTGTGCATGTCAATGTGTGAAACATTTCACGGAGAAAAAGAGAAAAGTATATTGTATATTGGTAGGAAGGCCGGGATTTCTATGGTAAAATAAAGGAAAGATGATGTTCAGTTTAGAAACGAGGTGCAAGATGGAGCAGAAAAATGAAATGAAGTGGACAATTCTAAAAAGCTCTGCACAAAGTTTGTCGGAGTGTCTCCACTGTTATACAAAGAGCCAGCTTTTGGAGATTGCCTCTTTCTATGGGCTGGATGGTTCACAGTATAGAAAATCAGAATTGGCAGAGAAGCTGTGTTTTGAGATTTTGGATCAGATGCCCGCAGTTTTAAAGTACAGCTCTTTTGAAGATTTGAACGGACTGAAGGTGCTCTTAAACGAACCGGAAGGGGCCGAGAGCCAGGGAGTATGGACATACCAGAAACGGGGATGGCTTTATGTTTTCGGTGAACATGGAGACAGAACCTTTGTGGTTCCGGGAGAGGTTAAGGAAAAGATCATCAGATTTTTATCCAATGAAAAGAACAGAGAAAAGGTCGTGCACAATCAGGAACTTTACCGCTGTGCCAGGGCTTTGACACATTTGTACGGCGTGTATGAAAAAAAGCAGCTGATGAATCTGTGGGAAGACCTGCACAGTGTTCCTCTTAAAAAGGGGGAACTCTCCAGGTTTCTGAAATTTACGGAGAAAACTTACGGCGAATATCGTGTGGAAGGCCGGTATGTGATTTCACGCAAGATCCCGGACACCAGATTCTGTCTGGAACTGATGAATGAGGTAAAAAATCTGCCCTATTATATGCCGGATGAGGAGGAGATCTGCCTGTATTCTGAGGAGTATGTGGACGTGGAGGCTCCGGAGTACAAAAGCTTAAGGTCATTTTTGGAGAAAAGAAAGCACAATCCTCTTTCTTTTGCGGAACTGATGACCGGGCTGGAAGATAACCTTCTGCTGGGCGGCGGTGTCTCAAAGGCATTTTATCTGATGAAAGAGGCCGGCATCTATTTAAACGGGGAGAAGGAGCAGGAAGAGTTTCTGCACTGTTACGCACAGTGGGAAAGGTGCACCCGTCAGTGGAAGTACCGGGGCTTCACACCGGAAGAGATTATGGAAGAATAAAAATGAAAACAGAAAATAAAAAGATGCTCTTTTTAATGCGGAAGAGCATCTTTTAAGTTTTGCGGATGAGTGAAACTAGTCTGGAAGATCTCTGTTTTTCTCAAGGAAGCGGCAGAAGTCTGACAGTGGCATAGGGCGGCCGAACAGATAGCCCTGAATCCCCTCGCAGCGCAGCGCTTTCAGGATCTCAAACTGATCCTGCGTTTCCACGCCTTCTACGATAAACTGAATATTCATTGTCTTGCAGATGTAGGCCAGTGACTGAACGAACATCACAGCTTTGGCATTGCTCTCAATCGAATCAATCATGCTCTTGTCAAGTTTCAGTGTGTCGATGTCACTGTTGAGCACCAAAGACAGATTGGCATATTTGACACCGAAATCATCGATAGCTACAGAAAATCCGGCATCTTTGATATCACGGATCATATCATCCAGGAAGGATTCATCCGTATAATCAGCACTTTCAGTGATCTCAAACTCCAATAGATGGCGGGGTACCTGGTATTTGTCACAGATGGATAAGATGGATTTCAAAAAGTCTGCATCCAGCAGCGTATATCTCGAAAAGTTGACGGAAATAGGAAAGACCGGGGAACCGGATTTTATAAAGTCCTGGATAATCTGGCAGACTCTTTCAAATACAAAGTAATCTACATATTTGATTGTCATGGCTGACTCCAGCACAGGAATAAAGTAGATCGGGGGTTCAATGGCACCGTCTTTGCTGATATAGCGGACGAGGGCCTCGGCACCGATCACCTCCTGGGTACTGCACAGAACCTTGGGCTGCAGGTATACACAGAAACGCTGATCTTCAATGGCTTTTATGAGCTGGTCCACACTTTTTAAGTTCAAACGGTCATCAAAGTAGTTGCGGTATCTTGAGGAGTTAGGATTGGAGCGGTAATACTCCTTCTTATCAGTGTACATCATCTCATCGGCTTCTGTGAGAAGAGACTGGAAGTCAGCCGGATTTTCAGACCAGCTGTATCCAACGGCACCGCTGCAGTCCACTGAGTGGGAGAATAAATATTTCAGTTCCCTTATGGTGCGCAGAAAACTGTCTTTCTCTGTATTCATACAGAGAATCGCAAACTCATCCCCTCCAATGCGGTAAATTGTTTGATCAGAAAAGATAACCTGCAGTTTTTTCGCAGAATCCTTAAGAATCTGATCTCCGAACTGATGCCCTTTTGAATCATTGATATCTTTCAGTCCATTCAGATCCAGATAGATAACTCCTACTGTCTTAAAGTCCTGTTCTGCGTAGTGCTCCAAATCTTCGTTAAAGCGGTTCCGGTTATAGAGTCCGGTCAGCGTGTCATGATAGCTTAGATCTTTGAGAATACGGTATGTATGCATCTGGTCCATGCTGGAAGACAAAAAGTAACTGAGAGTTTCCAGAATGGGTTCCACCTGGTCGAATAAATCTTCAGGCGGATTATCCACACCGATATATCCGGCCAGTCCCTGATTGGTATAAAGAGGGGCTGCGATCAGCCGTTTGATTCCCTGAGAGGAAAGAATCCTGTACTCTTCCGGTGACTGAGTTCGTATGTCTTCCATATCACGGATAAAAATACATTTATTCTTCTCAAATTCGATCCGCCAGCGGTCTATAAGGTCAGCAGGAAGATTCTGAAGCTGGTCAATCTCCGGTTTGATATGATCAGCGCACCATTCATGAGTGTTATTCATAACCTTGCCGTCAATCTCAAAGATGTAGGCTCTCTCGGCGGACAGAAACTTTCCGGTTTTCTCAAGAATCATCTGAATGGCTTTTTCCAGCTCCTTTGTCTGATAGAGGACTCTTAAACACTCCAGCACCAGTTCTTCACCCTTGGCTTTGTTCTTTAAAAGCTGCTCCTGCTCTTCCTGTTCTGTCAAATCAAAGCCGATCTCCATCCGGGCAACATGGCCGTCCCACTCCACCAATTTATCCTTTAAAATAAAATGGCGGTTCGTGATTTCATTGGTTGAACGCCATGTATAGACGGAATCAAAGGACAGCAGATGGTTGGTACAAAATTCACAAGGCCCATCTTTTCCGCGAAGAAGCCGGTAACACTTTTCACCCTTATAACTGTCTGCCTGAAACAAACGTTTTCCGGAACTGTTCAGGTAAAGCATTTCATAAGTTTCCAAGTCTGCAACATAGATAACTTCTGCAATTTCATCAATTAATTTAAACACAATAAACCCCTGTCTCCCGTGTGATATTTATAAGATATAGTTTAATTATACAACAGTATTTACCAAATGCATAGTTGTTTATTAAGAAAGAAGATATGGTTAAGCCGTGCGTCTGGGAGCAGTTTGGTTTTTCTTGACATGCATATCCTACACATGTAAGATATAGATAATATCTGTGTAACTGTACTTCAATGCAAAAAAGGAGGCATGAATGAAAAAGAAACGAATATTGATTCTTGGAGCAGCTGTGGTTCTGGGTGTTCTTGGGTTCTTTCTTTGGAGCAGGTTTGGAATAAAACAGCCGGAAGAAAGGCTCTCTGAGTATGTTTCTTATATCGGAAAGAAAGATTATGAGGCCATGTACGGCCTTTTAGATAAGAGCAGCCGGAAAGAAATATCCAAAAAGGAATTTATACAGAGAAACCAAAAGATCTACCAGGGGATAGAGGCGAAGAATATTAAGATCAGTGTGGATAAAGATGCAGAAGGGGATGGAGTTTCTTATCATATGTCTTTGGATACCCTGGCAGGCAAAATATCATTCAAAAATAAAGCATATTTTGTGAAAGAGGACGGCGGATACTATTTAAAATGGGATGACAGCATGATTTTTCCTGACATGGAATTTACGGATAAGGTGCGTGTTTCAAAGCTGAAAGGAGAGCGGGGAGAGATTTATGACCGCAATAAAAAGCTGCTGGCGGGAAAAGGGAAGGCGGCATCCATCGGGATTGTCCCGGGCAAGATGAAGAGCAGGAAAAATTCCGTGTCTGAATTGGCCGGTCTTCTCAATATAAAGAAGGCTGACATTAATAAAAAGCTGGATGCATCCTGGGTCACGAAAGATTCTTTTGTACCCGTCAAAAAAATGACAGTGGACAGTGAAGAAAAAATAGAGAAGAAGCTGCTGAAGATTCCGGGTGTGCTGGTTTCTTCGGAAGACACCAGAGTCTATCCTTATGGAAAGGCAGCAGCCCATCTGACCGGATATGTGCAGGAGATCAGTGCAGACGATCTGAAAAAGCTGAAGGATAAAGGTTATAAGCAGGGACAGCTGATTGGGAAAAGCGGTCTTGAGGTGCTGTATGAGGACCGGCTTCATGAGACAGACGGGTATAAGATTTCCATCTTCAATGAAGACGGCAGAGAAAAGAAAGTACTTGCGGTAAAAAAGGAGAAAAACGGGGAAACAATTTATACAACGATTGACGCAGGACTTCAGGCGAAAATTTATGATCAGTATAAAAATGACAAGAGCTGTTCTGTGATGATGAATCCAAAAAACGGAGAGATTCTGGCATTGGTCAGCACTCCTTCCTATGACAGCAATGATTTTGTACTGGGGATTTCATCCAGCCAGTGGAAGAAGCAAAACAGTGACAAAGCCAAGCCTTTATATAATCGTTTCCGGCAGAAATGGGCTCCGGGTTCAATCTTTAAACCTGTAGTGGCAGGTATGGGCATGAATACAGGAAAACTGAAGCCAGGTGAGGATTTTGGAAACAGCGGACTGTCCTGGCAGAAAGACAGCAGCTGGGGATCCTATAAGGTGACCACACTGCATACATACGAAAATGCGGTTCTTAGAAATGCCCTGATTTACTCAGACAATATTTACTTTGCAAAGGCAGCCCTAAAGATCGGGGCGAAAGATTATGTGAGCCAGGCCAAGCATCTGGGCTTTGGAAAAGAGATGCCTTTTGACATAAAAACCGCAGTCTCACAGTTTTCTAATAACCAGAAGAGTATTGACACAGAGGTTCAGCTGGCGGACAGCGGATACGGACAGGGACAGGTTTTAGTAAATCCCATTCATCTGGCATCTGTCTATTCTGCTTTTGTCAATGAGGGCAATATGATACGCCCGTATCTGCTCTTAAAGGAAAAGCCGGAACCCAAATATTGGATTAAAAATGCATTCTCCAAAAAGACGGCAGCGATTATAAAAGATGATCTGGTTCAGGTTATCGAACATCCCAGCGGGACCGGACATGGGGCGAAGACGTCCGGCGTAAAACTGGCAGGAAAAACCGGAACGGCAGAGATTAAAGCCAGCAAGGATGATACCACAGGCACAGAGCTTGGCTGGTTTGGAATCTTTACTGCGGACAAGAAAGAAAAAGAGCCATGGCTTTTGATTACCATGGCAGAGGACGTAAAAGACCGCGGCGGCAGCGGCTATGTGGTAGGCAGGACAAAGGCCGTGATCAAAGAGACATTGACCCGATAATCTTTAATGCGGTCTTTGCGGCTTCCTGACCGGAGGCATTGTCAGCACCCTGAAGCCTCAGTGCAAAATAAAAGGTATTATCCTTTGTCTTCAGAAAACCAATAAACCATCCGTTTATATCACAGCCGTCTACCCGTCCGGTTCCGGTTTTGCCGTAAAGGACATGTCCGGGAGCGGAAGAAAGTTTCATTGAATTCCTGACAGTAGCCACCGTCTCTTTTGAATAACCCAGGCGGTTCTGATCGAAGTCTCTTAACAGCATAACCTGCTCCAGGGGAGAGATTTTTAGAGAGGATTCCAGCCAGAAGGAAGAAATACCTCCGGATATATCTTCATTGCCGTATCCGATTCGTTTCAGATTGTTCTGCACTGAGGTTTTTCCAAGTTTTTGGTCGAGTTTTTGGAAGTACCAGTTTACCGAAGATTCCATGGCACTGTCCAATGTCTGGTCATGGTTCCAGGAGGAATAGGGATAAGTTTTGTGATCCCAGGAAAGACTGGTTTTCTGCGGAGAAATCACTCCCGCATCCAACGCAGCCAGGGCACTGTATATTTTATATGTAGAATCCGGGGAGACTCTCCTGCGGCTCATTTTATCATTATAGATACGGAATTTATTATGGTTTTTGTCATACAAAACAAAGCAGCCCTCTTTTCCTGAAAAATAGGAAGAAAGGTCCGCGTTTACAAAAGGCCGGTCCGGTGCTTTGGAGACAGAACCGGCAGCAATATTGTTCTTCAGGAAGAAGGAGGAAAACAGGAGTCCGAAAACCAGCAGAAAAACAATACTCGCAAGACGCTTCCTGAAGGATGGAATGCGGTAGGATGCGATGGCTGTTATACGCTGCTTCAGCTGGGAATTGCTGCCGCCTATGCCGGAGGAGACGGAAAAAGCCCCGGTACAGGAAAAATAGCCTGCAAAATTAAGGATGGTATGGCCGTAGTCCTTCCGCTCATGTTCACTGATATAGTTCAGAACAGAAGCGTCACAGGCAATTTCCCGGTCTGTGCGCATTTTTCTGAGGGAGAACAGGACCGCAGGGTGAAACCAGTATAAGGCCTGTACCATGCAGCAGACAAAGTTGCAGACCAGATCGCCGCGTTTGTAATGGCTCAGTTCATGATAAAAAATATAGGACAGCTCTTTTGGGGAAAAAGCAGAAAGGCATTTTCTGGGGAACACAATGACCGGAAAGAGCATTCCGAATGCCATAGGGCTGTCTGCTTTTTCAGAGAGTACAAAACGGATGCTGCGCTGTATTCCCAGATCTTTTCTGCACCGGGTGAAAAGCCGTTCAGCCTCACGGTTTTTGATAAAAGCCATGGAACGGCCCAGACGGTTCAGGCGGATGCGGCTGTACAGCAGAACCAAAGTCATGATTACAGCTCCGGCTGCCCAGATCCAGAATAAGGACATCAGGAATGAGTCAGAAAAAGATGACCCGGCAGACACTGCATAGTCATTCATCCAGCCGGCAGAGTCAGCCGCAGCAAAAGAAGAGAACGCCCCAGTGCTCTCATGGGCATTGTGAAGAAAACTGTCTATCGGGGAAAACGGGAGGATAGCGGAGGGGAGCCGGATGGGGAGAAAGAAAAAAAGCGTAGCAAAACAGTACAAATACCATATGGAATGCTGGCTTTGCAGAGTCAGGCAGCGCCTGAAAAGTTTTTTGGCAGCTAAAATCACAGGCGTGGCAAATGCCAGAAACAGGCAGTGGATGAGAAAGCCCTTGACCAGAGTTACGTCCATCTACTTATCCCTCCCGTCAGTGCCTTTGTCCAGAAGTTTTCTCAGATCATCAATCTCCTCGGCAGTCAGCCTGTCTTCCTCCAGAAAATTAGAAACCATGGAACTGATACAGCCGTCATAAAAGCGGTTCAGAAAAGAAGAACTCTCTTCCCTTAAAACCTCAGTCTCTTCTACAAGAGGAGTATAATAAAAGGCCCTGCCCTGTTTTTCATAGGTGATAGCACCCTTTTTTACCAGCCGTGAGAGCATTGTCTGTATTGTTTTTGGACTCCAGCCATTTGAGGAGGCCAGCAGTGTTGTCACCTGAGGTGTGCTGATCGGCGTATGGGACCAGATGACTTTCATGACCTTATATTCAGCATCTGAAATCTGAGGAATCGTTTTCATCGGTTGTCTCCTTTTGATCTTACAAATGTAGTATATAAAATTATAGCATAAGATGCAAAAAAAGCAAAGCCGGAACCATGGATTTATGGTTCCAGCTTTTTTAAAATTCTTAACGTTGTCTCGGCAGCCTGTTTTAATTCATTCAGGTCCTCCTTGGGAAGCCGTCCAAAAGACAGTTTCAGGTGGTTGATGAAGCTTTGTTTTGCCTCCTGTATCATGCACATGCCTTTATCGGAAAGCCGGATGTAGACATATCTCCGGTTTTCTTCTTCTATATAGCGTTCCACGAAACCTTCTTTTACAAGGGGAGCCACTGCCCGGGTGGTCTGCTCCTTGGAAGATGCAATATACTTCGAAAGTTTTGACATGGTAAGGCCCGGTTTGACTTCCAGTGCAAACAGAATAGACAGCTGGCTTTTTGTCAGATTTAATTCCTTCATGTCCATAGAACTGAATATGAGTTCGCGGCACAGCGGGAAAATTTCGAACAGGGATACGGCAATTCCCTTCGATTCTGCCTCGTTCATTGGTTTATCCTCTCCTTTTTCAGTGGGTTTTTCTCCAGCAGACATTTCGTCCATTTTGATCCCAACATCATTTCTATACCTATAGTATAGACAGTTCATTAACAAGTGTCAATGGTTGACAAATATCAATTATTGATGTATGATAAAAGAAAATACCAGGAAATGTAAAGGAGGTACCCAGAGTGAGTTATAAGAAGACAAGCAGCGTTATCAAAGACTATACGAAGACTTATTCCAGACTGTGCACAGAGAGCTGTACTGTTCCCAAAGAGCTGTATACTAAATACGGAGTAAAAAGGGGACTGCGGGATGAGAACGGCACGGGAGTGCTTGCAGGGCTTACGAATATTTCATCAATCCAGGCATATGAAGAGATTGACGGACAGAAAGTACCGTGTGACGGCAGACTGTTATACCGCGGCTACGACATCACTGACCTGACGAGGAACTTTGTGCAGAAACGCCGGTTTGGATTTGAGGAAACGGCATATCTTCTCCTGTTTGGGGAACTTCCCAATGAAAGCCAGCTGGAAGAGTTTAAGAACATACTGTCTTTGTGCAGGACTCTGCCGAGGAATTTTACCCGGGATGTCATTATGAAAGCAGCCAACGGAGACATTATGAATTCTCTGACAAAGAGCGTGCTGAACCTGGCCTCTTATGATCCAAAGGCATCTGATATCTCTATGCCCAACGTGCTGCGCCAGAGCCTGATGCTGATCAGTGTATTTCCGATGCTTGCAGTATACGGTTACCATGCCTATAACCATTATATAAAGCAGGAGAGCTTTTATATCCACCGCCCGGATGAAAAGCTTTCTGCTGCGGAAAACATTCTGAGGATGCTCCGTCCGGACATGAAGTATACAGAATTGGAAGCTAAGGTGCTCGATATCGCACTTGTACTTCATATGGAGCACGGAGGAGGAAACAACTCTGCATTTACAACCCATGTGGTCACATCTGCAGGATCTGATACATATTCGGTTATTGCAGCAGCCTTATCTTCACTGAAGGGGCCGAAGCACGGGGGAGCCAACATTAAGGTAGTCCAGATGATGCAGGACCTGAGGAAGAATGTAGAAGATGTCAAGGACGAAGACGAGGTAAAAGCATATCTGCTGAAACTGCTGAACAGGGAGGCTTTTGATAAAAAAGGGCTGATCTACGGTATGGGACATGCGGTGTATTCAATCTCTGATCCCAGAGCGCTGATCTTTAAGAGCTTTGTTGAAAAGCTTGCAAAGGAAAAGGGCCGGGACGATGATTTTGCCCTTTACTCAGCAGTGGAAAAGCTGGCTACAGAGGCGATAGCAGAGGAACGAAAGATCTACAAAGGGGTCAGCGCCAACGTAGATTTCTACAGTGGTTTTGTTTACAGCATGCTAGATATACCGCTGGAGCTGTTTACGCCGATCTTTGCCATGGCAAGGATCGTGGGATGGAGTGCCCACAGGCTGGAGGAGCTTACCAATGTGGATAAGATCATCCGGCCTGCGTATAAAAGTGTAGCAAAAGAAAAGGTTTATGTCCCTTTGGAAGACCGGTGAGTCTTACCGGGAGGCCGGTGCTGCATCGGCTTCCGGGTGAACATCTGAGGACAGTTCCAGATTTCTCATAACCATAAACTCGTGCCGGCCGAGGAAAAATGCGGTGACAGCGGCAATTCCGTCAGCCACCGGGCCGGCGTACATAACACCGTCAATTCCCAGGAAGACAGGGAGTATTAAGATTAACGGAAGCAAAAACAGGATCTGCCTGGTAAGGGATAAGAAAATTCCTTTCCAGGCTTTTCCTATGGAACTGAAAAAGTTGGACACGACAGGCTGCAGTCCGTTGATGAATACCATAAAAAGGTAGATCCGGAAGTAACGTTCTGCAAAATGGAAGTATGCAGGGCTTCCCTCACCAAAGATACTGACGATCTGCCTTGGCAGCAGCTGGAAACAGACAAATGCGGCGGAGAAGATGACTGTTACAATGATGATCTCTTTTTTCAGGGTATCCCGGACCCGGGCATACAGTTTGGCTCCGTAGTTAAAGCCAAGGATCGGCTGGCATCCCTGGGCGATCCCGATGGCAAAAGCCATGACAAAAGCATTGACTTTGATGATAACTCCGGCACAGGCCAGGGGAATATCACTGCCATAGGAAGACAGGGCACCGTAATAAGCAAGGGTGTTATTCAGGGCAATCTGTACAGCCATCATAGCGATCTGGTTAAAGAAGCTTGCTATGCCGATGGAAACAATGGATTTTACATTGTCTGCTTTGATTTTCAGACAGCTCCGGGTAAGCTTCATTGTGCGGAATCTGGTCAGGTAAACGGCAGCCATTACGCAGGAGATAATCTGCCCTATGACTGTGGCTGCAGCACCGCCTGCGATGCCCCAGCCAAACCCAAAGATAAACAGAGGGTCCAGACAGGTGTTGATGACGGCGCCCGCGACCATGCAAAGCATAGAATATCTGGGACTGCCGTCAGATCTGATCAGGTTGCAGAAACCGTTGGTGGCGATCAGAAACGGAAAGCCCAGAGCGGTGATTCTGGTGTAGGTAAGGGCATAGGGAAGCACCTGTTTTGTAGAACCGAAACCGATCAGAACCGGCTTTAAAAACAGAAGGGAAAGCACACTTAATATAACGCCGGACAGAATGAGCAGGGAGATGGTAGTCCCGGCAAAACTTTTTGCTTTTTCATTTTCGCCCCTTCCCAGATTTAAGTTGAAATTTGAGGCACCGCCCACACCGATGAGCAGGGCGAGGGCGATACATATATTGACAAAGGGAAAGGCAACATTGGTGGCTGCATTGCCAAGCATACCTACACCCTGGCCGATAAAGATCTGATCTACGATATTATACAGGGAGCTTACCAGCATGGCGATGATGCTCGGTACTGAATATTTGGCGATGAGGCGTCCGGTGCTTTCGAAGGCAAGCGGATTGTTTTGTACTGACTGAGGCTGTTCCATAATTTCTATCTCTCTTTCTTATCTGTGATACACAAAATCTAACATATGATTTCCGGCCCGGGCCAGAAATTCAATAAATTGGCTTTTTTCTTCTTCTGTAAATTCCTCCAGTATCTTGGAGTTCCAATGTTTCAAAGTATCTATGATGAACGGATAGGCATCCTTTGCCCGCTGGGTTGGATAAATATTATAGCAGCGGCGGTTATCCTTGTTCTGTACCCGGACGATATAATTCTCTTTTTCCAGATGGGTGAGGGCCCTTGTCACATTGCTGGCATTGACATTAAAGGCAGAGAGGAGGTCTTCCTGGGCAATGCCCGGATTCTCACAAATTTTCATTATATAAATATGCTGGCTGCCGTTGAAGCCATAATCCCGGAATTCTTTGTCCAGCTGCATCTTGGTGAAACGGGAGATGGTTGATATCCATTTTAAAAAACCTTTCATTTATACCGACTCCTTTTTGAACTGTTGCGTGCGCAATAAATGATGCTTTTATGATAACGCCGGAAAAAAATATTGTCAAGAAGCTGGGGTTTTCAGTTGATGTAGTGTATGATAAATAAAAAAGAACTGTGAGAAGGAACACACAGGAGCACCCGCAGGAAATTTTCCGAAAAGCGGATGAAATGATGTATCAGGCGAAGGATTTGGGGAAAAATCAATGTAAGATGAAGTAAGAGAAAGAAGGATTTTGAATGGAAAAGTTTATATGTATCCCAGATTCTTTTCATGGGACGGCAAGTTCCATGGAAGTATGCCGGATCATGAGCCGGAAGATTTCAGAGATTTATCCGGACAGTGAGGTGATTGCCATTCCTGCTGCAGACGGCGGAGAGGGAAGTGTCAGCGTGTTTCTGAAGGTGTTCGGAGGAGAGTGGGTGGAGACAGAGGTGAAAGATCCCCATTTTCACGATATTAAGGCATCCTATGGATTGGTTGACAGCGGAAGGGTGGCAGTGATCGAGATGGCATCCTGTGCGGGAAGCCCTCTGGCAGGCAAAACGAAAAACCCGGAACTTACGACCACATACGGAGTAGGCCAGCTGATTCTGGATGCCGCCCAGAGGGGAGCCGAAATCATCGTGGTGGGATTGGGTGACTCCTGTACCAATGACGGAGGATGCGGAATGGCGTCTGCGCTGGGGATCCAGTTTTTTAACAGAGACCAGAAGACCTTTATCCCAAACGGGGGGACCCTTACAGATATTCACTACATTGACAAGTCAGGGCTGGCCAAGGAGCTTTCAGGGGTGGAGATCATAACGATGTGTGATATCGACAGCCCCATGTATGGGCTCAGAGGAGCGGCCTATGTATGTGCGCCTCATAAAGGAGCGGACCCGGAACAGGTGGAGCATTTAGACCAGGGGCTGATTCATCTGTGTACAAGAATCAAAGAAGATATGAATCTGGATGTATCAAATATCCCGGGTGCGGGGGCAGCCGGAGGAATGGGAGCCGGAATGGCGGCGTTTCTTGGCTCAAAACTCCAGATGGGCATAGAAGTAGTGCTGGACATGGTGCATTTCAATGAGATAGCCCGGGATGCAAAGCTTATTTTCACCGGTGAAGGCCGGCTGGACGAAGAGAGTCTCTGCGGAAAGGTTGTGGATGGAGTGGCCAGGAGAGCCAAAGTCCTGGGGATACCGTCGGTGGCCGTGGTCGGAGGAGTCGGAGAAGGAATGGACGGAATTTATGACAAAGGGCTTACAGGAGTTTTTCCCATTAACCAAAGGCCTGAGGACTTTTCAGAAAGCCGTTATTATACAGATGAAAATATTGCGTTTGCGGTGGAGAATATTCTGCGCCTTGTCAGGGCTTTTGAAATTTAGGAGGAGTTATGTTTGTCCAATTAAACAATGTTAAGATGTATTATAAAAGGTACGGCAGCGGAAGACCGCTGATTCTTCTGCACGGAAATGGAGAAGATCATACAATTTTCCATGAGATCATAAAACCGCTGTCCAGGAATTTTACCATTTACCTGCCGGATTCAAGAGGCCATGGCCGCAGTTCCGGCACAGATGAGCTTCATTATATGGATATGGCTTCTGATATGGCCCAGTTTATAGGGAAGCTTAAGATCGAAAGCCCGGCCTTTTACGGGTTCAGCGACGGCGGCATCGTGGGCCTTTTGCTGGCCTCCAAAAGGCCGGGACTTATATCCCATCTGATCGTCAGCGGAGCGAACATCAATCCTTATGGTCTGAAACCGGAGCTGAGGATACCGCTTAAGCTTTCTTATCTTTGGAACAAAGATCCCAAAGTGAAGCTGATGCTCACAGAACCCCACATTACAAAAAGCCAGCTTAAAAGCATCCGGGCAAAAACCCTTGTCCTTGCCGGGAGCAGGGATTTGGTCAAAGAAAGCCAGACGAAAGAGATTGCAAGACAGATACCCCGGGCAAGGCTTCGGATCTTAAAAGGCGAGAGCCATGAAAGCTATGTGGTGCATAATCTGGCCCTGGCGGCCATTATAGAACACGAGCTGCTCCGATGAAGCATCTTGGACAGGGGGTATTGCAAAGAATTGCCGATGAGCATATACTAAAGAAACAAAAATAGATATATGAAATTGTAATCCAGAGAAAAGAGGTATGAGATGGAAGAATTAAAGACGTTAAAGATCGGCCTTTTGGGATCCGGTACGGTGGGGACCGGGGTGTATAAGCTGGTTGAGAGCCAGAGGGAAGAGATGCCTCATAAAATAGGAGCAAATCTTTCTGTGGCAAAGATTCTTGTGCGGGATAAAACCAGGAAGCGTGAGGGGATAGACCAGAGCCTTCTTACAGACCGTTTTGAAGATATTATTGAGGATGATGACATACAGATAGTTGTAGAAGTGATGGGAGGCATCGAGCCTGCAAGGACATACATAAATGCAGCCCTCAAAGCAGGGAAGCATGTGGTCACTGCCAATAAGGATCTGATTGCAGAACACGGAAAGGAACTTTTGGATGCGGCATCTGAAAACGGATGCGATCTTTTATTTGAAGCGGCGGTTGCCGGCGGAATCCCGATCTTACGGCCGTTAAAGCAGTGTCTTGCGGGGAACCACCTGTCTGAGGTCATGGGAATCGTCAACGGAACAACAAACTTTATTCTGTCCAAGATGACAGAGGAAGGGATGGAATTTTCGGATGCCCTGATGCTTGCCACAGAATTGGGTTATGCGGAGGCAGATCCCACAGCAGATATTGAAGGATATGATGCGGGACGAAAAGTCGCCATTATGGCCTCTATTGCATTTAATTCCCGGGTCACATTTTCTGATGTATATACAGAAGGGATCACAAAAATTACATCCAGAGATATCGCCTATGCCAAAGAGATGGGATGTACGATCAAGCTTTTGGGAGTGGCAAAGAACATGCCGGAAGGCATTGAGGTGCGTGTCCATCCGATGCTGATTCCAAGCAGCCATCCGCTGGCAAAGGTGGATGATTCCTTTAATGCGGTGTTTGTCCACGGAGATGCTGTGGATGATGCAATGTTTTATGGAAGGGGAGCAGGAGAACTTCCGACTGCGAGTGCAATCATGGGAGATGTGATTGACGTGGCGAGAAACATCCAGTTTAACTGCAACGGCAGGATCAGCTGCACCTGCTACAAGGATCTTCCGATTAAAAAAATCAACGAGATTGAGAGCAAGTATTTCCTGAGGCTTATGGTTGAGGATAAGGCTGGGGTGCTTGCACGGATCGCAGACACACTTGGAAATTACAATGTCAGCATTTCTCAGGTGATTCAGAAAGACAGCAGGGAAGGCACAGCGGAGCTGGTTGTCATTACTGCAAAAGTAAAGGAGCAGAATTTCTCTGACGCACTGGCAACGATTGCGGAGATGAAAACAACAAAGAAAGTCTCCAGTGTGATCCGGGTGTATTAATCACCGGCTGCGGCTGCTTTTGCTTCTTCGGCTTCTGCCCTGGAGTAGAGAAGTACGCCGCCTATCGTGATAAGTCCTCCCAGTACCTGAAGGACTGCGGGAAGCTCCTGGAACAAAAAGACTGCGAATACGGATGCAACAACAGGTTCACACAGCTTGGAGGCCGATACAAAGGCCGGTGAGAAGAATTTCAGACACCAGCTGAAGATGCTGTGTCCGAGCAGAGTGGAAAAAATACTTAACAAGAGCCCGACGACTGCCGGGCTTTTTCCATGCCCAAAAAGAGAATTCCCCTGGACCAGCAGGATCAGCAGCAGTGATACAGAGCAGAACCCATATACGATATAGGTATAGCTGACGGTGGACATTTCTGTCCGGGCGATCCTTCCGATCAAGGTATAGACTGCCACGAAGACGGCAGCGGCCAGAGCCAGCATATCCCCGTACAGACTGCCATGGGACCCGGAAGAATCTGAAAAAGCGATCAGAAGGCTGCCCGCTAATGTGACTGCGATGCTCAGGACTGCTGTGCGGGAGAGGGATCCTTTCATAAAGATGGTAAATCCCAGAGCAACCCAGATAACTTCCGTACACACAATGGCTGTGGAGCTCGCCACAGTTGTATGGGAGAGGGATTCAAACCAAAAGGTAAAATGCAGTGCCAGGAAAATCCCGCTGACTGCGCAGAGAAACACAGTCTTTTTTCCTGTCTGCCTGAGTTCTGTTCTGAAGGTCCTTTTTCCAAAAACCACAGGGGTCATCAAAAGAACCGTCCACAGCAGGCGGTAAGCAGCAGTGACGGATGAAGGGGCAGAAGAATACTTAACAAAAATGGCGGAAAGTGAAATTCCAATAATCCCGATGACGATCATAGACATCGGATGCTTTTCTAAAAATCTCATGACAACTCTCTTTTCTATCAGAATAATAAAAACAGTATAGCGTAAAAATGATCTTTATACAATTTTAATGTCTTCCCTGTCTACCTTAACACTAATTTTATTTCCTCTGTGATAAGCTGTTAAATCATAAAGGAGGATAAGAACAATGAACACAGTGATTTGTCTGATCGGTGCCGCAGCATTGGCACTGCTTGTCTATTTAGTCATAGTCTTACTGAAAGGAGAGAATATGTGATGGGAACTATATTACAGTATGTACTTTATCTTGCCGTCCTGGTGGCTCTGGCCATTCCGCTTGGAAAATATATCGGCAGGATCATGGACGGAGATAAAGTATTTTTATCTAGGATCCTTCGGCCTGTGGAGCATGGCATTTATAAGATCATGCACGTAAAAGAAGATGAAGAGATGGGATGGAAACGGTATGCGGGAAGCGTATTCATGTTCAGTATCACTTCACTGGCTGTGCTGATGCTGATTCATATGTTTCAGGGATTTCTTCCATGGAATGCCCAGGGACAGAAAGGGATCTCATGGGATCTGGCATTCAACAATGCAGTCAGTTTCGTAACAAACACCAACTGGCAGGCATACAGCGGGGAATCCGCACTGAGCTATTTTACTCAGGCAATGGGGCTTACCGTACAGAACTTTTTATCTGCCGCAGTAGGAATCGCAGTGCTGTTCGCGCTGATCCGGGGATTCATCAAAGTAAAATCCAAAGGGCTGGGAAGCTTTTGGGTAGACCTTACAAGAATTACTCTCTACATACTCATTCCTCTGTGCATCGTATCTTCACTGGTACTTGTCTCACAGGGTGTTGTACAGAATTTCAGCGCATATGAGACAGTGGATCTGGTGGAACCGATCACTCTGGATGACGGCACGGAGGTAACGCAGCAGATCGTGCCTCAGGGCCCGGCGGCCAGCCAGATTGCCATCAAACAGGCAGGAACCAACGGAGGAGGATTCTTTGGAGTCAACTCTGCACATCCGCTGGAAAATCCCACAGCCCTGTCTAATATGGTCGAGATGCTTTCCATCCTGCTGATACCGGTATCGCTCTGCTTTACTTTTGGAAGACAGGTTAAAAATAAGAAACAGGGATTTGCTATATTTATGGCTATGTTCCTGATGCTTGCCGTATCGCTTGGTGTGATCGGATACAATGAGCAGAAGGCAACTCCGCAGCTTGCAAATGAACAGACAGTGGATATCAGTACCCACGACCAGCCGGGCGGAAATATGGAGGGAAAAGAGTCGAGATTCGGTATCGCCTCGTCGGCCACATGGGCTGCATTTACAACGGCGGCTTCCAATGGTTCTGTAAACTCCATGCATGACAGTTATACGCCGATCGGCGGTATGGTGCCGATGCTTTTGATGCAGCTTGGTGAGGTCGTCTTCGGAGGTACCGGATGCGGATTATACGGAATGCTGGGATTTGCGATCCTGACTGTGTTTATCGCAGGGCTTATGGTCGGGCGGACGCCGGAATTCTTAGGAAAGAAGATCGAACCGTATGAGATGAAGATGGCAGTTTTAGTCTGCCTTGCTACACCGGTCGCAATCCTCGTGGGAAGCGGTATTGCTACACTTCTGCCACAGGTGGCAGACAGCCTGAATAATCCGGGGGCACATGGATTGTCGGAAGTACTGTATGCATATTCATCTGCCGGAGGAAACAACGGTTCCGCATTTGCCGGATTCGGGGCAGATACTGTATTTTTAAATGTAAGTCTGGGACTGGTGATGCTCTTTGTAAGGTTCCTTCCGGTCTTTGCAGTCCTTGCCATTGCGGGAAGCCTTGTAAAAAAGAAGAAAGTTGCAGAGACAGCCGGAACACTTTCCACGACAAATGCAATGTTTGTATTTTTACTGATCCTGATTGTATTGATCGTCGGAGCCCTGAGCTTCTTCCCGGCACTTTCATTAGGACCGATTGCAGAATTTCTCCAGATGTAGAATTTAGGATAGGTGGTTAATATTATGGAAAAAAAGAAAAGTGCTTTGACAGATAAGGATATGCTGTTGAGAGCCATTAAAGATTCATTTGTAAAACTTGCCCCGAAGACGCAGGTAAAGAATCCGGTTATGATGCTGGTATATGTATCCGCAGTCATGACGACCATTCTTTTCTTTATCTCGCTTATGGGCATTCAGGATGCCCCTTCCGGGTTCACCCTGGCGATCGCAGTTATTCTCTGGTTTACAGTGATCTTTGCAAACTTTGCAGAAGCCATTGCAGAGGGAAGGGGAAAGGCGCAGGCAGATGCCTTGCGCGCATCCAGGAAGGATGTATCAGCCAATAGAATCCCATCTGCCGAAAAGAAGGATCAGGTGACAGCAGTCCCTTCCAGCCAGTTAAATAAAGGCGATATTGTGATCATAAAAGCAGGGGAGCAGATCCCTGCCGACGGAGATGTCATCGACGGCGCAGCGTCAGTGGATGAAAGTGCCATCACCGGTGAGTCCGCCCCGGTCATCCGCGAGAGCGGAGGTGACCGGAGCGCAGTAACCGGAGGAACAACTGTTATTTCCGACTGGATCGTGGTAAAAGTAACAAGCGAACCGGGCAAGAGTTTTATGGATAAGATGATTGCCATGGTGGAGGGAGCTTCCAGAAAGAAAACTCCCAATGAGATTGCGCTTCAGATCTTTCTCGTAGCATTGTCGATTATCTTCATCTTAGTGACCGTATCCCTGTACTCCTACTCTGTATTCTCAGCGAAGCAGGCAGGGGCTGACAATCCGACATCCGTAACTTCATTGGTGGCACTGCTGGTCTGTCTGGCACCCACAACCATCGGGGCTCTGCTTTCAGCTATCGGTATTGCGGGAATGAGCCGTTTAAATCAGGCAAATGTCCTTGCAATGAGCGGGCGTGCCATTGAGGCTGCCGGAGATGTAGACACATTGATGCTTGACAAGACCGGAACCATCACACTCGGAAACCGTCAGGCCAGTGAATTTATACCGGTAGACAGAAACAGCATAGAAGAGCTTGCAGATGCTGCCCAGCTGGCTTCTCTGCCGGATGAAACACCGGAAGGACGGAGTATCGTGGTTCTGGCAAAAGAACAGTTTGGATTAAGGGGAAGAAATTTAAACGAATTACATATGCAGTTTGTTCCTTTTTCTGCCAAGACCAGAATGAGCGGAGTGGATTATGACGGCGTCAAAATCCGCAAGGGTGCGGCCGATGCCATTAAGGATTATGTGACAAAAGCAGGAGGAGTGTTCAGCTCCCAGTGCCAGGAAGTAGTGGACGGCATAGCAAAAAAGGGCGGAACGCCGCTGGTCGTATCAAAAAATGAACAGGTGCTTGGAGTTATCTATTTGAAAGATATTATCAAACAAGGTGTAAAAGAAAAATTTGCTGATCTGAGAAAAATGGGAATCAAGACAGTGATGATTACCGGTGACAATCCCCTGACGGCGGCAGCCATTGCGGCAGAGGCAGGAGTAGATGATTTTCTCGCTGAGGCAACGCCGGAAGGAAAGCTTGATATGATCCGGGAACTTCAGACCAAGGGCCACTTGGTTGCCATGACCGGTGACGGAACCAACGATGCGCCGGCTCTGGCACAGGCCGATGTGGCTGTGGCCATGAATACAGGCACCCAGGCGGCAAAAGAAGCAGGAAATATGGTAGATTTGGATTCTTCACCTACGAAACTGATTGATATCGTAAGGATCGGAAAACAGCTCCTTATGACAAGAGGAAGCCTTACCACCTTCAGTATTGCCAATGATGTGGCAAAATACTTTGCCATCATCCCGGCCATGTTTGTAGGATTATATCCAGGACTCCAGGCACTGAATCTGATGCGGCTTGACAGTCCGATGAGCGCCATACTTTCCGCCATCATTTACAATGCACTGATTATCATCGCACTGATCCCTCTGGCACTGAAAGGGGTCAAATACAGGGAAGTATCCGCAGGGACACTGCTTTCAAGGAACCTGCTGGTCTATGGCCTCGGAGGGATCATAGCACCGTTTATCTGCATCAAGATCATTGACGTTATCATCGTCGCACTTGGTCTGGTATAAGGAAAGAAAGGATGTTTACAGTTATGAATAAAATAATAAAAGATTATCTGCCCAAAGCGGCGCTGATTTTATTAATCTTTTCCATCATATGCGGGCTGTTTTATACACTGGCCATCACCGGGATATCTCAGCTGGTCTTCCCGGATAAAGCAAACGGAAGCATTGTGGAAGTGAACGGAAAAAAATATGGATCGGAACTTTTGGCACAGCAGTTCAACGATGAAAAGCACATGTGGGGAAGGATCATGAATGTGGATACAGAGACATTCACAGACAAGGACGGCAAACCGGTTATGTATGCAGGGCCGTCAAACCTGACCCCGGCAGGAGAAGTAAAAGACAAGGATGCAGGAGAAATCAAAGAGGAGGAAAAACAAATCAAAGAGCTGGTGGCCGATCGGGTTGCTATGATCAGGAAAGCCAATCCGGATCAGGCAGACAAGAAGGTGCCGGTTGACCTGGTAACCTGTTCGGGAAGCGGATTGGATCCTGGAATTTCGGTTGCTGCAGCCAAATATCAGATTCCCCGTCTTGTGAGAACCACAGGGAAATCAAAGGAGGAGATACAAAAGATCATTGATAAGTATACCACTCACAAATTCCTGGGCATCTTTGGAGAAGAAAATGTCAATGTACTGAAGGTGAATCTGGCTCTGGAAGGAATTTTAAAATAATAGAGAATCTGTCTTTATTGGATAGAATAAAGCCTTACCATGGAGTATAATCCATGGTAAGGTTCTATGTGTTTAGGGAGGAAATAAAATGGAAGAAGAGATACGCCGGAATCCGGACCGGATTTTAAAGCAGATCCATCAGGAAGAAAAAGAGCAGACAAGAGAACGGGGAAAGCTTAAAATATTTTTCGGTTATGCGGCAGGGGTTGGAAAGACTTATTCCATGCTGAAATCTGCCCATGAAGCGCTGGCACAGGGAATGGATGCAGTGATCGGGTATATAGAACCTCATACCAGGCCGGAGACGATGGCACTTGTGGAAGGTCTCGAGACCATACCGGTCAGGGAAATTGAATATAACGGAATAAAGCTCAGGGAACTGGATCTGGACGGTGTTATAAAAAGACATCCTCAGCTTGTGCTGGTGGATGAGCTGGCTCATACCAACGGTGTGGGATGCCGGCATAAAAAGCGGTACCAGGATGTGGAGGAGATTTTAAAAGCAGGGATTGATGTGTACACGACAGTGAATGTCCAGCACATCGAGAGCCTGAACGATATCGTTGCATCTATCACAGGAGTTATTGTAAGAGAGCGGATTCCTGACAGCGTATTTGACAATGCGGATTCTGTAGAACTGGCAGATATTGAGCCGGAAGATCTCTTAAGGCGTCTGAAAGCAGGCAAGATTTACCGGGGAACTCAGGCCGGAAAGGCAATGCAGAATTTTTTTATTGAAAGCAATCTGGTTGCACTGAGAGAGATCGCACTGAGAAGGACTGCGGACCGGGTGAATCATATTTCTGAGCAGCAGAAAGAACAGGAGGGGAAAGAGGGGTATTATACCGATGAACATATTCTGATCTGCCTGTCTCCATCTCCTTCCAACCAGCGGGTGATCCGCACCGCCTCAAGGATGAGCAGGGCCTTTCACGGAAAATTTACGGCGGTTTTTGTAAAGACAGAAGCGCTTGACAGAATATCTCCGGAAGATGAACAGAGGCTTGTGGAGAATGTGCGTCTTGCAGAACAGCTGGGAGCCAAGATCACGACCATATTCGGGGAGGATATTCCTGAACAGATCGCAGGATACGCAAAGGTATCCGGAGTTTCCAAGATCGTGATCGGACGGTCCATGAACCGGAGTGTTTTTGCGGCAAGGCATAACTTTGCAGACAGGCTTTCCGGTCTGGCGCCGAACTTGGATATTTATATCATTCCGGACCAGCAGGCTGCCCCGGATTTTGGAAACAGGATGAAAGGGAAAAGGGAGAAGATCAAAGTGACCTCCCGGGATGTGCTGAGGACAGCAGGCATTTTCCTTACAGTGACAATTCTGGGCCTGTGGTTTCAGAGCATCGGGTTCAGCGAGTCAAACACGATCACTATTTATATTTTGGGGACTCTCATTACTGCCCTGGTGACAGAGTACAGATTTTACAGCCTTATATTTTCAGTGTGCAGCGTACTGTCTTTTAATTTCCTGTTTATTCAGCCGCTGTTTACATTGAATGCCTATGGCAGCGGGTATCCGGTTACATTTGCTATTATGCTTTTATCAGCTTTGATTACCGGCAATCTTATGACAAGGGTAAAACAGCAGGCCAGGGCTGCATCCATCCAGGCCTATCGGACGGGCATCCTGCTGGAGACAAACCGCAGGCTTCAGAATGCAGCTGACAGAGAGGAGATCATCGAGCTTTCCTCAAAGCAGATGGCAAGGCTTTTGGATCGTGCCGTTATTTTTTATGAGGCAGAGGATAACAGGCTCCTGGAACCAAGGACCTACGGAGAGGAAGCGGGGACTGATTTCAGCCAATATTTAAGCCATGAGGAGCGGGCTGTGGCGGAATGGGTTCGGAAAAACAACAAACATGCAGGGGCTACTACGGATACACTTCCCGGCTCAAAAGGCCTGTACCTGGCGGTGAGAAATGATGAGCATGTGCACGGTGTTATCGGGATCTGCCTGGAGAAGAATAAGCTTGAGACATTTGAAAAAGAACTGATGATTTCCATGCTGGATGAGATCGGGCTGGCACTGGAAAAAGATCAGATCGCAGCCAAACAAAAAGAGGCGGAGCTGAAGGCTCAGCGGGAGGAGTTCCGGGCCGATCTTCTCAGATCCATTTCTCATGATTTGAGGACGCCTCTCACAAGCATCTCAGGGAATGCAGGTGTTCTGAGGCAGAGCTCAGACCAGATATGTGAGGAAAAGAAGCAGGAGCTGTATACGGATATCTATGACGATGCCATGTGGCTGATTAATCTGGTGGAAAATCTGCTGTCTGTTACAAGGATTGAGAATGGGACCATGAAGATTGAAAAGGAGCCCGAAATCGTGGAGGAAGTGATTTTGGAAGCGATGAAACACATTGACAGGAGAAAAAGTGAGCACCACATTCAGATCCATATGGACGATGACATGCTGATGGCTGATATGGACGCCAAACTGATGATCCAGGTGATCATCAACCTGGTGGACAATGCCATCAAGTATACGGAAGAAGGGTCTCATATTGAGATTTCCGCCAGGAAGAAAGGCAATAAGGTGCTCATTGAGGTGGCGGATGACGGAGAAGGGATTTCTGATGAGGCGAAGGCCAGGTTATTTGACATGTTTTATACGGGAAGCAAGGCTGTGGCAGACAGCCGCCGCAGTATGGGCATGGGGCTTGCCCTCTGTAAATCCATTATCCGGGCACACGGAGGGACTATCACGGTGAGAGACAGGAAACCGAATGGAACCGTATTTTCATTTGAACTGCAGGCTGAGGAGGTAATTGTACATGGATAACCCATTGATTCTCGTTGTGGAGGACGACAAAGCAGTAAAAAATCTGATTACGACGACTCTGGACATTGAGGGATACCGCTATCACACGGCGGGCCGGGGCCAGGAAGCTCTGGTGGAGGCAGTGTCACAGAAGCCGGACATCCTGCTTTTAGATCTGGGGCTTCCGGATATGGACGGTATGGAGATCATCAAAAAGGTAAGGAGCTGGTCCAAAATGCCGATCATTGTCGTCAGTGCAAGAAGCGATGACGAGGATAAGATTGATGCCCTGAATGCCGGTGCCGATGATTATCTGACCAAACCTTTTAATGTGGAGGAACTGCTGGCAAGGCTCAGAGTCAGTCTGCGGAGACTCCGGGATTTTTCTGACAGCTCACAGGAGGCTGTGTTTATAAACGGCGGGCTAAAGATTGACTACAGTTCGGGATGTGTATCACTGGACGGACAAGAGCTTCATCTGACACCGATCGAATATAAGCTTCTATGCCTGCTGGCAAGAAATGTGGGAAAGGTTTTGACCCATAATTACATTTTGAACGAGGTGTGGAAGAGTGCACTGGACAGCGATGTGACGTCTCTGAGGGTTTATATGGCAACGCTGAGAAAGAAAATTGAGATGGATTCCTCTCATCCGAAATATATACAGACCCATGTGGGGATCGGATACCGGATGATGAAGATAGAATAAGGAGGCCGGAATATGAAAATGGGAAAAAGAAAAGAATGGGCAGTCTGGCCGTTTCTGGTCATGGCAGGTTTCCTTCTGGCGGCCTCCGCTGTGGGAATATGTTTCAGGGAGGTCCGTTTTCAGGAGTCTAATATTGTGATCGTCTATATGTTGTCTGTCCTCATGACATCCAGATTTACGAAAGGCTATGCATACGGGCTTACAGCTTCCGTTATCGCCACGTTCCTTTTCAACTGGCTGTTTACCAAACCTTACTATTCTTTTGCAGTCTACAATCCGGGCTATCTGATCACATTTGTCATCATGACCATAACAGCTATCTTTACCAGTGCCCTGACCACCAGAGTGAAGGAAGATGCGGTGAGGGCACAGGAGAAAGAGGCTGAGATCGAACAGGAGAGATACCGGGGCAACCTTCTGCGGGCCATCTCCCATGATCTGAGGACACCTCTGTCCGGCATTATGGGGACATCGGAAATGCTCATCGGCATGACAAACGAGGACGATCCCCGCCATGAGATGGCCGTTGGTATCCACAAAGACGCTGACTGGCTTCATTCTCTGGTGGAAAACATCTTAAGCCTCACAAGACTTCAGGATGGACGGCTCAATATAAAGAAAGAAACAGAAGCTTTGGAAGAGGTCATCGGCGGGGCTATTGCACTGATTGCAAAAAGGGCGCCGGAGCAGGAGATACAGGTGGAAATGCCGGAAGAGGTTTTGATGATCCCCATGGATGCCAAGCTTATGGAGCAGGTTTTTGTAAATTTGTTAGACAATGCCGTGAAGCATTCTGAACCGTCAGAACCTGTCACCATTTGTGTGGAGGCGCCAAAGCAGGAAGACAGCATCCGCATTACGGTGGCAGACCGGGGAGAAGGGATATCCGAGACGGACCTTCCGAATATTTTCCAGACATTTTACACCTCCAACACAAGAGATGCAGATTCCAAACAGGGGATTGGACTGGGGCTTGCTATTTGTGATACGATAATAAAAGCACACGGAGGGACTATAAAGGCGGGAAACCGCGCGGAGGGAAAAGGTGCGTTTTTTACCTTTACAATACCCAGAGACAAGGAGGAGTTAAGCAATGGAGCATTATCACGAACGGATTCTGATCGTGGAAGATGATCCCCAGATACGGAATTTTATCAGCTATGCTTTGAAGCAGGAGGGATTTGAATGTATCACCGCAAACTCAGGGGAAAGTGCACTGAACGCTCTCGTCTCAGAACCGGTGGATATGGTGCTTCTGGATCTGGGGCTTCCGAAAATGGACGGCATGGATGTGCTGAAGAATGTCAGGGACTGGTCGGAGATGCCGGTTATCATTGTATCGGCAAGAGATCAGGACAAAGAAAAAGCTGCAGCATTAGATGCAGGGGCAGACGATTACCTTACAAAACCATTTTCGGCAACGGAGCTGCTTGCCAGAATCCGGGTGGCATTCCGGCATTATTATAAAGGAGCAGCGGTAAAAGAGCAGACCTCTTTTGAGGTGGGAGGACTAAAGCTGGATATTCAGAAACGGGCTGTATTTCTGGACAGCAAAGCCCTCCACCTGACCCCCATGGAATATCAGCTTCTGACGCTTCTGTTTAAGAATATGGGCAGGGTTCTGACGACAAGTTATATCATCAAAGAAATCTGGGGCGAAGGCTACGGAAGGGACACTCAGGCACTGAGAGCACTGATGGCCGCGCTCAGGAGAAAAATAGAAAAGACACCGGCTAAGCCCCGGTACATCCTGACAGAGATCGGAGTGGGCTACCGTCTGGTGGATGAGTGATCATAAATGTTTTGGACAGCGGTACCGGACCAGGCCTTTGCTGTGGTCTCCGTATTCTATGGCCTCCGAAGGACAGCGGCAGATACACGCCATACAATGTGTACAGCGGTTCTGCCATACCGGCTTTCCTTCCTCTATTGTAATATTGTTCAGCGGACAGAGCTTTTCACACATGCCGCAGGATGTACATTTTTCTGTGACATAAAACTTTTTTGCGTGTATGAGAACAGGATAATAAATATCATTTACAATGCCGCTGTTTAATCTGTCTTTCAATGAGAGTCTGGGCTGAGCATAAGATTCCCTGTTTTTGATCAGCCGGATTGTATCTTCCAACACAGGTTCCGCTTTTTGAATGATTTCCAGTGCTTCATTCTGTGCGGGTGCTTCAAAAAGAGCAATATAATTCTCGGGCATGACAACAGGAATGCATCCCCTTAAGGTCAAGCCTTTCTTTGAGCATAACTTTCCGGCATATCTGCCTGCATTTCCGATGTTTCCGCCGCATGTCATCACAAAGTAAATATCCTTTGATCCCTTTAAGCTTGTCTTGGACAGCCATTCCTGTAAGATACGGGGAATCCTCCATCCGTAAGTGGGAGAGACAATAACCCAGGGCTTTTCTGAAGCCAGTCCGCTGAAATCATGACTGCGGATTTTCTGAAATAAATTTACAGTTTCATCATTCAGTGCTTTCCCGATTCTCTTTGCCGCGTATTCGCTGTTGCCTGTACCTGAAAAATATAAGATCATAATGGTTCTCCTGTTATTTTTTTTGATGTGCCGCTGCTGCATTCGATGCTCTCACAGATGAGATTGATCAGCCCGGCAACTTTTCCCCAGCGGGTTTCGTCTAAACTAATATAATAAAAGTTTTTTGTCCCCTCTTTTCTCACTGCAACTATGTTGGCTTCTTTCAATATTTTCAGATGATGAGAAACAGAAGGTCTGGTCAGATGTGTTTTCCGGGCAATCTCCCCGACCCGGATGCCGGACAGGTCACTTTCTAAAAGCACCAGCAGGATCAGCTGTCTTGTCTCATCACCGATGGCTGTGAACGCATCTTTGCATTCTGTAAAACCCTGTACAATTTGATTTAATCTCTTTTCACAATCTTTTTCCATGATCCAATCCTCTACATATATCTGACATCCAGTGCTTCACGATGGGCCGGCCGGAGAAATTTCACATCCGGATATCCAAGCACCAGCGTCATTGCCACATGTTTCCCCTTGGGAATTTTTAATGCTTTTTTGATTTTTCCAGAAATGTTTGCAGCCGTTGTAAAAAAGCCGCTGAATAACACTCCGAGACCGCTGGCCTCCGCAGCAAATTCCATATTCTGTGCTGTAAGCAGGCCGTTTGTTTTGTCTTTGGCCAGTATCACAATAACTGCAGGTGCCTGAAAGAAGAAAAAGTGGCTGTGGATCTTATTATTTCTTGCCGTCGGACTGAACAAATCGGCCATGGGCTTAGCTTTTCGGAACAGACGGACTGCCATCTGCTCCAGCGCATCTTTTTCCTTATCAAGAACAACAAATGACACATCCTGCTTATTTTTTGCTGTATGGGTGAGTCTGCCGGCTTCCAAAATCTGATCGATTACAGAAGCCGGTATTTTTTTGTTCTTAAATCGCCGGACGGTCCGCCTGAACCGTATGACATCTAAGACTTCATCAGGGTTCAGACGGACTGGCTTCGTCTTTTTGTCCGGCCAAGCCGGATAGCCTGTCACTGTGACCGCTTCTTTGGGACATACAGAGGCACAGTGGCCGCACATCAGGCAGTCTTGCAATAAAACCCCGGCCTTTTTATTTTTTATTGTTATATTGTGTTCCGGACATGTCTTTGCACATAATCCGCATCCAATGCATTTTTCAGCATCAATTTTAACTTTATGATGTTTCATGGGATGATGCTCCTTTCGTTAAAGATTATTAACCATTATAGCAAAGGGAATACAGATTTCAACATTGGTAAAGAAAGACGTTACCATTGCTTTTGTCCCGTTCTCACAGGATTCTCACATTCCGTTCACAATAATCTCACAGCTTTCTTCTTTTCCTCACATCCGGCTCACAGTATTTTTCTTATAATGAAATCAGAAAGAAAGGAAAGGAGTTTGATTGTCATGTTAAATCATAAAAAAGAAAAAAACGGGCTGACAATGTTATGTGAAGATGTAAGACATCTCATTGAGGATAAAGAGTACGGAATCTGTGAAGAAAAAATTACGGAGGCCATGAAGGTTTATCCTCACGCACCCGAGCCTCATAATCTGATGGGGATTCTTCTGGAGAAGAGCGGGGAACACATAAAGGCCATGAAGCATTTCAGGGCTGCATGGGCTTTGGATCCGACCTATGTTCCGGCAAGAAGGAATATGGAAAGGTTCTGCAATCTATATCCGGAGGGTGAATGTGCTTTCGACGAATCTGACTGCCGGAAAGAAAACAAACGGACAAGGTATGAGACAGTTTATGATGAATACGGAGTAGGCCACATGGTAAGGAGGGAGCGGGCATGAAAAAAGAGTATACAATAATTGTAGGATGCGGAAGGCTGGGAGGCAATATCGCCAACACCCTTTCTGATCTGGGAGAAGATATTCTGATCATTGACAAAAGAGAGGATTCATTTCGGAAACTGTCTCGGTCTTTCGGCGGCATGACCATGGTGGGAGACGGGGCAGATATCGATTGTCTGAGAGAGGCAGAGATTCAGGATGCTTCTACTCTGATTGTTGTGACAGAAAATGACAATGCGAATATTCTGATTGCACAGATGGCAAAGGATTTTTTTCACACGGAACATGTAATAACAAGGCTGTACGATCCGGAAAGGCAGTGTGTCTATGATGAACTCGGGATTGAAACCATCTGTCCGGCGCTGCTCTCTGCAAAAGAAATCGGGAAGATCCTTTTAGGAGCTGGGGGATCTGGCAATAAACAAGGATTGGAGCGGGGAGCATGAGAAAGAATATACTGCTGGCAGGAGGATTCCATAAGGCCCGGTCCCTTGGGGAATCTCTGCAGAAAAAGGGATATAAAGTTACGGTGATAAACCGGGATTACAGAGACTGTATGGCATTGGCTGAAAATCCTGAATTAAACGTTATCTATGGTGACGGGACTAAAACATATGTACTGGAAGACGCCAATGCGGATACAATAGATATTGCCATTGCATTGACAAAAAAGGATGAGGAGAATCTGGTCATCTGTGAACTGTGCAAGAAAAAATACGGTGTTCCCAAAACCGTATCTCTCGTCAACGATCCGAAAAAAACATCTTTTTTTTACAAGATGGGGATTGATTCTGTGGTATGCGCAATTACTGCCATCACAAATATTTTAGAGCAGCAGGCATTTCTGGATGAGATGGCTACTATGATCCCCATCGGTGAGGGCAGAATGAGTATCGCAGAGGTACCCATCTCCATTATGGCACCGGCAGCCGGAAAGAGGATCGAGGAGATACAGCTTCCGCAGGATGTGATCATTGGATGTATTTTAAGAGGCGGCCACAGTATTATACCAAGGGGAGATACAAGGATTCTGGGCGGAGATGTTGTGGTTCTGATATCTTCAAATGATAAAGAGGTGCTCGCAGTCAGCGAGCTCACAGGACGGTGAGAGCGATGAGGGAACAGATAAAGAGCAGTAATAACTGCGGGAAGCTGGTGCTTCTGATCGGAGTACTGATGGCAGTGCCGCTTCTGGTACTGCCTTTTTATTCGCAGGAAATCAAATATGCATTTTGTTTTTTGATTCCGTCTGTTTGTTCTGTTATATTGGGGATCATGCTATGCTTTTTTATGAAAAAGGAAGAAGAGGAGGGTATGCAGTGGCAGTATACTATGAGGACGGGCAGCCTGACCGTAGTATTTGCCTGGATGTTTGCATTTCTTGTGGGAGGCACACCGTTTTTTCTGTCCGGACAGCTTACCTACATTCAGTGTGTATTTGAGGCAGTCAGCGGCTGGACCACCACAGGACTTTCTGTGGTGGATGTGACAGAGACACCAAATATTTTTTTGTTCCACAGGGGATTTATGCAGTTCTGCGGCGGTCTTGGGTTTGTTTTGATGATGGTTATGTTTATACAGGGGAAGCAGTCTGTGAATCTTTATAATGCAGAGGGACATACAGACCGTCTGATGCCGAATCTGGCCAAATCTGCCAGAACTGTTTTCTGCATGTATACATCGTTTTTGACCGTGGGATCCGGGGCATATATGTTCTGCGGAATGAATCCTTTAGACAGCGTTGTCCATGCCATGTGTGCGCTGTCCACAGGAGGCTTCTCCAACCAGGCGGACAGTATCGGGGCTTATAACAGCTTTCCGATTGAGATCATCACGATGATCCTGATGATCGCAGGGACAACCAACTTTGCTGTCCTGCTTCTTCTGGTAAAAAGGAAATTCAGGCAGGCACGGCAGGTCAGTGAGATGCGTTTTCTGGCCTTGCTGCTTGCCGTATCAGTACCTCTGACTGCAGTCACACTGTTTGCAAAATTATATATGAGCATCGGAGACAGTTTCCGTCAGGCTCTGTTTAATGTGGTATCTGCCCTGTCAACTTCAGGGTTTTCAACGATGTCATATCAGGAGTGGCCGGCTGTCAGCGTGGGAATTATGATCATACTTATGCTGATCGGCGGAGGAATCGGGTCTACGGCCGGGGGCATGAAACTGACCCGTGTTTATCTTATGTTCCGTTTTGCAGGGGACGTCGTGAAAAAGAGAGTATCCCCGTCCAGAAGGGTCAGGGCTCTTTCTTATTACCGGGCTCAGGGGAAGGCTCCGATTAACCAGGCTCTGATCCTGGACACCACCGGATATGTTTTCTGCTATCTTCTTATTTTTGCGGCAGGTTCCCTCCTGCTTACGCTTACGGCAGACTGTTCTCTGGCGGAAGCCATGTTTGAGTTCGCCTCCTCTCTGGGAACAGTGGGACTTTCCATCGGCCTGACCGGCCCTTCCACAGGAACACCGACGCTGATCGTAGAAATAGCAGGGATGGTACTTGGACGGCTGGAAATATTTATTGTAATGACCGCATTTTATTCCGGCCTTACAGCGGTAAGACAGCGGCTGTCCGAACGCAAAAAAATCTGATATAATAAACTTAACCGTCAATGCAGTGTGATTAGAGGAAAGGTGGTTTTGTTTTATGGAAACAGTGGCACTTTCAAATGGAAAACAAATGCCCGTGATCGGCTTCGGCACGTGGAAGGCACCAAGTGATGAGATTACGGTGAACGCGGTAAAGACAGCTGTTGAATGCGGATATACCCATATTGATGCAGCAGCGGCTTACCATAATGAGATGTGGGTAGGAAAAGGCATCAGGGAGAGCGGGATCAAGCGGGAAGACTTGTTTTTGACGAGCAAGCTGTGGAATGATGACCATGGCTATGAGGCAGCCTTGAAGGCATTCGAGAATACAGCTGCGGATTTGGGCGTGGATTATCTTGACCTATATTTGATTCACTGGCCGGTACCGGTAAAGTTCCATGACAATTATATTGAAAAGAACCGGGAGACCTGGAGGGCATTTGAAGAGCTTTATCGGGCAGGAAAAGTAAAAGCAATCGGAGTCAGCAATTTTAAGCCGCATCATATAGATGAGATTCTGGAAGTGTGTGAGATACCGCCGATGGTGAATCAGATCGAGTTCCATCCAAGCTGTCTTCAGGAGGAAATACGGGCATACTGCAAAGAAAAGAATATTGTGGTGGAGGCATACAGTCCTCTGGCTAACGGAAAGGCTTTTCAGTGTGAAGAGCTGAAAGAGGCAGCAGAACGCTATGGTGTCACAGTAGCCCAGCTGTGCGTAAAATATGCACTTCAGCACCACACAGTGCCGCTGGTTAAAAGTGTTACAAAGGAAAGAATCCAGGACAATTTAAAACTTGATTTTACCATCAGCGATGAGGATATGAAAGCGATTGATGCAATTACGACCTGTGAAGGATCCAACAGGGACAGCGATTATATTGATTTTTAGGGGCAGGGTTAAAAGAATGTAAAAGCAGGAGTATAGATGAGATTGAATCTCATCTATGCTCTTGCTTTTTTTAGAAAGGATGATAAGATGTTGTTAGTTAGTTGAAACTAACCATCGCGCGGTGTAAGAAATGAAGCAGGTGAAGCATGAGAGAGAAAACCTTATCAGATTTAATTGTAGAGCAGTGTGCGCCTACATTGGCGGGCATGAAATGCGGAAGTTTATTTAATTATCGTCACCGGGAAAGTACAGATGCCAGGCAGGAAATAGGTGAATGGAATGAAAAACTGAATCCCTGCGGGCTGTATCTGGAAGCTTTGAATTGGAGAGAAGATTCCGTCCTGGTTTACGTATACCGTAAAAAAGACCTGGAACAAAGGCTTCGGGAAGAAGGGATTGCGGAGCTGCTCATAGAGTTCGGCTATCCTGGAACAAAGACCGGTGAATGCTTAAGCTGCCTGAAAACCAGGTTTTTGGCAGATGATTTTCCTCATGAAATCGGTGTGTTTTTGGACTATCCGCTGGGAGATGTCCTGGGATTTATTGAGAACAGGGGGATGAACTGCAGGCTTTGCGGAATGTGGAAGGTTTACTGCGATCATTGTGAAGCGCTGAAATTATTTAAAAAATATAAGAAATGTAAAGAAATCTACTGGAAATTATATCAGCAGGGCAGAGGTATCTTAAAGATGACCGTTGCAGCATAGAAAGGAGCTATCATGGCAAAAGTATACATCGCATTTTGGAGCGGCACAGGCAATACAGGAATCATGGCAGAGTCAATCGCAGAGGGAGTTACAGAAGCAGGAGGAACACCGGAGTTTTTAGATGTTGAATCAGCCTCTGCAGATATACTGAAGGATGCAGAGGCATTTGCCCTCGGCTGCCCGTCCATGGGGGCAGAGCAGCTGGAGGAATCTTCAATGGAACCTTTCGTTGAGGAAGTGGAAGCCTTTGCTTCAGGAAAACAGATTGCGCTTTTCGGTTCCTACGGATGGGGAGACGGAGAGTGGATGCGTGACTGGACAGAACGCATGACAAATGCAGGTGCAGAGGTGATAGACGGAGAGGGCCTCATTGCCCATGAAACTCCGGACGACGATGCAAAAGCGGACTGTGTAAGTCTCGGCAAAGCATTGGCGGCTGCGGCACAGTAAAAGATTATAATCCGGAGCCGGTATTGCCGGCTCCTTTTCAAACAGAGGAGGTTTCTTATGAGTGTTGTGATTATTGGAGGGCATGACCGGATGGTCTGTCAGTATAAAAGAATCTGTAAAGAGTATAACTGCAAAGCAAAGGTGTTTACTCAGATGAGTGCAAAACTGGGGAAACAGGTAGGAAGCCCTGACTTAGTTGTTCTATTCACTAATACAGTTTCCCACAAGATGGTGAAATGTGCTCTCTGTGAGGCGAAAAGGAGTAAGGCAAAGATCGTACGGTCCCACAGCAGCAGTGAGGCGGCATTGGAGTCCATTTTATCACAGTGTTCATAAAGATACCTTACAGGAAGTGTAAGTGTTTTCTTTCGCTGTTATTTTGTATAATAAAGTCAGACAAAAACAGAGGCTTATGACTGTGGAAAGGATACAAAATGACAGAGAAAAAATTAGAGATACAGTCTCTTAAAAAGTATTATGGAAAAAAGGGAAATCTGACAAAGGCTTTGGATGGGATCAGTTTTCAGGTGGCGGACGGGGAATTTATCGGAATTATGGGAAGCAGCGGGTCCGGCAAGACAACGCTTTTAAACTGTATCTCCACAGCTTCACACCCTACAGGCGGCAAAATCCTGTTAAAAGGGCAGGAAATATGGAAATTTACAAGAAAGGACTTGGAGAACTACAGGGGCAGGCAAATGGGATATTTATTCCAGAACTTTGAGCTGATCGGAAATCTCACCGCCGAAGAAAACATCATGCTTCCCGCGGAAATCCATAATGAAGGCAGCATGGAGCAGCGTATGCATGAGCTGGCAGCCTGTCTGGAGATAGAAGATATTCTGGACAAATTCCCCTCTGAGCTGTCCGGCGGACAGAAACAGCGGACAGCAGCGGCAAGGGCTCTTTTGCTGAATCCGGAACTTTTGCTTGCAGATGAACCTACAGGGGCCTTAGATTCTAAGAATGCCAGGCTGCTGATGCAGAAGCTCTCGGAATTGAACCGGGAACAGAAGACTACCATACTCATGGTAACCCACGATGCCAATGTAGCCAGCTATTGTTCCAGAATCCTGTTTATCCGGGACGGGATCATTTTCCATCAGCTAAGAAAAAAGGTCCCGGAGGAATCCGGGGAGGAGTTTTATGAGAGAATCATAGCCGTGATGGCCCAGCTCGGAGGAGGAAGTGCAAATGGTCTTTGAGATCATCAGAAAAAACAGCAGACGGAACAGAAAAGAAAACGGACTGCTGTTTGTATCCCTTGTTGTGTCGATCACTGCATTTTATATTATTCTGTCTCTGGAAAACCAGGATGTCATGCTGTTTCTGAAAAAAATGGAGAGTGATGCTGTTGACAAGCTGTTTCTTCTGATCCCTGTGCTCTATGGGGTTACCCTGTTTTTCCTGTTCTTTCTCGTATATTTCTCAGGAAAATACCAGCTGGAGCAAAGGAGCCATGAGTTCGGAATGTATCTGATGCTCGGCATGGGCCGTAAAAGGCTGTTTGCCATGCTGCTGGCGGAGGACATGTGGAACAGCCTGCTGTCGCTGGCAGCGGGTATTCCCATAGCAGTGCTTCTGTCAGAGATCATCAGTATGATTACTGCAAAAGCAGCCGGCATGGGCATTGTGGGGCACCGTTTTACATTCTCACTCCGTGCAGCTGTGTGGACGGCGGCAGGCTACTTTGCCATACGGCTTGGAGCGCTGCTTATACAAAGCGGAAAGATTGCGGGAAAGGAAATTACCCAGATGATGTCTCAGCCTCAGGATAAAAGGCATAAGGTGCATAAAAAGGGGATTACAGCAATACAGCTGGCAGTAAGCATCTTTATGCTTGCGGCGGCGTATGCCCTTGCTGTGAAGGGAAATGCATGGGGATCTGCCGGGGATATGGGTATTACTATGGCACTTGGAATTGGAGGAACCTTTCTGTTCTTCCGGAGTATCGGGATTTTATTTGACACATATCTGAAGTACAGACGCAGCAGCAAAGGGCTGACGGTTTTTACGTTCCGCCAGATTCAGGAGACGATTCTCCTCAGGCCGGAATCTATTGCGGTGTCTTCACTGCTGCTGCTGGCTGCATTCTGCTGTTTTGGATACGGCTACGCTGTCAGCTTAAACATAGGTCTCAAAGATCAGCGTGTCATTGACTATACTTTTGAAGGAAAGCCGGAGCAGATTCAAAAAGAACTGGAGAAGCAGAAGGCAGGCCAGTATATGGCAGAATCATTTCAGGTAAAAACAGGTTTGTTCAAAGGCAATAAGACAGGCGGCTCATTTTCCGGAAAAGAGCTTTTGGAGGCCGTAAAAGTACAGGGGGATTCCCGGGGCAGAGATGTGCTTCTGAATAACCTGCAGTATTTTAATGATCCTTACCTGATCTCTCTGTCCGGATATAACCATATTCTGAAGCGAAAGGGAGAGCCGCCCCTTCATCTTAAGAACCGTGAGGCAGCTCTCTACAGCAGCAGGGAATTTGCAAACCAGGACACCGTGAAGGTAATGGAAAGAGCATTGAAAAAACGGCCCCGTGTGGAGATGAATCAGCAGACATACCGTCTGCTTAAGACGTACTGCAGCGAGAATATTGTCACAGACCGTTCCATTACTATCAGCTATGGACTTATTGTGCCGGATCAGATTTTTGAGCGGCTGACAGGCGGAGAGTACAGCTCTTACTGGAATACGGTGCTGAAGGAGGAACTGATCCGGAAGAAAGGTTTGATGCAGGCGATGACGGATGTCAATGCACGGTTAGACAAAACCTCTCTGCAGTATGAAAGTTATCTGAACAGTATGGGCAGACAGCTGTTCTATACAGTGGCCGCCAGCTATACAACCATCTATCTGGGGACAATCTTTCTGCTGATCGCCAATACAGTGCTGGGAGTCCGGTTTCTGATGCATCAGCGGCAGACAGAAAAGAGATACCGCACAATCCTTCGCCTTGGATGCCACTGCAAGTATCTGTGTGAATCTGCCAGAAGACAGATCAAATGGTTCTTTCTGCTTCCTGCAGGCGTTTCTCTTGTGGGAAGTCTGTTTGGCGTCAGATCACTGGCCGCAGGTATTGCCGCAGCGGATATGCAGGGGAAAGCAGGGATTTTAACAGTGCATGCGGTGCCTATGATTCTTATTTTGTGTATGGTAGAATTAAGCTATATACTGGCTGTTATGAAAATGAGTGACAGGCAGATCCTCAAACAGGCGGAAGTAAGGAGAGATGACAGCTGAAAGGCGGATGTGATGAAAAAAATTGTGATCGCGGAAGATGAATTATTCATGAGGGAAGAGCTTGTGTCGATTTTGGAAAAGGAAGGATATGAGACTGACTGCCTTGTAACCTTTGCGGATGCAGCTCAGGAGATTTTGGACCGGTCCCCTGACTTGGTCCTGCTGGATCTGAATCTTCCGGGGATCACTGGTTTTAAGATATGCAGATCCATCAGAAAGAAAAGTTCAGTTCCGGTTCTTGTGCTGACCAGCAGAGACCAGTTAAAGGATGAGCTGCATGCGCTTAATATGGGAGCAGATGAATACCTGACAAAGCCCTGCCATAAATCAAGGCTGACTGCCCGTATCTTTAATCTGCTGCGCAGATATGAGGACAGGGAGAGCTTTGCGGAAATAAAAGGAATCAGGCTGGATAAGCAGACCTATACAGTGTATATGGACGGGCATTCTGCGGTACTGCCTGAAAATCAGGGAAAGATTATGGAGCTTCTTATGGAGCACCAGGGGAAAGTTGTAGAAAAATCAATCTTCTTTGAGACATTGTGGGGAACGAAAGAGTATATTGATGAAAATGCACTTCAGGTCAATATGACAAGATTAAAGAAGACCATGAAAAAACTCCATATCCCTTATAAAATTGAGACTAAAAGAGGGATTGGGTACTGCCTTGTACATATTGGAGGAAAAGATGGCTGACAGATGGATCCGTATTTTTGTAAAATACAAAGAATGGTTTGTGTTTACACTGGCCCTGGACATTATGTTCTGCCTGTTCTTATGGCTTTCTGGTGCTCCCGGGTTTTTTGCTGTTTTTCCTTCTGTTCTCCTGGCCTGTTTGATCTTATATGGATTTCTCGGAACTTGGCTGGATAAAAGAGACCAGAAAAAACAGCAGGCCTTTTTACAGTTTATGGAGGACCCCGGTGCCTTCAGAGAAAAAACAGCTTTTCCTTTTATGAATGCTCAGGAAAAAGAGGCCATGGGTCTTATGGGAGATCTTTTTGAAAAAATGGAACGCCGGATCAGGGAGCAGGAGACAGCTATACAGGAATATGAAGAATATATTGAGTTATGGGCTCATGAGATCAAAACACCGCTGGCGCTTATGACTTTTGTACTGGACAACCGAAGAGATGAGATGTCCTCCGTTGTTTTTGAGAGGCTGGAGTATGCAAGGACCGATATAGAAGAAAATATTGAAAGAATGCTGTACTATGCAAGAATGAGGACCGGGTGTACAGACTATTTATTTGAAGAATTATCACTGTCACAGATCTGCAGGGATGTGCTGGACGGATATGAGAACCTTCTGAGGGAACAAAAAATCTGTATCATAAATGAAGTGGAAGATTTGTGTGTTTTGTCAGACAGAAAGGGACTTTCGTTTTTGATCCGGCAGGCAGTCAGCAACGCCGTAAAATATGCCAAACAGGGAGCAGAACCTTCTTTTATCAGGCTGTATACGAAGTCTCATGGGGAGAGCGGGGATATTATCCTGGCAGTCCGGGACAACGGGATAGGAGTCAAACCTTATGACCTGCCGTTTCTTTTTGAGAAAGGATTTACCGGGGATACAGAGGAAAAGAGAAAGAATTCAACGGGGATGGGGCTCTATCTGACAAAACAGACAGCAGACAGCCTGGCGGTCCGGATAGAGGTCCCGGAACAAAATGAAGAAGGATTTGAAATTATGTTCCGGTTTTTAAGTGTTTAGAGTCATGGGGCATGAATGTGTAAAAAGGGAGAACAGCTGACAGTTTTATTCTGCCAGCTGCTCTCCCTTTTAAAACCTGCGGAGAAATCCGCTGCTATTTAGTCAGCATCTGCATGATCTTATTGCTTCGTGCAATAAATTTGGTCATCTGGTCAGCAGGGAGCTGTTTGTTGCTCAAAACAGCCAGGTCATAGAGCTGTTCGCATATGATCGGTGTGTTTTCGGCATCTCCGTGCTCAAACAAGTACTGAACCAGCTGGTTGTTAGCGTTTAATGTCAGAGATTCTGCGCCTCCGAACATGGACGGATCCATGCCGGCCATTCCGTACATTTTCATCATATCCTGCATCCGGCGGCTTTCCTCAGAAAGGGTGATAACTGCGGATACGTCTTCATTTTTCAGTTTATCCACATGTACGTCCAGGTTTTCTTTTCCAAGCGTTTTCCTGAACAGGTCAGTCAGGGCAGTTGTGATGTCCGTGAGATCCTCATCAGAGTCTTCTTTCAGAGCACCTTCCACATCCGCATCGATCCGCTTAAAGGCAAGGTTCTGGCTCTGCTGTTCCAGCTGAGAGATAAATGCAGAATCAATGTTGTGTTTGAGGATCACAGCGTCAAGCCCCTGTTCCTTAAACATATTGATATACTGGCTCTGCTGTACTTCATCGGTAATGTAGTAGATCGTAGTCTTTTCTTTTTCGTCGGCAGGCACCGGAGCCAGGTCGCTTAAAGTCAGATATTTCTGATCCATGTTCTTGAACAGGATATAATCTTTGATCTTTTCTCCAAACTTCTGATCTTTGATGTAGCCGAACTTGATAAACGGGCTGATGTCATCCCAGTATTTTTCATAAGTCTCACGGTCAGTTTTGCACATGCCGCTCAGTTTATCCGCTACCTTCTTAGAAATGTAGTCGGAGATCTTCCTTACAAATCCATCGTTCTGAAGAGCGCTTCGGGAAACGTTCAGCGGCAGGTCCGGACAGTCGATGACACCTTTTAAGAGCATCAGGAATTCCGGTATCACTTCTTTGATGTTGTCGGCAATGAATACCTGGCTGTTGTACAGCTTGATGGTTCCTTCAATGGAATCATATTCCGTGTTGATCTGAGGGAAATATAAGATTCCTTTCAGATTAAACGGATAATCCATGTTCAGGTGAATCCAGAACAGAGGCTCTTTAAAGTCGGAAAAAACTTTGTGGTAGAATGCTTTGTATTCTTCATCTGTACAGTCATTTGGATGCTTCATCCAGAGCGGATGGGTATCACTTAAAGAAACAGGGCGTTTGTTGATCTTTACCAGATCCCTGGCAGGAGAAACCTCTACAGTTTCCTTCTCGCCGTTCTCGTTTTCTTTCTCTTCTGTCTTGGCTTCTTCGTGAATATGTTCAACAACTACATCCTCTTCGGTAAGTTCTGATTCATCGATAGTTTCATATTCCTGTTCTTTGTTGGCATCGGATAAAAAGATCTCTACCGGCATAAAGGAACAGTATTTCTGAATAACTTCTTCTACTTTCGATTCATTGGCAAACATAAGGCTGTCTTCATTTAAAAACAGAGTAATCTCAGTACCGATCTGATCCCGGGATCCGTCCTCAATGTCGTATTCTGTACCGCCGTCACATTCCCAGTGTACCGGAGCAGCTCCCTCTTTGTAAGAGAGGCTGTCGATGGCAACTTTGTCAGCTACCATAAAAGCAGAATAGAATCCCAGACCGAAATGTCCGATGATCTGGTCCTGGTCAGTTTTGTCTTTGTATTTTTCCAGAAATTCGGTAGCGCCGGAAAACGCGATCTGTGTAATATATTCCTCAATCTCATCGGCAGTCATACCAAGACCGGTGTCAATAAATTTCATTGTTTTTTCTTTGGCATCTACAATGACTTCGATCTTTTCTTTATAATCCTCAGGCAGTTCAAATTCACCCATGGAGGACAGCTTGCGAAGCTTGGTAATGGCATCGCATCCGTTGGAGATTAATTCCCTGACAAAGATGTCGTGATCTGAATACAGCCATTTTTTGATGATTGGAAAAATGTTCTCACTGTTAATTGAAAGGTTACCATGTTTTTGTGCCATGATATACACACTCCTTTGCATTCTATTTATATTGACAGTTTTGTTTTTATGTTCTGCAGCAGGACAAGAATCTGCCGTTCTGCATAATATTGTAGAGCCATCGAAAGGGAAAGTCAAGAGAAAATTAGCACTCGATTAGAATGAGTGCTAATAATATTGGAATGAATAGTACCGTTTCATTTTAGACATCCTAAAAAGAAAAATGAACAAAAGGAGGGATTTTCATGGACACGATCTGGGAAAAGACCGTAGATATGCCGTCTTATCCTGCCCTCCATGGGACGAAGAAGGCCGGCACTGCAGTGATCGGAGGAGGAATGGCCGGGATACTGACAGCATATTTTCTGGCCCGGGAAGGCCGGGATGTGATTGTACTGGAGGCAGACAGAATCGGCAGCGGCCAGACCAAAGGAACAACGGCTAAAATCACAGTATCCCACGGCCTCATTTATCAGAAGCTGATCCGGGAAGTCGGAAAGGATCAGGCCAGACAGTATGCGCTCATGAACCAGACTGCTGTGAGAAAGTATAAAGAACTGGTGAACGGTCTGGACATTGACTGTGATTTTAAAGAATGTGATTCCTATCTGTATTCCAGATACCGGGATGAGGCATTGAAAGAGGAGGCGCACGCAGCCCGCTCCCTTGGACTTCCTGCTGATTTTACAGCAAAGACAGAACTGCCGTTTGATGTCGCAGGGGCGGTAAGGTATACCGGGCAGGCCAAATTCCACCCGCTCAAATTCTTAAAGGCCATTGCTGACGGGCTTACGATCTACGAACACACCATGGTAAATCAGGTAGACGGGAACCGGATTATCACAGACCATGGTTCAGTGGAAGCGGAGAATATTGTTTTTGCCACACATTATCCCATTATAAACAGGCCGGGATATTATTTTCTTCGGATGCATCAGGAGCGGAGCTATGTTGTCGCTTTGTCAGGAACAGAACCTATGAAGCATATGTATCTGGGGACAGATCCTGGTGACAGCCTTTCTTTCCGCTCTTACGGCCCGTATCTGTTAATGGGCGGAGGCGGACACCGGACCGGAGAAAATACTACAGGCGGACAGTATAAAATGCTGGAACTTGGAGCCAGACAATATTGGGAGCACTGCCGGGTGGAGGCAGAGTGGTCCGCTCAGGACTGCATGACGATTGACTCTATTCCGTATATAGGGTATTATTCCTTTTCACGGCCAGGTTGGTATGTGGCTACAGGATTCAAAAAATGGGGAATGAGCTCATCCATGGCATCGGCCCTTCTGATTACGGACTATATAATAGAAAGAAGCAATGCCTTCTCACAGGTTTTTTCGCCCCAGAGACTCCATCTGAAAGCTTCTGCCAAATCACTCTCAAAAGAGGGGGCACAGACTGCCCGGGGCTTTATACTGGAGCGGATGAAGATCCCTGATGAAAAAGCAGACCAGCTTAAAAGGGGGCAGGGAGGCGTGATTGAATATGACGGAAGGAAAGCAGGAGCATACAAAGATGAGAACGGAGAAGTGTTTGTGGTATCCCTTACCTGCCCTCATTTGGGATGTATGCTTCAGTGGAACCCGGAAGAATTAAGCTGGGACTGCCCATGTCACGGTTCCAGATTTGACTATAAAGGAAATTTAATTGATAATCCGGCAAAGGAGGATTTAACACATGAATAACCCGAATGCATTTCAGGGGACAAAGAAAAAGAAAGGTTATTTTGAGGGATGGTATTTAAAGCACCAGAAAGGAAGCCAGATGCTTTCTGTCATCCCGGCTTATCATATTGACAGGGAAGGCAGGGCGTACTCTTCTCTGCAGATTATTACAAAGGACCAGTCGTGGTATTTTTCTTATCCGGCTGATGCATTTTACGGATCTGACAAGAAGTTTTATGTAACGATGAGCAGCAAAAAAGAGGGTCAGGCGGCCAGCATATTTTCCGAAAGAGGCATCTTTCTCAATATTCATGAGGAGGGGCTTGATCTGGAGGGAAGAATTCTTTATAAAAATATGCATCATTTGTCCTCCGATATTATGGGACCGTTCCGGTTTATGCCCGGCATGCAGTGCCGTCACGGAATCATCAGTATGCGTCATAAAATTTATGGATGTGTTTCTTTAAATGGAAATAAACTGAATTTTGACCAGGGATCAGGATATATTGAAAAGGACTGGGGCGGCTCTTTTCCGGACGCATATCTATGGTCCCAGAGCCTGTTTCCGGACAGCGGAAAAAACAGCATCATGCTGGCGGCGGCCAAGATCCCGGTTTTTGGGCTGCATTTTAACGGAGTGCTGGCAGCCCTTGATCTCTATGGAAAAGAGTATAAGCTGGCTACCTATATGGGAGCCAAAGTAAAAACTGACTGGGAATCCAGAATTGTGATCAGGCAGGGAGATTATAAGCTCCGGGCCCAGCTGCTTTCAGGAGACGGCAGAGAACTTTATGCACCGGAACAAGGCGCTATGGACCGAAAGATCAAAGAAAGTCTCTGCTGTAAAGTAAGATATACTTTTTGGGATCAAAAACTGAAAGTGCTGGATATGATTACGGACCGGGGAAGCTTTGAACAAAGCCAGAAGGAGATGTCATGAATCAGCAGGTAAAAGAGATCCTTAAATATTATGAACAGCAGGGGAAGCCTGCCGGACAGGAACAGATCCTTGGAGCTCTCCGGGAAATCCAGGATGTGCTGGGATGTATTCCGAAAGAGGTGCAGGAAGAAACAGCAAAGCGGCTTGGAGTCAAGCCGTCTTTTCTTTCGGCATTTATAAAAAAATATCCGGGATTCAGAGAGTTTTCTGCTGTACATGAAATTCAGGTCTGCACCGGACCGTCCTGCGGGTCGGAAGATGCCCTGGACATATTGAGAGCGTTGGAGCGTGAAGGGAAAGAAAAAGAGCTCAGGGAAGGAATTTCTGTTAAGATCATCAAGGGAAGATGCACACGCAGATGTGCCAAAGGCCCGAATATAAAAATCAACGGTGTCATCCATCACCATATGACACCAAAACAGGCGGCAGAGTTAATCCGCCGCCTGTAATAAAGCCTCGAGCCCCTCGGTATCATAAACCGGAGCACTGCAGGCCTGTCCCTGACAGAGATAATAGGATATCTTATGAGGCAGTACAGGATATTCTTTTGTGAATGGTGCGATGGAGGCCAGATCATCTTCATTGTGTTCTGTTTTGACTAAAACTGTCAGGTCAAGCAGATGGTAATTTGAGAGCAGTTTCCAAAAGTCATCGGGGAGGCTCTCTTTTTTTGTTGTGATGACCAGCTGTCTGGGCGGGCAGAACTGGGCGGACAGCGCAGTCAGAGCACTGCAGTAAGCAGAGGGATGGGCAGAAAGTTCAGCTGAAAAGCAGGCAAAGGTTTTGTCAAGGCAGTCCTGGTACCTGCTGTCTGCTGTCAGGCCGGATAAAATTGTGAGGACCTGCAGAGCGGCAGAATTTCCGGACGGAAGCGCACCGTCATAAAGCTCTTTCGGGCGGGTAATCAGAGGTTCGCTTTCTTTGGAATACAGAAAAAATCCGCCGTGTTCTGTATCATAAAACAAAGAGATCATATGATCGGCTGCCTGTACTGCCTTTTTCAGGTATTCTACTGAAAATGTGGTACGATATAAGGCAAGCATGGCCAGGGAATAAAAAGCGTAATCGTCCAGCTGGCCGTCATAGGCAGCCTCCCCGTCACACCAGCGGAGAAATAAAAGACCGTTTTCCTTTCTGAGATGACGGTCCAGAAAGGACTCTGCTTTTTTGGCGGCTTCCAGGTCATTCCTGCGCCCGAGAACTAAAGCGGACCTTGAGAGGGCTGCGATCATCAGGCAGTTCCATGATGTCAGAATCTTTTTGTCTGTAAAAAGGCTGGTTCTGTTTTTCCGGTACCCGTACAGAGTATCTTTCATTTCTTTTACATCCTCCGGAATCAGCTCCGCTTTGGAAACTTTCAGCAGATTGGGGATGTTTTTGTTTTCAAAGCTGCCGTGAGCCGTAATGTTATATTGGCGGCAGAAAGCTTCTCCTTTTTCTTCTCCCAGTACATGCAGGATCTCGTCTCTGGAAAAGGTATAATATTTTCCCTCTTCGCCTTCGCTGTCTGCGTCCTGGCTGCAGTAAAATCCGCCTTCCGGATGAGAAAGTTCTTTCAGGACATAAGAAACAGCAGAAGAAACGGCCTCACGAAAAACCGGATTGAAGCAGGATGCATAAGCCTCGGCATAGGCTTCAGTCAGCAGTGCATTGTCATAAAGCATCTTTTCAAAATGGGGCACCAGCCACTGCGCATCGGTGGAATAGCGGGAGAAGCCGCCTCCCACGTGGTCAAAAATCCCTCCCTGATACATCCGCATCAAAGTGTGTTCTGCCATGAGAAGACTTTCCTTATCCCCTGTTTGGCGGTACTGGTGAAGAAGAAAGAACAGTATGGAAGGCGTGGGGAATTTGGGAGCAGAGCCGAATCCCCCATTGGTCCTGTCATAGGAACTTTTCAGTTCAGCCACAGCTTTGGAAAGCTCTTTCTCTGAAAGAGAAATATTGCCGGCAGGTCTGCCTGAAGCATTCAGATGTTCCGTGATCTCATTTCCTATTTGAAGAAGGCGGATCCGGTCTTGTTTCCACAGCGCGGAGATCTGAGGCAGCAGTTCCATAAGACCGGTCAGCTGATATCTGGATGTTTTAGGGAGATAGGTCGCTGCAAAAAATGGTTTCTGGCCAGATGTCAGAAAGACAGACATAGGCCAGCCGCCGGAACCGGTCATGGCCTGGCATACGGACATGTAGACTGCGTCAATATCCGGACGTTCTTCTCTGTCTACTTTAATTGAAATAAAATTTTTGTTTAAAAGGTCGGCCACCTGCCGGTCTTCAAAGGATTCCTTTTCCATCACATGGCACCAGTGACAGGAGGCATAGCCGATGCTTAAAAAGACAGGCTTATCTTCAGATGCGGCTTTTTCAAAAGCTTCAGATCCCCATGGATACCAGCGTACCGGATTATAGGCATGCTGGAGCAGATAGGGAGATTTTTCGTGTATTAACAGGTTTGGTTTCGCGTTTGACATACAAGCTCCTTTCAAAATCGTTATGGCTTTAGAATATGCAGTTCCTTTTGTTTCATCCGGACAACAGGTTCTGTTATAATAGAAAAAAGTATAAAGGAGCAGGAACCATGGAATATTTTATATATGGAGAACAGGAAATTGAGTATTTAAAATCAAGGGATCCGGTATTGGGACAGGCCATGGACCGGATCGGAATGATAAAGCGGGAAGTTCACACAGAATTGTTTGCGGCTCTCGTAAACTCCATCGTGGGGCAGCAGATTTCCACGAAGGCCCAGATTACCGTCTGGAACCGGATGAAAGACGGGCTTTTGGAGATTACTCCGGAGACAGTGGCACGGTGCACGAAAGAGGAACTTCAAAGTTTCGGTATTTCTTTCAGAAAGGCGGAGTACATAAAAACTGCAGCTGAAAGGGTGCAGAACAAAAGTCTGGATCTTGAGGGACTTAAGGAGGCCGGGGATGAACAGGTCAGGCAGGAGCTTACAAAACTGCCGGGAGTAGGTGTCTGGACAGCGGAGATGCTGATGATATTTTCCATGCAGCGGCCTGATATCGTAAGCTATTCTGACCTGGCAATCCAGAGAGGCATGAGAATGCTTTACCACCACAGGGCCATCACCCCAAAATTATTTAAAAAGTACACAGGGAGATACAGCCCCTGCGGTACTGTAGCCAGCCTTTATCTTTGGGCTGTGGCAGGAGGAGCGATTCCGGAGATGAAAGATTATGCTCCAAAGAAAAAGAAATAAAACAGAGATTGTAAGATTTTTTTCAGAATTGTGTTTAAGGAAAACTCAGAATTGAGTGATACACTGTGACTATGAAAGAAAGAGGAGGAAGATTATGACACAGCCCAGGATTTTAGTAGTAGATGATGACAGAGAAATTGTGGGGGCAATTAAAAAGCGCCTGGAACTGGAGGGTTATAAGGTAGTTCCGGCTTACAACGGGCTGGAAGCTCTGGATGTGCTTGTGGAGCAGGATATCCAGCTTTTAATCATTGACATTATGATGCCGGGCATGGATGGGCTTTCCGCTACAATGAAGATCAGGGAGAGCAAAAATATCCCGATCATTATTTTATCTGCAAAGACAGAGGAAAGCGACAAAATTCTGGGACTCTCCATGGGAGCCGATGATTATGTCAGCAAGCCGTTCCGTCCGGATGAGCTTGTGGCCAGAGTGAAATCCCAGCTCCGCAGATATCTACAGCTTGGCAGCAAGACAGGGGCAGAAAAGGAGGAGAAGAACCAGCTCACCCTCGGAGGCCTGGTGCTTGACCTGGACGGCAAATGCATTTATGTGGACGGAGAATCGGTTAAGGTTACAGCTACAGAGTTTAAAATTCTGAATCTTTTGATGAAGCATCCCGGCAGAGTTTTTTCAGCAGAGGAAATCTATGAAAGAGTCTGGGAGGAAGCAGCTTATGCAACAGAAAACACAGTAATGGTTCATATTCGGAGGATCCGTGAAAAGATTGAGATTGATCCGAAGAATCCAAAATATTTAAAGGTGGTATGGGGAATTGGATACAAGATGGAAAAGATGGATTAACAGCGGGCTGATCGCTGCGGTGATCATAGCCATGGTAGGAGGAGTGCTGTTTGGTATTTATCAGATGCATTCCATGGATAATTATAATGACGGGCTGGATTTTACAACGATCAAAAAAGGTGAGCGGATGGAAGATTCCGAATACTATATGCAGGCAGTCCAGCGGATTTTAAACAAATGGGTGACAGAAAACAATCTTTCAGACAGCAACTATGACGGAGTTGAATCAGAGCTGCCGTCCAATCTTGAAAAAGAGATTTTTGTCAAGGCTAAACTTACGGTCCAGCCCTATGGCAAAAAAGCCAAAACGAAATCTTACGGTACCGGAGAAACTGAAAAGCGGAAACCAAAGTTCATAAAAAAGATCGTGATCAACAGGAATGATACCCTTGGATATGGACTGAATCCGAACCAAAGCATTAAGGCCAAATATTCCAGCAATGCAAGTACGGATGACAGCTACGATGATTATGAAGAAAATATTATGTCTCCGTCTGATTTTTATAATATCAGCGGAAGCAGCATGAACGGGGGGAGCCTGTCTCTTCCGCAGACATTTTATATCGATGATGCCAAGCAGCAGAGGCTGGAATCCGCAGTGATTGAGGTTGGCTTCTACGACGGATACTATAATGCTCTGGAACAGCATTATAAAACATTTCCTGATATGAGGAAGGCTCTGATGGTCAGAATGTCCATTTTGCTGGGAGCAGAGGTTTTGGGTATACTTGCTCTGTCAGTGCTGTTTGCACTTCAGAAGAGCCGTGCCCGGTTCTTTAAAAACTTGGATCATATCTGGTATGAGGTGATTCTCTGTGTCATAGGGTTTGGAATCTTTCTGGCCACCGGAACGGTGGCAGCGGCATCAATCGGAGCCCTGCAGCAGGAAGAACTGATCCCGATTATGACATTTGCGGGGATCGTGCTGCTGGTAATCGGAATCATACTTTCGATCTGTCTGCAGACAACCGTGTGGCGTTTAAAAGACGGAACGTTTTTAGAGCATACCTTCTGCGTGGGTACGATACGGAGATGGTATCAGAGAAACAGGCAGAGAAGAGAGGCAGAAAAACAGGCGCTGGAGTTTGCAGACCGTCTGGCGGTGGAACGGCTTTCCATCTATCGCAGGGGTAAATATCTGATGCTTGCCATTTTCTTTGCGGGACTGTTTATGATCGGGTGGTCGCCGCTGCTGGCAGTGATCGCCATCTGCATCAGCGTTCTGGGAATGAAATATCTGGGGGAACACTTTGATGAACTGGCGAAGCAGCAGAAGGATCTGGGCAGACTGATCCGTCAGATTGAACGGATCTCTGAGGGAGATCTGAAAGCCGATGCGGATATCCCAAGAGAATCACTTTACTATAATGCGTCAAAACAGCTGAGCAATATCGGAAGCGGCCTGGATAAATCTCTTCAGGATCAGATGAAAGGGGAACGCATGAAGATCGATTTGATTACAAATGTATCCCATGACCTGAAAACGCCGCTGACATCAATCATAAGTTATGTGGACCTGCTGAACAGAGACGAAACACTGTCTCAGGAAGCCAGAGATTATGTGAAGATCCTGAACCAGAAAACGGAGAGGCTGAAAAATACCATAGCTGATCTGTTTGAGCTTGCAAAATCTACCAGCGGAGAAGCTAAGGTCACATTGGAGCCTATGGACCTTAAGAAATTGATGGAACAGACGCTGGAGGATATGAGCGGTCAGATTGAAGAGGCAGGATTTAAGGTGCGGTTCCAGTGCGAGGCAGATCACACAAAATTTAAGGGCGATGTAAACCGCATGTACCGTGTGGTGCAGAATGTACTTGAAAATGCGCTGAAGTATTCTCTGAAAGGAACAAGGATTTTTGTTACCATCTCCAATATGGGAAACAAAGTTTGTCTGACGGTTCAGAATACTTCCGCTTATGAAATGGATTTTACTGAGGAAGAGATCATGGAGCGGTTCTACAGAGGTGAAAAATCCAGAACCAGTGAAGGAAACGGACTGGGACTCTCCATTGCAGACAGTTTTACTGCAAACTGCGGGGGAGAATTTAAGATCGAGATTGACGGTGACCAGTTCAAAGCTATGATCCTGTTCCCGACCCTTCCGTAGGACACAAAGTTTTAAAATTACGGACAATGACAGAGATGCCGATTCATGCTATAATAATCTCACGATGAAAGGAATTTCTATGATGAGAAGACGTATTATATGCATGCTGCTGGCACTCTGTCTTTTGTTATGCGGCTGCAACATTGACGGTAAAAAGGATTATACGAAAACAGAAGACCTGGACGAGGCCACTCTGCAGGGAATGGCAAAGGATATCACAAAGGATCTGTCTCTGAACCAAAAGATCGGACAGCTTTTTATGGTGTCTGTGTATTCACTGGAAAGTTCAGGGAGCAAAAAACAGACGAAAGTCACAAGTGCGATGAAAAAAACTATGAAGAAGTATCCTGTAGGGGGCATCCTTCTTTTTTCCAAGAATGTTGTCTCCAAAAAGCAGCTCACTAAGCTGACACAGGATCTTCAGAATGCATCTCATGTGCCGCTGTTTATAGCTGCAGATGAAGAGGGAGGGACGGTATCCAGAATTGCGTCCAAGCTTCCGGATGCAGTCACCCAATACCCTGACGCCAAAGAGATCGGAGAGACTTATACGGACCAGCAGATCGCCAAGATGGGGAAGGAACAGAGCCGGCAGCTCAAGGCCCTCGGAGTTAATATGAATCTGGCGCCGGTGGCAGATGTACTCTCCAATAAGAACAACACAGAAGTTGGAAACCGGGCCTTCGGTTCCGATGCCAAAGAGGTTGCTTCTATTGTAAAGACGCTTGTAAAAAGTATGCAGAAGCAGCAGATCTCAGCCACACTCAAGCATTTTCCGGGAAGCGGCGATGCTCTGGGGGATACGCACAGGGGACCGGTGGATACAAAACAGACGATTCAGGAACTGCGGAAGAAAGAGTTTCTTCCATTTGAAAGCGGTATGGATGCAGACGCAGATGCAGTGATGGTTTCTCATCTGATCCTTACCAATGTGACTGACGAGAAGGAGCCGTGCAGTTTAAGCAAACGGGTCATATCTGATATTTTAAGGGATGAGCTGGAGTATGACGGATTGATCCTCACCGATGCCATGAACATGAATTCCATCACTGAGAACTATACTTCCGGGGAAGCCGCCGTGAAAGCAGTGCAGGCAGGTGTAAACATGGTAGTCATGCCGGAGGATCTGGGTGCGGCAGTGAAAGCAGTAAAAAGTGCGGTAAAGAGCGGCAGGATTAAGGAATCTGCAGTTGACAAGGCTGTAAGGCGGATCATCTATACCAAGCTCAAGAGAGGTGTGATCCCTCCGGATACAAAGCTTCTTGAGGATAACCAATAATTTTTTGTATGTCGAAAAATAAAAATCAGTGTAATAGAAGATATTGCACTGGTTTTTTATATGTGATACTATTTGTGAGGAACCTCCGGCATGGAGGAAGTGCAGTAAAAGCAGAAGAATAAAGGAGATTGACATGGAGAAACAAGAATTATTATATGAAGGAAAAGCCAAAAAAGTATTCACAACGGAAGATCCGGACTTATTAATTGTCGACTATAAAGATGATGCCACAGCATTTAACGGTGAGAAAAAAGGAACCATTCTCGGAAAAGGTGTTGTAAATAACCGCATGTCCAACTACATGTTCAAAATGCTGGAAGAAAAAGGTGTGCCGACTCATTATGTTCAGGAACTGAGTGACCGTGAGACTGTTGTAAAAAAGGTTGAGATTGTGCCGCTGGAAGTTATTATCCGGAATGTAGCAGCGGGAAGCTTTTCCAAAAGACTTGGAATTGAAGAAGGGTTTGAATTACTGGAGCCTACTCTTGAATTCAGTTATAAAGATGATGATCTTGGCGATCCATTGATCAATGAGTATTTTGCTTATGCAATCGGCATTTCTAACCGCAAAGAAGTGGAACGCATTACAGAATATGCATTTAAAGTAAATGAGGCACTGATCGAAGAATTCAAGAAGATCGGCATCAAGCTGGTTGACTTTAAGATCGAATTCGGACGGTATAAGGATGAAGTGATTTTAGCTGATGAGATTTCTCCGGATACATGCCGTTTATGGGATTTAGAGACAAACCAGAAGTTAGACAAGGACCGCTTCCGCAGAGATTTAGGTGACGTAGAAGAAGCATACGAGGAAGTATACAGAAGACTTGGTTTATAATTATAGAGAGGCTTGATGATGGACAGAGAACGGTTTGACAAGTTAGGAGAGGAGTGCGGGGTCTTCGGGGTCTATGATTTCGACGGCAACGACGTAGCTTCTACAATTTATTATGGTTTATTTGCACTGCAGCACCGGGGACAGGAAAGCTGCGGGATTGCAGTTTCCGATACCAACGGTCCGAAAGGAAAGGTTTCTTCTAAGAAAGGGATGGGGCTTTGCAACGAAGTCTTTACCCAGGATTCTTTAGGAGAACTGAAGGGAGACATTGGAGTCGGTCATGTAAGATATTCCACCGCGGGACAAAGCTGCCCTGAGAATGCGCAGCCCCTGGTATTAAATTATGTCAAAGGAACTTTGGGTCTGGCCCACAACGGCAACTTGATCAATGCTCTGGAATTAAGACATGAGCTTGAATATTCCGGGGCGATCTTTCAGACTACGATTGATTCAGAAGTGATCGCTTATCATATCGCACGGGAGAGAGTGAATACTCACAGTGTGGAGGATGCAGTGGCAAAAGCAATACGGAAGATAAAAGGGGCCTATTCCCTGGTTGTCATGTCTCCGAGAAAGCTGATCGGGGCAAGGGATCCTTATGGTTTTAAGCCGCTCTGTATTGGAAAAAGAGACAATGCCTATATTCTGGCATCCGAGACCTGTGCACTGGATACCGTGGGCGCAGAGTTTGTCCGTGATGTGGAGCCGGGAGAGATTGTGACGATCACCAAGGACGGCATTCAGTCCGACTGCAGCATGTGTCTGCCGAAGGGAGAAGCGGCAAGATGTATATTTGAGTATATTTATTTTGCACGGCCGGACAGCTGCATCGACGGAGTCAGTGTCTATGAATCCAGGCTTAAGGCCGGCAAGTATCTGGCAGTGGATTCGCCGGTGGAGGCCGATGTAGTAGTGGGAGTGCCCGAATCCGGAAATGCGGCAGCACTTGGGTATTCACTGGAATCCGGAATTCCGTACGGGACAGCTTTTGTAAAGAATACCTACGTGGGACGTACTTTCATCAAACCGAAGCAGAGCAGCAGAGAATCCAGTGTTCAGGTAAAACTGAACGTACTGAAAGAATCCGTAAAAGGAAAGAGAGTTATCATGATCGATGATTCGATCGTCCGGGGAACGACCAGTGACCGGATCATATCAATGCTCAGGGATGCAGGTGCGAAAGAGGTCCATGTAAGGATCAGTTCGCCTCCGTTTTTATGGCCTTGCTATTTTGGGACAGATGTTCCGGCCAGAGAACAGCTGATAGCCTATAACCGCAGCATTGACGAGATCTGTAAGGTGATCGGTGCGGACAGTCTGGGGTATCTTAAGACTGAGCGGTTAGAGCAGCTCTCAGAGGGACTGCCGATCTGCAAAGGATGTTTTACAGGAAAGTATCCGATGGAGCCGCCGAAGGAAGATATCCGCGGAGAATATGACGAATAAGGAGATGAATTCATGAACGATAAATATCAGAGCCCATTGTCTGAACGATATGCCAGCAAAGAGATGCAGTATGTTTTTTCACCGGATATGAAGTTCAAAACATGGAGGAAGCTTTGGATTGCCCTGGCAGAAGTGGAAAAAGAGCTGGGACTTTCTATTACAGATGAGCAGATTAACGAGCTCAAAGAACATGCCGATGACATCAACTATGACGTTGCTAAAGAGCGTGAGAAGCTGGTACGCCATGATGTTATGTCTCATGTCTATGCCTACGGTCAGCAGTGCCCCGGCGCAAAGGGAATCATTCACCTGGGGGCAACTTCCTGTTATGTAGGAGATAATACAGACATTATCATCATGACAGAGGCGCTGAAGCTTGTGAAGAAAAAGCTTGTAAATGTAATCGCTGAGCTGTCTAAATTCGCCATGGAATATAAGGATCTGCCGACGCTTGGCTTTACCCATTTCCAGCCGGCACAGCCGACAACTGTGGGAAAACGTGCAAGCCTTTGGCTGATGGATCTGGTGTATGATCTGGAAGACCTGAATCATGTTATTGAGAATATGCGGCTTCTTGGCTCTAAGGGTACTACAGGGACCCAGGCAAGCTTTTTAGAACTCTTTGAAGGAGATCATGAGACGATCAAAAAGATCGACGGCATGATTGCTGAAAAAATGGGATATGAGAAGTGCCAGCCGGTATCCGGACAGACATATTCAAGGAAGATCGATTCCAGAGTGCTGAATGTCTTAAGCGGTATTGCACAGTCTGCCCATAAGTTTTCCAATGATATCCGCCTTCTTCAGCATTTAAAAGAAGTGGAAGAGCCGTTTGAGAAGAACCAGATCGGTTCCTCTGCTATGGCATATAAGAGAAATCCTATGAGAAGTGAACGTATGGCCTCTCTGGCTGATTACGTGATTTCTGACGCTATGAACCCGGCTTTGGTTGCGTCTACCCAGTGGTTTGAGAGAACTCTGGATGATTCTGCCAATAAACGTCTTTCCGTACCGGAAGGATTCCTTGCCGTTGACGGCATCCTGGATCTTTACCTGAACGTAGTGGACGGCCTTGTGGTATATCCTAAGGTTATTGAAAGCCGTCTCATGAAAGAGCTTCCGTTTATGGCAACAGAGAATATTATGATGGATGCGGTGAAAGCAGGCGGAGACCGTCAGGAACTCCACGAGAAGATCCGTGTGCATTCCATGGCTGCAGGAAAGGTAGTCAAAGAAGAGGGAAAAGAAAACGATCTGTTGGAGAGGATCGCTGCTGATCCGTCTTTCGGAATGACGATGGAACAGTTGGAAGCGATCATGGAACCAAAGAATTTTGTGGGCCGTGCACCGCAGCAGACGGAAGAATTCGTCAAAGAAGTGATTCAGCCGATACTGGATGAGAACAAAGACATGCTCGGTATGACAGCAGAGATCACAGTATAGTATTTATATTTATATAATGAAAAGCTCCTTTTTAAAAGGGGCTTTTCTGTTTATATGAGGAGGAGTATGTATTATTTTATTGTGAATCCCAACGCAGGCTCCCGAAAGGGAATCCGCTTCTGGAGAGAAATGAAAGAGTATCTTCTGAAAGAAAGCATTGACTTTTGTGAGCTGCTGACCAGAGGAGAGGGTGATGCCCAAAAGTTTGCAGTGCAGATAACGAACAGGCACCGTCCGGATGTGATTGTGGTTGTAGGAGGTGACGGAACGCTGCATGAGACTGTTTCAGGGATGAAAAAAGGAACAGAAGCCAAACTGGCCTTTATTCCGGCAGGCTCGGGCAATGATTTTGCCAGGGGAATCGGATATTCATCAGATCCCATGGAAAGAGTCAGAGCCATTGTCTCAGGCAGAAGTTCAAGACCGCTTGATGTGGGAAATCTCTGTGCAAAAGACGGTTCTTCCGGCAGCTTTCTTGTCAGTTCCGGTGTCGGATATGATGCCCGGGTCTGCCACATGGTGAATCATGCGAAAAGTAAGAAATTTCTGAACCGCATCCGTCTTGGGAAACTTACTTATCTGGAAATCGGGCTGCGGGGCCTTCTTTCGGCAAAGCTGTTTTCCATGCGTTTGGTGTTGGACGGCTCCAGGGAAGAGGTATTTCATGATGTTCTGTTTGCCTCCATACATAATCTGCCCTATGAGGGCGGAGGGCTGAAGTTCTCTCCGGATGCAGTCCCGGACGATGGGTTTCTGGACTTGTGTATTGTGGCAGGAATTCCAAAAAGAAAGATGCCGTCCCTTCTTACGAAAGTGCCGGCAGGGAAACATATAGGCTGCCCGGGCGTTTACAGCTTCCGCTGCCGCAGGGCGGAATTTTATATGGAAGAGCCCCAGTATTATCATATGGACGGGGAAGTGCCGGGACAGTCCTGTCATGTGACAGCAGCGGTCACTGTTCACGGATTAGAGCTTTTAGGCTGACCGGGGAGTAAAATTGTCTCAGTCTGTAAATCCTATCAGGGAGAATGGTTTACAGAAAGGAAGAGATCAGATGGAGAAGATATATTTTAACGGAGACATTCTGACCATGGAGGAAGGCAGGGAAGAGCCGGAAGCAGTGCTGGTATCAGGCCAGATGATAAAATTTGCAGGGCGTCTTAAGGATGCAAAGAATCTTTCTGAAAAGGCAGATATGATCGATTTGAAAGGAAAGACTCTGATGCCGGCATTCATAGACAGCCACAGCCATATTTCCCTTGTGGCCCAGTTTTCTCAGTTTGCAGATCTGTCGGGAAGTGAAAGCTTTGAAGATATCAAAGAGCGCCTGATGGCATATAAAAAGGAACAGAAGTCCGGGGACGGCGGAGTGATCATGGGAGTGGGATATGATCATAATTTTCTGGAAGAAAAGAAGCATCCGGATAAAACAGTGCTGGACCAGATATCGGATCAAGTGCCGGTTTTTATTCTTCACGCATCCGGACATATGGGAGTCGGAAATTCTGCTCTTTTGAGGGCCGCCGGCATTGATGCTTCAACAAAAGACATAGAGGGCTCCAGATTCGGCCGGGTGCCGGGATCTATGGAGCCGGACGGTTATGCAGAAGAGACCGGAGCGCTTAAAAGGCTTCTGGATCAGGTGTACAGCAAACTGTCCGGAGATAGAAAGGAACAGATCATGAGGGCACAGGAGATCTATCTGTCCCATGGGATTACAACCGTACAGGACGGCGCCGCTTCAGCCGGGGATGTAGAAACCTTATACGAGGCAGCACAAAACGGCAGCCTCCAAGTAGATGTGGTGTCATATATCCTGGTGGAAGAGCAGACAAAACAGCTGGAAGAAAAATATTCGGATCTGAAAGAACAATATTGGCACCGCATGAAGCTGGGAGGACGGAAAGTGATCCTGGACGGTTCGCCTCAGGGAAAGACAGCATGGCTGTCAAAGCCGTATGAGGGAGAGCAGGATTACCGGGGATATCCGGCCATGAAAAACAGACGGGTGACAGAATATGCCGCAGACGCCATTGGCAACGGAAGACAGATTCTGGCCCACTGCAACGGTGATGCAGCCTCTGAACAATGGATTGAATGCTTCAGAAAAGCTATGAAAGAGGCCGGTGCAGAGGATAAAGATTTAAGGCCGGTGATGATTCACTGCCAGACTGTGAGAAAGGACCAGCTGTTTAGGATGAAACAGATTGGCATGATTCCTTCTATATTTGTGGATCATGTTTATTACTGGGGAGATATCCATTTGAAGAATCTGGGAAAGGAAAGGGCAGAAAATATCAGTCCAGCCAGATCTGCATTTGAGCAGGGACTCTGCGTGAACTTTCATCAGGATTCACCGGTGATTCCCCCGGATATGCTGCACACGGTCTGGTGCGCAGTGAACCGTACCACCAGAGAAGGGACTGTTCTGGGAGAAAGGGAGAGAGTCAGCGTTTACCAGGCATTAAAGGCTGTAACCATCAACGGTGCTTATGCCTATTTTGAGGAAGATCTAAAAGGCAGCATAGCAGAGGGGAAGCTTGCGGATTTGGTGATTCTGGATCAGAATCCAATGAAAATCCTGCCTGAAAAAATCCGTGAGATAAAGGTAGAAGAGACGGTGAAGGAAGGCAGGACGGTATACCGGAGAGGCTAGGTGTTTCTCGCCTTTCCGGTGCTTTTTCGTTTTACGATAAAAGGCTCAAACTCAAGCTTAGTCACAAAACTCCTCGGTTTGTTTTTGGACTGGGATTCTCTGTGTCTTACAATAATATCCACGGCTTCCCGTCCCTTGGCTTCGATGGAATGTTCCACGGAAGTCAGAGAGATCCGGCGCATGTCGGCCATGGGAATATTGTCAAAGCCGCATACGGAGAAATCGTTGGGTACTTTATACTTCATGTCAAAAAGAGCATCCAGAATCCCCAGAGCTACCATATCGTTGTAGGCTACAAAGGCCGTGGAGTCAGTGCCTTCTGTGAGGATTTCTTTGGTCAGGTTAAATCCGCAGGAATACTCCAGCATGTTGGGTGAGAGTGTATTATATTCTCCAGTGGAGACAGAACGGCAGGTTACATTCTCCGGATCAAATCCGTGTTCATAGAAGGCTTTTTTCAGCCCTTCGAACCGTTTGGACCGGGAGCGCTCGATTGTGCTCATCGGTGTGGACACATAAGTAATCTTCCGGTGCCCAAGGGAGAGCAGGTGCTCTGCCACCAGATAAGCGGGCTTGGTGCTGCTTACATGGATGGAGTCAAACATAATGTCATCATTTTTATCACCGATGTTGATCACAGGGATATGCCTGGACATCTGGTTCACATCATCCAGCCAGGAAGTCGGATAGAGATAGACGATGCCCGATGCATCAAAATCCTGAATCATATTCAGGTAAAACTGTTCTGTATTGGGATTCCTCAGAGTCGGGGCTACAAATGTCACATAACCGTAGTCATGGGCTCTCTCTGTGATGGAGTGCACCAAAATAGAATAATAGTGGTTGGAGAGGAATGGGCACATGATGACAATGACTTTGGAAAGACCGACAAGCTGAGTATTCTTTTTTTTCTTTTTTTCATATCCAAGTTCCTTTGCCGCATTTAATACTTTCATTCTGGTTTCCTCAGAAAACGATACATTACTTTTCTGATTCAGTATCATGGAGACTGCGGATTGGGAAACATTTGCATATACTGCGATATCTTTTGTGGTGATCTTCTTTTTTGAAGCCATAAAACCTCCTAATCAAAAAAAATATTAATTAATTATTATTAATTAATAAAAATATAAAATATTAATAATAAAATACAAATTATTAGTCTTTTGAAAAATCATAACATAAATAGAAAAGAAAAAACAGATAAAAACGTGGTTTTTTTGACAACTCATATTTGGTATACAATAATCAAAAATCCGTGGTTATTAATAAACATTAAAATTATTAATAATTTCCTGTAAAATCGCATAAACACTGGGGTTTAGACGTTTGACAAAAGGAAGGAATCCATGGTTAAATGATACCAGAGCAAAAGTGCAGCAATTCATTTTTAGGAGGAAGATAATATGAGATTCTTTTTAGACACAGCAAATGTAGATGATATCAAAAAAGCAAACGACATGGGAGTGATCTGCGGAGTGACAACAAACCCTTCTCTGATCGCAAAATCAGGCAGACAGTTTGAAGATGTCATCAAAGAAATCACTTCTATTGTAGACGGAGCCATCAGCGGAGAAGTTAAAGCTACAACGACTGATGCAGAAGGCATGATCAAAGAAGGAAGAGAAATCGCAAAAATTCATCCGAATATGGTAGTTAAGATCCCAACAACTGTAGAAGGATTAAAAGCTACAAAAGTATTATCTTCAGAAGGAGTAAAGACAAACCTCACACTTGTTTTTAATCCTACACAGGCACTTCTTGCAGCAAGAGCAGGAGCTACATATGTTTCTCCATTCTTAGGAAGATTAGATGACATTTCTCAGAACGGTTTAGATCTGATCGCAGACATCGTTGAAATTTTTGAGGCAGGCGGAATCGATACTCAGATCATCTGTGCAAGCGTCCGCAACCCGATCCATGTTATCGAATGTGCCAAGATGGGTGCTGATATTGCTACCGTACCTTACAATGTCATTGAACAGATGATGAAACATCCTCTGACAGACCAGGGAATTGAAAAATTCCAGGCAGACTACAAAGCAGTATTTGGAGAATAAGAAAGGTTGGGAGAAAAAATGACAGTGGCAGAATTACAAAAAACAGCCAATGAGATCCGCAAAGGAATCATCAAAGCGACACACGCTGCAAAATCCGGACATCCGGGCGGATCTTTATCATCCGCAGATATGTTTGCATATTTATATTTTGAAGAAATGAACATTGACCCGAAAAATCCGAAGATGGAAGACAGAGACCGATTTGTGCTTTCCAAAGGACATGTAGCGCCGGGACTGTATTCTACATTGGCAGAGAGAGGATTTTTCCCAAAAGAAGATCTGCTCACACTGCGCCATATTGATTCCTATTTACAGGGACATCCTGATATGAAAAAGATTCCGGGTGTTGATATGTCCAGCGGATCATTGGGACAGGGAATCTCTGCAGCAGTCGGAATGGCTTTGGCTGCAAAGTTAAAAGGAAAAGACTACCGCACTTATACTTTATTAGGTGACGGAGAGATTCAGGAAGGGCAGGTATGGGAAGCTGCCATGAGTGCAGGCTTCAGAAAGCTTGACAATCTTGTTGTCATCGTGGACAATAACGGTCTTCAGATCGACGGAAAGATTGACGATGTCTGCTCTCCATATCCAATCGATGCTAAATTTGAAGCATTCAATTTCAATGTGATCAATATTGACGGACATAATTTTGATGAGATTGCCGATGCACTGAAAAAAGCAAAAGAGTGCAAAGGAAAACCAACAGCTATCATCATGAAGACAGTCAAAGGAAAAGGTGTATCCTTCATGGAAAACCAGGTCGGATGGCACGGTTCTGCTCCGAATGATGAACAATGTGAACAGGCATTGAATGAATTAGAGAAGGTGGGATGTTAAGATGGCAGATGTAAAGAAAATTGCAACCAGAGAAAGCTACGGAAATGCCCTGGTTGAATTAGGAAAAGAAAACCCGAATGTAGTAGTATTGGATGCCGATCTGGCTGCCGCTACAAAGACTGGCGTATTTAAAAAAGAATTTCCGGAACGTCACATTGACTGCGGTATCGCAGAGTGCAACATGGTGGGCATGGGAGCAGGATTTGCTGCCAGCGGCATGATCCCGTTTGTCAGTACCTTCGCTATGTTTGCAGCAGGACGTGCATATGAGCAGGTAAGAAACGGTGTGGGATATCCTCACTTAAATGTAAAGATCGGTGCTACACACGGCGGTATCTCTGTCGGAGAAGACGGTGCGACTCATCAGTGCTGTGAGGACGTGGCTTTAATGCGCACGATTCCTGGAATGACCGTTATCGTTCCTTCTGATGACGTGGAAGCAAAAGCTGTTGTCAAAGCGGCAGCAGAACTTGACGGACCGGTTTATATGAGATTCGGACGTCTGGCTGTGCCTGTGATCAATGACACGGCGGACTACAAATTTGAGATCGGAAAAGGTACTGTGTTAAGAGAAGGTACAGATGTTACCATCATTGCCAACGGACTTTGCGTAGGTGAAAGCCTTGAAGCTGCTGAGAAGCTTGCCGCAGACGGAATCAGCGCAAAGGTTATCAACATGGCAACAGTTAAGCCATTGGATGACGAGCTGGTAATCGCCGCAGCAAAAGAGACCGGAAAAGTGGTTACAGTGGAAGAACATTCTGTGATCGGCGGACTTGGAAGCGCAGTATGTGATGTACTGAGTGAAAAGGCACCGACTCCGGTACTGAAACTGGGCGTACAGGATGTATTCGGACATTCAGGACCGGCAGTGGAACTGATCAAAGAATTCGGACTGGACAGCGAAGGCATTTATAAGAGTGTAAAAGCGTTTGTATAGAGAATTTGTATATTAGCTTTATAAAAAAGAGACTTCTTCGGAGGTCTCTTTTTGTGTGTTTAAATAAACTTCTTCAAAAACATCCCGAAGTCTGCATGATTTATAAAATCTACCGCATTAAAATGTCCGGAGTCGATAATTCGGCCAAAATTTTCTATGCTATACTTGGAATAACAAAAGGAGGTGTAAAAAGGATTTTATTATTTTTGAGAGGAGCCTGGAAGAGATGAGATGTTCAAAAGATAAATTCTATAAGAAACAGATTTTTGACTGCCTTATGGATGGAAAAGTTGTTTCGGCCGGAAAGATTGCGCGGGAGGTGGGCCTTTCTGAAAAGTCTGTGAGAAATAAGTTAGACGGAATGAATGAGTTTCTGCTGCAGAATCATCTGGGAGAAATCCAGCGCAAACCGAGAGTTGGAATTTGGCTGGAGGCCGGCGATGAGCAGAAAGTACAGATCCAAGCACTCCTTGGCAGGAAAGAAAGTTATCAGATGGGAAATTACGATCCCAGAGAGCGGATGACGGAAACCCTGAAGTTATTTTTTAACCTGCGGCCATGGCAGACACTGACAACACAGAAATTGTCGGAAAAACTGTATTTGAGCGTTCCCACAATGCTGAAGGTGCTGAAAGAATGTGAAGAATGGCTGAATCAATATCATATCGTATTGGTCAACGAAAGAGGTAAGGGATACCGGCTGAAAAGCCAGGAAAACGAATACAGGGTAGCATTAAAGAATCTGATCATGGATAAATCGGATGTGGAGGATATCCGGGCAAACATCGATTATTTTTTTCCGAATATTGACGTGCGGGCAGTTGAAAAGTGCATTATCCAGACTGAGAAAGAGTGGAAATACCGGTTCACCGATGACTCATTTTATGAGATTTTGATTTACTGCTGTCTGGCGTATAAAAGGAAGGAATTAGAGATTCCCCTGGTGAGTGATTACTATCAGGAAGAACTTAAGATTCTTAAAAAGTATACGGAATACGCTTTTACTGTGGCTATTTTTGAAAAACTGGAAGAAGTATTTCATGTACATTTTCTGTCGGAGGATATTTTATTTTTATCCATTCAGATCCTGTGTTCAAAATTCATTGGTATCTCTGAAGTGGAAGTTACCCTGGAGCAGGTGAAGAAGTATGACAACAAGCTGGTGGAATTTGTAGACAGGATGTTAAAAATGATCGGGGATGTGCTGGAAGTTGACCTGACATCTGACCAAAAGGTGAAAGAGAGCCTGATCGTACATCTGCGTCCCACGATTTTCAGGCTGAGATATGGGACGCCGCAGGAGAATGCCCTGATTGATTTTATCAAAGAGGAATATAAAAATGTATTCCGGGCCAGCTGGGTTATCAGCATCTTATTTGAAGAAAGTTATAACCTGCAGATCACAGAAGATGAGATTGGGTACATTGTGCTGTATATCCAGGCGGCCATGGAAAGGAAGAAGCACCAGTATAATGCACTGGTGATTACGGATTCCAACATGGGCCATGCCCAGCTGATCAAAGAACGGATACGGAAGTTTGTGCCGGAGATCGGGAAATTGGTGTTTGTCAGCACCCATGATTACAGGACAGAGGATTATTGGGACTATGATCTGATCATTTCCTCAAAAAATATGAAGACAAAGGATAAAAGGGTTGCGGTGATCCCGAACATTTTAAGTGAGAACGGGATCATCGGACTGAGAAATCATCTGGACGATATGAACTCCCAGCTGATCGAAAATGAAAATCCTTTTTCCCCTGAATGCTGTCTTCTGTTTTCACCGGAACTGATCTTCACAGGCCTGAATGTTTCGACCAAAGAAGAATGCTTAAAATTTATGTGTGAGGCCATGCAAAAAAAGGGTGTCGTAAAAAGTGACTTTTATGACACTGTGATGGAACGCGAAAGCAAGACAACAACAACCATCGGGAACGGGATCAGCCTTCCCCATGGATCTCCCACCGCTGTGAATGAATCAAAGGTGGCTATCGCTTTTTTAGAGAAGCCGGTTATGTGGGACGAGGAACAGATCCAGATTGTATTTCTGCTTGCATTTAAAATGAACACAAGAGATGAGATTCACCGCATCCAGTTGTTTTACAAGGAATACGTGTCTCTGATTGATACAGAGGAAAAGATCAAAATGTTAAGGAATATGAAATCAACAATTGAAGTGTATAAATATCTGATTCAGTAGTGAAAGGAAAAGGAGGACAAGGATGGATATTAAAAGTGTGTTGGATGAGAGAGTCATTGACCTGCATATGGATGCAGATGATAAAAAAGAGGCAATTTTATATCTGGCAGAAAAATTAAAGTCGGCAGGATATATCGCAGATGTGGATGAGTATGTGGCAGATATTTATGTGAGGGAAGCGCAGGGACAGACCGGAATCGGAAACTTTGTGGCTATCCCCCACGGAAAGAGCAGTTCGGTCACACAGGTGGGAATCGCTATTGGCAAGCTGGATCATGAGATACAGTGGGAGACTTTAGACGGAAGAGGCGTAAAACTTATCTTCTTGTTTGCAGTGGGAAATGACAACGAGAACGCCAAGACACATTTAAAACTCCTGGCGGAAGTTGCCAGGACTCTGGGGAACGATGAGGCTGTAAATACACTTCTGAAAGCAGAAAATGTGGAAGATTTAAAAGCAGTATTTTCATAGGATTTAATGAGAGAACAGACAGTTCCGGTTTTTCCGGAGCTGTTTTCTATTTCATAGGAAAGTGCGTCCTATGAAATAAAAAACGCTCCGCGAGGATCGCACTGCGGCGATAAGGAATCATGTCGCCAAAGCGACCCGCCGCAGACGGAGAATCCCGCAAGCGGGATTCTTTCTTATTGCGAACAATCACGTATGGATGTCTGTTAAAGCAGACCGCTGCAGGATGAAAGCTTCCGCTTATCTATAAAAAATTACCGGAATAAAGTGTTAAAACTTTTCCTTTTCTGTGGGAAAAGGAAAAGAAGTTCCGCATTAAAAAGCCCGGACTTAATGAACACAGATGCCCAAACCATAGTATGATTTATTCACAGGATAAAGTTCATCAGCCAGAAAGGAAGGAGGATACAGAGAATGAAGATTGTAGGAATTGCAGCTTGTACATCAGGAATTGCCCACACATATATTGCAAAAGAAAAAATTGTAAGGGCAGCCCAGGAACTTGGATTTGAGGCACATATTGAAACACAGGGGACCATAGGGACAGAGGATGAGGTGACACCGGAACAGATCAGGGAAGCAGACGTGGCGCTGATCGCAGCGGACATCAAAGTCGGCGGAAAGGAACGCTTCAAGGGGCTGCCCATTGTGGAGGTCCCGACGGAGGCAGTGATCAAAGCGCCGAAGAAACTGCTGCTGACCATCCAGGGAAAAGTTATGAAAAATTAGAAAAGAAAAGGGAGGATAACAATGCTAAAAAATTTACAGTTAAAAAAACATGCCATGACGGCCATCTCTTATATGCTGCCGTTGGTTGTGGCTTCCGGTCTGCTGATTGCCATTGGAAATCTGACCGGCGGATCTGTCATTGAAGATTATGCAAAATCATTTTCTGTGCCGTCTGCCTTGACCAGTCTGGGAGTATTGGGAATGAGCCTGCTTGCACCGGTGATTTCTGCAGCGATTGCTTACTCAATTGCAGACAGGCCGGGAATTGCCCCGGGTCTGCTGATCGGCTGTATCGCAAAAGAGATCGGAGCCGGATTTTTAGGAGGTATGCTGGGAGGCTATATTGTCGGATTCTTCGTACTTTGGCTTAAGGATAATCTGAAAGTTCCGAAATGGGCGGAGGGTCTGATGCCGATGATGATTGTTCCGACCATTGCGTCGATTGTGGTTGGGCTTCTAATGTTTTTTGTCATTGGAGTGCCGATCGTATGGCTGACGAACGCACTGACAGAGTTCCTGACAAGCATGCAGGGCAGCGCCAAATTTGTATTTGGTGCCATTATGGGAGGAATGGCCGCCTTTGACTTCGGAGGCCCTGTCAACAAAGTTGCCTCGCTGTTTGCGGACGGCTTGCTGCTGGAAGGTGTCCAGGGGCCGGAGGCAGTAAAGATCCTGGCATCTATGGTTCCTCCGTTCGGAGTGACTCTCTCTTATGCGGTGTCAAAATTTACAAAGAAGAAAAAATATAATAAAGAGGAAGAAGATAATATTAAGATCGCATTTCCAATGGGCATCTGTATGATCACGGAAGGGGTCATTCCGATCGCCATGAACGATCTGGTACGCGTGGTATTTTCTTGTACGGTGGGAGCTGCCATCGGCGGTGGATTATCAATGATGTGGGGCGTGGAATCACCAGTGCCGTCCGGAGGAATGTTTATTGTTCCGGCCATGAATAAGCCGCTGCAGTTCTGTCTGGCACTGGCCATCGGTTCAGTGATCACAGGAATCCTTCTGTTTATACTCAAAAAGAAACCTGTGGAAAATCAGGCTGACACGGAAGAAGAGGAAGATATTGATTTCTCTGACATCAAAATTTCATAAGGGGTAAAAGAAAATGTATGTATCTATGAAGGGAATGCTGAGACGTGCAAATGAAGGAAACTATGCAGTCATGGCAATCAACTGCTTTAATATAGAAACAGCCAGGGCAGTTATTGAGGCGGCCCAGTCTTTAAGAGCACCGGTTATTGTAAATATTGTACAGGAGCATATGGTAAAACACTGCGACAGCGGCCTGATTGCACCTATTGTAAAAGAACTGGCTCAGAGAGCCAGTGTGGAGGTTGCATTAAATTTTGACCACGGTGAGGATACTGGATTACTAAAGAAAGCCTTGGCTGACGGTTATTCCAGTGTGATGGTGGATGCTTCTTCCTATGACCTGGAAGGCAACATAAAGATGACCAGAGAGATTGTGGAATTTGCCAGCCAATTTGATGCCAGCGTGGAAGGAGAGATCGGATGTATGGGAGCCAGTGAAGGGGACCGCTATACAGATGATGATATGAAGACAGATCCGGATGAAGCGCTGCGTTTTGCCAGAGAGACAGGGATCGATGCACTGGCAATCTCTTTCGGCAGTTCCCATGGAAATTATCCGGAAGGATTTGTACCCGCATTTGATTTTGAAATATTAAAGAGGATTAAAGAAAAAACAAAAATGCCTCTGGTTCTTCACGGGGGAAGCGGATCCGGGGACGATAATATCCGGAAATGTGTTGAATATGGAATCAATAAAATCAATGTGGGATGTGATTTTATGAATGCCAATGTGGAAAGTATCAAAAGACAGCTGGATAGAGATCCGGATATTAATTATTGGGTCATGATGCACCAGGTGGAAATCGACAGCCGGGAGCTTGTAAAAAAATATATTAAACTGTCAAAATCAGAAGGAAAATCATTATAAAAAGAATAAAAGGAGAAATGAACAATGCTTATGAATATGAAAGATCTGCTGAAGGTAGCAGACGAAAAAGGATTTGCAGTGCCTGCATTTAATATCGGAAGTGACCAGCTGTTAAAAGCGGTTATGCAGAAAGTAAAAGAATTGAGAAGCCCAGTGATCCTGGAGATGTCTCCTGACGAGTTCCATTTTGTGGAGGACAGTCTGGTTCAAAGTATGATCTATGAAGCATCAAAAACAGATGTGCCGGTAGTTATTCATCTGGACCACGGCGACACATTTGAGACTGTCATGCAGGCTATCCGGGCAGGATTCACATCCGTTATGATCGATGCATCGACACTTCCGTATGAAGAAAATGTTGCGGTCACAAAAAAAGTATGTGAGGTTGCTCATCTTGTGGGCGTTTCTGTGGAGAGCGAGTTAGGAACCATTGGAACCACCGGGAATTCAATCGAAGGCGGAACCACCGGTGTAATCTATACGGATCCTGAGCAGGCAGATGATTTTGTGAAACAGACAGGTATTGATACCCTGGCCGTAGCTATCGGAACGGCCCATGGAATATATCCGAGTGATATGAAACCGGAACTCAGGCTGGATATCCTGAAAAAATTAAAAGACTCATTGGATATCCCTCTGGTACTGCATGGGGGATCCAGCAATAAGGATGAAGAGATTGCAAAAGCAGTGAAGATCGGCATCTCTAAGATTAACATTTCCAGTGATATCAAAGTGGCCTTTTATGCAAAATGCCGGGAGGTTTTAAAAGAGCATCCGGAATACCGCGAACCTTTGGAAATTTATCCGGAGCCGATTAAGGCCTGCAAGGCAGTGGTTGCAGAAAAAATAGCACTGTTTGATTCAGGAGACAAAGTAAAATATTACTATGAGTAAAATGATCGTTTGGGGAAAGGGGCGGCTTTAGCTGCTCTTTTCTTTTGGTATTTCATCAATCAAGGAAAGGCGGAAAGATATGAGATATGCAGTTGGTATTGATGTGGGAGGAACGAATACAAGAGTAGCTTTGATCAATCAAGACTATCATATTGTACAGAGAGAACAGTTTCCGACGGACAAAGGTGAGGCCGCAGAAACCATTTGCCGTATAAAGAGCGTCGTTGATAGATTTCAGGTAAAAGTGGAGGGCGTAGGTATATCATGCCCAGGGCCATTGGATTTGATGGCAGGGACCGTAATGACCCCGCCCAATCTTCCGGGATGGCATTATTACCCCATAGAAAAGAAGCTTGGAAAAGCTCTGGGAGTTCCGGTATACCTGGAAAATGATGCAAATCTGGCGTGCTTGGCGGAAGCGGCAGTGGGTGCGGGAAAGAACAGCAGATATGTACAGTTCCTGACGGTCTCCACCGGAATAGGGGCAGGATTTTGTATTGACCGGAAGATTTATCACGGTTCCAGGGGATTTGCACAGGAAGTGGCCAATTCCATCTTGTGGAGGGACGGCCCGTTCCAGGGAGACCTGAAAAAAGGGTCTGTGGAATCCGTCTCCAGCGGAACTGCCATTGTCAGGAGGGCAGAGGAAGCCGGACTTTCTGTAAAGCATGCCGGTGAGGTTTATCAGCTTGCAGGAAAAGGGAACACAGCGGCAAAAGAGATTATGGAGGATGCATATGAATTCCTGTCAAATTTTATCGGAATCTTATATGGGGTTCTGGATCCTGACCTGTTTGTACTTGGAGGGAGCGTGGCGTTGAAAATTCCCGGATTTATTAAAGAAATCCAGAGAAGAGCGGAAGAAAAGGTATACACAGCGCTGAGGGACAATATCCGCATTGTGCCGGCGCAGCTGGGAGAAGACTGCGGTCTGGTTGGTGCGGCATATCTGGCATTTCATACACCCGAATAAAGAAGAAAAACTCATTTCTTCCCATGTTGACTGATGTTATAATAAGAATAAAAACGGGTCTGGGAGGTAGCTTTATGAAGGTGTTAAATTACGGTTCTTTAAACTATGACTTTGTATATCAAGTGGATCACATTACAGAGGCCGGAGAGACACAGGCGTCAGACAGAAGAGAAACCTTTTGCGGAGGCAAGGGGCTGAATCAGTCCATTGCACTTGCAAAAGCCGGGGTGAAGGTCTTTCAGGGCGGTACAGTTGGAACTGACGGGCAGATGCTCCTCGATGTGCTGAATGAATATGGAGTGGATACTGCTTTTGTCCGCACAATCAGCGCAGAGACCGGACATGCAGTCATACAGGTAGACCGGAATGCACAAAACGGAATTCTTTTATTCGGGGGAGCCAATGTAAAACAGTCAAAAGAGGCCATGGACCGGGCACTGGATGCATTCGGCCAGGGTGATTTTCTGCTGATCCAAAATGAGATCAATTTATTGGACTATCTCATAGACAGTGCATTTGACAGGGGACTGCGTATTGTCTGTAATCCTTCACCTTATAATAAAGCGCTGTACAGCTGCGATTTTTCTAAAATCTCTATTTTTATGCTCAATGAAGTTGAAGGTTTTCAGATGACAGGAAAGAGAGAGCCGGATGAAATACTGGATGTGATGGCAGAACACTATCCGGAAGCAGAGATCGTGCTGACGCTGGGAGAGGAAGGTGCTGTGTACCAGAAAGGAACAGTGAGAATCAAACAGGACTGTGTGCCGGCAGATGTGGTAGACACCACTGCGGCAGGTGATACATTCACCGGATATTTTATTGCGGGCATTATCAGCGGTATGTGCCCTTCAGACAATCTGAGAAGGTGTGCAAAAGCATCTTCGATTGCCGTATCCCGGAGAGGGGCGGCGCCGTCCATTCCGCGGGCAGAAGAAGTTTGAATGTTATGAGTTTTCTGAATATAACATAAATGGAAAAATATGTTGTTTCTTTTTGCGCATGGAGGTATAATAGACTCAATATAAAAGAAGGAGGACATAGGATGGATCAAGATACACTGCTGATAAAAATTGAAGAACTGCTGGACCGAAAGCTGGAAGAAAAATTAGATCAAAAATTAGACGAAAAATTGGATGAAAAACTTCAGCCTGTCCATGAAAGAATAACATCTGTGGAAGAAAAACTGACATCAGTGGAAGGAAGGCTGACGTCAGTAGATGGAAGACTGACATCAGTGGAAGGAAGACTGACGTCAGTGGAAGAAGATATGACATCGGTTAAAAAAACATGTTTACGTGTAGAAAACGAGGTCATCCCAAAGTTAAATGCTCTCTACGAGGACAGAGTGCCACATGCGGAGTTCAGCAGACTGAGTGAAAAGGTGGACAATCATACGAGGATGCTTTCAGTGATGCAGGACGTCATAGTCAGCCATAGCGAGGAGATCAGTTGTCTTAAGGAAGCGAAGTAAAACTCGGATTGGGCTTTATTTCACTTACAATTATAATTCGGACAGACAAAAAACCACCAGCAGTGCTGGTGGTTTTTGAGTTGATATTTAGTGAAATTACACCCGGCCAGGCATATTACAGATGTCTGCCATTTCGGTCTTATTCTACAGTTACAGATTTAGCCAGGTTTCTTGGCTGGTCTACATCGTTTCCTCGAAAGACCGTTACATGGTAAGCGAGCAGCTGCAGTGCTACAGTAACCCCAAAGGTTCCGAATCTGTCATCTACGGCAGGAACCTGGATCAAATCATCATATACACCTTCATAATCTGACATATCTTTGTCAGTTACCATGATGACATGGGCGCCGCGGGCTTTCACTTCTTCTACATTAGCCATAATCTTCGGAAGAACATGATCCTGTGTTGCGATTGCGATAATCGGTACACCTTCTGTTACAAGAGAAATAGTTCCATGTTTTAATTCTCCAGCATTGTATGCCTCAGAGTTTACGTAGGAAATTTCTTTTAATTTCAGGGACCCTTCGCTTGCGATGGCATAATCCAGGCTGCGGCCCAGGAAGAAAGCGGAGAAAGTATCTTTAATCTTTTCAGCGATATCTTTGATGTAAGAGTCCATTTTCAGGACATCTGCTACAGTAGCGATAGCTTCCTCGAATTTTGTACAGTATTCTGATAACTCTTTTTCTGTAAACTTACCGCTCAGTTCTGCCAGTTTAAGGGCAATCAGATAGAAGCCTGCACACTGTACAGAGAATGCTTTTGTGCTGGCAACCGCAATTTCAGGTCCTGCGTGTGTATATAAAACCTGGTCGCTTTCTCTTGCAATGCTGGATCCTTTGACATTGACAATAGAGATCGTTTTGGCACCGCGTTCATTTGCAAGGCGAAGAGCTGCCAGGGAATCAGCAGTCTCGCCGGACTGGGAAACAATGACAACCAAAGTATGTTCATCAAGGATCGGATCCATATAGCGGAACTCAGAAGAGAGTTCGACTGTCACAGGGATCCGGACCATGGATTCGATCAGATGGCGTCCGACCAGCCCGGCATGCATTGCAGTTCCGCATGCGGTTACGATAACACGATTAATACCGTCAAATAATTCATCAGATATTCCGTCAGCACTGAAATCCGCATGGCCGTTATGCAGCCTTGGCATAACAGTATTTGTCAGGGCTTCCGGCTGGTCGTAGATCTCTTTCTGCATAAAGTAATCATATCCGCCCTTCTGAGCAGCGGTAGTATCCCAGTCCACATGAAGCATTTTAGGGGATACAGTGTTCTGATCCATATCATAGAGAGTGATACCGTCTTTTTTCATAACGACAATGTGTTCTTCCGGCACGACAAAGTAATCCTTAGAGTACTGAAGCAGTGCCACCATATCAGAGGCGATGAAAGAGCCGTCTTCTGTGGAGGCAGCTACCAATGGGCTGGAATTGCGCATGCAGTAAATCTCTCCCGGATGGTCTTTGAACATAATACAGAAGCCGTAGGCTCCTTCAAGTGCTTTGTCTGCTTTCTTTAATGCGGCAAATGGGTCTCCTTCATATACAGAATCCAGATATAAAGCCGCAACCTCAGTGTCAGTCTCAGAAATAGGAGTGCGTCCCTGGGCCTTGAGAGCAGCAGCAAGTTCCTTGTAGTTTTCGATGATTCCATTATGAATGAGGGTAATGTTTCCTGCCACATGAGGATGGGCATTTGTGGTTGTCACTCCTCCGTGGGTAGCCCAGCGGGTATGGCCGATTCCGCATGTTCCGCTGCGGTCGTCTGAGGATTCCACCTTTTCCCGGAGATTGGAAACCTTTCCTGCTGTCTTGATGATCTTTGTAGATGCACCTTCATTGACGGCAATTCCTGCGCTGTCGTATCCGCGGTATTCCAGCTGTGTAAGGCCTCCCACTAAGATATCCGCTGCCTCTAGTTTACCTGTAAATCCAATAATTCCACACATGTTGAAATCTCCTTTTTATTTAATTTTATGCGGACACAAATAAAACGTCGCTTAAAATCAGAAAAGCGGCAAAGTGTCCTTTGAGTTATTAGTATTGTGTGGTTTTTATATCTTTGGCTGTACAGCCTTTGTTCTGCAATTACTCACAGTTTTTTTCTGTACATCACGTGTCCAAAGCCACGGGAAAGCATCCGCCGAAATTTCGATCACTTTCCACCTCGTTAACCTTCCAATCCTCCTTATCCTGCGGATAAGCCAGGCTCCGTTCCGGAAGGTGCATGGCGCTTAAAATATGATAACTCCTTTCTTATTTAATATTAGAAACTTCACAAAAAACCATAAGAAAAGTTTCCTTTGGCATCGTATCATGGATACAGAATAATGTCAATCACACGCAGGTATTTAAGAATTTTTTCATAATTAAAGTATAGATACTTTGCAATGACAATGTTATAATACACTGTATGACTTTTTGTATATACCTGCAGGCGTACCGCATTATATATTATTCGGGTGAGCACGTTTTGCTCGGTAAAATTCCAAAAGGACTCCGTTTTGCGGAGAATTTTTGAAAGACAGAATCAAAGTAAGGAGAGTATCATGAAATCTTTGGTAAAGAATATAGTAAAGCAGATTGGAAAGTGGATTGAAAAGGTTCCGGTTCTGTGCAATATTGTGCTGGCATTCGGCATGGCTTTTTTATTGGAAGTTCTTGGGCGCCAGACCTTTGACCAGGGAGTGTTCGGTTTCGTCAACGACAGGACGAAGATGTTTTTGTACAGCGCATTTATCATTTTTGTCACTTATTCTGTAGTGCTGATCGTGAAGAGAAGGCTGTTCACATACATTATTGTGACACTGATCTGGTCTGTCATCGGAATTGTTAATTTCCTGATGCTCAGCGCAAGAAATACTCCGTTTACCTACGTGGATGTCACGCTGATGAAGTCAGTTCTTCCGGTAATGACCAATTACTATTCGCCGGCGGCTATTGTTTTTATGGGAGCATTGATTTTAATTGTGCTTGTTCTGCTTGTAGTCGGTTTTTTATACCTGCCGAAAAAGCAGAATCTTCAATATAAAAGAAACTTCTTTGCGGTGGCGCTCATCTTTGCAGCATTCGGAGGCGCAACTGTCTATGGCTTCAGGAGCAATATGCTTACAGACAGGATCGGCAATATCCGGATTGCCTACGGAGATTACGGAACGCCTTATTGTTTTTCTATCACTGCTTTGAAGAACGGGATAGACAAGCCTTCTAATTATTCAGAGGAGAAGATTGAACAGATTGAGCAGAGGACGAAACAGGCACAGGCAAAAAAAAAGGGTAAAGTAAGAAAGCCAAATATTATTTTTGTGCAGCTGGAATCGCATTTTGATATTACTCAGGTGAAAGGTGTCAAGTTCAACCAGGATCCTCTTCCGAATTTTCATAAATATATGAAAGGATATTCTTCAGGACAGCTGAGCATGCCGTCTTACGGCGCAGGAACTGCCAATTCTGAATTTGAGGCGATCACGGGCATGAATCTTGACCATTTTGGAGCAGCAGAGTACCCTTATAAGACGGTGCTGCAGTCCACCACCACAGAGAGCATGGCTACTCTGTTAAAAGAAGACGGCTACACCGCACATGCCATTCACAATAACAGTGCGGCTTTCTATGACAGGGATTTAGTTTTCTCACAGCTTGGGTTTGACACATTCACATCAAAAGAGTGTATGAATATCAAAAAGTGGACAGAAAACGGATGGGCAAAGGACAGCATACTTACAGGGTGTATTCTGAATGCTCTGGATTCCACAAAAGGACAGGACTATATTTATACCATCTCTGTCCAAGGGCATGGAGACTATCCGAAGACCGAGATTATTGAGAATCCAAAAATTAAGGTGGTCAGCGGCATTAAAGATGAGGCATTGAGGAACAAATATACCTACTATGCCAATCAGGTATATCAGATGGACCAGTTTGTCGGAGACCTGGTAAATGCCCTGAAAAAGAGGGGAGAGGATACTGTCCTCGTTATGTATGGCGATCATCTTCCGAGTTTGGAGGTGGATGATAAAGATCTGACCTATGGAAACAAATACGAGACGAGTTATTTTATATGGGACAACATGGGTCTGAAAAAAAAGGACGGAGTGATTCAGGCTTATCAGCTCGGATCAGATATCCTGGCCAAGCTGAACATTAAAAACGGAGTGATGAACAGTTTTCATCAGACACGGCAGGGCACAAAAAATTACCAGAAGGATATGAAAGAGCTTCAGTATGACATGCTCTATGGAAAACAGTATGTCTGGGATCAGAAGAATCCGTTTCAGGCAACAGATATTTCGTTTGGCATCAAAAAGGTCAATGTAACAAAGGCATATGAGACAGAAGACAGCATATTTATAGAAGGAAACAACTTTACAAACTTCTGTCAGGTGTATGTGGCAGATGCGAAGATCAATACGACATTTCACAATGACCATCTGCTGGAAGTGTCAAAGAAAGACCTGAAAAAAGGAGATGCTTTTACCGTGAAGATTGTGAGTAAGGCACCGAGAGTCCTGCAGACATCCAATGAATATGTCTATCAGGGAGTAAAGCAGTAAGAAGGCTTTATTTGGCAGAAATGGCGTAAAATCTGTATTTCCGGTCGACAGGCCGGAAACGTCATGGTATAATGATTTAATGTTTGTATAAAACTACAGCAAAGATAATGATATTTAGGAGGATTTGTAAGAATGGGATTACAAGTTGAAAAGTTAGACAATAATATGGTGAAAGTGACAATTGAGGTTGAACCTGAAAAATTAGATACAGCGATTAAAAAAGCTTATAATAAGAAGAAAGCAGAGTTTAACGTACCGGGATTCAGAAAAGGAAAAGTACCTCAAAACTTCATCGAGAAAGCTTACGGAGTAGAAGTCTTCTATGAAGAAGCAGCGAATATCCTGATTCCGGAAGCATATAGTGAATCAATGAAAGATTCTGATCTGGATATCGTTTCCAGACCGGACATTGATGTTGTTCAGCTGGAGAAGGGAAAACCGTTTATTTTTACCGCTGAGCTTGCAGTTAAACCAGAAGTAACTCTGGGAGATTATAAAGGATTGGAAGTTGAAGAAAAGAAAATCCGCGTAACAAAAGAAGAAATTGAAGAACAGCTCAAAAAAGAACAGGAAGCAAATGCCAGAGAGATCACAGTAGAAGACCGTCCGATCAAAGACGGCGATATTACACTGATTGATTACTCAGGATCTGTTGACGGTGAAAAATTTGAGGGAGGAACTGCAGAAGACCAGACTCTGGTTATCGGATCAGGAACTTTCATCGAAGGATTCGAAGAGCAGCTGATCGGAAAAAGCATCGGTGAAGAAGCGGCGATCAACGTGACCTTCCCGGAACAGTACCATGCACCGGAATTAGCAGGGAAACCAGCTGTATTTGAAGTAAAGATCAAAGGAATCAAAGAAAAAGAGCTTCCGGAATTAGACGATGAATTTGCATCTGAAGTGTCAGAGTTTGAGACATTGGAAGACTACAAAAAAGAGATTAAGAAGAATATCAGAGCACAGAAAGAAGAAGCTGCCAAGACAGAAAAAGAAAATGCATTAGTTGAACAGGCAGTAGAAAATGCATCTATGGACATCCCTGATGCTATGATTGAAGAACAGGTACAGCAGATGGCAGATGAATTCGCACAGAGACTCAGCTACCAGGGGCTTAACATGGAACAGTATCTTCAGTATACAGGAAGTGATGCTCAGAAGTTTGCAGAAGAATTAAAACCTCAGGCGTTAAAGAGAATTCAGACTCGTCTTGTATTAGAGGCGATTGTCGCAGCAGAGGGTATTGAAGCCAGTGAAGAAGACTTCAAAAAAGAATTAGAAAAGATGGCTGGCATGTATCAGATGGAAACAGAGCAGTTAGAAAAGATGGTACAGGGAAGCCAGAAAGAACAGATGATGGATGATATCGCTGTACAGAAGGCAGTAGATTTCCTTATCAGTTCCAGCCAGGCAAAATAATTGACAGATTGAATACCGGGAGGAATTTAAGATGAGTTTAGTACCTTATGTCATTGAACAAACAAGCCGCGGGGAGCGTTCTTACGACATTTATTCCCGCTTATTAAAAGAAAGAATCATCTTCCTGGGAGAAGAAGTTACTGATGTTTCAGCAAGCCTGATTGTATCCCAGCTTCTTTTTCTGGAAGCAGAAGATCCGGAAAAAGATATCAGCCTGTATATCAATAGTCCGGGAGGATCCGTTTCAGCAGGACTGGCGATTTATGACACAATGAATTTTATTAAGTGTGATGTATCTACTATCTGTATGGGAATGGCAGCAAGTATGGGATCTTTCCTTCTTTCAGGAGGGGCAAAAGGGAAGCGTATGGCGCTTCCGAATGCTGAGATCATGATCCACCAGCCAATGGGCGGAGCTCAGGGGCAGGCCACAGAGATTCTGATCGCTGCAGAGCATATGCAAAAGACGAAAAAACGCTTAAACCGCATTTTAAGTGAAAATACAGGGAAACCAATAGAAGTCATCGAACGGGATACAGACCGTGATAACTGGCTGACTGCAGAGGAAGCTGTAGAGTATGGTCTGATTGATGCTGTCTTTGACAAGAAGAGGGAATCATAATTTAGAAAGAGCGAGGTAATTCTATGGTAAATCACAGTGATGACAAAAAGCAGCTCCGGTGCTCTTTTTGTAATAAGACGCAGGATCAGGTGAGAAAACTCATCGCCGGTCCGAAGGCAAAAGGCGTCTATATTTGTGATGAATGTATTGAAGTCTGCGCAGATATCATTGCTGAAGAGTTTGAACAGTATATTGATGATACAGAGATCCATTTAAATAAACCGAAAGAGATTAAAGCATTTTTAGATGACTATGTGATTGGACAGGATGAAGCTAAGAAAGTGCTGTCTGTAGCTGTTTATAATCACTATAAGAGAATTCTGCTTGGAGATTCTTCCGATATTGATCTTCAGAAGAGCAATATCATCATGCTCGGGCCTACCGGATCAGGGAAGACATTATTGGCTCAGACTCTGGCTAAGATGCTGAACGTTCCGTTTGCCATCGCAGATGCCACAGCGCTTACTGAGGCTGGTTATGTGGGAGAAGACGTTGAGAATATCCTGCTGAAGATCATTCAGGCGGCAGATTATGACATTGAACGTGCCCAGTGCGGTATTATTTATATCGATGAGATCGATAAGATCACGAGAAAGTCAGAAAATACTTCTATCACCAGAGATGTCTCAGGTGAAGGTGTGCAGCAGGCTCTTTTAAAGATCATTGAGGGAACGGTTGCGTCTGTTCCTCCTCAGGGCGGAAGAAAGCATCCCCACCAGGAATTTATTCAGATTGACACGACGAATATCCTGTTTATCTGCGGCGGAGCTTTTGACGGCCTGGAAAAAATCATTGAGTCCAGAATCGGACAGAAGTCCATTGGATTCAACGCTGAGATTGGAAATGGAAAGAAAGAAGATATCGGAGGACTCCTCCAGCAGGTGCTGCCGGAAGATTTCGTAAAATTCGGACTGATCCCAGAGTTCATAGGAAGGGTTCCTGTGAATGTATCCTTAAATCCTTTGGACAGGGAAGCTCTTGTCCGCATTCTCAAAGAGCCGAAAAGTGCACTGGTAAAACAGTATCAGAAGCTGTTTGAACTGGACGGAGTGGAGTTGGAATTCCAAGAAGGAGCCCTGGAGGCGATTGCCGAAAAGGCCATGGAAAGAAAAACAGGAGCCAGAGGCTTAAGGGCGATCATGGAAGGCGTTATCATGGAACTGATGTATCAGGTTCCTTCTGACGAAGAAGTGTCCAAATGTGTGATTACAAGAGGAACAGTAGAATCCGGTGAGGAACCGGAGATTGTTCGTTCCGCTGACAGGACCAAAAAGCCGTCAGGCGTTAAAAAGAGGACGAAGAAGAGCAATGGCGAGATAGCATAATTATTCGACCCAAAGTCAAAAACTGCTTTAATACAAGAATTTCTTGCTATTGAGGCAGTTTTTTTGGCATAAATCACTATATTATCAACGAAGGAGAAGCAGATGAAAAAAGTATTACCGATGCTCGCGCTGAGAGGCAAATACATATATCCGAATTCGGTGATTCATTTTGACGTTTCACGGAGCAAATCAGTCCGTGCGATTGAGGAAGCCATGCAGAACGATCAGATGATTTTCCTGAACAATCAGATTGATCCGTCTATGGAAGACCCGAAATCTTATGATCTGTATCAGGTTGGTACGCTGGCGAAGATCCGCCAGGTAGTAAAGCTGCCGCAGAATATTATAAGAGTTTTTGCAGAGGGGATGTTCCGTGCGGAGATCACGGAGATTTGTGAAGAAGAACCAATATTCCGGGTAGAGGCTGCCTATCAGCATACAGAACAGCAGGCATTTGATGAGGACGAAAAAGAAGCGGTATTCCGCGCACTGAAAGAAAGCTTTGAAAAGTATACAGGAGTGTGGAACCAGATGGATCCTAATGTATACAGCTATATTTTGATGCAGACAGATTTGGAAGTATTTGTAGACCACCTGGCGACCCATCTGCCGTTTTCTCTGCAGAACAAGCAGAAACTTTTGGAGGAGATGGATCTCAAAGAGAGATGCAGCCTGATGCTGGTCATGCTGGAACAGGAATTGAGGCTTGCTTACCTGAGATTGGATATTCAGGAAAAGGTGAAGGAAAGTATTGATGACAACCAGCGGGAGTATATGCTCAGAGAACAGCTTAAGGTAATCCGGGAAGAGCTGGGAGAGACGAACATAGCAGATGAAGCAGATGAATTTCTGCGCCAGCTTTCTGAGATGGAAGCAAGCGATGAAGTAAAGGATAAGATTAAGAAGGAGATCTCACGTTTCCAGGCTATGGGAAACAGTGCGGCAGAGAGTGCTGTGCTGAGGACTTATATTGAGATTATGCTGGATATCCCGTGGGAGAAGGTTTCAGAAGACTCTATGGACCTGGAAGAAGCAGAAAGCATTCTGGAAGAAGACCACTACGGACTTAAAAAGGTAAAAGAACGTGTGCTGGAATACCTGGCAGCCAGGGCTATGAGCCAAAAGAAAGATGCAGCGATCCTGTGCCTTGTCGGACCTCCGGGAACCGGAAAAACTTCCATTGCAAGATCTATTGCAAGGGCCACCCATAAAGAGTATGTGCGGCTGTCCCTGGGAGGTGTCCGGGATGAGTCTGAGATCAGAGGACACCGAAAGACTTATGTAGGGGCCATGCCGGGAAGAATCGTGGCGGCTGTCCGGCAGGCTAAGGTCCGCAACCCTCTCATGCTTTTGGATGAGGTGGATAAAGTAGGGAAGGACCAGAGAGGGGATACGGCTTCTGCACTGCTGGAAGTATTAGACGGAGAGCAGAACGAGCATTTCCGTGACCATTACCTGGAAGTTCCTTTGGATTTGAGTGATGTACTTTTTATTGCTACAGCCAACGATTTGTCAACGATTCCGAGACCGCTCTTAGACAGGATGGAGATCATTGAAGTTTCCAGCTACTCTGAGAATGAAAAATTTCATATCGCAAAGAACTATTTGGTGAAAAAGCAGATGGAAGCCAATGGACTGACCCCGAAAGAGATTGTCTGGAAAGATGATGCGCTTAAACTGCTGATAGACAGCTATACAAGAGAAGCAGGAGTCAGGAGCCTTGAGAGGGCTATCGGCAATGTGTCCCGCAAGGTTACAAAGGATATCTATCAGGGCAAAAAGAAAAAGGTGACGGTGACCAAAAAAGCAGTCAGGGATTATCTTGGCAATGCACCGTATGAACTGGAGAAAGAAAGCCTGAAGGATGAGACCGGCATTGTCCACGGTCTGGCATGGACCAGCGTCGGAGGGGTTATGCTCAATGTGGAAGTGAATACTATGCCCGGAAAAGGGAAGTTCATTGTCACGGGTTCTCTGGGTGATGTGATGAAAGAGTCTGCACAGGCTGCGGTGAGTTATATCCGGAGCAAAAGCGGCAAATATAAGATCAAGGATGATTTTTTTGATACTCATGATATCCACATCCATATCCCGGAAGGGGCAGTTCCGAAGGATGGTCCGTCTGCCGGAATTACAATGACAGTTGCGCTGCTCTCAGCGATTACAGGAAGAAAGGTCAGAGGAACCGTAGCCATGACCGGGGAAGTAACGATCAGAGGACAGGTACTGGCTATTGGAGGGCTGAAAGAAAAAATGCTGGCAGCAAAACGGGCAGGCATGACAAAAGTTCTGGTGCCGAAGGCCAACGAAAAGGATGTCAGAGAGTTTGATACAGAAATCACAGAGAATATAGAAATCGTTTATGTGAAAAAGATTGAGGATGTCATAAAAGAGGCTCTTCTATCTGAATAGACAACAGATGAGACGCAGGAGGGAAACCTTAATGAACTATCAGGAGACAATGGAATTTATCGGACAGGCAAATAAGTTTGGAAGTGTTTTAGGGCTGGACAATATAAGAGAGCTGTTAAAGCGCCTTGGCAATCCGCAGGACCAGCTTAAGATCGTCCACATTGCAGGCACCAACGGAAAAGGTTCCACTCTGGCGTTTCTTTCGTCAGTATTCAAAGAGCAGGGTTATGAAGCAGGACGATATGTCTCTCCTGCTTCTTTCTGCTATGAAGAAAGATTCCGCATTAATGACCAGATCATTTCGAAAGATGATCTGTGCTTTTATATGGAGAAAATAAAAAAAGTTTCGAAGGAAATGGTCAGGGATCAAAAAGAACATCCCACAGTCTTTGAGATGGAGACTGCCCTCTCCTTTCTTTATTTTCTCGATAAAAAAGTGGATGTGGTGCTTTTGGAGACAGGACTTGGAGGCCGTCTGGATGCAACCAACGTGATTACAGAACCGCTCTGTACGATGATTGCCTCTATTGGATTTGACCATACCCAATACCTGGGCAACACTCTGAGAGAAATCGCCGGAGAGAAAGCAGGAATTATGAAAAAGGGATGCCCTTGTGTATCCTATTATAACGCCGAGGAGGCGAATGAAGTCATCACAGAAAAAGCGGAGCAGATGAACGCACCTCTTACCTTTGTTGATCCAAGCCGTCTGACAATTCTGTCAGAGTCTCTCAAAGGAGCTGAGTTTTCCTATACATGCTCCGATGGGACAGAGTACCGCAATATGGAAATCAGACTGCTGGGGAGGCATCAGATTTACAATGCAGTGACCGCTCTGGAGGCGCTTCAAATCTTAAAAAAATCTTATCTTTTTCTGCAGGATTCCATAAGAGAAGGGTTTAAAAACGCGGCATGGGATGGAAGATTACAGCGTATTTCAGCGGTTCCTGCGGTTTTTTGTGATGGGGCACATAATCCGGATGGTGCAGAAAGGCTTTTACAATTTCTTCAAAAGAATTTTACAAATAAAAAAATAATCTATATAATGGGAGTATTGTCGGATAAGGATTATCCGCAGATGCTTAAGATCATGTCTCCGATGTCAGATGAGATCTACACCGTAACGCCTGAAAGTGACCGGGCCCTGCCTGCCAAAGAGCTGGCTTTGGCAGCCCGCCCCTATTACCGCAACGTGACGGAATGCGGAAGGCTTGGGGACTGTTATCCAAAGATCAGGGATGGCTGCGGGCAGGATGAAGTCATCGTTGTATTCGGGACATTGTCATTTTTAAAGGAACTGAGAGGGTGAATCGTTGGAGCGGCTTTCTTATATTATCAATCACACAGAATATCAAAAAGCATACCGTGAGATTCAGGATTCAGAAAAAGGCCGGATCTTTTGTCTTCATGATACGGAGCATTTTCTTGCGGTATCCAGAATCGCCTATATTTTTGTATTGGAGCAGCAGCTGGATGTGCCGAAAGATGTAATCTATGCGGCTGGCTTTCTGCATGATATTGGGAGAGGGAAGCAGTATACAGAAGGAATTCCCCATGAGGAAGCAGGACTGCTGATTGCATCAAAGATTCTTTTGGAATCCCCTTATAGGACAGCCGAGAGGGAAATGATTCTTTCTCTTTTAGAATCTCACAGAAGACCGGACAGTGGCAGACTTTCCTGTCTTTTTTACAGGGCAGATAAGCTTTCCAGAGACTGCAGAAACTGTAAGGCCAGAAAAGAGTGCTACTGGCCGGAAGAAAAGAAGAATAACAGATACCGGTATTAGGAGTTTGACATGAAGATAGGAACGAAACAATTTGAGATGGAACATCAAGGATATATTATGGGAATACTCAATGTGACCCCTGATTCCTTTTCTGACGGGGGTAAGTATAACCAGATGGACCAGGCTTTAAAGCATGCGGAACTTATGCTCAGTGAAGGTGCGGATATCATTGACATAGGGGGTGAGTCCACCCGCCCGGGGCATGAAAAAATTACAGAGGAAGAAGAGATCGAAAGGACAGCGCCGGTAATCGAAGCCGTCAGGAAAGAATTTGATCCTGTCATTTCTCTGGACACTTATAAATCCCAGGTGGCAGAGGCAGGCATTCAGGCCGGGGCTGATATGATTAATGATATATGGGGGCTGAAATGGGACGGCAGCATGGCACCTCTGCTTGCAAAGACAGGAATTCCGGCCTGTCTGATGCATAACCGGAAAAATACAGACTATAATGACTATCTAAGTGATGTGATGGAAGATCTGAAAGAAACTATGGCACTTGCAGAAGACGCCGGGATGGACAGGGAGAAGATTCTTTTGGATCCGGGAATCGGTTTCGCTAAAACTTTGGAACAGAATCTGATTCTGATGAATCATCTGGAACTTCTGCAGGATTTCAGGGTGCCGGTTCTGCTGGGAACATCCAGAAAGTCCATGATCGGGCTTACGCTGAATCTGCCGGCTGATGAACGCACAGAGGGCACTTTGGCAACTACAGTGAGCGGATATATGAAAGGATGCCGGATGTTCCGGGTTCATGATGTCCGGGAAAACAGGCGTGCCCTCTCTATGATTGAGGCAATATGCCGCTGTTAAAGGAGCATGGAATTATGGATCAGATAATAATCAAAGAGCTGGAGATTTACAGCAATCACGGAGTATATAAGGAAGAAAAAGTATTGGGACAGAAGTTCCTTGTGTCTGCAGTGCTTTATACAGATACAAAAAGAGCCGGAGCCAGTGACAAGATCGAAGATTCTGTCAACTATGGTGATGTGTGCCACCGGATACGGGATATTATGGAAGGAAACACATTCGATCTGATCGAACGGGCAGCGGAAACCATTGCAGAACGGCTTCTCATAAAATATGACCTCATAAAGGAAGTTGAGGTGGAGGTCAAAAAGCCCTGGGCTCCCATAGGACTTCCTATTCAGAGTGTTGCCGTAAAGATTAAGAGAAAATGGAGCAGAGCTTATATCGGTGTGGGATCCAACATGGGAGACCGCGCAGAATACATCAAGCAGGCTGTGAAGCAGGTAGATCATGAGGATGACACCCGTGTGATGTGTGTATCCAGTCTGCTGGAGACAGAGCCTTACGGAAATGTTGACCAGGATCCTTTCATTAATGGCTGTATTGGAATTGATACATTAAAGAGCCCGGCAGAGCTGCTGGAATTTCTGCAGGGACTGGAAAGCAGGGCCGGCAGGGAACGGACCGTACATTGGGGGCCAAGAACATTAGATCTGGATATTCTTCTGTATGAAGATCTGATTCTCAATGAACAGCATCTTAAGATTCCACACATAGAAATTCCAAAGCGGCAGTTTGTGCTGGAACCGCTTGCACAGATCGCGCCGCATGTGAGACATCCGGTGCTGAACCGGACGATTCTGGAACTAAAAGAAGCATTAGAGGAGAAGGAAAGTTAATATGAGAGATTTAGTTGATATAAGGAAGGACATTGACCAGATCGACCAGCAGATTGTCCGGCTGTTCGAAGAACGGATGCACTGTTCCAAAGAAGTTGCTGAATATAAAAAGGGAACAGGGAAACCCATCTATGACAGGGAGCGGGAACAGCAGAAAATCGAAGCTCTGACTCAAAAAGTTGACCAGGATTTCTTGAAAAAGGGAACGGAGGAACTGTTTCTGCAGCTCATGTCCATCGGCCGCCGCTACCAGTACAGCCTTTTGTCAGAGGAAGACAGTTATGTGCGCAAAAAGTTTAAACAGGTGGACCGGCTGGAAATTAACAGTGACACAAAGGTTGTATACCAGGGGATTCCGGGGGCGTATCAGGAACAGGCTATGGTTCAGTTTTTCGGAGAAAATATCAGCCACTTTACGGCAGAGGAATTTAAAGATGTAGTAATTGCAGTGGATGAGGGGAAAGCGGATTACGGAATCCTCCCGATCGAGAATACTTCCGCAGGAACAGTGAGCGGCATCTATGATCTTCTTTTAAATCATGACGTATGTGTGGTCGGAGAGGAAACTGTGGAATGCAACCATGCACTTGTGGGTATCAGAGGAACGGATCTGTCCAAAGTGACAAAAGTGTACTCTCACCCACAGGGACTGATGCAGTGCAAAAAATTCCTGGATGAGACAAAATGGGACCAGGTGCGCATCCGTAATACGGCTGTGGGAGCCAAAAAAGTTGCGGATGACAACGACCGGACAAAGGTTGCGATTTCCAGTGAACGGGCTGCAAAGCTCTACGGACTGGAAGTGTTAAAACAAAAGGTGAATTTCGAGGGAAATAACTGTACGCGTTTTGTTGTTATGTCCAAGAAAAAACAGTACAGGAAAGATGCAAGGAAAGTAAGCATCAGCTTTTCACTGCCTCACGAGACAGGATCTCTTTACAATATTCTGGCCCATTTTATGTTTAATGATGTCAGCATGACAAACATTGAGTCCAGACCGCTTCCCAACAGACAGTGGGAATATGGCTTTTACATCGATGTAGCCGGCAATTTGAACGAGCCGGGCATCCGCAATGCTTTGACCGGTATACGGGCAGAGGTCAAAGATTTTAAAATTCTTGGGAATTTTTAGAGGTTATTTTAAGAGGGACAGGATGATAAACTTATCATTAAAAAATACAAATTAGGTGGGAATTAATCATGAACAGTAAAACAAATGGTTTTAAAGACAAAATGGGAAAAATCCATAACTTTATTCATAAGTTTGGGAAATACTTTATTATTGCGTGCCTGATCTTATTCTGTGTTTTATGCATCAAGAATAAAGATCAGTTTGCAGAGCGCGTGGCGAAGGGTGTGCCGGAGAGCGGCATGGAGAAAATCGCCATTGCAGACGGAGATACAGTGAAACAGGAGTTTAAGGCCAACTTCAGTACTGCAGAGCGGCTGGATTTCCGTGTGGGAAGAAATTACGGAGATGCAAGACCGGGAAGCATTGACCTTAAAATCAAAGACTCCAAAGGAAATGTTGTATTCCATATCACCCCGACGATAGAAGAGGTAGACGGAAAGACTGAGATCAAAGCAACCATGCGCCGCAGGGAACTGCACGATGACCGGTGGTACAAGGTGATTGTCAATCAGGAATTGAAAAAGGGCGAGACTTATACTTACGAGATCAAAGGTATCGGGATCAAGAAAAAGGATCCGCTGTACATTTACATTTCAAAGGATATGGGATCCGTGTTCCAGCCTCTTGTAAAAAACGGGAAGAAAACTGAGGTCAGGCTTTGTGCCAGAGTTATGACAACACAGGTCGATATGTGGGCCATCGGACTGACGATTGCCATTGCACTGGGATTGGTTGTGCTGCTTCTGATTCAGCTGAATATTCCGGAAAAATGGAATAAATGGCTGTCATGGGCACTGTTTATCATCAATCCGTGGCTGGCATTTTATATGGTAGAAAAAGTTTTCTATAATCCAATCAGTGTCATGGGAATTTTCTCTTATGCCCTGAATGTGGTTTGGTTCTACATCGTTTTCGGAATCCTGCTGCTGATCTTTAACCGCACCAAGTATGCAATTATTGTAGGTGACTTGTTATTATACGGATGTGCCATTGGTAACTACTTTGTTATGCAGTTCCGCGGAACGCCGATTACACCGGCTGATATCTGGGCGCTTGGTACAGCTATGGACGTGGCAGACCATTACACACTGTCCTATAATAAAGCAGCCATTGTTGCAACGATTATCTGTCTGGCACTGTGCATCATTGCATGGAAGCTGGATACCATAAAGGCATTCCGATGGAAACAGCGTCTGGTGGCACTGGTGGTTGTGGCAGCAATTACAGTGGGACAGAGTTTCCTCTGTACACGGGTAAACTTTCTGGAATCAAAGAATGTAAAGGTAGAGTTCTTTAATCAGAAAAAGGGTTATAAGCGGAATGGATTTGTCTTAAGTTTCCTTCTGAATGTCCAGTATCTGCTGGGAACAGAACCGGAAGGATACAGCGTAGATAAGGTAAAAGATATTGCCAAGAACTATACTGTGACCACGGGACAGAACAAGTCGCTGAAACAGAAACCGAATGTGGTTGTTATCATGAATGAGACCTTTTCTGACCTGAATGTGGTCAATAAAATTAAAACAAACAAAGAAGTGATGCCGTATATCAATTCTATGAAAGAAAATACAATCAAGGGAAATATGCTGGTATCTGTGTTCGGGGGAGGAACAAGCAACTCTGAATATGAATTCCTGACCGGAAATTCAGTGTCCTCTCTTCCTCTGAACGGAAATGCTTATACTCAGTTTGTTAAGCATCAGGTGCCGAGTCTTGCCTCTCAGCTGAAACAGCAGGGATATGAGACTACAGCCTTCCATCCTTACAAACCGAATGCATGGAACAGACAGAGTGTGTATCCGCTTCTGGGATTTGATAATTTCATGGATGAGACATCTCTGGATGAGTCCAAAGTGAAAAGAATCAGAGGATGGGTCAGTGATGAGTCTGACTATGACAAGATCATAGAAACCTTTGAGAAAAAGAAAGCAGACAATCCACTGTTTATGTTCAATGTAACCATCCAGAATCATGGAGGATACCTGATTCCGGATGACAATTTCAAACAGCAGATTACCATTAAGGATGAGAAAAAGACGGAAACAGCCGAGCGCTATCTGTCTCTGATCCATGAATCTGACCGGGCTTTCAAGAAACTGATTGACTACTTTAAGACCCAGAAGGAGCCGACAATCGTCGTTATGTTCGGAGATCATCAGCCAAAGCTGGAAGATGAGTTCTATGAACTGCTTTACGGGAAGGACTTAAACAGCCTGGACATTAAAGAAATGCAGAAGAAGTTTACGGTTCCGTTTGTCATCTGGGCAAACTATGATATCAAGGAGCAGAACAATGTAAACCTCACAAGTGCCAACTACCTGTCCACACTGATGCTTCAGCAGACAAACTTAAAGCTTACTCCGTATAACCAGTATTTGGAGGAACTTCAGAAACAGATCCCGGCCATCAATGCCAACGGATATGTGACAAAGGACGGAAAAAATGTAGCGACTCAGAATGAGGAAGATAAGGATAAATGGCTGACGAATTACCAGTATCTGCAGTATAATTCCCTTCTGGATTATAAACACCGTGTAGATTCTTTCTTTTCTGTAAAAGAAAAGTAGGAATCTCCCTGCGGATTCTTGACACATGGGAAAAAACAATATAATATTAAAATGTTGTTCGCTTTATGCAAAAGAAAATGGCGAAGACACGTCATTGATAATTAGGAGGATACACATATGGTTAAAGCAATAGTGGGAGCCAACTGGGGCGACGAAGGAAAAGGCAAGATTACAGATATGTTGGGAGAAACATCTGACATTATCGTACGTTTCCAGGGAGGTGCGAATGCCGGGCATACCATCATTAATGACTACGGAAAGTTTGCGCTTCACACGCTGCCTTCCGGTGTATTCTATGATCATACAACGAGCATTATCGGAAACGGTGTGGCGTTGAATATTCCGGTGCTTTTTAAAGAGATCGGGGAAATCGTATCACAGGGAGTGCCAAAACCAAAGATTTTAGTCTCTGACAGGGCTCAGATCGTGATGCCGTATCACATTTTGTTTGATGAGTATGAAGAAGAAAGACTGGGCAAAGGTTCTTTCGGATCTACAAAATCAGGAATTGCACCGTTTTATTCTGATAAATATGCGAAGATTGGTTTTCAGGTCAACGAACTGTTTGACGGGAAAGCATTAAAAGAAAAATTAACAAAGATCTGTGAAACAAAGAATGTACTGCTGGAGCACCTGTACCACAAACCTCTTCTGAATCCTGATGAGCTGTATGACACTCTGATGGAGTATAAAGAGATGGTAGAGCCGTATGTATGTGATGTATCTCTGTTTCTGCACAATGCTCTTAAGGAGGATAAGACGATTCTTTTGGAGGGACAGCTTGGTTCCCTGAAGGATCCGGATCACGGAATTTATCCTATGGTAACATCCTCCTCAACACTGGCTGCATACGGAGCCATTGGCGCAGGTATCCCGCCTTATGAGATCAAGAAGATCGTCACAGTGGTCAAAGCATATTCCAGTGCCGTAGGTGCAGGAGCCTTTGTCAGTGAGATTTTCGGGGAAGAAGCCGATGAGCTCAGAAGACGCGGCGGTGACGGCGGAGAATTCGGTGCGACCACAGGACGTCCGAGAAGGATGGGCTGGTTTGATGTGGTTGCCTCCAAGTACGGATGCAGGATGCAGGGAACTACAGACGTGGCATTTACAGTTCTTGATGTTCTGGGATATTTAGAAGAGATTCCGGTTTGTGTCGCCTATGACATTGACGGAACAGTAACCACTGATTTCCCGACGACCGGAGATTTGGAAAAAGCAAAACCGGTGATTGAGGTGCTTCCGGGCTGGAAGAGCGACATCCGCGGCATTACAGAATATGACAAGCTTCCGGAAAACTGCAGAAAGTATATAGAGTTTGTTGAGGAGAAGATCGGATATCCGATTACACTGATCTCCAACGGACCTGGAAGACATGAGATTATCCGCAGAGGATATACAGACTAGAAAAAAGAAAAAACCTCTTTGTGGTATGACAAAGAGGTTTTTATTCTACAGAAAATAAAGTGGATTCATCTACTTGGTTTAAATACAGAAGGAGGCATCATGGAAAAGGAACAGGAGCAGGAAAAAGCAAAAAAACAAAATTTCAGGAAAGAAGTCAGGAGCTGGATTGTGTGTATCGCTGTAACCTTGGCGATTACCCTGTTTATTACAAACTTCGTCATTGTCAACGCCAGTATTCCCAGCGGATCCATGGAAAATACGATCATGACCGGGGATAAGCTTATTGCATTCAGAACCGCATACCTGTTCAGTGAACCGAAACGGGGAGATGTGATCATATTTAAGTATCCGGATGACGAAACTGAATGGTATATAAAAAGAGTGATTGCGCTTCCGGGAGAGACCATTGAAGTAAAAGACGGGAAGGTCTATATTAACAAAAACAAAAAGCCTTTGAAAGAGCCTTATATCAGGGAAGAGCCTGTGGATGATTTCGGCCCGTATAAGGTGCCGGACAACGGTTATTTTGTTATGGGTGATAACCGGAACAGTTCCAATGATGCGAGAGAATGGCAGACTCACTATGTGACCAGAGATGAGATAATAGGGAAAGCAAGCTTTCGATATTATCCTTCTCCGAAATGGATCAAATAAAGGAGAGCGTTCATGAAAAGAAAAATCAGGATTCTTATGGTGATGGCAGCAGTTCTGGCTGTCACGGCTGCAGGATGTTCTAAAAAATCAGAATTAAAACCGTTTTCATCGGATGAGGAATTAAAAACATTTATAGGAGAGACGACCCAAAAGGATGAAGTGTCCGATTTCCCTAAGCTTGATTATGCTTCAGACAGCAGGGTGATGTTTCATAACTCTGCAGGGTTTTATGTCTATGATATGAAAGAAAAAAAGATCTGCGCTGCACTGGATCTTGAAAAAATGAAGCTGTTTTCAGAGGATGGGGAGACAGAGACAAAGATTATTATATCCAGTGACGGCAGTATGGTGCGTCTCCTTCGGACAAAAGGGGAGGACACGGTGAAGGATTATTTCTTTAATGTGAAAGACATGACACTGTCCGATAAAAAGCAGGCATTTGATGATATCTATGAAGGCGATATACAGCAGACCAGTCAAAAGAAAATTGGGGGAAGACCAAAAGAAGATGTAATCCAGGAATTGATGGATCAAGGGCAGAATGACTCCAACGCAGTGGTCCAGAATCGCAGTACGGTGGATTTTCTCGGATATCCGTCTGAGATTTATATGAAGGAAGACCAGATGTTCAAAAATCTTTCTCTGGTCCAATATAACGTGAAGACGAAAAAGAAAACGGTAACGCCTCTGTTTCAGGGATTTGCGGATCTGGATAAAGAGAAGGATCCAGCAAAGCTTTCTTTTAAGGGAAGCCGCTTTATGAAATTCAGCAGCAAGGGAGTCCTTTATTTTGATGTGGACGCCATGAAGGGGACTGATGGGGCGGAAGGAACCTTCGGCAGTTTGGTGATCGGAAATGTTTTTCGGTCACAGAACGGAAAGCTTACGGTTGTCTTTGAGGATATTGCAAAAGCAGACCTGTCTCTGAAACCAGTGCTGTCCCTGAACAACATGGATGAACAGGGAGAACCGCAGATGACAGAACTCAAGAAGGGGAAAAATACATACACATTCAAAAATCTTGATAAAAACTTATTTTATTATATTGATTATTATCCGACAAAGGATGCAGCAGATGAAAAGGCAGCCCAAAAAATTGAGAAGCACAATGCAGAACTGAAAGTTACCATAAGCAATTAAAGGAATGGACGCGCATAAAAGCCTGTGCTATAATGGAATTACAAAAAAATTGTATAAACCTTATTAATTTTTAGAAAGTGAGGAGGATCATGATGACACGTGAGACAATCAATGCAGAAAAAGCCCCTGCAGCAGTGGGACCATACTGCCATGCAGTAAAAACAGGAAATCTTGTATTCACATCAGGACAGCTGGGTCTGGATCCGAAGGAAGGGACCCTTCCGGAAGGAGTGGAGGCTCAGGCAGACCAGGCGCTGACAAACTTAAATGAAGTGCTGAAGGCTTCCGGATTATCTCTGGATAATGTAATTAAAACAACCGTATTTTTAGATGACATCAACGACTTTGCCGCAATCAATGCAGTTTATGAGAAACGGTTCGGAGAAAATAAACCGGCTCGTTCCTGCGTGGAAGTGGCAGCACTGCCCAAAGGGGCTTTGTTTGAGATAGAAGCAATCGCAGTAGCTGAATAATGGGCATGATGTCTTCTGGAGAATGACATATATAAAACAAGAGGTGCCTCAGCTGGCTGTGGACAGTGAAGAAAGAACTTTAGAAAACCTTTTTCCGAATTTTTGTATTTTTCGGAAAAAGGTTTTCTTTGATTGCATTGTAATATGGAGTATAATGTAGGTAATTACGAATCGCAGTTACTGAGCGGGGAGGGGAAAATGAGGGAAAAAAAGAGAAACAGACAGCTGAATACGACGGTCATTCTTCTGATGGTGATTGCTCTGGTTACGTTCTTTATTTTTTCTTTTGTGCAGTATTACCGGAAAATGGATACCAAGATCGTAGAACAGACAAGGCATGATTTGAGGTCAACGAATGATACGGCAAAAGCTTCCCTGCAGTCTTTGCTGAAGGATAACCAGAATTGGCTGGAAAGCCTGGCGGTGGTTTGTGATGTTCCGGATGGATCAGGGGAAGAAAATTGGTGGGATATTGTCGCCAGATTTGATTCAAAAGGACTGAAAATCGGTGTAGCAGATAATAAAGGCAATATGTATTACAGCAGCCACAAGAGACAGAACATCGCAGAACGAAAGTACTATAAGGATTTGATGAAAGATAAGAAAAGCATATCTAAAGTTCTCGTGGATGAAGAAGAAGGGACGGAGTCCATTATTATAGGTGTGCCTTTGGTAAGAGACGGAAAGGTAAAAGGCGCGATCTGCCTGGAATACAGCACTGTGGAATTGGGACGCATGCTGAACGGAGAGGATTTAAAAGGATCAGGTGCTGTGCTGGTGTTTTCCAAAAAGGGCAGGATGGTTGCATCCTACGAAGGTATGGAGCGGTTCAGCACCATGTACGATATGCTGCGCACGATGGAGTATGATGACGAAACAGATTTGGATGTCATGGAAGCAAATGTAAAGCAAGGGAAAAGCGGTTATTTAAACTATCATAATAAAGAAAAGCTCAGAATGCTCTATTATGAACCGGCAGGCATCAGCGACTGGACCATCTGCACTTTGGCGGTGGCAGAGTCTTACGAGGAAACTTTGTATTCTCTAAAAAGTGAAACCTTATTTTTGATGATGAAAGGGACTTTGATTACAGTCCTGCTCTTTATTTTCGGTCTTCAATTCTTTAAGATGCACCGAAGTGAGAGACTGGAAAATACAAAGGATGCTCTGACGGGTTCACTTAACCGAAAGAATTTCCAGAAGGTTCTGGAAAAGGACCTGAAGGGGAAAAAGAAATACAGCGCATGCTTCTTTTTAGATGTGGATGATTTTAAAGGGATCAATGACACTTTCGGCCACCAAAAGGGAGATGAGATCCTTACCGGAGTAGCAGACCGGCTTCGGAGAAATCTTCGTGAAAAGGATGTGGTCAGCCGTTATGGAGGAGATGAATTTACCTGTCTGATTTACGGGATCAGAGATCAGAAAAAAATCGAAGAGATCGCAGGGCGGATGCTTAGGGCAGTTACAGATGAAAATCATGTAAATATAAGCATTGGGATTACATTGATCCAAAACGGAGACACTTATGAACAAGTGATCGGAAGGGCAGACAGTGCCCTGTATGAGGCAAAAATGAGAGGGAAAAACCAGTATGTAATATTATGACATTTTCCACATGATTTCCGTTCAGCTCTTAGAATGCCTCACTCTAATCATGTGGAAAATGGATGAAATATCTTCTGGAGAAACCGGCCGACAAGCCAGATAACATCATTCCATGTTAGGAGTGATGTCTGGTTCTTCCGGATGTCTCAACAGTTTTTTTGAGGTAAAGTAGAAAACCCCGGTGGTGATAGCAGATGCCAGTGTATCTGCGATGGGTTCTGCGGTGAAGATTCCGGTGGTTCCTAAAAAAACTGGGAGGATCAGGGCCAGAGGGATCAGAAGTATGATCTTTCGCAGGAGAGCCATGATCAGTGAGATCTTTGCCCTGCCCAATGCCATGAAGGTGTTCTGGCAGGCGTACTGTGCTCCTATGAACAGAAAACCGCCCATAAAGATACGGATCATAGGTCTGCCCAGTGCAGCCAGTCCACGGGCAGCTTCCCCGCTGGAGAACAGGTAGATATATATATGGGGCACTGCCATGGAGAGAGCCCATATTGCGACCGTATAGGCTACAGTGATGATAAATAAAAGCCGGAAGGCTTTTTTGACCCGGTCCATATTCCGGCTTCCGTAATTGTAGCTGATGATAGGCTGCGCCCCCTGGGCCAGACCCAGTGCGGGCATGGACAAAAACTGCATGGAACTTATGGCGATGGTCGTGACGGATACGAGAGCATCTGCGCCGGCACCTCCGTACCGCTTCATACCGGAGTTTAAAGTGATCTGAACCAGGCTCTCCGTAGATTGCATGATGAACGGTGCAATGCCCAGGGCGATGACCGGCAGCAGTACCTTAAGTTCCGGACGCAGATTTTTTCTGCGTATCTTTAGATCTGTTCTTTCTCCTGTGAGAAAGCAGATAACCCAGACCGCCGATACACCCTGGGATATGACAGTGGCAAGGGCGGAACCCTTGACTCCGAGTCCCAGGCCAAAGATAAAGACCGGATCTAAAATGATATTCAGTACAGCGCCGATCAGTACAGTCAGCATGCTGGTCTTGGCAAACCCCTGGCAGGTGATAAAGCTGTTGAGACCCAGAGAAAACATGACAAATATGGAGCCGATCAAATAAATACTCAGATAATCGCTGGCGTAGGGCAGGATGTTTTTTGTGGCTCCGAACATGGAAAGCAGGGAGTCTTTTCCGAGATAAAAAAACAGGGTCAGGGGAATAGCCAGTCCCGTCAAAGCGGTTACGGCATTTCCAAGGATTTTTTCTGCCCCGTCATGATCTTTTTGTCCCATTTTGATGGAAACCCGGGGACTTCCGCCCATACCAATCATGGAGGCAAATGCGGAAATGATCATGATGATCGGAAATGCGATACCGAGCCCGGCAATAGCAAGAGGGCCTTCTCCTCCCGGAAGCCTGCCGATATAGATTCGGTCGACCATGTTGTAGAGAGCATTGATAACCTGGGCTGCGATGGTGGGAACAGCCAGCTGGAACAGCAGCTTTCCTACCGGCATAGTGCCCAGGGCAGTTTCATTATTGGTATTCAAAATATCACTCCTTCATATAGTTCAATAGGGCTTTTTCTCTGTGCCTTGCCAAAATCAGGGAAGGCCTAAAAAGCCGGTAAAAATATCATACCTTAACAGGAGAAGCGTGTCCACCTGCGGGAAAGAAAAAGAGGAGCAGTACATGAGAAATTCCAGAGGAAAAGAGGAAATCATCTATCAGATTTACCCTAAGAGCTTTTATGACAGCGATGGGGACGGAATGGGAGACTTGAAGGGGATTACAAAGAAACTGGATTATCTGAAAAAACTGGGAGTGACAGTCCTTTGGATTTGTCCGGTTTACGCATCTCCTATGGATGACAACGGCTATGATATTTCAGATTATTACAGTATCAATCCTATGTTCGGCACAATGGATGATATGGACAATTTAATCCGGGAGGCGGGAATGCGGGATTTAAAAGTCATGATGGACCTGGTGCTTAATCATACATCGGATGAGCACGAATGGTTTTTGCAGGCCATAAAAAATCCGGAAAGCAAATACAGGGATTATTATATTTTCAGAACATCGAACAGCGGCTGTCCGCCAAGCAACTTAAGGTCGGTGTTCGGAGGTTCTGTGTGGGAGCCGGTACCGGGAACAGAGGAATACTATTTTCACTCTTTTTCCAGAAAACAGCCGGATCTCAACTGGGAGAATCAAGAACTGAGGTATGAACTGTATGACATGATACGGTGGTGGATAAAAAAAGGAATTGCCGGATTCCGTGTGGATGCCGTCAATTTTATTAAGAAAGAGCTGGATGTTTTTCGGGCGGAGCCTGACGGGAGAGACGGACTGGCCAGCTGTTTTCCCTACACAAGAAATGTCAGGGGGATTAATGCGTTTTTGAAGGAACTGAGAAAAGAGGTATTTGAACCCTGCCAATGCATCACAGTTTCAGAAGCGGTGGATGTCCCGTATTCCGAAATTGGCGATTATATTGGGGAACAGGGCTGTTTTTCTATGATGTTTGATTTTCATTACACAAACTTCGACCTGGAGGGAAGCGATGAAAAGTGGCATAAGAGAAAAAACTGGACGGTAGAAGAATTCAGGGAGCTTTTGTTTGAAAGCCAGGAAGAAATCCAGAAAATTGGATGGCCGGGTCTGTTTATAGAAAACCACGACCAGCCAAGAGCAGTTAACAAGTTTTTTCCCGCAAAAGAAGATCAGACTTACGAGGCGGCCACTGTGCTGGCCGGGATGTATTTTTTCCTGAGGGGGACCCCTTTTATTTATCAGGGGCAGGAACTGGGGACGAAGAATGTGTGGAAAGATTCCATCGAAAGCTTTGATGATATTGAGAGCAGAGGGCAGTATGAAACTGCACTGTCAGACGGGTGTACAAAAGAGGAGGCACTCTGTTATGTCAACTTAAGAAGCCGGGATAATGCGAGACAGATGATAGACTGGGAGGAAGCGGGAAGACAGGAAGATGATAAAAAATCTGTCTTAAATTTTTACAGACAAATGACGGCGCTGAGGAAGCAGGAACCGTGCCTTGTCCGCGGAAGATTTATACCCCGCAGAGATTATGCGGGGGACATTGTGGCATATGAGAGAAATGACGGGTTTACGAGGATTCTTGTACTGTGCAGCTTTTCAAAGAAGCCTCATGAAATCAGAGAAACCGGAGGGGAAGTTTTACTCTGCAATCAGCCGGCCGAAGCCGGGATATTAAAACCATTTCAGGTTATTGTGTTAAAATGGGGTTGACAAATAAAAATGGATTGTGTATATTCTAACCATTGAAACACAACAATTAAATAGGATCTTCAGGGCAGGGTGAAATTCCCTACCGGTGGTACAGCCCACGAGCCGCAAGGCATGATTCGGTGAAACTCCGAAGCCGACAGTACAGTCTGGATGAAAGAAGATAAATGATAAAGAACTCTGGGATTTACGCACAGCGTAGGTCAGATGCATTTGGTGTATTTGGTCTGCTGTTATAAGTCCCGTTTTTTTATTTCATAGGAAAGAACGTCCCATGAAATAAAAAACGCACTGCGGGGATCGCACTGCGGCGATAAGGAATCGTGCCGCCAAAGCGACCCGCCGCAGGCGGAGAATCCCGCAAGAGGGATTCTTTCTTATTTTCATGAGTGAACTTTAGCTTGATAAAGCCCTGAAGTCCTGGTGTACAGGATTTTGGGGCTTTTTTTATTCCATAAGAAAGTTTTTCGAACCTCCCTATGGAATAAAAAAGCACTCCGTGCAGGATGCGCACAAATGCATAGAAAAATGTTTGCATACATACAAGGAGGTTTTGCCTTATGGATGAATTGTTTATGAAAAGGGCCATTGAACTGGCTGAAAAAGGGATAGGATATACAAATCCCAACCCGGCAGTGGGCGCTGTTATCGTAAAAGACGGGCGGGTGATCGGAGAAGGATATCACGAGACATACGGAGGGCCGCATGCAGAGAGAAATGCACTGAAAAACTGTACAGAGGATCCAAAAGGGGCAGAACTGTATGTGACGCTGGAGCCGTGCTGTCATTACGGAAAGACGCCGCCATGCACAGAGGCTTTGATTGAAAGCGGGATACGCAGGGTCTATGTGGGGAATCTGGATCCGAATCCAAAGGTATCCGGCAGGGGAGTTCAGATTTTGAGGGAACACGGCATTCAGACAGAGACAGGGATTATGGAAGAAGAATGCAGAAAGCTCAATGATATCTTTTTTCACTATATCAGCCATGATACACCCTATGTTGCTCTGAAATATGCCATGACGCTGGACGGAAAGACCGCTGTGAAGACAGGGGAATCCAAGTGGATCACCGGAGAGGAAGCCAGAGAGCATGTCCATTATCTCAGACATCGGTATGCAGCAATTCTGGTCGGGATCAAAACAGTGCTTTGTGATGATCCTATGCTGAATGCCAGAGTAAAAGGAGGAAATAATCCGATCCGTATCATCTGCGACAGCAGGCTTAAAATTCCGCTTTCTTCTAAGATTGTCCAGAGTGCCAAGGTGATCCCGGTTATTGTGGCAGCCTGCGAAAGAACAGAGAAAGCTGAAAAACTTGAGAGGTTGGGCTGCCGGGTTTTGATCTGTCCGGAGCAAAATGGACACGTAGATCTTCTGGAGCTGTTCCGGATACTGAGAAAAGAAAAGATAGACAGTGTCCTTGTGGAGGGCGGCGCAGATATAAACGAATCTGTCATAAGGACCGGGGCTGCCAGAAAAGTGTATGCCTATATTGCCCCTAAGCTTTTTGGAGGCAGACAGGCCAGATCCCCTGTGGAGGGAGAAGGAATTGACAAGATCAGTCAGGCAGTTCTTTTGAACGGGCCGAAGGTTACCAGACTTGGCGGTGATCTTCTGCTGGAATATGAGGTGAGGTGAAACAATGTTTACAGGAATTATTGAAGAAATGGGAAGTGTCGTGTCAGTAAGCATGGGAGGAGAGTCTTCCAAAATCAGGATTAGTGCATCAAAGATTCTGGAGGATCTACATACAGGAGACAGTATTGCAGTCAACGGCATATGCCTGACCGCAGTCTCATTTGACCGGCAGGGATTTACAGCAGATGTGATGAATGAGACCTTCAGGAGAAGTACCCTGAAAGATCTCAGGCCAAAAGACCCGGTGAATTTGGAACGGGCCGTGAGTGCAGTCGGCCGGTTCGGCGGACATATCGTAGCAGGGCATGTGGACGGAACGGGAACTGTCCTTTCAGTAAAACAGGATGCCAATGCAGTTTGGTTTACAGTGGAAGCTGCCCCTGGGATTATGCGCTACTGTATCAAAAAAGGATCTGTTGCCATCGATGGGATCAGCCTTACCATCGCAGAGACCGGGTCTTCCTGGTTTCAGGTTTCGGTTATTCCTCATACTTTAAAACAGACTGTACTGGGTTCAAAAAAGCCCGGGGATGCGGTCAATCTGGAAAATGATATGATCGGAAAGTATGTAGAGAAACTGCTGGAACCCGAGGCAGAGGAAAAAAGCAGGGGCGTCACAGAAGAAATGTTGATGAATGCAGGATTTTAGGAGGATAAGAGATGAAATTCAGTTTAATTGAAGAAGCATTGGAAGATTTAAGGCAGGGAAAGATCATCATTGTCACAGATGATGAAGACAGAGAAAACGAAGGGGATTTCATTTGTGCAGCAGAATTTGCGGACACACAGAATATCAACTTTATGGCAGTTCACGGAAAGGGACTGATCTGTATGCCTATGAGTGCGGCTATGGGAGAAAAACTCGGACTGGCACCTATGGTAAAGCAGAATACGGATAATCATGAGACTGCTTTTACGGAAAGTATCGATCACGTAGAGACAACGACTGGTATTTCCGCAGTGGAACGTTCACTTACTGCGATAAAGTGCATGGAGGACGGGATCAGACCGGAAGATCTCAGAAGGCCGGGACACATGTTTCCGCTGATCGCAAAACCTCACGGTGTTATGGAGCGCAATGGGCACACGGAGGCCACTGTAGATCTGATGAAGCTTGCCGGATTGAAAGAAAGCGGACTGTGCTGTGAGATTATGAGAGAGGACGGAACTATGATGCGAACGCCAGAGCTGATGCAGCTGGCAGAGAAATTCGGACTTAAAATGGTTACCATAAAAGCTCTGCAGGATTACCGGAAAAAACATGAGGTGTTTGTAAGCAGAGAGGCTGAGACACCCATGCCGACCAAGTACGGAAATTTCAGGGCATACGGATATGTGAACCGGCTGAACGGAGAGCATCATGTGGCTTTGGTCAAAGGGGATATAACTGACGGGAAACCGGTGCTGTGCAGAGTGCATTCAGAGTGCCTGACCGGGGATACCTTTGGTTCTCTGCGCTGTGACTGCGGAGATCAGTTTGAGAAGGCCATGCAGCAGATTGAGAAGGAAGGAAAGGGTATACTTCTTTACCTCAGACAGGAAGGGCGGGGCATCGGCCTGATCAATAAACTGAAAGCCTATGCACTTCAGGATCAGGGAATGGATACCGTGGAAGCAAATCTGGCTCTGGGATTCGAGGAAGACCAAAGAGAATATTACATAGGTGCACAGATTTTAAGAGATCTTGGGGCATCCCGCCTGAGACTTTTGACCAATAATCCGACAAAGATTGAAGGCCTTGAAGATTTTGGCCTTGAGATTGTTGAGAGAGTGCCGATTCAGATCAAGCTCACCGATTACGACGGATATTACATGAAGACGAAACAGGAAAAAATGGGGCATTACTTAACTTATTAATCTGCTGAAAAAATTGAAAAGGAGAAGAAAGATGAACATTTTAGAAGGAAAATTAGTTGCAAAAGAGATGAAGGTTGGTATCGTAGCTGCCAGATTTAACGAATTTATTGTATCCAAACTGCTGGACGGGGCATTGGACGGACTCCGCAGACATGATGTGCAGGAGGATGACATTTCGGTTGCCTGGGTGCCTGGGGCATTTGAGATTCCGATTGCCGCACAGAAAATGGCAGGCTCAGGAAAATATGATGCGGTGATCTGCCTGGGGACAGTGATCCGGGGATCCACATCACATTATGATTATGTATGCAGCGAGGTATCCAAAGGGATTGCTCATGTGTCCATGGAAAGCCGTATACCGGTGCTGTTCGGAGTGCTGACTACAGAAAATATTGAGCAGGCTATTGAGCGTGCCGGCACCAAAGCAGGCAACAAAGGTTATGACTGTGCGCTGTCAGCCATTGAAATGGTAAATTTGCTCAAAGAGATCGGTTAAACTGGACGGAGCCGCTTATTTCCTGTAAAATAAAACAGGAAATAAGCGGCCTTTTTGTGCCTCTACATCTTGTCCGAATATACAGGGAGGTATTGCAATGGATCAGATCGAACAGCTTCAGAAAATGATAGATGAGAGCAGCAGGATTGTGTTTTTCGGCGGGGCAGGAGTGTCCACGGAAAGCAATATCCCTGATTTCAGAAGTACAGACGGACTTTATCAACAGACTTATAAATACCCTCCGGAGGTCATTGTAAGCCATACATTTTTTGTTCAGAAGACGGAAGAGTTTTACGACTTTTATAAGAAGAAAATGCTGTTTCCGGATGCTCTTCCCAATCCGGCTCATTTAAAGCTGGCTGAACTTGAGAAGGCGGGAAAGCTTACTGCCATAGTCACCCAAAACATTGACGGACTGCATCAAAAAGCCGGAAGCGGGAAGGTATTTGAGCTTCACGGAAGTGTTCACAGAAACTACTGCCAGAGGTGCCATAAGTTTTTTGATCTTGATTATGTGGCCGGAGCCGAAGGAATTCCCCTCTGTGATGAGTGCGGGGGCCTGGTAAAGCCGGACGTTGTCTTATATGAGGAAGGATTGGATGCATCCGTGATGCGCGGGGCTGTTGATGCCATCTCCAAGGCAGATATGCTGATCATCGGAGGGACATCTCTGGTGGTATATCCTGCGGCAGGAATGATTGACTATTTCCGGGGAAAACATCTGGTGCTGATCAACAGGGATGCCACAGGCAGGGACCGCCAGGCTGAGCTTTGCATTACAGATCCGATCGGAGAAGTTCTCGGACAGATCAAGGTGAATCCATGAAGAAAAAGGATATGATATTGATTGGTGCAGTCCTCCTTATAGCGGCGGCAGGATTTTTATTCATGTTCTTTTCAAAGCAGAACGGTGAGAAGGCTGTGGTAACAGTAAATGGGAAGGAAGTATGGGCCGGAAGCCTTTCTGAGGATGCTGTGTATACTGTGAAAAGTAAAAATGGGACCAACGTGGTCGTGATTGAGAATGGGAAAGCTTCGGTCAGGAAGGCAGACTGTCCGGATCAGATCTGCAGGAGGCATAAACCGATTGACAAGACCGGGGAGACGATCGTTTGCCTGCCCCATAAGGTAGTGGTGGAGATTAAGGACGGAACGAAGGAGAAAGAATATGACGGAATTACAAATTAAGGAGTATATGCAATGACCAGAAGGATTGCTGCGGACGGGATGTTTTTGACTCTGGCTATTGTAGTTTCCTACATTGAAGTCCTTCTGCCTATTCCCGTAGGGATCCCGGGGATTAAGATCGGGCTGGCCAACGGGGTCATCATGGTGCTGCTCTTTTTCACTACGTGGAAACGGGCGTTGTTTATCTCTGTACTGAGAATACTGCTGGCAGGTCTGCTGTTTGGAAATCCCATGACCATCATTTACAGCCTTGCAGGAGGTATCCTGAGCATATTTGTCATGACACTTCTTAAAAAGACCGGAGGTTTTTCAGCAGTAGGACTCAGTGTGGCGGGAGGCGTGGCACATAATCTGGGACAGTTAAGTGTTGCCGTTGCTCTGATGGAGAATGTAAGAATATATTATTACGCACCGGTACTGCTGGTGACAGGAACCATTGCCGGCATCGCCATTGGAGTTTTGAGCGGAGCACTTGTTAAAAAGATACCCAGGACCCTTTTTCAGTAGGGGAATACAGGAGGAAAACATGAAAAAGAAATTATGTACAGCTATAGTGATCCTGCTTGCTGCCGTATCGGCCGGAGGATGCCGGAAAAAGGAAGAGATACAGAAATATTCACATGTAGATTATGCAATGGGAACTGTGACAAATACAACCTTATACGGAAACAGCCCAAACCTTGATAAGACCGAGCAGAAGATGATAGAGGAGATGAAACAGCTGGAGACAAAGCAGCTGTCATGGAGAAAGGAATCTTCCGGTGTGGCAGAATTAAATCGGGGGAGCCAAAAAGAAGTCTCCCTTTCTGACCCTCTTTATACCTGGCTTAAAAAGTGCCTGCAGATCGCCAAAGACAGCAGCGGCGCAGCAGATCCTGCCATCGGCAGCCTTACCCGGATGTGGGATTTTGAATCCGATAATCCTTCAGCACCTGATGCAGAAAAAATTACTGCATTGCTGGATGAGGGGATCATAAACAATGCATATCAGCATGTGAAGCTTGATGATAAAAAAAAGACAGTGAAGAAAAATACATCTGTAAAAATAGATCTCGGTGCATTCGGCAAAGGGATCGGAACAGATCAGGCCCTGAAGTTCCTTCGCAAAGACAAAAAAGTGACCGGAGGAATGGTGGCCCTTGGGGGGAGCATTGTAGTCTACGGAGAAAAACCGGACGGAGAAGACTGGACCGTAGGGATCCAGAATCCAAAAGGGCAGCAGGGAGAAACCATCGGGGGCGTAACAGTTCAGAGCGGAACCTTTATCTCCACATCCGGAGACTATGAAAAATATTTTGTAGATAAAAAAACTGGAAAACGGTATTTTCACATTTTGGATGAGAAAACCGGCTATCCTGCAGAGACCGACATCACTTCCTGCACCATTGTGTGTGATTCAGGCTTGGTGAGTGACGGTCTGTCCACGGCATGTTTTGTTCTGGGGCCTGAAAAAAGCCGGCCTCTGCTGAAAAAGTACGGAGCAAAAGCTATTTTTGTGGATAAGAAGAAAAATATTTATGTGAGCAGTGGACTGGAGTTCCGGCTTACTGATGATTCATATACAGTTGCAGAATAAGAAAAAAAGTAAATTGTTTAGTAAAGCAGAAAAAGCTGTTGGACCGGTAAAACAGAGCTCCAACAGCTTTTTTTGTTCCCTGGGAAAGACCGCCTGCCACTGTAAATCTTTTATGACTTGTTCCTTGGTTTTCCGCAGGTTTCTCTTTTGATCAGTGTGCAGGGCAGAGTCAGACGCACCGGGGTTTTGTATTCGCTGGGCACTTCATTATAAAGCTTGGCTACAAAATTAGCTGCGTACTCACCCATATACTCTGACGGTGCATGTACCGTGGTAAGCGGCGGATTTGAAAATTCAGCAACACTGATATCATCAAATCCTATGATAGAAATATCATCCGGAATTTTGTAGCCATGCTCATAAAGGGAGCGCATTGCTCCGATGGCGATAGGATCGCTGGCAGCAAACACCGCAGTAGGAAGAGTCCCTTTTTCTATAAGGCGGTTCATCATCTGATAACCGGATTCTGCACTGAATTCTTCTTCCATAAGATATGGTTCGTAGCAGATACCCAGGGTCCGGCAGTAATTAATAAAAGTTTCTTTTCTCTGTTCAAAGTAGACAGTGTCTTCGTCAATGTACTCTTTTCCTCCCAGGTAACCAATCTCCCGGTGGCCTAATTCTGCAAAATAATCTATTACATCTATGACCGACTGATGAAAATCCAGCACGATATTATTAAAAGAGATCCTCGAAGTGCGCATATCGATAAAGATAATATTGTCCGTAATCTGTTCGAAAGCCTTGATATCCTTGGGGGCAAACTTTCCGATACAGATCAGCCCGTCTACACCGCTTAATGTCTTTGAGTAGTCCGGATCACTCTGAAACGCCCGGATCACCTCTATATTTTGGTCAGCACAATACTTTTCAATACCCACGCGGATGTTTTGATAGTAGGGATCTTCCAGTTCCTGAAACAGGGAGTACCACTGAAAAACCCCGATGGTGGTTCTCTTTGAGGCCCCTTTTCCTTTCTTTTGATAGTTAAGATCATCTGCAATTTTTAATACCCTGGCTCTGGTCTCGTCTGTAACACTCAAGGTGTCATCCATATTTAAGATCCGGGAAACTGTGGCAGAAGAAACCCCAGCCTTGGCAGCAATATCCTTAATAGTGGCCATATATATTCTCCTTTTGCAGCTAACAATATTCTCTGTATTCATACATAGTATACCTTATTGTCCGAAGTGCGTCCACCCGGAGACAGAGAAATACTTATTGAAGTTTACTAAAAAGAAGTAAATAATTTAGGTAAACATTTTAGTAAAGAAATATTGAAATATTTACTAAACGGTGTTACTATAAAGCCATACCCAAGGGCATACCATATTTTATACCCTCCGGGTGGGCGTGCTGCGCACGACAAGCATTAGGAACGATATTAAGATATAAAAACAGGAGGCTTTATGTATGGAAACAACGAAAAGCAGTGAAAAGGTACCGGGCAGAGTTAAATATACTTTTGCATTCGGAGCACTCGGCAAAGATTTAATCTATGGAATGATCGCAACATTCTCTATGATTTATTTTACCGATATTTTGAAAGTATCACCGGCATTTATCGGAATTGTATTTTTTGCAGCAAAACTGTGGGATGCGTTCAACGACTTATTTATGGGGATGCTGGTGGACAACACAAGGACAAGATGGGGAAAATTTGTTCCCTGGCTGGTGATCGGAACACTGATCAACTCGGTGGTGTTTGTTGTATTATTTACGGATTTTCATTTGTCAGGAAAGGCACTCTGTGTGTTTGTGGCTGTGATCTATGTGGCATGGGGCATGACTTATACAATCATGGACATTCCGTATTGGTCTATTATCCCCAATCTGACCTCAGATCCAAGAGAACGTGAAGTGGTATCTGTACTGCCGCGTATATTTGCCAGTCTGGGCCAATCTCTGATCATTGCAGGATTTGGAGTGCAGATCATCGGGGCGCTGGGAGGAGGATACATCGGCTATCACAGATTTGCAATGTTTATTGCCGGAATGTTTATCTTTACGATCGGGGTTGCCGTATTTAACCTGAAAATGAAAGACAGCCAAAATGTGCCGTCAGAAAAGATTTCTTTCCGCGGTGTGTTTTCTATTATTAAACAGAATGACCAGCTTCAGTCGGCAGTCGGGCTGATCCTGCTGTATAACGTAGGAATTCAGTTTATCATGGGAGTGGCCGTTTACTACTTTACTTATGTGTGCGGGAATGCAGGGATGCTGTCTGCATTTATGATCAGTGCATCCATCGCAGAGGTAGCGGGACTTATTATTTTTCCGAAAGTGGCTGCTGTGCTTTCCAGAAAGATATCCTTTCTTCTGGCCTGCATCCTTCCGTTTATTGGACTGGTACTGCTTTTAGCCGTAGGTTTTGTGTGCCCTCAGAATATAGTTCTGACAGCTGTGGCAGGGATCATCGTAAAAACGGGAACAGGCCTGGAGCTTGGATGTGCCACTGTATTTTTGTCCGATGTGGTGGATTACGGAGAGTATAAGCTGGGTACCAGAAATGAGTCCGTTGTCTTTTCTTTACAGACACTGATCGTAAAGTTTACGGCAGCACTGACATCACTTTTCATCGGGTTCGCTCTTCAGCAGACAGGATATGTTCCCAACAGTGCGGATCAAAGTATGCTGACCATGAATTCCATCCGTGTGCTGATGTGTGCAGTGCCGGCGGTTTCCATGCTGATTGCATATGTTGTATACAAGAAGGCATATAAGCTGAATGACAGTTTTATGAAAAAAGTAATTGAGACAATACAGGAAAGGAGAATCAAGGCAGAAGCATAGAGTTCTGCCGGGGTGATGAGAATGAAAGAAACAAGTATATTGATAAAGGAATTTGAACAGGGAGTCTTCAGAGAACGGCTGAGAGATATTTATGTAGACGAAAAAGTACTGAATGATCAGACAGACAGGTACATAAATGCATTAAAAAAATATGAGGACATATTTGGCCCGGAGAAAGCAGAGATCTATTCAGCTCCCGGACGGAGTGAGGTAGGAGGAAATCATACGGATCATCAGTATGGAAAAGTGCTGGCAACCTCTGTGAATCTGGATGCCATTGCAGTGGCATCCAAGACAGAAGACGGAAGGATTACTGTTGCCTCCGACGGATATGATCTGATGGAAGTGGATTTAGATGATCTGCTTGCCAGGGAAAATGAGAGAGAAACTTCACTGGCGCTGATCCGGGGTGTTGCAGCCAGACTGAAACAAAAAGGTTACAGCATTGGAGGGTTCCGCGCATATATCACAAGCGATGTATTGATCGGTGCAGGTATGTCATCCTCGGCAGCTTATGAAACGTTGATCGGTACAATTTTGTCCGGTCTGTACAATCAGATGGAAATCGATCCGGTATTCCTGGCACAGGCAGGACAATATGCCGAAAACGAGTATTTTGGAAAACCATGCGGGCTGATGGATCAGATGGCATCCTCTGTGGGAGGAATGATTTACATTGACTTTGAGAATCCTGAAAAGCCCGAAGTAAAGCAAATAAAAGTAGATTTTGAATCCTTCGGCCACAGCCTCTGCATTGTGGATACAAAAGGCTCCCATGTGGATCTGACAGAGGATTATGCCATGATACCTTCTGAGATGAAACAGGTTGCCCACTATTTTGAAGAGGATGTGCTCCGAAAAGTAGACAAGACAGATTTTTATCTGAATATACCAGCGATACGTGAAATTCTCGGAGACCGGGCCGTGCTCCGGGCCATGCATCTGTTTGAAGAGAACAAGAGGGTTGAGCAGGAAGTGGAGGCTCTGGAAAACAAACAATTTGCTCTGTTTAAGAAGCTGGTAAAGGATTCCGGTGATTCTTCCTTTAAATATCTGCAGAATGTGTATTCCAATCACGAAGTCAACAACCAAAGCGTGTCAATTGGGCTGGCAGTAAGTGATGTTATATTGGGAGATAAAGGAGTCAGCCGTGTCCACGGAGGCGGATTTGCCGGAACCATTCAGGCCTTTGTACCTAATGAGATTGTTCCGCTCTATCAGAAAACCATGGACAGTGTATTTGGAGAAGGCGCATGCCATATATTGAAAGTCCGTAAATACGGAGGAATGAAAGTTTTATAAGGAGACAGGCGATGACAGAGATCAAGGTAACCGAAAAAAGAAAAGACGGAATTGATATCATTGAGATGAAGGAAAAAAATCTGACAGTGAAAGTCACGAACTTAGGATGCCATATTCTGTCAGTTCTTATGAAAGATAAAAACGGCAGTACAGATGATGTAGTTCTGGGGCTTGAAAATATAGACGATTATAAGAGAGACGATAAGTATATCGGAGGAATCCTGGGGCGGGCAGCAAACCGGATTAAAGACGGAACATTTACTTTAAACGGACAGGAATATCATCTGGAAGTCAATAACGGACCGAATCATCTCCACGGAGGAAGGGAAGGTTTTGATAAAAAGATATGGGACTATGAAATCAAAGAAAACAGAGTGGTTTTCAGTTACCTTTCCAAAGACATGGAGGAGGGATACCCTGGCAGCCTGAGGATCCATGTATCCTATGAGCTGACAGGGGATACATTGACAATGATATTCTATGGAACTACAGACAAAGATACCATCGTCAATCTGGCCAATCATACATATTTTAACTTATCCGGCGGAAAAGAAAAAATATATGGACATATGCTGAAAATAAAAGCATCTCAGATTGCATGCATTGACAAAGACGGCTGTCCGACCGGAGAAAGACTTAAGGTAGATGATACTCCGTTTGATTTTAGAAAGTTTCATACAATCGGGGAACGTATCAATGAAAACCATGAACAGCTTCGGTTTGCAGGAGGATATGACCATCCCTATATTTTCAGTGATCAGACAGAACAGATGACCTTGCTTCATGAGGGCACGGGACGGAAGGTGACAGTTTCAACAAATCTGCCCGCTGTACAGCTCTACACATCCAATTTCCTGGAAGGAGGACTTCCCGGAAAGGGAGGGAAAGCATATGAAAACAGGGACGGCATTTGTCTGGAAACCCAATTTCTTCCCAACTCCATTAATCTGGAAGAACAGCCGGATATGATATTGAGAAAAGAAGACCGCTATGCAGTGTTTACCGCTTATAAATTCGAGGTGCAGGAAGATGATAAATGAAAATATTGCAAAACTGGTACAGTACGGAATTGAAAAAAAGCTGATCGAACCTGAGGACAGAACTTATACCATCAATCAGTATCTGGAGATTTTTCATTTGGATGATTATGAGGAGCCGGAAGCACCATTTTCAGAGACAGATTTGGAGAAGGTTCTCAATGAGCTTACAGATGCAGCATATGACCGTTACATCATCAAAAGCAATGACATTGTGACCAGAGATTTGTTTGATACGAAACTAATGGGAATTCTCGTCCCTAAGCCAAGCCAGGTTATCCGTGACTTCAGGGAAAAGTATAAAAAGAGTCCCCGGGCAGCGACCGAATTCTTCTACCGTTTCAGCCAGGATACGGACTACATCCGCAGATACCGGGTAAAGAAGGACTGGAAATGGACTGTAGAGAGTCCATATGGAACCATTGATATAACTGTCAACCTGTCAAAGCCGGAAAAAGATCCAAAGGCTATTGCGGCAGCTAAAAATGCAGTTCAGAGCAGCTATCCAAAATGTCAGCTCTGCATGGAGAATGAGGGATATGCAGGGCGGATGAATCATCCTGCCCGCCAGAACCACAGGATTATCCCGGTGACTGTCAACGGCAGCAGATGGGGATTCCAGTATTCTCCGTATGTGTATTATAATGAGCACTGCATCGTGTTTAACGGGGAGCATGTTCCCATGAAGATTGACCGCACTGCATTTGTCAAACTGTTTGATTTTGTACAGCAGTTTCCGCACTACTTTCTCGGTTCCAACGCAGATCTTCCTATCGTAGGAGGTTCTATCCTGACCCATGATCATTTCCAGGGAGGACATTACCAGTTTGCCATGGCAAAGGCTGAGATTGAAAAACATTATACGATCCGGGGATTTGAGGATGTGGAGGCAGGCATCCTAAATTGGCCGCTGTCTGTGCTGCGGATCCGTTCCAAAGATCAGGAGCGTCTCATTGATCTGGCAGATTATATTCTCCGTGTCTGGAGAGGGTATACGGATGAAGATGCCCATATTTATGCAGAGACTGACGGGGAGCCGCATAATACGATTACTCCGATTGCAAGAAAAACAGGGGATACCTTTGAACTGGACCTGACTCTGAGAAATAACATCACCACCGGGGAACATCCGCTGGGACTGTTTCATCCCCATGAACAATATCATCATATTAAAAAAGAGAATATCGGATTGATTGAAGTCATGGGTCTTGCAGTGCTTCCTTCAAGGCTTAAGCAGGAAATGGAACTTCTGGCAGACTGCCTTGTGACAGGAGAGCCGCTTAGGGATCATGAATCTCTCATAAAGCATGTTGACTGGGCAGAGCAGTTTGTGTCAAAATATAAAGAGATTCATAAAGACAATGTCATGGATATTCTGAAAGAAGAAATTGGGCAGGTCTTTGTAAAGGTCCTTGAAAATGCAGGAGTTTATAAGTGCACCAAAAAGGGCAGGGAACAGTTTGAAAGATTCATTTTTACGTTGAATCAGAATGAAGAAAGGCGGAATGAAGAATGAAGATTTTAGTATTAGGCGGGGCAGGCTACATCGGGTCCCATACAGTTTATGAATTGATAGATGCCGGAGAGGACGTGGTCATCATCGATAACCTGGAGACAGGGTATAAAGAGGCAGTCCATCCAAAGGCGAAATTTTATCAGGGAGACCTGCGGGACAGAGCCTTTGTGGACAGTGTTCTCGACCAGGAAACAGATATCGATGCGGTGATTCACTTCGCAGCGAATTCTTTGGTAGGAGAAAGCATGACAGATCCGCTGAAATACTACGACAATAATCTGTGCGGTACTAAGACTATGCTGGAATCCATGGTAGCCCATGGAATTGATAAGATTGTCTTCTCTTCTACGGCGGCTACTTATGGAGAGCCTGAGAAGACTCCGATTCTGGAAACTGACCGGACAGAGCCTACCAACACTTATGGAGAAACAAAGCTCTCTATGGAAAAGATGTTTAAATGGGTGGGAAAGGCACACGGACTCAGGTTCGTATCCCTCCGGTATTTCAATGCATGCGGAGCCCACAAAAGCGGAGAGATCGGTGAGGCCCACAATCCGGAGACACACTTGATCCCGCTGATTCTTCAGGTACCGAACGGGAAGAGGGAAGCGATCAGTATTTTCGGAACAGACTATCCGACAAAAGACGGCACATGTGTCAGGGATTACATCCATGTGACCGATTTGGCACAGGCACATATCCTTGCAGTGAAGTATTTGATGGAAGGCAATGAGAGCGATATTTTCAATCTTGGAAACGGCATTGGATTTACTGTAAAAGAGGTAATCGAGACAGCAAAACAAGTGACCGGAAAACCGATTAAAGCAGTGGAAGAAGACCGGAGAGCAGGAGATCCGGCAGTGCTGATTGCTTCCAGTGAGAAGGCAAAGAAGGTTCTCGGCTGGAATCCTGAACATGCGGATCTGCATGAGATCATTGAAAGTGCATGGAAATGGCACAGCACACATCCGGATGGATATCAGACAAAATAAATAAATGAGAACAGCAGGGTCTGCAGGCAAAAGCGTAAGCTAAAAAGCCAAAGCAGACCCTGCTTTTTTATTTCATAGCAGGATGCGTACAAATGCACAGGGAATAAGTAAAAAATGGAAAATAAAGAAACGTTTATTGTAATAACTGTACGTATATCACAATATTGATAAAATATGTTGACTGATACATTAGATGGGGATATACTTTTGGTGAGAGATAAATACAAATAAGGTCAGTTTCCGGACAGGTTTTGCTGTATAACAGCGTCACCCAATAACCCTTAGAAAATGTAATCTTAAAAACCTGTCGGACGAGACCTATTTTTTCTTGAACATTTTTATGGCCCACTTATTGGAACGTTTGACAATCATATGACAATAAAATAAAAAGAACAGGAATTATGCATTTTTTAATGCACATTCCTGTTCTTTTTTGCATTTGAGGTGGGAAAGAGGTAAAATATACCCGCAGGGCATCCCGTATATCAAACCCTTTGGGGGCGCGCTTTGCGCGATAAGGGATGATTATGTTTTACTTTTTATATAGAAAGGACTGTAGATGGAAAGAACGTTAAAAATTGCAATCTGTGACGATGAACAAACTTACTTGGATATTTTAGAAGACGAATGTATTCAATTTCTGGACAGTAGAAACCAAAGAGCAGAAATTGCCTGTTTCCAAAGAGGCGGAGAGCTTTTGGCTTCAGAACGTGAGTTTGACATCATTCTGCTGGATGTTGAACTGCCGGATATGGATGGATTTTCTGTGGCCGAGGAGTGGAAACATCAGCAAAGGCCCGGAAAGATCATTTTCATAACGAGTCATGATGAATGGGTCCAGAGGGCATTTAAGGTTCAGGCGTTCCGGTATCTATATAAAAACGGGAGCGGACAGGACCTGCTGGAGGCTCTGGAAGATGCATTAAAAGAAATGAATGACAATGAAGGGATCATGCTGGAAGGAAAGGAAGAGAGCAGGTTCGTATATTTTAGAGAGATACGGTGGATTGAGGCACTGGGTGATGAGATTGCGGTGTTTCTTGTGGGAGGGCATCTGATTGTGAGACTGTCTCTGAAGAAGATAGAGGGATATTTGGATGAGAGGTTTCAGCGGATCCACAAGGGATATATCATTAATTTCCAATATGTAGAGCACTATAATAAAGACAGGCTTATATTGGACTGCGGGAAAGAATTTCAGATTTCCAAGAGGAAACAAAAAGAAGTTAAAAACCGTTATTTTGAGTACATAACAAAATATGCAAAAGTGATATAGACTATTCCATTTTTTGGAATGGCAGTGAGGGTGAAAAGTGAGAGAATTATATTGGGTATATGTTTATGCGATTGAGCTTTGGAAAATGATCCTGATCATGAGAGGGATTTTAGGAGTTGAACCGGTGCAGAAGAGGCAAGCAGCAGTGTTTCAGATTCCGGCAGTTTTAGGAGTTATCGTCTGCTACAGACTGGGGCTTCCGGTCAACAGGGTGATTATCCTGTTTATTATTGTATCTGCGTGGATTTATTTTAAAAAGTTTTTTCTGCCGATTTTTACGTGGCTTGGAATATCAATTATGGATTTTTTGATTGGGCTGTTTATTATATTTTTTGCCCAGATGGATTTCCAGACTGCATATGCAAGCAACTATTTTGCGGATATCGAGGAAGTTTTCAGTTTTATTTTGGTACTGACCGTTATCACGATCAGGAAAAGATTTCAAGTCAAGAAAATCCAATATACATACAGTGATGTGGCATTGGGGGCAATGGTGCTTATCGGAGTGATTGCCTGTATCGGACCGTTTTTGTCTGAAGGTTTTCAAAACTGGACATCTTTTGGAAAGAGACTGGAGATTCTGCTTGGATTCCTGCTGATGCTGATTGGAATCAGTACTATTATTTTCAGAATCTGCAAAGTAAGACAGAAGCAGGAACAGTTTGAACAGCAGATGCTCTGGAATGAAAGGCTGCTTAATGAACAGAAAAAGTATTATGAGCTGCTCCTTCAAAAGGAGGAGATGACGAAAAAGATCAGGCACGATATGAAAAGTCAGCTGGGATGCCTGGGAAGGTTTCTTGAAAAAGAAGAATATGGACAGGCAAAAGAATATTTAGGAGAGCTGATCGGCGGCATTCAGCGGCTGAACATCCTGGTATCCACCGGAAATGATGTGGTAGATATTGTAGTCAATGACATTGTTCAGGGTGAAAAGATGCATCTGAACTGGAAAGGGAAGATACCCAGCAAGCTGAATATGACCAATGCGGAGATTTGTATTTTATTTTCTAATCTGTTGAAAAATGCGGCGGAAGCTGTCAGGGATGTGGAGGACAAGACTGTCAATGTGACAATCAAAATCCAGGGACATCATTTGCTTTTGGAAGAGAGCAATCAGACCATAAAACCAGTCATCATAGAAGAGGGGAGATTACAGACAACAAAGCATGACAAGGAGAAACACGGAATCGGAAGCCGGAATGTCAGAGAGATTGTGGAGAAGTACAACGGCAGTGTTTCTTATCACTGTGAAGCACAGAGGTTTCAAGTGAATATTATCCTTTTAGATGCTATTTAATGGAAAAAATTATAACGCTTAATCTGATATTCAGTCGTTCCCCGCAGGTATATTGAAACTGTGTATAGGACCTCTTATAGTGTGTATTGTTACCGAAAGCAAAGCAGTATAAAGGGGGATAAAACGATGACATGCATGAGATGGCCATGGCCGTTCTAATCGTCTGACTGGGGAGACACACTTATTACAAAGGATAAACAAAAGGTTGAGGGTATTCACATATTAAGAAACATAAAAACAGGAGGCACTTCTGATAATCAGAGGTGCCTCCTTTGCGTGCATTTATGCTTTCCACAATCCATGCAGGTTGCAGTATTCATATGCAGCTGTGAATTCTTCATCGTCTGCCAAAAAGAATTCTGCTTCGGGTTTATCTCCCGGTTTCAAATATTTTATATGATTTCCAAGGCTCGTTTCAACACAGATGAACATTATGTAATGGGCATCCATCATCGGATGTTCTGCCTCACCCACCTTTACACTGACCTTCCGGCCGTCTACTGATACAGCAGGCACATGCTTTTCTGCTGCACCGTCTGTGGTCCCCGGAACCAGTTCTGTCATGTTCTGTCCGCAGCACATAACAGGTACTCCGTTGTCCTGCACCAATGTCATGATATTTTTACAGTGTTCACAAATAAAAAACTTCATAATAAAACTCCCTTCTTTCAAGAACAATGTCTCTTGTTATAAGTCTTAATATAACAGAATCTGACCCGTTTGTGTGTAAAAAATGGAAAAAATGAAGCATACCGAAGAAGAAATACATATACTATAGTTAGATGGCAGCAGAAAGGAGCGATAAAATGTATGATTTTGCAGTTCTCGGCGGAGATATGAGACAGTCTTATATGGCAAAACAGCTCTCCGACAGAGGCTTTTCTGTCATCACGTATGGGATCATGTCCGAAGGAAAACAGGCTGATTCCATGGAAGAGGCAGTGGTAAATGCCAAAGTGCTGATCGGTCCGATTCCTTTTTCTAAAGACCGTGAAAATATAGTTTCCATGGAGTGCTGTTCAGATTTTGGAATAGAGGATATAAAACGATGCCTGCAGAAAGGCCAGAGCATTTTTGCAGGATGTATTCCGGATGATTTCTGCGGCTACTGCCGCGATATGGGAGTTGCCGTGCATGATTTTATGAAGCTGGATTCAGTGGCACTTAAAAATGCCGTGCCGACTGCAGAGGGGGCAGTGGCAGAGGCTGTTTTCGGCTCGCCGCATCAGATACAGGCAAGCAAATGCCTGGTGCTGGGGTTCGGCCGGTGCGGCAGTGTCCTGGCAGAAAAATTAAAGCTTTGGTCGGCTGATGTGACGGTGGCTGCAAGGAATGCGCAGCAGCGTGCCCTTGCAGAGTCTTTAGGAATGAACGCAGTCTCTTTGGAAGACATGAAGAAGGAAATACCGCAGGCTGATTTCATATTCAACACAATTCCCTCATTGGTTTTAGACAGGAAATGCCTGGAACTGGCAAGAACAGAGGTCTTGATTGTGGATATCGCATCTGCACCGGGCGGTGTGGATTTTGAAGCGGCAGAAGAATTGGGGGTCGACGCAAGGCTCTGCCTCGGGATTCCCGGTAAGTATGCGGCGTACTCCGCGGCTGCCATTCTGACAGAAACAATGATTACGGAATGGGATGTATGATGAGTGTAAAAGGAAAGAAAATAGGAATTGCCATGACTGGTTCATTCTGCACATATGAGAAAATATTTGTCCAGCTTGAAAAGCTGGCAGGGGAAGGAGCACAGGTGCAGACAATCTTTTCCGGCGCTGCACAGAGCATAGACAGCAGGTTTGGAAAAGCCGAAGAATTTCTGAAAAAAGCCGAAGAGATTACGGGGGTTCCTCCGATGAAAACCATTGCACAGGCTGAACCGATCGGTCCGAAAAGTCTTCTGGACATTCTGGTAATATTTCCGTGCACAGGAAATACACTGGCGAAGCTATGCAGCGGTATTACAGATTCTCCGGTTTTGATGGCGGCAAAGGCCCATTTAAGAAATGATAAGCCTTTGGTGATCTCTGTATCAACCAACGATGCTTTGGGAATTAATATGAAGAATATCGGCGCCCTGATGAACATGAAGAATATTTATTTTGTTCCGTTCGGGCAGGACGATCCGGTTAAGAAACCCAACTCCATGATCGCCGATACCAGCCTTTTGATCCCGACTGTGGAAAAGGCGCTGGAAGGCAGACAATATCAGCCGGTTATCCGGGGATAGACTTAAGGCTCCCAGCGATGTATGCTGCGGAGCCTGTATGAAAAATAATTGAAGAGGTGGCACATATGTGTGGTATTGCAGGATTTTGTAATCCTCATAACAGGTATCAGGAAAACAGCGGACAGTGGAAGAATATTCTGGACCAAATGAATCAGGTCCAGAAGCACCGCGGTCCGGATGATCAGGGAACATTTTTGGAAAATGGGTGCGGCCTGGCCCATGTACGTCTTTCGATCATTGACTTATACACCGGGCATCAGCCTATGGTCAGAGAGGAATCCGGCCGTAAGTTTGTCATCGTCTATAACGGTGAGATTTACAACATGAAGGAACTGAAACAGAAGCTGAAAAAAGAAGGCGCAATCTTTAAGACAACCAGTGACACAGAAGTCATCCTGGCGGGATACATCCTTCACGGACCAGCTTTTGTAGAGGAGCTTAACGGCATCTTTGCAGTGAGTATCTGGGATTCCGCAGAAAAGAAACTGTTTCTGTTCAGAGACCGGCTGGGAGTAAAGCCTCTGTTTTATGCATTTGCAGGACAGACGCTGGTGTTTTCGTCTGAGATCAAAGGCATTTTTCAATATCCGGGAATCGAACCGGTCATTGACCGGGACGGACTTGGTGAGATTTTTGGACTGGGACCTGCGAAATCCTATGGAAAAGGAGTGTTTCAGGGTGTTTCAGAGGTGCTTCCGGGTCATTTTCTTGAGTACGGTGTGGAGGGGCTGAAAGACCACACATATTGGAAGCTTGAGAGCAGGCCCCATGAGGAATCTTATGACCAGACAGTCGAAAAGCTGTCCTACCTGGTTCATGATGCAGTAAAGATGCAGATGCTTTCAGATATTCCAATCTGTACATTTTTATCAGGGGGAGTGGACAGCAGCCTTGTTACAGCCATTTGTGCCAAAGAGCTTGGCAGACAGGGAAAACAGCTGAATACATTCTCTTTTGACTTTGTGAATAATGACCGGTATTTTAAGGCAAATTCATTTCAGCCGTCCCAGGACCGCCCTTGGGTGGACCGGATGGTAGAGGCGTCAGGAACGAATCATACGTATTTGGAATGCACCAACGAGCAGCAGATTGAAAACCTGTACCGGGCAGTGGACGCAAGAGACCTGCCGTGTATGGCTGATGTGGAATCTTCACTTCTTTATTTCTGTTCTGAAGTTGCCAAAACCAAAAAGGTTACGCTGACTGGTGAATGTGCTGACGAGATTTTCGGAGGATATCCGTGGTTCCATAAAAAAGAGTGTTTTGAAGCCCACGCATTTCCGTGGTCCATGGATATGGAACCAAGAAAGGCCCTCTTAAGCGACGATGTACTCCAGGCAGCAGATATTGAAAACCATGCCAGAAGAGCGTATGAAAAGACCATCGGGGAAACTCCAAGGCTGCTGGGGGAGAATCCCACAGAAAGCAGGAGAAGAGAGATCTCCTATCTGAACCTGAAATGGTTTATGGTGACACTCTTAGACCGGATGGACCGAACCAGCATGTTTTCAGGACTGGAGGCCAGAGTGCCGTTTGCTGACCACAGAATCGTGGAATATATGTGGAATGTGCCGTGGGAAATGAAATGTCCGGGCGGCATGGTCAAAGGCCTGCTCAGGGCTGCAGGAGAAGGAGATCTTCCAAATGAGGTTTTGTACAGAAGGAAAAGTCCGTATCCCAAAACGTATCATCCAGAGTACGAAAAAATGCTGGGAGACCGGCTTCGGGAAGTAATTGCCGATCCAAATGCTCCGATCCGGAATCTGATCGATAAGAAGAAAACAGAAGAGTTTTTAAAAAGTCCGTCAGACTATGGAAAACCATGGTATGGACAGCTGATGGCCGGACCGCAGATGGCAGCCTTTATGCTCCAGGTAAACTACTGGCTGGAAACCTATCATATTGCTGTTGTATAAATGAAAAATGCAGGAGATTGTTCAGATAAAAGAACAATCCCCTGTGTTTTTTATGTTTTTTCCTCTGTATCATGGTATAATAAAAATAAGATATCGATCGGTCTTACCAGCCGTATGACATCTTTTGCAGGCATAGACATACCTTCGTTTCGGAGGCAGGAGGAAGGGTTATCAATGTGGTTATCAATTGTTGTTTATGAGCAAAGGAGTGATGTTTATGAAAGAGAACAGGATCATATGTATTTCCAGGGAATTCGGAAGCGGAGGCCATGAACTGGGAGAGCGCCTGTCTAAGCGGCTGGGTATTAAGCTGTTCGACAGCGAGATTATAACAAAGGTGGCAAAGATGGGCAATGTGCCCGAAGATTTTGTGGAAGAACAGGGAGAAGTGAGGGATTTCAGAGGATTTCTTGGGGTAATGCCTGCAGGGCATGTGGCTACAGATATCACCCGTGATTTTGTGGTAACCTCTGAGAAGTTATTTGCTCTCCAGTCGATTGCAATCCGGCAGATGGCAAAGGACGAAGGAGCCTGTATCTTTGTAGGCCGGTGTGCGGATGTCATTTTACAGGATCAGGCAGAATGTATCTCAGTTTTTGTACACAGCCCGCTGGATGACAGGGTCCAGCGGATCATGGATCTCAGGCAGGTCACCGAGAAGGAGGCCAGAAAACTGATTAAGAGAACCGACAGGGAAAGGGCTTCTTATCACAACTACTATACAAAGATTAAATGGGGCCATCCGAGCAACTATCACATGGTCCTTAACATGGGAAAACTGAGCATGGAAAATGCGGTGGATCTTATTACATATTATGCAGAACGCTAGAATGACAGGCGCATAGAAAGGAGAGGTGCCATGAGACCGAATACGATTATATGCATTTCCAGAGAATACGGCAGCGGAGGCCATGAGATTGCAGAGAAGCTTTCCAGGGACTTGGGGATTAAGCTGTTTGACAAGGAACTGATCGCCAGAGTGGCAAAGATGGCAGATGTATCTGAGGAGTATGTAACCCAGAGAGAAGAATCCGGCGATTATGCCTATATTTTTGGGGTGCCCATCGGACATCCGGCTACCACGCCGATGGATGAATGTATCCTGACACCGGAAAAGCTGTTTGTGATTCAGTCTATTGCCATCCGCCAGATTGCAGAACAGGAAAAATCCTGTATCTTTGTGGGGCGGTGTGCAGATGTTATCCTGCAGAAACTTCCGGGCAGCCATTCCTTCTTCATTCACAGTTCTGAGGCTGTGCGGATCCAGCGGATCATGGATATGGAGAATGTCTCTGAAAAGGAAGCAAAGCGCCTGATGAAAAAGGTAGACAGAGAGAGAGCTTCCTACCATAACTACTATACAAAGATTAAATGGGGCCATCCGAGCAACTACGAGATGGTGATCAATACCGGACGGACAGGGATTGACAAAGCGGTAAAAGTCATAGAATCCTATCTGGAAGAATAAAATCAAGAGGCAGGTGGAAAACCATCTGCCTCTTTTTACTGCATGGGAAATTCCTTCAGAATCCCCTATGTAATAAAAAAGCACTCCGTGCAGGGTGCGCACAAATGCACAGAGAAATTATTTACCTGTGCATTTGGCGCGCAAAAGGAATCTTTCAGCGATAAGTTTTTCTTCACTATTGCAGTATGGCACCTTCTGTTCAGATGTCATTCTTATCCAGCAGACAATACGTCCATGTTCTGCATGATTGGAGCGAGGCATTCTAAGAGCCGAACGGAAATCATGTGGAACATGTCATACCCACAGGGCATCCCGTATTTTATGCCCTTCGGGTAGACGCGCTTCGCACGATAAGGTATGACATTTTGACCAGTTCTCCGGCTTGCTGTCTCAGGAATGTAAGATTTTCTAACTTTCAGCAAAGGCTCTCCGGCGGCCCGTTCGGAACTCGCTGACGCTCAAACAGCCTCACTACCCATAAAACAGCAGATGCCTTTTAGCGATAAGTTTTTCTTCACTGTCGGAAGGAGGCCTTTCCAGAGCCGACTGGAGATAGTGGAGAAAAACTCATACCCACAGGGCATCCCGTATTTTATGCCCTTCGGGTAGACGTGCTCCGCACGATAAGGTATAATATAAGCAGCAGCTTGGTTATTGTTTGTGCTAGAAATTGGGAGGTTATATGACTATGGAATATAAAGATTTAATTGAAAGCAAAAACTCCGTGAGAGACTATAAAGAGAAGGCAGTTGACGCTGCTACAGTCAAGAAAATTCGGGATTTTGCCCAGACTTGTGAACGCTTGGACAGCAGTATCGGGATTGACATCCGTTTTATGGACAATGACACGGTTTACCGCCAGCTGGATGGGTATGCGGGATATAAAGGGATTTTGATCAATGCTCCGCATTATATGATTGTGCTGTCAGAGAAAAAGGATCATTATATTGAGAACGGCGGATATGTAGGAGAGTCCATTTCTATCAAAGCTCATTCCCTTGGAGTAGACTCCTGCTGGATTACTTTTAAAGACAGCCATACGGTCATTGAAAAGCTGAATATTGTCACAGATAAGGAAGTTGTGGCGATTATGGCATTGGGATACGGAAAGAAGCGTTTTAAAAAGGTTACAGGGAATGTCACATTGGGCAAGGGATATGCCAATGCTGATTTTCAGGTCAAAGACAGTGTATCTTCGCCGAGGATGCCTTTGGAAGAGATTGTTTTTCTTGATACATGGGGAAACAAAGCCTCAGTGGATGAACTGGTGAACAGGGCTGTCTATGAGCCTTTAAACTATGCCAGAATGGCCCCTTCAACGTTAAACCGGCAGCCGTGGAGATTCATCATTGACGGCGGACTGCTGATCCTTGCTGTCAGGGACGATGAGGAAACCAATCTTTATGAGGAACAGATTGATGCAGGCATTGTCATGCTGTACTGCAAAAAGGTGATGAGAGAAACCTTATGTGAGATCAGCTGGAATCTGGAGCCAGTGGAAAACAAGTACGGGATTCCGGACAATTATAAGATTGTTGCATCCTGCAATATGTAATCTGCTTTGCGCAGGGAAGGCCAGTTCAGTGAACAGCTTTCCCTGCGCTTTTTTGCTGCATAGGAAATTATTTGTCTTTGGTAAGTCAAAGTATCGGCCGATGCCCCATCTGGAAACGGACAGCCAAAATTTACGGGACAGTGATTTATATTTATGAGCGAAAATGGAGAGTATAAGAAGACCGGTATATCTGTAAAACAAGAAAATCTGTCTTTGAGCTTCCTGCATTTTTTTCGGCAATAGAAAATGATTAGAAAAACAAGAGGCATCAATCGCAGAAAGTTTAAAAAAATATAAAAAAACCATTGCGCTTGTCGAAATTCCGTGGTATATTAATAAAGCTGTTGGGCTATCGCCAAGTGGTAAGGCACAGGATTCTGACTCCTGCATCCGCTGGTTCGAATCCAGCTAGCCCAGTTAGGTTCCGCTTTAGGCGGAACCTTCTGAAATCATTATGACATTTTATATGGGTGTGTAGCTCAGGTGGTAGAGCACTTGACTTTTAATCAAGTTGTCCGGGGTTCGAATCCCCGCACGCTCAGTTCCGTATCAGGAAGATCAGGGCAAAGATCTGATTCGTATATTTTGGCAGAAAAGTAAAAAAGTAGTTGACATAAGATTTTTGCTGTGATATATTGATAAAGCTGTTGGGCTATCGCCAAGTGGTAAGGCACAGGATTCTGACTCCTGCATCCGCTGGTTCGAATCCAGCTAGCCCAGTTTTAAGTTCTGTTTCATCAGAATTTTTACAATTATATAATCAGGGTGTGTAGCTCAGGTGGTAGAGCACTTGACTTTTAATCAAGTTGTCCGGGGTTCGAATCCCCGCACGCTCATCGGACTCCGTTTCAGAAGAAACGGGGTTTTTTTATTTCATAGGAAAGTGCGCCTTATGAAATAAAAAACGCTCCGCGAGGTGAAATAAAAAACGCTCCGCGAGGATCGCACTGCGGCGATAAGGAATCATGTCGCCAAAGCGACCCGCCGCAGGCGGAGAATCCCGCAAGCGGGATTCTATCTTGTTGCATAGGAAAGTGCGTCCTATAAAATAAAAAAGCACTCCGTGCAGGATGCGCACATATGCATACAAATCCACTTTGTTCTTATCGAGGTATTTGGGAGGTATTGAAATGAAAATTGACCGTCTGATCGGAATTATCACACTTCTGCTCAGAAATGACAGAGTCACGGCACCTGAACTGGCTGAGAGATTTGAGGTATCCAGGAGAACCATCAGCAGAGATATTGATGCCATTTGTCAGGCAGGAATTCCTCTGATCACAGAACAGGGTTATGGGGGAGGAATCCGTATTGCAGAGGGCTATAAGCTGGACAGGACTGTTTTTACGAAAGCGGAATTGAGGGCCGTTTTTGAAGGACTTCAGAGTATTGACAGTGTTTCCAGGACATCGGTTACTTTAAGGCTCATGGAAAAATTATCTGTGGATCCTGAAGACACAGTTTTAACAGAGGGAGCTGTGCTTATTGATCTGGCATCCCATTATGAAGAATCTTTAAAGGAAAAAATAGAGGTTATTAAACACGCAGTATCTGCACGGCATACAATTACCTTTTGTTATTATTACAGCAAAGGAGAGGAATACAGGGAGATTGAGCCGTATCTGCTTTTATTTCAGTGGTCTTCCTGGTATGTGTATGGATTTTGCAAAAAAAGACAAGAATTTCGAATGTTTAAGCTGAACAGGCTGTGGGATTTAACGGAGACACAAGAAAGCTGTCCGGTGAGGAAACCAGATGAGGCAAAGAAGGATTTTAAAGACTATTTCAGGCAGGATTCGTTTTGTCTGAAAGCAGTGTTTGACAAATGTGTCAAATACCGTCTTATTGATGAGTATGGAATAGACTGCTTTGCGGAGAATGATCAGGGCAGTCTGGTTTTTGAATGGGAATTTGTAAATTATGAAAATATGAAACAGTGGGTTTTGAGTTTTGGAAGCCGGGTGACGGTCATGGAGCCAAAGTGCCTGGTGGATGATCTTATGGAAGATTTAGAGAAAAGCCTGAAAAGATATTTAAGAACATGACATACAGATGTCCGGTTCCTGCTGATATACTGAGAATATTCAGAAAACAGGAGGAAAAGATATGTTAAAAATGACGGCAGCAGGTTTATTTGTAACTGATATGGAGAGAATGGTTTCCTTTTACAGGGATGTAATGGGGATGGAGACAGAGTGGGACAAAAGCCCTAATGCAGAACTATATTCAGGAGATATGCGGCTGATTATGTATGGGCGGGATGACTTTGAGAAGATGACTTCCCGTATATTTGGTTATCCGAAGGGAATAAACGGAACTGTGGAACTGGCCTTTGATGTGCCTGCGTTTGAGGATGTGGACCGGGAATATAAAAGAGCAGTGGAGGCTGGGGCAGAGCCAGTTCTTCCGCCGGTGACCGAACCGTGGGGACAGAGGACGAGCTATGTGGCAGATCCGGAGGGGAACCTGATCGAGATCGGCTCATTCGGCAGCCGGGAGACGGAATCTTAAAAAAGTGTATTGACAAATACGGAGATTCCGTGTAATATTTCAAATAACCTATAGGGAAGATAGGAAATCACCAAGAAGGAGTTACCGCTATGAATTTTATCAAGGCATATGAAAATTTCATGATGGATATGATGGGTATGGAAATGCAGATGCAGAGCATGTGCAGTTCTTTTGCGTACAATCAAATACCGGAACATCATATTTGTATGGATATTTCTTAAACGCCGATAAAAACATCATAACGGTTAAGAGATGAGGAGACCATGCATGGTCTCCTTTTTTTATTGCATAGGGAATTCCTTCAGAATTCCCTATGCAATAAAAAGCACTCCGCGAGGATCGCACTGCGGCGATAAGGAATCATGTCGCCAAAGCGACCCGCCGCAGGCGGAGAATCCCGCAAGCAGAATTCTTTTCTGTTACATAAAAGTCTGAACGGCCGCAGACTTTGCTTATATTAAATGATGGTGATTTCAGATTAAGAAAAGTAAAATATGGTTTGTATAAAAATGGAGGAACGTATTATGAAAAAATCGTTGAAAAAGTTTACCGGAATCGTTATGATTGGAGTATTGGTATTAAGTGCACTGACAGGGTGCCAAAGCAAAAAAGCCAGTGCGGCAAAGGACATTACAATCGGTGTCTGTGCAGGTCCGTATGGCGATATGGTGAAAAAAGCCATTGCTCCGTCTTTGGAGAAAAAAGGCTACCGTGTATCGGTCAGGGAATTCAGTGATTATGTACTGCCGGACCAGGCTTTGGCTAACGGGGAGATCGATGCTAACTTAATGCAGCACACTGCTTATTTAGAAAAATTTGCAGCCGACAACAACTTAAAGATCAGCAAGGTAATCGCTGTTCCTACAGCCGGAGCCGGAATATTTTCAGACAGCATTAAATCCCTGAAGGAATTGAAAAAGGGAGATAAAATCGGGATTCCCAATGATCCTTCCAATTTGGCCAGAGCACTCGGGATTCTCAGCCAGGAAAAGGTTATTACCTTAAAGAAAGGGATCGATCAGACAAAGGCATCGGAAAAAGACATTGCAGAAAATCCGAAGAAATTACAATTTGTCACGCTGGATGCGGCACAGATTTCGAGAAGTCTGGACAGTGTTGCAGCGGGAGTCGTACCGGGGAATTATGCATATGCAGCAAATTTGGATTTTTCCAAGGCTTTGGCAGTGGAAACTCTGGCAGAGCAATATAAAAATGTGATTGCGGTAAAAACTGACGATGTGGAAGGCAGGCTTGGAAAAGACCTGAAAGAAGCAGTAGAGTCTGAAGCGTTTTATAAAGCAGTGGCAGATCAAAACAGCAGCTTCCGTTCTTTTCAGAAACCGGACTGGTGGACAGAAAAATACGGAGAAAAATAAACGAAAAGAGAAAGGTGAGAGACTGTGATTGAATTAAAGAATATCGGAGTAACATTTCAGCAGAATAAACAGGAATTTCAGGCGGTTAAGAATGTAAACCTGACCATTGAGAAGGGAGAAATTTTCGGCATCGTAGGACCCAGCGGCGCGGGGAAGAGTACTCTTGTCAGAGTGATCAATCTGCTCCAGCCGCCTACAAGCGGGCAGGTGCTGATTGAAGGGAATGAGATCACTTCTTTAAAGAGGAAAGAGCTGAGCAAAGTCCGGCTGGATATCGGTATGATCTTCCAGCACTTTAATTTAATCAGCGGCTCTACCATTGCGGAGAATGTGGCATTTGCCCTTCATGCCAATCATTATCCAAAAGATAAGATACAGGGAAGAGTCAGAGAACTTCTGGAGATGGTGCATCTGCCGGAAAAGGCAGATTCCTATCCGGCAAACTTGAGCGGCGGGCAGAAACAAAGAGTGGCAATTGCAAGAGCATTGGCCAATGATCCGAAAATTCTGCTCTGTGATGAAGCCACATCGGCACTGGATCTGGAGAACACAGAAGAGATTGTGGCACTTCTGAAAGAAATAAATGAAAAATACAACATTACGATTGTATTTATCACCCATGAGATGGAAGTTGCCAAGAAGCTGTTTGACAGGATTGCATTTATGGAAAGCGGTGAGATCAAGGAGGTGCGTGATATTTATTCTGCATTTGCGGAGCCGAGGGAAGAGATCACCAAAAGTCTTGTAGAGCGGGTGCTCAATGTGGGTGTCCCGGAAGAAGTAAAGATTTCTGAGGATGAGGAACTGGTGAAACTTTGTTATACAGGGGAAAAAGCCTATGCTTCTGTCATCAGCCAGGTTTCCAAACAGTTTGATGTTGTAATTGATATCATCAATGGAAAGATTGATTATATTCATAAAAAACCGCTGGGTGTACTGATTGTGATCCTGAGAGGGAAAAAGAGCGAACGGGAAAAAGCCCTTCGTTATATGAAAGAAAATGTTTACCGTTTAGAAGAGATAGAGGGAGGCCGATAAGATGAAGGAAACAATGGAGATCATTAAGCTTGAATTTGGAAATGCGACAATAGAAACCATACAGATGGTGCTGATTGCTATGCTGGCAGCTGTGGTATTCGGATTGCTGATCGGTCTGGTTCTGCATCTGACAGCCAATCCTTTGTTTTACAAAAACCGTGCAGTCAATGCGGTAGCCGGGACTATCATTAATATTATCCGGTCCATGCCGTTCATTATCCTGCTTGTTGTCCTGCTTCCGCTGACCAGGATTATAGTGGGGACCAGCATCGGTGCGGCAGCAGCGGCGGTTCCTTTATCCATCGCATCAGTTGCATTTTATGCAAGACTTGTGGAAGGCTCTTTCAGCGAAATAGACAAGGGAGTTGTGGAGGCAGCTGTGGCTACCGGTGCAAGTGTCTGGCTGATTATCCGAAAGGTGTTGTTAGTGGAAGCCCTTCCAAGTCTGATCCGCGGGCTGACGGTGACGTTTGTCAGCATCATCGGATATTCTGCCATGGCAGGAAGTGTCGGAGGAGGCGGAATCGGAGATCTGGCTATCCGGTACGGATATAACCGATATGAAACAGGGGTTCTGACTTTTACAGTGATTGTGCTGATTATTATTGTCCAGCTTGGACAGTGGATCGGAGATAAGGTGGCGTTAAAATTTACGAAACGGTAGGTGATAACTTTGGATGGACTGAGTTGTGTGATACCTGACAGTGAGCGGGTTATCTTTGACAGTAATATAGAAGAAAAATATTTATCAGACACTTTGGGCAGACTGAAAGGACGGGCAAAGGCTCTGGTATTTCCTGAATCGGCCAAAGAGGTCAGTGATGTTATGAAATATGCATATAAGAATGGGATTCCTGTCACACCCAGAGGTGCGGGGACCAATCTGGTAGGGTCCACAGTTCCGGCAGACGGTGGGATCGTTTTGGATCTGTCCCGGATGAACCGGGTACTGGAGATTGATCGGGAGACTTTTACGGCAACAGTTGAGCCAGGGGTGGTTTTAAAAGATTTTCAGGAGCTGGTGGAGGCGGAAGGTCTATTTTATCCGCCGGATCCGGGAGAGAAGACAGCAACCATCGGAGGAAATATCAGTACCAATGCAGGCGGAATGCGTGCGGTGAAATACGGGGTCACAAGAGACTATGTACGGGGGCTCGAGGTAGTGCTCGCCGACGGCAGTGTGGCCAGTCTGGGAGGAAAGGTGGTAAAGGACAGCTCCGGCCTGTCCCTGAAACATCTGATGATAGGTTCAGAGGGAACTCTGGGTATCATCACGAAGGCTATTGTTAAACTGACAGTAAAGCCTCAGACATCACTGAGTGTCCTGCTTCCGTTTGATGATTTACATACAGGCATCCGGGCTGTTCTAAATGTAATCCGGGGAAATCTTGACCCGACGGCAATTGAATTTGTGGAAAAAAAGGTAGTTGCCCTTGGAGAAGAGTATGTCGGGCTGACATTTCCTTATGAGAATGCTGCGGCATATATTCTGCTGACGTTTGACGGAGATGACACAGAAGAAATATATAAACGGGTGGAGAAGCTTTCGGCTGTAGCAGAAGAAAGCGGTGCCAAGGATGTTCTGGTGCTTGAAGATCAGGAAACCATTGATGCGGTGTGGAAAATCCGCGGTGCTCTGGTAAAAGCGGTGGAGGCAAAATCAGAGCAGGAACCGGTGGATATTGTAGTCCCAATCAATAAATCTGCAGAATTTATTGAATATATCAATCAGCTGGAGAAAAAGACCGGCGTACAGATGGTAAGTTTTGGACATGCAGGGGACGGCAACGTACATCTGTGTGTGGTCCGCGGCAGCCGGACACAGGAACAGTGGGAGGAAGACCGCAGGAAAGTACTTGCTTTTGCCTATGATAAGAGCAGCGAGCTGGGCGGGCTGACATCAGGCGAGCATGGCATCGGCCTCAGCAAAAAGAAATATTTGAAAAAAGCTGCGGACCCGTTAAACCTTCAGATGATGAAGCAGGTAAAGCTTTCGTTAGATCCGAAAAACATATTAAATGCAAATAAAATTTTTGATTAGAAGGTTTTCTTCGCAGCAAAACATGTGGTAAAAACTTAGAAATTTTGTAAAGGTATATTTTCCTTTTCATTGGAAACAATAGTGGTATCAAATAATTATTCCAAAGGAAAAGGAGAGTTCATAATGAAAAAGAAATGTTGGATGCTGACAATGGCTGCAGTCCTCACATTAAGTGTTGCTGCAATGTTCACAGGATGCTCAAACAAAAATGATGCAACAACTACAGAAACTAAAGGAGAGGGCGCTTCTACAACAGCCACTAATAATGACCTGGGAGATGATGTGGAAGACGCAGCAGATGATGTTGCAGACGGTGCAAAAGACCTGGCAGATGATGTTGCCAATGGGTTTGATAATTACGACGACGCTCATGACTATCTGATCAATAGACTTGGATCTGACGGAAATGGACAGTATGAAGTAAGAAATAAAGAAGAAAACGTTTCTGAATACAGAGACGGAGCCAAAGGATATCATTTTGAGATTTATGACACATCCACAGATTCCGGAAAGAAATACGGAGATTTCTACGTTGACAAAGACAACGGAAAAATCTATAAGAAAAATACTGATACAAAAAAAGTAGAAGAATATAAAGTGAAAAAGAAATAAGAGTCTTAAGAAATCCTTGCTTATCCTGTTCAGATATATCGGGACTGGAACGGCAGGGATTTTTTATTGTATAATAAAAATCAAAGCACAGTCAAAAAGGAGGATGCAATGAAATATAGTCAGCTGAAAGGGATTCTGACAGGAATGTTTGACAGCGGGAAATTACAGATGCTGCCGCAGGAATGGGGATTTTATAATGAAATCGAAAGGGAGATCAGATGCATCGGATATGCCACAAACCTTACCAGAGAAATCATAGAACAAGCCAGTAGGGAACGTGTGGATTTTCTGATTACTCACCATGACTCCTGGGAATTTATTTATGGTCTGAAGAAATGCTGCAACCGGCTGCTGGATGAAAATAAAATTACACATGCATTTTTTCATGCGCCGTTAGACGACGCAGATTTTGGCACAAGTGCATCCTTGGCAAAGGCACTTGGAATCAGGAATATAAAAAAAGTGATGCCATATGCAGAGGTGTATTATGGCGGTGTGACAGGGGAAATAAATCCTGTAAGTTTTGATTTGTTTTCTAACAGATTGGCGGATGTTTTACAGGAAAATATACGCTGTTTCCGGAACAGCGATCAGCTTATAAAGAAAGTAGCGGTGGCGGCAGGCGGAGGCAATATGACCAGTGAAATGAAAATTGCGTCAGAGGCCGGATGCGATACATATGTGACCGGAGAATATGTGCTGTATTCTCAGCAGTATGCACAACATGTGGGAATGAATCTGTTTGTGGGAAGCCACACAAATACAGAAATACTTGGAGTGGAATCGCTGGTTCGCGGGATCACCAAAGGTACGGATATCCGCCTTGTGAGAATAAAAGAACCAAATTATTAAAGGGGTCTTCCTAGGACCGGTCAATAGAGATATGCTGGATTTATCGGACGAAACGGTCAATGGAGGAGGAAAAATGAAGGATAAATTTTACCAGCTTCCCCGGGATAAGCGGGAACGGATGATAGAAGCCGGCTATCGTGTGTTTGCAAAAAATGAATATAAAAGGGCATCCATGTCAGCCATCGCAGATGCAGCGGGAATATCCAAATCCCTTTTATTTTACTATTTTACAAACAAAAAAGAATTATATTTATTTCTGGTCAGCAATGCCCTGTATCTGACGCAAAAGACCGCCAGACAATACCGGGTATCGGAAACCAAAGACTTCTTTGAAATGCTTTGCCGCAATCTTAAGGCAAAATGTTCTCTTTCAGTGAAATATCCGTATATTTCGGCATTTTCATTGAAAGCGTACTATGAACAGAATCCTGAAGTAAAAAAGGATGTATGCAGGCTCATTGACAAACAAAATCAAATTGGCCGGCATGAGTTTCTGGAATCCATGGATGGCAGCCTTTTCCGGGAAGACATTGATTTAGAGATGATGTTTCAGGAGATTACACTGGCCTGCGAGGGTTACTTGTACCACACATATCATGAAGGCTGGATAGACTTTGGGCAGGTAGAGAAAGACTTTGGAGACTTGATCACTCATTGGAAAAACATATATCTAAAGAGGTGACGGAAATGAAATTTCATGAATTTGGGGATAAAGACCTGCCTCATGTTGTGCTGATCCACGGAGGTGGACAGGCTTGGTGGGCTTATTTAAGGCAGGCACGGATGCTCTCCCCGCAGTATCATGTGATCCTGCCGACTTTAGACGGACATGGAGAAGAATATGCCGCAGAGTATATCTCCACCGAAGACACTGCAGAAAAAATCATTACATATATCGACGAACATTGGGGCGGCAGTGTTTACGCCATCGGAGGAGTATCCCTGGGAGGACAGATCGTCATCGAAATATTATCGAAGAGGCCGGACTTTGCGCAAAAAGCCATCATAGACGGGAGCCTCTGCCTTCCCCAGCCCAGACTTGCAAGGTGCTGTATTGCCGCAGTGAGATGCTGCTGGCCGCTGATGTTCAGCAAAACTGCCAGCCGGATGGAGCTGGAGCTGCTGAAAAAATTTATGCCTAAGATGTCTCTTCCAAAAGAAATTTCGGACTATTATCTGAGAGATATGCCTCATTTCAGAAAAGAGACCATGTTCACCATCTACCGCACTTATATGGCTCAGTACCGGATCGATGACCGGATAAAAAAGGTGACTGCACAGGTCAGGTATTGGTACGGATCCAAAGAGATGAAATGCGTAAAAAGGTCAGCGGCATATTTTAAAGAATTGGTGCCGTCCTGTGAAATCTATGAGGCAGAGGGATACGGACACGGTTATCTGGCAGTTTATCTTCCAGAAGAATGGATGAAAATTGCAGGACCGTTTTTGTCACAGGATACCTAAAATGAGTGTGGCCTTTCCAGAGCCGACTGGAGACAGTGGAGAAAAACTCATACCCACAGGGCATCCCGTATTTTATGCCCTTCGGGCTGGCGTGCTCCGCACGATAAGGTATGACAAAAGTGTTTTACATGACGAAAATCAGCCATGTAAAACACTTTTGATAGAAAATCCAAGTCACTGATAATACAATGCAGACAGGAGGTATGACAAAATGCATTTCAGTAAGCAGATAAAAAAGTACAGACTTGAGGCAAAGCTGTCTCAAGATGAATTGGCAGAGAAGATCTTTGTCACAAGACAGACTATTTCTAACTGGGAAAATGATAAAAATTATCCGGATATACATAGTTTGCTGCTTCTTAGTTCTGTGTTTGACATTTCTCTTGATACTTTAGTGAAAGGAGATTTGGAGGAGATGAAAGAACAAATTAAAATGGAGGATATTAAAAAATTCAACCGGGACAGCATTGTGTATTCTCTGCTGCTTTTTGTGTTAATTGTATCAGCAGTTCCGTTGTTTCTTTATTTGGATTATATTGGGGTTGCAATTTATGCGGTATTGTTTGGAATTTCAATGTATTATGCTTGGCGTATTGAAAAACAGAAAAAAGTTCACGACATTCAAACTTATAAAGAAATAACGGCCTTTATGGAAGGAAAGCACTTGGATGAAATCCAAAAGTACCGGGAGTCCGGGAAGCGGCCGTATCAGAAGGCGGCATTAATGGTCTGTGCGGGACTGATAACATTGGCGGTTTGCGCAGGTCTGATGTTTTTGCTGAGTTGATCTATAAGAAAATAAAATTGAAACACAGGCAGCTGATTCAGAATGAGAATTGGCTGTCTATTTTATTTTCACCAGAATAAGGTTGTTTTCTTTTTTTTCCAATGTAGTATAATAGGACTGTAATTATTAGTAGTAACTAACGGAAAGGATAGGACTCGAAATGGGACTGACCATTTATTACCAGAAAGAGAAAAAGGGACTGAAGCTTGTCCGCTGTTATGGAAATGATGCTTCCGTGGCACTTCCGGATCATGTGGACGGACAGCCTTTTAAAGTTTTGGGAGATTATGCATTTTCTGAGTGGAAGAAAAAGGAAGAGGAAGATGTACAAATATATGAAACAGATAACGGCACCTCATTTGCCTGTAAAAAAGGACTTCTCTGCGGAAACAGGATAGAAAGTGTCCGGCTTCCAAATCAGATGGAGGAATTAGGAAAGTATGCATTTTATGGATGCAGCCGTCTTAAGACGCTGATATTTTCAGATGCGCTGAAAGGAACCGGAACCGGCGTATTTAACGGATGTAAACTTGGCCATGTAGAAATTTTTGGTGAGCATGGAAAGAGTTCATGTCTGAAAGAGATTGTCGGGGAGGTGCGGTATGAGATGTCTGCCGCTCTGCATTACCGGATGGAGGATGGTTCTGAGGAGACTGCTAAACTGATCTTTCCTGAATTTTATGAAGAAGCGGTTGAAAATACACCGGCCAGGATCATTGAAAAGTATTTTAATGGGTCCGGCTATAAATACCGCCAATGCTTTATGGGACGGGAAGTGGATTACCAGGCATATGACCAGCTGTTTTCAACGGCTGTGGTAGAAGAAAGGCCGGAGCTTGTATCCGAAATTGCAGTCAGCAGACTCCGGTATCCATACGGGCTTGGCAGCCGGTCAAACGGCGAGTATACGGCATATATCAAGGAACATGCACAGGAGACTGCCGTGGGATTTGTAAAAAAACACGACTTGGAGGCACTGCGGTTTATGACAGAGAAAAGTCTTTGGAGTGAGCCGGCGATGGAGGCTTCGATAGAACAAGCAGCCGGACAGCAGGACGGTGAATGTATGAGCTATTTGATGAATGAAAAGCACCGTCTGTTTCCTCCAAGGAAAAAAATATTTGAATTATAGTTAGGAGAAATATGCAGGAAGAATTAAAGAAAGAACAGATTCTGACTGAGGCAGGAAAGCAGATTCTCATGGCATCCAGAGATGAGCTTTATCTTCATATGAGATTTATGGATCTGGCCCTGAGCAGCTTTGTCTATATATGTCATCCGGATGCAGAAAGAATGGCTACAGACGGCAGAGGTATTTATTATCATCCCGGATATCTTGCAGCACTGTTTCAAAAAGACCGCAGGCTGGTAAACAGGATGTATCTGCATCTGGTTCTGCACTGTCTGTTCCATCATGTTACCGGACAGAAAAACCGGGAGAAAGAGCTGTGGGATATCTGCTGTGATATCGCGGCAGAGTCAGTGATTGACCAGTGGAGTACAGGGGCGGTGTCACTTTACGGCACTGCATTGCGGAAAGAGATCTATGCAAGGCTTGGGAAAGAACTGAAAGTGCTGACAGCAGAAGGGATCTATAAAAAGATCAAAGAGTGGAATCTGACCAAAGAAGAACGGAACCGGATCGGAAATGAATTCATCATGGACAGTCATTGTTTTTGGCCTGCAAAGGATCAGCCTGAAACGCAGCAGGAGATCCAGAATCAGTGGCAGGATATCAGCGAAAAAATGGAACTGGATATGGAAACTTTTTCACAGGAAATGTCTGCGGATGCCGGAGATATGGTGAAACAGATGCAGATTGAGAACAGAGAGAGGTATGATTACCGGGAATTTTTAAAAAAATTTGCTGTGCTTAAAGAGGAAATCGGTGTGGATGAGGATTCCTTTGATTATGTGTTCTATACTTATGGTCTGCGGATGTATGGCAACATGCCTCTGGTGGAGCCCCAGGAGTGGAAAGAAGTTAAAAAAGTAGAGGAATTTGCCATTGTTATAGATACCTCCATGTCCTGCTCCGGAGACCTGGTAAAAAAATTTTTGGAAGAGACATATGGAATATTAAAGGAAGAGGAAACCTTTCTTAAGAAAGTCAATATTCATATCATCCAGTGTGATGAAAAAGTCCAGGAAGACAAAAAGGTCCGGGACAAAAAAGAACTGAAAGAGTATATGGAACATCTGGAGCTGAAAGGGGAAGGGGGCACAGACTTCCGTCCTGCTTTTGAATATATCTGCAGACTTATAGAAGAAGGAGAGTTTTACAGTTTAAAAGGGGTTTTGTATTTTACAGACGGACAGGGGATTTATCCTAAGAAAAAGCCTCCGTTTGAGACCGCTTTTATATTTATGAAAGAAGAATATGAGGATGCCCAGGTTCCTGCCTGGGCGATGAAATTAATTGTTTGTGAAGACGAGTTTGAAGGAGAAGATTATGGACATTAAACGTGCGAAACAGGAGATTAAAGACTCTGTGGAAGCGTATTTGGCAAAAGACAGATTCGGAGAATATCAGATACCGGCACTGAGACAGCGGCCGATCCTTCTGATGGGGCCTCCGGGAATCGGAAAGACACAGATTATGGAACAGATTGCAAGAGAGTGCGGGATAGGTTTGGTTGCTTACACAATCACCCATCATACAAGGCAGAGTGCTGTGGGGCTTCCGTTTATCAAAGAAAAGGATTACGGCGGCGTTTCTTATTCTGTAACAGAATATACGATGAGCGAGATTATTGCATCTGTATATGAGAAAATGGAGCAGACAGGTCTGTCTGAGGGGATTCTGTTTATTGATGAGATCAATTGTGTGTCTGAGACGCTGGCTCCCACAATGCTGCAGTTTCTGCAGTGCAAAACTTTTGGAAACCAGAAAGTTCCGGAAGGGTGGATCATCGTTGGGGCAGGCAATCCGCCGGAATATAATAAATCTGTCCGTGAATTTGACGTGGTAACCCTGGACCGGATTAAAATGATTGATGTGGAAGCAAGCTATGATGTCTGGAAAGAATATGCGTACAAGGCAGGAATACATCCGGCTGTCATGGCTTATCTAGAAATCCGGCAGAACCATTTTTATAAAATGGAGACTACCGTGGATGGAAAAGCGTTTGTCACGGCCAGGGGCTGGGAGGACTTATCCGAGTTTATCAAGGCCTATGAAAATCTCGGAAAGACCGCAGACAGGGATGTAGTCTTCCAGTACATCCGGCATATGGGGATAGCAAAGGAGTTTGCAAATTACCTGGAGCTTTATCGGAAATACAGGAAGGATTATAAAATTGATGAGATACTTAAGGGTTCCTTTACAGATGATATGCTGGAAAAATTAAAGTTTGCTCCTTTTGATGAGCGGCTCAGCATTGTGCATCTCCTAAACGGAAAATTAAATGAGCTGTTTGTGGAGTACGCAGAAACAGATGCCTATGTGGGAGAACTGTTTTCCTGGCTGAAGGATTATATGGAGGAGCAGTCAATGGAGGGCACACTTTTGAAAGCAAGAGAAGCTTTCCGGGAGAAGAAAAAGGCAGATCAGCTTGCCAAGGATAAAGAGCGTATATGGAGACAGGCCATAGATAAGCTGGAATCTTATGCTGAGAGCCTGAAAAGGGAAAAGCCTGAGGATGAACAAAAGGCGGTGAGAACCTGGTTTAAAGCAGAGACAGAAAACAGGGACAAACTGGTGGAGAAAATCTCGGAAGCCCTTCTCAATGTATTTGTTTTTATGGAGAAAGCGTTTGGAGACGGACAGGAAATGGTTGTATTTATTACAGAATTGAATATAAACTTTTACAGCGTCCGCTTTATTCAGGAAAATGGCTGTGATCCCTATTATAAATATAACAAAGGCCTGCTGTTTGATGAGAGGCAGGAAGGAATATTAGAGCGGCTTAGAGCGGCTGAAAATATGGTTTGAAATTCATTTACAAAGACCTGAAATCAAGTTAAACTAGTAATATAACGGTGGAAGATGAATACAGGATTTCCGGAAAACAGGCGGTAAAACCAGCAGTTATGCGGAGAAAGGAGCTTGTTTATGAACAAAGATGTAAAGTATGAAAACTATCTGGCACAGCCCAATCCCCTTCCTTTTGAGGAAGCGATGGAGATATACGAGGCTATCCTCACAAACTCCCCGGAGGACGATGAAGAGTTTGAAGAATTTTGGGAGCTTGCGCTGCGAGCAATGACAGTCTATGCGGATTTGCGGGCAAATTGGAAACAGATCGAAAAAGGACAGCGGGACAACGACGGAAGGACCAGAAAGCATGACAACGTCATACATACGCTGAATTTGCTGAGCGGTATGATGGAGCAGAGAGGTCTGGATGTCTCCTGGAGAAAACAGCTGGGGGACCAGAGAAAACGGATTGGTGATTTTGCCTGCTATGTAGCTGTGCTCTATGGCTTGTCTGCCCGCTAGAAAGGAATAGGATCATGGAGATAAAGATAACTCTTGGCGATATTACGAAGGTTCCGGCAGACGCTATTGTCAATGCCGCCAACCCTACGCTCCTGGGAGGAGGCGGAGTAGACGGCGCCATCCATGAGGCGGCAGGCCCTGAGCTCATGGCAGAATGCCGGACTTTGGGAGGCTGCGATACGGGAGACGCCAAAATCACAAAGGCATATCGTCTGCCGGCCGAGTATGTGATTCATACACCGGGACCGGTCTGGCGGGGCGGCGATGACTGTGAAGAAGAACTGCTGGCTGACTGTTATAAAAGCTGTCTTAAGCTGGCATCAGAGCATAGGTGCAGGCATGTGACATTTCCGTCCATCAGCACAGGATTGTTCCGGTTCCCGCTTTCCAAAGCTGCACCGATTGCCATTGCAGCAGTAAAGGATTTTTGTGCGGAAAGCCCGGAATTTGACTGCATCGAATTCATCTGCTTTGACGAAAAAACAAAAAAAGCTTATGAAACAGCGCTGGAAGTATAACAGCAGCCGGCAGAGCTTCAGAGAAGACGGATCATTCTTTTTTCGGAAGAGAGGATGCCGTCTTCTTTCATTTTTTTCAGTTCCCGCATCATGGCACTCCGGTCCACTGACAGGTAATCAGCCAGATCCGACATGGTAAATGGAATACGCAGCGGATTGGACTTCTGGCGCAGGGATTCCTGCATGAAGTAACAGTACAGCTTTTCCCGGATGGACCGTTTGCTCAGCACCTCCACCCGCTGGCTTAAGCTCATGGTCTTTTTGGAGATGAGCCAGGTGACATTCTGGATCAGCTTTGTATGGCAGGCACATGCATTCGTACAGGGCTTCATAAGGGAATCATAATCAATGATCAGCACTTTACAGGCGGTGTCACACTGAAGGTGAATCGCTTCATATTCTTCGGAATGAAATGCCAGAATTTCACCGAAGACACTGTTGGGTTCCAGCTTTTCTAATATGGTCCGGCTTCCGTTGAATTCATATCTGAGCACAGAGGCTGCACCGTCCAGCAGAATACCAATGACTGGTTTCTGCGATGAAAAATGATAAATTGTTTCACCGGAAGAAAATAGTTTTTCTTCTGAGTGAAAGCATGACAGCATTTTCAGACAGTCTTTGGATGTTATATCTGTAAACAGCGGATTGTCCTTGTAGAGCATAAAAAACCTCCTTTTTTTAAATATTACATAAAAATGTTGCAAAAGCAACAGAAAAAATTGCAGAACGAGTGGTATACTAACGTCACAGATGAAAGATAATATAATTAAATTGTATATATGGAGGTAAGAAAAATGAAAAAATATCTTTGTGAACCATGTGGTTATGAATACGATCCTGAAGAAGGAGATCCAAGCCAGGGGATTGCACCGGGAACTGCTTTTGAAGATCTTCCGGAAGATTGGGTATGCCCGATCTGCGGACTAGGAAAAGACGTATTTGTAGAAGCTTAATATTTATTGCAAGATGTAAAACGTCCCGCAGACAATACGGGACGTTTTTTTTGCATGAAAATTTGTTCAGAATCCCCTGTACAATAAAAAGCACTCTGTGCAGGATACGTCCTATTGTCCTGGCAAAAAAATGTGCTATAATATACAACAACATACATTCTTTGGATGTTGGGAGGAAGATAGATGGCAAAAAAAGAGCCAAAGACAAATGCAATGAGAATCCTGGAACGTGAGAAGATCCCCTTTGAGATTCATCGTTATGAATGCAAAGAGTTCACTGACGGCACAGCTATTGCAGATATGCTCGGCCAGCCTCATGAGAAAGTATTCAAGACACTGGTCACGGAAGGAAAGAGCAAAGATTATTTTGTGTTTGTCATTCCGATTGACCAAGAGCTGGATTTGAAAAAAGCGGCCAGATCTGTAGGCGAAAAGTCAGTGCAGATGATTCATGTGAAGGATATCAATAGTGTTACAGGGTACATAAGAGGAGGCTGCACAGCCATAGGGATGAAAAAGCAGTATCAAACCGTGGTGCATGAGAGTGTCAGAAATTTGGAAACATTGATTGTCAGCGGCGGAAAACGTGGTATTCAGGCAGAACTGAAACCTGAGGATTATTTAAGAGCCTGCAGGGGAACTACTGCCGATTTGGTAAAGAAACAGAAAGGGTAAGGACATGATTGAAGATATTCTCGAGTATAACAAGGTGTTTGTAAAAAATAAAATGTATGAACAGTACAAGACAAGCAAATATCCGGATAAGAAGATTGCTATATTAACCTGTATGGATACCAGACTTACAGAACTGCTCCCGGCTGCGCTTGGGTTAAAGAACGGGGATGTAAAGATTATCAAAAATGCGGGAGGAGTCACAAGCCATTTATTCGGAAGTGTGGTAAGGAGCCTTTTGATTGCAGTTTATGAGCTGGGGATAGAAGAGATTGTGGTTATCGGGCATACCGACTGTGGTGTGGGCCATATGAACAGCGAGGGAATGATCCGGCACATGATTGACCGGGGAATAGAAGAGGACAAGATTAATTTTATCCGGCACTGCGGTATTGATTTTGATTCCTGGCTGGCAGGATTTGACTGTGTTTCTGATTCAGTGGATGAGACTGTAGAACTTTTGAGAACACATCCGCTGATCCCTGAGGATATTAAGATTTTTGGATACGTGATGAACACAGAAACCGGTGAACTGATGACAACCCAAGAGTGCAGAGGTGAATAATCTATGGCCCAGTGTATATTTGTAGGACTGGGAGGTTTCTTCGGTGCGGTTTTCCGTTATCTTCTGGGACTGATTCCTATATCGGCCCAGTTTAGATTCCCGGCAGTTACTTTAGGCATCAATGTGCTGGGCGGTTTTGCAATCGGCATGATTGCCGGATGGACAGGTAGGGTTCCGGCAGGGAATCCTAATCTGATCTTATTTTTAAAAACGGGACTCTGCGGAGGCTTTACTACCTTTTCTACATTTGCCCTTGAAACAGGAACGCTTGTCTCTGAGGGAAAATGGAGAGAAGGCATATGCTACGCTGTAATGAGTGTGATATTTTCTGTCCTGGCGGTTTTTGCAGGACAGGCTGTCACAGGATGAGAATGGAAAGATTGCATATACTATCCCAAAGGAGGGATTGTTATGTCAAGAAACAAAAAATTCATTCTCGGAGGAATCTTATTTACCGCAGTGGTGGGCAGTCTCTGGCATTTCATTTATGACTGGATCGGAAGGCCTGAGTTTCTTTGGTGGCTGTTCCCGGTCAGTGAGAAGGTGGTGGAACATTATAAATTGATAATATTTCCGAACCTGATCTACGGTGTTTTAATGTTTCGGTATATGCAGGGACATATCCGTTACTATTGGATCCGCCTGTTTATCGGAATCGGGCTTGCCTGCGTTGCTATCAGAGTTTTGTTTGACGCTTATACTGCCGTGTTAAAGAAGGATATGCTGGTTATGGACCTGCTTATATTTGCTGTCAGTGTAGTGATTTCCTATACATTATCGTGCGCAAGCACGCCAGCCCAAAGGGCATAAAATACGGGATGCCCTGCGGGTATACATTATTGTGCGTCAGCACGTCAGCCCAAAGGGCATAAAATGCGGGATGCCCTGCGGGTATACATTATTGTGCGTCAGCACGTCCGCCCGAAGGGAATAAAATGCGGTGTGCCCTGCGGGTATGCTTTCTTCTGGAAACGAAGTTAGGGGAGGTGTTTGCTTATAAAACTGTATTATTGTGACAGGGAGCGGGGGACAGAGACGCTCCTTGTGGAAACACAGGAAGATAAAGAAGTGTGGAGAGCCATGGAGAAGTTTTTGACGGAGCATGGCTTCGGGCTCATTTATATGATTCATCATATTGAAAAAGATAAGATTTACTATGAATTTGGAAAAGAACACTGCTATTTTGTGGTCGTGACATAGAAGGGAGATATAAAAATGCTGCCGAAGGATCCGGTTATTTTATTAAGTTACATTAACACTCAGCTCAGGGATTATTATGACAGCTTTGATGAACTGTGCAAAAGTCTCTGCGAGGACCCGCAGGAGATCAGCACAAAACTTTCAGGTATCGGATACGAATACCATCCGGAAACAAACCAATTCAGATAGCCAGGAATTTTCCCAACCTCCGAATGGATAAAAACAGCTCAAAACCGCTTGAAATGGGGGCTAAGAGCTAATATGAAAGAAAAAGCAGAAAAAAGGAGAACGGTTGGGAAAAAACAAAGGAAACGTTGATTTTATCAGGAAAACTGACTATAATAATAAAAAAGAATGGCTTAAAAACGTTGGATGAACAGAAACAAGAGTTGTATTGAAATTGTCTTTTAGTGCCATATATACCACAACATCGACTGATGAACAGAAACAAGAGTTGTATTGAAATAGACAGATCTGCCTCTCCTATGTTAATAGCGCACCAGATGAACAGAAACAAGAGTTGTATTGAAATTGTGATATATATAGACCCTGCATGGGTAAATACCTGATGAACAGAAACAAGAGTTGTATTGAAATTAAGAAAATGCTCCACTTTGTACTTTAAGCATTGGAGATGAACAGAAACAAGAGTTGTATTGAAATAAGCAAACAGGGAAGATATCAACGGAGATGAATTTGATGAACAGAAACAAGAGTTGTATTGAAATAGTACGGATCTATCATAACTATCAAGCTTAACATCGATGAACAGAAACAAGAGTTGTATTGAAATTCAAGGCCGAATATGCGCCATTGGCGAATGGACAAGATGAACAGAAACAAGAGTTGTATTGAAATATCATAATGATCTGCCGATACTCTTTTTCACCAAGATGAACAGAAACAAGAGTTGAATTGAAATAGGCTTTCGTAGTAGCATAAAAAAGATTATCCGGATGAACAGAAACAAGAGTTGTATTAAAATTGCCAAGGACAAAGATTTACGACTATAACAAAGGATTAACAGAAACAAGAGTTGTACTGAAATATATCCAGGATCCCTTTGATTGCTTTTGAGTTCCTTGATAAACAGAAATAAGAGTTGTATTATAATAAATATATTTTTTATTAAACCATGTCATAGTTCATATGAAATAGTTATATTCTTCTGAAGTATTTAATCAGCATTTGAAAGCTAATAAAATTTTCCATCTCCTATAAAAAATCCGCATGTGCCGGATTTTTTTCAATTATATTATTATCCATGAAAAAATAACCTATTAAAAAGTTATGTTCCCAAAGTAACCGTAATTCATATCCTGCGGGTGGACGTGCTTGCGCACGATAAGGTATACCCACAGGGCACACCGTATTTTATACCCTGCGGGTGGACGTGCTCTCGCACGATTAGGTATTATTTCTTGTACAAATATGTTAAAATTAAGTATGACATTTTGACAGTTCTCCGGCTTGCTGTCTCAGGGACGGAAGGGGCTGAACTGGTTAAAATAGAGGGATTTATTGGTGAAAACTTACACTGAACACAGGAGGCAGCTCATGGATGATTTTATTCGATTGGAAGAAGTGAGAAAAATATACCAGACCGGGCAGGTTGTCACCAAGGCTGTGGATGGGATTAATTTCACCATCAATGAAGGGGAGTTTGTTGTTATCATCGGGGCCAGCGGTGCAGGGAAAACTACAATCCTGAATATTCTCGGAGGTATGGATACAGTCACATCCGGTTCAGTGCTGGTGGATGGAAACGACATTGCAAAATATTCAAGAAGACAGCTGACACAGTACCGGAGAAACGATATTGGTTTTGTGTTTCAGTTTTATAACCTAGTACCGAATCTGACGGCGCTGGAAAATGTGGAGCTTGCTCTTCAGATCAGCAAAAATCCGCTGAATGCAGAGCAGATTCTTTCAGATGTAGGGCTTTCGGAGAGACTTTCAAATTTTCCGGCACAGCTTTCCGGAGGAGAACAGCAGAGAGTATCCATTGCCAGAGCACTTGCAAAGAATCCAAAGCTGCTGCTCTGTGACGAACCTACAGGTGCTCTGGATTATAAGACAGGAAAGTCGATTCTGAAGCTTTTGCAGGATACCTGCCGTGAGAGGAAGAAAACAGTTATCGTGATCACACATAATCTGGCGATTTCACCTATTGCAGACCGTGTGATAGAGATTAAAAGCGGGAAAGTGCATGACATCCGGATCAATGAAGAACCCCAATCGGTAGAGACGATAGAATGGTAGGTAGGGCACATGAAGAAAGCACTTCACAAAGACAATTTCATGATGGTCCGAAAGACACTGCCCAGGTTCATGTCGATTTTTTTTATTGTAGCCCTGGGTGTAGCGTTTTTTTCCGGAGTCCGGGTAACTGAACCGGACATGAAGCTTACCGCAGATGCCCAGTTTGACGAGAGCAGACTGATGGATCTGAGGATCCTTGCCACTATGGGTATTACGGACAAAGACGTAAGTGCAGTGAAAAAAATCTCCGGTATCTCTGCGGCGGAACCTAGTTATTCTGTGGATACGATCTGTAAGCTCAATGACACAGAGAAAGTATTGAAGGTTATGGCGGCCACAGATCAGTTCAATCAGATCAAGGTTACGAAAGGCAGGATGCCAGAGAAGAACGGAGAGTGTCTCATCGATTCTTACATGCTGGAGCATTCGGACATCAAAGTGGGAGATACAATTACTCTGTCCTCCGGCACCGATGATGATATTGGAGATACTTTAAAAAAGTCTGTACTCAGGATCGTGGGGGCAGGGGATTCATCCTATTATCTGTCCCGGGACCGGGGGACAGCAACCATCGGCAATGGCCAGATCAGCGGTTTTGCTGTGGTGCCGAAAGAGAATTTTAAGCTGGATGTATATACAGATTTATTCCTGTCTGTAAAAGGTGCAGAGGAGAAAACTGCATATACTGATGAGTATGATGACACGGTTGAGAAAGCAGAAAAAAAGATCAAAGATATTTCCGGAGAACGCTGTGAGGAAAGACTGAAAGAGATCAAAGCTGAAGCCACGAAAGAAGTAAAAAAGGCCGAAAATAAATATAAAATAGAGAAGAAAAAAGCGGACAGAAAACTCATAAAGGCTAAGAAAAAGCTGGATGATGCTGAAAGTGAAATAAGGTCAGGGCAGAATGAGATTAAGGCACAGAAGGCTAAGATATCAAGCGGTAAAAAGGAGATTCAAAAGGGCTGGGAAAGTTATTACAGCGGGAAAAAACAGCTTGCTCAGGCAGAAAAAGAACTCAAGGAAAACGAGAAAAAACTGGATAAAGCGGAAAAACAGCTGGCACAGGCAAAAGAACAGCTCAGACAGCAGATGCAGCAGGCTGGTGCCATGGGGCAGATACCGCCGGAGATGAAGAAAAAGTTTGAGCAGGCCGAAAAGGAGCTGGACAGCCAGGAAGCCGCTTTAAAAGCTTCACGGCAAAAGCTTGCCAAGGGCAAAAAGGACATAAAGTCAAATAAGCAGAAACTAAAAAACTCCGCTGTCTTGCTTAAGAAAAAGGAAAAGGAACTCAAAAGCGGAGAACAGAAGATCAAAGAGGCAGAGACCAAGCTTGCCAATGCAAAAAAAGAGCTTGAAAAGGGCCGGAAACAGTACCGTTCTTCCAAGAAGAAAGCAGACCGGAAGTTTGCCAAGGCAAAAAAGAAGATCGATGACGCAAAAAAGGATATTGATGATATTAAAAAGCCAAAATGGTATGTGCTGGACCGGAATAAAATTCAGTCTTACGTTGAATATGGAGGAGACACAGAAAGGATCGGCGCTATCGGAGAAGTATTTCCGGTGATCTTTTTTCTCGTGGCAGCTCTAGTAAGTCTTACGACTATGACCAGAATGGTGGAGGAGCAGCGGACTCAGATCGGGATTCTCAAGGCACTGGGATATACAGGCTTTGACGTGGCAAAAAAATATGGAATGTACGCCCTTCTGGCAACGGCCGGAGGCAGTATCGCGGGTGTGCTTGTAGGAGAGACAGTTCTGCCCAAGGTCATTATTGAAGCCTATTCAATGATGTACACTGGTATCGGACAGGTAAAACATCCATTTGAGACAAAGTTTGCGCTGACAGCGTCCGCAGCTTCTGTCTGCATCACCTTTTGTGCAACAATGTTTGCCTGTTATAAAGAACTGAGAGAAAAACCGGCGCAGCTGATGCGGCCGGAAGCCCCGAAAGAGGGGAAAAGGATTCTGCTGGAACGGATCGGATTCCTGTGGAAGCATTTGAATTTTACATGGAAGTCTACATTGAGAAATCTGTTCCGCTATAAGAAACGGTTTTTTATGACTGTTTTTGGAATCGGCGGATGTATGGCACTGCTGCTTGTAGGATTTGGGCTGAAAGATTCTATTTTTGCCATCTCCAAGAATCAATATCAGAAGATCCAGACCTACGATGCTTCAGTCATGCTGGAAGAAGAACTTTCAGCAAAAAAAGAGCAGGAAATTGCATTTTGGATACAAAAACAGCATACAATACGAAACAGCACTAAAGTTCATAATGCTTCTGTGGATGTGGAGTTTGACGGAGAAAGCAAATCAGCTTCTCTGGTTGTTCCGGAAAATATCAGGGAACTGTCATCCTATATCCATTTCAAAGACCGCAAAACCGGAGAGACCTATAAACTCTCAGAAAACGGTATTATACTGACAGAGAAAGTCTGCAGCCTTCTTGGAATCAAAGAAGGAGATACAGTGACGCTCAAAGAGGGAGAGATGAAAAAGGTCAGGGCAAAGGTAGAACATATTACAGAGAATTATATGCGCCATAGTGTTTATATGTCACAGGCCCTGTACCGAAAACTCTACGGGGAGGCGCCGTCGTATAATCAAATCCTGTTAAAAAACAAAAACAGGTCAGAGAAACTGGAAACTACACTTGGAAGACAGCTGCTGAAATTGGACGGAGCCGCATCGGTATCTTTTATATCAGATAACGAAAAAGAGATGAATGATATGCTGAATAATCTCAATATTGTCGTATTTGTCTTAATTATTTCTGCCGGACTGCTGGCTTTTGTAGTATTATATAATTTGAACAACATTAATATCGCAGAGAGGAAGACGGAGCTTGCAACCATTAAAGTTCTTGGTTTTTATGATCTGGAGACAGCAGCCTATGTCTACAGGGAAAATATTCTGCTTACCGTGATCGGGACAGCTGCGGGGGCAGGTTTGGGAGTGCTTCTTCACCGATATGTGATACTGACGGCAGAGGTGGATTTGATTATGTTCGGAAGAACAATTATGCCGGCCAGTTATATGTACAGTGTCCTGCTGACCATCGGTTTTGCGGCGCTGATTAATTTCATGATGTTTTTCCAGCTTCGGAAAATCAACATGGTAGAATCTTTAAAGAGCACGGAATGACACCCCAAAGGTAGGAAGGGAGATTGACTATGAAAGAATTAACTATGAAGGACCTGATATTTTATCACATTTTTCCGCTTGGAGCTTTTGTGGATGATGAAACGGAACATGGCATTTTGGAAGTTAAGGAATGGATTCCCCATATGAAAGGTCTGGGGGCAAATGCCGTTTATTTTTCACCGGTATTTGAATCCAGCAGCCATGGATATGATACCAAAGATTATAAAGAAATTGATCGCAGGCTTGGAACGAACGAAGATTTTAAGGAAGTGTGTGAAGCGCTCCATGAGGAGGGCATTAAAGTAGTCCTGGATGGCGTATTTAACCATGTAGGCAGAGAGTTTTGGGCTTTCCGGGATGTTCTGGAGAAAAAGCAGGACTCTCCATATAAGGATTGGTTTTATATTAATTTTGACGGAAACAGCAATTACGGCGACGGATTCTGGTACGAGGGATGGGAAGGCCATTTTGAACTGGTTAAACTGAATCTGGACAATGAGGCAGTAAGAAATCATCTTTTGGAGGCAGCGGCTTTCTGGATGGATGAGTTTGCGATTGACGGAATCCGTCTGGATGTGGCTTACATGCTGAACCGGACTTTTATGAAAAGCCTGGTGGACTTTTGCAGGGATAAGAATCCGGAGATGATCTTTATCGGAGAAATGCTGCACGGGGATTACAGCACTCTGGTCAACCACCATATGCTGGATTCTGCCACCAATTACGAATGCTATAAGGGCTTGTATTCAAGCTTTAATACCCATAACATGCATGAGATCGGATATTCCCTGAACAGACAGTTCGGACCGGATCCGTGGGCGCTCTATCAGGGGCTTCCTCTGTACAGCTTTGTAGACAATCATGATGTGATGCGGATTGCCACCCAGCTTTCGGAAGAAAAGCACCTTCCTCTTATCTATGCACTGATGTTTGCTATGCCGGGGGTACCGTCTGTATATTACGGAAGTGAATGGGGAATTGAAGGTTTCAAGGAACCGGACAATGATGATGCGCTGCGTCCGAGAATAAAAACAGAGGATCTTCTGGAAGAAGACCTTTATCAATACATCTCAAACCTTGCAAAAATAAGAAAAGACAGCCGGGCACTGAAAACCGGAGGCTACCGTGAAATACGCACAGAACAGGATATTATCGCATTTGAGAGAGAAGCAGATGGGGAGAGGATTATTTTTGCCTTAAATGCGGGACCGGATGAGTATACGCTGCATTTTGACGCCGGAGCGGGAAAAGGTAAGGATTTACTGACCGGTGAGGATGTGGATTTTGGCGGGGGACTTTTAGTTCCGGCATATCAGGCTATGATTATTCAACCAGAGGCGTAGGCTTTCTTGACTTTTTGTGCAAAAACATATAAAATTATAGAAGTGTTTTATGCACAAAAAATTGAATAAGGAGGAGGCCTGTGGCAAGTATAATTATCGCCATTATCGCAACTCTGGTCATTGTAGCGCCAATTTCCGTCCTTGTTGCCAATCAAAGAAGCAGGAAGGCCATGGAAGTAACCATTGGCAATGCGGAGAGTAAAGCCAGAGATATTATAGATGAAGCCATAAAAGCAGCTGATGCGAAGAAGCGCGAAGCTTCACTTGAAATCAAGGAAGAAACTATAAAAGCGAGACATGACTTTGAAAAGGAAACAAAGGAACGCAGGGGTGAACTGCAGAAGTACGAAAAGCGCGTGCTCAACAAGGAAGAAACCGTTGACAAGAAGGCAGATTTGCTGGAGCGCAGAGAACAGTCTCTGACTGCCAAGGAAAAGAATTTTGAGGCAGACAAGGCAAAAGTGCAGGAGCTCAAGTCCAAACACCTGCAGGAATTGGAAAGAATTTCTGGGCTGACCTCTGATCAGGCAAAAGAACAACTATTATCAGCAGTTAAGGAAGACGTAAAGCACGAGACAGCAATGCTCGTAAAAGAGATGGAATCCAGAGCCAAGGAAGATGCAAGAAAAAGAGCCAAGGAGTATGTGGTTACAGCCATTCAGAAGTGTGCAGTAGACCATGTAGCCGAGACAACAATTTCTCTTGTACAGCTTCCGAATGACGAGATGAAGGGACGTATCATCGGCCGGGAAGGAAGAAATATCCGTGCCCTTGAGAATATGACAGGAGTAGAATTGATTATTGATGATACTCCGGAGGCAGTCGTATTGTCAAGCTTTAATCCGGTCAGGAGAGAGATTGCAAGGATCGCTCTTGAAAAACTCATCGTGGACGGAAGAATTCATCCGGCCAGAATCGAGGAGATGGTAGAAAAGGCCACAAAAGAAGTGGAAACAAAGATGCGGGAAGACGGAGAGGCTGCAACTCTGGAACTTGGAGTTCACGGCATCCATCCGGAATTAGTTCGTCTGCTGGGCAAGATGAAATACCGTACCAGCTATGGGCAGAACGCATTGAAGCATTCCATGGAAGTGGCACAGCTTTCCGGGCTGCTGGCATCTGAAATCGGTGTCGATGTAAGGATGGCAAAGCGTGCGGGACTGCTTCACGACATTGGAAAAGCTATTGACCATGAAGTGGAAGGTTCCCATGTAGAACTTGGAGTGAACTTATGTAAGAAGTATAAGGAACATCCGATTGTCATCAATGCAGTCGAATCTCACCATGGGGATGCAGAACCGGAGACATTGATTGCATGTCTCGTTCAGGCAGCTGATGCTATTTCAGCAGCAAGACCGGGGGCGAGAAGCGAGACGCTGGAAAGCTATACGACGAGACTGAAGCAGCTGGAAGAGATCGCAGATTCCTTCCAGGGTGTTGATAAAACTTTTGCGATACAGGCAGGTCGGGAAATTCGTGTAATGGTAGTTCCGGAACAGATCAGTGACGACGATATGATTTTGCTGGCCAGAGATATATCCAAACAGGTAGAAGATAATTTGGATTATCCGGGTCAGATTAAGGTCAACATTATCCGTGAGTCACGGGTTGTGGACTATGCGAAATAACCAACACATAAGAAAAGCAGCAGATTTTATATCTGCTGTTTTTTTGTTGCATAGGAAAGTGCATTCCATGAAATAAAAAACGCTCCGTGCAGAATGCACACAAATGAGAAGAGACGTTATTTGCCTTCCTGTATTAAATTATCCGCTGATGCTTTTCCTTTTCCCAAGGATTCGTTATAATATCATTAATGAGAAGATAATTGCAGGAAAGTTGCGTGTGATACTGTCTCCAACTATGTGATATGTAAGACAGGAGATATTACTTATTTGATTACGGATTCTGACCAATAAATAATAAACTGCCGGCTGGCAGAAGAAAAATATGGAGGGAAAAATGAAGAATGTATTAATTGTAGGAGCCGGAAGGCTGGGGAAAGGCTTTGTGGGAGAGACCTTTGACAATGCAGGATGGAATATTACCTTTCTGGATAAGGATCCCAGAGTTTCGGAGGAGCTTTTAAAGCATGGATGCTATTATGTGAAGGTACACCGTGTGGATGAGATCCAAAACCGGACGGTCACAAATTTTAAGGCGTATTCCTGTGATGAAGTCTATTCTTGTATGGAAGCTTTTCTGGAGACAGACGTGATTATGCTGCCCTTGTATCCGGAAGATTTTGAAGAAGCGGCAGAGTATCTGTCAAAGTGTTTTGAAGAGTTTTATAAGGTGCATCCGGACCGCAGGCTGACCATGATCTGTATTACAAACAAAAACTATTTGATCCCGGGAATTACAGAGGCTTTCAAAAAAGACCTGTCCCAGGAAGCCAGGGACTGGTTTGATCAAAATGTGGTGATCCGTGATTCTATCATACGCAGAAGTACAGATGCGGACAGTAACTATGATGTACATATTGATACAGTGGCGGTGAATTCTCTTTTGATCCAGCAGCCGGTATATAACGACATCAGCGATGTAGAGTGGATGGAGCTGACAGATAAAATTGAGATGCTGAAGGATATTAAAGTTATCGCAGTCAACGGTCCCCATGCAACACTGGCATATATGGGATATTTAAAGGGATATAAAACGATTCCGGAGTCGGAAGCGGATCCTGAAATTGCAGCCGTTGTCAAAGAAGTCGTTGATGAGCTGACGGAAGCAGTCATGAAGGAATATCCGATTACTCCGGAAGAGCTGCATAATCTTGTTTATTTTGCACCGGCTCAGGGAGTGCTTCCCGATTCCATCTACCGGGTTGGCTATGATCCGATCCGCAAGCTTTCAAAAGGAGACCGTCTGACTGGAGCAGCCCAGCTGTGTCTGAAACACGGAGTCAGCTTTGACGCTATTGCAAAAGCAATGGCAGCCGGTTTCCGGTATGCAGAGCCAAGAGATGCCAATGCACAGAAGCTCCAAAAAGAGATCAAAGAACTGGGAATTAAACAGGCAGTGTGCAAATATACCGGTTTAGACACGGACAGTCCTGTTGTGGAGCGCGTTATAGAAGAATACAGCAGCCAGAGTATAATTGAATAATTTTTATTGATCATGTATTATAACAGTATTCTGCCGGAAAGGCGGAATACTGTTTTTGATCGTTCATATCAAGTTTCAGAAGAAAGGAGAAAAATGGAGGAATATAAAAAGATAAAACAAAACCTGGTGCATCAGGGGAAAGTGGTCGGCTTTTACGAGGACATTATTACTCTTCCGAACGGCAATACGGTGACTTGGGATCTGGTTAAGCACCCGGGGGCTGCAGCTATCATTCCTGTGACTGAGGATGGGAATATCCTTTTGGTACGGCAGTACAGAAATGCTCTGGATGCCATGACTTATGAGATACCGGCAGGAGGCATTGAAGAGGGAGAAAGCGGTTTCGACTGTGTAAAGCGTGAGATTGAGGAGGAGACAGGATGCAGAGCCGAAAAAATAGAGCATCTCATTACCATCGTGACGGCCATCGGCTTCTGTGATGAAAAAATCCCTATTTTTGTTGGAACCGGTCTCCAAAAAACAAAGCAGAATTTAGATGAAGATGAATTTATCGATGTGTACGAAATGACACCGGAAAAAGTGAAAGAGATGATTTTGTGCGGCGAAATTGTGGATGCCAAAACCATCTCCGGGGTTATGACATATCTGAATGTAAAAAAAGGAAAAAGCATTGTGAGCAAAAAGAATCGTTCATAATGAAAAAGAGGGGCACATATAATTTTATGTGGCTCCTTTTTTGTTTTGTGGAGCAAATTATATCTGGGAGGAAACAAAATGGAGCGGAGAAAGTTTTTCATTGGCGTATTCGTGCTGACGGGACTTGTACTTGGAAGCCTTTTTACCAATGCGGTATATAAAGATTATCTGGAATACGGGGGACAGATGGATTCTTTGGTGCTGGGCGGCAGGGGACTGTACATATCAGGGAGCAGCCTGCTTCCCTATATCTTGTTCAAGAGGGGCAAACAATACGGTATTCTGTTTCTGATCGGATTTATTTTGAAGCCGGTAGTGCTTTTGTACGGCGGGCTATTCTGCCTTTCATTCTTTCTGGGGTCGATTTTGTCCCTGCAGGTGATGAATCTTGGGCTGGCAGGACTTTTTATTGTAATTTTGAGCTTATTTCCGCATTATATATGCTACGGAGGATCTATGTACCTTTTATATCAAAGAAATGTAAGGGATGAAAAAAAAGAAGAAATAACCTTTGATACAGGTCATTCCTTCTTAAAAAAATTCTCTATCCAGCTGGAGCTTTTGCTGCTGGTTTTTGGTTGTTTTTTAGAGAGCTATGTCAATCCGGCCGTTTTAAACATGTTCGGCCATCTTGTAAAGTAATTCTTCAGTTTTTTCCCAGCCCAGGCAGGGATCTGTGATGGACTGGCCGTAGACGCCGTTTCCGATTGGCTGGCTGCCGTCCTCAATATAGCTTTCAATCATGATTCCCTTTACGAGAGACTTGATCTCAGGCAGAAAACTTCTGCTGTGAAGGACTTCCTGGACGATTCTGGGCTGCTGATCCCACTGTTTTGCTGAATTAGAGTGGTTGGCATCTACAATAACGGCAGGGTTTGCAAGACCGAACTTCTCGTACATATAGGCAACTCTGGTAAGATCCTCATAGTGGTAGTTCGGTACATTGTTTCCGTGTTTATTGACAGAACCGCGCAGAATCGCATGGGTCAGAGGATTCCCGTCCGTTTCTACTTCGTAGCCGTTGGCTATGAAATTATGGGAACCCTGTCCGGCAACGATTGAGTTCATCATAACAGTAAGGTCACCTCCGGTAGGGTTTTTCATTCCGGCAGGAATATCAAATCCGCTGACGGTCAGGCGGTGCTGCTGGTTTTCAACGGAACGTGCGCCTACAGCTACATAGGACAGGATATCTTCCATGTAAGGCCAGTTTCCCGGATAAAGCATTTCATCGGCGGCAGGCATATGAAATGCTTCCAGTGCATCAATATGAAGCTTTCTGACAGAACGGAGGCCGGCTGCCATATCCGGAGCTTTTTCAGGGTCCGGCTGATGAATCATACCTTTATATCCTGCACCGTTTGTCCGCGGTTTGTTTGTATAAATTCTTGGGATCATCAGAAGGTTATCAGAGACTTTCTTCTGTACTCCCGCAAGACGGCCAAGATAGTCCATGACAGCTTCCTCATTGTCTGCGGAACATGGCCCGATGATAACGATGAATTTATCTGATTCTCCGGTAAAAACCTTCCGGATTTCTTTATCTCTCTCTGCTTTTATACGTTTTGACTCGTCACTCATCGGAAATTCCTGCTGGAGTTCCTCCGGAGACGGCATTTTATTGATTCTATGCATACCCATAAGCTTATCTCTCCTTTATAGTTCAATCTGTATGTAAGACGGCCCGGAAAGCCGATTGTTATAAGTTTACCAAATTATCGCAGTGCTGTAAAGCGAAGAAGGGAAAACAGGCGGATCCTGAAAAAATGATTCGGATGGCTTTACAAACGGGTAAAATTTGTCTATAATAAATATAGTCTAAAAATTGCATATCGAAGTAGAGAATAATAGATTCTCCAACTTCAGGGCAGAGTGAGACGCCGGCAGGCGTCAATTCTCGACTGGCGGTGATACTTTTTTTAAGATAAGTCCGCGAACCGAAAGGCCGATTGAGTGTGAATCTCAAACCAACAGTATAGTCTGGATGAAAGAAGTAACGATGGGCGGTATTTTTGTACCGTTCGATGTAGCCCTGTCATTGGTGACATGGGCGTTTTTTATTTTACAGGATTTATTAGGCGTTTCCTGTATCATAAAAGCATTGTTAAATGGAGGAGAAAGAAAATGATGAATGAAACTGTAACAGTAAGTAAAGTAAATGTAAGAAAGATCACAGTAACTGCTATGCTGGGTGCGCTGGCGGCAATCCTGATGTTTTTTGAGTTCAGCGTGCCGTTTATTATGCCGGGATTTATTAAGATGGACTTTTCTGAACTTCCTGCGCTGATCGCCGCATTCGCTATGGGACCTGTGTCCGGGATTGCAGTCTGCTTTATTAAAAATATTGTAAATCTTCTGCACACAACTTCAGGCGGAGTAGGAGAGATCTCCAACTTTATCTTAGGAGTGTGCTTTGTGCTTCCGGCCGGCCTGATTTACAGAAGAAACAAAACACAAAAAGGTGCCCTGATCGGTGCGCTGGCAGGGGCTGTTCTCATGGCGGTTGTAAGTATCTTTTCCAACTACTTCATTGTCTATCCTGTTTATGAGAATTTCATGCCGATGGAGGCGATCATCGGTGCTTATCAGGCCATCAACCACAATGTTAAGAATCTGTGGGATGCATTGATCTGGTTTAATATGCCGTTCACCTTTGTAAAAGGCATGTTCAGTGTTGTGATTACATTTCTTGTTTACAAGAGGATTTCACCGATCCTGAAGGGAAAACACTAAAAGTTGCTGCAGAATGAAAAAACCTCTGTCGAAAGACAGAGGTTTTTGTTTATGTTAATTCAGCTTTTGTTTTGCATTGTCTAAAAATGAATCAGCAGCTACAATGTAGCGTTCATGAGTTCCGATACCGATGCGGCCTTTGTTGTCCATGATCTCTACCTGAAACTCTAATTTCTTGCGGTTGATCTCTGTCAGATGGCATTGGCAGGTGACACGGCATCCAACCGGTGTGGCGGAAACATGGGAAATGTTCAAGTTGGTGCCGACTGTGGTCATGCCGTCATCCAGCTTTCCTTCCAACAGCTTTACAGCAGCCTTTTCTACCAAAAGCACCATGGCAGGTGTTGCGTAAACAGGAAGGCTTCCGCTTCCCCAGCGGGCGGCGGTCAGTTCGTCAGTGACCTCTTCTGCAAGGGTAATCTTGTCTCCAATTTCAATTTTCATAAGTTGTCCTCTCTTACTATATTCCGAATCATTTAGGATTAGTATCATTTTATACACTTAGTATAGCAAAATAATATAAAAATGCCATAGTTTTTTATGATTTATTTGTAATCTGTATCTATATGAACTTTTTTCTGACCGTGCACAGACACAAAAGTCCTGAAAATACTATGGTACAAAGCTGATAAATACGTTAAAATAGTTCTTGACGGATATAATATTATGGAAACAGATAAGGAGGAATCTTATTGAAATTATATATGATGAGACACGGAGAGACTCCATGGAATAAAATACGCAGGATTCAGGGACAGTCTGATGTGGATTTAAGTGAAGCAGGCAGGGAAGCCGCCAGGCTTACCAGAAAAGCACTGAAGGATGTAAGCTTTGACGCAGCCTATACAAGTCCGCTGAGCAGGGCCAGAGAAACAGGAGAGATTATTCTGGAGGGAAGAGGAATTCCTCTGCTGGAGGATGAACGGCTCAAGGAAGCTAATTTCGGTCCCTATGAAGGGGCGCATCTGAAGGAATTATATGAAAAAAAGGAACCAATCCTGGATTTTTTTGACCGGCCCGAGCAGATGGCTTTGATTCAGGGGGCTGAGACCCCGGCACAGGTTGTGGAAAGGGCCGGAGTCTTTTTAGAGGAATTTATCCTTCCTTTAGAAAAAGAAGCGGAAAGTGTTATTTTATTTACCCACGGAGCTTTTATTCATGGAATGCTGACCAACATGTATAAAAGAGAGGTCAAGGACTTCTGGAAAGGCCCCAAGCTTAAGAACTGCTCCGTCAGCACAGCTTTAGTCGAGAACGGGCAGTTCCGCGTTTTAAGTGAGGCCGAGGTCTTTTACTGATATTTAGAAATGTACAGGATACCAAAGGAGACATGCGATGACGAAATATGAATTTTTAAAGGAGCTCCGGGAGACACTGGAGGGACAGGTGGCGGAGAGTGAGATCGAGGATTCTGTTTCCTATTACAGGGATTATTTCAGCCGTCAGGAGTCAGAGGGCAGGACAGAGCAGGAGATTTTAGAGGAATTGGGAAGCCCCAGGCTGATCGCCAAATCTATTATTGAGACGAAAGGCGGAGAGCAGATTTATTATGAGGATACCTACGAAGAACCGGCAGAAGAAGAACAGGGTTCGCAGAAAGTTTTCATCTTTGATTCATTTTTATCCAAAATAGGATGTCTGGCGGCCCTGATTATAGTAATTGTTCTGATCGGCAGCGTGTTTGCTGTAGCACTGCGTTTTATCGGGCCGGTTCTTCTGATTCTTCTTCTGATTTATCTTATTAAAAATGTGTTTGGAAAGCGGTAGGAAACGGTTATGGATATCATTCGTGAAGTAAATGCAGCCATGAAACAGATTATACAATACAGAGAAGATCTGCACAGGCATCCGGAAACGGCATTTAAAGAACAAAAGACGACAGATTATATTAAGAGACGGCTGCAGGAAATGAAGATACCATACACGCCTCTGGATCCCACAGGAGCAGTGGCTGAGATCGGAGAAGGAAGCCGGGTCATAGCCCTGAGGGCTGATATTGACGCTCTGCAGGTAAAGGAGGATACTGGATGCTCCTTTGTCTCTGAACATCCGGGATATATGCATGCATGCGGACATGACGGACATACAGCGATTCTGCTCGGGACTGCACAAATTCTAAAAAAATATGAAAAGGAATTAAAAAAGAAAATTCTTCTGGTTTTCCAGCCTGCGGAAGAAACTGCCCAGGGAGCAAAATTAGTTTTAGAGTCGGGACTTTTAGATCATACAGACGAGATTTTTGGGCTTCATATCTTTTCAGGAATCGAGGCAGGGAAGATCTCTGTCGAGGCCGGTCCCAGAATGGCTGCAACGGACTGGTTTTCAATTGATATCAGCGGAAAGGCGGGACACGCAGGAAAACCTCATCTGTGTACGGATGCCACAGTGGCTGCAGCCGCTGTCGTCATGAATCTGCAGACAATTGTCAGCAGAAATACCGATCCTCTGGATTCCGCAGTCGTTACAGTAGGGAAACTGGTTTCCGGGACTGCGAGAAATGTCATATCCGGACATGCCAGACTGGAGGGGACTGTCCGCACATTTTCCGAGGATACGGAGCAGATGGTCAAAGAGCGTGTGATTGAGATTGCCTGCAGCACTGCAAAACAGTTCGGCGGAGAAGCCGTGGCAGATTATCCGGCTTCCAGCCATCCTCCTCTGGTGAACAGTGTGTCAGCAGTAAAACGGGCAGAACGGGGAGCAGAAAAGGTGTTTTCTGAAGACGATTTTGTCCATGTGCCGCCGATGATGCTGGGAGAAGACTACTCCAACTATCTGAAGACGATTCCGGGGGCATTTGCGTTTGTAGGCGGAGGCACAGACCAGTTTCCGAATCATCACGGCAGATTTGATATGGATGAGCGCGCACTCTTAAGCGGAGTAAAACTGATGCTGGCCTATGCCATGGAAGAGTGATGGGAACAGGGGTGCAGGAATACGAAAAAACGGCAGAATGTACAGGATTTCGTGCTAGACCGCAAATCACAAGTATGCTATAATCATAGCCAAAGAAAAATAAGGCCGTTACAAGGCCTTGGATATTATAAAACCAGATAAAAAGGCGGGTAATTATGAATTTAGTTTATCGTAGTACAAGAAACAGGGAAGAGACAGCAACTGCTTCCGAAGCGATTCTGAAAGGTTTGACCAATGACGGAGGGCTTTTTGTGCCGGATTCTATTCCGAAGCTGGAAGTTTCTGCAGAAGACCTGACAAAGATGACATATCAGGAAATTGCATATGCAGTGATGAAGGAATTTCTCACAGATTTTACAGAAGAAGAGTTAAAGGCGTGTATCGCCAATGCATATGATGAAAAGTTCGATACAGAGGAGATTGCTCCGCTGGTGAAAGTAGGAGATGTGTATTATCTTGAACTGTTCCATGGTTCTACGATTGCATTTAAGGATATGGCACTTTCTATCCTGCCTCACCTTTTAGTCACCTCTGCGAAAAAGAATGCTGTAAAGAACGAGATTGTTATTCTCACCGCTACTTCCGGAGATACAGGAAAGGCAGCTCTGGCCGGATTTGCTGATGTGCCGGGAACAAAGATCATTGTCTTTTATCCAAAGTCCGGTGTCAGCCCGATTCAGGAAAAGCAGATGCTGACGCAGAAGGGTGACAATACATTTGTCATTGGTATCAAAGGTAATTTTGATGATGCCCAGACCGGTGTCAAAAAGATGTTTTCCAATAAAGAACTTGCAGAGGTGATGGACCAGAACGGATATCAGTTCTCATCAGCCAACTCAATCAATATCGGACGGCTGGTTCCGCAGATTGTATACTATGTAAAGGCATATGCAGAACTGGTGAGCAGGGGTGCTGTAAAGGCGGGAGATCCAATGAACGTAGCAGTGCCGACCGGAAACTTCGGGAATATCCTGGCTGCCTTTTATGCAAAACAGATGGGCATCCCGATCGGAAAGTTCATCTGTGCTTCTAATGAAAATAAAGTATTATTTGATTTCTTCCAGACAGGTGAGTATGACAGAAAACGTGAATTCGTTGTGACTTCATCTCCGTCTATGGATATTCTGATCTCCAGCAATCTGGAGCGTATGATCTACAGAATCACAGGGAATAATGCTGATCAGTGTGCGAAATTTATGAATGCACTGACAACAGACGGTGCATATGAAATTACAAAAGAGATGAGGGATCAGCTTTCTGAATTCTTTGGAGCTTATGCAACCGAGGAAGAGACAAAGGAAAAGATTAAACAGGTTTACGTGGATCAGGACTACGTTCTTGATACCCACACTGCAGTGGCATCTGTGGCATATGACAAATATGTCAGGGACAGCGGTGACAGGACTCCGGCAGTGATCGCATCTACAGCAAGTCCGTATAAGTTTACAAGAAGTGTTATGAATGCGATTGATCCAAAATATGATGAAAAGTCTGATTTTGAATTGGTAGATGAGTTACATAAGATTTCAGGCGTGGATGTTCCGAATGCTATTGAAGAGATCAGAACAGCTCCGATTCTTCATGATACAGTCTGTGAAACAGCAGGAATGGAAGAAGAAGTAAAGAAAATCTTGAATCTTAAATAATGAAGTCTTAAAAGACGGCAGAGTTTTGATATTCTGCCGTCTTTTCTGCAGTGTAAGTGGCCGCTCAGACCGCCTTTGCGGGAAGACTGTGGTATCTGCAGAAGAAGATGTAAGTATTGCAGAGATAGAGCGGCATCAGTCTGGACGTACCGCGCGCTATAGGGTATAATTTAAGAAAAATATGTGAGGAGACGATGATTATGCCAAAGGATTTATTTGATAAGATTGAACAGACGATTACAAGTACAGGAAAAGCAGCGGCGAAAAAGGCCAGAGAAGTAGCGGATACTGCTAAAATTAAAAATGATATCCGTGTTGCGAAGCGTGAATTGGATGATTTGTATGAACAGGTTGGACGGCAGTATTTTGAGTCTCATATGGATTATCCGGAAGCGGATTATATTGATTTGTTTAATCTCATTGAAAAAATCCGCGGAGATATTAAAGTCATGGAAGCAGACTTGGAAATGGTAAAAGAAGAGGAATAGACAGTTTTAAGAGAATACAGTCAAAAAGCCGGCAGGATGAGAAGATCACCTGCCGGCTTTTTATTTGTCCTAAAGATTTGTCCTTCGTTCCATAAGATACTTTGTCAGGAAGAAGGAAACGAAGATCTCTATAATGCAGCCTATCAGTACCATAGGCATCAGGTAATAGCAGAATTCCTCCAGTCCTGTAAAGTTCATAAAGTTCGGGAAAAACAATGAAACTATATTACTTACCAGGGAGAGCGCTGCGGTCGCCAGGAAATAAGTACCTATAGATGCGGCCAGGCGGTGGTTCGGCAAAAGCCCTCCGATGGTGATGCACAGATATATGAACAGCGGCGATGCCACAGCATTCAGCACCAAAGCAGATAAAGTTTCTGTGATAAACAAAAACCGAATGCCCGCATCAATCTTGCTGAATTCCTGGAATGAAAGAGACAGCACATGGAAGAAATCCTTCCAATAAGGCGTAGCTGCCAGGAAAATAAAAATGGACAGCAGGAACGCAGCAATGGATACCAACATCCAAAAAATACTGATGATAAGTTTGTTCAGAATCTGAAGATTGATGGATACCGGAAGCGTAAAACTCAAATATCCTTCATCTGTGTAAAAGTTTTTGTAAAAACGGTAAAACGAAATAATGAAGCACATGAGGAACAGGGCGATAACCGCAACAACGTAGATGGTCACGATAAAGATACTGAATGTCATGCGCAGAGGGTCGTTTCCGAAGCCGATCATTGCCATAAACAGTTTAAACAGCAATGTAATCCCGCCGAATGTGGCCAGCAGGGGAACAAAATACCGGGCAGTTGCTTTCAGTTCATATTTCAGTAATTTTCCTAGCATTTGAACACCTCCCTGAATAACTGATCTACAGATTTTTGTTTTTCCTCGCGGATCTGGTCCACGGTTGCAGACAAAGTGATTTTACCATTCTGCAAAAACAGAACATCATCCAGGACAGTCTCGATGTCACTGATCAGATGAGTGGAAATGATCAGGCTGGCATCCGGATTGTAATTGGAGATAATAGTTTTTAAGATGTAGTCGCGGGCGGCAGGATCCACACCGGCAATAGGCTCATCCAGAAGGTACAGCTTGGCATTCCGGCTCATGACTAAAATAAGCTGAACCTTTTCCTTTGTCCCCTTAGACAGCGATTTCAGGCGTTTATTTTCATCAATGCCAAGATCCTTCAGCATAAAAAGTGCTTTTTCTTTGTTAAAATCTTTGTAAAAATCATCAAAGTAAGTGAAAACCTCATGGATCTTCATCCATTCCGGCAGATACATACGGTCCGGAAGATATGAAATGTGCTCCCGGGAATGGATGCCCAAAGGCTGGCTGTCAAACAGGATATCGCCTTCTGTTGGTGTCAGAAGATGATTGATCAGTTTGATCAGTGTGCTTTTTCCGCTTCCGTTAGGCCCCAGAAGCCCGATGATCCGTCCGGAAGGGATTTTTAGATTCAGTCTGTCCAAGGCCAAAAATCCGGAATAGACCTTGGAAAGGTTATTGCATTCAAGAATATAATTCATATACATACCTCTCATTGTCATTTTATTAGGTTGATAATATCTTCTCTTGTCAGGCCATATCGCTCCATTTTCTTTAAGAACTCGGAGATTTCTTTTTCAGCGATTGAAGACTGAAGTGATTGAATCAGCTTTTTATCTTCGGTAACAAATCGTCCGCTGGTCCTCTGGGAATAGAGCAGGCCGATCCGTTCCAATTCAGACAGTGCTTTCTGCATCGTGTTGGGATTGACAGAAGCATCAGCTGCCAGATCCCGGACAGAAGGCAGTTTCCCCCCCAGAGGATAAATACCGGAAAGAATATCACCTTGGATATGTTCCATCAGCTGAAGATAAATCGGCCGGTCATCCGTTAATTCCCATGCCATAATATACCTCACTTTCTTGTATTAAGTATCTAGTACAATAATATAATAGGCAAAAGGAAAAGTCAATATTTATTTTAAAATATATTTGACTTGAATTGGGAATATATGTATAATGAGATTAAGAATTGGAAATAAAAGGAGGATTTACATTATGTTTCAAATTGTAGAAATGACCGATATGGGCAACGGCAGAGACTCCAATCAGGATTCTTATCTCTTAAAAGAAGAGGAGTTATGCGGAAAACAGATATTGATGGCAGTTATGTGCGATGGTATGGGAGGACTCAGCAGAGGGGAGATTGCCAGCGGATATATAGTGGGCTCTCTGGACAGGTGGTTCACTCATACGCTTCCGGTTCTTTTGAAACAGAAGATGAAAATTACAAGGATTCAGAAAGAGCTGGTGGCCGCCATTAAAAGGATTAATCACAGACTGATTCTTCTGAGCAGGGAGTATGGCGATTCTATGGGGAGCACACTGACACTTTTATTTGCTGCAGACCGCCGCTTCTTCGTGTTAAATATCGGGGATACCAGGGCCTATTGGTTTGACAGGGAACAGAAGTACGTCACCAGAGACCACACACTTGTACAGGAGGAGGTGAGCCGCGGCCTGCTGACGAAAGAGGAGGCAAAGACCGATGCAAGAAAACATATTCTGATGCAGTGTATCGGTGTGACAAAGGAGATTACCATAGACTGCTACAACGGCAGGCTGAAGTCCGGTATGGAATTTTTGCTGTGCACTGATGGTTTTTACGGCATGCTGAGAGAAGAAGAGATCTATGAGGTGGAGGCTTCCAAGGAGAAGATGAAACAATGGGTCAAAAGCTGTTTTGATAAAGTGAAAGAGAGGGGAGAGCTGGATAATCTGTCATGCATTGTGGTGAAAGTATCCTGATATGGAGAATGAAATCACAGGACCCTATACACTGATAAGAAAGATCGGGCAGGGAGGGGAAGGCGAAGTATACCTGGCCTGGGACAGAAAGCGGACCGGATATATAGCGGTAAAAAGAGTCCGGAGAAAAGTTCTGGACAGCATTCAGGAGGCCGAGATTCTTAAGTGCCTGGATCATCCTGGAATACCAAAATTCATCGGGGTATCAGCAGATAAGGAATTTGTCTGTCTTGCGATGGGTTATATACCTGGTATTACAGTGAAAGAATATATCAGGAGATATGGGAAAGTATCAGAGAAGCAGACAGCTTTATGGGGGATACAGATCAGCAGTATTCTCTCCTATCTTCACGGAAGATTTCCGCCTGTGATTCACTGTGATATCAAACCCTCAAACCTGATCATCTCAAAGGAAGGAACCCTGATCCTGATCGATTTCGGCACTGCAAAACTGGGGAGAAAAGGGAATAAAAAGAAGGGAACCCGGGGTTATGCACCGCCTGAACAGATGGATGCTTTTGGGCAGACAGATGAGCAAAGCGATATTTACAGCCTGGGAATGAGTTTATACCATATGGCCACAGGAAATCATCCATTGGAGAAACCTTGGACAGACAACCTGAACTACGGACTTTCCGATAAATTTTCCAAGATACTGAAAGGCTGTTTGGAGACTGAGAAAAAGAACCGGTTTTCTTCAGCATCGGAAGTCCAAAAGGAGCTTCGAAAGATTGCAGGAAAGCGTTTTAAGATCAGATACATGGCTGCAGCCGCATGCTCTGCTGTTATGATTGGCATTTTCGGCGCAGTTGAAGGAAAGCAGGAACGGCCGGCGGATTCCCGATTTTTGTACATGGCCAAAGAGGAAGAAGGGAAAGATGGAGGGAAATTTTCAACCCGGGCAGTCCGGTATTACGAGATGGCCATAGAGGAAGAGCCTGAGAGTCTGTCTGCATATGAATGTCTTTTGAGATACTATCAGTCAGCTGGAAAGGAAAAGGAGGGACTGCTGGCTCTTGCTGAGTTTATTGAGGCAAAGGATTTTTCTGCCAGGGGAAAAGACCGTCTTCTGATGACTGTGGGAGAGATGTATCTTCAGGGGAAGGAGGGAACAGGAGGATACTCTCCTGACCCGGCTTTGGCTCTCAGATATTTGTCCATGCAGCAGGATCCGTCTGTGACCGGACGGGCTTTGACAGAGCTTGCTGATATCCTTGCAGGAGGTGCCTGTCAGACAGAGAAACTGATGAATCTTCTTGAGAGAATTGAACAAAAGGCTGTCAGTTTCCGGCAGATCTATTTTCTGTACAGAATTTATACTGAAAAAAGAAAGGAACTGGAAGATTTTACAGATGTTGATGAAAAGCAGAGGAAACTTGTAAAGCAGATGGAGGAAAAAGCAGAGCCTGAAGATGACAAAAAGGCTGTTCTGCAGGAGAAACTGGCTTTTTATGAGCGTACGGCAGACAGATATGGACTTAATCTGTGGCTGGAGGCTGCAGAGCAGTGTATGGATGCTGCAAAGCGGGAAGAAGACAAAGCTGAGATACAGATAAAAAAAGCCAGGCTGCTGGCGGAGCATAACAGAAAAAAAGAGGCGGAAAAGGCGTATGAGACAACGATCAGCAGGTATCCGAAAGCTGCGGCCGGATACATTGAATACGGTTTTTATCTGGCCAGAGAAGGAAAAAAGGACATGGCGGCATTGATGTACCGCAGGGCCAGGCAGCTTGGAGCTGCCAGGGACACGGAATTTCAGAGGCTTGGTGCCATATTAGGGGAGGGAAGCAAATAGAGATGTTGGATCGAAAAAAGCTTGCGGGACTGGTTTTTGTTATTGCTGCGGCAGTTTTGGCAGCAGGATATACAGTTTTGGCAGAAGAAAGGGAAGAACCTTCTTTGACATTGGAGTTTGAAGACGGAGAATCAGGTACTTATTTTACAAAGGAAAGAAAGCTGAAGATTGTTCTGAGAAGGGAGGATGCAGAGAAGGAGAAAGTGATCTGTTTTGCCGAGGGGAATGATGGAAAAGAAAAGTGGGATGAAGGAGATATCCAATGGACATCCGGCGGGGAAGGAAGTATCGTTTTTCGGCGTCAGGGCTGGTATCGGGTGACCGCAGTATACGGAGATGAATCATATTCTGTTCCGGAATTCTGTCTGGAGACAAAGGCTCCGGAAAAGCCGGAGGTGAATACAGGTTCATATGAACAGGGGACGTGGACGAACCGTTCCGTTGATATAAAACTTTCCGGAGGCAGTTCGTTTTCCGGCATGACCTGCTTTGAATACAGAGATACAAAAGAAAATGAGTGGAATCCATGTAATGAAGATATGATGAACGTTCAGAAAAATGGGATCCATAACTATCAAATACGGGCAGTATCCAGAGCGGGAAACCGAAGCAAAGCAGTCAGTGTTTGTGTGAAAGTTTGGAAGAAGAATCTCCATAAACCAGATGTGAGATGCACAAAGACAGAGAAAAACGGATGGTACCGGAGGGATGCAAAGATATGGGTAAATGAAAAAAAGGGGCCGGGGCCCGGAATCAGGACAAGGATTAAGGTCAAAAACCTGACAACAGGGAATACCAAAACAACAGAGGGAAACCGGCTGATATTACATGAAGAGGGGAAATATCAGGTCAGTATCAGGCAGAAGGATGAGGCGGGCAATGAATCAAAAAGATCCTGGAGAAAGAATATTTTTCTGGACAGAACGGAGCCTTATATACATATTAAGAGGGAACAGGAAGAGACATATATGCGGAATACATGCAGGATCGAGGTGATTATAAGGGATCGGTTTCTGGATACAGAGAGTGTTCGCTGGGATACCAATGGAGTCATAAGGGAGTTAAAGAGAAAAGGAGATATGATAAGGGCTGATGTTTATTTTGCGGAGGAGGGAAAGCAGAGGCTTTCTGTAGCATGTAAGGATCAGGCAGGAAACTGCGGGGAGTCCTCGGCAGAAGATTTTTTTATTGACAGAAAAGGCCCGGACCTGCAGGTTCAGGGGGTGAAGCCGTTTGGGATTTATAATTTTGCAGCAGAACCTCAGGTTACCTGTACAGATGAAAGTCCTGCAGAGATCTCACTTTCATTAAACGGAAAACTTGTAAAGACTGAAAAAGTCCAGCCCGGAAAGCAGATCAAGCTTTCTTATCCGAAATTGTCTCAGGATGGGTACTATTCTGCTGAGATCTGTGCCCAGGACAGCGCCGGCAACAAGACATCGGAAAAGCTTTCTTTTACTGTAAGCTGTAAGGGTACGGAGATTGTGCCGGTCCAAAAAACGATACATACAAGCAATTCAGGAGAGAAGGAAACCCGGTTCGGCTTTCATATAAAGAATGTAGTGCCGGCCTACGTGACAGAGTTTTCAGTGAACGGAAAGACTGTGCCATATGAGCGGAAAGGAGATGACCTGTATGTAAACCGGAAATATCTAAAGAACGGGAAAAACCAGATCAAGGTAAAAATGAAAGATCTGACCGGACATGAAAATACGATACAGACGCCGCTGGAATTTATCCATGATACAGAGCCACCTGTGATTCTTGTATCCGGGGTCAGAAACGGAAGCACATATAAGGGGAAAAAAGAAATTCAGGTAAAGGTTCAGGGGAGTGCCGGCCGCCTGACGGGCCTGTGGATCGATGAAAAGAAAATATCCGCTGCCGGAGACCAGGTGATGATTCAGTGTAAGACAAAGGGAAAACACCGGATCAAGGCTGAAGCTGTGGGAGCATCCGGTGCAAAGTCCAGCAAAGCAGTGTCATTTGAAATTGAAGACAAACATTCCGGCATTTATGACAGCCTGTATCAATTTATCCCTGCCGGCATCTATATTCCGGCAGCATTTTATCTTGTATTTTTCTTCTGCAGAACCCGAAAATCATAAGAAACAAGTTAAAATCTTCTCTATTCTGTGTTATAATGAGGCTTATTGCAGTGGTTTCGTGAAAGGAGATTTAAAATGGCAGAAGAAATAAAAGAGACAATGGAACAATATGAAAATGAATTGGAAGCATCCTTCCGCAAGATGGATGAAGGAGATATAGTTGAGGGTGATGTCTTAAGTGTCAGCGATGAAGAAGCAGTCATTGACTTAAAGTATTACGCTCAGGGGATCCTTAAGGCTTCCGAGTACAGTGATGATCCCAATGTCACGTTGACAGAAGTTTTGAAAGAGGGAGACAGGGTAAAAGCAAAAGTAATATCTGCTGACGACGGAGAAGGCAATATCCTGCTGTCTAAACGGGAAGCAAATCAGGTTCTTGCATGGGATCATTTGCAGAAACTGATGGAGGAAGAAACGGTACTTACACTGACAGTAGGCGGAGTTGTCAACGGAGGAGTGATTGTTTATGTAGAAGGCATCCGCGGATTTATTCCGGCTTCACAGCTTTCCCTGAACTATGTGGAAGATCTAAATACATGGTTAAAAAAAGAAGTGGAAGCAAAGATTATCACAGTGGATGAAAGCAAAAACAGGCTTGTGCTGTCAGCAAAAGAGGTGGCAAAAGCAAAGGCCCGGGAGGAACTGAATCATAAGATGGCGATGATGCGTCCGGGAATGGTGCTGGAAGGAACTGTGGAAAATATCATGCCTTACGGAGCATTTGTAGACTTGGGAGACGGACTCAGCGGCCTGATCCATATTTCCCAATTTAGTGAAAAAAGGATCAAAAGCCCGAAAGAGATGGTAGAGGAAGGGCAGAAGGTCAAAGTCAAACTGCTTAAGATTGCAGACAATAAGATCAGCCTGAGCATGAAAGCTCTGGAAGAATCTAAAGAGGCTGAAAAGATTGAGACGGGCATTGAATATAAGGAAGAAGAAAAGGCACAGACCAGCCTTGGAGATTTATTGGCAAATATTAAGTTATAATCAGAGAGGAATCAAAAGATGGCAGGTTCAAGCATTGGCACATTATTCAGAATCACAACATGGGGAGAGACGCACGGAGAGGGACTTGGAGTCGTGGTGGACGGATGCCCGGCGGGACTGTCTATCTCCCAGGAAGAGATCCAGCAGTTCTTAAACCGCAGAAAGCCGGGACAGTCAAAATATACAACACCCAGAAAAGAGGATGACCAGGTTGAGATCCTATCCGGTGTTTTTGAGGGAAAGACTACAGGTACTCCTATTTCCATGGCTGTATATAATAAGAACCAGAAGTCTAAAGACTACAGCCAGATTAAAGACATTTACCGGCCTGGCCATGCGGATTACACATATGATGCCAAATATGGAATCCGGGATTACCGGGGCGGAGGAAGGTCTTCCGGACGAGAGACAATTGGGCGGGTTGCGGCAGGTGCAGTGGCATCCAAACTTCTGGCGGAGGTTGGAATATCAATCACCGCATATGCGAAGGAGATCGGCGGCATTGCTGCAGACGCAGAAAAGTTCCATATGGAAGAAATGTTTCAAAATCCTTTTTATATGCCGGATAAAGAGGCAGCTGCCCGGGTTCAGGAATATGCGGATCAAATGATGAAAGAAAAAGATTCTATGGGAGGCATCATCGAATGTGTGGTGGAAGGTTTAAAGCCTGGCATCGGTGATCCTGTGTTTGAAAAGCTGGATGCCGGCCTGGCAAAAGCGATTCTGTCTATCGGAGCAGTCAAAGGATTTGAGATCGGGGATGGCTTTGCGGCTGCATCATCCAATGGGTCTGCAAATAACGATGCTTACATCTGCCGGGATGGAGATTTTATAAAGAAGACCAATCATTCAGGCGGAGTTTTGGGAGGCATCAGCGATGGAAGCCCTCTTGTGTTCCGTGCTGCGGTTAAACCGACTCCTTCTATTGCCAAGGTCCAGACTACAGCAGGTAAAGATGGGGAAGAAATCGAGCTTTCTGTTAAGGGAAGACATGATCCGATGATCGTGCCGAGAGCAGTTGTTGTTGTTGAGTCAATGGCGGCAATCACCATTGCAGACAGCCTGCTTATGAATATGAGTGCTACTATGGACTCTGTGAAAAAAATATATGAATAATGGTGAGAAAATGTATCAGTTATTAAAAAAAGACGGAAAAGCAAAAAGAGGCCGGCTGACGACCGTGCACGGAACAATCGAGACTCCTGTTTTCATGAATGTGGGAACAGCAGCGGCGATCAAAGGCGCAGTGAGCACGGACGATTTAAGGGAGATCAAAACACAGGTGGAGCTTTCCAATACCTATCATCTCCATGTGAGAACGGGCGACCGGCTGATCAAAGAGTATGGCGGACTGCACAAGTTTATGAACTGGGATCGGCCGATTCTTACGGATTCGGGGGGATTCCAGGTCTTTTCCCTGGCCAAGCTGCGTAAGATTAAAGAAGAAGGAGTTTCTTTTTCATCTCATATCGACGGCAGAAAGATATTTATGGGACCGGAAGAGAGCATGCAGATACAGTCCAATTTGGGCTCCACCATTGCTATGGCATTTGATGAGTGTCCTCCCCATCCTGCTACGAGAGAATACATGCAGAATTCTGTAGACAGAACTACCAGATGGCTTGTCCGCTGCAAAGAAGAAATGGAGCGGCTGAACGGCCTGCCGGATACTGTAAACCCGCATCAGATGCTGTTCGGCATCAATCAGGGTGGGACATTTGAGGATATCCGGATCAAGCATGCAAGGGAGATATCTGCACTTGACCTGGACGGATATGCTCTGGGAGGACTGGCAGTAGGAGAATCACATGCAGAGATGTATCGTATTCTGGATGAAACAGTCCCGTTTCTTCCGGAGGCAAAACCAACTTACCTGATGGGAGTGGGTACTCCCGCCAATATTTTGGAGGCAGTGGACCGGGGGGTCGACTTTTTTGACTGCGTTTATCCTACCCGAAACGGACGGCATGGACATGTCTATACCAACCACGGCAAGATGAATCTGTTTAATAAAAAGTATGAGCTGGACCACAGGCCGATTGAAGAAGGGTGTCAGTGCCCGGCATGCAGAAGCTACAGCAGAGCTTATATCAGGCATCTGCTCAAAGCAAAAGAAATGCTTGGAATGAGATTGTGTGTCTTGCATAACTTATATTTTTATAATACAATGATGGAGGAGATCCGGGAGGCAATCGAACAGGGATGCTATAAGGAGTATAAAGAGAAAAAGCTTCTGGGAATGGAAAGCAAGTGATCAGGATTCAAGTAATTGAATTTGATATATTATTATTTTAAATGGAGGAAAAGGAACAAATGCAATCACAATTAGGTTTAATTTTGTGGATTATCGTTATCTTCGGAGGTATGTACTTCATAATGATCCGTCCGCAGAAGAAAAAAGACCAGCAGATGAAGGAATTGGCTGCTTCTTTGGAAGTAGGGGACAGTGTGCTTACAATCAGCGGATTTTACGGCGTTGTAGTGGATGTCGTAGATGACAGGACAATCGTAGTGGAATTTGGAAATGACAAGCACTGCCGTATCCCAATGGAGCGTGCTGCGATTTCACAGGTTGAAAAACCAAATCAGGGAACTAAAGAAGATTAATATGCAGGGACGGCGCTTTTTTGCGCCGTCCTTTCTGTACCAAAGAGGGTAACTTTTAAAGAGGTGAATCAGAGGACATAGACTGGCAAAAGCATCTAGGAGGATTATTCATGGACAGAAAATCGTTTCCTTATTATTATGATATTGTCGGCAGTTTCCTGCGGACTGAGGCATTAAAAGCAGCTAAAAGACAGTATAATAATGGGGATATGAGTGCAGTTAAACTAATGAGGATTGAAAATCAGGCGGTCAGAGAGTTAGTGAGGAAGCAAAAAGAGGCCGGGCTGAAAGCGGTTACTGACGGTGAACTTCACAGGAGATGGTGGCATCTTGATTTTCTGTGGTACTTAAACGGGATTGAGAAAAGAAAATACAAAACAAGACCGGAGATCTTCAGAGAAGAAGAGACAAAACCTGAAACATTGGTGATCTGCAATAAGATTAGTTTCGGTCATCATCCATTTTTAAATCACTTTCGATACCTGAAGTCCGCTGCCGGAAAAACTGCAGCGAAGATGACAATTCCCTCACCGGCTATGCTGCATTTGATCTGCTGTGTGCATCCGGAGACATACGAACCCATACCGATTTACAGAAATGAAAAGAATTTGTTTGAGGATATTATCAGAGCTTACCGCAGGGCATTAAAAGCTTTCTATGATGCAGGCTGCAGATATCTGCAGTTTGATGATATTTCCTGGGGAGAATTTTGTTCAGAAGAACGCAGGAAGGTCTATCAGAAACGGGGAATCAGAATAGAGGATCTGGCGGAGCGGTATGTCTGGCTGGTCAACGAGGTGCTCAAAGGAAGGCCGGAAGATATGACCATAGCTATGCACATCTGCCGGGGCAATTTTCATTCTGCACGTATTATCTCCGGAAGTTATGAATTTGTTGCAGAAAAATTATTTGGAGAGTGTCAGGCAGACGGATTTTTCCTGGAATATGATACCAGCCGGGCAGGAGATTTTAAGCCTCTCAGGTACATAAAAGATCAAAAGGCTGTTCTTGGGCTGATTTCTACCCGATCTCCGGAGATGGAAAGGGATGAAGAGATAAAGAAGAAAATTATGGATGCCTCAAATTATGTGCCGCTGTCCCAGCTCTGTCTGAGTCCCCAGTGTGGGTTTGCCTCAGAAGCTGAACAGAGTTTTTTAACTGAAGAACAGCAGTGGGAGAAGATCAGAATCATGAGAAGAATTGCAGAAGACGTATGGAAGAAACCGGCAGGGGCTTAAGCCCTCTGCCGGCCGGAAGAATTTACGCCAGTGCCCCGCCCAGGGTGCCTCCGGCGATGCATAACAGCATTGCGGTGATTCGTTCCCCGCTTAACAGTGTCTGATTTTGATCCAGCAGAAGAGAGATCAGAAAGAGTACTGCAAAATACAGAAGGCCGACAGCCAGGCCCCAAAGGAACTTTCTCTTTCCCATCTTTTTTCCGATGATAAATCCTGCGAATACCGATGCAGCCACATAAGTAAAGGTTACACCAAGGTTCGCCACTTTTGTGCTGACTTCGGTCTGATACATAATAAAAGCAAGAACACATAGAATAATTCCTGTCAGTATGTAGGAAAAGATTAAGCTTTTTAAGATTGAAATACCAATATTTTTATTTTCCATGGGATGCCTCCTTTTAGTAAAATTTTATGCAGAACGGCGGCATTCTATGACTACAGGCGAGAAAGGATAGACGATGATAGACTTACATTTGCACTCGAATGCCTCGGACGGAACAAAAAAGCCGCTGGAAGTGCTCAGGGAGGCAAAAGAAAAAGGGCTTTATGCCATTGCGCTTACCGACCATGACACCGTAAGAGGGATTTCTCCCATCTTAGATTCCGGTGAACTTTCCGGTATTCGGTTTATGCCGGGAATAGAGCTTTCCTGTGAGGCTGAAAAACATGAGATTCACATATTAGGATATAATATAGACATTCATGACCAAAAGATGCTTACAACTCTGGAAAATCTGCGGAAGGGAAGAAGGCAGAGAAATCTTTCCATGATCCGCAAATTCCGTGAAGACGGGATTCCCATTACACTTGAAAAGCTTCTTCACGGAAATGAGCACACGGTGATCACAAGGGCTCATTTTGCAAGAGTACTCATTGAGGAGGGATACTGCAGCAATAAGGACCAGGCCTTTAAAAAATATGTGGGGGACGGCTGCAAATATTACATTCCAAAACCCTACTTTGCCCCGGAGGATGCAGTACGGCTGATAAAAGATGCAGGAGGGGCAGCAGTGCTTGCCCATCCGTTCCAGTATCATTTCTCTAACCAGGAGCTGGAGAAACTGATCAAAGAGCTGATCTCTTACGGGCTGGATGGACTGGAAGTATATCATTCTTCCCATCACTACGGACAGATTGTAAAACTTACTGAGTGGTGCCGAAAGTACGGACTTTTGGCCACTGGAGGATCGGACTTCCACGGAAGCAATAAGCCGGACATTGAGATCGGAACCGGCCGGGGGAATCTAAAGGTGCCCGATCACCTTTATGAGGAGCTAAAATTGCAATATAAAATTAGAAAATAATACAAAAATAGCATAATACACAATAGATAACCTGGAATAGCAGGTGTTTTGTTGTGAAAAGTGCACAATAAAAAGAGGGTATCTTATAGGATATCCTTTTGTTGTATATGGCAATACAAAAATTTCATTTAAAGAGTTCGGACGTCCGAACTTTAGCCCAATTCCTCTAAAAGCATGTTTGTTGTACGATAATTAAAAATCTTTCTTGGATAGTCATTGATCCAGTCTTGTACCTTTTGTATATACTCAACGGAATATTTTGCTATATCGGATCCTTTTGGAATAAAACGACGAATCAGCTTGTTTGCATTTTCATTACTGCCCCGTTCACAACTACAGAATGGATGGCAATAATATAATGTTGTCCGCTTTTGAGAACTGCTATATGATGTTTCCAGCATATCTGAATTTAAAAATTCCACCCCATTATCACAAGTAATCGTTTTAAATATTTCACGAAACTTTACAACACCATATTGACGTTCTAATTTATTCAATGCTTTCTTTACACTTACATTCGTCCGGTCTTTCATCTTTATGATAAGTTCCTGCCGTGTCATACGTTCTGTAAGAACCAAAAGACAAACCGAAGAAGCACCATAAACAGTATCCATTTCCCAATGACCATAAAGGTTCCGTGCTTCTATCTCATCCGGTCGTTTTTCAATGCTGAGACCTTTTAACTTTTTTGTACTGATCCGTTTCTTTTTTGCTTTTCTTTTCGCTTTCTTATGATATGGCAGTTTTGATATATCCAGGTGAAGAAATACTTCATGATGCACATAATTGTAAAGGGTCTTAAAACAGACATTTGTAGAAAAAGAAAGATGATTGTTTTTGATATAAGCGAGAACTGCACAAGGAGAAAACCGTTTCTCCAAAATCATGTGTTCAAAAAATCTGACAAAATTCATATCGTTTCCGATTTTTAAAGGACGGCCTTTTTCTTTTGAGTTTTTTTCCTGTAACGTTTGCCCTATATAAGCATCATAAGTTGTCTTGGTTGTTAAATCGGTCTGTAAAAATGTAACCTTCCCACGTTTTAATTCATTATAGATCGTTGCCTTACATCGACCAAGTTTTTCAGCGATCTCTTTAACAGGGTAACCTTCCTTGTATAAAACTTCAATCTGCCCCCGTTCATAGAGTGTTAAATATTTGTTTTTCATATGTATCTACTCCTTTATAAATTGAATAATATCCTTTATAAAAAAGCGTACAAAAAAAGATGTATTTTATAAAGGACTACGCAAGTTATAAATAATCCTTTACAAAATACACCTTTTTTTGTTTTTGTATCAATGGTACATTTTACCAGCAACTACCAGAATTTAAATTTCTTTTTTGAAAGTTCATTTTTTTTATTTTGTTCCTTTAATTCTTTAATCCTGTTAGAACAAAAATCAAAAAATAATTGTTGCATCATTTCCATTTCATCTTTAGAGATTAATTCATCACACAAAAGCTGACAAGATATTCCACACAAATTATGATATATATATTTAACATATCGAACTGAATTTATTTGATAAACTATATCAATAGCATGACTTAAAGCCATATTTTGTGGTTTTCCAATCCGTTCGATGATGTCAAAAATTCTATGCATCTAATCCCCTCCTTAGTTTTTACTATTTCTAACAGTATAGCATTATTTCTAATATTTCTCAAATCAAGGAAGAAAATTGCAAGAGGTTTCTAGAAAATATTTTAGATATAGCAAAAACCACAGTGAATTGAATAAATATTTGTGCATATTGCATAGGGAGAAAGAACGGGAACAAAGTTTTGTTCTCTTTTCTAATAAAGGCAAAAGAAAATCTCTTTAATCTATAAATAGGCTGGACACATCTTCTTTTTTAAATTCTAAATAGACAACTTCCAAATCTATCTCTTTGTTATATTGTGTCTTTACGTAAGACAAAAATTCTTGATTGTCTAATAAAATATGTTCTGCTTCTTCTAAGTCAATACTGTACGCTTTTACAGTTGCCTTATTACAATTCCGGCTTGCCCAATACCTTCGCTTTCCTTTTGTAACAGCACATAAATCTTTGGTAATATATTTTGCAATATAATGGCTTACCCGTGTTGTGTCCATAACCTCCGTAACCGTAGAAAAGCCAAGCTTCCAGTTTGCAAGATTATAAATCGGCTTTCCATTTCTCTGTCTGATTCCGCTGTCCTTTAATTCTATATTTCCAATATGGGAGAGAAGGCCATGGAAGTGGTAGCTTTTTCCGTCCTTATGCAGTTCCGGAATAAGAATATAGGTTAAATCTGGAGCATACCGTTGTTTTAGATTATTTAACCACTTACTCGTCTTTTTTGTAATTGCATCATAATCTGTCCGGTCTATGTATTGTGGATTGTAGGTTATTGTTAAAAAATAACTCCAAACATTTGCTCTTGTTATTTCATAGATTTCTTGTACCGTCCGGGCACGGCTGGAACGGATGGAACGATCCCTGTCCACAGGAGTTCGGACGTCCGAACTTTTTGCTAACAGACATTGTTCTAAATCCTTAACACTTGCTACTTTTTCCGAACTATAAATATCTTTACTGTATAATCGAATATGTACACTATCAAGATAATCGTACACTTTTATATTATAAAATCCCATGCTTTCCCCCTTCTAAAAAACATGTGAGTGTTAAGTGTTGCTATAGTCAAGTAAGGAACACAATTTCATGTATGACAAATACTACACGTTTGAGGCCGTCCCGGCTGAGGGCTCCCCACCCTCTCCCGTGCCGTCCTCAAACGTGTTATAAGTGTCATACAAGGAATAGTATTTCTTTCTTGCTGTAAAAAATATCTGACCAACCTTCTCTTTCATTGGATACCAGACTTTTACACCACAAAATAATTTGCCTAATGCAAACATAGAAAGAAATTTTCCACCCCATCCATAATTGGAAACTTTTCGATGTACGACTTCATATTCAATCAAAGCACGGATTTGGCGATCAATCATCCGGTCAAACTGCGCTACAAGAATAATATCATACCCCATTTTTCTATGTTGGGTATAAAATCCAAGCCATTCCGCACGGCCTTTAATGTTCCATTCCCTTGCATTAAATAAAAGCTGACATTCATCTATAACAAGCAAAATGCGTCCTTCCAATACACGCTTTCCATTCCAATACTGCCGTGCAAAATTTTCTAAATAATCCGGGGTAAGTTTCGTATTGTCGATATAATAAAAACTATTTTTCTTACCGGAGTAATTAAAGTTAAAGTTTGCAATTACAGGAAGACCAAGACGTAATGTCTCGTATACCACTTTTGCCGTATGCAATGATTTACCACTTCCGGGAGTTCCACTGTATAAATAAATCATTCAATACCTCCTTTTTATTCAATCGCTTTTATCCACCTTAAAACAATGGAATAAGCATAAAACAAGCCGATAGACACCAGCCAAGCCGCGCCAATTTTTATGAATGTACCAATCGGAATTACCCAGTTTACATATTCAAGGTAGGGAATTTCTAAATTATTGATGAAATCTGTAAATGGGCTATGAGGAAGAACTGACGAAATGGTAGAAACTAAAGCTTGTATAGCGCCTACAAACCAGTTGTAAATTGTTTCAAACATATAATTTCCTCCTATCCTTTAATAAGACCACGGGTCACAAAGATAAGACCGACAAGAAAAGAAAGTGTCATACAAGTGCGGGCCACTTTTGCAACAGAATCCCATTCCTTTAAATCTAAAACTATTGTTTCATCAAGCTTGGCAAATTTAATTTTTATGGGAATTTCAAAATGTGGTGCTTTTGGTTCTGCATCCAGTTTATTAATCAACTTCACAAAATCGAACGGCATACAGAATGGGAAAATTTCTGTTAAATCAGCAATAATGACATCCCAACTTGGCTTTTTCGGCATGTCTGGATTAGACGGCGTATCAGGATTATCTGGCTTATCCGGGTCTGGTTTATCTGGATCAGGATTAGTACCGGGGTCTGGATCAGTTCCGGGATTCGGGTTCGGTTTTGTACCAGGATCAGGATAAATAGACGGATTTACCTTATTAAAAAAGTCCAAAACCGCCTGATTGATTGCGTCTGTTTTTTCTGCCGGGGATAAATCCGGGTTTGCATTAGCATCTGCTTTTTGTTGCTGTAGCTGTTGCAAAAGTTCCATAATGTCTAAGTTGTTTGGATCATAAGTTGGATGCTGTTCCAAGTCCGGGTTATTGTCAAATTGGTCTGCATAATCCGGATGAATCCACAACACCTGTCCATTTTTAAGATTTATCCACTGTTTATTTACCATATCCCATAAGAAAACATTGTATTTAGGATTAAAACAGATAATAGGAGCAGAATCAGTAAAATGATTAGACATATTGTTATATTCATACACTTTTTTCGATTCTCCAGAAGCAGAAAAAAGAATTTCATTCAAACATTCTTGTAAGAAAGTAGAAGAAGCTTGCTGATTAAATGGTTTTGAAAAATCCAAATCGTTTAAATTTCCAAAAGAAATACGAGAACTGCTAAAAGGGGTACCCTCAATAAAAATAGTGTCAAACTTTTTTCCATTTGTTGTATAAAGACTTACCGAATCAGAATAAGAATAATCCGCATAATATTTATTTTCCATAAAAACATAAGAGCCATTTTCAAAAGTATCATATAACAATTTTTTTCCTGCTTCATTGTTCATGTTTTTTGTAGTAATTCCAAAAGAAGCGGTTGCTTCACTAAGCGGAGCGAGAAAAGAATAATTTTCACTGTTATCGCGATAAAATAATTTCAATAAATCCTGAGAAATAAAGTTTTGAATATTAAAATCGTACTCAGAAACATGCGAATCTGCCAAACTTGCACCTAAGTTGTACAAATTGTAAGTTGCTTTTACAGCTTTTCTGATTGCATACGTAGTCAGAGCACTAAACGTAACTGCCTTATCTCCTTTAATAGCAAGTTTTATATCTTCATAATTATCATAGTCTTCGCCTTCGTCGTCATCATCATCTGGATCAAAATCAGGACCTGGATTCATATATGAATGGGTAATATTGGTGGACAAATATTCTTCTAAATCACTAACCGTATCTTCATCTAGGTTTGTAACAGTCAGCGCAATTCCCCCGATTGCAAAAAGTATTGCAATCACGGCCAAATCATCAACTACAAAAGCCGCCTGTACCTTTCGGTTATGAAATGACGTTATCAAAATCATAGAACAAAGCATCATACAAAGTATACGGACAGAAAGTTTTCGTTTCATGTTTTCCTCCTTTCAAAAAAAGGGCATACCATGTTTTGGTATGCCCTGAGAAAAGTCTGCTTATTTTTTAGCTACTTTTCTAAAAATGCCGATGATCAGACCGAGCACGATACTAACGCCTACAAATGGTAATGCATAAGGAACTGTAGCCGCAACTGCTTCCATGCCTTGATCAGAAAAACCTTTCAAAGCGGCTGTCATAGCTGTAATAACTGCTTCCATACCTCTATCTCCTTTCTATACTGCTTTGTTTACAACGTTTCTAAATATATCTATCAAAAGGCCAGTAATGATGCATATAAATCCCATTACAGCCCCGATAGTTATGGAGCCAAACATCACAGGTGCAATGATTTTCATATTTTCAACTACATATTCCATAAAATTCACCTAGCTTTCAAATATCTGCTTAAAATCAGTGCCAAAGTAAGACCACAAAGGATATAAATACCTACGCCACAGAAAGTTGTTACCATAACAGAATCACCAATGCCCAACTGAACAGATTTCATATAAGATTTATATTCTTTTATGAGTTCCTCATCTGTCTTGTCCTCAGTGGTTACCTCCGTTGTTTGAGGGATGGAGGGATTTTTAATTTCTGTAGTTTGTTCTTTTTCTGTAGTTTCCGTTGTCTCTGTTGTCTTATCTGTTTCCTGTTCTGTCTTGCTTGCCATACGAAAAAAACTAACCGTAGAGACAACCATATCTTTATATTCAAAATACATAAAACCTCCTAAGTTCGGTAATCAAGAGGGCTTATCAAAGCATGGCTTTCCTAAGCCCTCGGTGAACAGTATGTAAATTGGAAGGATTCTGATTGTAAAGTGCTGCCCTACGGCGTATCGTAAAAGTTCGGACGTCCGAACTTTTACTTGTCACTTTACAACCATCTACTTCACAAGAACTGCCCGTTCAATTAAAAGTTTCTTGTATTTTGAATCCACATAACCATAGAGATCATACAGTTTCATATCCTCGAGACTATGAAAAACTTCTTCAGTAACCGGGATTTCATCCGTGATGGTATTCCCATTGTCATTGACCATACAAACGGCTTTGTAAGAAACGCCATTTCTGCCGTTATACTCATAAGCTTTTTTATTTTTTCCTAATACTGTTGTTTTTAAATTTACATTTAGTTTCATGATTTTTACCTTCTTTCTGAGTAATTGTTTATTAATGGACTATATAAAAAAAGAAACATAGTGAACAAATCAAAAGACATATACTAAAACGAAAAAGTCTATCTTCTGCCAACCTGTCATTTCCCCTCAACCTACATGAAATAAAACACAAAAGATAAAGTACTGCTAAAGTAATAAATAAACAGGAAGAATAACCAAAAAAATTAGACATAATACAAAACCTTTCTATTTTGAAGGGGTACGCCCCCGAAGGGGCGCATCCTCTAAAATACAACTTTGATTTCTAAGTGCGGATTTGACTTCTTTGTTTTCTTTGCATCCTTTAAAGCATCCTCAATGACTTCTTTTAGTTTCAAAAGTTCATCATAATTAGAGACGGAACAAACAAACATATCTTTAGCATTTTTTGGAACATCAAGAATAACACCATCTTCATCACAGGCAGGTTCAGACATAAAGTCAGATTCATCAGTATCAGAAGTATTTGTATCCACTCCCTTCATTTCATCAACCGCAGTTTCTAAAAGGTCGGTATATTCCCGTTTCATTTCTTTAATTTCCCGGACAGACATAGAGGGATCACACTGCTCAATAAAGCTCTCTGGACAATTCAAAAGAAGTGTCAACTTACTAAAACCATAGTTTTTCATATCATCTCTAATATCCAACAAGTTTCCTTCATCGAATACACCAAACTTTTCACAGATATTGATGAAGTTGGAAGTTGTACCCCGTGCAATTTCAAACTTATCTTTTGCAAAGTCATAAATGTTTTTATAAGAATCAATTTTATATAATTTCTTTTTGTAGACTTTGTGGAGTAAAAATGCAATTTTCAGAGAGGATAGTTCTACTTTTTTGTATTCCTTCTGAATAGCAGTAATACAGCTATTGTAAAGGCGTTTATCCTCTGCCTTAATTTTTGTCTGATTCGTTTTAGCAACTTCCTGCATCTGTTTAGCAACGGTTGTTGTCATTTTCTTTTGTTCGGACGTCTGAACTTTTTTATTTGTATTTGCCATAATATGTACCCCCTCATATTTCTTATTTAAATAACATAGACAAAGATGTATATTCCTCTAAAGTAATCGCCCCTATATTAGCTGAAAAAATTAGAACATTGATAGCGTGAGAACGAATAACATTAGAACGTTCAAAGTTTTTACTTTGCTGACAAGCAAGATAGTCAAAATATTGATATTCTATATAGTCGTTAATTTCTTTATTTGTTAAATTTTCTGAGTACCCCATATAAACCGCCTTTCTTACCTTTTAATCTCTTATTTGTTTCTAATTACATTTTACAACTTTCATCACCTTTATGAGGAGCTAAGATCTTATTGTAATTCCAAAACGGATATGATATAATGGGCAAGTTAAAAAAGGGAATAAGAGAGATTCATATTGAAGGAGGAACTTGGCATGAAGCACATTAAGACTCTAACCAATAAAACATTGCAGAACACAGTAAAGAAAGGCGGATGCGGTGAGTGCCAGACATCCTGCCAGTCAGCATGCAAGACATCCTGCACCGTAGGAAACCAGAGCTGCGAGCACAGCAAATAATCCACGGCGGGAAAGAGCAGTAAGAAAGAGAGGCGGTTCCTTTTTGAACCGTCTCTTTTCGTTAAGGACAGATAAAGGAGAAGAAGCAGCGTGGTTTATCAATACAAAAATAATGGATACAATATGGTACTGGACGTGGAAAGCGGATCGGTTCATGTGGTGGATGATTTAAGCTATGATGTGATTGGGCTGTATGCCGGTCACTCATTAGAGGAGATTAAAAAGGAGCTTCCCGGCTATGAAGACTCAGAGATCGAGGAAGTCTATGAAGAAATTAAGAGCCTGGAAAGCCAGGGGGCATTGTTCACAGAGGATGAATATGAGGATTACATAACAGAATTTAAAGGCCGCCCTACGGTGGTAAAAGCACTCTGCCTGCACATTGCCCATGACTGCAATCTGGCCTGCAAGTATTGTTTTGCAGAAGAAGGAGAATATCACGGAGACCGCTCCATGATGAGTTTTGAAGTAGGAAAACAGGCACTGGATTTTCTGGTGGAAAATTCAGGGAACCGCAGGAATCTGGAAGTGGATTTCTTCGGCGGGGAACCGCTGATGAATTTTGAGGTAGTGAAACAGCTGGTGGCTTACGGAAGATCACTGGAAGAAGATCACAATAAGAAATTCCGGTTTACACTGACGACCAACGGTGTTCTTTTGGATGACGAGGTCATGGAATTTGCCAATCAGGAGATGGCCAATGTGGTCCTGAGCATTGACGGGCGGAAAGAAGTCCATGATACAATGAGGCCAACAAGAAACGGAAAAGGAAGCTACGATCTTATCATAGACAAATTCAAAAAATTTGCAAAGCTTCGGGACGGGAAAAGTTACTATGTGAGAGGAACTTTTACTCACGACAATTTAGACTTTTCAAAGGACGTACTGCACCTGGCAGACGAGGGATTTGATCAGATATCTGTGGAGCCGGTTGTGGGGCCGGAAGAGGAAAGATATACAATCAAAGAGGCAGACCTGCCGAAGATCATGGAAGAATACGATCTGCTGGCAAAAGAGATCATAAAGAGAGAAAAGGAAGGCAGAGGCTTTACATTTTTCCACTTCATGATCGACCTTACCGGGGGTCCCTGTGTGGCAAAGCGTCTCTCAGGATGCGGATCGGGAACAGAGTACCTGGCGGTGACGCCTTGGGGAGACCTGTATCCATGCCACCAGTTTGTGGGAGAGGATGAATTCGCTGTGGGAAATGTATTTGACGGAGTTACACGGCAGGATATTGTGTCTGAGTTTAAGAAGACAAGCGTTTACTCCAAAGAAGACTGCAGAGAGTGTTTTGCGAGATTTTACTGCAGCGGAGGCTGCAGTGCCAATTCCCATAAACTCAACGGTACAATCAACGGTACCTACGATGTGGGATGTAAATTAGAGAGAAAGCGTGTAGAGTGTGCACTAATGGTGAAAGCTGCCTTGGCAGACCAGAGTGAAGAAGTATAAAGGAGCAAAACTTATGAAGACAAATAACAGCAAGAAAGGAAGATATGCCGCCGGGCTGATTCTGCTGGCCGCATTGTGTGTGTTTGGAATTTTCATCACATCAAAGGGGCTTGGGAAAAATAAGATAGGCCGTGCAAAGAATATTGAACTGGGCCTTGACCTTGCCGGCGGAGTCAGTATCACTTATGAGGTCGACGGTAAAAATGTATCTGACAAAAATATTGATGATACAGTCTACAAGCTGCAGAAGCGTGTGGAAGGATACAGCACCGAATCTGAAGTTTACCGTCAGGGAAAGAACAGGATCAATATTGAGATTCCGGGAGTGACCGATGCCAATAAGATTCTGGATGAACTTGGACAGCCGGGTACTCTGGCGTTTATGGTCCAGGACGGCAAGTCTATGAAGACCGTGCTGACAGGAAATAATGTCAAGTCAGCAAAAGCACAGACGACAGAGGGAGATAATGGAGCGAAGGATTATGTAGTCGCTTTGGAGTTTGACAAAAAAGGAACTAAAGCTTTTGCGGATGCTACGAAGAAAAATGTAGGAAAGCCCATCTATATCATCTACGACAATCAGATCATCAGCGCTCCTAATGTACAGAGTGTTATCACAAAAGGAGAGTGCAGCATCACAGGTATGGAAAGCTATGAGGCGGCAGAGAATCTGGCCTCATCCATCCGGATCGGTTCACTTCCTGTAAAATTGAAGGAACTGCGTTCCAATGTGGTTTCTGCCAAGCTGGGTGTAGACGCCATCCAGACCAGCGTGAAGGCCGGGGCAATCGGATTTGCACTGGTATGTGTGTTAATGATCGCACTGTATTATCTTCCAGGTTTGATTGCATGTTTTGCATTGGCTATCTATGTACTGATGACACTGCTTGCACTGAATGGGTTTAATGTCACGCTCACTCTGCCCGGGTTGGCAGGTATCATCCTCGGTATTGGTATGGCGGTGGATGCCAATGTCATTATTTATTCCAGGATCAAGGAAGAAGTGGCGCTTGGCAAGAATGTAGGAACCGCCATAAAGTCCGGCTTCCATAAAGCTGCATCTGCCATTATTGACGGAAATGTCACCACGTTGATCGCTGTGGCAGTCCTCTGGTTTAAGGGAACCGGAACTGTCAAAGGCTTTGCTCAGACACTGGGCATGAGTGTTTTGATTTCTATGTTCACGGCGCTGGTCATCAGCAGATTTTTAATTACTGCAGCATATAAATTTGGCTTAAGGAGCCCGAAACTCTACGGAAAAGCGAGAACTCTGAAAGAAAGAGATTTCATCGGAGTAAGCAGACGCTGTATGGCGGCAGCTCTGATCGTTATCGTTGCAGGGCTTGCATTCCTGCCGATTAATAAGTCAAAGATCGGAACACCGCTGAATTTTGATCTGGAATTTTCCGGGGGTACATCTTCAACAATCACATTTGACAAGGATGTGAAAGTCGATGACAGCCTTGAGAAAAAGGTAGTATCTGCTTATGAAAAGGTCAGCAAATCCACCTCAGTCCAGGGACAGAAGGTAAAAGCAGGCAATCAGATGGTTATCAAATCTGTGGAACTGAACTTAAATCAGAGAAAGCAGATTGAAAAGACCATGAAGAAAGACTACAAGGCGAAGTCTGTAGCTACAGAAAATATAAGTTCTACTATCAGCAGTGAGATGCAGCGGGATGCAGTCGTTTCCGTAGTGATCGCAAGTATCTGTATGCTCATCTATATTGCGATCCGGTTTAAGGATGTGAAATTCGGTGCCAGCGCGATTATAGCACTGCTGAATGATGTGCTGATTGTTTTTGCGGCATACTCTATTGGAAGGCTTTCTGTGGGAGGTACATTTATCGCCTGCATGCTTACGATTATCGGATATTCCATCAACTCTACGATCGTTATATTTGACCGTATCCGGGAAAATATGCAGGAGGCTGATTCTTCACAGCTGAAAAATGTTGTGAATAAGAGTATCATCCAGACACTGACCAGATCGATCAACACATCGCTTACCACATTTATTATGGTATTTGTACTGTTTATCATGGGAGTGTCATCCATCCGCCAGTTTGCCCTGACCCTGATGGTCGGCGTAGTATGCGGGGCATTTTCTTCTGTGTGCATCACCGGCCCGCTCTGGTATTTTATGAAAACAGGATTTAAAAAACAGCCTCAGGCAGCCATAGAAGAAAAGTCTGCCGTGAAGGACGGACAGCAGGATGCGGCGTCAAAGCCGAAAAAGAAAAAGAAGAAAAAGAAAAAAGGAATTCGATAGGTTATTTGAAAACTGCAGTCAGACATAAGGTTTGATTGCAGTTTTCTTTCATCGCGGAAAGGGAAACAGAAGTCACTTATGGAAAAATGGTTTATCAGCAAGAAAAAAGCAGATTTTGATCAGATCGGAGAGAAGTTTGGCATAGATCCGGTGATCGCCAGGCTGATCCGAAACCGGGATATCACAGATGAGGAAGATATACGCAGATATCTCTCCGGAACTCTGTCGGATGTGTCAGACCCAATGAAGATGAAGGGAGTAAAAGAGGCATGTACACTGCTTCAGGATGCCCTTCAGGCAGGAACAAAAATAAGGATTATTTCCGATTATGATGTGGATGGTGTGATTTCAAACTATATATTGTGGAAAAGTCTGAAAAATCTCGGCGGAATTGTGGATTTTACAATTCCTGACCGGATTCAGGACGGATACGGTATGAATACAGACATGGTACTCGATGCAAAAAAGGACGGTATCGGGCTGATTATCACCTGTGACAATGGAATCGCTGCTTTTGATCCGGTTGCAGAGGCAAAAAAGCTTAACATGGCCGTTATCGTTACAGACCATCATGAGGTTCCGTACCAGACGGCAGAAGGCAGGAAGCAGGAAATCCTGCCGCCGGCTGACGCAGTGGTGGATCCTAAACAGGAGGGATGCGGATATCCCTATAAGCAGCTCTGCGGGGCCGGGGTAGCATTTCAGCTCATGAGGGCGCTGTATGGAGAGGAAGGCAGGGAGGACAAAGAGCTGGAACCTCTGCTCTGTTTTCTGGCCATTGCCACTGTCTGCGATGTTGTGGATCTTACAAAAGAAAACCGTATCTTTGTCCGGGAAGGGCTGAAGAGAATTGGATTTTCAGAAAATATTGGACTTAATGCACTGCTCAAAGCTCATAAGCTGGAGGATGCCGATGTCAATTCCTATCATCTGGGATTTGTTATCGGCCCGTGCATCAATGCCAGCGGACGCCTGGAATCAGCAGAAAAGGTTCTGAGGCTGTTTCTTGAAAAGGATCCGGATGCAGCCATGGAAACTGCACAGGAGTTAAAAGAGCTCAACGACCAGAGAAAAGGAATGACCAATGACGGAGTCAGGGAAGCTTTGGATCAGATCGGGCAGAATGGATATGAAAGAGACAAGGTACTGGTTCTGTATCTGCCGGACTGCCATGAGAGTATTGCAGGCATTATTGCAGGCAGAGTGAAGGATAAGCTGCATAAGCCGGTGTTTGTCCTGACCAAAGGAAAAGAAGGAATCAAGGGCTCCGGAAGATCCATTGAAAGCTATCATATGTTTGAAGCCATGAATGAGGTAAAGGATGTATTTACCAAGTTCGGGGGGCACGCTATGGCAGCCGGATGCTCTCTTTCTGATGAGTCCAAAGCGGATGAATTCCGTACGAGAATCAATGAATGCTGCAAACTGGGCCGGGACGACTTTATAAAAAAGGTAACCATAGATGTGGATATGCCGATCGATTATATATCTGTGAATCTGGTGCGCCAGATGTCTGTGCTGGAGCCGTTCGGCAAAGAAAACAAGAGGCCTCTGTTTGCCCACAGAAAACTTTTCATTGAAAGAATCCAGGTATTCGGCGATAATAGAAATGTAATCCGGCTGTCGCTTAAGAGCGGCGGGGGGACAAGAATGACCGGAATGATTTTCGAAGAGGAAGAATTGTTCCGTCAGAAGATGGGAGAGGGAAAGCAGTACATCACTTGTACCTATTACCCGGATATCAACGTATACAGGGGAAATGAAAGCCTGCAGATACGGATACAGCATTACTTTTTTACATAGGGAGGACAGTTATGAGCCAGATTAAGTTAGTAACCATGGATTTAGACGGAACTTTACTGAATGATAAAAAGCAGATTTCCAGCCGCACCAGAGAAGTGCTTTCGGAAGCAGCAAGGAGAGGAGTACATATTGTGCCGGCCACAGGACGGATCTTTAAGGCTATTCCTGATTTTATCAGGAATATAGAAGGTGTCCGCTACGCTATCTGCTGCAACGGGGCAACCATTTATGATGCGCTGGAAGATAAGATTATATATAAAAATCATATACCGAAGGAGACTGTGCTCACTTTAATCCGTGCCCTTGCCAAGTGCAGCTGTACCAGAGATATCTACAGAAACGGACAGGGATATATGGAGAGTAAATTCTACAATCATCTGGAGGATTTTGATATTAAAGGCCAGCAGAAGGACCTGATCCTGCGGACCAGACAGGAGATTGAGGACCTGGAGGCCTATGTGGAAGAAAACAGTGACGGAATTGAAAAAGTCAGTGCATTTTTTGGGGATTTAGAGGAGCGGAAACGGGTTATGAAGGAACTGGACAGCATGGGAATTGCAAGTGTGTCAAGTGCCCTCTTCAATAATATTGAGATTACCCAGATGGGGTGCGACAAAGGAGACGGAATCACCCAGCTGGCCAAGTATCTTTCCATTCCGATGGAGGAAACCATGGCATGCGGGGACGCTGCTAATGATACCTATATGATCCAGGCAGCAGGGTTTGGAGTTGTAATGGAAAACGGAATGGACGAACTGAAAGAAATGGCAGATTTTGTGACAAAGTCCAATGAGGAAGACGGAGTTGCCTATGCCATTGAACGGTTTGTGCTGAATTAGAGGAGAATAAAACATATGCGGCTTTTGCATATGGCCGACCTGCATATAGGCAAGACGGTCAATGGAATGAATTTAATAGAAGACCAGAGATATGTACTGACCCAGGTATTGGATCTGCTGAAAAAGGAGCCCGCTGACGGGCTCCTTTTGGCAGGAGATATTTATGACCGGAGCATTCCGCCTGCAGAGGCAGTGACATTGTTTAACTGGTTTTTGACGGAAGTCTCAGAGCTTATGATACCTATATTTGCAGTGGCAGGAAATCACGATTCAGGGGAAAGACTGGAATTCGGGCAGAAACTTTTCGGGCGGCAGAAGGTCTATGTAGAGGGGACATTAAAAAAAGAGTTTCCGGCCATTGAACTGGAAGATGAGTATGGAACTGTGATGCTCCACCTGCTTCCGTATTTTAAGCCTGCAGAGGCAAAGGCATTCTATCCGGAGGATGAAATCCGTACCTATGAGGAGGCAATGAGTGCTGTCCTTAAGCGCCATCAGATCGACCCAAAAGTAAGAAATGTTTTGGTCACCCATCAATTTGTCACTGGGACAGAGCCGGTGGAACAGTCAGATTCAGAACTTGAGCTGAGTGTGGGCGGAGCAGACCAGATATCTTATTCTCTGTTTGAGGATTATGACTATGTGGCGCTGGGGCATATTCATGGCCCTCAGAGAGCAGGTAAGGATACTGTGCGGTACAGCGGTTCTATTTTAAAATATTCTTTTTCAGAAGAGTTTCATAAGAAATCTGTAACACTCATAGACATGAAGCAAAAGGGAGAGATTTTTGTCAAAGTTTATCCGCTGGTTCCCAAGCACAACATGCGCCGTATTAAAGGCAGACTTGAAAATCTCCTGAATCCGGAGGTCATTGCGGCGGCTGACTCTTCAGATTATATCAGTGCAGTGCTTACTGATGAAGAAGAACTGGCGGATCCTATGGAAAAGCTGCGTGCATCTTATCCGAATATCATGGAGCTGAGCATAGAAAAGAGACAGAAATCCGGTGATAACGATATCACTGCCGATGTCCGGGAGAAGACGCCGCTGGAGCTGGGAGAAGCCTTTCTTTTGCTGACTTCAGGAGAAAAAGAAGAAAAAAGAATGGACTTTTTGAAACAGCTTTTAGAGGAAGGAGGCATGGACAGATGAAACCATTGTTTCTTGAAATCTGCGGCTGGGGACCGTACCCGGAAAAGAACAGCATTGATTTTTCAAGCCTTCAGGGCGGCCTTTTCCTAATTACGGGGCCTACAGGATCCGGAAAAACTACTATTTTTGATGCCCTGACCTATGCTCTCTACGGAGAAGTAAGCGGAAGTGTCCGGACAAAGGAAAGCCTGAGGAGCGACTTTGCATCACAGAAGGAAGATACCTATGTGATCCTTGAGTTTATCCACAGAAATAATAAATACCGTGTGGAACGGCATCCAAAATATATGAGGGCTAAAAAAAGAGGGTCCGGCATGACGGTTAAGAAAGAAGATGCAGTTTTGACCCTGCCGGATGGAACGGTAAAAGCCGGTACGGCAAAGGTCAATGAGGAATTATCCCGTCTCCTGATGATCGATTATGACCAATTCCGCCAGATTTCTATGCTGGCTCAGGGAGAGTTTCAAAAACTGCTGGTAGCCAGATCCAGTGAGCGGGCAGAGGTCTTCCGCTCCATTTTTCATACGCAGATCTATAAAAGAATCCAGGCATTGGCAGGGGAAAAGGCAAGGGCCCTTTTGGGTGAAATCAGGGAACTGACAAATAAAATGGAGGAGGCTGCAGAGCTTTCAGAAGAAGAGGACACATACCGGGAGGCAAGAGAAAAAAGAGATTTTAAAGCTGTGATCAAATGCCTGGAGGAAGAATGCCGGGAAATCAAAAGACTTGCAAAAAAGACAGAAGATAATATAGGCCGCCAAAAAGAGGTATATGATTCTAAAAAGCAGGTTTTTGATCAGTACCGGAAGACAGAACAGGAAATAAAGGAATTATCTGAACAGATCAGCAGTCTGGAGGCGGAGACAGAAGGACTTTCTGAAAAGCGGGAAAAGCTCAAAGAGCAAAAAGAGGAGACGGAAAGCCTTAAGAGCTGCATGGACCGAAAAAAGGAACGGCTTGGGGTCTTAAAGGAGATGCAGGGCCGTCTGGACCAGTTTCAGCAGCTGAAGACAGTGTATGAGGAAACAAAAGCACGGGAACTGCAGCAGGCAAAAAGGACGGAGGCAGCCCTGTTTCAGGAATGGCTCCGTGCAGAAGCAGAGACTATACATTCCAAGGAAAAATATGAAAGTCTTGGAGAACAGTTTGGACAGGCTGAGTGTGAGTACCGGACAGCGGAGGAGAACCGCAGAAAAGAACAGGAAGCCTATATGGATGTTCAGTCCTCATTTTATGCGGGCAGCATCGGGATTTTGGCAAAGGAGCTGAAAGAAGGTAGCCCCTGTCCTGTGTGCGGTTCTGTATCCCATCCGGATCCTGCCCTAATTCCGTCGGAAGTTCCGGACAGGCAGCAGGTGGAGAATCAGAAAAAACGGGCTGAAGAAGCCGAAGAAATTCTTCGGAAATCATATAAGAAACTGCTGGAGCTGAAGGAGCAGAAAAATACGGCAGAGGCGGAATGGAAAAACAGGCAGAAAGAGCTGGGAGATGAACCGGACTGGGAAAAGATCACAAAGGCTGAAGTACTTTCTATGGAAAAGCTTTCCCTTGAGGAGGAAGAAGAAAAGCTTGCAGAGATCAGAGAAGATCTTGTGAATAAAGAAGGGCAGCTCAAGGCTTTCCGTACCGAATTCCAAATGTCAGATACGGCAGGAGACCTTCAAAAAGAGCATGACCGGCTTACAGGAGAAGTTCAGGAATATGAATGCAGGAAGGAGCGGCAGGAAGCAGAGAGTGCTGAACTTTTGACAGCTCTTTCCAAGGCGCATACACTGCTTGGAGAACGCAGGACTTCCTACGAGGAAAAAATGAGACAAAAGGCTGGCCTGGACCGGCATCAGATCGGTGAGGATGAGCTGAAAGCCATGGAAGAAGATATAAAAAAGACGGAGAATTTAAGAGAACAGCTTGCGGTTGCCAGTCATCAGAGACAGCAGGCACTGCGGTCTCTGAAAGAAAAACAGAAAAAAAGAGAACAGCTGGAGGAGACATACGGCATTGTGGGAGATGTGGACCGGCTGTTAAAAGGGGACAACCCGCTGCGCCTGACCTTTGAACAGTTTGTTTTGATCACATATTTTCAGGATATTTTAAAGGCAGCAAACATAAGATTCTTAAAAATGACAGGGGGACGGTATGAAATGTTCCGGAGTGAGACTGTCACAGATGCAAGGAAAAAGGATAATCTGGAAATAGAGATCATGGACTATTACACCGGAAGGCGCAGATCCGTTAAAACACTTTCCGGAGGGGAGTCTTTTAAGGCGGCTCTTTGCCTGGCTCTGGGGCTTTCAGACATCATTAAGAACAGTGCCGGCGGTATTGAGATCGAGGTGCTGTTCGTGGATGAGGGCTTTGGTTCTCTGGACAGTGAATCGCTGGAACAGGCAGTATCTTCCCTGCAGGAGCTGTCCGGAGCCAGCCGGATGATCGGTATTATTTCCCATGTCCCTGAACTTTCTGAAAGGATCGGGCAAAAAATCGTAGTTCGGAGGAAAAATATAGGGAGTTTCATTGAGAAATTGTGAGAAAAGGATTATAATGAAATCTGGGGGATGGAGAATAAATGAGTGAGCTAAGGAGTGAATACAGAATGAAGAAGCGCATCAAATCCATCTGCTTTGCGGTACTCTGTATCTGCCTTGCGGCAGGCAGCCATGCATTTGCACATAGTGCAGAAGCAACGACAGCAGCAAAGACAACAGAACAGAGCTCAACAACAGAGCAGACAACTGCCGCTGAGACCACGCCGACCACAGCCTCTGAAGCAGAGACTGCAACTACGGCGCAGCAACATCAGGAGACAACGGCACAGGAGCAAACGACAACTCAGACAGACAAGAAAAAGACAGAGAAAAAGAAAAATACAGTCAAAGCTCCTAAGAAAAAGACAAAAAAGATCAAACAGAAGAACAAGGTCAAAAAGCTCAAAAAGAACAAGAAGCTCAAAGAAGAAAAGGTTGTTTCCAACATTATCCCTAAGATTTACAATGACACACGTCTCAGCATGAAGGATAAGAAGGAGACAATTGCAGGATTTGTTTATTTCAACCAGGGAGACGCTGCATGGAATCAGAACGGTTACTGCATCAAAAGCAGCGGCTGCGGACCAACTGCTATGGCAGTCTGCATCAGTTCGCTGACAAAGAAATGGGTAACTCCGCTGGACACAACGATTTGGGCATATGAGCATGGCTACTACAGCAATGCTGGTTCCGCCCATGAAGTGGTGCCGGCGTTGGCGAAGAATTATCAGCTTGGATGCAGCGGCCTGGGAACTGATTATAAAAAGATCCGGGATGCTCTGAAGAAGAAGCATCCGGTAGTGGGGCTTATGGGTCCCGGGTATTTTACCAGAGGCGGACATTTTATTGCATTGGTCGCTATTGATGACAAAGATCAGGTGACAGTGGCAGACGTGGGAAGCAGACAGCGCAGTACATATAAGTACCATTTAAAAGATGTGATAGAGCAGTCTAAGGCTGCATCTGCCGGCGGACCGTTCTGGGAGATTTATAAACCAGGAAAGGCAGAAAAAGCTGCACTGAAGGCTAAAAAGGCCAAGGAAAAGGCAAAAGAGACAAAGGAACAGCTTCAAAAGAAACATCGTTATGATGATCTGAAAGCAGTTCTTTCCCAGAATCAGAGTGTAATCGTACCGCTGAAGCCGGGAACTGTCGTAACCAAAGAAAGCTTTGTAACGCTGCTTGACATTGACGCCAAGGACCGTGTATCTGTGGAAATAAAGAAAGAGGAGACAAAGGAGTATCCATTGAAGACTATCGTGGATGAACTTCAGACAAAAGCCATCGGCCAAACTTTTTGGGAGATGACACATCCGTTGGAAAAAAGCGAAGGACCGACACTCTCTGATTTCCTGAAACAGTAAGAAACATAATGCAGCCCGAAGTTCCATAAGACAGGACTTTCGGGCTGTTTTTCTATCTCCGGAAATTTTTTTAAAGAAATTTAAAAAAACTTGTTGACATTTTTCGCATTATTTTATATACTAAATCTTGTCGCGAGACAAGGGATCATAGCTCAGCTGGGAGAGCATCTGCCTTACAAGCAGAGGGTCATAGGTTCGAGCCCTATTGGTCCCATTCTTTATGCGGAACGCATAAAGATATGGCGATGTAGCTCAGTTGGCTAGAGCATACGGTTCATACCCGTAGTGTCAGCAGTTCGAATCTGCTCATCGCTATGAAAAGACATGTTATATAACTATAACATGTCTTTTTTTATTGCGTAGGAAATTCTTTCAGAATCCCCTACGCAATAAAAAGCACTCCGTGCAGGATGCGCACAAATGCGCAAGGAATCTATTTGCCTTTGGCAAATCACATTTGGCGCGCAAAGTGACCAAGCCCCTCAAAGAGTGAGGGATTGGGGAGATGAAGTGGCTTGTCCACTTTATTCTACCTAGGAAAGTTCTGCGAATCTCCTTATGTTTCTTAAATCTTTTTTGTATCTTGTATTGAATTATATTATAATAAAGAAAATGGAATACTCTATAAAATAGGCAGAATTATTTGAAAGCGAGGTATGGGATATGAGAGTAGGAATGGGATATGATGTGCATAAGCTGGTGGAAGGACGCCCTTTGATCTTAGGAGGCGTGCATGTCCCATACGAAAAAGGACTTCTGGGGCACTCAGATGCAGATGTGCTTCTGCATGCCGTCAGTGATGCTCTTCTCGGAGCGGCTGCATTGGGAGATATCGGGAGACATTTTCCTGACACAGATCCTAAGTTCAAGGGAGCTGACAGCATGGAATTGTTAAAGGAAGTCAGGAGGCTGGTGGAGGAAGAGTGCTACATTATTGAAAATGTAGACGCCACTGTGATTGCGCAGAGACCTAAGCTGGCACCTTATATTGAGAATATGGCAGAAAATATTGCCGGGGCACTGGGAATCGGCAGAAAACAGGTAAATGTAAAGGCAACGACAGAAGAACATCTGGGATTTACCGGGGAAGGACTTGGCATCAGCGCCAATGCAGTGTGTATGCTAACGCCTGTGGATAATTTTATCTATGAAGATGTTTTGAGGCCGGGCGGACAGACAGGATGCCAGGGATGCCAAGGCTGCCGGAAAGGGGAATAGATGGAGCTTGTTTACGATGACAAAAGCCGCAGGGAATTGATCTGCCGGATGTACCAGGATATTTTTCATGATCCGCAGACGTTTGCAGATTACTATTTTGATGTGGTATATCCCAAAAATCAGGTGCTTATGGCATGGGACGGGAGTTCTCCTGTGGGCATGATTCATCTGAATCCTTACCGGATGAAGATCTCAGACTGTGAGTTTGATGCCCATTATATTGTAGCAGTGGCTACAAAAAAGGAAGCGCGCAGAAAAGGTGTCATGAGGAACATGCTTTTTAAAGTACTCAACGATATGGCAGAGAGAGGGGAACCGTTCACCTATCTGATGCCGGCAGACAGAGCCTATTATGAGCCGTTTGATTTTGTGTTTGTCATGGACTGGACGGAGACTGAGATCATCGGGGCGGAGGGAATACCGGCTGGAGAGGTTAGACCCTTTCGGGAGGCGGATACAGAAAAAGTTCTTGAGTTCTTAAACCGGCAGATACAGTCATATGATATTTATACAGTGATGGATGCGGCATATTTGCGGCAGGCCGCTGCGGAGGCTGAGAGCCAGGGCGGCAGTCTGATGGTATGGAAGGAGCATGGCAGGATATCAGGTGTGTTTGCATACGGAAGAGAGGACAATACCGTCTATGTCCGTCTGGGTTTTGCTGGAGAGGAAGAAAGCTTTCTTGACATGCTGAGAGTTTCATTTCCCGGAAAAAAGATTGAAATATCTGCTGGATGTCTCAAAAAGGGTACGAGGGTACCGAAGATCATGTTCCGTATCACTTGTCTGGAAGCTCTGTGCCGTTGTCTGAAAGGCAGAACAGGCAGAGAGTTTATATTGACAATCAAAGATCCGATCATTGAAAAAAACAGCGGCACTTTTTTGTTTTCTCCTTCAAAAGATGGAACCAAGATTCAAAAAACGGAGGAGAAGGCGGAGGGAGAGCTGACGATCGGTGAATTGTCTAAAGCAGTCTTTGGATACGAGGGAGAAGAGATTCTGGAGATGTATCCGTGTTTAAAAGAGCTGATACCAATGGACGCTGTATATATCACTGAGGAGGTATGACTATGAGGATAATTTTTATCGGCGCAGACCATGAGGTGACAGGAAGCTGTCATTATGTAGAAGCCTGCCAAAAGCGCTTTCTGGTTGATTATGGAATGGAACAGGGGAAAAACGTATATGAAAATGCAGAACTTCCTGTCAATCCTGCAGACATTGATTTTGTTCTGCTGACCCATGCACATATTGATCACTCAGGTTTGCTTCCGCTTCTGTATGCAAATGGTTTCAGGGGAAATATTATCACAACAAAAGCTACAAAGGATCTCTGTGATATTATGCTGCGTGACAGTGCCCACATTCAGGAATTTGAGGCAGAATGGAAGAACCGGAAGGCAAGAAGGTCAGGAAAGCCGGAGGAGCCGCCGCTGTATACGATGGATGATGCAGTGAATGTCATGGAACAGTTCGTGGGATGCCAGTACAATGAAAAAATCGAGGTCAGCCGGGGCATCAGCATCCGGTTTACGGACATCGGACATCTGCTTGGGTCATCAAGCATCGAGGTGTGGCTGACAGAATCAGGTGTACAGAAAAAACTTGTCTTTTCCGGAGATATCGGAAACAATGATCAGCCGCTGATTAAAGACCCTCATTATACAGAACAGGCTGACTATGTAGTCATGGAATCCACATACGGCGACCGGTACCACGGGAATCATCCAGATTATGTCGGGGAACTGGCCGAACTGATTCAAAAGACTTTTGACAGAGGCGGGAATGTAGTCATCCCTTCTTTTGCCGTGGGAAGGACTCAGGAGCTTCTTTACTATATCCGCCAGATCAAGGAGGAGCGCAGGGTAAGGAATCACGGTGATTTCCCTGTGTATGTAGACAGCCCTCTGGCAGTAGAGGCAACCACTGTATTTCAGAACAATATCCATGATACATTTGATGAGGAAGCCATGGAACTGATCAATCAGGGCATTAATCCCCTGACTTTTTCAAATTTGAAATTATCCATTACAAGCAACGATTCCAAGGCGATCAACTTTGATGAAGAACGGAAAGTGATCATCTCAGCGTCCGGTATGTGTGAGGCCGGACGGATCCGGCATCATTTGAAACATAATCTATGGAAGCCCGAAAATACGGTTGTCTTTGTAGGCTATCAGGCTTATGGAACATTGGGGCGCGCCCTTGTGGAAGGTGCGGATGAAGTCCGGCTGTTCGGGGAGACAATCAAAGTAGAGGCCGAGGTGGTGCGTCTGGAAGGGATGAGCGGCCATGCAGACAAACATGGGCTGTCTGTCTGGGCGTCAGCATTCAAAGAAAAACCTGAGAAGTTTTTTATCGTTCACGGGGAAGATGAGACCTGCAATATTTTTGCAGACTATCTGGAACAAGAGTATGGAATGAAAGCAGAAGCACCGTACAGCGGCGATATTTTTGATCTGGAGACAGGGGAATGGATTCTTCGTGTTGCACCGAAGAAGGTGCCGGAGAGCAGAAAAGGAACAAGGAGAGCCAATGCTGTATTTGCCAGACTTCTGGCGGCAGGTGAGCGTCTGCTGTCCGTGATCCGAAAGAGTGAGGGCGGTGCCAATAAAGATCTGGCCAAATTTGCAGATCAGATCAATGCACTCTGCGACAAGTGGGAGCGCTGACAGAAAGAACAAAGGGACTGCAAGGAGGAAATAAATGAAAGTTTTAAAATCCGACGAGATGATGTGCGACCATTGTGTGGACCGGATCAAAATCGGACTGATGGACGCTGGAATTGAGGCGGAAGTAGAACTGCATGAAAAAAGTATCATTCTTCCGGAGGATGATGACGATGTGATAGAAAAAGCAAAAGAAATATTGGGGGATCTGGGGTATTTTGTACAGGAGATGTAAAATACCCCGGATAATCCGGGAACCGTTCATGGGAACGTGCATTTTCGGGTTAATCGTGGTACAATCGTAAAGTACGAAAAACGGAAGGAAACAGGAGAGAACATGAAGGAAGAAAGACGGAGTGAATCCTCCGCCATAAGGATTAATAAGTATTTAAGCCAGGCAGGCCTTTGTTCCAGAAGGCAGGCTGATTTTTATATTGAACAGGGGAAAGTGACGGTAGATGGAAAGACGGCGGAACCGGGAACAAAGGTCACGGAAGGACAGGAAGTATGTTTCGGCGGAAAACCGGTCCGGATGAACCGCCAGATTGTATATCTGGCCTATAATAAGCCGAAAGGTATTGTTTGTACCTCCAGCAAGGAGGAAGAGAACAATATCATTGATGCTGTGGGATATCCTTCCAGAATCTATCCGGTGGGCCGCCTGGACAAGGATTCCCAGGGACTGATTCTTTTGACGAATGACGGTGACGCAGCCAATGAGATTATGAAGGCCAGAAACTATCATGAAAAGGAATATGAGGTGACAGTCAATAAACGGATCACCAGTGATTTTATCCAGGGAATGAGAAACGGAGTGCCGCTTTCTGATCTGAATACAGTCACGAGAAAATGCAGTGTGAAGAAAGAGGGCCCAGAGAGTTTCCGAATCATTCTGACCCAGGGGTTAAACCGGCAGATCCGCAGAATGTGTGAATATTTTGGCTACAGGGTTACCAAACTAAGAAGAGTCCGGGTCATGAATATCAGGCTTGGCAGTTTGAAAGAAGGATCCTATCGGAAGCTTACGCCGGAGGAAATAAAAAAGTTAAAAGAGGAACTGACCTGTGAAAGATAAATTTGACCGAATGAAAGAGCTGATTCATATCCTGAGTCAGGCATCGAAAGCCTACTATCAGGAAAATAAAGAGCTCATGAGCAATTATGAATATGACAAGCTCTATGATGAGCTTTTAGAATTAGAAAAAGAGACAGATACTGTACTGGCAGACAGCCCGTCGGTCCATGTGGGATATGAACTTTTGACATCACTTGAAAAAGAGGCCCACTCGTCCCCGATGCTCTCTTTGGACAAGACGAAAGAGGTAGGGGAACTGGAAGACTGGCTGGGAGATCAAAAGGGCCTGCTGTCCTGGAAATTGGACGGGCTTACCATCGTCCTTACCTATCAGGACGGAGTGCTTTTAAAGGCTGTAACCCGCGGAAACGGGGAAGTGGGAGAAGTCGTGACAAACAATGCGAAAGTCTTTGTGAATCTGCCGAAGAAAATAGCATATAAAGGAACTCTTGTTATCCGGGGAGAGGCAGTGATCCATTATTCTGATTTCCAGAGGATGAACGAGGAGATGGAAGATCTGGACAGCAGATACAAAAATCCCAGAAACCTCTGCAGCGGTTCCGTAAGACAGCTGAACAATGAAGTGACAGCAAAACGAAACGTCCGTTTTTATGGCTTTTCCGTAGGAGACGTGCCGGATGTGGATTTTCACAATTCAGTGGAAGAAAAATTTGTCTGGGCAAAGAAACTCGGATTTGATGTAGTGGATTATGTCACTGTGAGAAGAGATACAATAGCTCAAGAAGTGGAACACTTTTCTAAATCTATAGAAAGCAGTGATCAGCCGTCAGACGGACTTGTCCTGATCTATGATGACATTGCTTACGGAAAAAGTCTCGGAACAACAGCTAAGTTTCCGCGGGATTCCATTGCGTTTAAATGGGCAGATGAGATTGCAGAAACAACGTTAGAGGAAATCGAATGGAGCCCTTCCCGAACCGGACTTATTAATCCGGTAGCCATATTTGATCCGGTGGAACTCGAAGGTTCTACGGTAAGCCGGGCAAGCCTCCACAACATCAGTGTCATGGAAGAACTGGAACTGGGCATCGGGGACCAGATTTCTGTATATAAAGCCAACATGATCATTCCCCAGCTGGCAGAAAACCAGACCAGGAGCGGCAATGCCCCGATCCCTGAGACCTGTCCGGCCTGCGGCGGGAAGACAGAGATTGAGGAAGAAAACGGAATCCGCACCCTGGTGTGTCCAAATCAGTTTTGCAGCGCTAAAAAGATCAAACTGTTTTCACATTTTGTGTCAAGAAACGCTATGAATGTGGACGGGCTTTCAGAAGCCTCTCTGCACAAGCTGATGGAAAAAGGCCTTTTGAGTGAATTGTATGATTTGTTTACATTAAAGGATCATAAAGAAGAGATTGTGGAGATGGAAGGCTTTGGTGAGAAGTCTTTTGATAATCTTGTAGATGCAGTGGAGCGGTCAAGAAAAACTACACTGCCTAAGTTTTTGTACGGACTTGGAATTGCCAATGTAGGACTTTCCAACGCTAAACTGATCTGCAGGCATTTCGGAGATGATCTGGATGCAATCCGGAATGCGGAGGCAGAAGAATTTACAGTGATTGACGGGATCGGTCCGATCATCGGCGAGTCTGTCAGCGGATATTTTCGTCTGGACAATAACAGTCAGACCGTAGACGGACTGCTTCAGTATGTTGAGATAGAGAAACAGAAGGAGCCGGATACAGAGAAAAAACTGGAAGGAAAAACCTTTGTTATCACAGGTTCTTTAAACCATTATGAAAACCGGAAGCAGCTTCAGGAACTGATCGAAATGCTGGGCGGAAAGGCGACCGGATCTGTGACAAAGAAAACAGACTATTTGATAAACAACGATATTCATTCTTCCTCATCTAAAAATAAAAAAGCAAGAGAGTTGGAAATTCCGATCATTACCGAAGAAGAATTTATGGATATGATCAAGTAAATAAGAAAAGAAGCAGAAAACAAAGGAGCGTGTAATTATGCCGATTAGAATTGATACAGACCTGCCGGCCAGAGCTATACTGGAAGAGGAAAACGTCTTTGTGATGGACACAGACCGGGCAGTCACCCAGGATATCCGGCCGCTGAGAATTGCTATTTTAAATTTGATGCCGAATAAGCTGGATACGGAACTGCATCTGCTCCGGAGCCTTTCCAATACTCCGCTGCAGATTGATATTACCTTTTTAAAGACGGCCTCCTATGAACCGACTCATGTGCCAGAGTCTCATATGGAGAAGTTTTATGTCTACTTTGAAGACGTGCAGGACAAAAAATTTGACGGTATGATCATAACCGGTGCTCCTGTGGAACTGAAGGAATTTGAGGATGTGGACTATTGGGATGAGGTGGCAGAGATCATGGAATGGACAAAAAAGAATGTCACCTCCACCTTACATATCTGCTGGGCAGCCCAGGCAGGCCTTTATTACCACTACAATGTCCGGAAGAATGTACTGGACCAGAAAATATCCGGCGTTTACCGTCATTACCCCCTTCATAAAAAGACGCCTTTAGTGAGAGGGTTTGATGATTATTTTTATGTCCCGCATTCCAGAAACACCGGTGTGGACGGCGAGGCAATCAGACAGTGCAAAGAATTGACCGTTGTGGCAGAATCAGAAGAGACCGGGCCGTATCTGATCTTAAATGAAACCGGAAGCCAGATTTTCGTTACGGGGCATCCGGAATATGATGTCATGTCCCTGCATCAGGAATATGTAAGGGATATTAACCGGGGGCTGAATCCGGAGATACCGAAGAATTATTATCTGGACGATGATCCGAAGAAGGGCCCTGTAAAGTCATGGAGATGCCATGCCAATGCAATGTATTATAATTGGCTGAATTATTACGTTTATCAGGCAACCCCTTACGATTTGTAAACAGAAGTATGTATGAGAGGTATCAGCGGGGAGATCAAGAGATTGGAGAATGTTTTATGGGCGAAGATAAGAATTATATTTCATTGGGATTAAGTCTTGGTTTGTGCTTTGGAGCAGCCTTTGGAAGCATATTTAATCAATTGGCCATAGGCATCAGTTTGGGCTTATGCATAGGATTAGCCGCAGGGACACTCATGGATCAAAAACATAATGATGAAGAATAGAACATAAACCAAAACCACGTCCATCTGCTGCCGATGGACGTGGTTTCCCTTTGAGGTATTTAATTTCTGAGCATGAGACCAGGACTTACATATTCTTAAAGATCTGATAGATCTTTGAATAGTTTTTCTTGTCATCATCGCTTTGTTTTACTCCGGTATACTCCTGCCAGTCATTGTCACTTCGCGAAAGGACATTATAAGTACGGGGTTTTCCGTCTGATGAGTCGGAACCAGACAGGGTTTCACGTCTTATAACCACATATCCGGCAGTGTAGGTGCCTCTGGCAGAATTGTACCGGATAACCTTCACCTTATCTCCGGGGCTTTTGTTTGTGATATCCTCTGTTGTCCAGTAGAGATAGTAACTGCTTCCTTTTCCCTGGAAGGACCAGGAATTAACACCTGCCTGGCCTGCGTTGAATCCGGCTTTGCCCAGGGCATTCAGCAGGTTTTCGTAAGCCTTTCCAGTTCCGGAAGAGGAGTCAATATTTTTAGTCATATAACTGCTGATCAGCTTGGCAGTGTCCGGATCATTCTCCATAATATAGTTGAGAGCCTCATTCATATTGAAATTGTAATCCTTATCGTGCTTGCTGCAGATGATGACAATACTTCCGTCAGAGCCTCGGCTCACATCATAAGGCCCGCCCTGGCGGCATTTATATTCTGATTTGCCGGCCAGAGACTTCAGATACGCGGTATCATACTTTCCGGCCCCCTCCAGTTCATAAATCTCATCCGCAGTGAGATCTCTTAAAAGTCCGGCCTTATTAACCAGACAGGCTTTTTTCTGGGCATTCGTAATATAGCCGATCAGAGACGGAATCAGAAGAGCCAGAAGGATAGCAAGAATCAGAAGAACCACGATGAGTTCCACCAGAGTGAATCCCTTTATATTTTGTTTATGCTTAGCCATTTTATAGAAAGCCCCCTTCCCCCTTATTTCTTTTAGTATAGCATATCTGCCCATATTCAGGTATAGATAAACCCAAGGATTTTTGACAGGCAGCAGCATAAGAGCTTTCGCTTTTAATTGAAAAGAAATCAAATTGTATATGAAATTTAAATATGGTATTATAGAAGAAAAAAGAGGTGAACACATGACGGAGAGACAGACAAAAATACTGGAAATAGTAAATGAAAAGAAAAAAATAGAAGTCAACCGGCTGTCCGAAACTCTGGGTGTATCACAGGTAACGATCAGGAAGGACCTGGATGCGCTGGAGGAAAAGGGACTGCTGAAAAGAGAGCATGGATATGCAGTGATCTGTAATACAGACGACATCAGCAACCGTATGGCTGTCCGGTACGATATAAAGGTGAAAATTGCCGCAAAAGCGGCGGAACTTGTCTCAGACGGGGAGACGGTTATGATCGAGTCAGGATCCAGCTGTGCGCTGCTGGCAGAGTATCTTGCACAGAAAAAAAAGGATGTCACGGTCATTACAAACTCAGCATTTATCGCAAGGCATATCCGGGAGTCTGCCGCAGGGAAAACTGTTCTTTTAGGGGGAGATTACCAGAAAGAATCTGAAGTCATGGTCGGCCCTCTTGTAAGAACCTGTGCCAGAGAATTTTATGTGGACAAGTTTTTTATGGGAACGGACGGATTTATTCCTCAGGCAGGATTTACATGCGGAGATATGATGCGTGCGGAAGCTATGAAAAATATGGCGGAATCAGCAAAACATTCTATCATCCTGACAGATTCCAGCAAGTTCCTGCAGCAGGGAGTTGTGCTTCAATGCAGACTGGACCAGATCAATATGGTGGTCACAGATGCCGGAATTCCTGAGGATGCCAGAATGATTCTGGAAGAAAACCATGTGACAGTGAAGACGGCAGAATAAAGAAAAGGAGAAATCTCATCACTTAGAGAGTTCTCCTTTTTTGTAAACAGATTTGTCCGTGGGAATATCAGAACTTAACGGAAAGTCCTTCTGCCTCAAATATTCCGGCATATTCTGTAAGATCTTCGGGGTGCAGGGCATCTACATCCTTCATTTCATAGTTCATATGCAGCTGTTCATATTTATTCTGTCCGAACTGATGAAAGGGAAGGAGATTGACCTGGGTGATGCCGATCTGACGTAAAAGAGCAGAAAATTCACGGGCATCTTCAATAGAATCGTTGACTTCCGGTATGACAGGAATCCGGGCAATTACCTCTTTGCCATGCTGCACTGCCCATTTCATATTTTCAATAATCTTTTCATTTGGCACACCGGTGTAGAGCCGGTGTTTTTTGCTGTCATGGTGCTTCATGTCAAACAAAAGCAGGTCAGCCTGTTCAGTCACTGAAACAAAAACTTCATGGGATGCATAGCCGGTTGTCTCCAAAGCCGTATGTAATCCCTGGTTCTTACATTCCAAAAGGAGCAGTGCGGCAAATTCCGGCTGTGCCATGACTTCTCCGCCGGACAGTGTGATACCGCCTCCGGATTCTTCATAGAAGTCTTTATCCTTTAGAACCTCTTTCATAATCTCGCCAACTGACATCATTTTTCCCATGTATTCCAGTGCATTTCCCGGGCAGTGTCTTGTGCAGGCCAGGCAGCCCTCACAGCTTTCATGACGGAACTGGAAGCTTCCGCCGTCTGAAAAATGAATGCTTCCTGTTGGACATGACTGCTGGCAGAGACCGCAGTGCAGACACTTTCCGGGGTCCCATAGGATCTGCGTGTGAAATGACTGGGATTCGGGATTGGAGCACCAACGGCAGTGCAGCGGACAGCCCTTAAAAAATACCGCGGTCCGGATACCGGGACCGTCATGGATACTGAATTTTTGAATATTGAAGATATTTGCTTTCAATTGAAACCCTCCTTTTCCGGAAACAAAGCGGAATATCTGACAGTGTTTTTCTATATCAGAACTTTATCATAAGAATAAATAAAAGTAAATGATATTTTCAATAAAATAAAAATAAGTTTCAAATGTAATATAATCACGATAAAACGAAGAACAGGCTCCGCGGATATTTTTATGCTGTCTGTACACCTGCTCTTTTTCTGTGGGCATTTCTTACTCTTTCCCGGCATTTCGGGAGCAGATTTTTCATTTTGTCCCAGCCCTCATCCTCTGTATTTTTTCCGAGCTTTTCCTCCAGCAAGTGTGATTGGATGATCAGGCTGTAATAAAGCTGTGTGTCTATATTTTCCTGTCTGCAGATCTGTGTCAGGAGTTTTGTGGTGGAAGCATATTTATTCCAGAGCTGTTCGGTGGCAAGTCTCCGGCTGAACGGAAAAATCAGGCGGTTGAAGATGAGTGCGATGAAAATTCCCGCTAAAATATAACCAAAACGGATCGTCAGCATTTTTCCTACATTACCCCATCCAAATGCGTCTGTAAAGACAGCGGCACCCAGGGCGCCGACAGTGGAGCAGGCAAAGGTTCCCGTATAATCAGAGAAATAAAAGGACAGGTACCCGGAAAACATCATCACTGCAGTGCGGCCGGCCATAGATGGGACAGCGGCATACAGCAGCAGTCCAAAGAGTCCTCCGATGGCTGTAGCGGCAAATCTTTTCCTGGCCTTTTGTCCGATGTCATCTGCATACGGCAGAGAGACGGAAGCGATGGTAAATAAAAGCCATTTGCCGTGGGCTAAATGCAGCGACTGAACGAGCAGCGTTGAAAATGCAAGAAGAAGTGCCACCCGCAGAGCATAGACAAGTCTTACCGGACTGATATCCAGTGCTGCCTTCAGCTGGACAGAAAGAGAAAGTGCGGTCGGCCGGTACCGGGTTCTCTTTTCAGGGTCAGACATACGAAGCAGATGATCCTGCAGATAGTTAAGCCCGTCGAAAAGTTCCTGCGCTATTGGATCTTCATATCCGGACAGAAAACCAGACCGAGTCAGGGGAGGGAGTTCTTCTGTCTGACGTTTAATATACTTCTGGAAGAGCCGGAGCCTGTCAGATACAGATTGAAGAAGTCCTGACAGGCAGGGAGGGATGGGTCCTTTGAGTTCTGATAAAAGGAGAAACAGATGCTCTACACCCCGCCCTGAATCTATAACGGCAAAATTTGCATCAGAGATGCAGAGAGCTTTTTTTCTCCGGTCATAGACCATCCGGCTTAAGCGGAACAGGTTTTTTCTTATATCCTCAGGACAGTCAGGGGAGCCGGTTCCGCAGATCTTATATCTGATCAGTCCCAAGGTTTCATCGATCATGTCGGACAATGCATCTCTCGTAGTTTCGGCAACTCTTTTACGGCCCATGACAAACTGGTAAAGGATGATGCATACAGCACCGGTAATCATGGCGGCAAGACGCTTCGGCAGCATATCCGGTGCAGCTGGTGAGATAAAAATCAAAAACAAATAGGACAGTATGTACGGAAAGTAAAGATGGCTGGAATATTCATAGGTAAACACATAGAGAATCAAAAATATCATTCCCAAATTCAGAGGGAACGAAAAAACAGCAGGCAGCGTGTTCACAAAACATGCTGAAACAGCCATGCATACCAGAATTGCAGTCTGTCCTGCCAGATGCTTTATGGGCGAGGATGTCATGTCTTTCAGCATGGATGAAGCCATCATAATCGTAAAAATAACACCGACAATAGAATTTTCCATGCCGAATATTTTCTGAAAGACAGTGACGAAAGTAATAATAAACAAAAAGTCCAGGGTTGCAAATTTAAAATTTTTCTTCAGGCTTTTCCTGCAGGAAACCATTATTTCTTTAAGCTTGACATTCAATGGAAATGCCTCCTTTCATGTTTTTTTATAGTAGCACGACCAAAAACGATATACAAGAACGTAACTTTCAAAAAAATTTATATGAGACCCGCCTAAAAGTTTGACAGCATTGAATCGTGCCAAGGTTGAATTGCTTAGGCAACTATTTGCCTCAGACATCCTTTATAATAAAGACATACCAACAATACAATCTTTTTAAGAAAGGAGAGAGGCACTATGAAACAACAAGTACAAAAGTTCGGACGGTTTTTAAGCGGCATGGTACTGCCAAACATCAGCGCACTGATTGCATGGGGATTTTTTACCGCGATCTTTTTGCAGGGAGGATGGTTTCCAAATGAAAAAATGGCTACGGTCATCAGTCCCATGCTCAATTATCTGATTCCGGTTCTGATGGGCTATACCGGAGGTAAGATGGTATACGGGACCAGAGGAGCTGTGGTCGGAGCAGTTGCCACCTTTGGAATCATCATCGGCGGTTCCATTCCGATGTTCCTGGGAGCCATGATCGCAGGACCTCTTGGCGGCTGGCTGGTAAAAAAGCTGGACAGTCTGCTGAAGGACAAAATTCCGGCTGGATTTGAAATGTTGTACGACAACTTCTCAGCAGGAATTTTAGGAATGCTCCTTGTTATGCTTTGTTTCTGGATTATGGGTCCTTTGGTTGAGGGAGCCAGCAATGCTCTTGGAAATGGAGTAAAAGCTATTGTGGATGCAGGAATGCTTCCTCTGGCCTCCGTCATTATTGAGCCGGCAAAGATTTTATTTTTGAACAACGCTATCCAGTATGGAGTTTTGACACCTTTGGGGCTGGCAGATGCAGCTGTGGCAGGAAAATCTATTTACTTCCTTTTAGAAGGAAATCTTGGACCTGGACTGGGAGTTCTGCTGGCATGCTGGTTCTTTGGAAAAGGGGAAGCCAAGAGTTCCGCACCGGGTGCCATTATCATTCAGTTTTTCGGCGGTATACATGAATTGTACTTCCCATATGTGCTCATGAAGCCGGCACTGATTTTGGCGGTTATCCTGGGAGGCAGCGCAGGAATCCTTACCAATTCTCTGCTTGGAAGCGGCCTTGTGGCAGCAGCGACTCCCGGAAGTATCTTTGCTTACATGGCTATGGCACCTAAGGGCGGCGCACTGCCCGTGCTGGCCGGCATTGCGGCGGCAACTGCAGTATCCTTTATCGTGGCCTCTATCATCTACAAGAGATCCAAGGATGATGAGGATGAGGGCAGCTTCCAGAGTTTTGACCCGCTGGATCTTTCTTTGGACGAAGGCGTGAAAAAAATAGTGTTTGCTTGTGATGCCGGAATGGGATCCAGTGCCATGGCAGCTGCAACCTTGACAAACAAGCTGAACAAAGCAGGGATCAGCATTAAGGTAGCTCATACATCTGTGGATGAGATACCGAAAGATGCGGAGATTATTCTCACCCACACAAGCCTTGCAGAGAGGGCAAAATCTTATAACAGCACAGCACGGATCATTGCGGTCTCCAATTTTGTGGATGCGCCGGAATATGATCAGCTGGTGGAAGAACTGAAAAAGCAGCAGTAGATTTATGAGGGAGGGAATCGTATGCGTGTGAAAATGGCTTCTCTTTACGGGAAGAAGGATATCAGAATCAGGGAAACCGAACTTCCCGAGATCAAGGATGATGAGATATTAATTAAAGTAATGTCCAATGGAATCTGCTTTTCTACCTATAAGGCAGCAATGAAAGGAGAAGAACACCTGAGGGTTCCTGAGAATGTGCACGAGACTCCGGTGGTGACCGGCCATGAAATGGCCGGCATCATCGAGAAGGCAGGAGATAAGTGGAAAGATAAGTATCAGCCCGGCACTTCCTGCTTTCTTCAGGCAGGAATCCGTTATAAAGGAAGTGAGGATGCACCGGGATATTCTTTTGAATTTTTTGGCGGGAATGCAACTTATACAATCATTCCCGGCGGCTATATTGAATCCGGCTGCCTGCTGACCTATGAGGATGATTATTTTGCATTCGCTTCTATGGGGGAGCCGGTGTCCTGCATCATTAGTGCTTTCCATACCTGTATCCATGATTACATGGAAGATATGTTTGTCTATGACAATATACACGGCACAAAAAAGGGAGGAAGTATGCTGCTGATGGCAGCCTGCGGCCCGATGGGAATCGGGGCTGTTGACTATGCAGTTCATGGACCGTCCAGACCAAAGAAACTGGTAGTCACAGAGATCAATGAGGAAAGGCTGTTAAGAGCCAAAAAACTGATCAGCCCGGAGGAGGCCGCCGGCTGCGGTGTGGAGCTTGTCTATGTAAATCCGTCGGATATGGAAGACGAAGAACAGGAGCTGATCTGTCTGTCCGGGGGGAATGGATATGATGACATTATGATATTTGCCGCCTCAGAAAGCCTGGTGGAACTGGGCAGCAGCCTTTTGGCCGTCAACGGCTGCCTGAACTTCTTTGCCGGACCTACAGATGAACAATTTAAAGCGAAAGTCAATTTCTATGATATTCATTACAGAAGGACTCATTATGTGGGAAACAGCGGAGGAAATTTAGATGATATCCGTGAGATGTTTGACTTATCCAAAAAGGGAATGATTACGCCGGAGTATATGATTACCCATGTGACGGGCCTTCAGGAGGTGCCGGAGATCATTTTAAACTTGCCGGATATCCCGGGAGGAAAGAAGCTGGTTTATCCCCATGTGGATCTGCCGCTTATGGCACTCAGTGATTTTGAAAAACGGGCGGAGGAAGATCCGGTTTACCGCAAAATTGCAGATATATTAGAAAAAAATCATGGAGTGTGGTGCAAAGAGGCAGAGAAGGTCTTATTTGCCGAAAAATGGATTGATAATTGAACAATTTCCCAGTGAAGCAATGGAAGATTTCAGGTAAAATGGAGGTAGAGACATGTTAGTGAACTTACAGAACATATTAAAAGAGGCAGAAGAGGGAGGATATGCGATTCCGTGTTTTAATGTCCCCAACTTTGAGATGGCGAGAGCTGCCATGGATGCAGCCAGTGAGCTGTCAGTGCCGGTCATCATCGGACATGTCCAGGTACATGACAGTCTGATCCCTATTGAGAACATCGGACCTCAGACTGTGGAGTACGCAAAGAGGGTATCTGCTCCGGTATGCGTACATCTGGACCATGGCATTGATTTCAGCTTTGTAATGAGAGGCATCCGCTGCGGTTATTCCAGTATCATGTATGACTGCAGTGACCTTCCGTTTGAAGAAAATATAAAAAGAATCCGGGAATTTACGCAGTCAGCCCATGAGATGGGACTTTCTGTGGAGGCAGAATTGGGAATGATGAGCAGTACGGCGGGGGATTCTCACGGAGGGCCTACACTTCTTGGGCGGGAAGAAATTAAAAAGACATTTACAGATCCTGATATGGCAGCAGAGTTTGCAGAGAGAACCAAAGTAGATGCATTGGCTGTGTGCTTCGGGACGGTACATGGAATCTACGCTGAGGAGCCGATGCTGGACATTGACAGGGTAAAAGAGATGCGGAAGAAGATGCCGGATACTACCAGACTGGTCATGCATGGAGGTTCCGGTGTAGATCAGGCCCAGGTTGATAAGGCTATCAAAGCAGGGATTACGAAGATCAATTATCATTCCTATTGGTCTAAAGCAGCCAGCCGGCATGTATTTGAAAAGCTGAAGGAGACTGGAGGAGATATGTTTTACCACGAGGTACAGGAGGAAGCGTACCGTAAGTTAAAAGAAGATGCAAAAGAGGTGCTTTTGAGATTCAGGGGCGGAAACTAAATGTGATGTCTGCAGGCAGAGCGTATATCACGGTAAAAACTCCTGAATAAAAGGGTTAGGTGAGAGAGATGGATCAGAAGTTCTTTTCTCTTCGGCAGGTGGATCTGTTCCGCATTTTACTTAATGAGGAAGGATTTCTGCCGATGGAGCAGGCAGCAGAGAGACTGAAAATCAGTACCAGAACTCTGTTTCGTGAAATCCGCGGTATTAATCAGGAGCTTTCCGGGCTGGGTGTACATTTGGAGACTAAGACAGGAAAGGGGATCCGGATTTCAGGTGACAGGGAGAAATTTGCCGATTACCTGGGAGAGGTTTCAGACAGGGATTCTTCGCTTTTTTATTACACGAAAGAACAGCGCAGGGCTTTGCTGACGATTGAATTTTTGAAGAGAAAGAACATTGAAAAACTGGGGTACTATGCATATAAGCTGATGGTATCTGAGGCCACGGTCAGCAACGACATACAGGCTGTAAGGCCGTGGTTTCAGGAGCACCGGCTCTTGCTGGAGAGAAAACCGGGTCTGGGCATCACAGTGACAGGAGATGAGGAGAGTTTTCGGAGCGCCATTATTGATTTCCTCAATGAAAAGCTTATGAAGTCAGATGTGGAACAGTTTCAGGGAAGCAAAGGGGATTTCCGGGCTATAGAATATTTCCGAAGCCTTGGAAAGAACAGCAATCTGGATTTGCTAAATGAAGAGATTCTGGAGAAGGTCATCGCAATTCTCAGAGAGTGTGAGGATGAATTTCTCAGCAAGATCACAAGACATTCCTATATTGGGCTGGTGATTCATCTGGTTATTGCAATCGAAAGGCTTTTGGCAGGAAAAACGATTACGATGGAGGAAGAACTTCTCTCAAACCTAAAAAGGGATACATACTATCAGAAAGCCAGACAGCTGACCGGGTATTTTGAGAGGGAATTCCATATTGAGATGCCGGAATCAGAGGTGGCCTATGTCTTTATGCATTTAAAAGGGGCCAGAATGAAATATGCAGTGGAGAAACAGGACGAGCTTACGAAGATGCTGGATGAGTATGACTGTATGATAGTAGCCGATGACCTGATCACCGCATTCGGACAGCTGATGGGTGAAGATTTCAGCCAGGATAAAGTACTCTACCAAGGTCTTGCAACTCATTTAAGATCCACGCTGCACCGGCTGAATTACCATATGAGACTGGAAAATCCTCTGTTGGAGCAGATAAAAACAGAGTTCAGAGATACTTTTACCATATGCAAAAATGTCTGTCAGGTGATGGAAACAAAATATCATCTGGAAGTCAATGAAGATGAAATTGCGTATCTTTCTTTCCATTTCGGAGCAGCCATTGAAAGGAAAAAAGCACAGATCAAGCAGTCTGTCATTTTGAATGTGGCGGTTGTCTGTGCCAGCGGCATCGGAATTTCCAGTTTTTTGTCTTCGAGCATTAAGAACCGGTTTGCAGGTTCTGTAAAGGTGTTTCCCCTGTCTGTTGAGCAGGTAACCGGAAGAGAGATCCGAGGGATTGACATGATCGTTTCGACTTTGAAACTTCCTGAACAGGATATTCCGGTTATTGAAGTGGGAGCACTGCTTCAGGAAGAGGATTTTGGGAGGATGCAGGTTTACTTTGAACTGCTGAAGGAGCAGAAAATTCAAAAAAAGGTTCCGGATATGGCGAACTTTAAAAGGACAACCTCCCTGGAACTTTTGGAGGATCTTAAGATTGTCACTGCGGATGCTTCTGTCGGAAAAGCTGAAGCGGTAAAAGAACTTCTCAGATGCCATACCGGAATGGATGAGATTCAGAGGACAGCCTGTCTTGATGCAGTTTTGCTGCGGGAGAAGGACGGACAGGTGGCATTAAAAGACCGGAACTTTCTGATTTTTCACTGTAATATTCCTGGAAACAAAAAACCGGTGCTGCTGTTTTTTACACTGGAACACCAGAATGGAACTCATCCTGATTTTAAGGGATTTGACAAAGGTGTCCTGATGATCGTAGATAAAAAAGAAGATAAAGAGATCAGAGATACGCTGGCAGTTATCTCGGAAGGTTTTGTCAATGATGAAAAGATACTTCAGTACCTGGAAAATAAAGATATCACAGCACTCAGACGGCAGATCAAAGATTATTTAAATCGTGCAGCCGAGGAAGAGGGAATCGAGGGATTGTAATGACATACAAAGATAGAGAAGAAAAACCTGTACTGATGAAGGAAAATATCGTTTTGGACTGTAAAGCAGCCACCCCGGAAGAAGCCATTATCAATGCGGGCAGTCTTTTGCTGAAAAGCGGTTATATTAAAAGCGGTTATATTGAAGGAATGCTTTCGAGGGATCAGAATTTTTCTGTTTATCTGGGGAATATGCTGGCAATTGCTCATGGTGAGAAGAGGGTCAGGGATCAGATCTTAAAAACTGGGATCTCTGTTTTGATCTATCCCGACGGAATAGACTGGCATGGAAATCAAGTCAAGGTAGTTATGGGGCTTGCGGCTGTGGGAGATGAACACATGGAAATATTGATGCACTGCGCGAACATTTTCAGTGACAGAAAGCAGGTGGAACGTCTGGTCCGGTGCCGGGACAAAGAACGGGTATACCAAATGTTCTGCAGTTTATAATCAGGAATCAGGCAATATTAATCATTGGTGATGATTGAATTTAGGGTCTTGATATGATAGCATTAGCTATGGTATCAGGACCTTTATATTTTTGCAGATATTTGTAAAAGATACCGTTACAGCGACAACAAATGTTCATAGAAAGGATGCCCATGATTAGACTAATTGCAACTGATATTGACGGAACCTTGGTGGAAGAAGCGGCTATGAACCTGAATCCGGAATACTTTGATGTGATCCGGGAATTCAGGAAGCGGGGAGTGCTCTTTGTGGCCGCCAGCGGACGTCAGAGAAAAAGCATTGAGCGTTTTTTTGAACCAATTAAAGATGATATTATTTTCTTGTCTGAAAATGGTTCTTGCATCACATCAAAAGAATATAAGCATGTAGATGTGATGGACCCTTTTATTGTGAAGAGCATAATGGAAGATGCCATGGAGATTCCGGGATGTACCTGCGCTCTTAATGACGGGGAGACCAGCTATTTTGATTCGGAGATGCTTTACCGCCATATGAAGGACGATTATGGCTATAACGCAGTGATGGTAGAGGACTTATTTAAAGTGGAGGCCGGAGTATGTAAGGTTTCCGTATTCCATAATCAGAATGCGGAAGATGCGGTCGGAAAAGAGTTTTATGATAAATGGGGCGGCAGAATTTATGTTGCCAGTGCAGGTGAAAAATGGGTAGACTGCATGAATCTTGGAGTGAATAAAGGAAGTTCCCTGAAACGTTTTCAGGAGCATTATAATATTTCTGCAGATGAGACGCTGGCGTTTGGTGATAACATTAATGATATAGAGATGCTTAAGCGGGCGGCGCACAGCTTCGCAGTTGCCAATGCCAGGGATGAAGTAAAGGAGGCTGCAAATTTTGTGACAGCTTCAAATAAAGAAGACGGAGTATTGAAGGTATTAAAAGCAGTATTAAAGGGGGAATTATGTTAAAAGCAGTTATTTTTGATATGGATGGAGTTATTGTAGATTCTGAGCCGGGGTACTATACATCTTTGCTGAGGCTGCTGGATGAATTTGACGCCTATGTGGATGAGGAGTACAATGCACGCTATTTTGGAACAACGATGGAAAAGCTGTTTACCGATACGATTGAGTACCTGGAACTGGATACCACGGTTGATTACTGTAATGAGCGCTTTTTTGAGATTTATGAAGAAGTGGTCCGGGAGGAAGGATTTACGCCGATTAAAGGGACAATAGAATTGATCCGTGAGATCCATGAGGCGGGAATTCCGATGGCAGTTGCATCTTCCTCTCCTATGGATCATATTAAAAGGATCACCGAGGATTTAGGTGTTTCTGATTTCTTCCATGAATTGGTGACAGGGGAAGACTGTGAAAATTCAAAACCTGATCCGGAAATCTTTCTTACAGCAGCCCAAAAGCTGGGCGTTGAGCCTGAACACTGCGCAGTGGTGGAGGATTCTGCCAACGGTGTGCTGGCTGGAACCAGGGCAGGAATGAAGGTTCTTGGGTTCAGCAATCCAGAATATGGAAGCCCGTCCCATGAGAAAGCCCACAAGGTTGTGCATTCTTTAGAAGAAGCTGATTTAAAGACGCTGGAAAGTTTATTCACCAAATAGATTATATGGAGAAAAAGAGTGGAAGCAGTTATTTTTGACATGGATGGGGTTATTGTTGACACAGAACCTGGTTTTTATATTGTGGCCAACAAATTTCTTTCCAGGTATGGCAAAAGCATTACAAAAGAATATTTTGAGCAGTTTTTCGGAGGTGCATCGGAATATATGTGGAAGACCACAACAGAGATGCTGGGCCTTGAGATTCCTGTGGAGGAATGTGTAAAGGGTGCAGAGGAGATCCGAAAACAGAGGATCAGGGAGGAAGGTTACGAGGCCATTGAGGGTACACTCGAACTGATCCGGGAAATTCACAGAGGCGGGATTCCTCTGGCAGTTGCTTCTTCTTCCTCCAAACAGGATATTGAGCAGGTGATGGACTATTTCGGAATCCGTCAATACTTCCGGGCACTGGTCAGCGGAAAGGAATGTGAACATCCCAAACCGGCTCCGGATGTGTTTTTAAGGGCTGCAGGGCTGCTGGGGACAGAGCCGGAGCAATGTCTTGTTATAGAGGATTCCAACAACGGAGTCACGGCAGCCAAAAAGGCCGGAATGAGCGTGATCGGATTCCGGAATCTGGCTGTTGCCAATCAGGAGTTAAAGCCGGCGGATCATATTGTGACATCGATGAAAGATATTACGCTGGAATTATGTAGGAGCTTTTAAGCAGAAGACTTAGAAAATAAATCTCTCCGGATTTTTACCGGAGAGATTTATTTGTTACAAAGATATGACAAAATATTGAATATTTATTAAAAATATGTTATGTTTATAATCGGAAAAAGAAAAATACTGACAATATACTGGAACAGAAAACTAGAGAACGCAGAAAGAAAGAGGTTGTTTATGAAAGCGGGAATCAAAAAGTGGATCAGCTGTCTGCTGATGGCGGTACTTGCTGTATCTGCTGCAGCGGGGAGTATTACAAAAAGGCAGGTTCAGGCGGCTGAGAAATTTCAGATTCATTATATTAATGTAGGAGCCGGAGACGGAGCTCTCCTTCAGTATGGAGAAGGCAGCAGTGCAGAATATGCCATGATTGATACCGGAGCTGACTATTATACTACAACAAAAGGAGAAAAGATTGAAACAGAAGACTGGGCATACAATTATCTCAAAAAGAAAGGGGTTACTAAGCTCAAGTTTATCCTTTTGACTCATCCGCACCGAGATCATATTGGTGGACTGATACGGATACTTCAGGATGATGATATTGATGTTGAAAAAATATACGGAAACAATAGGGAATTAAAATATGCCGGTGCGAACGGAGACGACAAAGAATTCAGCAAAGCATTTTATGAGGACACTTTAGAGGCGATTGATGCTTACGCTGAGAGAAATAATAAGGGAGAAAATTTCTATGAAGTTCCCGCCATGGGAAGTACAGTAAATGTTGGAAATGCCCGCATGCAGTTTTATGGTCCGGCAGATGAAGCTTCATACCAATTTGGAAGAAAAGTAAATCTGGATATACGGGAGATTAATAAGCGCTCTATTGTATGTAGGATCACCAATGGAAGCAATACATTTCTTATGACTGGTGATGCGCAAAGACAGACCATAGATGCAATTGTGAAAAAAGGATATAATCTGTCAGCCCAGGTTTTGAAGGTTCCGCATCATGGGATGCAGGATGTATTAGAAGAAAATAAAATTGGAACGAACTATCCATCTGACCATAAGTATTTGTTTGATAAAGCAAATGCATCAATTTCCGTGGTCAGCAACGGCTATGACAATGATAATGAGTCGCCTCTTCCGAGAGTACTAAAAGAATTGGCTGGCTCCGATGTCTATCTGACCAGCAACAGAGGTACTATTGTTGTAAGTTCTGACGGAGCCAGTTTATCAGTCAGTACAGAAAAAGGAAATAACGTCCCCAGCTACGAGGGTGATTATAATCCAGCCAAAAAATCATCTCCGACAATGAAAAGTATCAGTGTATCTTCCAATGGAAAGAACAAACTGGTTCCGACTGCCTACAGTGCAGCCAACAGCTATAAACTGTATGAAAAGAAAAATATAACAGTGAAGTTTTCCGGAGTGCCGCAGCCGTTTACAAAAGTAAAGAGTGTACAATACAAATTTGTAAAGAAGGGGCAGGATAACCGGACAGTTCCTTACCGGACAGGCAGTTCTGCAGCGGTGAAAAATGGATCTGTAGGAAGAATTTATGTCAAATACAATACGTGGCTCGGTTCTACTGTGATCAAACTTCCGGGATTTACGGTGGATACCTCTGCTCCGTCCGGTGCAAAGATTAAGGGCAGCAAGTCCGGGATTAAAACTTATAAGACTTCGGCAAAGAACCGTTACAACAAAAAGTATAAAAAATCCATCAAGCTTACTTTTTCTGCCTCTTACGGAACCAGCGGCAAGTCCAAAGTTCAGTATAAAATTGTGCCAAAGGGAAAGAAGCATACGAAATATAAATGGAAGACAGGAAACAGCGTAACCTACAAAAAAAAGAAAAAATGGGTTCGTGTCTATGTGAAATTTACTGACAAATCCGGCAATACTACGACAAGGAAGACCAACGGATTTTATATAAAAAAATAATAGACAAATGAAAAAAGATAGTAGATAATAGGATAGGAAGAGTGAATGTCGTCAGTGTAAGCTGACGGCATTTTAAATATGGCAGATTTTAAAGGAGAAGTGATATGAGAAAAAGAAATGTGACAGTCCTGCTGCTTTTAATGGCACTTACCGTATCTTTGCTGGCCGGATGCGGCGGGAAGGAAGAAGAAAAAACAAAGGACGGATATGCAAAGAAACTCTATGTTTATAATTGGACTGAATATATTCCCCAGAGTGTGATGGATGGATTTGAAAAGGAATATGGAATCAAAGTGGTGGAATCTACTTTTACATCCAATGAGGAAATGCTCGCGAAGCTCACTGCAGGGGGCACCGGGCAGTATGATATGACGATTGCCAGCAATTATGTGATTGATGCTATGAAAGAACAGGATTTAATTGAGCCGATCAGGAAGGATGAGATCGAAAATATTAAATACCTGGACAAAAGCACCTTAAACCAGCCGTTTGACAAGGATAATAAATATACAATCCCTTATATGACATCCTTTACAGTTCTTTGCGGAAATAAAAAGAAGTTAAAAGAGCTGGGTGTGGATATCAAAAGCTTCAATGATCTGACCAATCCAAAACTGAAGAACAATATTGTCCTGGTGGATGATATCAGGGAAATCGCTGCAATGGCACTGAAGGTGAAGGGCTACAGCTCCAGCACTACTAATAAGAATGAGATCATGAGTACGCTGCCGTGGCTTAAAAAGCTTGCTGAAAATGTCAAGGTTTATGATGCAGATGCACCAAAAAGTGTGCTGATTTCCAATGATGTGGCAGTCGGGCTTGTCTATAGCATGGATGCGGCTATGGCCATTGAAGAAAATAAAGATTTGGATGTAATTTATACAAAAGAGGCTGCCCAGAAATGCCTGGACAATTTTGTTATCATTAAGGGAGCCAAGCATGCAAAAGAGGCCAGACTGTTTATCAACTACGTTTTACGGCCGGAAAACTATAAAAAGGTTCTGGATGAATACTATGGTGTGTGCATTAATAATGGCACCAAAAAGCTGCTGGATGATCATTATCTGAAAAATCCGGGAGCAAACGTCGATCAGAAGGAGCTGAAAAGGGCAGAATATATTGATGATGTCAAAGATGCGGCAAGCGTTTACGACGATTTGTATACAAAATTGAAGACTGAGTAAGTGTGGGAGGGAAAAATATGAAAGCGATGAAACGTCTGGATATTATCATTCGTCCAGAAAAGCTGGAAAAGTTAAAAGAAATTCTTGAGAAGAAAGATTATTCGGGCATGACTGTTTTTACGGCGATGGGATGCGGATATCAGGAAGGGTTTATTCCTGAGTTTGAGGAGATGAATTTTGAGATCAACCTTCTGCCGAAAGTGGTAGTGATGGTGGTCGTATGGGAAGAAGATGTAGAAGATCTGCTGGGAGCCATTCATGAAGAACTGGCTACCGGACAGGTGGGAGACGGAAGAGTCTTTATATCCCCGGTGGATGATGTGATGCGCATCCGCACCGGAGAACGGGGCGCTGAAACTTTGTAGAAGGGTGGTGGAAACTTCGTTGAAAAATGTCATTGTACGCTTAAGAGATATAGAAAAAATTTACGGAGGAAAATCTGTCATAAATCATCTGAATCTGGATGTGGCCCAGGGAGAGTTCTTAACGCTCCTGGGTCCGTCCGGCTGCGGAAAAACGACCACACTGCGGATGATCGGAGGATTTGAGGAGACGGACGGCGGACAGATTTATTTAGAGGATCAGGATGTGGCAGGAATGGCACCCAATCACCGGGATGTCAATACTGTGTTTCAGAGTTACGCACTGTTTCCTCACATGAATGTTTTTGATAATGTGGCATTCGGGCTTGTGGAAAAAAAAGTGCCTAAGCCGGAGATCAAAAAAAGAGTCAGCGAGATGATAGAGCTGGTACAGCTTCAGGGAATGGAGAAGAGGATGCCGTCCCAGATGTCCGGAGGACAGAAACAGAGGGTTGCCATTGCCAGAGCCCTGGTGAACCGGCCCAAGGTGCTGCTTTTGGACGAGCCTCTGGGAGCTTTGGATTTAAAGCTCAGAAAACAGATGCAGTTTGAATTAAAGGAACTGCAGAAGAAGCTGAAGATCACTTTCATTTATGTGACCCATGATCAGGAAGAAGCACTGACTATGAGTGACCGGATTGCAGTCATGAATGAGGGCAGAATTGAGCAGCTGGGCACTCCTGTAGAGATTTACGATCATCCCAAGACTAAATTTGTGGCGGACTTCATCGGGGAGTCCAATATATTTGAGGCCTACATTGAAGAAAAAAAGGAAGACAGAGTCTCACTTGTGATGGAATCAGGGAAAGTCGAGCTTTATGCCCCTGAATTTGATTATGATGAGATGGTCTATGTATGTGTGCGGCCGGAAAACATGAAGGTATCTATGGAGCCTGTGGATGGATTTACACTGCGGGGAACTGTGACGGAACATATCTTTGTGGGATCTATCATAAAAACCATCATAGAACTGCCAAGCAGCCAGCTGATCAGGATGACAAATCCTCCGGAGGATGAGATCATTCCGGCAGGAACCAATGTATATCTTCACTGGCTTCCGGGAAAAGCTGTAGTCATGCACACACGGGAAGACCGGGTCTATGAAATAATAGAGGGGGCCGGGAATGAAAATGAAAAAGAAGAACAGTAAGATACCGTTTCTGGCAACGGTATCGCCTACAATTCTCTGGCTGATACTGTTTTTAGTACTGCCGCTTTTATATATCGTGGGTATCAGTTTTATGAAGAAGGGAATCTACGGAGGAGTCATAAATACATTTGACCTGACAGCCTATAAAACAATGTTTCAGTCAAAATATATGAAGATTCTTTTGGACTCCCTTTGGCTGTCACTGAAAACCACAGCGCTTTGTCTGGTATTTGGGTATCCGTTTGCCTATATCATTTCCAAAACAAAAAAGAAATGGAAACCATTCTGTGTACTGCTGATCATGCTGCCCTTTTGGATTAATTCGCTGATCCGTACTTATGGGTGGAACAGTATTTTAAGAGAGGAAGGAATTCTGAATACTCTTTTGATGAGTCTGGGAATCATACAAAAGCCGCTGCAGATGCTTTATACGGACGGAGCCGTGCTTCTGGGAATGGTGTATGCACTGATACCATTTACAGTGCTTCCGCTTTATTCTTCCATTGAAAAACTGGACCCTTCACTTTTGGAAGCGGCCAGTGATCTGGGAGCCTCCAAAGCACATGTATTCCGCAAGATCATACTTCCGCTCACAATGCCGGGTATTTTTGCAGCATCAGTACAGACCTTTATTCCGTCGCTGGGTTATTTCTTTATTACCGATATGATGGGAGGAGCCACCACAATGAACATCGGCAATGTCATAAAGAATCAGTTTTTGACTGCAAGAAACTGGCCTTTGGGGGCAGCCCTTGCTATAGCGCTTATTGTGGTGACCATTGTGATCATGAAGCTTTATACGCGGGTTGGGAGCATAGAGGATATGGTATAGGAGGAATGACGTGATGAAAAAGAAAAAGTTTGGGCTGAGGCCGCTGTCAATCTGCTATGCGTGCCTTTTCTATCTGTTTTTATATCTGCCGATTGCAGTTGTCGTCGCATTTTCTTTCAACCAATCCCAGCTCAATGTGACATTCCAGGGATTTACCTTTGAGTGGTACGGGAGAATGTTCGAGAATGTCCAGCTGATGCAGTCCTTTTTTAATACTTTAATTGTGGCGGCTGTCAGCACGCTGCTGTCAGTGATTCTGGGTACACTTTGTGCCGTAGGAATGTATCGCTATAAGTTTAAAGGCCGGGAGACAGTCAGCAATCTGCTCTATATTCCCATTGTGATTCCGGAGATCGTTCTGGGAATTGCAGTGCTGGCGTTTTTTACCATGGTAAAGGTTCAGATGAGCATGATGACTTTGATCATTTCCCACGTAACATTCTCTATGCCTTTTGTAGTCATCACTGTGCGTTCCAGACTGGCAGGATTTGATCCTTCCGTGGAAGAGGCAGCCAGGGATCTTGGGGCAAATGACTGGAGGATTTTCAGGAGAGTTACACTGCCTATGATTCTGCCGGGCGTCTTGTCCGGAGCTATGCTGGCGCTGACCATGTCCCTGGATGATGTGGTGGTAAGCTTTTTTACAACCGGCCCGGACAGCATGACGCTTCCGATTAAAATTCTGGGAATGGTAAGAAAAGGGGTATCACCCGATGTAAATGCGCTCTCTACATTGATGATTCTCGGTACAGTAGTTCTTATGCTGGCAGCTACATTTTTTGAGATGAGGATGGAAAAGAAGGAAGAAGCTTGACATAAAGGCCTAAATGACGTACTATTTTGTTGAGAACAATTATCAAAATTGGAGCGAAAGATGAAATTAACAGATACAAATCCAGATACTCAGTATTTAGTAGAAGAAATCCAGCTGGAACTGGCAACAAAACGCCGTCTGGAATCTCTCGGCATGACAGAGGGGTCAAAGATTATTGTCATGCGTAAAAAGCGCAACGGAGCTGTGATCATCAAAATCCGGGGGACCCGGTTTGCCCTTGGAAAAGAAATTGTCCGGGGGATCCAAGTCAGGGAACGTGCGGGAAAGAGGGATTTAACATGAGCGCAGAGGAATTGCAGGTCGGATTTGTAGGGAATCCAAACTGCGGAAAGACAACATTATTTAATGCCTACACAGGAGCTAAGCTGAAAGTGGCCAACTGGCCCGGCGTCACAGTAGAGAAAAAGGAAGGTGCATTAAAATACCACAGCCATATGTACCGCCTGGTGGATCTTCCCGGCATTTACAGCCTGACTTCCTACACGATGGAAGAAAAATTATCCAGGGAGTATATTCTTCAGGACGATGTGGACGTCATTGTGGATGTGGCAGACGCATCTGCCCTGGAGCGGAATCTATATTTGACGTTATGTCTGATTGAACTTGGAAAGCCTGTTATTTTGGCTTTAAATATGATGGATATTGTAAAGGAGCGGGGCATGGAGCTGGATCTTCACCGCCTGCCCGAAGTGCTTGGAATTCCTGTGGTTCCGGTTTCGGCACGGAAGAAGACCGGACTGGAAGTGCTTATGCATGCAGTGGCCCACCACAAAGTGGAAGGCAATGACCGCCAGGTGTTTGACTACTCCGACAGAATAGAAGAAAAAATTACCCAGATCAGGCTTCGTCTGAAAGAAAAATATCCGGAGATGGAAAACAGCCGGTGGTATGCCATTAAGCTTTTGGAGCAGGATGATGAAGTTACCCAGAAGTACGGAAGCCTTGTGGACGGGATTGTGGACAGATCTTATGAGAACGATATCATCAATGAAAAATACCGTTTTATTGAACGGGTTATGGATGAGGTGCTTGTAAACAAAGAAAAGAAGGAAGCTTTTACAGATAAGATTGACAGTGTCCTGACACATCCGGTGCTGGGAATTCCCATATTTCTCGTTATTATGGCTGCGGTGTTTTTTCTGACATTTACCGTCGGTGATTTTCTTAAAGGTTATGTCGAAATCATGATTGATTATGTCAGCGGTTACATAGTGGGAGGCATTGAAAGCCTGGGCGCCGGTGCATGGGTGATCTCCCTTGTAAAAGACGGGGTGTTTGCCGGAGTGGGAGGCGTACTGTCTTTTGTTCCAAATATTTTTATACTGTTTTTGAGCCTCGGCCTTTTGGAAGACAGCGGATATATGTCCAGGGTTGCATTTGTTATGGACAGTGTTATGGACAAACTGGGACTCTCCGGAAGAGCATTCATCCCCATGCTTCTTGGATTCGGATGCAGTGTGCCGGCAGTTATGGCATCCAGGGCACTGGAGGATGAAAGAGACAGAAAAAGGACGATCATGCTGATCCCGTTTATGTCGTGCAGTGCAAAGCTGCCGATTTACCTTGTGTTCTCTCAGCTGTTTTTCGGAAAAGCTGCAATGCTGGTTGCCTACTCCATGTATGTTCTGGGCTTGGTATTAGGGATCTTTGTAGCATTTATCCACAGCAGGATGACAAAAGGTAGTATTAAACAGCCACTGCTGATAGAACTGCCGGAGTATAAGACACCAAATAAAAGGACCATTGCCATCTATGTGTGGAGTAAACTGAAAGATTTCCTGTCCAAGGCGGGCACTACAATCTGTGCCGCATCGATTGTCATGTGGGTACTGCTTAATATGAATCATACCGGATTAGTCAGTGATATGAGCCAAAGCTTTGGAGCATCCTTCGGAAAGCTGTTGGTTCCGGTGCTGGCTCCGGCTGGGCTGGGACTTTGGCAGATCGCAGTTATGCTGATCTCCGGTCTGGCTGCCAAAGAAGTTGTGGCTTCAAGCTTTATGGTCTTGTTCCAGGTATCATCTTCTTCAGATACAAGCATTCTCCATATGCTGTCCGGGATGGGATTTCATACGCTGAATGCTTACTGCCTGCTGGTATTCTGCCTTTTGTATACTCCTTGTCTGGCAACTGTCATGACCATAAGAAAAGAAACAGGATCCACCAAATGGACCCTTGGACTGGTCGCTTTTCAGATGGTATTTGCATGGGCAGTGGCAGTTGTTATTTTTCAAGCGGGCAGACTGTTCCTTGGCTGATTCAGTGAGTACTATGTCCATGTTCAGCATGATTGGAGCGAGGCATTCTAAGAGCCGAACGGAAATCATGTGGAACATGTCACCATGATTGGAGGTATTCTATGAGAAAAGAATTCACATTTCACACGTTTGACGGGACGGCCCTTTATATGGTGCAGGATGTGACGTCCCTGCCCAAAGCGGCGGTAGTCATTGTTCACGGTTTATGCGAGCATTCAGGAAGATATGAATATCTGACGGAAAGGCTCAATGACCAGAATCTGATGGTCTACCGGTTTGACCACAGAGGGCACGGAAAGTCTGAGGGCAAAAGAGTTTACTATGATGACTTCAGAACCATAAGTGATGATGTAAACGCGGTGACAGAACGGGTAAAGAGCCATAATCCGGGACTTCCTGTATTTATCATCGGGCACAGCATGGGCGGATATGCGTCTGCCTGTTTCGGAGCCAGATACCCAGGCAAGGCGGACGGCATCATTTTATCCGGGGCATTGACCAGGTATAATACAAAGTGTGCAGGGGAGCTTCCGCTGAATGTTCCGGGAGATACTTATGTTCCCAATGCGCTTGGGGATGGGGTATGCAGTGATCCGGCGGTGGTAGAGGCATACAACAATGATCCGCTGGTGGAAAAGGAAATTTCTGCGGCACTCTTAAACAGTATTTATGATGGAGTAGAATGGCTGAAAGAGAACAGCGGCAGATTCACAGATCCGGTACTGGTTCTCCACGGTGCAAATGATGGCCTGGTGAGTGAAAAGGATTCAAGGGAATTGTTCGGAGACATCTCATCTGAAGATAAAACTCTTAAGATTTATGCAAAGCTTTTTCACGAAATATATAATGAAACAGAAAAAGACGAAGTGATTGACGATACACTGTTTTGGATTGAAAAACATTTGAATTGACGGCAGAAAGGAAAAGGATCTTTTGTTAACATAAAAGGTCCTTTTTTTACATTCGGCAAGGATCCTTTCCCAAATCTTTTATTGATATTTAACCCTTTTCGGGCAGATGCGGACAGCGATAGCATTTACAATTAAGAAGGCATTTGATAGCTTTACAGAAAATCAGTGAGAGATAAAGGAGATGGAATTATGTTAAGAGAATTAAAACGGGCGGCAGCATGTGCCATGTCAGCTGTACTTTTGACGGCAGGTACATTGGCCCCGGTAAAAGCTGCATCATGGACAGCGCCCGGGCAGACAGAATGGGAGGATCTTTCGAGAGATGATGTAAAAGTCCGTTTTGCAGTGGGAAGTGATCTGCATATCGGAAGAAACGATGACGCATCAGAAAAGTTAAAGAATGCATTTGACGTATTTTACGATGCAGACAGCCAGCTGGATGCCGCTGTCTTTGTCGGGGATATAACCAACAATGGGGCAGAAGGAGAATATAATAAGCTGATTGATATTCTAAATGATAAGCTGAAAGAAAATACCAAGCTTGGACTGATGATGGGAAATCATGAGTTCAATACCGCTTCCGGAGCTGTAAACCGCTATAAAGCCGCAGTGGGCAGGCTGAAAGACAGTGTGAACCAGCAGGATACAAATAACAATATTACGGTTGGGGACGGGTACCATATTATCACTATGAGTGCAAAGAACTATGGGGGAGACTACTCAGATAATTATGACTGGCTGAAACAGCAGCTGGAGGAAGCGGCAGCGGAAGACCAAAACAAGCCGATCTTTTTGGCTCAGCATCATGGATTTAAGGATACGGCTTATGTGACCAATGAATGGTACGGACAATTTGGAAAGATACAGGAACTGCTGAAAGAATATCCGCAGGTTATTGATTTTTCCGGACATTCCCATGCGACACTCAATGATCCGCGTTCCATTAATCAGGATCTTGGTTTCACTGCAATTCAGGACGGGACAATCGGAGCTTATTTTGAAAATGAATCCGGAAAGATGGAAGGAACCAGACCAGATGACAGCGAAAATGCATCTCAGGCATTGATCGTAGAAGTGGATGCAGACAACCAGGTGACAATCCGTAGAATGGATCTGACCGCAGGAAAATATATTGGGAAGACTTGGAATCTGGATGTTCCTGACCTGGTAAAGAATAAGGCCTATACTTATACAACACAGAAAAGAACAGAGGAAAGCGCTGTCCCTTCCTTCCCCCGGGGAGCAAAAATGACGGCGTCAAATGTTAAGGATTCCTCTGTGGACCTTACTTTTACGCAGGGACGGAACGAGGATAAAAACGATGACGGATGGGTCCATTCCTACAGAATCAAAGCAGTCAACAAAGAGACAGGAAAAACAGATGCAGACAAACTGACATTTTCTGACTATTATATGCCGCCGATGAAAGCGGAGATGACAAAGACACTGACTGGTTTATCTGATGATACCGATTACAGGATCGAGATTACCGCAATTAATCCATTTCAGAAGGAAAGTACACAGAAACTAACGGCTGATATTAAAACACCTTCTCTGCTTACAGAAGAAGAATTGAAAAAAGATGCACCGAAAGCAGACCTGTTGGATATCAATTTTGAAAGCGGTACGGCATCAGACAAATCTGAGGCAAATCATACAGCGGTCACAAAAGGGAGTCCTGTCATTGCAGAAAATGAGCTTCTTGGAAAGAAGACTGCAAAGTTTGACGGAAGTTCTGCATACGCATATAATTTTACAGCGGATGAATACACAAAGCTCCAGAAGGGTTATACAATGGAATGTATGATGAAGCTGGACAGCAAAGGAAACCCTTTTTCTGACCAGGAGAGTGCAGGAGCAGGATTTGAGATGAACTCCGATAAAAAAACATTGGAATTCTGGTCCAGACACGGAAGCAGTTATAAAGTTCCGAAAGCCCAGGTAGACATTTCGAAGTGGGTGCATGCCGCCGCAGTTTATGACGGTTCCAATGTAAAGCTGTATATCAACGGGAAACTGAAAGATACAGTGGCAGCTTCTGATGAATGGGTAATCCCTGCAGACGGAGCAAAATATTTCTTTGTTGGAGCAGATACAAATAAAAACGGAGAGATCCAAAATGCAATCAGCGGAGAAATCGCATCTGCCAGAATCTACAGCAGGGCACTGTCCATCGGTGAGATTACGAAGCTTTACTGGAATGAAGCAAATACAGCAATCTCAGTTCCCGGCGATGCATCATTTACTGCAATAAGAGGAACTTCTTATACGGTTCCTGAGGCTTCTGCACAGGTGACTGCAACTGGTGATTCATCTGCCAAAGTTACAGCGGAAGTCAAAGACTCCAGCGGCAGTCCGGTGGCGGTTGCCAACCGTAAATTTACAGCCACAGACAAAGCTTATACTATTACATATAAAGCAAACAATGCGGAGATCAAAAAAGAAGTCAAAGTACAGGAGCCGGCTGCACCAGCTGCGGATACCAAGAAAACACTGGAAGAAAAGCAGGGCTTCCGCATCAATATTAAGAATAAGGCCGCAGATGCTAAAGTATCATATAAGAGCAGCAGCAGTTCTGTGGCATCTGTCAGCGCCTATGGTTATGTAACAGCTAAGAAAGCGGGAACATCGGTGATCACAACGACAGTGGTCCAGAATCAGAGGACTTATACTTTAAAGACAGAGATCAAGGTTGTTAAGAAGCCTTCTGTAGTTTCAAAGAAGACCGTCTATGCCGGAAAAGGTTTCCGTATGAGTATCTCCAACAAGGATAAGGGAGCAAAGGTATCTTTTAAAAGTTCCGATAAGTCTATTGCTTCTGTCAGCAAGTTTGGATATGTCACAGGGAAGAAAGCAGGAACAGCATATATTACGGCGTCAGTCACTCAAAACGGAAAAGTATATACTTTAAAGACAAAGGTGACAGTCAAAGCTTATATTAAGGTGACAAAAGCATACAAAACAGTGAAAAAGGGACGGAAAGTTACTTTTAAAGCAAAGGCGTACGGCACAGGGAAATCTGTGAAATGGTCTGTATCCAATAAACGGGCTTCTATTTCCAAGAGCGGCAGATTTAAGGCCGTGAAAAAAGGAAAAGTTTATGTCATCATGAAATCAGGTAAGATCACAAAAAAATATCTTGTGAAAATAAAATAAAAAGCAAGCTGTAAAGCACAAGCCGGAGGGCTGCCCTGAAACCATAGTGGATGGTTTTGGGGCAGCCTTTTTATAAAGTTTTGTTGAAAACATATGTTCGCACATGGTATAATTCTTATGTTATTTGATAGACCTCAGGCTGAATGTGTCGTGAGGTAAAAGGGAGCGATGGAATGAAGCCAAGAGTTATTTTTCATATTGATGTTAATTCTGCTTATCTGAGCTGGGAAGCAGTCTATGGGATACGGGAGCGGAGAGACGAGGTGGATCTGCGGGAAGTTCCGGCTGTTATCGGCGGAGACCAGTCCAAACGCCATGGGATTGTCCTTGCAGCTTCTATTCCAGCTAAAAAAAGAGGAGTACGAACAGCGGAGACAATCAGAGAAGCGCTGAACAAGTGTCCTGATCTTATTATTCGTCCGCCCTGTCATCAGCTGTATGAAAAATTCTCAAAAGCATTTTTGGATGAAGCGCTGAAATTTTCACCTGTTCTTGAAAAGTTTAGTATTGATGAGGCATTTTTGGATATGACAGAGACTGTGGGAAGATATGAAGATCCGTATCAGGCAGCCTGTCTTTTGAAGGACCGGATATATGAGAAGCTTGGCTTTACGGTAAACATTGGCGTAGCTCACAATAAACTGCTGGCTAAGATGGCATCAGACTTTGAGAAGCCCAATAAAGTGCATACACTGTTTTCTGAGGAAGTCCCGGTCAAGATGTGGCCCCTTCCGGTAGAGAATTTATTTTTTGTAGGCCCTGCCACGAAGAAGAAGCTGTATAATCTGGGTATTCGGACAATCGGGGAACTGGCACATATGAATCCGGAGCTTTTAAAGGCTCATATAGGGAATAAACATGGAATATTGATTTATGAATACGCAAACGGGATTGACAGGGCTCCTGTAGAGGCAGACCAGTCCGACAGCAAAGGATACGGTAACAGTATAACGCTGCCTTCAGATATAGATTCTTTTAAGGAGGCAGATCCGGTCCTTTTATCTCTGTCGGAGACTGTCGCATCCAGGTTAAGAGCAGATAAAGTGAAAGCTTCCTGTATCACGGTGGAGATCAAAGACTGCCAGTTCCGCAGAAGCTCCCACCAAAAAAAGCTTTCTGCAGCTACTGACATTACAGATGAGATCGTACAGACGGCAAAGGAACTCTACAGAGAAAGCTTCGGAGGAATTTCAGTGCGTTTGATCGGAGTGAGGGCTTCGGATATTACGAAAGAAGAATTTTCCCAGATAGACCTGTTTCAAAACGAGAAAAAAGAAAAGCTTAGGAAGCTGGATCAGTCGATTGATGCCATCAGAGGCCGATATGGAAAGGATGCAGTGAAACGGGCCAGATTTTTGAAGGAAAAAGATATCTGACTTCAACTGAGAAACGTATGTTTGTGCCATGAAGACAGGAAGCTGCGGGCTGTTTCATGAAAATATTACAAAAGTATTAAAAATAATGCTTGCTTCTTACGAGAAACCTTGATATACTTCGAATTGTGGTGAAAAATGCGCATAGAATCGGAGGGAAACAGGGTAATGAAGATTCTGGAAATGAAACGCATCGTATGTGCAGCAATGTGCTGTGTTATGTTGGGAATGCTGTTACAGGCAACAAATGTACCGGCATCAGAGGGTGACAAGAAAGAACTCAACGTTGTTTATTATAATCAGGCAGATTATCCGGGAAAGAAGATCGGAAAAAGTACCATCAAAGCAGCGGGATGCGGGCCTACCTGCATAGCAGTCTGCTACAGTTCCCTGACAGGAAAGAAAGCCAGTGTGCCGAAGATGTGTAAGACTGCATATAAAAAGGGCTGGTATATCAATGGGCAGGGATGTGTCCATGAGGTGATTCCGGGACTGGCGAAAGAGTACGGGTTAAACTGCAAAGGACTGGGAACAAATTATAAAGCCATTGCTAAAGCTCTTAAAAACGGACATCCTGTAGTTGCTTTGGTAGGACCCGGGGATTTTACACAGAACGGACATTTTATCGTAGTGACGAGAATGGTCGGAAAAGATAAGGTCAAAGTTGCTGATGTGGGAAGCCGTGCAAGGACCGCAGAGACTTGGTCATTAAAGAAGATCGTAAACCAGGGCAAAGAAGGCGCAGATGCCGGAGGACCTTTCTGGGAGATCAGCTATACAAAGCCTGAGCAGAAGCAGCAGGAAAAAGGAATAGACCACGGACTGCTTAAAATAGATCATAAAGTAGACCTGAGCAAACATATAGAAAAATAAAAAGATGAGAAAGCAGATGCTGTTTGAAGAAACAGTATCTGCTTTTTTAAAATAGACGTGCTCCACACGATAAGGTATACCCGCAGGGCACACCGTATTTTATGCCCTCCGGGCTGGCGTGCTAGCGCACGATAAGGTATACTGAATTTAGTATGACATTTTGATCAGTTCTCTGGCTTGCTGTCTGGGGAGCATAAGATTTTCTGACTGGTCAAAATGGAAGTATGGAGAAGGGCAGCCATAAAACAGAAGGTGCCTTTTGGCGGTAAGTTTTTCTTCACTATCGGAAGGAGGCCTTTCCAGAGCTGACTGGAGATAGTGAAGAAAAACTTCTACTATTTATTATTTTTTTCACATAAGATGACAAGAAAAGGAGGACATAATATGTGGACGAGAGCTGAATTAAAAAGCAGAGGCAAAGAGTCGATCAGGAGAAATTACTGGATCGTAGTATTGGCAGCCTTGGTGACAAGCATCATAAACGGGCAGCTGAGCGGTAATCTATCTCAAAGATGGGTGAAGAATGAGTTACAAAATGCGGGATGGGACGGAGGAATAAAAGATCTGTTTACGGGTCCGCAGTTCCTGATGATACTGACGGCGTTTCTGGGACTCATGGTGATTATCTTTTTTGCCGCTACAGTGATCAAAATATTTGTGGGAAATCCACTGCTGGTAGGCTGCAGCCGATTCTTTGTAGAAAACAGTGACAGAAAAGCCAAGTTAGGACTGCTGGGCATGGCTTTTCAGGGGGATACTTATTTAAATACAGTGCTGACAATGTTTCTAAGAAACTTGTTTACATGGCTGTGGAGTTTGCTGCTGCTCATACCGGGGCTCGTAAAGTCTTACTCGTATTCGATGATCCCATATATCTTGGCAGAGAACCCTTCAATTTCAAGAGAAAGGGCATTTGAAATCAGCAGGAAAATGATGGACGGACAGAAGTTTGATGCCTTTGTGCTGGATCTGTCATTTATAGGCTGGATCATTCTCTCTATCTTAACCTGCGGAATTCTTGATGTTTTTTATGTAGTGCCATACAGACAGACAACGTGGGCTGAGTTTTATAAGGTCAACCGCACAATGGCTCTGCAAAGAGGGATTGCATCACCGGAAGAACTGTGCGGATTCCCTTTTTATCAATAATGACGAACAAAAAAGGAAGAAAAATTCAAACGAACATGTCGATTTAGAGAAAATAAATAGTTTTCGTGATAAAAATGAAAATATATTGTTAAAAACGTATAAAAATAATTAACAAACAAAATGTTTTGTGATACAATTAGTCCAACGACATACATTGTTACAACATACTATTTTAGGAGGTATAGACATGTCAACAAAATGGGTTTATCAATTTAACGAGGGCAATGCAGAAATGAGAAACCTCTTGGGCGGCAAAGGGGCCAACCTGGCAGAGATGACAGGACTTGGACTTCCAATTCCTCAGGGGTTTACAGTGACCACAGAAGCATGTACCAATTACTATGACTGCGGTGAAAACATCAGTGATGAGGTGCAGGGACAGATTTTTGATGCTATGAAAGCATTAGAAAATATCCAGGGGAAGGAGTTCGGAGACTTAGAAGACCCATTGTTGGTTTCTGTACGTTCCGGAGCCAGAGTATCTATGCCTGGTATGATGGATACGATCTTGAACTTAGGTTTAAATGACGTTGCTGTAGAGGGATTTGCAAAGAAGACCGGCAACCCACGGTTTGCATATGATTCCTACCGCAGATTTATCCAGATGTTCGCAGATGTTGTAAAAGAAGTGGACAAAGCCAAATTTGAAGCTGTCCTTGACGAGATGAAGGAAGCCAAGGGAGCGAAGTTTGATACGGATCTGACAGCGGACGATCTGAAAGAGGTTATCGTTCGCTATAAAGAGATATATAAAAGCGAGTTAGGGGAAGACTTCCCTCAGGAACCGAAAGAGCAGCTGCTGGAAGCGATCAAAGCTGTATTCCGTTCTTGGGATAATCCTCGTGCGATCTATTACAGAAGAATGAATGACATCCCTGGTGACTGGGGTACTGCGGTCAACGTACAGACCATGGTATTCGGAAACATGGGAGATACATCAGGAACCGGTGTTGCATTTACAAGAAATCCATCCACCGGTGAAAAACAGATTTACGGTGAGTACCTGATTAATGCACAGGGTGAAGACGTGGTAGCAGGTGTGCGTACTCCGCAGCCGATCACCAGACTGAAAGAGGATCTGCCTGAGTGTTATGAGCAGTTTATGCAGATTGCCAAGACTCTTGAAGATCATTACCGTGATATGCAGGATATGGAGTTTACCATTCAGGAAGGAAAGCTGTATTTCTTACAGACCAGAAATGGAAAGAGAACAGCACCTGCAGCTCTTAGAATTGCCTGTGAGCTGGTAGATGAAGGAATGATTACAAAAGAAGAGGCTGTTTCAAGGATTGAAGCAAAAGCATTGGATCAGCTTTTACATCCTCGTTTTGATCCGGAAGCGATTAAAGCTGCTGTTCCGATCGGGGAAGCACTTCCTGCATCTCCGGGAGCTGCTACCGGTAAGGTTTATTTTACGGCAGAGACTGCAAAGCTCCATCATGAAGCGGGAGAAAAAGTAATTCTTGTCCGTTTGGAAACTTCTCCGGAAGATATCGAAGGTATGCATGCGGCTGAGGGTATCCTGACAGCGCGCGGTGGTATGACATCTCATGCAGCAGTTGTTGCCCGGGGAATGGGTACTGCATGTGTTGCCGGATGCGGAGATATCCAGTTAGACGAAGAAAAAGGACTGTTCATTCTGGGCGGAAAAACTGTTCGGGAAGGAGATTATATCTCCATTGACGGATCTACAGGTAAGGTTTATTATGGTGAGATCCGCACGATTCCGGCTACCATCAGCGGAAACTTTGACCGCATTATGACATGGGCTGACGAAATCAGAACATTAAAGGTGCGCACCAACGCAGATACACCGGCAGATGCACTGAACGCTGTTAAGTTTGGAGCAGAAGGAATCGGACTTTGCCGTACAGAGCATATGTTCTTTGATGCGGAGAGGATTCCGAAGATCCGCCGCATGATCTTATCAAGAACAAAAGAAGCCAGAGAGATTGCACTGAATCAGTTGATTCCTTATCAGAAGAAGGATTTCAAAGAACTCTATGAGGTTATGGAAGGAAAACCGGTTACCATCCGTTTCTTAGATCCTCCTCTGCATGAGTTCCTTCCGACAACTTTGGAGGAGATTTCAGCTCTGGCAAAAGATATGAACGTAACGGTAGAAGAGATCAATATGACCCGTGCATCTCTGCATGAGTTCAATCCGATGATGGGACACCGCGGATGCCGTCTGGCAGTTACCTATCCTGAGATCGCTAAGATGCAGACAAGAGCTGTGATGGAAGCAGCGATTGAAGTAAAACAGGAAAAAGGATTTGATATTGTTCCTGAGATCATGATTCCTCTTGTAGGTGAGAAGAAAGAACTTCAATTTGTAAAAAATGTGGTTGTTGAGACAGCAGAGAAAGTAAAAGCTTACTATGAGTCTGATATCGACTACCATATCGGTACTATGATTGAGATTCCGCGTGCCGCTCTTCTGGCTAACGAAATTGCAGAAGAAGCTGAGTTCTTCTCTTTCGGAACCAATGACTTGACACAGATGACATTCGGATTCTCCCGTGATGATGCCGGTAAGTTCCTGGAAGCTTACTATGACAATAAGATTTATGAGTCAGATCCGTTTGCCAAACTGGATCAGGATGGTGTCGGCCAGCTGATTGCCATGGCAGCAGAAAAGGGAAGAAAGACCCGCCCGGATATTAAACTGGGTATCTGCGGAGAGCACGGAGGAGATCCTGCATCTGTTGAGTTCTGCCATAAGGTTGGATTAAATTATGTATCCTGCAGTCCATACCGTGTGCCTATTGCAAGACTTGCAGCAGCACAGGCAGCGCTGAATGACAAACAATAAAATGAAAAAGAGTTTCGGCGGCGAAGCTCTCATATTAAAAATCCCTTGGGCTCCAAGCCCAAGGGATTTTTTGATTATAGACAAAAATTATTTAATTTTAAAGTTGCTTACGAACAGCCCTCTATGTATATAGCCGTCCTTACTGTCTTTTTCACCGGGCAGCGGACGTGCATCAGCTATGCAATAGTTTTCATATCGTCTTGTTTTGATGTCAGAAAAAAGGATTGGCAGGCCAATGCAGGAATAAAACCGGGCAGTGTTCTGCAGCTGAAAGTGAACGTGAGGTTCCGTCGTATTGCCGGAGTTGCCGCACTTGCCGATCACATCCCCTCTTTTAACAGCCTGCCCTTTCTGTACTTTTATGCTTCCGGGCATAAGATGGCAGATGGCACTGTATTCATTCGGAGAGTGCTTTATAATGATCCTGTTGCCCCCAATGTCAGGTGTATCCGGATCTGTCTGCCCATTGTCCATGATGCGGCAGTCAGGAAAGCGGTTCTTTGTTGAGACAATGATACCGTCCGCAGGCGCATGTACATCTTTGCCATAACAGTAATAACTGTTCAGGTCCTTCTTATCACCGCAGAAGCTCTCGCCTTCTTCATTGATGATAATGAAATCATAGGCAAACCGCTGGGGCAGAATTTCCCATGAGTGGGATGTGTTTGGTGTCACACCACCGTTTGCTGTATACCATTCACCGTCAAACGGCAATGCATACTGGTTCTTGGGAACATAACGATCAATATGGTCAATATTTTTGTTTCTGTATTTTATAGCTCCATAAATTAAGCCGGCCGCTTGTAAAGCAGCCTGACCCAGGAAATGAATATTCATATGGTTATTCTCCTTCATACTTTCTTTGTTTAAATAATGTGTATCTAAAGATCTTAAAAACGATCTTTAACCCCGCACCTCAAAACAGAAAGTTCAACTATGAAACTCATATCAGCGGCTCCCTTCACAGACTAAAATACGATTAAAGAAAGTATATCAGAACAGATATCAAAAAGGAAGCTGTACATGTATTTACAATACTTTAAGATATAGCAAATTGTCAGCTTGTCTTTCTCCAGGAAGGACACCCTTCCCTGGTGCAGCGTTTCTTCCAGCCGACAGTAATACAGAATGCCGCAAATGCCAGCAGACAGATCATCCCTATGAGAACAGCCCGGTAGCTTTCTGTAATATCATAAATAAATCCATAGGCAGGGACCAGTACAATAGATGCTATGGGTGCACCCATAGATATTTTTGCAAATATTTTTTCGTAATCGTTCTGGCCGTAAAATTTGAGTGTAAGGATCGGAGCCAGGACCATGATACCTGAACTCACCAGGCCGTGGAGGAATGTAGAGACGGCGAACACCGTAAAATTTTGTCCGCTGATCAAAAAGCCAGCCACAGCTGTGATTCCGATTCCGATCATTCCGTAGCAGGTCTTCAGACTCCCGATTTTATCACTGATGATCCCAATAGCAATGGAACCGATGGCACTGCCAATGGAGGCATAAGCCAGCGCGGCGCCGGTTCTCTTGACGCTGTATCCCAGGAGAGTGCCATAGGTAGGTATATGCTGGGTAAAGACACCGATCCCGGTGATAGCGATCATAAAAAACAGCAGCAGATAAAAAGAGGCAGAATGCAGTGCGGTTTTTTCCGGGACCGCCAGCTGGCCCTTTGGGGCGAAGTTGAAGTTTTTTCCGGCTGTTTCAGTATCCGCACCAAACGGAAGAAGATGTTTTTCTTCCGGCCGGTTTTTAAGAAGGATAAAAGCGGTTAAAAGTACTACGGCAAAGGTAATTCCACCTATGAAAAAATAACCTGTCCGCCAGCCATATTGTGTGATGATATTTGAAGTCACCGGCTGGAGTACTGCACCGAACAGGCTTACAAAGGCCATTTGGATGCCGAGCATAGTGCCTGCATTTTTTGAAAACCACCGGTTGATCAGGATAGGTCCCAGCAGATTTACTAAAATAGTGGCACCCATGGCATGGGGAATGGCCAGCAGGTACCATCCGTAAACTGTGTTCATGAACCCAAAACCGGCAAATGAAAGAGCCTGCAGGACGGCTCCTGCCACAGCCATGATTCGGATATCATATTTGTTGATCAGACGGCCTGCGTAGGGGAGCCAAAACACCATGACAATCGAGGTTATACTCAAATAAATAGAAAGGCTTCCGATTCCCACGCCGATATCTTTGGAAACCGGAGATAAAAAGAGACCGGAAGTCATATTGATACCGCCGCCTGCAAATCCCCGTATGAGAATCACAGCTGCCAGTATGATCCATGCATAATGTAATTTTATTGTTCTCATGTTTTCTCCGTCCTTTTTTAATAATTAGTATCCGCGGAGCCAATATCTTTTATTCATATGATCCCATGGAAAGCATAAACATAAAAAACTGTCCCAATTATTGAGAATAATTCTGCTTCAGAAATCTTGAGACTGCATGTACAGTTTGATACACTGTTAGTAGTTAGTATATACTAACACGCAGCGAATAAATAATGGGAAGCTTTTTTGCCTTGTTTTTTGCAGGGTATAGAGAGATAAGACAGAAAGGATATAGTATGAATTATTTAGAGATTAAAAAGGTGATAGGAAGGGAAATCATTGATTCCAGAGGGAATCCCACAGTGGAGGCGGAAGTTGTTTTAGCCGGCGGCATCATCGGGAGAGGCACAGCACCCAGCGGAGCTTCAACCGGAGAGTTTGAGGCTCTTGAATTAAGAGACGGAGATAACAGCCGCTTTGGAGGCAAGGGAGTGTCCAAAGCCGTTCATAACATTAATACAGTGATTAACGATACATTAAAAGGAATGAATGCGTCTGATATTTATGCGGCAGACAAAGCTATGATCTGTGCAGACGGGACAAAGGACAAGTCAAACCTTGGAGCCAATGCCATTCTCGCAGTTTCAACAGCATGTGCAAAAGCGGCTTCCAAAGCTCTGGGGCTGCCGTTATACCGGTTTTTAGGAGGTGCCAACGCAAACCGTCTTCCAGTACCGATGATGAATATTTTAAACGGAGGAGCTCATGCGGCCAACACTGTAGATGTTCAGGAGTTTATGATTATGCCGGTGGGAGCAGAGAATTTCAGAGAAGCGCTTCGTTGGTGTACTGAGGTATTTCATGCCCTGGCAGCCCTTCTGAAATCCAAAGGGCTTGCCACATCTGTAGGAGATGAAGGAGGATTTGCACCGGATCTTGCAAGTGATGAGGAAGCTATTGAATATATACTGGAAGCAGTAAAGAAAGCGGGATATGAGCCGGGCACAGATTTTGTTCTGGCCATGGATGCTGCTTCCAGTGAGTGGAAAGGCGGTAAGAAAGGGGAGTATATTCTTCCGAAGAGCGGAAAGAAATATACTTCAAAAGAACTGGCCGATCACTGGAAATCCCTTTGCGAAAGATATCCAATCAGTTCCATTGAGGATGGATTGGATGAGGAAGACTGGGAAGGCTGGCAATATATGACCCGGGAACTTGGAGGAAAAGTCCAGCTGGTAGGAGATGATTTATTTGTAACCAACACAGAACGTCTCGAAAAAGGCATTGGCATGGGATGCGGGAATTCCATTTTGATCAAATTAAATCAGATCGGTTCTGTTTCCGAGACCCTGGAAGCCATTAAAATGGCACATAAGGCGGGTTATACAGCGGTTACATCCCATCGTTCAGGAGAGACTGAGGACACTACGATCGCAGACCTTGCAGTAGCGCTCAATACAGGACAGATTAAGACCGGTGCGCCGAGCAGAAGTGAGAGAACAGCAAAATATAACCAGCTTCTTAGAATTGAAGAAGAGCTTGGCGGCAGTGCCGTATATCCGGGGGCCGGGACGTTTTAAAGTAAGCATTGTAAAGCTGTAAAGAAATAAAATTGATTGTTTTGGAGATTATATGAATTGAGAACAGTAAACGAAAATTAAAGGAGGACAATACCATGTCATTAATAGGAAAAGAAGTAACAGATTTTAAAGTGCAGTCCTATCAGGGAAATGAATTTAAAGAGGTCACAAAAGAAGATATTTTAGGAAAATGGTCCGTATTCTTTTTTTATCCGGCAGATTTCACCTTTGTCTGCCCCACAGAATTAGAGGATTTAGCAAATAAATATGAAGATTTTAAAAAGGCAGGCTGTGAGATTTATTCCGTATCATGCGACACACACTTTGTGCACAAAGCATGGCATGATGCTTCAAAGACAATCCAGAAGATTCAGTATCCGATGCTGGCAGACCCGACTGGTGTGTTAGCCAGAGACTTTGATGTTATGATTGAGGAAAATGGTCTGGCAGAGAGAGGCAGCTTTATTGTCAATCCGGAAGGGAAGATCGTAGCTTACGAAGTCATTGCCGGAAATGTGGGAAGAAATGCAGAAGAACTGTTCAGAAGGGTTCAGGCGTCTCAGTTTGTGGCAGAACACGGAGATGAGGTTTGCCCTGCAAAATGGCAGCCCGGAGCAGAAACATTAAAGCCAAGTCTTGATCTTGTAGGATTAATTTAATCATACACAAATGGAAGGTGATACGTTGAAAGAACTTGATATGAACAAACTCTATGACGGCATCATAATAGGCGGAGGCCCGGCAGGGCTCTCCGCAGCCATTTATCTTGCCAGGGCAAAATATCGGGTGCTGGTCATAGAAAAAGAAAAGATGGGCGGGCAGATTACAATTACGTCTGAAGTTGTCAATTATCCGGGTGTGCCTGAAACAGACGGTACCAGACTTACAGAGAACATGAGAAAGCAGGCAGAATTTTTCGGAGCTGAGTTTATGATGGCAGAAGTCAGGGAACTTCATCCGGACGGAGAGGTTAAAGAAGTGGTCACAGAAAAAGGCACCTTTAAGACGCTTGGGATTGTGCTTGCGACAGGGGCAAGTCCCAGAAAGATCGGTTTTCAGGGAGAGACAAAATTCCAGGGCCGGGGAGTTGCCTACTGTGCTACCTGTGACGGAGAGTTTTTTACAGGGCTGGATGTGTTTGTTTTGGGCGGCGGCTTTGCAGCAGAAGAATCCATGTTTCTGACAAAGTATGCTAAAAAGGTTACAGTGATCGTCAGAGAAGAGGATTTTACTTGTGCTGCCTCCATAGCAGACCAGGTTCGGAGCCATCCTGGAATTGAAGTCCACTATCAGACCGAAATTGCAGAAGCCGGAGGGGAAAATACTCTTCAGTATGCAGTTTTTAAAAATAATGAAACTGGTGAGACATGGAAGTATGAACCGCCGGAAGGAAAGAGTTTCGGTATTTTTGTATTTGCAGGATACGCACCGGCTACAGAGCTTTTTAAGGATTTTCTGGAACTGAGTGAAGACGGATATTTGGTGACAGATATCAATCAAAAGACAAGCACAGACGGCATTTACGGAGCAGGCGATATCTGTGTGAAGAATTTGAGACAGGTGGTCACAGCAGTTTCAGACGGCGCAGTGGCCGCAACCTCTTTAGAAAAATATCTTTCCGGTATGTATGAGGCACTGAAGCTTCCGGAGCGTGAGATCTCAGTGCCGAAAAGAGAGAAACCGGCAGATGTGTCCGTGAAGGATACACAGACAGAGGGCAGTTTCCTGACAGAAGAGATGAGGCAGCAGCTGGCGCCGGTCTTTGAAAGGTTAGAAAAGGATATGGTTTTGAAATTTTATACGGACAGCAGCACTATATCAGGGGAAGTCAGAGGCTTTGCTTCAGAGATGGAGGGATTATCTCCTCATATCCGGTGTGAGATGGAAAGCGGCCATCGGGATGATATAGAATATCCGGCAATCCGTATTTGTGACAGCGGCGGAGATTATCTGGGCACTTCCTTCCATGGAGTTCCGGGAGGACATGAGTTTAATTCTTTTATCATCGCTCTTTATAATGCTGCCGGTCCGGGACAGGCCATTGATGAGGAATTGCTTAGAAGAATCAAAAAGATTGACAGAAAAATCAGGATTCAGACTGTTGTATCTCTGTCCTGCACCATGTGTCCTGAACTGGTTATGGCAGTGCAGAGAATTGCACTTGAAAATCCGCAGATTGAGGCCGACATTTATGATATGGCCCACTACCCAGAATTAAAGGACAAATATCAGATTATGAGTGTACCCTGTATGATTGTAAATGAGAAAGATGTTTATTTTGGAAAGAAGAGCATAGAAGAAATTCTCGAACTTCTGGAACAATAAAATGTAAATCCTCCATCAGATCTGCACTCATCCCTGTTTCACCAGCTTCCATGCAGGACGGAAAGCTGGTGAAATCGTCATGTTTATGTTAAAATAAATAAAATGTTTGACGAGGGGGAATGTAAATATGAAAGAGCAGAAGAGGAGCCGTTTTCTTGCCGTTTTTTTTTGTTTGTCTCTCGTTTTAGCTGCAGGAGTTTTTCTGTACAGCAGGAAAGCTTTTATAACAGACCATATCGGAATCAGTGAGCAGGGGCAGGCGGAAGTTCTGTCAAAGGGCTGGTATTATTTAGACCAAGGAAAGAAAACTGAGATTTCAGAACTGCCCTTGGTCATAAAAGACAGCAGGAGAGAAAGCCTGACTATATACAGGGATTTAACAGAAACAGCCCCGGAGGATGCAGTGTTGTGCATGGAAAATTACCACCAGTTCGCAGAAGTTTTTGTTGAGAAGAAAAAGGTATATTCTTATGGCAGAGGCAATAAGGGGCCGGCGGGATGGATTCTGGGAAATGTCTGGAATGTGATCCGGCTGCCGGAGGATCTGCAGGGAAAGACTGTTGCTGTGAGACTTACTGCTCCCAATACTCCGGGGAAATGGAAGATTCCAGGGGTGATACTGGGCAGCCGCAGTTCGGTGACGCAGATGATCTGGAAGGACTGTCTGGGAATCGCTTTGTTCGCCATTCTTTCCGGTGTACTGGGACTGTGTTTTCTCCTTTTGTTCTTTTTCCTGCGTTTCAAGAGACTGGATTTCAACAGATTGGATTTTATGTACCTAGGTGTTTTTATTCTGATTTCAACCATGTGGATCATTACAGATTCCAAAATTCCACAATTTCTGACAGATCAGTTAGCTCCGGTGTATATTCTCTCATTTTTACTGTTTACGCTTCTGCCGGTGCCGTTTCTATTTTTCCTTCGTCAGATCTGCAGCCATGGAAAGCGGGTTTTGGAGATTTTCAGCCTGCTGTTTATACTTCAGACATTTTTGTGCACAGGACTTTACATGGCCGGGATTGCAGATTTGCTCAAAACTCTGCCGGTGACCCATATTCTGATGGCGGCAGCAGTGGCAGTGAGTATTTTCCTGTGTCTGCGGGAACAGATCTGTTACCGCAACAGTGATACCTCTTTTGTACTGGCGGGCATTGTAGTTCTATCCTGCGGAGGAATGGCTTCTCTCTTGTCATTTCGTCCCCTGGGCAGCGGGGATAATTCCCTGTTTTTCCGCGCCGGGCTTATTGCATTTTATATTTTTCTATGCTATGGAAGTCTGAAAAGAGGTGTCGGACTGCTCAGGACCAGTATGGAAGCGGATACTTACAGGATGCTTGCTTATAAGGACACCATGACAGACATGGGAAACCGGGCGGCATTTGACCGGGATGCGGAAGTCCTGCAGCACAGAGGCGGTCAGGGATCTTTTGCAGTAGCTGTGTTTGACATCAATAATCTGAAGCATATTAACGATACCTACGGTCATACAGCGGGAGACAGACTCATCCAAGCTTCAGCAGCCATGATTAAAAAAGCATTTTCAGACTTTGGAGAATGCTACCGGATCGGGGGAGATGAGTTTGTTGTACTTATGGAGGGTGTATCGGAGGATCAGATAGAAAAGGCATTTGCTGATATGGAGGAAAGTACCCGCAGATGCAGCCAAGGAAATCCGGAGAGTTTTTGTGTGGCCGGCGGCTGTGCGTCTGGGAGTTGTGACGGAGAAGAGTTCATATATAAGCTGTTTCGGGAAGCAGACGCCAAAATGTACGGAAAGAAAAAAGAGACAAAGCATTAAACAGAAAAAAGAGGTGCCGGCTGGCACCTCTTTATTTTACATGTTTTTTTATGGCTTCAAAGCTTTCTTTGCTGATGACATGTTCAATTCTGCAGGCATCTTCTGACGCTATATCCTTATTGACCCCCAGTGCTGTGAGCCAGGATGAGAGAAGTTCATGACGTTCGTAGATCATCTCGGCGATCTCTCTGCCGGACTCCGTAAGATAGATATACCCTTCGGGAGAAACCGTGATATGTTCATTCTGCCGGAGCTTTTTCATAGCAACACTGACACTGGATTTTTTAAAACCAAGCTCTGTTGCGATATCTACGGAACGCACGACCGGACGTGATTTACTGAGGACTAATATAGTTTCTAAATAATTTTCAGCAGATTCATTGGCATGCATGAATTTACCTCATTTCTAAGTAAGTATTTTTTCATATGAAAACAATTGAAAGTATAACATATTTTCATTGCAACATCAAATTCTTGCTTAATGATAAAAATTATCAACTGGAAATATTGACTACTAACTTGAGTTAGAATATACTAATTGATGAACGGAACGGAAATGATAATCAATACCAATAAAGAAAGAAGGGAAAATGATGCCTTTAACTATGGTAAGAGAAGGGGAAGCAAATGTCATTTGTAAAGTCGGCGGCAGGGAAGAGACCAGAAGATTTCTCGAGAACCTTGGATTTGTAGTGGGAGGGAATGTCACTGTCGTATCTGTCATAGGGGGAAATGTGATTGTAAATGTCAAAGACTCCAGAGTAGCGATTGGAAAAGACATGGCAAATAAAATAATGGTAAGCTGAAAAGGAGAGAAGATGAAGACGTTAAAAGAAATTGCATGCGGAAATACGGTAAAGGTAAAGAAGCTGAACGGAGAAGGACCTGTGAAGCGCCGTATCATGGATATGGGAATTACAAAAGGTGTAGATGTTTTTGTGAGAAAGGTGGCACCCCTTGGAGATCCGGTGGAAATCACAGTGCGCGGATATGAGTTGTCTGTAAGAAAAGCGGATGCAGAGATGATCGAAGTCGAATAATTCCGTTTTATTTTATAGGGTAGTTAGTTTAAACTAATATAAATAAGCATAAGCAAACAAGTGTACATGAAAAGAAATGAGGTAAATGCAGAATGTCAATTAAAATTGCGTTAGCTGGTAATCCGAACAGCGGGAAAACAACGCTGTTTAACGCTTTGACCGGTTCAAATCAGTTTGTAGGAAACTGGCCTGGCGTTACAGTGGAAAAGAAGGAAGGCAAACTGAAAGGATACAAAGATGTCACCATCATGGATCTTCCGGGAATCTATTCCCTTTCTCCTTACACATTAGAGGAAGTTGTTGCAAGAAATTATCTGATTGAAGAGCGCCCTGATGCCATACTAAATATTGTAGACGGCACAAATATCGAAAGGAATCTTTATCTGTCAACACAGCTTATGGAGCTTGGAATTCCTGTAATCATGGCAGTCAACATGATAGATGTCCTTGAGAAAAACGGGGACCAGATCCATATCAAACAGCTCAGTGAAAAACTGGGGTGTGAAGTAGTAGAGATTTCTGCTCTCAAAGGTACAGGAATCAAAAAAGCGGCAGAAAAAGCAGTAGCACTTGCAAATGACAAGAAGTCTGCTCCCCCGGTACATACATTTGATTCCAGAGTAGAAGAAGTGCTGAATGCAGTGGAACTGAAGCTGGGCAGCGAGATTCCGGCAGAACAGAAGCGTTTCTTTGCAATTAAAATACTGGAAAAGGATGATAAGATCCGGGAACAGATGAAGGTGGTGCCGGACGCAGAGGCTGAGATCAAGAAAATCGAAGATATGATGGATGATGATACAGAAAGTATTATTACCAATGAGCGTTATACCTATATTTCTTCTATTATTGAAAAATGTATTACGAAGAACCGAAAAGAAAAAATGACTGTTTCGGATAAAATTGACCGTATTGTTACAAACAGGTTTCTCGCGCTGCCGATTTTTGCAGCAGTAATGTTCGCTGTATATTACGTCTCTGTCACGACAATCGGAACTTGGGCTACAGACTGGGCAAATGATGGAGTGTTTGGTGACGGATGGAAGCTTTTTGGACTCAGCGTGCCTGGTATTCCGTCTGTAATTGAAGCAGGTCTGAATGTTGTCGGATGTGCTGCATGGCTTCAGGGACTGATTCTAGACGGTATTGTTGCAGGTGTGGGTGCAGTACTGGGATTTGTGCCACAAATGTTAGTATTATTTCTTTTCCTTGCATTCCTTGAGTCCTGCGGATACATGGCCCGGGTAGCCTTTATCATGGACCGTATTTTCCGCAAGTTTGGTCTTTCCGGCAAATCTTTCATACCAATGCTGATCGGAAGCGGATGCGGAGTACCGGGTATCATGGCATCAAGAACCATTGAAAATGACCGTGACCGTAAGATGACCATTATGACAACAACGTTTGTTCCGTGCGGTGCAAAACTTCCGATCATTGCGCTGATTGCCGGTGCGCTGTTTCACGGTGCATGGTGGGTAGCTCCCAGTGCTTACTTTGTAGGCATTGCAGCGATTATCTGCTCAGGAATTATTTTGAAGAAAACAAAGATGTTCGCAGGAGATCCTGCTCCGTTTGTAATGGAACTGCCTGCCTACCATATGCCGACCGTATCAAATGTATTAAGAAGCATGTGGGAACGCGGATGGTCCTTTATTAAAAAGGCCGGAACCATCATTCTTCTTTCTACCATCTTTATATGGTTTACAACTTATTTTGGATGGATCAACGGACAGTTCAGAATGCTCACGGATATGGAACTCGACCACAGTATCCTTGCCGCCATCGGCAACGGTATTTCATGGATTTTCGCACCTCTTGGCTGGGGAAACTGGAAGTCAGCTGTGGCTGCTATCACCGGATTGGTAGCAAAAGAAAATGTAGTAGGTACTTTTGGCATCTTGTTTGGCTTTGCCGAAGTGGCAGAAGACGGTGCCGAGATTTGGGGGACACTTGCCGGAAGCATGACAGCAGCAGCGGCATATTCCTTCCTTGTATTTAACCTGTTGTGTGCACCTTGCTTTGCAGCTATGGGAGCCATAAAAAGAGAAATGAACAATATAAAATGGTTTTGGTTTGCTGTTGGATACCAGACAATTCTTGCCTATGTGGTTTCACTCTGTGTTTATCAGATTGGTACACTGATTACTACAGGAACTTTCGGGATCGGGACGGCTGCTGCTTTCATCCTGATAATCGGATTTATCTATCTGTTAGTAAGGCCATATAAGGAAAGTAAAAAATTAAACGTAAGTATTAAAGGAGCGGCCGAAGTAAAATAAATTCGGGAAACACAGGCCTGCACTGAACGTGCAGGCCTGAAATTTAAAGGAGGTGCAGAATGGGAACTTTCATTGTAGGAGTAGCTGTTTTAGGCATCGTAGGCCTGATTGTCAGAAGTATGGTGCGGGATAAGAAGAAAGGGAAGTCAATTCACTGCGGAAACAGCTGCAGCAGCTGCGGAGGGCATTGCGGACACTAAAAAAGCTGTGGCGGGATGACGAGACCGGTGTTTGCCTTTTATAAAACAAAGAGTAAAAACGAAGGATTAAATTTCCCAACCTCTTCACATGGGAAATGCAGAAGAACCGCTTAAAATGGCGGGTAAACAGCAATTAAAAGAGAAAATAAGAAAACATAAAATCGGTTGGGAAAAAACAGAGGAAACGTTGATTTTATAAGGGAAACTGGCTATAATAAAAACAGGAAACGACGAAAAAACGTTGAATGAACATTAACAAGAGTTGTATTGAAATTTATTTTCTTTTGATTGCTGAACATATTTGCTGTCTAATGAACATTAACAAGAGTTGTATTGAAATGATGAGAAAGGAAAAGAAAAAAGATGAACTTAAGGGAATGAACATTAACAAGAGTTGTATTGAAATCTGATTACAAAAAATATGCACAAGGAATATCTAAGAATGAACATTAACAAGAGTTGTATTGAAATGGGTAAGAAGCAAATCCTGACGCTGGTACCAAGTCCGAATGAACATTAACAAGAGTTGTATTGAAATCGGTTTTCTTTGCCATCATGTCTGCAAAATCTCCAAATGAACATTAACAAGAGTTGTATTGAAATATAATTCCCAATTTCATGATTCGTGGTAGTTGTGAATGAACATTAACAAGAGTTGTATTGAAATGGATGGAAATACAGCCTGCGGGCATATGGTGTTGAGATGAACAATAACAAGAGTTGTATTGAAATTCCCTTTACTTCCTGTTTTGGCACCGGAAACTGACGGATGAACAATAACAAGAGTTGTATTGAAATTCTTTTGCGGCAGGATAACAGTATAAAGTCCTTCCGGGATGAACATTAACAAAAGTTGTATTGAAATTTAATATGCGTAATGCACTTTATTGTAGCATAGTGATGAACATTAACAAGAGTTGTAATAAAATGGACGTAATGTCTGCTGAAATAGAACCCCCATGAAACAAAAGGCCACTTTCAGCAATAAGTGCGATAAGATCAGGCGGCAGGGATAATACCTGTCTCCTTTTTTGCTGTTATAGATAGATCACCCTATGCAGCAGAAAAACCTCAAGACCGGATGCGTACAAATATGGGCCGGCTGAGGCAGTGCACAAAAATGGGGTTTTGTGTTATGATAAAAAAGCAAAACATAAAGGAGGGACTATGAGATTTGGATACGATATCCCGGATTCATTTTGGAGCTTATTCCGTTCCGTTAATCGGGATCTTTACATAGAAGCACTGCTGAAAATCAGTGAAGAATATGAATATAATAACTATTTTTTGAGCAGAGAAGTCTGTATTCAGGTCCTCAGTGACTGGAATGCAGATAAACGCATTTGGCTTGAACGGGAAGAATTTGAGTCAGAGCTGGATGTACTGGAGACGCCGCCGAACCGGATTTTAAACTGGCTGATCAGGACCGGATGGCTGAAGAAGCTGGATGATTTTTCTACGCTTACATCCAATATTGTGATCCCCGATTATGCGGCTGTCTTTCTGGAAGCTTTTGAACAGCTGGTGAATCCTCAGATGGAGGACACGGAGATTTATATTCAAAACGTATATGCTACTTTATTTTCCTTCCAAAATGACAAAAGAATTAATCTGGGTATGCTGAAAACCGCTTTAATCAATACAAAGAAGCTGAACAAGGCACTCCAGGATCTGCTGCATAACATGGATAAGTTTTTTGGACGCCTGTTAAAACAGCAGTTTTACGGAGATGTCCTGGCGGAGCATTTAGAGGGATATGTGGAGGAAATCGTCAAGAAAAAATACCATATGCTGAAGACCAATGATAACTTCTATCTGTACAAAATGGATATCAAGAGGTGTCTCCAGCAAATGAGGGAAGATGCGGTATGGATTGAAAAGGTCCGTGCCAAAGCCCGTGCAGAGGGCCGGGATGAGAAGGAAGATGTTTTGGAAATATTGGATGCCATAGAACGCGGCTTTGATGATATTGAACACAGAATTGCAAATATGGACAAGGAACATTCCAAATATGTGCGCGCTACGGTTACGAGGCTGAATTATATGCTCAGCGGCGAGGCGGATATGAAAGGCATGGTAGTGAGTCTGTTAAAACACTTGGAAACAGATGAGGGTAAAGATGAGAGGCTTACAAAGGTGGCAGAAAAAATGAATCTGTCACGTCTTGAGGTCCTCTCACAAAAGTCACTGTACAGAAGAAAAAAGAGAAAAGATTTCATCAGCAAATTGGAGCCAGATGAGGACATGCCGGAACTGTCCAGGGAAGAAGTATTAAAGCTGAACAAGATTCATACCAGATACAGCAAAAAAGAGATTGAAGAATTTCTGGAAAGCCATATGAATGATGGCTGTATGGAGATAAAAGATGTGGAGATCAGCGACAATGAGGCTTTTGAAAAGCTGATTCTGGCCTATGACTACTGTACCAGAAAAAACAGCCGCTATCAGGTGGTGGAGAGAGAAGAAAGGATGCTGGAAAACGGAAAATACCGCTATCCGGATCTGTTATTTGTGAGGAGAAAGGCATGATTGAATATTACGAACAGTTAAGTGATGAGGAAAAAGATGATATAAAACACATCATCCAGCTTTTGTTCCGTCAGACCTTTGTGCTGGAACGAAAATACGAAAAGAGAACCGGAAGATTTACATTCCAGAAGGATTTCAGGATATTGAATCAGCATCTGGAATTTTTAAGAGAGTATTTTGCCATAGCAGGGCTGGAACTGAACGAGAGCAGCCATATGGGGATTTTTTATATTCAGGGAGAGACTGTGCTCGGGGAAAAGCTTCCGAAGCTGGCTACCATTTATCTGCTGATCTTAAAGCTTATTTATGATGAACAGATGGAGGCGGCATCCACAAGCAGCTATGTATACACATCTTTGGGAGAAATCAATGAAAAGATCGGGGATTTTCATCTGCTGAAAAACTTGTCATCCGCCACAGAAATGAGAAAGACTATTTCTCTGCTGAAAAGGTATCAGATCATAGAACCGATGGATGTGCTGGAGGATCTCAATGAGGAGAGCCGGATGGTTGTATATCCGTGTATTAATGCAGTTTTGCTGGGAGACGATGTTCATAAGCTGATTGAAACATTTACAGAGGAGGACGAACGTGGAGAAGATGAAGGAGAACAAACAGGCATTCAAAGCACTATCGAAGATCTGTCTGAATAACTGGCATTATATTGAGAAAAAGGTGCTTTCCTTCAGCGAAGGCATCAACTTTTTTACGGGACATTCCGGAAGCGGAAAATCCACAGTCATCGATGCCCTGCAGATTGTCCTCTATGCCAACACGGACGGAAGAGGATTTTTCAACAAGGCTGCGGCTGATGATTCAGACAGGAGCCTGATTGAATATCTGAGGGGCATGATTTCTGTGGGCGACAACAATGAAGTGAAATATATCAGAAACAGGAATTTTTCCACAACCATTGTGCTGGAACTTGAACAGACCGTGACCGGAGACAAAGAGTGTGTCGGTGTGGTTTTTGACGTGGAGACAGCGACAAACGAAATATCGAGACTGTTTTTCTGGCACAAGGGAGGAATTCCTGAACACCACTACCGGAAAGACGGCCGTGCAATGGCCGCCAGTGAAGTGAGAGAGTATATCCAAACCCATTTTGTCCGTGAAGAGTTTTATTTCGGCACCAGCAACGAGCGGTTTAGAAGGCAGCTTTATGATATTTATCTGGGAGGACTGGATGCAGATAAATTTCCGCGGCTCTTTAAAAGGGCCATTCCGTTTAAAATGAACATTAAGCTGGAAGATTTTGTGCGGGAATATATCTGTATGGAGCAGGACATTCAGATTGAGGATATGCAGGAGAGTGTCCTCCAATACGGAAGAATGCGGAAAAAGATTGAAGATACCTTAAAGGAGATCTCAAGCCTGAAGCAGATAAGAAACGGCTATGATCAGTTTGTTAAAGCAGGGAAGGAAGCAGAGATTTACCAGTACCGCCTGGAAAAACTTATGATGCTTCAGCTGAAGGAACAGATAAAGGATCTGAGGGAAAAGATGGAGAGGGCGGAGGATGATAAACAGCAGCAGGAGGAAAGCAGGGATAAGCTGTCCGGAGAGCTGTCCGCCCTGGCCGCTGAATATGACGGGCTGGTAAAGCAGATCGCAAACAGCGGTTTTGAAAATTTGAAAACAGAGCTGAAAGGCCTGAATGAGCTGCTGGAACAGCTTACAAGAAACAGGGCGGCATGGCAGCAGACATGTGCCCACCTGGAGCGGTGGAAGGAACTTGAGGCCACTCCTAATCAGACCATCTGGGATATTGAAAGTTTTTCAAAGGGCAGCATAAGCCTGGAGGAACTCCGGAGGCTCAGGCACAGTTTAAAGGTAATACGGGAAGAGGTGGAGAGCGACCGGCAGGAAGCGTCTTCAGAGTTAAGGAAGATTAAGAAGCGGGAAAAAGAGATTGCCGGGGAACTTGGCGAGCTGAAAAAAGGGAATAAGGCCTATCCGAAAGAGCTGGAAAATGCCAGGTATGAGCTCCAGACCCGTCTCAGCACCCGGTTTGGCAGGGCAGTGAGAGTACATATTCTCGCAGATCTTCTGGATATGAGATCAGAAACATGGCATAAAGCGGTGGAAGGATACCTGGGATCCAACAAGCTGGCTCTGGTGGTTGAACCTGACTATGCAAAAGCAGCCATGGAGATCTACAGAGAGATGGATCAGAAGACATTTTTCAGAGTTTCCGTTTTAGATACAGAACGGGTACAGGAAGAAAAACCTGCTGTTGCCGGCCAGGCACTGGCTGAAGAAGTTATTACAGAGAAACCCTTTGTCCGTGCTTTTGTAGACCTGCTTTTGGGCAGAGTCATCAAATGTCATACGATTGATGAACTCAGGCAGCAGAGGACAGGGGTAACCCCTGATTGTCTGCTTTATAAGAATTTCCAGTTAAAGAGACTGAATCCTGCCGATTATACTAAGCGGTCTTATATCGGCGAGAGCAGTATGAAACAAAGAATCAAAGATCTGGAACAAGAGCGCAGACAGCTGGAAGCAAAAAAGCAGCCGTTTGCAGATATGGTATCCAAAGCAGAAGAGATACTGGCGCTGGAGGCCCTGGGCCGTTCTGAGGAAGAATATTTAGAGCAGCAGAAAGCATTGGCTTGGCTGAAAGAAAAAACGGAGCAGAAAAAGCGGCTGGAAGCAAAAATGCAGAAAATGAAAGAGGAATCTATTGATGCATTAGTGGAAAGGCAGCGGGAAAACAAAGAACTGCAGGCGAAAAAGCAGGAACTGCTCAGCCAGGTGTCAAGGGCTGTCTGGACAAGGGAAAAGCAGATCGAAGACTGGCAGAAGCTACACCTTTCTACAAACAGCGAACTTACGGAGAGGGAGCGGATTTTCCAATACAATGAAGAACTGGAACAGGCATTTGAGGATTTCATGAAAGACCGAGGCGCTTCCAACTACGAGAATCTGAAAAACGGGACCATCCGCAAGATCAGACAGGCAGAAGAGAAAAAAGAAGAAGTGTACAGGGAACTGGTAGAACTGCGTTCTGCTTATTTAAGAGAGTATCCGAACCGGACATTTTCACCGGCCATCGAGGGGAACGAGCCTTATGAGCAGCTGCTGTCCAAGCTGGAATGTGACCATCTTGCGGATTATCAGGAGAGAGCAAGAGAACAGGCCAGATCTGCGGCGGAACACTTTAAGGATGATTTTATTTCCAAGATCCGATATGCTATATTGGAAGCTTATCAGAGAAGGGATGAGCTGAACCGCATTATAAGCAGACTGGACTTTGGAAAGGACAAGTACCAGTTCCGCATTACGAAAAATAAGGGACCGGACGGTATTTATTATCCAATGTTTATGGATGAATCTCTGCAGATTGATCCTTCCACGCTGGATGCATCCATGGATCATCAAATGAATCTGTTTTCTATGGAACATGAGAGCCGGTATGGAGAAGTCATGAGCGACCTGATTGATATTTTCATCCCGCCTGAAAATGCCTCAGCGGAGGAACTTGATGAGGCCAAGCGGAATATGGAAAAGTATGCGGATTACAGGACCTATCTTTCTTTTGACATGGAGCAAATCGTGGAAGGAGAAGAAAAAATCACCATTGGACTGAGCAGAATGATAAAGAAAAATTCAGGGGGAGAAGGGCAGAATCCCCTCTATGTTGCACTGCTTGCAAGCTTTGCCCAGGCCTATAGGATCAATCTGTCACCAAAGATCAGAAGAAGCCCTACCATTCGTCTGGTAGTCCTTGACGAGGCTTTCTCAAAGATGGATGCGGAGAAGGTTGCCAGCTGTATAGAGCTGATCCGGGGACTTGGATTCCAGGCTATTATAAGCGCCACCAATGACAAAATTCAGAATTATCTGGAGAATGTGGACAAGACGTTCGTCTACGCTAATCCGAATAAGAAGAGCATATCGATCCAGGAATTTGAAAAACGGGAGTTTAAGAATCTGTTGGAGGAAGCAGAGGATGAAGAAGGAACTGCTTAAGATCATTATAGAAAAAACCGAACGGTCATCTTCAGACTGGAAGGAAGGGGCGGAAGGAAACCGCTCCTTCTTCGTACATCAGGAACTGTATGACAAGGTAGGAAAAACAGAGTTTCTGGCAGAGGCCAGGGAACTTCAAACACAGGGGATGATAACGATTGAATGGGAGAGCGTGGGAAATGATATCCGTAAGATCCGGTATGCCCTCCGGGATCTTCCCCGCATGTATGAACTGTCAGATATCCGCCCCAAGTCACAGGTTATTGAAGAACATAGAAGGGCTGTTGAAAATTTGCGCTCATCGGTGGAAGGAATGTGGATAAAACAATATCTGGACCGGTGTTTGATTCGTTTGGAAAAAGGCCATGTGCCCTCAGAATTTGCAAAAAGGGATGGGCTGTTTCAGTGTCTGGGAGAGATAGACCGTCTGAGGGAGCCTTTATATAAAAGGGTATTCAGCAAATACTGCCTGGGGCATTCCAAGGCTTTTGAGAATGAATTTCAGAGTACCATACTGTCTATTGCCAGAAAATATCACACAGGGATAGAAGAAGAGATGAATGATACCCAGATCCTGTCCCAGCTTTTGATTGAGGAATACTCCCAGGAGCTGGCGTTAAAGGGGCCTTTATGGATCTCAGTGGACGGAGAAAACATCGATCTGGGGAAGTTCCGGTACGGAGCAGTCTTAAATTCTCTGACGCTTTCTCACGCAGAACCGAATTCAGGTCAGAAGGTAAAAAAAGTCCTGACAGTTGAAAATAAGGCAAACTACATGGCTATGCCGTATGATGAAGAATGGCTTATCATATACAGCCATGGTTTTTTTACGCCGAAGGAAAGAGAATTTCTCATAAAACTGCGGGAAGTGCTTCCGGCGAAGACACAGTATTTTCATTCCGGGGATCTGGATTACGGCGGGATCCGGATTTACCAGTATATAAAACAAAAAATATTCCCCAAGGTTCAGCCATGGCAGATGGACACAGAAGTCTACCGGAAATATGAAAAATATGCAGTTGCTGTGGAGTCCGGAATATTAACGAAACTAAAAAGAATGGATATGGATCAGATACCTGAGATGTCTGAGCTTAGAAAACTGCTGGTCAGCGAAGGAAAAGCGCTGGAACAGGAAAGTTTTTTATTTCATGGGAAAGTGCGTTCCATGAAATAAAAAACACTGGAACGAATTTAATTCGGAGAACCGAAGATGAGACAATGAAGATTTAAATCTTTTAATTCCTTTTCCATCGATTCCTGCAGCTTAGCCAGCCCTTCTTTTATATGGCACGGATCTTCGCAGAGGGGAGACCTGGTACATTCATAGCCTTCCTGAAAGCAGGCATTGATGCAGAAGCTGCTTCCGAGACCGTGGATCAGGTCATGGAGACTCACATCGTGCAGATCAGCTGTCAGCCGGCAGCCGCCTTCGGCACCTCTGGTGATGACGATCCATCCGGACTTTTCAAGCTTTTTTATAATACGGTATGCAAACTGTTTTGGTGTAGCTTCCAGACTGCATATCTCCTCTATAGATCGTTTTTCTCCGTCACTTAAGGCCCTCAAAATGCGCAGGGCATAATCGGTTTCTCTTGAAATCAGCATGTGGTTCTCCCTCCTTATCTTAGTGAAAATATACCAAACTAAAAAATGCCTGTCAATGGAAGCAGACAAATTATTTCAGAGAAAAAATCCAAGTCTGCAAAAATTTATGCAGGCCTGGATTTTAAAAAATGGGTTTTTACTGTTTCATAGATTCTATAAGGCCGTCTGCCAGTGTATCCATATCGTCCCCATTGTCTTCTGTCATGGATGACATGAGGGTTACCTGCTCATCCAGCACATCCATTTCTCTCATGCCGTCAATGAATTCCCTCATAAGAGAACCGGACTTACAGGCCCAGGAGCCGTTTTCAATGACCGCAAAGGTACGTTTCTGAAGGTTTAATGCCTTCATATCCATCAGATAATTATGCATCAGCGGGTAGATTCCCAGATTGTAGGTGACTGAAGCGAGAACAATATGGCTTAGCCGGAAGGTCTCGGAGATCAGTTGGGAAACATGGGTATTGGAAACGTCATACATGACAACGTTGGTCATGCCCTTTTCGCAGAGCCGGGCAGCCAGATTCTGTGCCGCAGCCTCTGTGTTGCCGTACATAGAAGCATAGACAATCATTACGCCCTTTTCTTCCGGTTCATAACGGCTCCATTTGTCATACTTGTCAAGGAAGTATCCCAGATCACTTCTCCATACCGGTCCGTGAAGCGGGCAGATCATTTTGATGTCAATGGTTCCGGCCTTTTTCAGCAGAGACTGAACGTGAGGTCCATACTTACCTACGATGTTTGTATAGTATCTTCTGGCATCGTCGATCCAATCCCGGTCAAAATTCACTTCGTCATTAAACAGTTTTCCGTCCAGGGCACCGAAAGATCCGAAAGCATCTGCGGCAAACAGGATGCCGTCTGTGACATCAAAGGTCACCATGGCCTCTGGCCAGTGGACCATCGGGGCAGATACAAATGTTACTTCATGTTTTCCAAAAGACTGTACATCGCCCTCCGTTACTTCAATCATGTGGCCGTCGACATCGAATCCAAACTGGCGCATGAGCATGAAGGCTTTCTCTGTGCTGATGATCTGTACCTCCGGATGGCGGAGAAGCACTTCCTCAATGGAGGCACCGTGGTCCGGCTCCATATGGTTGATGACCATGTAGTCAAGAGGCCTGCCGTCAAGAACATATTCGATGTTTTCTAAAAACTGACGGCCAATGGACCAGTCTACGGTATCAAACAGGACGGTTTTTTCATCCAGGAGCAGATAGGAGTTATAAGAAACTCCTCTGGGAATAGGGTGGATATTTTCAAACAGGGCCAGACGGTGGTCATTGCCGCCAACCCAATATAAATCTTCGGTTACTTTTCTAACACAATGCATGGATCATACCTCCTTTTATCTGAAATCCAAATGTCACACTTCAATAAACATGTCTTTTGATTCACCGCAGTCTGGGCAGATCCATTCTTCCGGCAGTTTTTCAAACAATGTGCCCGGTTCAATCTCACCTTCCGGATCTCCATTGGCCGGATCATACTCATATCCACATCCGTTGCAGACATATCGTTTCCAGGTAGGCACCGTTTTTTTCGGTTTTGCACGTTTCATTTTCTTCATAGGAGGAGCCGGTTTTTTAGGTTCTCCGTTGTCGAGAGCTTCTGTGAGCAGCGGAAGAATTTCCTCCACGTCCCCCACGATTCCATAATCTGCATTTTTAAAGATCGGTGCGTTGGCATTATTGTTGATAGCCACGATGGTAGTGGCATCTTTGATGCCCTTCAGATGCTGGCCGGCTCCGGAGATACCGCAGGCGATGTACAGATTTCCGTTGAATTTCTGTCCTGACATTCCCACGTAACGGTTGATCGGCACGTATTTTAAGGTTTCTGCCACCGGACGGGAAGAACCGACAGCGGCTCCGGCCTGTACAGCAAGATCTTCAATGAGCTTCATATTTTCTTTAGGACCGATACCCTTTCCGGCGCTGACTACACGGTCAGCTTTGGAGATAGGAGTGTCCAGGTCAATTCCGACCGTAAAGTCATATCCGTCTTTTTTCAAAGCCTCCACCACAGCGTCAACCCGTTCTTTGGCGGAACCATCCTTTAAGATCGTTTTCTTGCGCACGCCTGTTGCAGGTTCTCTCTTCCTTGTTGTCTGGGTTTTCGGCATTTTTCCGATGATGTGGGAAGCTATGACAACTCTCTGGATTTCATTGGTTCCTTCATAGATCGTACAGATTTTTGCGTCTCTGTATGCCCGTTCTACATCCATTCCCTTCAGGTAGCCGGTGCCTCCAAAGATCTGAAGCGCATCATTTACAACTTCCAGGCAAATGTCTGAGGTGTACTGTTTTGCCATGGCAGATTCCAGTCCATACGGCTCATGGTTTTCTTTCAAATCCGCTGCACTGTATACGAGAAGACGGGCGGTTCTAAGTTTGGTAGCCATGTCGGCAAGCTTAAATGCAATCGCCTGCTGCTGGCAGATCGGACGTCCAAACTGTTCTCTTTCCTTGGAATATTCCAGTGCATTTTCATATGCTCCCTGGGCTATTCCGAGAGCCTGGGCAGCGATGCCGATACGGCCTCCGTCCAAAGTTGCCATAGCAATCTTAAAGCCTTCTCCTTCTTTTCCCAGCAGGTTTTCTTTCGGAACCTTTACATCATTGAAAATCAATTCGGCAGTGGAAGAGGAGCGGATGCCCATCTTGTCATAGTGATCCCCGAATGTAAAGCCTTCCCAGCCCTTTTCAACAATAAAAGCACTGATCCCATGGGTTCCGATATCCGGGGTGGTAACTGCAAATACCACGTAAGTGTCAGCTTTGTCGGCATTGGTAATAAAAATCTTGCCGCCGTTTAATATATAGTAGTCTCCTTCAAGCACTGCGGTAGTTTCCGTGCCGCCGGCATCACTTCCTGCATTGGGCTCTGTAAGTCCGAATGCTCCCAGTTTTTCACCTGATGCCAGAGGAACCAGATATTTTTGTTTTTGTTCCTCAGTTCCAAAAGCAAAGATCGGGTAGCTTCCCAGAGAGACATGAGCGGATAAAATAACGCCTGTTCCACCGTCTACTCGGGAGAGTTCCTCCACAGCGATGGCATAACTCAGAACATCAGATCCTGCACCTCCATATTCCTTCGGATATGGCAGACCCATCATTCCCATCTTTGCAAACTTCTCAATAGCCTCTGTGGGGAATTCATTTTCTTTGTCTAAGAGGAAGGTGAGAGGTTTCACTTCAGTTTCTGCAAATTCCCTGACTTTCGCACGCAGGTCTTCATGAGCTTCGGTTGTTTGAAATAACATATTAAGCCTCCTTTGATTCGGTACCCTCTGGGACACGCCCCTGTTCCTCATGCCCTCCGGGCAGACGTGATACACACCATAAGGTACTAAAGATCATATGATAGAAACATCAAAAATATAAACTTGATTGATTAAGTAAAGTATATCTTGATTCCAGTATATACCTGTGATTTGAAGATGTAAATATGTTTGGAATAAACTTGATTAAGTTTGTATAGTATAACGAAAAAAACATAAAAATACTGTGACTATTGACAATAGAAAGTTTTTCTCTGCGCAAAAGCATACGCTGCCATCCATTATCTGCAAATATACAGGATACATATGGATTTTATAAAAAAACTCTTTCGTCCTTTCTTATTTCTATGTTAAAGTATAAATTAGTGTTTTCTGTCCGGAAACGAAGAAATGTGTCGGACAGAAATTGATTTTAACGAATGACGATGGAGGAGATTGAATTGGTAACGATAGCAAATTATTTAAGGCCGGAAAGTCTTTCGGAGGCATATGAGCTGAACCAAAAGAAGACAAACCGTGTGCTTGGAGGAATGATGTGGCTGAGGCTCTGTTCCCCGCGGATACAAAACGCCATTGATTTGTCCGGACTTGTTTTAGACTATATTAAGGAAACAGAAGAAGTATTTGAGATAGGAGCTATGTGTTCTTTAAGAAGCCTGGAGACCCATCCGGGACTTGAGTCTTATTTTCACGGAGCAGTGAGAGAAAGTGTACGGCATATCGTAGGCGTCCAGTTCAGGAACCAGGCAACAGCAGGAGGAAGTATTTACGGCAGATTTGGATTTTCTGATGTGCTGACCTGTCTGCTTGCCCTTAACACGGAAGTGGTGCTGGTCCATGCAGGCAAAATGACGTTGGCAGAATTTGCTGACCGGAAACGTGACCGTGATATTTTAGAGAAAATCATCATTAAAAAGGATGGACGCAGAGCTGCTTATATATCTCAGCGGGCAACAAAAACAGATTTTCCCACAGTTGCCTGTGCCGTATCAAAAAAAGATGATACATGGTATGTTTCTGTGGGAGCAAGGCCGGCCAAAGCTGAGCTTGCTGTTATTCACGGAGAATCGGAGGATACTCTGGCCGAAAAGGCAGTATCCGGAATGAAGTTTGGAAGCAATATGAGAGGCAGCAGCGAGTACCGGGAAGCGGTGGCAAAGGTTCTCATAAGGCGGGCCGCAAATGCTGTATTGGAGGAAGTTTAAGGATGAAAGTTAATTTTCAATTAAATGGAAAGCCGGCGGCAGCCGATATTGAACCGGACTGCATGCTGCTGGATTTATTGAGAGATATGGGATGTTATAGCGTGAAAAGAGGCTGTGATACAACGAACTGCGGACTGTGTACGGTACTGATTGACGGAAAACCGTGTCTGTCCTGTGCCATGCCGGCAGCAAGAGCAGAAGGCAGGGAGGTTACTACTCTGGAAGGAATTCAGCAGGAGGCTACGGATTTTGGAAGTTTCCTTGCAAAAGAAGGAGCTGAACAGTGCGGATACTGTTCTCCGGGTTTTATCATGAATGTGATTGCAATGATGAGAGAGCTTAAAGACCCGTCTATTGAAGAAATCAAAGAGTATCTGGCAGGGAATCTCTGCCGGTGTTCCGGATATGAAGGCCAGATGAGGGCTATTCAGAATTATATGAAAGAAAAAGGAGGACAGTAACATGAATTCAGTCAATACTTCTGTCCCTAAGGTCGATTCCATGGCATTGGTGACCGGAAAACCTGTCTACACAGATGATCTGGCGCCGAAAGACTGTCTGATCGTGAAGGTTTTAAGAAGTCCATATGCACATGCAGTGATAAAGAATATCGAAACGGAGCGGGCGTTAAAAGTTCCGGGGATTGAGTGTATCCTGACCCATGAGGACTGCCCTGACAAAAGATTTACCATGGCCGGGCAGACCTATCCGGAGCCAAGTCCCTATGACCGAAGGATTTTAGATGACCGGATGCGTTTTGTCGGAGATGCGGCAGCAATTATTGCAGGTGTTTCTGAAAAAGCAGTGGAAAAAGCCATGAAACTTGTAAAAGTAGAATACGAGGTGCTGGAGCCCGTACTGGATTTCCGGAAAGCAAAAGATCATGACATTCTGGTTCATCCGGAAGAAAACTGGAAAGCGCTCTGTGAAGTGGGTGCAGACAATAAAAGAAATCTCTGTGCCCACAATGAGACACAGGAAGGCGATATTGACCAGGTGCTGAATGACTGTAAATATTATGTGGAGGAGACATACCACACAAAAGCAAACCAGCAGGCTATGATGGAAAACTTCTGTACGTTTACACATCTGGATGCATACGGAAGGCTCAACGTGGTGTCTTCCACGCAGGTTACATTCCATGTGAGAAGGATTTTATCTCATGCTTTGGATATTCCCAAGTCAAAGATCCGCGTAGTGAAGCCGAGAATCGGCGGCGGCTTCGGGGCAAAGCAGACGGTTGTTACGGAAGTTTATCCGGCACTGGTAACTATAAAGACAGGCAAACCTGCAAAGATTGTCTATACAAGAGAAGAATCTTTTATTGCATCCAGCCCCCGGCATGAGATGGAAGTTACTGTGCGTATCGGAGCAGATGAAAATGGAATTATCAAGGGGATTGATGTATATACGCTTTCAAACACAGGGGCATATGGAGAACATGGTCCGACGACGGTCGGGCTGTCCGGACATAAATCAATTCCTCTGTATGGGAAGACCGAAGCATTCCGTTTTGCCTATGATGTAGTTTATACGAATGTAATGTCCGCTGGGGCTTACCGGGGATACGGAGCCACCCAGGGTATTTTTGCTGTTGAATCTGCGGTAAATGAACTGGCCCACAAGATGGGAATGGATCCGGTCAGATTAAAAGAGCTGAACATGGTGAGAGAAGGGCAGAAGATGCCTGCTTACTATGGAGAGACAGCCACCAGCTGTGCACTGGACCAATGCGTAGAACGTGTAAAAGAAATGATCTCATGGGATGAAAAATATCCAAGAAAAGACATGGGCAACGGGAAGGTCAGAGGTGTGGGACTGGCATTGGCTATGCAGGGTTCCGGAATTTCCAACGTGGACACAGCTGCGGTTACGATTAAAGTAAATGATGACGGCTTTTACAGTCTGATCATCGGGGCTTCTGATATGGGAACCGGATGTGATACAATTCTTGCCCAGATGGCGGCAGACTGTCTGGACTGTGATATGGATCAGATTGTGGTACATGGAGTGGATACGGATGTCTCTCCGTATGACACGGGTTCTTATGCATCCAGTACCACCTATGTGACCGGGATGGCAGTGGTGAAGACTTGTGAGGTATTAAAAGAAAAGATCCTTAAAAAAGGTGCCCAGTATTTGTCATGTCCTCTGGAGGAAGCAGAGTTTGACGGAAAAAGAGTGTTCCACCCGGAAAGCGGAAAAGAAGTTTCATTAAAAGACATAGGGAATCAGGTTATGTGCGGAAATGAGGAAGCACTTCAGGCCAGCGAATCCCACTATTCTCCTACATCTCCGCCGCCGTTTATGGCAGGAGCCGCAGAGGTGGAAGTGGATATGGAGACAGGGGCAGTGGAGCTGATTGATTTTGCTGCCGTTGTGGACTGCGGAACTGTCATTAATCCAAATCTGGCAAGAGTTCAGACCGAGGGAGGCCTGGCACAGGGAATCGGAATGGCTTTATATGAGGAGATCCTTTACAATGAGAAAGGAAAAACATCAGCCAATTCTTTTATGCAGTATAAGATTCCTACAAGACAGGATATCGGAAATATCCGGGTAGAATTCCAGAGCAGCTATGAGCCGACCGGGCCGTTTGGGGCAAAATCCATAGGAGAAATTGTCATTAATACTCCGAACCCGGCTATTGCAGAGGCAGTATATAATGCGACAGGAGTACGTGTCAGAGAACTTCCGGTCACGGCTGAGAAGATCTATATGGGAATGAAAGACAGATAACAAAACTGAAAAATAATTTACAAAAGAAGAGTCTGTGAGAGAAAACCTTTCAGGACTCTTCTTTCTTCATATTATTTTTTCCAAATCATTTGATATTCCATATGATTTGTTTCTTTCTCGGTTCCCTTTTGAGATATTTTAAAATTGTGTTTTATATAAAAATCAACTGCCTTTTTATTCTTTTCATACACATCCAAAACAAGCTCACATTTCGAATTCTGTAAAAACTGAATAAGCTCATTTCCTATACCTTGGGATTGAAATTCTTCTTTTACAAAGATACCCGCAATATAGTTTTCAATTACCCCTACAAATCCTTTTATTACAACATCTTCGAAAACATATACTTCGGCTTCTGAAATAGCAGTTCTCACTTCTTCAAAGTGGTTTTTCCAGTATTCATCAGATATAAAACTATGGGCTTTTATATTTGTACTTAACCAAATATCCATAATAATATCAATGTCATTTACTGTTGATTTTCTTATCATAATATTTCCTCCGCAAATCCCCTTTTTATAATATAACTATATCATGCTAGGATAATACCGTCATTTCTTCTTACATACTTATTGAATTCTGTGTTTAAAAGTACTTACGAAAACTTTTGTTTTCTTTTGTTCTATTATGTATTGCTTTTGTATATTACCTATGGTAACATAAGGTTATAAACACAAGTAAACAAAATATAACGCAGGTAAACGAAATGGAGGGCGCAGAAATGGAGATTACGGCAGAACAGTTGGCAGGCATGGTGGATCATACAAATTTAAAAGCATTTGCAGATACTGCAATGTTTGAAAAGCTTTGCAGCGAGGCGAGGGAATACCAGTTTAAGATGGTAGCGATTAATCCGGCACAGATTAAACTTTGCAAAGAATTGCTGGACGGAAGTCCTGTGCATGTGGGAGCAGCCATCGGATTTCCATTAGGTCAGACCACACTTGAGTGTAAGGTCTTTGAAACGAAAGACGCCATAGAAAAAGGAGCCGATGAGATTGACTATGTGATCAACGTGGCGGAAGTAAAAAATAAGAATTATGAGTACATAAAAGAAGAGATGAAGCAGATCGTGGACGTATGCAGAAAAGCGGGAGTCATCAGCAAAGTGATCTTTGAAAACTGCTATCTTACGGATGAAGAAATACAAAAAGCTGCAGAAATTGCAACAGAAGTAAGGCCGGATTTTATAAAAACCTCCACAGGTTTTGGAACCGGAGGAGCAACAGTGAAAGATGTGAAACTGATGAAATCTGTTGTGGGTGATGCAGTAAAAGTAAAGGCTGCAGGAGGTATCAGAGATCTTAAAACTGCATTGGCAATGATCGAAGCCGGTGCAGAACGGCTTGGAACGAGTGCAGGTGTTGAGATTGTAAAAGAGATGCAGAAATAAGGGGAGGAAAAGAGAATGAAAGAAATCAAGGTATGTCTGATTGGTTCCGGAAGGGCCGGTATGGTCCATGCGCACAATTATACAGGAAGTGTTCCTAATGCGAAAATAATCGCAGTCTGTGACCCGGTGGAAGAAACAGCAAAAAATGCGGCAGAGGAACTTGGCATTGAGCTGTATTACACAGATTACAGGGAAGTTCTGAAAAATGAAGAGATCCATGCAGTGTATATTGTAACGCCGACCAAGTACCATAAAGAGATTGCAGTGGCTGCAGCCGAAGCAAAGAAACATATCTTTTGCGAGAAGCCGATGGCTATGAATGAGGAAGAATGCGATGAGATGATCAAGGCTGCAGAAGAAAACAAAGTAAAGCTGCAGATCGGATTTATGCGCCGTTTTGATGAGAGCTTCCAGGAGGCAAAACGGATGATCGCAGAAGGGGAGATCGGAGATATTGTCTTAGTGAAATCTCATTCCAGAGGGCCGAGCAAGCCCAAAGAATGGATGTACGATATTAAAAAGAGCAACGGGCCTTTGGCAGAGGTAAGCAGCCATGACATTGATACCGTCCGGTGGTTTGCAGAAAGTGAGCTTAAAAGCGTCTACGCCATAGGAGGGAATTTCAGAAATAAAGAGATTGCCGAACAGTATCCGGACTTCTATGACAATGTCATCATGACCGGGGAGTTTGCAAACGGAATTCATGCCTGTGTGGAAGGAGCCCAGTATGTCCAGTACGGATATGATGCAAGGGTGGAGATCCTGGGAACAAAGGGAGTGATCTGTCTTGGAGATATCCATGAAAAGAAAATCCTTACCTGTACCCCGAACCATGAACTGAAGCGCCCGACTACAAGGAGCTGGAAATTCCTGTTCAAGGATGCTTATTTAGCTGAAGACCGGAGCTTTATACGTTCTATTATAAACGATACACCTGTGGAGTGCAGCGGTTATGACGGAAAGATGGCCGTAAGGATCGTAAAAGCCGGAAATGAATCTATTGTGAATAAAAAGATTGTAGAATTATAAAAAAGAGACTGACAGGAGGACCGTATGTTTGCAGAAGAACGAAAAGAAGAGATCATGAGACTATTAAAGGAAAATAAAAGGGTGAGCAGCGCTGAACTTTCTGAACGGTTTCATGTGAGCGGAACGACGGTCCGCACCTACCTGATGGAACTGGAAAAGGCAGGGAGGCTTACGAGGACCCATGGAGGAGCACTGCTCAATGATGATATTTTAAACGTGGAAGAATCAATCGCCGCAAGAAAGCAGAAATATCTGAAAGAAAAGCAGAATGCAGCGTTAAAAGCCAGAACAATGATAAAGGATGGGGATACAATTTTGTTAGACAGCGGAACAACCATGCTGGAACTTGCAAAGCTTTTAAAGGATGCAAAGAAACTGACAGTTGTGACCAATGACCTGCCCGCTGCCATGGAGCTTCAAAAGATGGAAGGGATCTATCTAATCCTCATCGGAGGGCATGTGCGGACTGCCTTTGAAAGTACGGTGGGCAGTATGGGGATGAAATTTCTTGAAAATATATCCGTTGAAAAAGCCTTTATGTCATCGGATGGTGTTTCCCTGTCTAAAGGAGCGACAACTCCTAATATGGACCAGGCAGAAATCAAAAAAGAAATGATGGCCTCTGCAGACCAGAATTATCTTGTCTGCGATACATCCAAGATTGGAAAACGGACCATCTGCTCCTATGCAAAAATAGAAGAGTTTGACGGCTTTATCCTGGACAAACCGCTGGAAGATGAACTGAGGGAAGCCTTTGAAAACCTGGGGACCGTCATTTTGTAAAGCATTGAAGAAATGTTTTATGATCCAAGGAAGCACCTTTTTTCTCAACAACAGCCGCAGAAACCAGATTGGCTTTGGCGGCCGCATCGGAAAGCGTAAATCCAAGCTTTTTAAGTGCCATAACAGCTCCTATGTGGGCGTCACCGGCTCCGGTGGCGTCCACTTGTTTTGCCTTTCTGGACGGAAGAAAGACTCCGCTGCCATTCTCCAGGCAGTAAGCCCCGTCTTTTCCCAAAGTGATGATCACATCCTGACCTGTCATTTGGCTGACGGCCATGGCAGCATGCTGCGGATCCGTCTCACCCGACAGCAGGATGGCTTCAGATTTATTTAAATGTACGGTGGGATGAAGGGCAAACAGGCGCCTCATCAGATCTTTCGGCTGTTTATCAATTCTCGGGCCCGGGGCATAGTATACGCTGATGTGCGTGTGCTGTTCTAAAAAAGAAACGATGTGTTCCCCGGTTTTTTCTTCAATTTCCAGCCCGCATACATAGGCTGTGTCGTATTGGGAAGCATCGATCAGCTCAAACCACTCTTTTTCAAACAGATATTCAGCACCGTGATAAGAAGCGAAGGTCCGCTCACCTGACTGGTCAACAAAGCAGTAACAGCAGCCGTTGTCAAGGTCCGGCACTGGCAGTATGGAGACAATTCCACGTTTTTCCCATTCATTTCTGATAAAATCCCCGTAGATTCCGGTGCCTGCCGGAGAAAACAGCAGATGCGGCACCTGAAAATGCCGGATGATATCGGATACATTAAAGGCACATCCGCCGATGCAGAGCTGCTGATTTAAGATATGCAAATCTTCTCCGGGCGCAGGAAACCGTTCCACATCTATAAGAACATCGGCAACAGATGAGCCGATGATTAAAATTTTCTTTTTTTGGTTCATATTTTTTCCTCCATGCCTTATGATATAATAAAATCCCTAAAAATAAAACAGGATAGAGGAGAATCGATATGATAAAGAAAAAGATTTTGACCGTAGTTCCTATGAGAGATACATATAAAGAAAAGCTGAAAGAAGTTTCTCCGGAATGTGAAATAATTTATTCTTCCTATGAGGATGTCAGCAAAGAGATGGTACAGCAGGCGAATATCATCATCGGGAACGTTCCGGCCTGGATGATCGGCATGTCAGAAAATCTGGAGCTTTTACAGCTGAATTCCTCCGGAACTGATGCCTATATGGGGGTAAATATCCTGCATGACAAAACCATCATGACCAGTGCTACCGGGGCATACGGAAAAGCCGTGGGAGAGCACCTGTTTGCTGTACTGATGTCTATACAGAAAAAACTGCATGTATACCGGGATAACCAGAACCGTTGTGACTGGGCAGATGAAGGGCAGGTTTTATCACTGACCGGGAACACAGTGCTGATTGCAGGCCTTGGAAATATCGGATTATCATTTGCCAAAATGATGAAGGCACTGGATTCTTATGTGATTGGAATAAAGCGCAGAATCGGTGAGTGCCCGGAGGGGATTGATGAGCTGCATACGATGGAGGAACTTGATGAGCTGCTGCCAAAGGCGGATGTAGTTGTCTCCATTCTTCCCAACACACCTGTGACCCGCAGTGTATTCAGCGGGCAGCAGTTTAAACGAATGAAAAAGAGCGCTGTGTTTATGAATGCAGGACGCGGAAATGCCGTGGACACGGAGGCACTGTGCAATGCACTGATCACAGGAGAGATCTATGCGGCAGGGCTGGATGTGACAAATCCTGAACCGCTGCCGCAGGAACACCGGCTTTGGAATATTAAAAATGCGGTGATTACACCCCATATCTCAGGAGACTTCCATCTTCCTCAGACACTGGATTTTATTGGGGACATTGCCGTGGAAAATGTCAGAAGATATCTGCAGGGAGAAGAACTCTGCCATGTAGTGGATTTCCAGACCGGATATTGTAAATAAACGTTGTACTTTGCTGGAAGATCATATATAATAATAGTAATTATTACTATTTATTATCTTTCTAAGGAGGAACGAATGAGCAAACATTTACCAACCAATGTCAGAGTACCAATAGACCTTGATAATCCATCCATTATGAGGCATGAAGAAAAGTGTATAAAATGCGGCCAGTGTAAAAATATCTGCAAAGATTATATTTCTGTTCTTGGGACCTATATTCTGGAACAGACAGGTGACAGGGCGGTCTGTATCAACTGCGGTCAGTGTGCCAACGTCTGTCCGGTTGAAAGCATTACGGAAACCTATGAGTATGAAGAGATCAGAGAAGCAGTCAGGGATCCGGAAAAAATCGTAGTTGTCAGCACATCTCCGTCGGTGAGAGCTGCTCTGGGAGAGGAGTTTGGAATGGAGGAAGGGGCGTTTGTCCAGGGAAAGATGGTTGCGCTTCTCAGAGCTCTCGGAGCTGACTATGTGCTGGACACAAACTTCAGTGCTGATTTGACGATTATGGAAGAAGCAAGTGAGCTGATTGAGAGAATCACAAAAGGGACCAGGCCCCTGCCCCAGTTTACGAGCTGCTGTCCGGCATGGGTGAAGTTTGCGGAGATCTATTATCCGGAACTTTTGGACCATATCTCTACGGCTAAAAGCCCGATCGGCATGCAGGGGCCCACTATTAAAACATACTTTGCAAAACTCATGGGCATTGATCCTGAGAAGATTGTAAATGTGGCACTGACACCATGTACGGCTAAAAAGTTTGAAATCCGCAGGGAAGAAATGAAGGATGCAGGAAATTACTGCGGAATAGAAGACATGCGGGATATGGACCACGTGATAACTACAAGAGAAGCCGCACTTTGGGCCAAAGAAGAAAATATTGATTTTATGGGGCTTAAGGATTCTGAGTTTGATGAATTTATGGGAGAAGGTTCCGGAGCGGGAGTTATCTTCGGCAATTCCGGGGGAGTTATGGAGGCTGCCCTGAGGACTGCATATGAGTTCATCACGAAGGAAAAATCCCCGGAACTGCTCTACGATCTGAAACCTGTCAGAGGTATGGACGGAGTTAAGGAAGCAAGTCTTGATATCGGCGGTCTCACAGTCAATGTGGCAGTCGTTTACGGAACAGGAAATGCCAGAAAAATCATAGAGAAAGTAAAATCTGCTGACAAACAGTATCATTTTATTGAGGTGATGACCTGTCCCGGAGGCTGCATCGGCGGCGGAGGACAGCCGAAGGATAAAGAATTCAAAGGCCAGATCATACAGGAAAAGAGAATCGAGAGCCTGTACAGGAGAGACAGCGGGATGAAGGTCCGGGCGAGTCACGAAAATAAACAGATTAAAAAACTGTACGAGGAGTTTTATGGAGAGCCTTTAAGTGAGCTGGCAGAGCAGATGCTGCATACCATGTACCATGACCGGAGCAGTGAACTTGGAAAGAGGCCGGAAAGAAAAACTGCGGAGCATATAACCGGGGCTGCAGAAGGAGTCCGGGAGGATATTTTAGAAGATCTCCGTGCCAATTTTGAGGGAGAATGCCGGGAGACAGGTATGTATTTTGCCATGGCCAGGGCAGCCCACCGGGAAGGTTATCCGGAGATCGGCAGATATTATGAAAAGGCTGCCAGAGAAGAAGCAGATCATGCAGCAAAGTTTGCGGAACTTTTGGGCGAAACAGTTACAGATTCCACCAAGAAAAACCTGGAATTACGTGTGGATGCAGAAAATGGTGCGGCAGAAGGCAAAACAAAACTTGCAGCACGGGCCAAAGCAGAAGGGCTGGATGCAGTCCATGATACAGTCCATGAGATGGCAAGAGATGAAGCACGGCATGGAAAAGCTTTTGAAGGGTACTTAAAGCGATACTTTGACCTGTAATAAAAAAGTGTATACTGCTGAACATTTAAAAGTACATTAGGAACATGACATGATATCTTCTAAGCAGATAAGTGAAAGAACACACATCTGCTTAGGAGGTATTTTTTTGTTTTCTCCAATGAGATGTCCGTTTCCGGCAGACATTATGTCCCATATATAACTTGCCCACATTGCCCGCGGTCATCATGGTATATTTTTTATAAAGATCATGATCATAAAAGTAACTGAAGTTTGACGCATTTAATCATTGGCTTTATAAAGGTTTGAAAACCAGGAGGTAAAGGTATGAATATTTGGGAAAACACAGTATTAACAGATCAGGGAAGGGCGCTGCAGGCAAAACTTCTGAAAGGAGAAACATTAAAAATTAAAAGAGTAACGACAGGAACAAAAAAGGTGCCTGTCGTTGATCTGCGGCAGCAGACCAGCGTTACGGAGGGCGGATATGATATCACACTTCAGCCGGCCAGGACCGAAGGTGGTACTACCATTCTTCCAGTATTGCTTGAAAACAAAGGGTTAGAAGAGAGTTATGAATTGTGGCAGGTCGGGTTTTATGCAGAAGATCCGGAAGAAGGAGACATTCTGTTCTGCCTTGCACAGGCATCCCAGGCTAAACACGTTCCTTCTGAAGCGGAAAGCCCTGGATTTTCTATCACATGGGAGTTTTGTTTTAATACATCAGATACCGTACCATTTGAGGTGGTGCTGAATTCTGCCGGGTTGGTAAATATAGAAGCGTATCAAGTGCATACAGAAGCAATTCATGAGATAAGTGAGAAAATTGATGGGATAAATTCGGCTTTAGATAATATAGCAACAGAAGTAAAGACGGTTAATAATAGTTTTGGATATGGTACTTTTTCTAATGGCTACGTGCTAATAGGGAAGACAGTTTGCGTATCGTTTAAAGTGTTACTCGCAACCAATATTGCTGCCGGAAGAGTTTTATGTAGCGGACTACCGAAACCACTTTCTGAATTAGCAATAATAAATGTATACGATAGTTCAGCATCTACTTATTCACGTGCAAAGGTAACTTATGATGGAGCAGTCTATGTAGAAACTGCACATAACTCTGGCGCTTCACTTTTGATAAATGGTGCATATATAGCGAAATGAATCAGAATTTTACTTAATATCAATTTGCTCTGAATTACCTATGAATCTTTGACCATATTTAGTTGAAAGATTTTGGGATTTGTCGCTATCTTCTGCTTTGAAAGGATATTGCCTTTTAATACAGTGACAGCTTACAGAATATTTTAATGTATCCAACAAGACAATTTCTAAATGGAAAAATATATACCAAATATATCTAAACTTGGCCAGCTATGATGGTAGTGTCTTTCCTGGAAAAACAGTTGTACACTCCATTCTTGACATGCTGTGCAGATTGAAATACAATATGCAATAGACTTATATATGGAAAATGGAGGATACATATGAAAACCTTACAAAAAATCAGCAGTACGCTGTCCAGCAAGACATCTGTTTTTGTTATTTTAGTAGCAATCGCAGCTTTCTTTGTCCCGGATGTATTTTCCTGGGTGCAGGGAAACAACCAGAGTCTTGTCCTGGGAGTGATTATGTTTACAATGGGACTGACACTGACGACAGAGGACTTTAAAGTGCTGGCAAAACGTCCTTTGGACATTTTTATCGGAGCGGCGGCACAGTATTTAATTATGCCGTTTCTGGCTTATGGAATTTCAACAATTTTGGGACTGCCCAATGAGATTGCCATAGGGCTGATCCTGGTTGGATGCTGTCCGGGAGGGGTATCATCGAATATTATGTCATACCTGTGTCATGGTGATGTACCTTTTTCTGTGGGAATGACGACAGCATCTACGCTGCTGTCACCGGTTATGACACCTATGATGGTACTGTTTTTAGCAGGGGCAAGGATTGAAGTCAATGCGGCTTCTATGTTTATGTCAATCGTAAAATCTGTGCTGCTTCCGGTGCTTCTTGGATTTATCCTCAATACGCTGTTTGGAAAAAAGGAAGCATTTAAGGAGGCACAGCAGGTTATGCCGGGCATCTCAGTGATTGGACTGGCTTTGATTGTCGGAGGAGTCATTGCGCTTCAGGGAGCAAATTTCTTTAAATCCGGCGTTATCATTTTTATTGCAGTTTTACTGCACAATAGTCTGGGATATCTTCTCGGCTACGGAGTCGGCAAATTAGTTGGAATGAACATGGCAAAGAAACGTACTATTTCCATCGAGGTTGGTATGCAGAATGCAGGTTTGGCTACAAATCTGGCAACTGCCCATTTTGCGGCAGCACCTCAGGCGGCTATGGCCAGTGCTGTTTCTTGTGTATGGCATTCCATATCTGGTACTATCCTGGCAGGAATCTATCTTCAGAGAGATAACAGCAAAGAAGAGAAATTGGAAAGCAGGACAGCAGCAGAAGCAGAATAGAGGATAAAAAGGGATACAACTGTGACAGGCAGGGGTATTCCTTTTTTTGATTTATTGAATAAAATACTAATTTTTGGGAGGGATAATACATTTTTTTCCACTTGATTTTCTGGAAATTCTACTTTATAGTTAGTGCTGAAAAACACTAGGAGCTAAAAGAGATGAGAGAAGAAAAGTTTTATGAAGAGCTGAGTCCGTATGTAGAGAGGGCCAAGCATGGCGATCAGGATGCTTTTGCGCATTTATATCAGTCTACATATGAAATGACCAAATGGTTTGTTTTAAATTTTTGCAAGGACAGAAATGAAGCGGAAGACATACTGCAGGAGATATATTTGGATGTTTACCGATATCTGCCGGATTTGAAAAATAATCTGGCTTTTTGTGCGTGGCAGAGAAAGATCTCATACCGCTGCTGTATTAAATTCGCCAGGCAGAAAAAAGATGTTGTGGTTGGAGATCAGGCAATAGAAAGTATGGAAAAAATTTCTGCCGATGAGAATAAACCGCAGGAAATGATATTGAATGAAGAAAAAAACCAGCTGCTTCTTCAATGTATAACGAGGCTGCCGGAAAAGCAGAGAGCTGCAATTATAATGAGCGGACTTTGGCAGATGAAAATGAGAGAGATAGCAGAAGTTATGGATTGTGATATAAATGCAGTGAAAAATCTTTTATATCATGGCAGAAAAAATTTAAAGAAAGAGATTCAGAAACTGGCCAAAGCAGACAGGGAAGCATTGGGAATCCGGAGTTTTGGTTTTATTATTCTTTATCCTTCAATTCGGAACTGTGTAGTCTCATCTTCTAAACAGATATCAAGGTATGCAGCATTGGCCAAAAAGACAGCGGTCACTGTACTGGCTGCATGCTCAGGGGCAGCGGCACTGGCTTTATGGCAGTCAGATCCGGTTCCGGCGGCAAATTTTCGTTCGGTTGTATTGCCGGAAGTATCTCTTAAGACGGAGGAACTGGAAGGGATAGAGATACCAAAAGAAAAAAAACGGGCTGCTCCGGTTCCGGTAGATTACAGTTCAATGAACGTAAATAAGAAAACAAAACTTCTGGAGGTTCATGTAAAGGGAAAAATTGATTATAAAAATACTTACACTAAAACAGACTCTGGAGAAATCGTGTATCCTCTGAAATATAACGCTTCTGAAGGAATGCTGTATTTCCCTGCAAGAGCAGAAAATTTTGTTCTCCATCTTATGGCAGAAGACGGCCGGTCGAAAATGTATCGGTTTTATAAAAAATAGCAGCTTTCAGCAGCAAAAAAGAAAGGCCCGGATCAGTATTGATAAAATACTGGTCCGGGCCGAAATTTTTAAAAAAAAGATCTAACACTTTTTTTGGGGAGTTCTTCTTGTTGACAAGCATCAAAATAAACTGTGGAGGAAGGAATTTGTTATGGACAAGAAAAAATGGAAGAGAATATTAGTATTTACTTTGACAGCGGTTTTTTCTTTGGGGATGATTCAGGAGATTGGGGTGATGGAGGCGGCAGACAGCGCGGCTGACAAGGCAGAGATTTCGTCCGAAACCGAAGAAGGACAAATATCAGAGAATAAAAATACGGAAGTTTTACAGGAAGAAACACAACAGAAAAGTTCGCAGGCAGAAGAGAAAGAGGAAAGCGAGCCGGATGAGAAGACGGAAAAAATAAAAAATACAAAAACAAATAAGAAAAAGGCGGAGAAAATTACAGTGAAGAAAGCAGAGAATGGGCAAACTCTGCTGGATGTGAGCAAAGGAGACATTGTAATTAAAGCAACCGGGGCAGCGGGCGGAGGACTGGCGGAAGATGAAACCGAGCTGAATCCGGAAGGATACCGGATCACAGGTACGACAGAGGATCATAATGTAACTGTTGAACGTGGTGTTACAACGGATCTGACTTTAGACAACGTAGATATTACCTGTGGAAAACAGCCTATGGGCACGGCAAATCGGAAACTTGACTGTATTAATGTATCACATGCCAATGTTACCATTCTTCTGATCGGAAAGAATCGGCTGACCAGTTATGCCGGAAATCCTGCCGATGTTTTTGACGGTTATGAAGGCAACGCTTTAGCAAAAGACGGCATGGACGGAGAGCTGACGATCAGATGTCAAAAGGCAGGGCAGAAAGGCCATAAGTGCAATGATGAGTGCGGATCGCTTTATGCAGGAGGAAACAGGGATTTATATCATGCAGGCGCCATAGGAAGCACCAGAAGAAATGCTCAAAACTCTTCTGAGGCAGGGTTTGTAAACTTTACCATTGAAGGCGGTAATATAGAGTCTGTTGGTGGAAAACACTCGCCAGGGCTGGGCGGTGCCTGCTGCACAACGCTGCTTGGAGGAAAATCAGTAAAAAATATACGCATCAGCGGCGGAAATGTAAAAGTAAAAGGAAATGAATATTGTGCGGGACTTGGAGCAGGATATCACTGTGATTTAGATGGACTTTATATCACCGGAGGAATCGTTGAAGCAGAAGGAGGAGCAAATGCTCCGGGCATCGGTTCCATAGAATATCCGACAAAAAATATATCCATCAGCGGCGGAGATACTGTTGTAACGGCAATCGGAGATAAGGACACCGGGAAGCCGGGAATAGGGACTTCTTCAAGTTCAACAGAAAATGTTATCGCAGTTCCGGATCCGGGATATCAGGGATACATACAGGACGGTACTGGTTTAAAACCAGAAGAGTATACTTTTACAGCAGAATCACCGTTTCAGGTCAGTACAGGTATTGTGGTAGGAAAATTTTATACAAAAGTATATTTTGGCCCTCACCGGGATGAGAACACAGTCGATAATGAAACCAAAGAACAGATCGGTGCCAACAACATCATCAGCAAAAGCGGGGGAACAGCTTTTACGGAAAAACAGCTGAAGATCCTTGGCAAAGTCACCGGGAAAAAGAAAGATGGGACAGAATATCTTTTGGATGAATTATCTGTAGCAGATAAAACACAGATGGATGCAATCAATCAGGCGAAGTCTAAAGGCGAGACTGGAGAATTCCCGCTGGCATTTAAAACATCCGACGGGACAATGGTGGAGATCACAGTATACCTGAAAGAGCAGGGCAGTGACGGAGTAGAGTATGACCCGATGGACCCGTCCTCTGTGCTTGGGGCAGACAATTTTGCCAAAGAGACCGGAGGCAACGAATGGACTGAAGACGATGTCAAGCAGTTTGCCGACTTAAAAGGAAAAGATTCAGACGGAAATGATATCCTATTGGATGACTTTAGGCTGGACCAGGAACAGCTTGATAAGATCAACAGCGCAAAAACCGCTGGTAAAGCTGGTGAATTTGATCTCAAATTTACTGACCCGGAAGGAAATTCAGTTACAGTCACAGTGACTTTGACAGGAGAGTTTGACCAGATCACAGAAAATCCTGCAAACCATGAGATCATCAAGGCACAGAATGTGATCAGCAAGACTGGGGGAAAGGGATTTACTAAGGAGCAGTTAAAAGACCTTTCTTTATTAAGAGCTGTTGATGAAGATGGAAACGAGATACAAAAAGACAAGCTGAGTCTGTCAGACAGTACCCAGTTAGACCGTTTAAATAAAGCAAAAGAAGCAGGGGAAACCGGAGAATTTCCCCTGACATTTCAAACTGAAAATGGAACCGAAGTAGAAATATATGTTTTTCTCAGGGATGAGGGAACTGATGGAACAGACCACAGAAATGGCAGTGCCAGCATTGCAGCAAACCATGCAAGACATAAGACCGGCGGAGATAAATTCAGTAAAGAAGAGATTATAACCTTGTGTGATGTCAAAGGGAAAAATCAATATGGAGATACTATACCAGTTAATGCAGACGAGAAGCAGCTGGAAGCGATCAACCGCGCAAAACAGGCGGGGCACACCGGAGTATTTCCTATGACCTTTTCCATGTCGGACGGTACATCCGTGACAGTTAATGTAACACTTACCGGAGATCATACGGTGACCTTTGACTCTAATGGAGGAAAAGGACAGCCGGAGGCCCAGACTGTCATCGGAGGAGAGAAGATAATAAAACCGGCTGATCCTGAGAGAGACGGATACACGTTTGAAGGATGGTATTACACTGATGAGGATGGGAAGGAAAAGAAATGGAATTTTGATGATCCGCTGCATCAGGGAATCGAACTGAAGGCAAAATGGGAGAAGAAAAGCGAGACATCCAAGAACACAGAGGAAGAGAATACTAAAAGTGAGACAAAATCCACATCAAAAAATGAACAGACATCTAAGGATCAGACATCTAAGAAGAAGCCGGAGAAAAAGGAAGAACTGCCGGAATGGGGGCAGTACCAGATTACAGGAAGCGGGGCAAAAGACGGTATGTTATCTAAAACATCTGATTATACAAATATACACGGAATGCTGAATCTATTTATAGCAAGCGGAAGCATGGGGGGGGGATTTACTTAATATACAAATATAGTAAGAAAAAACGTGAATAACGATAGGAAAGAGAATGTCTGACTCTTTTCTATGCGTATTCTTCTTGTGTACAGATATTATAATATGCAGATTAAAGGGGAAGACAGTAATGAATAAAGTGAGAAGATGGAAAAAGGGTTTGGTACTGGTTTTAGCAGCAGTTTTTTCTATTGGGTTTATTCAGGATTTGGGAAGAATAGATGCAGCGGACAGTACGGAACTGACAGAGGCAACAGCAGAAACTGCAGCAGAGACTAAAAATCCAGAGATCAAAGAGAAAGAAGAGATAGAGGCTGAAGACAAAGAAAAGAATAATGATGACTCAAAAATAAAAAAATCAGGCAGCAGTACTGTAAAAAAGAAATTAGTAAACGGACAAACGCTGCTGGATGTGAGCAAAGGAGATATTGTAATTAAAGCAACCGGGGCAGCGGGCGGAGGACTGGCGGAAGATGAAACCGAGCTGAATCCGGAAGGATACCGGATCACAGGTACGACAGAGGATTATAATGTAACTGTTGAACGGGGTGTTACAACAAGTTTGACATTAGATAATGTAGACATCACCTGTGCAAAACAGACAGCCGGAGTTACAACTAATACAAAGCTAGATTGTATCAATGTATCACATGCCAATGTCACTATGCTGTTGATTGGTAATAATCGTCTGATTTGTTATGCAGGGAATACCTGGGATTCAAATGGTGGTGATACAGGTAATGCATTAACAAAGGACGGGATGGACGGTGAACTGACAATTAGATGTGAAAAATCTGGTCAAAAAGGACATAAGTGTGATAAAAACTGCGGGTCACTTTATGCAGAAGGCAACAGGGATTTATTCCATGCAGGAGCCATAGGAAGTACCAGAAGAAGTTCTAATAGTTCTTCAGAAGCAGGTTTTTGTAATTTTACTATTGAAGGAGGAAACATTGAAGCGCTGGGCGGGAAACATTCTCCAGGGCTGGGAGGTGCTTGCTGCGCAACAAGAGTAGGAGGAAAATCTGCAAAAAATATTCGGATAACAGGTGGAAATGTAAAAGCAAAAGGGAATTTTTCATGTGCAGGTTTAGGTGCAGGACTTCAGTGTAAACTAGATGGTTTATACATTAGTGGAGGGATTGTAGAAGCAGAAGGAGGCGAAAATGCTCCGGGAATCGGCTCCGTAGATTATACATCTGAAAATATTACTATCAGCGGTGGGGATACCGTTGTCACTGCGATTGGAGATGAGGCCTCTGGAAAACCGGGAATAGGTACTGCTTCAAGCACAATAACAAATGTGGTCGCAGTCCCGGAGCATGGATATCAGGGGTACATACAGGACGGGTTTGGAGTAAATCCGGAAGAGTACAATTTTACGGCAGAATCTCCATTCCCGACGAATTCAAATATTGTAGTAGGAAAATTTTATACAAAAGTATATTTTGGTCCTTACCGGGATGAAAATACAGTAGACAACACAACCAAAGAACAGATCGGTGCCAACAACATCATCAGCAAAAGTGGGGGAACAGCCTTTACAGAAAAACAGCTGAAGACCCTCAGCAAAGTCACCGGGAAAAAGAAAGATGGGACGGAATATCTTTTGGATGAATTATTCGTTGCAGATAAAACACAGATGGATACAATTAATCAGGCAAAGTCTAAAGGTGAGACCGGAGAGTTCCCGCTGGCATTCAAAACATCCGATGGGACAATGGTGGAGATCACAGTATACCTGAAAGAGCAGGGCAGCGACGGAGTAGAGTATGATCCGATGGACCCGTCTTCAGTCCTTGGGGCAGATAATTTCGCCAAAGAGACCGGAGGCACCGAATGGAGCGAAGACGATGTCAAGCAGTTTGCCGAATTAAAAGGAAAGGACTCAGCCGGAAATGATATTGCACTGGATGATTTTAGCTTGGATCAGGAACAGCTTGCTAAGATCAACAGCGCAAAAACCGCTGGTAAAGCCGGTGAATTTGATCTCAAATTTACTGACCCGGAAGGAAATTCAGTTACAGTTACAGTAACTTTGACAGGAGAGTTTGACCAGATCACAGAAAATCCTTCAAACCATGAGATCATTAAAGCACAGAATGTCATCAGCAAGACTGGCGGAAAAGGATTTACTAAGGAGCAATTAAAAGATCTTTCTTTATTAAAAGCTGTCGATGAAGATGGAAACGAGATACAGAAAGACAAGCTGAGTCTGTCAGACAGTACCCAGTTAGATCGCATAAATAAAGCAAAAGAAGCAGGGGAAACCGGAGAATTTCCGCTGAGATTTCAAACCGAGAATGGAACCGAAGTAGAAATATATGTTTTCCTCAGGGATGAAGGAACTGATGGGACAGATCACAGAGATGGCAGCTCCAGCATTGCGGCAAACCATGCAAGCTATAAGACTGGCGGAAATGAATTCAGCAAGGAAGAAATGATAACGTTATGTGATGCCAAAGGAAAAAACCAATACGGAGATACAATGCCGGTAAAGGCAAATGAGAAACAGCTGGAAGCTGTCAATCAGGCAAAAAAAGCAGGAAAGACGGGTGTATTTCCTATGACTTTTTCTATGACTGACGGCACATCGGTAACAGTCAATGTAACGCTTACCGGAGAACATAAGGTGACATTTGACTCCAACGGAGGAAAAGGCCAGCCGGAGGCCCAGACTGTCATCGGAGGAGAGAAGATAAAGAAACCAGCTGATCCTGTGAGAGACGGATACACATTTGAAGGCTGGTATTACACCGATGAAGATGGGAAAGAAAAGAAATGGAACTTTGATGATCCGCTGCATCAGGGAATTGAACTGAAAGCAAAATGGAAAAAAAACAGCGAGGCATCCAAGAACACAGAGGCAGACAAGCCTAAAAATGAGACAAAACCTACATCAAAAAATGAACAGACATCTAAGAAAAAGCAATCCAGGGAACAGACATCCAAGAAGAAGCGGAAGAAAGAAGAAAAACTGCCGGAATGGGGGCAGTACCAGATTACAGGAAGCGAGGCAAAGGACGGTATGTTATCTAAAACATCTGATCTTACGAATATACACGGAATGCTGAATCTATTTATAGCAAGCGGAAGCATGGGGGGGGATTTACTTAATATACAAATATAGTAAGAAAAAGCGTGAATAAGGATAGAAAAGAGAATGGCTGCATCACTTGATATAAGCTGCTTGTGGTGTATGAATTAATATATGACAACGTCTGACTCTTTTCTATGCGTATTCTTTTTGTGTACAAATATTATAATATGCAGAGTAAAGGGGAAGACAATAATGAATAAAATGAGAAGATGGAAAAAGGGTTTGGTACTGGTTTTAGCAGCAGTTTTTTCTATTGGGTTTATTCAGGATTTGGGCATGATAGATGCAGCGGACAATACAGAACAGACAGAGATCACAGCGGAAACGGGGAATCTGGAAGAGGCATCTGAAATAGAAACATCAGAAACAGAAACCGAAGAGAAAGAGTCTGAAGATAAAGAAAAGAATGGCGTTCATTCAAAATTCCAGAAAAAAGGGTTAAAATTAAAAGAATCAAACAGCAGTACTGCAAAAAAGAAATTAGTAAATGGACAGACTCTGCTGGATGTGAGTAAAGGAGATATTGTAATCAAAGAAACCGGGGCAGCAGGGGGCGGACTGGCGGAAGATGAAACCGAGCTGAATCCGGAGGGATACCGGATCACAGGTACGACAGAGGACTACAATGTAACAGTAAATCCTGGTGTTACAACAAAGCTGACTTTAGACAATGTTGATATCACCTGTGCAAAACAAACCGCCGGGGCTACAACAAATACGAAGCTTGATTGTATTAATGTATCTCATGCCAATGTCACCATGCTTTTGATGGGTAAAAACCGTCTGATTTGTTATGCAGGAGATCTTGAGGATAATGAGGCATATGATTCGGGGAATGCATTGGCAAAAGATGGAATGGACGGAGAGCTGACGATCAAATGTCAAAAGGCTGGACAAAAAGGACATATATGTGATGATGGCTGCGGATCATTATATGCAGAAGGAAACAGGGATTTATTTCATGCAGGCGCCATAGGGAGTACCAGGAGAAATGCAAAAAATTCTTTAGAAGCAGGGTTTGCTAACTTTACAATAGAAGGAGGCAACATTGAAGCAGTGGGAGGAAAACATTCCCCGGGTTTGGGAGGTGCTTGCTGTACAACAAAAGATACAGGAAAATTAGTAAAAAATATTCGAATAACCGGTGGAAATGTTAAAACAAAGGGCAATGAATATTGTGCAGGGCTGGGCGCAGGCTTTCACTGTGAAGTAGACGGACTTTATATCACCGGAGGAATCGTTGAAGCAGAAGGAGGAGAAAACGCTCCGGGAATCGGTTCCATAGAATATCCGTCAAAAAATATTATTATCAGCGGCGGTGATACCGTTGTAACGGCAATCGGGGACAAGTCCACTGGAAAACCAGGAATAGGGACTTCCACAAGTACCACGACAAATGTTGTTGCAGTTCCGGATCCGGGATATCAGGGCTACATACAGGACGGCACCGGATTAAAGCCCGAAGAGTATACGTTTACGGCGGAATCACCGTTTCAGGTAAGTACAAGTATTGTGGTAGGTAAATATTACACGAAAGTATATTTTGGACCTCATAGAGATGAAAATCTGGTGGATAATGATACCAAAGAGCAGGCTGGTGCCAACCATATTATCAGTAAGAGCGGGGGTGAAGTCTTTACCGAAAACCAGCTCAAAATCTTAAGTAAAGTGACAGGAAAAAAGCAAGATGGAACCGAGTACCTTTTGGATGAACTATCAGTAGCAGATAAAACACAGATGGAAGCAATCAACAAGGCGAAGACGAAAGGTGAGACCGGAGAATTCCCTCTTACATTTCAAACATCTGCCGGAACACAGGTAACCATTAAGGTGTATCTGAAAGAACAGGGAAGTGACGGCGTGGAGTGTGACCCTCTGAATCCGTCTTCTGTTATCGGAGCGGACAACTTTGTAAAAGAGACCGGAGGCACAGAGTGGACCGAAGACGATGTCAAGCAGTTTGCCGGATTAAAAGGAAAGGATTCTGAAGGCAATGATATTGCATTGGATGATTTTAGTTTAGACCAGGGGCAGCTGGATGAGATTAATAAGACGAAGACTGCTGGAAAAGCAGGTGAATTCGACTTGAAATTCACGGACCCGGAGGGAAATTCCGTAGTCGTTAAAGTCACCTTAACAGGAGAGTTTGATCAGATCACAGAAAATCCTTCAAACCATGAGATCATTAAAGCACAGAATGTCATCAGCAAGACTGGCGGAAAAGGATTTACAGCTGAGCAGCTAAAAGAACTATCTTTTATTAAAATAGTAGATCAGGCGGGCAATGAAATACCAAAAGATAAGCTTACTCTCTCAGAGGATGACCAGTTAGATCGCATAAATAAAGCAAAAGAATCCGGAAAAACTGGGGAATTTCCATTGACATTTACAACCGAAAACGGAACTGAAGTCACAGTGAAGATCTTTCTCAGAGATGAGGGAACTGATGGGTCAGTCCATGGGAATGACAGCGCCAGCATTGCAGCAAACCATGCAGCCCATAAGACGGGCGGAAATGAATTCAGCAAAGAAGAGATTATAACCTTGTGTGATGTCAAAGGGAAGAATCAATATGGGGATACAATGCCGGTTAATGCAGACGAAAAGCAGCTGGAAGCGATCAACCGTGCAAAACAGGCAGGGCACACCGGGGTATTTCCTATGACCTTTTCCATGTCGGATGGTACATCCGTGACAGTCAATGTTACGCTTACCGGAGAACATAAGGTGACATTTGACTCCAACGGAGGGAAAGGACAGCCGGAGGCCCAGACTGTCATCGGAGGAGAAAAGATAAAGAAACCTGCTGACCCTGTGAGAGACGGATACACATTTGAAGGCTGGTATTACACCGATGAGGATGGGAAGGAAAAGAAATGGAATTTTGATGATCCGCTGCATCAGGGAATCGAATTAAAGGCAAAATGGAAGAAAAACAGCGAGACATCCAAGAACACAGAGGCAGACAAGCCTAAAAATGAGACAAAGTCAACATCAAAAAAGAAGACAGAGAAAGAAGAAGAACTGCCTGAATGGGGGCAGTACGAGATGAAAGGAAGCGGAAATGAGGATGGAAGCAGGAGTGAAAATGCAGCACAGACATCTGACAGCAAGGTTCCAACCCCAACATTGATCGTACTGGCGGCCAGCGGCAGCATCAGTTTTTATCTGCTGCGCAGAAATTATAATAGAAGAAGGTAAGGAGGAAAAGACTCTCTTTTTATAAAGAGGGTCTTTTCTTGACAATAATGAAGACCAGATTTATAATAATGAGAATACTAATAGTGAGAAAGCTCATTATATTAAGGAGAACTATTATGGATTATTCTTTTCATTATATGTTAATGGCCAGCCAGGCCATCTTTCACAAAAAGCTGTTTTCTTATCTGAAACCTTCTGACCTTACATTAGGACAGCCTAAGGTTTTGGATTATTTAAAAGATCATGACGGCATGACACAGAAGGATATTGCAAAGGCATGCGAAATAGAGCCAACGTCAGCGGCCAGAGTGCTTCAAGGCATGGAAGACAAAGGTATGATTGAGAGGAAGATGCTGAACGGAAACAGAAGATCGCTGCATGTTTTTCTGACAGAAAAAGGACAGAAGCTTCAAAGAGAAGTAGAAGAAGCATTCCAAAAACTTGAACAAGAAGCGTTTTATGGGATGAGCACCGAAGAAGTCAGCTGTTTTATGAATGTTTTCTCAAGAATATATCATAATCTGCAGAATATGAATGAGATGAAGAATGACTAGAAAGTGAGGAATCATTATATGGAGAAGTTAAAAAGATATGTTTTATTTTTGGTTGGATTGTTCATCAGTTCATTTGGTGTCAGCCTGATTACGAAGGCAGATCTTGGTACATCACCGATCTCATCAATACCATATGTTATGAGCCTGGGCTGCAGGTTTACTTTAGGCCAGTTTACGATTATATTCAGTCTTTTTCTTATTATTCTTCAGGTGATAATATTAAGAAGCCGGTTTAAGAAGGAGGATCTTCTGCAGATACCGGTTTCTGTGCTGTTCGGATATTTTATTGATTGTACGATGGTGATGATTCGGGATTTTCAGCCGGAAACTTATGCTGTGAAACTTTTATCTCTGCTGGCAGGCTGCCTGATATTAGGATTTGGTGTCTATGTAGAAGTGCTGGCAAATGTAGTGATGCTGCCCGGCGAATCGTTTGTCCGGGCAGTTTCATCCACATGGAATACAGATTTCGGAGCAACCAAGGTTTGCTTTGACGCTTCCATGACTGTTTTTGCAGGGCTGATGTCCTTTGTTCTGTTTCATACATTAAACGGTGTCAGGGAAGGCACCATTGTGGCAGCGCTTATTGTAGGAATCATTGCAAAATTCTTTGGAAGAATTCTTAAATTTATTGAACCAATCCTCTTTCAAAAAAATGAAACGGGAGGGACAGAATAAGAGCAGAATGTTATAAAAATGATTCTGCATCTGCCGTCAGAGGCAGTATGCTGTCCCGGTCAGTGAAATCAACCAGCGACCCATAGGTATCAAGAACTCCCTGGTCTTCTTCCGTCCGCTCTTCTGGTTTTTTCTTTAAGAGCATTTTTTTCATCATCCACATCATAACCCGGTGCTTTTTACTTAAGAGCTTATAATCCATTCTCCCCCGCAGGTGATAAAAAGAAATTTGCTGTTTCAAATCAGGAGAAAATACCGAATCTAAGTTTTTTAAAATATGTTCTGTATTTTCCGGATTGCCGGGGTCAGCGATTCCGCACGTAAAGACAAAAACTTTTTTATTCTGAATAAGGTCTGGATGGCGTGAGATCAGTGAAATGCCGCTTACGCCGCCGGCATAGAGGCCTCCGCCATAAATAATGACATCATAGGGCTCCAGAACAGAGACATCCAGATTCTTGTTTTCATACAGATCAGCAGACAGTGTTTCGGCGATCCATTGTGCATATTCTTTTGTGGAGCCGTATACAGATCCATAGACAACTGCAGCTTTTTTCATAAATCACATTCCTCCATATTTTTCAGCATTGTATTTAATGTATCAATCGTGGTTTTCAGCTTGGATTCCGGGATATCTTTATATAATTGGTTTAAAAAATCTTCTTCCTTTGAGGCATATGCGGCCTGCAGCCCATTAAATTTTTCGCCAGGCCGGATGCGGCTTTTGCGGCGGTCATCAGGATCAGTTTCAATTTCTGCATAGCCTTTTTGCTCAAGTTTAAGGGCAATCTGTTTTACATTCTGATGGGAACTGCCCATCAGGGCTGAAAGCTCATTAAATGTGGGAGCGTATTCAAAGGACTGGAGAGCCGCCAGAAGAAACCACTGTTTCGTGGTGATCTCTTTGTAAAACCGGTCTCCGCTGGACTGAAGTTTGTTGCTTATGATAAATAAAGTTCCGAACAGCTGGTGTCTGCTGTCATAGTCTTCCAGTTTCATGCTGTTCTTCACCTCCTATATGTAACATATTACATAAATACTGAAATGTCAATGAAAGAAGAAAGAAATTTGATTTTGGTTGCACAATCGGGGAAATCATCTTACAATAAAGTCAAGTATGAGAGAAAGGCAGGATACACAATGCCAAAAAAAATAACAATGGCTGACGTGGCTGAGATGGCGGGAGTGACCAAAAGTACGGTTTCCCGTTATTTTAATGGGGGATATGTTAAAAAAGCTACGAGAGAAAAGATCCAGAAAGTGATCGAACAGTATAATTACGCACCGAATACATTTGCAAGGCTGAAGGCAAAGGAAAGCAGTGTGATCGGGGTTGTAGTGCCCACGCTGAATTCTAAGGTTACAAGCCGTGTCATCACCAGCATTGACCGGTATTTAAGGGAACGGAATTATACGACGCTGATCAAAAACTCGGATCATGATATTGATTTAGAACTTTTAAACATACAGAAGTTGATTCATTTAAATGTGGATGGCATTTTAATCAGTTCCATTGCAATCACAAAAGACCATAAGGAAATTTTTGACCAGACACAGATTCCGATTGTGGTTTTGGCCCAGGATTATGAGGATGGAATTTCTATCGTTGATGATGATTACAACGCAGGAAAGTGTGTAGGAGAATATATTGGAAAGACCGGGCATAAGAAGGTCGGATATATTGGTGTTTATGAGACGGATGAGGCCGTGGGGGTCCGAAGGCGCCAGGGGGTTCTGGACGGGCTTGCAGCATATGGAATTATGGATCCGGTAATAAAGAAAAGCGACTACAGCTTTCTCGGAGGGCAGAAGAATACCATAGAGATTCTGGAGGAAACTCAGGCGGACGCTATTATATGTGCTACTGACCGTCTGGCGTTTGGTGCCTATAAAGTTTTGCAGGAGAGAGGACTTCGTATACCGGAGGATATTTCTGTAGCCGGATTTGGAGGATATGATGAGAGCAGCCTTCTGACGCCGGAACTTACAACGCTGAAATTTGACTCATATGGAATGGGATATCTTGGGGCTGAAACTATTCTGAAGATGATAAAGGAAGAACCGGTATCCAAAAAACAGATCGTAGAGTACGAATTTATTAAAGGGAAAAGCGTCAAAAACCGAACATAGCATTTTGGAAAAAACACAGGCTTTTGTATAAGACTCCTGAAAAGGGGTCTTATATTTTGTGCAAGTTTTTATGGAACCGATACCATAAAAGTATTGACGAGAGATGGAAATAGTCCTATAATACAAATATGGAACCGATACCATAAATGATTAAGGAGGATAAGAAAAACTATGGATTATGCAAAGATTGCAGGCCAGGTCATTGCCAATGTGGGCGGAAAAGAAAATATTAAATCTGTGGCACATTGTGCGACCAGGCTGCGTTTTCAGCTGAAAAATAATGATTTAAGAAATGAGGATGCCATCAGTGATCTGGAGGGAGTGAAGGGGGTATTCCTGACCCAGTCCCAGTTTCAGATCATCTTTGGATCAGGCCTTGTAAACCTGATCTGTGATGAGGTACAGAAGCAGATTGGCGATATCTCTGTCTCAGCAGGAGAAGAAGAAAAAGAAGAAAAACATGGATCTGTAGTACAGCGTTTCGTAAAAATGTTAAGCGATATATTCGTGCCGATCATCCCGGCCATTGTTGCAGGCGGTCTGCTGATGGGGCTTAACAACATTTTGACAGCAGGACTGTTTGACGGAAAATCTGTTATTGAATTATATCCCCAGTGGAAGGGGCTTACAGATGCAGTCAATACCTTTGCAAATGCACCGTTTACATTTCTTCCTGTACTGATCGGATTCAGTGCGACGAAGAAGTTCGGAGGAAATCCGTTCTTAGGAGCAGCCATGGGGATGATTATGGTTCATCCGGACCTTTTAAATGCTTATCAGATTGGTATCGGTCAGGCGCCGGTATGGAATATCTTTGGATTCCATATCCAGGCCATCGGCTATCAGGGAACTGTACTTCCGGTACTGGCAGTATCCTGGATCCTGGCACAGATTGAAAAGAGGCTTCACAAGGTGACGCCTACCTGGCTTGATAATCTTACAACTCCATTGTTATCCATCATTGTTACTGCATTTTTGACCTTTATCTGCGTAGGACCTGTCTTAAGAGAAGCCGGCAACTTACTGGCTGACGGCATTACATGGGTATACAACACACTGGGGGCAGTCGGAGGAGGGCTTTTCGGGCTTGCCTATGCACCGATTACAATGACAGGGCTTCATCACAGCTTTATTGCCATTGAAACACAGCTGCTGGCAGCAAAGGCAGCTACCGGCGGAAGCTTTATCTTTACAACAGCAAGCATGAATAATGTGGCACAGGGAGCGGCAGTACTGGCAGTTCTGTTCCTTACCAGAGACCAGAAACTGAAATCCATCTGTTCTGCGTCCGGAGTATCAGCACTGCTCGGAATCACAGAGCCGGCAATGTTCGGTGTGACACTGAAATTAAAATATCCATTCTATGCAGCCATTATCGGTTCAGCAGTGGGAAGCGCATATGCAGCGGCGACAAAGACATTGGCACAGGCCCTTGGAGCAGCGGGGCTGCCTGGGTTCATTTCCATGAAACCGGATCACTTCCTTCACTTCGGGATCGGGCTGGTTCTATCTATGGCAGTATCAGCAGGACTCACCATTTTCTTCTGGAAAAAATACAATCTGGGAGGCAGCGGGGAAGCTGTAAAACCGGTACCGGAAACAGAAGAAAAACCAGCGGCAATAGAAGGTGAGCAGGCAGCAGCAAAAGCAACAGTGCTTTATTCTCCAATGAAGGGAGAAGTGCTTTCCATTACAGAGTCTGAGGATCCGGCATTTGCCTCCAAAGCAATGGGAGACGGAATCGCTGTGAATCCTTCTGAGGGTACGGTCTATGCTCCGTGTGACGGCACAGTCAGTATGATTTTCCCGACAAAGCACGCAGTTGCTGTACAGACGGAATCAGGAAGAAGTTTTTTGATCCATGCAGGTATTGATACGGTAAAAATGGAAGGAGAAGGTTTCGAGACTTTTGTAGAGGCCGGAACAAAGGTAAAGCAGGGAGATAAAATCCTTACATTTGACATGGACCTTGTAAAAGAAAAAGGCTACAGTGTCCAGACAATGATGATGCTGGCAGAGGGAGACGGCCAGGTAGAAGTCTTTTCAAGGAAGGATGCAGACACAAAAACACAAGTTATGATCGTGAGATAAGAGGGAAATCATGTTTAAAAAGTATAATAAAGTATTGAAAGAAGACTATGAAAAATGGTATGCTGAACATGAAAACGAAAGAGAAGCAGCAGCAAAAGATCCAATGCGGCTTAAGTTTCATCTGATGCCGAAGACCGGATGGCTCAATGATCCTAACGGATTGTGTCAGTTTCGCGGGACTTACCATATCTATTATCAGTACACCCCGTTTGAACCCACCGGAGAGCTTAAGCTTTGGGGACATTATACGACAAAAGATTTTGTTTCATTTGCAGATGAAGGACCGGTCCTATTCCCGGATTCGGAGTATGACGCCCACGGCGTCTACTCCGGTTCCGCCTTTGTAAAAGATGACGTGATTCATTACTTTTACACCGGAAACATAAAGTATTTTGACAGGGATGACTATGATTACATCAACACAGGCAGAGGCAGCAACACCATCCATGTGACCAGCAGGGACGGATATCAGTTTTCTGAAAAAGAGCTTTTGATGACTACCAAAGATTATCCTGAGGATATGAGCTGTCACGTGCGTGACCCTAAGATTATTCAGAAAGGCAGCGACTACTATATGGTTCAGGGAGCCAGGGATGTAAACAGCCGGGGACTGATTCTTATATTTCATTCCAAAGATCTGACCCATTGGGAGTATTTCGACAGGATTGTTCCGAAGGAGCCGTTCGGCTACATGTGGGAGTGTCCGGATCTGTTTGAACTGGACGGACAGATGATGCTGATCACTTGTCCTCAGGGGGTAAAGCCGGAGGGGATCAACTACCAGAATGTCCATCAGTGCACTGCAGTTAAGCTTGATTATGATTTTGACAATAAGTCATATGAGATCTGTGGGAATGAGGAGTTTCAGCAGATGGACAGAGGGTTTGATTTCTATGCGCCGCAGACTTTTGAGGATGAACAGGGCAGGAGGATTCTGATTGGGTGGATGGGGATCCCTGATGCCGAGTATACGAATCCTACTACAGAGCAGGGATGGCAGCATGCTTTGACGATTCCCAGGGAACTTCATGTGAAGGATGGAAGAATTATTCAGCAGCCGATTCGTGAAATGGAACAGATGAGAAAAGGAGAACTGATCTGTTCATTCTCTGATAAGGGCAGAATGAAGAGTAATCTGAAGATTTATGAGGCGGAAGTCGATTTTAATGAATGTACCGACGCGGTTCTGACATTAAAGAAGGATGTAACCTTGTCCTACAGAGACGGACTGCTGACGCTTGATCTGGGTGACTGCGGAGCCGGAAGGACAGCCAGAAGCGTCCGGATCAATGAACTTAAGGACCTGCGGATTTTTGCGGATACAACTTCTCTTGAGATTTTTGTAAACGGCGGTGAAGAAGTTTTCACTACCAGAGTATACAGCAGCCAGGGTGAGCTGAGCATAGATGGGGACTGTGCGGGAACCATGAAGATCTATTGCCTGCGGCCTTTAGAGATAGGAGAAAGAGAATGAGCAGAAAATTATGCGGGATTGGTGAAGCACTGATTGATTTTATACCGGAAGTTAAGGGACAGAGATTAAAGGATGTGCCGTCATTTACGAGAGTAGCCGGCGGGGCGCCTGCCAATGTAGTGGGAGCGGTAACAAAGCTGGGGATTCCGTCCAAGTTTTTAACTAAGCTTGGAGATGATCCGTTTGGAGATTACATTGTGGAGGTGCTCGATCAGGCCGGTATTGATACCAGCCAGATCAAAAGAGATAAGGAAGCGGAGACAGCGCTGGCATTTGTTTCTCTTGCATCAGACGGAAACAGGGATTTTAAATTTTACCGTAAGAACAGTGCGGACCTTAACTATAGTGTATATGATATTGAACCGGATGTTTTGGATGACTGCGGAATGATTCATTTCTGCAGCGTAGATCTGGTGAAATCTCCGATGAAAGAAGCGCATAAGAAGTTAATCGACATGGCCAACGGAAAAGAAGTGCTTGTATCATTTGATCCAAACCTTCGTTTTTCTCTGTGGGACGATTTACAGGAACTGAAAGAAACAGTCAATGAGTTTCTGCCTTTTGCAGATATCATCAAAATCTCCGATGAAGAGCTGGAATTTATCACAGGGCACACAGATATAAAAGAAGCGGTGCCGGACCTTTTGAACGGAAGAACCAAGTATGTGATTTATACAAAAGGAAAAGACGGGGCAGAGATCTACACGAAGAACGGAATGACAGAAGCACCAGGTTATGCCATTGAGGTCAGAGATACAACCGGAGCCGGAGATTCCTTTATCGGAGCATTTTTGTACCAGCTTCTGAGAGATGATGTCATGGATTTGGAAGCTGTGGATTTTGATACACTGAGAAGTTATCTGGATTTTGCAAATGCATATGCGGCCTATACGACTACGAAAGAGGGAGCATTGGCAGCTATGGCTACGGCAGAAGAACTGGAAATGTTTAAAAACAGCCTGTAAGAATACTGTAGAATCAAAATAAAAAAGCCATTTAAGACTGCGGGGTGCAGAATTAAATGGCTTTTTTATTTGAACAAAAAGTTGGATATGTATAGGAAAGTCAAGACTTGTAACAATTTTATAAGTATTTATAATTGTAGATAGGAAGGGGGATTTTAGATATAGTAACAAAATTTTAGAGCAATACGAAAGAAAAGAGGTAGAAAATGAAAGGAAATAAACAAAAGATATTTAAATTGGCAGCAGCATTTTTACTGGTGTTGTCTTTTGGTATAACATCAATCGCTGCGGGAACAGAGCAGGTGTATGCTGCAAAAATTAAAATTTCAAGTAAAAAGATAACACTAATTAAAGGACAGAGCAAAACATTAAAGGTAAAGGGGACAAAGAAAAAGCCTAAATGGTCCAGCAGCAAAAAGTCTGTTGCTTCAGTTTCAAAAAAGGGAAAAGTAACTGCCAAGAAAAAAGGAACTGCTACAATCACAGCAAAGATCGGCAGAAAAAAATATAAATGCAAAGTAAAGGTAGAGACGCCAAAATTAAATAAAAGTTCTATATCAATCAGTGAGGATACCTATTATCAACTCAAGGTATCGGGGAATACACAGAAAGTCAAATGGACTTCCAGCAATAAAAGCATTGTAACAGTAAACAACAAAGGATATATTTATGGCAAGAAGACAGGAACAGCATATATAACAGTAAATATTTCTAGTAAGAAATATAAATGCAAAGTTACGGTGAAGCAGGAATCTCCAAATTTTTCTGTACAATTTATACATACAGATGACGGGGCAAATACACGGGTAGTAGGGTTAAATATTAATAACCGGTCCAGGACAGGAATCTTTGTAAATGAATTAGGATATGTGACAAACCCTAGATACAGCAGTTTGGATCAGTATGTTTATTTATGCGATCCTGATGAGGATAGTATATCTTTTCTGGAATATTACAGGGTAGATCCGGGAGAGACTGTATTATTACCATTTGTTGAGCTTGCTTTTGGTTCTTTTTATGCAGATGATAATTCCATTTTTTTCTTTAACTTTGATTTCAGGGGAAGAACTTATATATCTTATGTAGATGCATATGGAAATGCAGTATATGAGTTAATGGATTAAGTTTTTATTAAAGATATATTTAGGTTAGGCCATGGTTCGCAGAAGAACTATGGCCTTTTTATTGGATAGGAAATTCCCTCAGAATCCCCTATCCAATAAAAAGCACTCCATGCAGGATGCTCACAAATAATAATGAAATTACCTCTTGACACATTATACTATGTAATATATAGTATAATGCATAAGGAGGCGATAGATTGAATGCACAGTTGAAGAAAGGTTTTTTAGAGTTTTGTATTTTGGCCGCCCTTTGTAAGGATGATTCTTATGGATACCAGATCATTAAAGACGTATCGGGATGTATCAAGATCTCAGAATCTACACTGTATCCTATTCTGAAGCGGCTGGAAAGCAATAAATATTTGGATACCTATACAGTGGAGCATAACAGCAGGCTGAGAAAGTATTACAGGATCACAGAAAAGGGAAGAGATCATACAAGAGAATTCTTAGATGAGTGGCAGCAGATTACGGGGATTTATGAGTTTGTGAAAGGAGCAGTGGAGAATGAGTAAAGGAGAGTTTTTAGAGAGCCTGAAGCGGCTTTTGAAAAGTCTTGGAAAAAGTGAGAGAGAAAAGTCTCTTTCTTACTACAGCGAAATGATTGATGATTATATGGAAGACGGTTACACGGAGGAAGACGCCGTAGAACAAGTCGGTAATCCGGGGCTGATTGCACAGGAGATATTAGAGGAACAGGGAGATAAGGCAGGGAGCCGGATGTCCCGGGGAATGAAAGGGCTGATTGGCGTTTTGCTGATTCTTGGGTTTCCGCTTTGGGGTTCCCTGGCGCTGGCAGGAATATGTCTTTTGCTGGCCGCTGTACTGCTTGTTCTGTCTGCTTATATTGTGATCTGGTGTATTCCGGTATGTACCGGTGCTTTTTCAGCGGCGGGACTGGTGCTCTCGGTGGTCAGCATGGGAGGTGCAGCTGTTATTGTATTTCAGAATCCGGCGGCAGGAGTTCTGCAGCTTGGAGTTGGAATGGCATTAGCAGGAATCTTTGTTTTGTTTGGCCTGCTGACATGGATCTTAGCAAAGATCTTTACGGGAGTCACCATAAGATTCAGCAGATGGCTGGCAGGTGTGGTTATCAGGAAAAGAGGTGCAGAAGCATGAGTATCAGCAATATGAAAAAGAAAGGTGTAATGCTGGGAGCAGCATTTTTAATTGTTGGAATGATATTGATCGGCGCAGGATGGGGAATGGCAGATTTTCAGCCTGAAAACCTGAAAGAACAGGGACAGCCTAAATGGTACCGGACAGTTCATGTAAGAGAGCACGGGGCGTGGGTAGGTATCAGACTTAAAAACGGGGTTTATCTGCTCTCATTCGGAGGGACGGAGCCTGACTGATTTGTAATATATCCAACACAGTTTTGTTACAAATTTCTCCTTTGACTTTGATATAATGAACAAATAGACAAGCCGACAGGAGGAATGGTTATGAAGAAAAGATGGAAACAACTGGCCGGGATTTTGTTATCTGCTGTGATAGCGGCAGGCAGTTTTGGAATTCCGGTTTCAGCAAAAGACAAGACAGATTGGAAGGATTTTCTATCTGTAAATGGGGAAAAGATTTTCCAAAAGGGAAAGAAGGTTTCAGGAAAAAATCAGGCCGAAATTCATGTTAAGAGATACAACAGTTTAGCAGTAATTCCGGATGAGGATGGATATGTATATAATTCAGCATGGCAGGGAAAAACAGTTAAAATATATGCAGATCAGGCAGGAGTTTTAATGATCGCAGGAGAATCTGATGATGATGTGGAAGCATTTGGAACCTTGTACGATGCCTCCGGAAAAGAGGTCAGGGAATACCGGAAGCAAGGAGGCCTGATAAAGTCCGTTCCTGCCGGAACCGTATATTCATTGAAACTCCCTGACAAATGTAAGAGTTTTACTGTGGAAGCAATCCTGACAACAGATCATGTCAAAACTATAAAGCCAGATGATTTATATTTACAGACGGGAAGCGGAAACTATTTCCATCATGAATTTACAGTCAAAAAAAGAGCTCTGGTAACTCAGCCTTCTCTTCCACTAAGCGGGCAGCGATTATCCTATAATGTACAAAAAAAGACAAAATCAGGATGGAAAAAGCTGTCCAAGGTTAAATCAGCTGCCGCTTCTGATGAAAAAGCCCTGGTTCAATCTATTTATGGACTTTCTAAGGGAAGCTACAGAGTTGCCGTAAAAATAAAGTCCGGAGAACCGTATATCGTCGGTTATTCTACAGCTCCGATTCCAAAAAAATATAAGACCAAAAAATCCAAGGCAAAGAAAATAAGCCTGTATTCCCAGATGATAGATCTTTACACGGATACAGAAAAAGCTTCCAGATGGTACCGGGTAAACAGAAAGACTGCCAAGAAGAAACGTTATATTGAGACAGCTGTTGTTATGAATTCCGGCAGGCTGAAGATTTCAATTTACAAAAAAGGCAGAAAAAAGCCGCTGAAAACTTATAAATTGTCAGGACAAAAGGAAAAGAGATACCGGCTGAAAAACGGGGCAGGTACCTACTACATTAAAGTCTCCAAGATTGGGAAGAATACAAATGGTGTCTATTCTATAGATTATAATTAAATTCAATAGGAGATGACGATTATGGAATTTCAATATGAAGAACACCGGATTTTTGCTGAAGATGAAAAAGGAAAGATGACAGCAGAAATCACCTTTCCAGAAGTTTCAGTGGATACAGCGGTTATTGACCATACATTTGTGGATAATTCCCTCAGAGGTCAGGGCGTTGCGGGAAAGCTTGTGGAAGCAGCGGCAGAACAGCTTGCCGAAAGAGGAATGAAGGTGATCCCCACCTGTTCTTATGCAGTCAGCTGGTTTCAAAAGCATCCGGAATATCAAAATCTGCTGAAAAATGAATAATACAAGGAGCGGCAGGCAGACTTAAGGTATGCCTGCCATTCTCTTTCTCTGTTTTAAGATTACATACATGAACAAAAAGGCGTGAGATCTGTGCAGTTCACAGAAGCTCATGCTTTTTTTGTTGAGGTATTATTTGGAAAATAAAATTGTATTGACTTTTGTACATAACTGTTATATTATAAAGATGAACAAAATAACAGTATATGTTCAAATGAACAAAAAGGGGTGATGACATGGATATGCAGAGAAGAACTATGACGCTGATAAGCAAGCTATATTACGAGGAAAATATGACCCAGCAGCAGATTGCAAAACAGACAGGGCTGTCCAGAATGAAGGTTTCCCGGATTCTCCAGAAGGCTAAAGAAGAAGAGGTTGTAAGGATTATTATAGATTACTCCGGTGTATATCCGGAGCTTGAACAGGATGTCAAGGATAAGTACGGGTTAAAGGATGTGGTAATCATAGACACATCCATTGGAACTTCTTCCAAAGAACAGGTGGCATCCGCAGCTGCGTATTACCTGGAAAGACATTTGGAAGGACAGGTGACGGTTGCTGTGGGATGGGGATCCACTATGAGGCTGGTACCGGATTATATCCAGAAAATGAACAATCCTGACCTTTTATTTTCTCCTATCATCGGAGGACACGGACAAAGTGAGCTGGATATGCATGCAACAACCATAGCATCCACGCTGGCTAAGAGGACCGGAGGCAGATCATTGTCCCTGATCGCCCCGGCTCTGGTAAACAGTAAAGAGGAAAAGGAATTTCTGATCAATGACGGTCAGGTGAAGAAAGTGATCGAGAAGACATCCCAGGCAGAATATGCAGTCTTCAGTCTCGGAAATCCTCTGGCCAAGGACAGCAGCATCAGCAAATCCGGCTATATATCTGAACAGGACCTTGCACAGCTTGGAAAAGAAGACGCCATCTGTGATGTAGTCTCTGTAGTCTTTTTGGACAAAGACAGTGAGATCTGCTGTGAAAATATTACCGAACGCTGTATCGGAATTACAGAGAAACAGCTGAAACAGATACCGAATAAAATTTGTGTGGTTGAGAGTGAAGAAAAATATGCCTCCGTCAAGTCAGCTTTGGAGGCCGGATACATTGATATTCTGATTACAGACCAGAATACTGCAGAGTATCTGAGCAAATGATTTTTAGGACTGTTGTATAGTTTTAAAAATAGAAGAAGAAAAGAGAAAGGAGGTGGAAGGCATGAAAGAATATCATATTTTGATCGCCTGCGGAAGCGGTATCGCTACCAGCACAGTGATTGCCAACCGGGTAAGGAATTTGTGTGAGGAAAACGGGTTTGTCGTGAAGGTGCAGCAGGTCAAGATCGTGGAGGTAGAAAAAATGGCTCCGGAATTTGATCTGATTGTTGCCAGCACAAGAGTTCCGGAAACAGTAACAACACCATCCGTGTTTGCGATCAATTATCTGACAGGGATCAAACCGGAAGCAGTGGACGAGCAGATACTGGACATCTTAAACAAGCTCAAAGAATAAGGCTATTTTATGGAGGTAGAGTATGGAATATGTAACTATGGCAGAGGGTCTTGAATTCTCCAGAGTCGTTCTTGGATTTTGGAGACTTCTGGACTGGAATCTTTCCACAGATGAACTGATCCGCTATTTGGAGGAATGCCTGGATCTGGGAATCACCACGATGGACCACGCTGATATTTACGGAGACTACACAGTAGAAGAAAAATTCGGGGAAGCCATCAAAAAAAGGCCGGATTTAAGAGAGAAGATGCAGATCATTTCAAAATGCGGCATCGTATACAAATCAGAGACTGCGCGTGTCAAATATTATAACTACGGCACAGAGTACATCATCGGGCAGGTGGAAAAATCACTTCAATATATGGGAACAGATCACCTGGACACACTGCTTCTGCACAGGCCAAGTCCATTTATGAATCCGGAGGAGATCAGCAGAGCATTTGAAATTCTTTTAAAAGAAGGAAAAGTCAGAACCTTTGGGGTATCTAATTTTCTGCCGGATGAATTCCGGCTGCTGAAATCTTATCTCACCGTGCCTCTGATCACAAATCAGATTGAACTTTCCCCGCTCAGGATGGAAAACATGGAAAACGGTGTGATGAACCTCTGCATGGAGGAGAGGATCCACCCGATGCTTTGGTCTCCGCTTGCAGGAGGAAGAATCTTTACAGGCGAGGGAGAGGAAGAGGTAAGGCTCAGAGAGGTACTGGAAATCATCAGGGAGGAAATCGGGGCTGAGGATATTGATGAAGTGGCCTTTGCATGGCTGTTTTCACATCCTGCAAAACCGATCCCGATTACAGGATCAGGGGAGATCGGATTGGCAGAGAGGCCGGTCAAGGCTCTCAAATACAGGCTTACACCGGAACAGTGGTTCATGGTCTGGACTGCAGTTAAGGGCCATAAAGTACCATAAACGATTGAAAGGTACAACGGGAGGAATTGTATGGAAATATTAAATTTTATATTAGGATTAGGTTCCACGGTTATGCTGCCTATTATTATTTTCGTATTCGGACTGATTATGAGGGCAGGGTTTTCAAAATCATTTAAGTCCGGAGTTACCATTGGAATCGGATTTACCGGAATCAATCTGGTTATCACCCTGCTGACGGATCAGCTGGGACCAGTGGCTCAGGCAATGACCGAACGGCTGGGGCTGGATTTGCAGGTCATTGATATCGGATGGCCGGCCATGTCATCCATTTCCTGGGCCTGGGCGGCAGCAGGACTGATGATACCAATCGGACTGGTGATCAACTTCGCCATGCTGACTCTGAAGCTTACAAAAACCATGAACGTGGATATTTGGAACTACTGGCAGTTTGCATTCGTAGGATATGCCGTGACAACAGTGAGCGGAAGTCTTCCGATGGGAATTATTGCAGCCAGCGCACTTTCCATTCTTGCGCTTATACTGGCAGATTATACTCAGCCCTATGTGGAGAAGTTTTTCGGAATGCCGGGCATTTCTTTTCCACACCTGACAGCACTTGGATTTCTGCCGCTTGTAGTGCCGCTGAACTGGCTGATTGACAAGATTCCGGGGCTGAATAAGCTGAATGCCAACCCGGAGACCATCAGAAAACGTTTCGGTATCTTCGGAGAGCCAATGTCAATGGGGCTGATCATCGGTCTTGCACTTGGTATCCTGGGAGGACAGAAAATAGATGCAGTTTTAAAGCTTGCGATTACCATGGCAGCGGTTATGTATTTAATGCCAAAGATGGTAGCGATTCTGATGGAAGGGCTGATCCCGATCTCAGAAGCTGCCAGAGAGTTTATGGCAAAACATTTCGGAGACAGAGAGATTTTTATCGGCCTGGATGCCGCAGTATCCCTGGGGGAACCGTCCGTTATCGCTGTAGGGCTTTTGTTAGTGCCGATTACCATATTTTTGGCAATCATACTGCCCGGCAATAAGCTTCTGCCCTTTGCGGATCTGGCGGTTATACCGTTTATCGTATGCCTGATTACGGCCATGTCAAAAGGAAATGTCATCCGGGCACTGATCGTGGGAACTGTTGTTATGGCGTGCGTACTGCTCATGGCTACAAATCTGGCACCAATCGAGACACAGATGGCACTGACCGCGGGAATCAAAATGCCGGCAGGAGCATCACAGATCGGAAACCTGGACCGGGCCAATTTGATATCGTGGCTGTTCGTTAAGATATTCTCGTTATTTGGCTAAAAAACACAGATTATAATTAAAAGGAGATAAAAGATTATGAAGATGACAAAACAAGAGTTTTTAAGCAAAGTGGACCATTCTCTGTTAAAACCGCAGCTGACAAAAGAAGAGATCATGGAAGGACTTCAGTTTGCAAAGGAAAATCACTGCGCATCTGTCTGCATTAATCCATGCAACCTGGATATGGCAAGAGAGGTACTGGACGGTACCGATGTAAAGATTGGAACCGTTATTGGATTTCCTTCCGGGGCACACACCACATTTTCAAAAGTAGCGGAAGCTGTCGATGCATATGCCAGAGGGGCAGTGGAACTGGATATGGTCATTGATATCGGAGCTCTGAGAAACGGCGAATATGAAGATGTGAAAAAAGATATTGAGGCAGTTGTAAGCGCCACACCCGGGATTGTGAAAGTGATTTTGGAAACCGCATTCCTCACAAAAGAAGAAATTAAAAAGGGCTGTGAGCTTTCAGAAGAAGCGGGAGCTGCTTATGTCAAAACTTCCACAGGATTTGCACCGTCCGGAGCTACGGCAGAAGATATTAAGCTGATGAGAGAGACTGTATCTGAGAAAGTACACGTTAAAGCCGCAGGGGGAATTAACAATCTGGCAGACTGCATTGCAATGATTGAAGCAGGATCTGACCGGATCGGCATCAGCAGGACAAAAGCCATCCTGGAAGAATTCTAAGAGGAGCGTGATGTTATGAGAGAGACTTCTTTACTGCTGGCCGGAGGCATGAAAAAAGAAAAAGCAGAGAAAGCAGCAGATCTTTTAAAGGAAGGTTTGAAAACAAAAGACATAAAGGCTGAGGTGACTTTTGTAAATACATACGAAGTTACCGATATCAAAGGTCTGGAACAGGGACATGATATGGTGATTTCCACAGCCACAGGCAATCTGAATACATCTCTTCCGGTGCTGCAGGGACTGTGTCTTCTGTATCCGTGGATGGGAACAGAAAAATTGTATGAAGAAGTGGAAAAGAATCTTGACGGCAGATAAAGGAGGAGCACAGCATGGAGCAGATTTTCAGAGAAGATTTCATCTGGCTTGATGAGACGTTTGAAGACAGGAATCAATTTTTTGAAGTGATCGGAAACAGGCTTTGCAAAAAAGGCATGGTCAGGGAAAGCTTTGCTGATGCGCTGAAAAAACGGGAAGAAGTATATCCTACGGGGCTTAAGACGGAGGCATTTGAGATTGCAATCCCCCATACAGATGTGGAGCATGTAATTGAGGCATCGATCTCCTTTGTCAGGTTTAAAGAAACGGTTTTGTTTTCGCATATGGGAGAGCCGGAAATACAGGTGAATGCCAAGTTTGCCTTTGTTCTGGGAGTCAAGGAGCCGAGCCAGCAGGTAGAGGTGCTGAGTACATTAGTCCAGCTGATCTCTGATGAAGATGAGATGAAACAGCTGCAGGTTTTAGAGTCACCGAAACAGATCAGTACTCTGTTAAATCAATTTTTTACAGATCATATGCAGAAAGGGTTATTATGAATGTTATCATGAGAAAGAAAAAAGAAACACTCATAGACAGTCTTCATTTGGGGCGAAGCGTCTGCAGAGCATTTCTTTCTTACAGATAGTATTATAACATAACCGGACACGATTTTCCAGGGACTTGCGGTGCAGGTCCCTGTTGTCTCTATGAAAGGAGGTTCAAAATGGAGGTTGATTTAAACCAATTTAAAGGGGCTTGTTCCTGTAAAAGAGAACACCGCATTGAGATTGACAAAATTCTTTTGGAGGAAGGTGCAGTCCAAAAACTTCCCGAGGTCCTGAAAGAAGCGGGATTTCAAAGACTTGCGATGATCTGTGATGAGAATACGTATGAAGCTGCGGGTAAACAGGCGGCATGTATGTTTCCAGGGCTTTCTGAAATCCTGCTGAGGGGTACAGACATCCATGCCGATGAAATCAGTGTGGAATACGTGATGGAGCAGTTAAAGGGGCAGGAACGGCCGGATGCACTTGCGGCGGCGGGTTCCGGAACGATTCACGATATTACAAGATACTGTGCATTTGAACTGGACATCCCTTTTGTATCCATTCCTACGGCAGCCAGTGTAGACGGATATACTTCGACTGTGGCAGCGATGACACTCAAAGGATTTAAAAAGACAGTTCCTTCCTGCGCACCGAAAATCATTGTGGCGGACAGCACCATTCTTAAAAACGCACCGCTCCGGCTGACAGCCTCCGGTGTGGGAGATTTGCTGGGGAAATATACGGCTTTGGCAGACTGGAAGATCGCACATTTGATTACAGGGGAGTATTTCTGTCCGGAGATCTGCAGAATGGAGGAGGAAGCTCTTGAAATCATGTGCAGAAGTCTCTCCGGATTAAAAGAAAGAAGTGTTTCTTCCTATGAACAGCTGATGTACGGCCTGCTGCTTTCCGGGCTTGCAATCCAGATGACCGGGAATTCCAGACCTGCCTCAGGGACAGAACATCACATGTCCCATCTGTGGGAGATGGAGGCCATCAACCCCCATCTTGATTTTTACCACGGAGAAAAAGTAGGGGTTGGATTGATCCTTTCATCGGGCATCTACCATGAAGCAGCCAAATATCTGAAACAGGGTGAGTATCAGCTGAAAAATGCTGTACCTTTTGAGGAAGAATTGATACGAAAGTGCTTTGCAGGCAGAAAATTGGATGATATTATTATAGAAGAGAATCAACCGAACCTGCTGGACAGCATATCTCCTTCTATTCTGAGACAGAAAGAGGGCCAGCTTATAGAGATCCTGAGCCAGGTGCCGGAGGCAGGACAGTTAAGGACATACCTGGAACAGGCCGGCGGAGTTTGTTCGCTTAAGGAACTTGGCCTGGAACAGAACATGAAAGAACAGACAGCAAGAGTATCCCCATATGTCCGGCAGCGGCTGACTTTTATGCGGTTGTTAAAGTTCTATGATTTTTATGAAGCAGTGATTCAGGGATAAGGGAAAGGAATAGTATGAGGACAGGGACGTTTTGCAGGCAATGCCTGTTTAAGAGTGAAGTGAGAAAAGTGGAACAGGAGCATGAGGAAGAAAAAAAACAGCAGTTTCTCGATCAGGTTAAGAAGATTTTAGAGGATGAGGAGATGGAACTGTCTCCGCCGGAATATTTGGCTGAATTTACAGAAGTGTATGAACAGTACTTTGGGAGCCAGACATCTTTTGATCCGCTGAAACGGCATTTTAATGATCTGATGCTTTCAAAGGAACAGGAGATTCAGCAGAGGATCGAAGCCTCTGACGATCCTGTCGTCACTGCCATTCAGGCGGCCCAGGCGGGGAATTATATTGATTACATAGCTCTTGGGGAGATTGACAGCGGGCAGCTGGAAAGCCTTTTATTTAAGAATGGGATCAAGGATCTTAAGCCGGAGGTTTATCAGGCCTTCCGGAAGGATCTCTCGGAAGCCAAAAACCTTGTCTATGTCACAGACAACTGCGGTGAAATCGTAGTAGACAAAATTTTAATACGGGAACTGAAAAAACTATATCCCCGGCTTCATGTCACAGTCATTGTGCGGGGAGCCGGCGTGGCCAACGATGCTTCCATAGAAGATGCAGAACATGTTGGAATGTCCGACGTGGCCGACGTCATAGGAAACGGTACCAGGATTGCGGGCACCAGCCTGAATAAGATCAGCCGTGAGGCCAGAGAGATACTGGAAAAAGCCGATGTAATCATTGCCAAGGGACAGGGGAATTACGAGACAATGTCCGGATGCGGGCTGAATGTTTATTACATGTTTTTGTGCAAATGTGATTATTTTGTTGAAAGATTCCAGGGTGAGTATCTGGAGCATATGTTTATAAAAGAAAGATAAAGATCCATAATAAATAGTATCCTGCCAAGTCAGGATACTATTTTTTTGGAGGTGATCTTTATGGCATCAAATGTATATGGGTATGCCCGCGTATCCACAAAAGACCAAAATGAAACAAGGCAGCTTCTGGCGCTGGAAGCATTTGCGGTGGAGAAACAAAAAATATATTTGGATAAGCTGAGCGGAAAAAATTTTGAACGGCCAAATTATAAGAAATTGGTGAAAAAGCTCAGAGAGGGCGATGTCCTGGTGATTCAGAGCATTGACCGGCTGGGACGCAATTACGGGGAAATACTGGAACAGTGGAGGATTGTCACAAAGCAGATTCATGCAGATATTGTGGTGCTGGATATGCCGCTTCTGGACACGAGGAAAAAACAGGATGATCTCACAGGCACCTTTATAGCGGATCTGGTACTTCAAATTCTCAGCTATGTAGCTCAGACAGAGAGGGAGAATATCAAAAAACGCCAGAAGGAGGGAATCAGGGCGGCCAAATTAAGAGGAGTCCATTTCGGAAGGCCCAGGAAGCCTGTGCCGGAAAACTTCGGCGAATTAAAACAGCAGTGGGAAAACGGTGAGATATCTTCCAGAAAAGCTGCCATGCAGCTGCATATCGCCCAGGACACATTCCTCAGGTGGGCACGCAGAAAGAAATAAATGAAATGGTAGAGATTATCATTCAGTTCATTTTATACATAAAACTGCTGAAAATAACCAATTTATAAGAGATAATGCCGCTTCTTTCAGTATACATTGAGCGAACGAAAAAGTCTGCTTTATCGTTCTCTGGAGGTAAGTAATGATACGAAAGAATAAGGAGCAAAATAACAATCTTCTTGAATATTTGGCAGAGGAAGCGGGATGTCAGGAGTTATCAGATCTGCCTACATCTTTCTGGTTCCCTGTGGCTTGTTTTATTGCAGGATCTGTTCAGCCGGACCAATATAGCCTGAAAGAATGGAATGAGGCAGTCAGATATCTGACGGGCGTGAAAATCCGGTTTTTCTCTCAGCGCAAAGCACAAAAGTTTTTAGAAGAAAATAAGGATAATTTTTATACGGAAACAGAAGCTAAGAAACTGTAAACTGGAGAATTCTTTCCTGTTGCGGATGAATATTGGATGCGTTAAAATGATGTAGCAAGAAAAAATTATAAATACATCAGTTATCATATCCAGGAGGTTTTATGAAATCATACAGGGAAGAACTGCATTTTCACCTGCCTTCGAGGCGGGGAATCGTGAATATTACGGATAAAGTCCAGGCTGCTGTAGATAAAAGCGGGATCAAAGAAGGCATGGTTTTAGTGAACGCCATGAATATTACAGCCAGTGTCTTTATCAATGACGATGAGTCCGGGCTGCATCATGATTATGAGAAGTGGCTCGAGAAGCTGGCCCCGGAAAAGCCGTACAGCCAGTATCAGCATAATGGCTTTGAGGATAATGCAGATGCACATTTAAAGCGCACGGTCATGGGACGGGAATCTGTGGCAGCTGTGACGGAAGGCCGGCTGGATTTTGGAACTTGGGAACAGATATTTTATTATGAATTTGACGGCAGACGGGACAAGCGTGTGCTGATTAAAATTATTGGAGATTGACATGGAAAGTCAGTGGATCAGGACGGAACTGCTCTTAGGGAAAGAGGCAGAAGAAAAATTAAAAAACTCTCATGTGGCTGTATTCGGAGTCGGCGGCGTGGGAGGCTACGTGGCAGAGGCATTGGCAAGAACAGGAGTCGGAACCTTTGATCTGATCGATAAAGATACGGTTTCTGTTTCTAATATCAACCGGCAGATCATTGCTGTCCACAGTACTGTCGGCAAGGTGAAGGTGGAAGTAATGAAAGAAAGAATTTTGGATATTAATCCGGAGGCAAAGGTAAATATCCACAAATGCTTTTTTCTGCCCGAAAACGCAGAGGAGTTTGACTTTGGCAGATATTCTTATGTGGTGGATGCGGTAGATACGGTTACTGCGAAGATTGAACTTGTACTTCAGGCACAGAAAGCCGGAGTCCCGATTATAAGCAGCATGGGAGCAGGCAACAAACTGGACCCTTCAAAGTTTGAAGTCACAGATATTTATAACACATCAGTCTGTCCGCTGGCAAAGGTTATGAGAAAAGAGCTGAAAAAGCGGGGTGTAAAAAAACTGAAGGTAGTCTATTCCACAGAAAAGGCACTGGAGCCGAAGATTGACCTTTCAGAAGAAGAAGGAAGAAGAGCAGTTCCTGGAAGTGTTGCGTTTGTGCCCTCTGTGGCAGGACTTATCGCGGCCGGGGAGGTCATCAGAGATTTAGTATCAGCAAAGTAGTTCCGGCAGTTTCAGCCAGTACGCTGTAACTTTGCAGCCGGCAGGCTTATATTATGGTAAAAATGGAAAAGAAGAAAAAACGGAGGCTTCTGCGAATGAACAGAGGCCTCCGTTTTGTATTATTTCTTTGAGCCGGAAGGAGAAGCAATGTAAATGTTACAATATACCTATCATGCTTTGAATTAATAAACTCACAGCTGCGATGGCAACCCAGCAGCAAAATCCCATAAAGATGGGCTTTGCTCCGGTTTTTATGAGCTTCACAATGTGAGTATTCAGACCGATGCCAGCCATAGCCATGACAATAAAAAATTTACTCAATGTCTTTAACGGATCCGTCACGGCAGCAGGAAGAGAGAAAACAGTTGTAGCCACGGAGGCAAGAATAAAAAACAGCACAAAAACCGGGAAAACCTGTTTTAAGCTGAAAGAAGAACCGCTTTCCTCCAAAGCCTCTTCCTTTTTGCCGGCACGGTAAATGGCCAGTACAAGGGTAATCGGTATAATTGCCAAAGTTCTTGTAAGCTTTACGATAGTGGCTGCATTTAAAGTATTGCTCCCGTGAATCCCGTCCCATGCAGAAGCAGTGGCAGTGACAGAGGAAGTATCATTGACAGCAGTACCGGCAAACAGTCCGAAACCTTCGTTTGATAAGTGCAGCATATTTCCAAGGGCAGGAAATACCAGGGCTGCAATCACATTAAACAGAAATATGACAGAAATGGACTGGGCAATTTCTTCATCATCTGCTTCAATCACAGGAGCAGTGGCTGCAATGGCGGAACCTCCGCATATAGAAGAGCCCACTCCGATCAAAGTGGAAACCTTGGAGTCCATGTGAAGCAGCTTATATAAGAGGAAAGACACAATCAGAGAAGTGGCGATTGTAGATATGATGATGGGCAGAGACTGTTTTCCTTTTGCCAGTATATCTGTAAGGTTCATCCCGAACCCCAGGAGAATGACTGCATACTGCAGAATCTTTTTTGAAGTAAAGGTAATCCCCGGCTGCATTGGGCCTTTATCTTCAATAAGCAGTGTTAAGATCATACCGATTAAGATTGCAAATACAGGACCCCCGATCACCGGAAACAGATTTCCAAGAAACCATGCAGGCACAGAGATTCCGATGCAGAGCAGGATTCCGGTTAAGTGTTCTTTTATAACATTCATAATATAAACCTCTTTCTTTTACAATATTTTCAACAGAAATGAGTATATCATGGGAGAATAATAAGATAAAATTATATATTTTTATATTTAAATAATAAATTATTATTGATATAATTCAGAAGCAGAGGTGGCTAAATAAATGTGAAAAGACTATGACAATAGTTGAAATTTGTAAAAATATATGATAGTATAACCATAAGATATAAAATTAAACTGTGAAGCAAATGTGTGAGAAGGAATAAGGAGAAATATCAGATGGAAGAAAGAAAACTGACCTATGCGGAAGAAGTCGTTATGAGATGTGTATGGAATTATGGAGAGGATGAAATACCTTTCTTAACTCTCATAGAAGAATTGCGGGAAAATTATAATAAAGATTATAAAAGGACAACAGTGCGCACATTTCTATTTGATTTAGAAGAAAAGGGATACGTGAAAGTTGAGAGACGGGGCAAATTTTCATATGTTATTCCGCTGGTTCAAAAAGAAGATTACAGAAAAGCTCAGGCGGAAGCAATGCTGGATATCTGGTTTGACGGCTCAGCCGGCAGTTTAATCAGTGCGCTGAGCGAAAGCCTGTCAGAGGAAGAAGCGAAGAGATTAAATCAGCTGTTGGACGAACTGGACGTTCAGTAATATATACCTTATCGTGCGGAGCACGCTCATCCGAAGGATATAAAATGGACGTAATGTCTGCTGGAGAAGGGCAGCCATAAAACAGAAGGTTCCTTTTAGAGATAAGTTTTTCTTCACTGTCGGAAGGAGGCCTTTCCAGAGCCGACTGGAGATAGTGGAGAAAAACTTTATTAAATAGTCATATTATTCAAAAGGCATTCATGTATCTGAATGTCTTTTTTCATTACAGCAGTATGTTATAATAGACATAGACGTATAAACAATTACAAAGGAGTGCGGAATGCTGGATTTTAGGATTTTTACGTTTCTTGAAGTGTGCAGGCAGATGAATTTTACAAAGGCTGCCAGACAGCTGAATATTACACAGCCGGCAGTATCTCAGCATATAAAGTGGCTGGAAAAGGAATACGGGATCAAGCTGTTTGAGATGTCAGGGAAAAAACTTAGACTGACTCCCGAAGGGGATTTGTTTCGAAATGCAGCTATGACGTTTCATCATGATGAGATGTATCTGAAACGCAGCATTCAGGAGATGAAGCAGGAAAAAAGAAAAATAAATTTTGGGGCCACGTTAACCATCGGAGACTTTATCCTGTCAAAAGCAGTTGCAGAGTACATAAGGAAGAATCCGGATACGGAGGTTTCAGTAAAAATCGCTAATACAGAGGATCTTCTCGGACAGCTGGACGGCGGAGAGATTGATTTTGCCATGGTTGAGGGATATTTTGAAAAAGGAGAGTATGATTACAGAATTTATTCCAGAGAAGCGTACACGGCCGTATGCGGAAGTTCCTATCATTTTCAAAAGGAACCGGATGTATTGGAGGATCTGTTGGGAGAGACCTTGATCATGAGGGAGCCGGGGTCCGGTACTCGTGAGATATTGGAAAAAAGCCTGGAGGGGCGGAATTTAAATGTGCGGGATTTTAAAAGAAAACACGAAATCAGCAGTCTTCATATGATAAAAAGACTCGTATCAGAAAACTGCGGCATTACATTTCTTTATGAGGCAGCAGTAAAAGAGGAATTAGAAAACGGAAGTTTGAGAAAATTGGAATTAAGAGATTTTTCAGTAGTTCATGATTTCACATTTGTATGGCGTAATCATAGTATTTTCTCACAAGATTACCTTAATATATTCAACAGTTTGCACAAAGATGATATGTATACAATATAAATAGACAATAATTTAACGAAAGCTGTTGACACAACTTTCACAAAGTGATACTATTAGCTCACAAATATTTAGCTTACAAAGTATTGGCGGGCTAATAGTAGGGATGCTAATAAGTTCTAATGTAAGAGCAAACAGGAGGAAAAAAGAAAATGGTTGAATTTAAATTGACAAAAGAACAGCTGCTTGCACAGCAGATGTTCAAAGATTTCGCAGAGACAGAAATCAAGCCAATTGCTAGGGACATGGATGAAACAGAAGAATTCAGCATGGAACTGCTTGAGAAAATGAAAAAATTCGGTCTTATGGGAATTCCATATTCCAAAGAATACGGCGGAGAAGGCGCAGATGTATTAACATACACACTCTGTATGGAAGAGATGTCTAAAGTAGATGCTTCCACAGGAATCACAATTTCCGTACATACATCATTATGCTGTTCCTGCATCAATGATTTTGCATCAGAAGAGCAGAAACAGAAATTCCTGCGTCCGCTGGTTGACGGTTCTAAAGTGGGATGCTTCGGACTTACAGAGCCTGGAGCAGGTACAGATGCCAGCGGTGTCAAGACAAGCGCTGTATTAGACGGTGACCATTATGTATTGAACGGTCAGAAAGTATTTACAACAAATTCAGGATTTGCTGATACCTTCATCATTTTTGCAATTACAGACAAAACTGCAGGAACCAGGGGAATGTCTGCATTTATCGTTGACAGAAACACACCGGGATTAGAAGTCAGCAAAAATATTCCTCGTATGGGCATCCGCGCTGCATCTAACTGTGAAGTTGCACTGGTTGATGTAAAAGTACCGAAAGAGAACCTGATTGCAGGGGAAGGAAAAGGATACAAGATCGCCATGTCAGCACTGGCAGGAGGACGTATCGGAATCGGAGCTCAGTCTGTGGGAATCGCACAGGGTGCATTAGATGAAGCGATCAAATATGTTAAGGAAAGAAAACAGTTCGGGAAACCAATTTCTAAATTCCAGAATACACAGTTCCTGATTGCAGAGCTTCAGGTGAAGATCGATGCTGCACGCCTTATGGTATGGAGAGCGGCAAAATCAAAAGATGACCATGAAAATTATGCTCCGCTGGCAGCAGCTTGCAAGCTGTTTGCATCCGATGTGGCAGTGGAAGTGACAAGAGCGGCTGTACAGCTTCTTGGAGGATATGGATACTCCAGAGAATATCCGGTTGAAAGAATGTACCGCGATGCCAAGATCACAGAGATCTACGAAGGTACATCTGAAGCTATGAAGATGATCGTAGGCGGCGGATTATTAAGATAAGCTTAAAGCGGAAGGAGAATAAAAGATGAAAATCGTTGTTTGTGCAAAACAAGTACCAGATACAACTGAAGTAAAATTAGATCCAAAGACTAACACATTGATCAGAGATGGTGTTCCGAGTATCATAAACCCGGATGATAAGGCAGGAATTGAAGCTGCCCTCCAGCTAAAAGAAAAATGCCCGGGAAGCACAGTTACTGTTGTTTCTATGGGACCTCCTCAGGCAGATGTAGCCCTGAGAGAAGCACTGGCTATGGGATGCGATGATGCTGTTCTTGTATCTGACAGAGCATTCGGGGGAGCAGATACATGGGCGACATCTTCCACCATCGCAGCGGCAATTAAAAAATTAGATTATGATGTGATTATTACAGGACGCCAGGCAATCGACGGAGATACCGCTCAGGTAGGTCCGCAGATCGCAGAACACCTTGGAATCCCTCAGGTAAGTTATGTAGAAGAACTGAATGTTGAAGGGGATGACACTTTGGTTGTGCAGAGACAGTTTGAAGACCGCCACCAGATCATTGAAGTAAAGACTCCTTGTCTGATTACAGCATTGGCTGAATTGGCAGCTCCCAGATATATGACAGTTCACGGTGCATTTGATGCATACAGAGAAAAAGAAGTGAAAGTCTGGGGACTTGCAGACTTAGAAGATACTGTGGATCAGGCCAATATCGGATTAAAAGGATCTCCTACAAGAGTAAAGAAATCCTTTACAAAACAGGCCAAAGGTGCAGGAACCATTTTAAAAGATTTATCAGCAGACGAAGCAGTGGCATCTATTGTTGATAAACTTCAGGAAAAGCACATCATTTAAGCAAGGAGGAGAATAGGAAATGAGCAGAGACGTATACGTATTCGCTGAGCAGAGAGACGGCGAACTTCAGAAAGTCGGAATCGAATTAATTGGCAAAGCAAGAGAATTGGCAAATGATCTTGGACAGCAGGTTGTTGCTGTACTGCTTGGATCAGGCGTAAAAGCAAAAGCACAGGAACTGGTTGCCTGCGGAGCAGATAAAGTCGTTGTTGTAGATGACGCCATGCTGGCAGATTATGTGACAGAGCCATATACAAAAGCACTGACTGCTGTAATCAATGCAAAAGATCCTGAGATCGTGCTTTACGGAGCATCTTCTATCGGGCGTGACCTTGCCCCAAGAGTATCTGCGAGAATTCATACAGGATTGACAGCAGACTGTACTGCACTTGCTATTGATGAAGAGACAAAACTTCTCATGATGACCCGTCCGGCATTCGGAGGAAACATTATGGCGACTATCGTATGTGAAGACTTCCGTCCTCAGATGGCGACAGTCCGCCCGGGTGTTATGAAAGCCTTAGAAAGTGATGCATCCAGAAGCGGTGAAATTGAAGAATTTAAAGTGGAATTTTCTGATGCAGATATGAATGTGAAAGTACGTGAGACTGTAAAGACAGTACATAAATCCGTTGACATTACTGAGGCTGATATTCTGGTTTCCGGCGGACGCGGAATCGGAAGTGCCGATAAGTTCAAAATGTTAGAGGAACTTGCGGATGTAATGGAGGGTGAGGTATCTTCTTCCAGAGCATGTGTAGATTCAGGATGGATCAGCGCAGACCGCCAGGTAGGACAGACAGGAAAAACAGTACGTCCGGAATTATATCTGGCATGCGGTATTTCAGGGGCTATCCAGCATGCAGCTGGTATGGAAAACTCTGAGTTTATCGTAGCGATCAACCGTGACGAGGATGCCCCGATCTTTGATATTGCAGATCTTGGTATCGTTGGAGACTTAAATACGATCGTACCAAAACTTACGGAAGCGATTAGGGCGGTAAAGGCTAAATAAATATATAGATATAAAAATGGATTGTAATCTTAACACAAGATTACAATCCATTTTTTGATTTGTGATTGACAACTTACAAAACAAGTGATAATATTATACCAAAAGATAATCAAAATATAACCATAAAAGTTGGGAAGTGTGTTATGAACAGTAAAAAACGAAATGTAATGATGGCCTTTGGAGCCTTCGCCATATTGTTTACCGGATATCCCCATGTCTGGTCTATTTATCAGCCGTATGTAATGAAAACCACAGGATGGAGCACTGGTCAGGCATCCATATGCTTTTATCTGCCTACTATGTTTTTTGTATTGGGGAATATTTTAGGAGGCAGGCTTCAGGATAGAAAAGGTCCTGTACCAGCTGTGTTTATAGGAGGGGCCATCCTTACTGCTGGAGTATTGAGTTCAAGGTACATGCTTCTGCCTTCACCTATATGGATGTACATAACATTTGGAGTACTGCAGGGTATTGGATCAGGCATGATCTACGCACCGATTCTTTCCACAGCACAAAAATGGTTTCCGAAAAGAACAGGTTTTGCTTCCGGCGTTGTGATAACGGCAAACGGGATTTGCGGTCTTATTATGGCACCGGTCAGTAAAAGTCTTCTGGAAGCAGGAGGACCGCAGCTGGCGTTTTTGATCGTCGGGGTTCTGATTGGAGTTTCATGGATTCTGGGTACATTATTTATCAGGAAACCGGATGCAGCTGCAGAGGATAAAGAAACCGTATCTTACGGAGAGAGTCATCAGTACACTTCTGCAGAAATGGTAAAAACTAAGAAGTTCTACTATCTTTTATGCACGATGATGTGCGGGCTTATGGCATATTATCTGACCTCGCCGCTGTCACAGACACTTCAGATTGACCGGGGTGTCAGCACAGCCCTTGCAGTGGGATCAGTTATGACAGGCTCTATATTGAATGCAGGGATGAGGCTGGTGCTTCCGTCCCTTTCAGATAAAATCGGCAGAATCCGGTGTATCAAAGGTGTGATTCTGCTCTCTATGGCAGCAATGCTGTTTCTAGTGACAGGTCAGAGACTGCTCACTACCCTGGCAGTGATTCTGATTTATGGATGTTTCGGAGGTATTATGGGAAGCTTTCCATCCCTTTCAAGCTCTATTTTTGGCCTGAAACATTCCGGACAGAACTATGGGATTGTAATGTTTGGGATCATTGTTGTCACTGCACTGTCTCCATGTATTACAAACGTTATTTCCGCAGGGCATTATCCTGTGAACACTACATTTGTTATTGGTTTTATTTTTTCAGCAGCAGCGTTTATGTTTTTATGCAGGCTGGAAAAAGAGATAAAGCATGAGGCCCTGCAGCATGAGGGGCAGGAATTACAGCCACAGATAAAATTACAGTAGGTATAAAAAAGAAAGGAAGTATTGATTATGGCATTAGTAAAAATGAAACAGTTATTAGAGCAGGCAAAACAGGAAAACAGAGGATGCGGTGCATTCAGTGTTGGAAATATGGAGATGGTCAAAGGGGCAGTCATGGCAGCAGAAGAGATGAATACGCCGATCATTCTTCAGATTGCAGAAGTACGTCTTGCCCACTCACCTCTGCATCTTATGGGGCCTATGATGGTGCAGGCTGCAAAGGAAGCAAAAGTGGATGTGGCAGTACATTTGGACCATGGACTGACGATTGAGACTGTAAAAAAAGCGTTGGAATTAGGATTTACTTCTGTCATGCTCGATGCTTCCAGAGATCCGTTTGAAGAAAATATAAGAAAGACAAAAGAAGTGGCGGAACTGGCAGCCCAGTATGGAGCTACAGTGGAAGCTGAACTGGGACTTGTGGGCGGAAGTGAAGATGGAAAGAGTGATCACGGAATCCAGTGTACAAATCCTCAGGACGCCAAAGTGTTCTGTGAGGAGACTGGTGTAGATGCATTGGCTGTAGCTATCGGAAATGCACATGGAGACTATCCTGTGGCACCGACACTGGAGTTCGGTGTGTTGGAGGAGATCCGGAACATCACAAACAAACCGTTGGTACTCCACGGGGGAAGCGGTATTACAGATGATGACTTCAGAAAGGCGATCTCTCTTGGAATCTGTAAAGTCAATATTGCAACGGCAAGTTTCAACAGTTTGACAAAGGAAGTAGAAAAATATATCAAAACAGAGGGAAAACATAATTATTTTGATATGAACGAAGCTATGGTAAAAGGCGTTTATGACAATGTAAAACGCCATATCGGGATTTTTAATTGTAAATAAGAGTTTATGAAATACGCTTAACTTACATATCATGTCAGTACGTACAGCTATGTACTAAAATTATATTTTGTTAAAAGAAGAGGTCTGCTGATGAAACAGCGGACTTCTTTTTTTATTTCATAGGAAAGTGCGTCCTATGAAATAAAAAACGCTTCGTGCAGGATGCGCACAAATGTACAGAGAAACTATTTGCCTTTGGCAAACCGCATTAGGTGCGCAAAGTGAACAAGTCCCTGAAAGAGTGAGTGTTTGGGGAGCTGAGGTGGACATGCCCGCTTTGTTATTGCATATTTGTCACGCTGTGATATAATAATACCAGAAATGCGTGCACGGGAACGCGGGAGGAGAGGAAGAATGGCAGTAACAATACAGCAGATTGCAGATTTGGCCGGTGTATCCAGAGGTACGGTGGACAGGGCACTGAACAACAGGGGAAGAATCCGGCCGGAAGTGGCAGAACGGATCAAAGAAATAGCAAAAGAACTTGGGTATCAGCCCAACATGGCGGCAAAGGCACTTTCTACAGCCAATTATGCCCTGCAGATCGGAGTTATCATACAATATGCAGAGACCCCGTTTATGAAAGCAGTGCTGGAAGGGACAGAATCTGCAAAAGAAGAGGTGGAACGCTTTGGGGGACATGTGTTTGTAGAACGTATTCACGGCGGAGATGTAAAAAAACTTCTGAAGACAATGAAGGATTTCAGGGAGGCCGGAGTAAAAGGAATCGCGCTGGTTCCCGCCGATGATGAACTGCTGAAAAGAACCATTGATGAGTTCGTAGAAAAAGACGGGGTCTCCGTCATAACCATTAACTCTGATCTGGAAGATACAAAGAGACTTTGTTTTATCGGACAGGATTCTTATGCCAGCGGGCGGGTAGCCGGGGGGCTTATGGGAGAAATCATTCCGGAGGACGCCAAAGTAATGATTCTGTCGGGATCTCAGGAAAATGTGGCGACTATGGAGCGTACAAGAGGGTTTATGGATGAACTTGTACATCATTATCCCAAAGTGCAGGTAATGGAGCCGAGATACGCATATGATGACGACTGGGTGGCGGGAAAGCTTCTGGAAGAACAGCTGGAAGAGACCCCGGATCTTGCCGGGATTTATCTTACAGCCCAGGGAGAAAGCGGGGTCTGTGATACGTTGAAGAAGTATCGGCTTGACCAGAAGATCAAAGTAATCGCACATGACTATGAAGGCGAGAACCGCCAAAACTTAAAACACGGCGTGATTAACTTTATCCTGAGACAGAATTCCTATGTCCAGGGATATGAGTCTGTTATGGAATTATTTCATACGCTCTGCGGTAATCCTACAAGACAGGGAGAGTTTTGGTATACGGATATTGTGATTAAAACAAGATGTAATTTATAATGTTAATCAAAATATAATATAAATATTATCGAAATATAACCATATAAAAGAGAAGGTTTATACAAATTGTATAAATAAAAATACAATATCAGCTGCTGGTGTTGTATTTTTTTGTGCAAATAGAATAGTATAGGTGAAATTATCTAAAGATTTATTGGAATTATTGTGCATGTTGTTGATTGCGTGCACGCGCACGCAATGTTATCATGAATTCACAATCTAAATGAAACAAGTAATCAATAAACAAACATATGGAGGTAGAACAATGTTAAATGTAGGTGTAATCGGATGCGGCGGAATGGGAAAAGACCATATCAAACGGCTTACAAACAAGATCCAGGGAGCAAAAGTAACAGCAGTTTCTGATGTTTTTGAAGAAGGAGCAAAGGAAGCAGCTGCATTGGCTGGAGGAGCTAAGGTATATACAGACGGAAAAGATCTGATCAATGATCCTGACGTGGACGCTGTATTTATCGTATCCCCTGGTTTTGCCCACACAGATTCTTTGCTTCAGGCAATTGAGGCTGGGAAAAGAGTTTTCTGTGAAAAACCTCTGGCAACAACAGCAGACGACTGCAAGAAGGTTGTAGATGCAGAGGCTGCTTCAGGAAAACATTTGATTCAGCTTGGATTTATGAGAAGATATGATAAAGGATATGTTCAGGTAAAAGAGGCACTTCAGTCCGGAGAATACGGTGAGCCGCTGATTCTCCACTGTACACACAGAAATCCGGAAGTCGGCACAAACTATAACACTCCGATGGCAGTTCATGACACAGCGATCCACGAGATTGATACACTGCACTGGCTGGTAGATGATGAATATGAAAGTGCTCAGGTCATCATGCCGAAAGTAACAAAATACTCTCATTCTGAATTAAAGGATCCTCAGATCATGCTTCTCCGTACAAAAAAGGGAATCTGCATCGATGTAGAAGTGTTTGTTAACTGCAAATTTGGATATGACATTAACTGTGAAGTCGTATGTGAAGACGGTGCGATCAAGATGGCTGAGCCTTCTTATCCGAGCATCCGAAAGAATGCATCTGTATCTGCGGCGATTGATACAGACTGTTTTGTAAGATTTGAAGATGCTTATGATACAGAAGTGCAGAACTGGGTTGACTGTGCAGAGCAGGGAGTGATTAACGGACCTACTGCCTGGGACGGATATCTGGCAGCTGTGACAGCAGACGCTTTGGTAAAAGCTCAGGAAACAGGGCAGATTGAACCGATCGTGACAGCTGAAAAACCGGATTTTTATAAATAAAACGGAAAGGCCGCGGTACCGCCCCAAGGGCATATACAGGATCTATACATAATTCAGGAGGATTTAGAAATGAAAATTGGATTTAATGAAGCAACTGCATTAGAGTGTAAAGGACAGTCTTTAATGGCAGACCTGGAAGCTTGTGAAAAATATGGTTTTGATTATATAGAGATCAGATTTGACTGTGTGAAGGATTACCTGAAAGAACATACACTGGAAGATCTTGCTGACTGGTTTAAAAACCACAACTTAAAGCCATGGGCTTACAATACTCTGATTTTCTTTAACCAGAGAGATGAAGCCGGTGTTAAAGAGATCGATGAAGAGACTGATTTTATCATTGAAGTATGCAAGGCTATCGGCATGAAGATGCTGATTACAGTTCCTTCTTTTGATGTAAAGGATAAGAGCATTACGGAAATTAAGGAAGAAGCTGCAGAACGTCTCCGTTATTTATCTGATAAAGTCGGGGAAGATATCAAAATTTCTCTGGAATTCTGCGGAGCACCAAACTGCTCTATCAATCAGTTTGGCACTGCTTATGATGTAGTAAAGACTGTAAACCGTGACAATGTTGGTGTCACAGTAGATACCTTCCATTTCCATGAGATGTGTTCTAAGCTGGAAGATTTAGAAGCAGCAGACGGCAGGAAGATTTTTGCATACCACCTGAATGACTGTGAAGACCTGCCGCTTGGATCATGCGGCGATGACAAACGTCTGTGGCCGGGAGAAGGTGTAGTAGATCATGCAGGAATCGCAGCTGCCTTAAAGAAGATCGGATTTGACGGAGTATGTACAATCGAAGAATTCCGTCCGGAATATTATGAAATGTCCCATGACGAAAATGTGAAAAAGTCTGCTGAGGTGACAAGGGATTTCGTAGCAAAATACTTTGCATAAAGCATAAGGGGGACAAAGATGTCTATGAGTGAACAAACTTTAAAGATGAACATGAATGCGGAAGAAAATTATGAAGAATTAGAGGGCGAGTTTGCCAAGGTAAAGTTGTCAGAGAAGCTTGCGTACTGTGTAGGTGACCCTGCACTGACCGTTGTGTATACTTTGGCCAATACTCTGCTGGTTTACTTCTATACAAATGTTATCGGGCTCTCCGCAGGAGTCATTGGTATGATCATGCTCGCTTCCCGGGCATTTGACGGAGTTTCTGATGTCATTATGGGAACGATCATCGACCGGACTCATTCCAAATATGGCAAATCCAGAGTTTGGATCTTAAGGCTGGTCATTCCCTATGCAATTGCCGCGGTACTGTTGATGACAGTACCGCACGGTACAAAAACTGTGCAGGCAGCATATGTGTTCATTACATATAACTTACTTAATACAGTTATGTATACGGGAATCAGCCAGCCGTTCCACACCCTCGGGTCTCTGATGAGCCGGGACAAACATGAGAGAGAGACCATCAGCAACATTCGTATGTCTCTGTCCATTACAGCAAGTATGGTCGTTACAGCACTTACGCTTCCGATCATCAACTGGGTGGCAGTAAAAATTGACAATACCCAGCTTGCCTGGATTATTGTCACAGCAGTGTTTTCTGTCATCTCTGTCCTCATCCTTTTAAACACATTCCGCTGCTGTAAAGAACGTGTTAAGGTTTCTGAAAAAACAGAAGAAAAGCTTCCGGTTTTTACTGCTTTGAAGCTTATGGTTAAAAACAGATATTTTCTGATTTCTCTGGGACTGATGCTGTTTTATACAATTTACCAGATCATTCTTGGAATCGACCTGACCTATTACTGCCAGTATGTACTGAACGATGTAAACCTGGTTATGCCGCTGTCAATGGCAGAGAAAGTACCAATGATCTTTGTGATCCTTCTTCTTCCAAAACTTATACCCAAGTATGGAAAAAGGAATATGATCGTGGCCGGATGTTTTCTGGGAATTGCCGGACAGATTGTCTTTTTATTTAACATTACCAGTGTGCCGCTGGCGATTTTCTCTTCTATCATTCGTGGTATCGGAATGTCACCGTTCTATGGAGTTCAGTATTCACTGCCCAGTGATGCCATAGAGTATGGACAGTGGAAGACAGGAAAACGGATTGAGGGTCTTATGTTCTCATCCATGAGTTTTGGACAGAAGTTTGGGGCAGGCATTACCAATGCCGCACTTGGAGCTGCATTGTCCTATGTGGGATATAACGGAATGGCCCAGACAGCGGCTGAGCAGGCACCGGCTGCTATTGCAGTCATCAAAGCTACTTACCTGTATGTGCCGATTGTGGTATGGGTTGTGATGATGCTGATCGCATTGTGCTATAAACTGGATAAGACATATAAAGAAATGATAGCAGAACTGACTGTGAGGGAACTCTCAGGGAAGCTTTAGGAAAACAGGAAAGAGGTAATGATAGAAATGTTGGATAAGAACAAAGTAAAATTAGGGATCGCACCGATTGGGTGGACCAATGATGACATGCCGGATCTTGGGAAAGAAAATACCTTTGAGCAGTGTGTCAGTGAGATGGCCCTGGCTGGATTTACAGGTTCAGAGATCGGAGGAAAGTACCCTAAAGATGTTGATGTTTTAAAAAGAGCATTGGATATCAGAGGGATTGAGATCTGCAACTGCTGGTTTTCCAGTTTTCTAATCTCCAGGCCGTATGAAGAAACTGAGAAGGAATTTATCGCTCAGACAGATTTTCTCAAAGCAATGGGGGCAAAAGTAATCGGTGTATCAGAGCAGAGCTACAGCACCCAGGGAAAAGATCAGCCTATTTTTGAAGGAAAATATGTGATGAATGATGAGGAGTGGAAACTGCTGGCAGAAGGATTAAATAAGCTTGGCAAGATCGCAAAAGACAAAGGCATGACGCTTACTTTCCACCATCATATGGGAACTGTGGTTCAGACGGAGGAAGAAATTGACCGTTTTATGGCGGAAGTTGACCCGGATCTTGTTTATCTGCTGTTTGACAGCGGACACTGTTCTTTTGCAGGAATCGACCCTGTCAAAGTGCTTGGAAAATACATAGACAGAACAAGGCATATACATTTAAAAGATCTGCGTTCTGACGTGGTGGCACAGTCCAAAAAGGAAAGCTGGAGCTTTTTAAAAGGAGTCAGAAAAGGAACCTTTACAGTGCCGGGAGACGGAGATGTAGATTTCGCTCCGATCTTTGATATTATTGAGAAAAGCGGTTATGAAGGATATGTGGTAGTGGAAGCAGAGCAGGACCCTGCAGTTGCCAATCCTCTGGAATATGCAGTAAAAGCAAGAAAATATATTGCAGAAAAGACAGGTTTATAAATCTTATGAAAGGAGAAATGTCTTATGAAGATAGCATTTGACGTTGACGTTCTGGCAAAACAGATGGATATCAACCGGATGGTACACCAGGTGGCAGACTGGGGCTACAAGTATATTGAACAGTCTCCCCATCCAAGAATCAATCCATTTTATAAGCATCCCCTGTTTTCCAGGGAATGTGAGGCG
>NZ_JAGZSD010000038.1 GCF_018381315.1 Anaerostipes sp. | reverse complement strand
TACCCATAAAACAGCAGATGCCTTTTAGCGATAAGTTTTTCTTCACTGTCGGAAGGAGGCCTTTCCAGAGCCGACTGGAGATAGTGGAGAAAAACTCATGTTTTGCTGAGTGCATCCATTTTAGCAGTTTCTAAGGAATACCTCATAGCCTTTTTCCACTTCATAAAGATCCGATTTGCTCGTAATCTCCCATGGTGCGTGCATGTTCAGTACCGCAACACCACAGTCAATGACATCCATGGCATAAGCTGCCGGAATATAGGCGATAGTACCTCCGCCTCCTTCGTCCACTTTTCCCAGTTCTGCAGTCTGAAATGCCACCTGATTATCATCAAACATTCTTCTAAGTTTTGCCACAAATTCAGAATTTGCATCATTGGAACCAGATTTGCCTCTGGAACCGGTGTATTTGTTTAATACCAGCCCTTTTCCGAAATATGCTGCATTTTTCTTTTCCATAACCTGTGGATAATTAGGATCAAAGGCCGCACTCACGTCAGAAGACAGCATATGAGAATTCTGAAGTATCCTGCGGAGCTTCAATTCACTGTATTCCCCGGTTAAATCTACAATCTCTGCCAGCGTATTCTCAAAAAATCTGGAATGCATGCCGGTTGCCCCTACACTTCCGATTTCTTCTTTGTCCACAAGAATACAGCAGGTTGTCCTTTCTGCATCCTCTACGTTCAGCATTGCCACAAGAGAGGTATAGGCACAGACCCTGTCATCCTGTCCGTAAGACATGATCATGCTGCGGTCCAGTCCGAAATCTCTTGCCGGTCCGGCAGGAACAACCTCGATTTCTGCAGATAAGAAATCTTCTTCCTCAATTCCATACTGGTCTTGAAAGATTGCAAGCATCTCTTTTTTTACAGCATCCTTTTCTTCATCCTTTGCAGGACGGCTTCCGATCAAAACATTTAAATCTTCACCTTCAATGACGACCTTCGCTTTTTTCTCCAGCTGCTGGCCGGATAAATGGATCAAAAGATCTGTAACTCCCACTACCGGGTCAGTATCTTTCTCCCCAATGCTGATCTCTATCGTAGTTCCGTCCTTTTTTACCACAACACCATGCAGAGCCAATGGCAGGGTTACCCATTGATATTTTTTGACGCCTCCATAATAATGGGTATCTAAAAGGGCCATTTCTGTATCTTCATACAATGGATTTTGCTTTAAATCCATTCTCGGGGAATCAATGTGTGCCCCCAGAATATTAATGCCTTCTTCCATCGGTTTTTGGCCAATCTGGAACAAAACAATGGTTTTGTCCATCCATGTCCTGTAAATCTTATCCCCTGGCTTTAATGACTTCTTCTCTGCTATAAAATGCTCTAAATCCTGATAACCCGCTCTCTGGGCCAGTTTAACAGATTCTTTTACGCATTCTCTCTCAGTTTTTCCGCCTGTCAGATACTCTTTGTAATCAGAAGCCAGTGATTCCAGTCTTTTTATATCCTCTTCTGTATAAGAAAGCCATGTATTTTTACGTTCCATAAACAAGATCCTTTCTGTCAAAGTACTTTTTATTTGATAGTATTTCCCCATTGCTCTTCTTTAAATCCCACAAGTACAAAATCGTCCCCAATCACTAACGGGCGCTTTACAAGCATTCCGTCCGTAGACAGGAGTTCGATCTGTTCTTCCTCGCTCATCTGCGGCAGCTTGTCCTTCAGACCTAAATCCCGGTATTTCATGCCGCTTGTATTAAAAAAGCGTTTGATTGGGTAACCGCTCTTTGCAATCCATTCTTTTAATTCTTCTGCTTTAGGATTGTCTTCCACAATGTGGCGGTCCTCATAAGAAATCTGGTGCTCATCCAGCCACTTTTTAGCCTTTCTGCAGGTTGTACATTTTGGATACTCTATAAATAACATATTCTGTTCTCCTTTCGTTTTGTTCATTCTCCGGTTATCTTACCATATTTTACTTTAGAAAAAAAGGCAGTTGATTCAGATTCTCAACAACCTTTTTCTTTCCCATATTTCCTACAGGCAGAACTCATCCAAAGTCTTTCCGAGATACCACCAGTAATCCTTTTTGTCTATAGAATTTTTTGTAAAAACCGGCTCCTCACGGATTACCTTTCCATTCAGCATGTAAGCAATCTTTCCGACTTGTTCCTTCTTTACCGGTGCGTCAAGGCTTTTGGGAATCTGGCACTTGATATCCACTGTTTCACCCTTTTTCAGCAGCACGGTCATTCCCTCACCTTTTGCTTCGATGGAAACTTTGTGCTCCAGTCCCCCGTTTACATACAAATCCTCTAATTTACTGTAATCCGGAATCACCTTCTGGTAAGAATAATTTTTTGCGCCGTAATCCACCAGTGTCCTGACATCAGACCATTTATAAGTCTTATGCGGAGGCCAGCCGCAGGCCAGCACCACTGCGATCATGGTCATTCCGTTTTTCTTGACGGCACCTACATAGCAATATCCGGCTTTGGAAGTAAATCCCGTCTTCCCGGAAACTGCACCGTCCATCATGGACAGCAATGCATTATGATTATTGCAGGTAAAGTTCCGTTTTCCGGAAACATCATGAAAAGAATGGCTTTTGGCTCTTGTAATTTCCAAAAACGTATTATTTTTAATGCACTGCTTCATAATCAATGCCAGATCATATGCTGTCGTTGAATGAATTCCGTTTTTATCCGTGCGGTCCAGTCCGTTGGGTGTGACAAAATGAGTGGATTTAGCCCCGTAGCTTTTTGCCTCTGCATTAAGCTTTTTTGCAAAGTTTTCTGTCGAACCCGCCGCATGTTCCGCTAAGATTACAGCACAGTCATTGTAGGATTCCAGCATCAGCCCGTAGAGAAGATCTTTGACCTTATACTTTTCTCCGGCTCTGGCTCCCAGGTGTACCTGCGGCTGGGCTGCAGCATTTTTAGATACCGTTGCTTCTTCTTCCAGATTGCAGTGCTTGATAATATACAGACAGGTTAAAATCTTTGTAGTACTCGCATTCGGCATCTTGGTCTTGCCTGATTTCTCAAACATAACTCGTCCGCTTCCTGCATCCATCAAAATGGCCGCCTTTGCATAAAGTTTTAAATTATCGTCCGCTCGGACGGTGTGAAACCCGAGCTGCAGACAAAAAAACAGAGACCATATAACACAGAATATCTTCTTCATTCTTTTCACTCTCCTTCAAGCCAAGTATACTTTATCGTGCGCAGGCACGCTCATCCGAAGGATATAAAATACGGTGTGCCCTGTGGGTATGAGTTTTTCTCCGCTTTCACCAGTCGGCTCCGGAAAGGCTTTGCTGATGGTCAGCAAAACTTATGATTCTGAGACAAACCGGAAGCATGGGTGAAAAACTCATTCAATTGATACTATATGATAAAGAAGAAGAAAATATAACACGATCTCAGGGTTTCCCGCAGACAACACAGTTTTTTCCGCAGGCTTTTCCGTGATACATCTGGCTGTCAGCCAGAGCAATGGCCTCCTCCGGAGAAACTCCTTCCTCCACCAGACTGACCCCAAAAGTCATCGTAATGTGTAAATTATTTTCATCATGGCAGAAGGAATGCTCGGCTACAGCTTCACACAGCTGCTGAAGCTTTTCAAGAACCTGTTCCATGGACATATCCTGAAAGAGATAGACAAATTCTTCTCCTCCCCATCGGCATACTTCTGCTTCTCTGCCGAGGAAAGAACGCACGAATTCCGCCGCCTCGCTGAGAATCCTGTCTCCGCAGGAATGTCCCCATGTATCGTTGACAAGTTTAAAATCATCAATGTCGCTCAGAGCCAGGATCGAAGATGTTTTACTATTCTTTTTCATTCTTTCCAGAAAGGCATAACGGCTCAAAAGCCCTGTAAGCTGGTCATAATTTGCAATAGTCGTCAGGCTGCGGTTTTCGTCCTGAAGTTCCTGACGGCTGACAGCTGCGGAAAGCTTGGAGGAAACAGCTGCATATAAAATAATGGTAAAACAGGCACAAAAACTGTAGACTGAGATCCAAACCGTCCAAGAATCATCTACCGCAGACAATCCCGGACACACAAAACTCGTATAAAGTTTAAGCGCAAGAAACACGAAGATTTCCAGACCGGCAAATAAATACGGGATTTGTTTATGCTTAAACGGACAAAAATAAGTCAGAGATATCATAGCCATCAAATATGCCGGGGTTCCGATCTCCCATCCTGCAGCCACTGTAGACACAATCACAAATAAACATACTTCCAAATGGATAGAAGCCACTGCGGCCCGGTAATACCCTCTTTCTGTAATAATCCCCATGACACAGTAAAAACAGACACTGGCTGCATTATAGACAGCCAGTTCCACAATGCCTGTAACTGCAAATATCACAACATAAGAAAGATGTGCCAGGAGTGCCAATAAAATGATCTGCTTGTATATGTGTTTGACATATCGCTCTTCTGTACGGTCAGATTTTGTCATATTAATTCCTCCCGCTGATCTTCCAATACTTTTCCTCAAACTGCTCCGCCGGAATCGGCCTGGAAATATAAAATCCCTGAATACTGTCGGCATCCAGAGAACATACTGCCTCCAGCTCATCAATATATTCCACTCCTTCTACACAGACAGAAATCCCCACACTATGGCAGAGCTTTATCACTGCTCCGATAAAAGAATGATTAAACACATGCTCTGCATCATTGATAAAGGAAATAAATACCCTGTCGATCTTCACAATATCCGCAGGTGTCTGAGACAGCATACCCAGGGATGAATAACCTGTTCCAAAGTCATCCATGGCAATCCGGATCTTCAGTTCCCGAAGCCTTTGAAAAGTCTCCTGCAGTGCAGGCATATCTGTAACAAAGTAACTTTCGGTAAGCTCCAGTACAATATGTCCGGCATCTAAACTGTATGTTTCCAACAGCTGTTCAATCAGTGGAACAAACTCCTTATCTATAAACTGAAGATAAGAAACATTAATATGCATGATAAAATCCGGACAGTTTGCCAGCCAGCGTCTGCATGTGCGGAAGGCCTGATCCAGAATCCATTTGCCTGCCTGTATAATCAGCCCGCTATTTTCAAGAAGCGGAATAAACTGAGCAGGTCCAATAGGTCCTGCACTCGGACAGGACCACCGGAGAAGAGCCTCCGCCCCTGTCAGTTTCAGTCCGTCTGCACTGACAAGCGGCTGATATACCAGCACAAAGTCTTTCATTCCATCCATGACACAGCGCTGCA
>NZ_JAGZSD010000019.1 GCF_018381315.1 Anaerostipes sp. | reverse complement strand
AGGATCAAACTCTCATGTTCAATCTTGGATCTAAAAAGCGCTAGCTTTCTTATCCTTTTACTTACTGTTCTATATAAAGAACGTCCGTTGCATCTTTTTTCAAAAGATGCTGAAAATCTCTTAGAATTTTCAAGGTTGTCTTATTGTTTAGTTGTCAATGTTCGCGTTTGCAGTATTGTGTGCGTAAAAAGTGAAGCATACCGTGTGTAGGTTTCCGTAATGCATATTATACAACAAACTTTTTTATCCGGAACCTCTTGTTAAAGTTCCAACGGAGAAGGAGGGATTTGAACCCTCGCGCCGCTATTAACGGCCTACTCACTTTCCAGGCGAGCCCCTTCAGCCACTTGGGTACTTCTCCAAGCGTCCTTAAATACTTTGCTGTCAGCTGCTGCTGATCTTCAAAGTAACGGAGAGGGTGGGATTCGAACCCACGCGCCCTTGCGGACAAACGGTTTTCAAGACCGCCTCGTTATGACCACTTCGATACCTCTCCAGGTACTTGTTTTCTTTGTTTTTTAAGCGCCTCTCTCGGTGACGCTTGTATATAATACCAAACGCTCCTACACTTGTCAACAAGTTTTTTAAAAAAAATTTATTTTTTTGTTATCTTCTTGATTTATGTCACTTTCAGGGGGCTTACAAGCCCTCCAAGTTCCCAGTTTTAGCTTCTTAGATATAACATAATATCTTTCTGTATAAACGATCTGTAACTTCATTTTAGAGAACCAATACAATATTTTATCCCTTTTTTTTCGTAAAAAAGCGTTTCTGCAGTACTTTCATCTGCAAATAAATAATCTTATCATGGACATTATGCAAAAACCGGAACAACTTTCTTGCCTTCACGAGACTTCCGGCAATCCGCACATCCTCGGGTGTTGTCACCTTAATATTGTCATAACTCCCTTCAATCAGCTTCACTTTCAGGTTCTGATCCCCATAATTTTCAAGCACCATTCCATCGTCCGTTGCTGTAGTATCTCCGCTGTCCATCAGTTTTTGGTAGGCATCAAAGATCAGGTCATAATCAAAACATTGAGGAGTCTGAACCTGCCACAGCTTTTTTCTGGGAGGAGTTGATACCGCATAAGTATCACTGTCTACAACTTTGATCGTGTCTTTTGAAGGCATACCGACCACACAGGCCTTATACCTGCGCACATTAATAATACACTTTCGTATAATATCAGCATTCAGCATAGGTCTGGCTCCATCATGAATCAGAACATAGTCTGCCTCTCCGATGCTTTTAAGCCCCAGGTAAACTGATTCGTACCGTTCCCGCCCTCCGGCAACGATCTTACTGACTTTCTCAAACTGATACTTATCCACAATATATCTCTGACAGTAATCAATCTCATCCTCTCCGGTAACTAATATGACTTCATCCACCGGACTGTGCTCGAATGCTTTCAGGGCATAGTAAATCAAAGGCCTGGATTTGATGATCATATACTGCTTGGGGATTCCGCTCCCCATACGTTTCCCTTCTCCCGCGCCAAGTACAACGGCTACGATTTTTTCCTTCATGGCATCTCCTAATTGTTTATCTCTGACCGATCTTTAATCCGGGAACCGCATTCAAATCCCAGCCGCTTCTTCCTCCGTTAATATATTCATAGTAGCCCGCGGCTCCGATCATAGCCGCATTGTCTGTACAAAGTACCGGTGAAGGATGATAAAACTGTATTCCCGCCTCCCGGCATCTGGCCTGAATCTTTTCCCTGAAAGCACCATTGGATGCTACTCCCCCGGCAATAGCAAGCTTTTGATATCCAAGGTTCTTTGCCGCTTCCACACCATGGCTACTCAGCACATCTACCACAGCTTCCTGGAATGATGCCGCTACATCTGCCCGGTTTACTTCTTCCCCTTTCATTTCACATTTGTTCAAATAGTTCAGCACTGAAGACTTCAGCCCGCTGAAACTGAAGTCGTTTGGTGCGTCATCAACTTTTGCTCTCGGAAACTTAACAGCCTCCTTGTCCCCCTCTTTGGCCAGGGCTTCAATTTTAGGGCCTCCCGGATACCCAAGTCCGATGGATCTGGCTACTTTATCAAACGCTTCTCCGGCTGCATCATCCCTGGTGCGCCCGATAATCTCATACTTGCCGTAATCTTTCACATCTACAAGATGTGTATGTCCACCCGATACAACCAGACATAAAAAAGGCGGCTCCAGCTCCGGATGCTCTATGTAGTTTGCACAGATATGGCCCTCAATGTGGTGGACTCCCACCAATGGCTTATCTTTTGCAAAAGCAATAGCTTTTGCCTCTGCAACTCCGACCAGCAAAGCACCTACAAGCCCTGGCCCGTAAGTAACTGCAACCGCGTCAATAGAATCCAGGGTTTCTCCCGCTTCTTTCAGAGCTTCTCTGATGACATAGTTGATCTTTTCAATGTGTTTCCTGGATGCGATCTCCGGTACGACACCGCCGTACAGCTTATGTAATTCAATCTGTGATGAAATAATATTGGACTTGACACGTCTTCCGTTTTCCACCACCGCCGCAGCCGTTTCATCACAGGAAGATTCAATTGCCAGTATCTTAATAACTTTATCCATTGTCCGCTCCTTATTCCTCACTGAAATCTAAAGTAATGGTCTTTCCGTCCTTTCCCGCTTTAGCTCTTGGAAAGATCTCTCTGACCTTCCCCATAAATTCTTCCGGTCTCACTAAAGACGGGCTGTAGTGAGTCAGCCACAACTGACCCACATCTGCCTGTTTTGCAAGCCTTGCGGCTTCATAAAATGTCATATGTTTATACTCTTTTGCCTTTTTCTCTTTTCCTTCTTCACCGTACATGCCTTCACAGATGAACAGATCTGCACCTTTGGCATTCTCTGCAATGGCAGGAACAGGCCTGGTGTCCGTACAATAAGTCAGCTTGATCCCCTTTCTTTCTTCTCCGAGAATCATATCGCTGGTCAGCACCCGTCCGTCAGCCTCAAGGGTCTCCCCTTTCTGCAGACGGCTCCAGTATTTCATCGGAATTTCATTTCTCCTGGCCTTGTCCGGATCAAACTTTCCGGCTCTTGGTATCGTTATATTATAACCATAGCATACGATGTTATGCTGGACCCGGAATGCCTCAATTTGATATCCGTCCATAGGAATTACCTGGTTCTTCCCTGAAAGTTCAAGAAATTCAATCTCAAACGGAAGATCCGGGGCAATAATCCTTAAGGACTGCACGACCCGTTCCACACCCTTAGGTCCGATGATCAAAAGAGGCTCCGTCCTCTCTGCATTTCCGAGAGTCAGCAGAAGCCCCGGCAGGCCGCTGACATGGTCTGCATGAAAATGAGTAAAACAAATAGCATCCAGAGGCTTTACGCTCCACCCCCGTTCTTTGATGGCTACCTGAGTTCCTTCCCCGCAGTCAATCAGCACTTCATGACCGTTGAATCTGGTCATACATGCCGTCAGTTTCCGATATGGAAGAGGCATCATGCCTCCGGTACCTAATAAACATACATCTAACATTTTTTATCCTTTTTTCTAAGTCAAAACTTCTTTTTTTTCTTTGACAGAGACTGGTATTTTAAAACTTTTTACCAGCTTGTCATAACAATGTTCACAAAGGAAAAATTCGTGGCATTCCAGGTCTTTATCTGAAAAATATCCCCACTCTTTCTCTCCTTTAAAATAATCTTCCTTCTCTTTGATTGACCGACCACATAAGTTGCACATCATCTCATTCTCCTCCTTATGGGTCTCATTATAAGAAGGTTCTTCTTCTGATACTAGTGGTAATGATTGGACCGGTACATCCCAGCGCATTAAAACAGCATCTTCCATGGGATTACGGTAATATTTGGGTCTTCGGCCCTGAACGATAAATCCTCTCTTTTTATACATGCGGATAGCCTGAGCATTTGATTCTCTGACTTCCAGATAAACAGCAGACACACGTCTTTTTGCAAGTTCTTCCTGAAGGACACATACCAGCCGTGCCCCAATCCCAAAATTGCGGATAAAAGGAAGCACACCCACTCTCAGCAGTTCACCTTCGTCTGCAGCTGTCCTGCCTATGACATAACCGCTGATACGTTTCATGTCACGCCACACATAAATAAAATAGTCCTTCTGTTTGAATGCGTCTTCAATCACACGAAGAGACCACGGATCAGAAAAGCACTGTTCCTCCAATGCCGCAATCATCGCCAGATCTTTCTCTCTTACCTCAAATATTGGCTTTTTCATTTCTCAGTCGTTCTTCTCTTTCTCTTTCTGCCTGGGATTTCCGTAAATATTCAGGTTCAAAATCATCTGCTGAAACTGCTTTGCCCTGCTCATAATATAGTTCAGCCAGGGCTCCTACTGCGCCTGCTCTTTGTCTGCCGGCAAATCCAGGGGCAAACAGGACATTTTTTCCCATCTGTTCTGATATGGCTTTTTGGTGTACCGGAACTCCGTCACCAAGAAAAGTTACAGTCTCCCCATATTCTTTCAGCTGATCCAGCGTATCATTGATACTCTGGGCACACTGCTCCTTTATAACTATAAACTGTCCGTGTTCAAAACGGTAAAATCCTGTATAGACCTGATTTCTCCTGGCATCCATAATCGGACAGATAATACCTTGTGCTCCGTATAATTGATATGCCAGTCCGTCCACAGACGGAACCGGTATGATCGGTTTATCAAGTGCCAGACCAAGGCCCTTTACAGTAGCTGCCCCGATTCTTAATCCAGTGAAGGATCCCGGCCCCATTGCAGCTGCAACAGCATCCAGGCCATTCAGGTCAAGTCCCACCTGGCGCTTTATTACATCCAGCATAGGGAGCAGCGTCTGTGAATGAGTCAATTTGTCATTGACTGTATATTCAGCGATCATTACTCCGTCCACAAGGTAGGCGGCTGATGCCACAAGACCTGAACTATCCAATGCTAAAATCTTCATCTATATCTCCTCAATCTTGATCTCTCTGTAGTCAAATCCCTTTTCCAGGTTTTTGGAAATCGTAATTTTTGTATAATGCTCAGGCAGGATTTCCTGGATGAGATTCGCCCACTCAATCAAAGAAACTCCCTGCCCGTAAATATAATGTTCATATCCTATCTCATCCATCTCTTCTGCGTCACCAATACGATACACATCAAAATGGTAGAAGGGAAGACGTCCGTCTTCATATTCCTGTACAATCGTAAATGTAGGACTCTGCACCGGCTCCTCAATCGCAAGACCCTTTGCAAAACCCTGGGTAAACACGGTCTTTCCGACTCCTAAGTCTCCCTCCAGACAGTAAACATCTCCGGGCCCGGCCTGCTGCCCAAGAGAAAAACCTGCCTGAAATGTATCTCCGCTGCTGAAACTTTCCATCTCACTAGGCCCTCTTTGCGTCCTTCGGAAGCTTTGTGCCGGCCGGAACGTGCTGATAGATATAATTCATGATCTCGTCTTTTTTGCTGCCAAGCGCTTCATCTGTAAAAATAAAAGCACTCTGCTTGCCTGTATATAGAATATACATCCCACGGTTGTATCGGATCTTGATAATCTGATCCCATGGAATCTGCCCGTTCTGTTCATCAATGGTTACATGGATTCCATCTTCCTGCATATCATAGACAGTCTCTGTCTTATACATAGGATTTGTGGCTGCCTGCTTCTTTGCCTTCATATATAATGTAAGAGGTGTTACAAGTACAAAAAGCACAAAGATCAGAACACCCATCAGGCCATAGTAAGCACTGCTCTGGGCAATTCCGCGGAACACCATCATAACTCCTACTAAAATACAAAAGACAGTAAAAATCCCTGACTGCCCCTGGTATGAATGAATCATAGAAAACCGAAATAAATCTTTCACCGATAACTTAATTTTTAATATCATTCCTCTGCTCCTTAATCTTCAGGATAATAAAATTCTCTGTTTTGGACTTGCTCTAGTTTTTAATTATATCATAGTAAAAAGAGTTTTGGTATATTTTTTCTCTCGATGCAAACAATATCCACATGGGAAAATATATGTTTGTGAGAGGAGACGTAAACACATGAGAGCAACAGGAATAGTACGACGTATCGATGACTTGGGAAGGATCGTGATTCCGAAAGAGATCCGCAAGACAATGCATATCAGAGAAAGCGATCCTTTGGAGATATTTACAGAACATGACGGAAGCATTATTCTTAAAAAATATTCTCCGATCGGGGAGATGGGGCAGGTGGCAAAACAATACGCAGAGTCCATAGCTGCTACCCTTCCTCATACGATCTGCATCTGCGATCAGGATTCTGTCATCGCCGCCGCAGGACCAAACGGCAAAAAATTGTCCGGAAAACTTCTGCATGAACAAGCTGAACAGATCATTATTGACCGCGGTCAATTCAGTGCAAATAAAGGAGATCAGAAATTTGTACCGATCATTTCGGATTTCCCGGATGAATTTACAAGCCAGGCAGTATCCACCATCATCGCTGAAGGAGATGCCATTGGCCTTGTCTGTATTCTTTCCAATGAACCAAAAATTAACGATCAGGATTTAGCCATTGCAAAAATTGGCGCTTCTTTCCTTGGCAAACAAATGGAAGACTAAAAAAAACTGATACGCCGTACAAAAACTGCCGGCATGCAATGCATGTCCGGCAGTTTTTTAATTTTCCAGATATTTTTTTAAATATTTTCCTGTGTAAGACTGTTCAGACTCACATATCTGTTCGGGAGTTCCCTGAGCTACAACAGTTCCTCCCCGGTTTCCGCCTTCCGGCCCGATATCAATGATATAGTCAGCAGTTTTGATAACTTCCAGATTATGCTCAATAACAATCACCGTATTTCCGCCTTCTGTAAGCTTGCCTAAAATATCAACCAGCTTATGGACATCGGCAAAATGGAGTCCTGTGGTAGGCTCATCCAATATATAGATCGTCTTTCCGGTACTTCTTTTACTAAGCTCGGTTGCCAGCTTAATTCTCTGTGCTTCACCCCCGGACAGCTGTGTAGACGGCTGCCCAAGACGGATATAAGAAAGTCCCACATCCCTCAATGTTTCCATCTTCCGGCTGATGCTCGGAATGCTGGCGAAGAACTCGCAGGCTTCCTCCACAGTCATATCCAATACATCATAGATACTCTTTCCTTTATAAAGGACCTCTAAAGTCTCCCGGTTATATCGTTTCCCCTGGCAGACTTCACAGGGAACATACACATCAGGAAGGAAATGCATCTCGATCTTTATGATACCGTCACCGGCACAGGCTTCACATCTTCCGCCTTTTTTGTTGAAACTGAATCTCCCTTTGTTGTATCCCCGGCTTCTTGCATCCTTTGTCATGGCAAACAAATCCCGGATCTGGTCAAAAACACCGGTATAGGTTGCCGGATTGGATCTTGGAGTACGTCCGATCGGCGACTGGTCAATATCAATAATCTTATCCAGCTGGTCGAATCCCTCAATGTCAGTATGTTTCCCTGCTTTTATCTTGGCCCGGTTCAGTTCCTTTGCCAGCCTTTTATAGACAATCTGATTGATGAGAGAACTCTTTCCTGAACCGGATACACCAGTCACACAGGTGAACACTCCCAGAGGAATATCCACATCAATATTCTTCAGGTTATTTTCCCTTGCCCCAATCACTTTCATCCATGCGGCCGGCTTTCTCCGTTCCTCCGGAACCGGTATCTTGATCCTTCCGCTTAGATATGCACCTGTGATGGACTTTTTATTCTTCATGATCTGCTGAGCTGTTCCCTGGGCTACGATCTCCCCGCCGTACTCCCCTGCTCCCGGACCTACATCTACAATGTGGTCTGCTGCCAGCATTGTATCTTCATCATGCTCCACCACCAACAAGGTGTTTCCTAAATCCTTTAAGTTCTTCAGGGTATTGATCAGTTTGTCATTGTCTCTCTGATGGAGACCGATGCTTGGCTCATCCAAAATATATGCGACACCCACCAAACCTGAACCGATCTGTGTTGCCAGGCGGATTCTCTGAGCCTCACCTCCGGAAAGCGTGCCGGTCGCTCTGGAAAGAGTCAGGTATTCCAGTCCTACATTATTAAGGAACCCTACCCTGGCCTTGATTTCCTTCAGTATCTGGCTTCCGATAAACTGCTGGCGTTCTGTCAGTTCCATCTCATCCAGAAAAATCAGAATCTCTCCCACAGACATCTCACACATCTCGGCAATATTTTTCCCTGCCACAGTGACAGCCAGTGACTCTGCTTTCAGTCTCTGTCCATGACATTCTTCACACGGCGTCACTGTCATGTAGTTCTCATACTCTGCCTTCATAGACTCAGAAGACTCTCTGTATCTCCGGCCCACATTTCGGATCAGACCCTCAAAGGATACATCATAGATGCCCTGTCCTCTTTGCCCGGTATAATGAACCTTTACCTCTTTTCCGTTGGTCCCATAAAGAATAATATCTCTGATCCTCTTTGGATAATCCTTAAACGGTGTATTCAGATCAAACTTGTACTCTCTGGCAAGGGCATCCAGGATCGCTCTTGTATAACTTTTTTTGTCTGTACAGGACTGCCATCCCATCACTTGGATGGCACCTTCTGCAATGCTCAGTTTCTGGTCCGGAATCATCAGATCCACATCAAACTCCATTTTATAACCCAAACCGTGACAGACCGGGCACGCTCCAAATGGATTGTTAAAGGAAAAACTCCTTGGTTCAATCTCGTCAATGCTGATATCGCAGTCCGGACATGAAAAACTCTGGCTGAAGTTCATCGGCTCTCCGCCGATGATATCCACAGTCATCAGACCGTCTGCCAGGTCTAACGCCGTCTCAATAGAATCTGTAAGTCTCTTCTCGATTCCTTCCCTGACAACCAGACGGTCCACTACAATCTCGATATTGTGTTTTTTGTTTTTATCAAGTGTAATCTCTTCTTCCAGATCATAGATATTTCCATCGACTCTGACCCTTACATAGCCGCTTCTCTTGGCATTGGAGAAGATCTTTTCATGTCTGCCTTTCCTTCCTCTGACGATCGGCGCAAGAAGCTGGAACTTTGTTCCCTCTTCCAGTTCCATGATCCGGTCAGCCATCTGATCCACAGTCTGCTTGCTGATAGGTTTTCCGCACTTAGGACAGTGGGGAATCCCAATCCTGGCATACAGCAGCCGGAAATAATCATAAATCTCTGTCACAGTTCCTACTGTAGATCTGGGATTGCGGTTTGTTGACTTCTGGTCGATAGAGATCGCCGGAGACAATCCTTCAATGCTGTCAACATCCGGTTTTTCCATCTGTCCGAGAAACTGCCTTGCATAAGAAGACAAAGACTCCATATATCGTCTCTGGCCTTCTGCATAAATCGTATCAAATGCCAAAGAGGACTTGCCGGAACCGCTCAGTCCTGTAAGGACAACAAATTCGTTCCTTGGTATCTCTAAATCTACATTCTTTAGATTGTGCTCTTTGGCCCCTTTGATTCGGATAACATCCTTCTTCATAGTATCTCCTTACTTATCATAATCTCTGTAAGCAATTTTGTATTCCTTCAGCTCGTCACGAAGCGCTGCTGCCTCCTCGAAGTTCAGTTCTGCTGCCGCTTTATTCATCTTCTTTGTGAGCCGTTCTATGTTTTCTTTCAGTTCTTTCCTGTTCATAGACTCAACGTCTTTTTCATCTGCCTGTACTTCGTCCTCGTCCTCAGAAATCTTAATCAGGTCACGGACATCCTTCTTAATTGTCTGCGGGGTAATCCCATGTTCTTTATTATACTGGTCCTGAATCGCCCGCCGCCTCTCAGTCTCACTGATGGCAGCTTTCATGGAATCGGTCATTTTATCCGCATACATGATAACATGTCCTTCACTGTTTCTGGCTGCACGTCCTACTGTCTGGACCAGAGATGTCTCAGATCTTAAAAAGCCTTCTTTGTCTGCATCCAGAATGGCAACCAGTGTAATCTCCGGAATGTCCAAACCTTCTCTCAGCAGGTTGATCCCCACCAATACGTCAAATACATCCATCCTGAGATCTCTGACGATCTCCGTCCGCTCAAGAGTATCAATATCGGAATGCAGGTACTTTACACGGATTCCCACTTCCCTCATGTAATCAGTCAGCTCTTCTGCCATCCTCTTTGTAAGCGTGGTTACAAGAACTTTATGTCCCTGCTCCGTTTCCTTATGGACTTCAGACAAAAGATCATCGATCTGCCCCTTCACCGGGCGCACATCAATCGGAGGATCTAACAGACCGGTCGGGCGGATAATCTGCTCTGCCCTGAGAAGCTCATGCTCTGCCTCGTACTTGTTCGGCGTAGCAGACACAAACAGCATCTGGTCAATCTTACTCTCGAACTCACTGAACTCCAGCGGACGGTTATCTTTTGCTGACGGTAGGCGGAATCCAAAGTCTACCAGCGTAGACTTCCTGGACTGGTCTCCGGAATACATGCCGCCGATCTGCGGCACCGTAATGTGAGACTCATCCACGATGATCAGAAAGTCATCCCCGAAGAAATCAATCAGTGTATTAGGCGGTTCCCCCGGCTTCCCGCCGGTGAGATGCCTGGAATAGTTCTCTATGCCGGAACAGAATCCGGTTTCTCTCATCATCTCAATATCAAAGTTTGTCCGCTCTGCAATCCTCTGTGCTTCAATGAGCTGGTCATTTTCCTGAAAATACTTTACCCGCTCTGCCATTTCCTTTTTAATATCCGTGATAGCACGCTCAATCTGCTCCTGAGGCACAACATAATGGGAAGCCGGAAAAATTGCCAGGAAATTGATACTCCTCTTTACTTCCCCGGTCAGCACGTCAAACTCAACAATGCGCTCAATTTCGTCTCCGAAAAACTCAACTCTCACCGCTTCTTCAAAGGTGGATATAGGGAGAATCTCAAGAACATCTCCTTTTACGCGGAAGGTGCCCCGTTTAAAATCCAGCTCGTTGCGGACATATTGGATATTAATCAGTTCATCGATCACCTGGTCCCTGTCCTTTTCCATACCAGGCCTCAGGTAGATCATCATTTCCGTGTAGCTTTCTTTGTCACCGATACCGTAAATACATGACACGCTGGAGACCACGATAACATCCTTCCGCTCAATAAGAGCTGCTGTGGCACTGTGTCTCATCTTATCTATCTCATCATTGACTGAAGAATCCTTCTCAATAAAAGTATCTGTGGAAGGAACGTAAGCCTCCGGCTGATAGTAATCATAATAAGAAACAAAATATTCTACTGCATTATGGGGGAAAAACGCTTTAAACTCGCTGTACAGCTGTGCAGCCAGCGTTTTGTTATGTGCGATAATCAGGGTTGGTTTATTCAACTCCTTAATAACATTTGCCATGGTAAAGGTCTTGCCTGAACCCGTAACTCCCAGAAGAGTCTCAAACTGGTTTCCTTTTCTAAATCCGGAGACCAGCTGTGCGATTGCCTCCGGCTGGTCTCCGGTGGGCTCAAATTCAGATACTAATTCAAAATGATCCATAGCTCAAAGCCTCCTTTGCAATGATATGTTCAACAAAATCCTAAAAACATTTGTCATCCGCCCTTACTTCATATATATTGACCTAGTATAACATAATAAAAGACTATTTAGTATGTTCACATTATTGGTAATTTATTTGGCTCCGTACTTCTTTTCATCCAAAGTGCCAAGAACGTATGTTCCTTCCATTCTAGCAGAATCTTTCAGGGAATGCAACCATATCTCTAATAAAAGAAAAAAGGCACTGCCATACTAAGTAATTGATGTGACCTCCTAATTGTTAGATTTTGGTCTGACTTTTAGGATTTGATTCAATCAGTTAGTGGGGCAGCCCCTTTTGTCCTTATTTTGCTGTGCTTTTTTTGGGTATGAACAGCCCTTCCATGTCTGCTCCTTCGTGAGTGAGCAGCTGAATCTTTTTATCGATTCCTCCTGCGTAACCGGTCAGGCTTCCGTTGGAACCCACTACTCTGTGGCAGGGAATGATAATAGAGATGGGATTATGGCTCACTGCGCCGCCTACGGCCTGCGCTGACATCTGCTTCCTGCCTGATTTCAAGGCTATTTTTCGGGATATTTCTCCGTAGGTTGTCACTTGCCCATATGGAATCTGGCAGAGGATCTCCCATACTGCCTGACGGAATTCACTTCCCGCAGGAGAAAGCTTCAGCTCTGTTATCTCAGGCTTTTCCCCTGCAAAATAACGGTCCAGCCATGTCTTTGCCTGCACCAAAACAGGATGGTTCTCCTGCTCCTTTTGTTCTTCCTTCACAGACCCAAGGAAATATTTTTGGTGCTCGATCCACAGCCCTGCTAATGCACCATCCTTTGCAGCCAGCAGAATCCGTCCTGCCGGAGAATCATAATGTGCCGTGTAAATCATAATCTTTCTCCTTCTGCCCCTTTAGCAGTCCCATTGAAATCGTTTCAAATCAACATGAGTGTCATTTTTCATAGAAACTCCCTCTTGTTCCAATAAATATCTTTGTTCTGTCCATCCGGGAACAAGCCGCCCGGCGTGATTGACAACCCGGTGACAGGGGTATTCCCCGTAGAAAGCGGCCCTGCGGAGCACTGTGCCGACTAATCTGGAATTTTTGTCTCTGCCGATCAGCCTTGCAATCTGCCCGTATGTAGCGACATTTCCTTCCGGGATTTCCTCCACTACAGAGAGAATTTCGTAGATCAGTGATTCATCTAAAATCTTTTTCATCAGCACATATCCCTCCCTGTATGACAATTTTCTTCGTAATTTTATTCTATCTTCCAATACCTGCCCAGTCAAGTAAGACAGGGAAGTTTGACATACTACTTGACAGTATTTAAACTGGAAGTATAAACTAAAAATAACAAATTATTTTTCGTTTTTTCTTAAAAAAGGGGTTAGGAAAAAGGGGTGATAGGAAATGAAAAAAAACAAGCACTTTAGAAATCGTCTGCTGGTTCTGTTTTTTTCTGCAGCATTGTCCATGAACGGATTTGTGTTATATGCAAAAAATGCTGAAGCTCCGGATGATGCAGCTGAACCGGCTGCTTCAACAGAACTGCTGGAAAGTACTGTTAAAGAGACTGAGGAACCCAGGACAGAGGAACAATCCAGCGAAGCTGAAACCTCCGTGGTTCTTCAAAAGACTTCCGAATCTGTAAAAGAAACCAAGCCAGCAGGCAAAACTGCTGAAAAGACCACTGCAGCCATTTCCCGCACTGCCGGAACTCCGTCTCCATACGCAGAAGAGGACAACAATATAGCAAAAATCATCCGCGGCGAAGAAGAAGTGTTTTATACTGATTTCGCGACCGCACTGAGAAAGGTATTGGCCGGAGAGGAGATTATCTTATTAAAAGATATTCCGGCCAAAGTGGGATATTATACAATAGATAAATCCATCACGCTGAATTTGAACGGACACAGTATCGACGGTTTGAAAAATTATACGATCCTTATTAATAAATACAATACAGCCGGTATCACAGTAACCATCAAGGATGGAACTGTCTACAGCAGCTGTGACCGTGACTATGATGCGATGGGTATATGCATGCCGCTTTATGTCCGAAGCTGCGGGAATGTAATCCTTGACAATGTAAAGCTGGAAGCCCGCCCAGTAACTGATATTTCCAGTACAGGCATGAGAATCGAAAAGAATGCCACTTTGACTAATGGATCTGTGCCGCAGGTCACAGTCTCCGGAAAGAATACTTTGATCAAAGGCGGCACAGCCGGAATCAATATCATCAGTAACATGAAAGATAACAGGAGACCTGAACTTGTCATCAACGGAGGACTCATAGAGGGCGGTTCTTTTGGCATTGCCGGAAACGGTACCAATGACGCAACCGATACCACAGTCAACGGCGGGACAGTCAGGGCAATGGGCAATGACGGAACAGCAATTTATCATCCGCAGGACGGTGATCTGACCGTCAGCGGAGGAATTATAGAAGGTGTAAACGGGATCCAGTTTTGCGGAGCAGGCAGTCTGTCTGTCACCGGCGGAATGATCACAGCTGCTGCTGATTCTATATCTCCTGGTGATCCCAGCGACGGTTCCATTTTGGACGGGGCTGCTCTGTCTGTTGTATCCAGAGGCGGAGAATACGGTGCCGCAAAAAGTTTGGATGTTTCCATTACAGGCGGTATTCTAAAAAGCCTCCATCATACAGCGATCCGGGAATACAGCACCAATAACCAGGAAACATTAATAAACCAAATACAAATTTATCAGGGAGAAAACAAAGACTTAAGGGTCATCTCCGGAGCTCAGAAAGAAGCGGTCATCTTTGACACTCTTTCCGGCAATGATGCGATGGCAGTCTCCGGCGGCCGTTTTTCAAGTATTCTCTCAGACGCCTACTGTGCAGTTCATTTTGAGTGCCAAAAAGAAAAGGACAAGGAAAACCTCTATAGCGTTGTCCCCCGCACTTATTCACTGACCTATGATTACGCCGGCGGAAAACTGCCTGAAGGCAGAAAAAATCCCAGCGGATACACTTATTTTGACAGTGCCTTTACTTTGGTGAACCCACAAAAGGAAGGATACGATTTTGTTGGATGGACCGGGAACGGTATCAGTATCCCTCAAAAGGAAGTGACCATTGCTGTACATTCTGAAGGGAAGAAAACATACACCGCTGTTTACTCCCCAAAAGAATCCAGAATCGTCTTTAAAACAGAGACAGATGACATTACAATCCCTGACAAGGTGGGAAAAACAGATGAAGTCATCCGTGACAGAACCATGCCAAAGGTTACGGCCCCTAAAGGTTACGGCTTTGCAGGATGGTTTGACCAAAAAGGCAGGAAAGCAGCACTGCTGCCGGAGAAATTCCCTGCTGGAACGACGGTTTATACAGCCCGCTGGAATTTAACACCTCTTGCCTCTGATCCAAACATCCAGATAGAAGTGCCTGAATTATCTCCGGACGGTACGGGTGTCACTGTCTCAGATACATCGGTCACTGAATCAGCCCGGCAGGCCAAAACGATTATGAATGAAATAGCCGCAGGAAAAGTGCCTGCTGGAATGAGTGCAGAAGACGCAAGAAGAATTAAAGATCTGTTGGATTCAGCAGAAAAAGATGATTCCGTCATTACCGTCCTTTCCCTGCAGGCAGAAAGAAAAGAGCAGGCTGCCAAAGATGAGCAGAATAAATTTGCTTCTGTCATGCGGGCAGACGAACAGGCTGCTGCATATTTTGATCTTTCGGTGGCGGTTTCTGTCCGTGTCGAATCACCGGACGGCACGGTCCGGCGGGTAGAAAACATAAATCTTTCCACGCTGGAAACCCCTCTGCTGTTTGAGCTCCATGTGGATCCTTCATGGATCAGGGAAAAAGCTGTGAGAATCGCCCATGTCCATAACGGGAAGGCAGAGATCCTTACGGCAGAAAACGTAAACCGTAAAAATGGAAGTATTGAACTCTATGCACAGAGTTTCTCCACTTATGCAGTTCTCACCTCGGAAAATGTTGAAATCACATTTGACAGCCAGGGAGGAACAAAGATATCCCCTCAAACAGTCAAATACGGAACTGTCATCACGAAACCAAAAGATCCTGTTAAAAAAGGATCTGCATTTATAGACTGGTGCTTAGATAAAGACGGGAAAGAAGTATATGATTTTAAAACGAAAGTGCAGGATTCCTTTACCCTCTATGCAAAATGGTCAAAGAAGGAAAAAACCAGGACGGCGGACAGCGGACACCAAAACACCGGGGCAGGCAGTCATTCTAAACCGGTGAAGGCAGGTGACACTGCAGATCTTAGATTGTGGCCGTCTGTGCTGCTGGCTTCTGCAGCCTGTATCCTGATCTTGAAAAAGAAACTAAAGTAGTTCCGGTTCATGAAAGAAGGCTGCATACATCAAGTCAATTTCTGATGTATGCAGCCTTCTTTTCTCTGTTTTCACTCGGATGCACAAAATATAAAATCATACAGCGTCCGATACAGCCGTTCCGGTTCAATCGGCTTAGCCAGATGAGCGTTCATCCCGGCCGCCTTGCTTTTTTCAACGTCATCGTCAAATGCATTTGCAGTCATAGCTATAATCGGGATGTCCTCCGCATCTTTGTTGCTCAGATTCCTTATGTTGGCAGCGGCCGTAAGTCCGTCCATGATTGGCATACGGATATCCATTAGAATAGCATCATAGTATCCTGCTTCTGATTTACTGAACAGCTCCATGGCTCTCAAACCATTTTCTGCCGTCTCCACATCAAATCCTTTGCCCTCCAGAAGCATCTTTGCAATCTCAGTATTCAGGGCATTATCTTCCACTAAAAGAACCCTTTTCCCGGTAAAATCAAAGTCCGGTTCTTTCTTCTGTTCCTTCTCTTCTTCCCTCTGGCAGAATACTTTTGTAAAGGCAGAAACCAGGGAGGCCTTAAACATCGGCTTGCTCATCAGCAGGTTCACTCCTGCCAGTTTCGCCTCATGCTCAATGGAAGTCCAGTCATAGGCGGTCATAATAATGATCGTCACTTCCGGTCCCACAATGCTCCGTATACGCCGGGCAGTCTCAATGCCATCCATCTCCGGCATCTTCCAGTCGATCAGGATCATATCAAAATATTTTTCATTTTCCCATAAAAACTGTACCCGTTCCACAGCCTTGCGCCCGCTGTCTACCCACTCTGCTTTAATTCCCATTTCCTTCAGTGTGACAATGGCACTTTCGCATACCGCCACGTCATCATCAACAACCAGCGTGCTGAGATGTGAGAAATTATAATTTTGCTGTTTTTGATTGTGCCTGTGCTTTTCTTCCTCTGTAATACCCAGCTTCACGTCCACTGTAAATTCAGATCCCACACCCTTGATAGAGCGGACTGTGATTCTTCCGTCCATCATATCCACAATACTCTTGGAGATGGGCAGCCCAAGGCCGGTTCCGCCGTAAACTGAAGTGATTCCCCCGCTCTCCTGGGAAAAGGTTTCAAAGATATGCGGAAGGAAATCATCACTCATGCCGATTCCCGTATCATTTATAATAAAACGCAGTATCACATCATTTTTCGTCTTTTTATATCTGACGGTAGAAAAGGTAATCTTTCCTCCCTCCTCCGTAAACTTTACTGCATTTCCAATGATATTAATCAATACCTGCTGAAGCTTCATCGCATCACCGATATAGAAATCAGCAATCATTGGGTCAACAATGCACTCATAGTCGACCCCCTTTGCTTCTGCCTGGGCATAGCAGATGGAATTAACTCCATTGAGAAACTCTTCCATAGGGATCTTTTCATTTTTCAGAAGCATTTTTCCGCTCTCAATCCGGCTCATATCCAGAATGTCATTGATCAATGCCAGCAGATATCTTGAAGAAATGCCGATTTTGGAAATACAGTCTTCCACCTTGGCATCGTCTCCTATAGACTGGGCTGCTATGGCACACATACCAATGATAGCATTCATAGGGGTACGGATTTCATGGCTCATCCGGGACAGAAAGTCTGATTTCGCTGCATTTGCCTGCTCTGCCCCTGCAAGAGCGGCAGCCAGTTCATGTTTCTGCCTTTGTTCCTGCCGGACAATATCCGTCACATCTGTCCTGGCCAGACAAACACGCCCCAGATCCCTGTCAATATAAAACACTTCACACCGCTTCACCTGCAGATTTCCCTCCAGGTCTTTCATTTCCACCAAAAAAGAATAAGAATCCTGCTCTGACAGCTTACGGATCATATACTCATAATTTAAATTTTCAAGGTAGGTCTTTCTGGCTTCTTCCTCCATAAACTGTTCGGCCATCTTATGGATTTCCTTCTGGAATTCCCCCTGTATAGGAACTGTGTTCCTGACCTTTTGATTAAGCGTAAACAGCCGGTGAGTATCATGGACAATATCAATATCCACAATCATATCAAAGTCCAGGTCTGTGATTTTGTTGAGCAGTTTTTTCTGCATCTTCTGTTCTGTCTCATCATAGGTGTAAAAAAACACAATGATATCCCCGGTCTCGGGGTTTAAATAGGACCGGAAATTCGTATTGCTCCAAAAAGCACTCCCGTCTTTCCTCTTTCTGAGATAATGGAATTTATAATCCACTTTACCTGCTGCAAAATCCTTTATTATATTTTCCCGCTCTAATACCTTACCGATTTTTTTCCCGTATTCAGGATCAGCTGCCGACTCAATCAGCTTTTGGACTGTGTACGTGTAACTCTTTCCTGCACCAGTCAGGGCCACTTCCGGGGCAGCCACATAATTTTCCACCACGTCCTGGGTCACATTCATCCGTCCCTGAATGCTTCTTCCGTCAGAAGACAATTCAGCAAAATAGGCCAGTTCATTTTCATAGAGCTCTTTGACACGCTCCTGCAGAAGTTTTTCTTCTGTAATATCCACAAAAACACAGTAAAAATACTGTTCTCCATCCTCCTCAGTGAGCAGCTGTGCCTTAATGGAGATCCATTTGATCTTACCGTCTTTCCGTATCAGCCTGCTTTCATTGTGCAGTGTATTCCCTTTCTTAAGCTGTTCCTTCAGACTGTCCGCCATTATAATCAAATCATCCGGATAAATCACTGCAGCCATTTGATTCCCCATGGCCGCAAATTCTTCCCGGGTATACCCTAAGAACTCATACAGCCCGTCATTTGCCGCTATAACAGAGAAGCCCTCATCAAACCGGCAGCGGAAAACAGCTCCGGGAATATTATTATACATATGTGATATTTCGTTCTGAGCCTTCATTTGGGCCGTCACATCAATGCACACTGAAATTATTGCATCACGTCCGTCCTCAGTCTCCACCCGGTGTGCTACATCATGAACCCATATATAAGATCCGTCTTTTTTCCGCATCCTGTATTCCAGTGTGTATTCGCCGTTTTCATCCATTTGCCGCTTTGCGCTGGCTACAGCTTCTGCGCGGTCCTCATGATGAATGCTGTTGGGCAGCAGTCCATGGATATCTCCGACAAACTCTTCTTCATTCTCATATCCCAAATACTGCAGCATTCTCCGGTTGATGAAATAAAATGGAAATCCTTTTTCCAGATATCCTCCGATCATTCCTCCGGCAAGTGAATCATTCAGTATCTTTTGGCGCTGTCCTGAAATATTTTCAACTACCAATGTCTTGGGATAATGCTCCTCTTCCCCCTGGCTCGCCGCTGCTTCAGAAAAATGGAGACTGCGCACCAGCCACCGCGTCCCGTGCTTTTCCATATTGAAGATTCCCCGTACACGCCAGGCATATACAGAGTTTCTGAGTGTGATCTCTTCAAATATCATCCGGATGCGGTCATCCAAAACCTGTTCATAGACAACCTCACATTCCGTTTGAAACGGCTCAGGAATCTCTCTGATATCCTGATGCAGATACTGGACCATTTCCTCTCTGCCGCAGGCATATTCCTTCTCTCCTGTACCGATAAATTTAATATCATCCGACAGATACTCCGCTGTTTTTTCTGCATCGCGCAATTCAAACCAGCAGGTACAGAGCTCCCGGACAGTCTCACTTGCATTCATTAGTTTGCCCATAGATTTCTCCCCTCCATAAACGGCAGCCCTCCATACCTTCTGTTTCTGTACAGTTCAGCACCTGCCCTGCCCGTTCAATGGCTGCAGCTATTGTATCGCCTTCTTCTAACAGAACTGCCCCTGCTGAACAGATGATGTCTTTTCCTCCGCCGCAGGCATCCTTAACTGCTGTGCAGATTTCTTCCCCTTTTTTCACAATAAAATCGCCTGATCCTGCCTGTTTCATAACAGCCAGAAATTCATTCCCGCTGAACCTGCCAAGTATATCGCTTCTTCTTGTATATGTACGCAAAATTGTGCCAAGTTCATAAATCTGCTCATCTCTTATATTGTTCTTTTGTTCCGATGTATTCAGGCGGAATAAGTAAACCGCCAAAGGCATGTCTTCTTCCCTGAGTGACTTTACAGCCGCTTTCAGCCCTTTCCGGTTCAGCAGTCCTGTCTGATAATCCTGGAATTCTTCATCCTGCAGAACCCTCTCATGCATATGATATGCATTAATATCTGATGCCCGCCGTATTCTGTTCAGCAGACTCTTTGCAAAAAACGGCCTGCCGATAAAATCATCCGCCCCCGCTTCCAGTGCCTTCTCCTCCGTCCGGGCATCTGGTTCTGCAGCAGCAATGACTGGTATATTTCTGCATGTTCTGTCTTCTTTCATCTGTTTTAACATAAGACAGCCGTCCAATTCAGGGTATGTCAGGCTTAATACGACTGCTGCTATCTCATTTTCATGTTCCTTTACTGCATCCATGATTCCGTCTCCGCCGTCCGCATCAAGCACTTGATACTCTTCTTCCAGGTCCTTTTTTATCTTTTCCCTGAATACCCGATCTTCTTCTGCAATCAAAAGTATACTCTTCCCCCCTGTCCGGCACACTGTCTCACTTTTTTCAGTGACCAGAGAGTTTGCCGCACCTTTTGACAGCAGTTTCTCAAACTCTGTACATGGCATAGGTTTTGCAAAATAATACCCCTGCACATAATCACATCCTATTTCCCTGAGGCGTTCCAGCTGATCCTTTGTTTCCACGCCTTCTGCCACCACGCTGAGATGCATCCACCGTGCCAGATTAATGATAAATTTAAGGATACCCTGGCTTACTGGCTTTGCAGTTTCGCTCTGAATGAATTTCATATCCAGTTTTAAAATATCAATAGGCATATTATTCAGCATGTTCAGCGAAGAATATCCGCTTCCGAAGTCATCCATCTCAATGACAAACCCCAGCTCTCTCAGGCGGGAAACAACTTCAATGATCTGGGACGGCGTCTCTGTATAGGCACTTTCTGTAATCTCCAGATGCAGCCAGGAAGGATCAAGTTTATATTTCTGCAGGATTCTCTGCAGGATATCAGGAAGATCAGCATTATAAATATCCGCTCTGGACACATTGACTGATACCGGAATCGCCGGATACCCTTTATCCTTCCATTCTCTGAGCTTCTCACATGTTTTTTCCCAGACATATTGGTCCATCTTTGTGATGAAACCATTATTTTCAAACAGCGGAATAAAATTCGCCGGAGACTGCAGTCCCCACTCAGGATGGTCCCACCGCACCAGGGCCTCCGCCCCTGCCAGGCTGCCGTCCATGATCCTGTACTTCGGCTGCAGATAAACCTGGAACTGATTCTCTTCCAGCGCCTCTTCCATGCTGTCTGTAATAGCCTGGTCATGGAGAAGCCTGCTCCTAAGCTTATCATCATAGAAGGCAAAATATTTGCCATACTGCCCCTTGATACTGCGTGCAGCCAAAAGCGCCCGGTCACACATCTGTTCCACTGAAAGCTCCCGGTCTTCCACTGTATAAATCCCCCACTTCATGGCGATGCTTCCTGCTTCCATCAGCTCATTGACCTTCTCATTTACTTTCTGGAACATTTCATCACTATAATCCCGGCGGTGTTCAATCATACACACAAACTGATCTGCATTCAGCCTTCCGCAGACCCCGTTTCCGTCGATCCCCTCTTTATACATCCGTGCAACTCCGCAGAGCAGATGATCTCCTGCCGGAGCGCCGAACACATCATTTACCAGCTTGAAATTCTCTATGTCAGAGCAAATAATATCGTACTGTCCTTCCGGATTTCGCATGAGTGCATCTCTTATAAGCTGATAAAAGAACTCCTTGCTGTACAGGCCTGTCAGCCGGTCAAACTTGACTTGGTTTACGACAGCGGCTGTCTCCCTCAGGTTAATGATGCCTGCTGCCCTGTGCAGAATGATCTGCGGCCTGTAAGGCTTGGCGACAAAATCTGCTGCCCCATGGGACAGAGCCGACAATTCATCGGACTCCGCATCATTTTGTGTTGTAACAATGACAGGGATCGATGAGTAAGCTTTGTCAGCCTTCATGACGGACAGGAATGTATACCCGTCCATTACAGGCATGACAATATCAAGCAGTATAAGGGAAATTCCTTCTCCATACTGCTTCAATACCTCCAAAGCCTCTTTTCCGTTTTCCGCTTCCAGGACATCATAATCAGAAGCCAATATCTCGCACAGCAGCTGCCGGTTCATTTGATTGTCCTCTACTACCAATACCTTTTTCTGAGACAGCATATTATTCCCTTTCTATTGACAAAACGCGCAGAAGAAAGCCCCCGCTTCGTACATCTTTATGTTGCTTTTCACCAAATCTAATACTTAGAAAAAACAGTGCGGATATTCTGTTCTTCCCGTTCAATCAAATCTTCCAGGCATCCCGCAAATGCAGACAAGTCACCGGCGTTCAGAAAATCTGCGGCCTCCTGTATGGTCCTGGCGTATTCCGTATGCATACTTTTTCCATTCAGCCGGTACAAAGTAAACGGATAACCCCATGCCGTCAGTTCACGCAGCTTTGCATAACATTCCTGTATGATGGAGCGCGGACAATGCTCCACTATAAAAGTCAGGCTGATCTCAAAGCAAAGATAACTGTTTTTTTCTTCCAGCAGACGCAGAAATCTTTGTTTGTATATGTTTCTCTCTGTTTCTGAAGCATTCCCGTATGTATAAGTCAAAACCGGCCGTATGGTTATATGCATCAGCTGCAGGCTTTCACGATAGAGTCTCAGCCCATCTGCGATCTCCGGCTGTTCAAAATTAATCTGCCGGACATTCATCTTGATCTGTGTTCCTTTTCCCTGAAAGGACTGCGTGATCCCTGCACTGTTTAAAATACTTAAGGACCTGCGGACAGTACTTACGGATACATCGTAATGCTTTGCCATCTGCGGCAGGGACGGCAGAAAACTCTCCACAGGATATATTCCTTTTCCAATATCACGGATCACATGGCAAACCAGTGTATAACACAGCTGCGGCCTCTGGCGGTAAATATTCCATTCAAATGGAATCTGCTCTGTCTCCTCTATAGAATATTCCTTCCGGGCCTCCTCAATGAATTCAAACAGCCTGCTGACACCGTCCTTAAATCCTGTCTCATACCGATCCATCAGTTCCTGCATTGTCTCATGGACAAATTCTTTACACTCAGGTTCCCTCTTTCCGCTGATTCCTGTGTAGGGAAAGCGGAGGAAACGAATCAATTCCCAGTACAGATTAATCATCAGACTGTTGTTTAGCTTAGAGAGAACTAAAAGAAAGAATCGAATCGTCATCATTCCCCAGACTTCCGACGACTGCCCAAGTTCTTGCTTGATATTGATCCAATCCTCTTTTTTTAAGCTGTTTACAGCCAGGTCCCATATGGGTTTTATAAAAATCCCGTTTGAATCAATCAGATCCTGAATCTCTTTTTTTCTTGGTACAAAATATTCAGCTGCCAGTCTTCTTCTTTTCACTCTGTCTGCCTTATAGGTTACCATTGATGCCTTTCTGGCATCAATGCGTATATATCCCTGCTTTTCCAAAGCCGCTAAACCGGCCCGCACTGTGGCAGGAGCCATATGGAACACTGCACAAATCTTTGGAATGGACGGAAGCTTATCCCCATATTCATAATATCCATAAACAATTCTGGCCTCATAGTATTCAAAAACAAGCTTATATATCCCGGATTCTAACTCCATATTTGCCGCACCTCATGTTTTAATATCTGTTGAAATATATCACCAAACTCTGCTCATATATATATTAATAAATTTTAGCACAGTTCCTGCGGAATGGCAACAGGAAGCAAGAAAGATTTTCCTGATCGCCGCAGTGAGATCCTCGCAGAGCGTTTTTTGTTTCATAGGGCGCACGTTCCTATGCAGCAAAAAGACTCCTGAAGCTGTTCTGCCTCAGAAGTCTCTGGATGATTCTGAAATTTGAAGTTGGCGCATATGTTAAAAATTGAGTTTGATCCAGCTTCCCTGCCCGGGCTTTTCCCATTCGCCCACAGGCCCGGGAGCAATATAATAACTGCCTCCGGCATAACACAGATCACCCCTCTTTACATTTTTTAAATAAGGGCCTGATTCATTTTCTATATCCTTGTTAATATACAGCTTTGTGCCGGAATCAATCTTAATCAGCTGCCCCGGATTCTTCCCAGCCAGGTCAGCCAGTGTGAGATCCGGATTCTTATCCGTTCCGAAATAAGGGTCATTAATGGACGCATAAAGACCTGTTTTATCCTGGTATAAGATTCCATTTCCAAATCCTGCTCCATACCCGTTATTTATGGCATCTTTTTTCTGCTCCCATCCATCTTTTGAAGAAGCCGTGATTTCATGCTTTGCACCGCTGCTGTCTGTAATCGTCACTCCGCCGCCGGTTTCATCGTCCTTTCCGGACTCTGTGTTGTCTCCGCCCGTTTCATCTCTGACAATCCTGTACGTTCCGTCCTCGTAGACAACTGTGATTTTCCCCTTTGTGGTATATTTCAGGTAGGTCACTTTATAGTCTGTATTATAACGGATCTCGCGGATCGTACCCTTTTCCTCCGCCTGATCCAGAACCTGACTGTAAGGCGGAGTCAATACTGCAGTTCCTGTTTCCCCATATTGCTCTGACAAAATTGCCTGGGCCGCCTGGACACAATTACGGCATTCAACAATGGCCGCTTTCTCCTTAGCTTTTCTGATATATCCCGTAAGCGACGGAACCAGCAGAGCAATCAATATTGCCAGAATCAGCAGAACTACAATAAGTTCCACTAAAGTAAAACCATCCTTTCTCTCTCTCATCACTTTGTGCCCCTTTTTCAAATTGTGCTATTTATCCATCTGCCTGCGAAGAATCTGCTCTGCCTTCCGGAGCTGTTCATCGGCTTTTGTTTTGGAGTTGTCTTTGACTTCCACATCCGGCTTAATACCCTTTTTATGAATGTTCTGTCCTGAAGGTGTATAGTAAGAAGCATATGTCAGCTTGGCATAGGAACCGTCACCCAGTTTAAAAAATCCCTGGACAATTCCTTTTCCGAACGTCTTCTCTCCTACCAAAGTACCTCTTTTATGATCCTTCAGTGCACCGGATAAAATCTCTGACGCACTGGCGCTGTTTCCGTTCACCAGGACGCAGACCGGGACTTCCACTGACTGGGAAGCATCTGACCTGTATACTTTTTCTTTTCCCTGCTTATCCTTGATTGAAACGATCCTGCCCTTTCCAAGCAATTCATCGGCAATATCTACAACAGCGTCCACAAGGCCTCCCGGATTATCTCTGACGTCAATAATCAGGCCCTTCATGCCCTGCTTCTTCAGCTTTTTGATCCCTTCCTTAAACTGGCCGACTGTCACCTCATCAAATTCAGAAATAGACAGATATCCCATGCCTCCGTCCAGCATTTTTGTCTCTACGGTCTGAGTCACAACTTTTTTCCTTGTGATAGTAAAATTCCTTGTGTCCTTTTCTTTTCCCCGGAGAAATGACAGTTTTACCTTTGTGCCTTCTTCCCCTTTGACCTCTGAAACAACTTTATCCAGATCCTTGTCACTGACAGACTTTCCGTCTACCTTTACAAGAATATCTCCTGACTTGATACCCTTTCCGTCACTTGGTCCTCCTTTAATGACTTTGACTACCTTGATTGTTCCCGTCACCGTATCCTGGGACAGATAAATACCCACTCCTGAGAACACTCCCTCTGTAGCTTCCATCAGCTCCTTGAATTCACTTTCTGAGTAATAAGCAGAATAAGGATCCCCCAAACCTGCCAGATATCCTTTGTATGTGTAATCCTCCAGCTTTTTCCTGTCTACCTTTCCAGTATAATACTGGTCCACGGTTTTTTCCAGGCGGTCAAGCTTTTCTGCAACCTCCAGATGATCTCCCGATACCGAATATGCACGGTATAATAAGAATCCTTCACCCAGGGAAACGGCCAGCAGGACTGCAATTATAATTTTTGAGAGTTGTTTTTTCATTTCGACCTCCACGTCCGGATACTTGTGCGTATACAAAAGCATCCTGCAAATATGTGTTTCATTATAACACTGAAAAAAAGCTCCCACAACCCTCAGCTGAAGGAGTGGAAGCAAATTCCAAAGAATATCTTATATCATTTATTCAACAAACCAGCTGCAGTGAAGGTTCAGCCAGCTTCCGGCCGGTACTGTATTATTAGCAGTTGTATTATTGCTATATTTTTGGGCCATACACTTTCCGCTGGCGGCTGCGGTAAACAAGTATCGATTTGATCCGCTTCCCTGCATCACATAATATTCATTCATTGAAGGACGGAAACCGGAAGGTATAGTAATAAAGCTGTCATGACTCTGCCAAGTGGTACTATTTGTCACGATCCCTCTGATATGCACAATCTTTCCCATTTTTCTGACCTGTGGACGATTACTTGTACTGCCGTAAGCACTAATGCCATTTCCCATTCCACAATCTACCCATCCTGAATCACCGTAGTTTGTAGCTTTCAGACTTCCAGACGGAACACTTGCTACATATTTGCCATTGGTTTTTATTTGTACAGAACTCATATAAGACAAATTTGTTTTAACATCCAAAATTGCCACATGATCATATGACTCAGATTTTCCCACATAAAAATACCAGACACCTGCAGAATTTCGGTACAGATACATGTTCATATTCTTCATACCGTTATTATTATAGTAGAATGAATACACATTAGGATCTGTGCCTGAATCATTAGAAAATTGAATATAAACATCCGTGGAGAATATATCCCCTCTTCTGCAGATCTCCAGCTTAATAGGAGAGTTTACATAATTTCCACTCAAACGAATCTCTGCCATCAAAAGATATCCTGCAGCACCGCCGCCGTCACCGGAAGACAGAACATTAAATCCTTTATTCAAATAAAGGTCTCCAGTCACTCTGCCTCCGGATAAGGGCAGATACTTCGTTAAGTTTGAACTAATTTGTCCTGCCTGATCCTTAACCTCATTTACAGCACCCGTCAGATTATTTTTTTCTGATGTTTTTAAACTATCCAAATTCCCTACTTGCCCATTTAACTTTTCAATGGCTTTCGTATGAATCTCATACTGCTCCACTGTTACCATTCCGGCGTAATCAATTGTCACTTCAAACGGCACGGTATTTGAACTTTTTAAATTAAAGTTCCAGGTGATTGAAAAACCGGGGGACTCAGCGGCAGATGGTATCATTTTCTCCTTATTTGCCTGGGCAAGACAATATAAGACTTCTCCGCCTTCCGGATCTTCCACATAAAATCCAACCTGCCACAGCTCATAACCTTCCTTCAGCTCTGTATTTTCTAAAATCAAAGGAATCGTTATATTATCACCTTTGACAATCGGCTGCAGAAGCCTGATTTCCTGCTTTGGAGTTGATACTTCTGTCTGCTGCCTCAAATTTACCAGCGGTACAAACCCGGCTCCTGTCACAGCCCTCGAAATCTTTAACGAATGTTCATTTATAATTCTCGCCTGCAACGCAAGCCCTTCATCTGTAATTACTGCATTTTCCCATAGATTCATGTTTTTCCTCCTTTCTTTTTTCTATACAAACTATAACATGATATCTATGGACATTGTGGGCAAATAAAAACCTTACACGATCCCCATCATTCCCATGGCAACTACAACAACGGTAGCTAAAATAGGTATGACACAGGTTACCATCCCAATATCCGCGTAGGATTTCTTATGGGTCATCCCCGCCACTGCAAGCAGTGTGATAACAGCTCCGCAGTGAGGCAGGGAATCGAGGCCTCCTGAAGCAATGGACGCCACCCGGTGAAATGCTCCCGGATCAATATTCAGTGCTGCTGCCATTTCCATATACTTTGGCCCCAGTGCCTCCAGTGCAATTCCCATACCGCCGGAAGAAGATCCTGTCGCTCCGGCAAGCAGCGTCACTGCCAGTGCCTCTGAGATCAAAGGACTTGCTTTGATGCCCAGAACCGCTTTTGTCAGCACTGCAAATCCGGGAGCTGCCTTCACCACTGCCCCGAAGCCCACAGCCGCAGACGTATTCATAATTGCCATAACCGATCCGTTGGCCCCTTCACTGACCGCACCAATGATGTCTTTCAGATGAGACAGATTCAGCAGCACAGAAGCTCCGATTCCAAGCAAAAGTGCAATGATAATCGCATATGTGGATTTTTTATCATCCGGAAACGCAACAAACATTGGGAGAATATTCAGCGATGCCACAACAATCAGAAGAGGAATCACGGACACCAGAGGATTTGGAAGTTTCTCAGATGAACTTTCTTTCATATTATCCGGCTCATCAAAATGTTCTCCTGCTGCCGTCATCTTTTTTGCACGGAAGGACAGCCACAGATAGCCTCCTATCAGCATGACAAGCCCTCCGGCAATACCCATAACCGGGCCTGACATTGCATTCGTACCGAAATATTTTGTAGGAATAATATTATTCAGCTGAGGGTTCCCCGGAAAAGCAGTCATAGAAAACGTAAAAGCTCCACAGGCAATACAGCCTGGAATCAGCCTTCTGGGAAGATCCGCCTCCCGGAACAGGGAGACAGCGATAGGATAAATGGCAAATACCACTACAAACAAAGAAATTCCCCCATAGACTAAAATACCGCAGCTGATAATCACAGCCAGAATTGCTCTCTGCGCACCGATCAGAGAAGACAGCTTTTTCGCTACAGAGTGCGCTGCTCCTGTAACTTCCATTGCCTTGCCGAAGACAGCACCTAAAAGGAACATCGGAAACCATGACTTTGCAAAATCCACAAGCCCCTGCATATAGGTGTCCGTATAGGCGGGCAGAAGAGACAGGCCTCCCGTAAGAGCCACTACCATAGCAGACACAGGAGCCACCCATATAATTGAATATCCCTTGTATGCCAGAAAAACCAGCAGTGCAAGCCCTAAAACAATTCCAATCATCCTATTCGCCTCCTATCTTCAGCGGTGTGTTTTCAAATATATCTGCATCCATTTCTCTGAGATTCTTGGATATCAGAGGCTTGAATTCCATTTTCTCAAGAATATGCTTCTCAAGATCAATACCCGGTGCGATTTCGATCAGTTCCAGGCCGTCCTTTGTGAGCCGGAACACCGCCCTCTCTGTAACGTACAGTACATTCTGCCCGGTCTGGGCCCCGTAGTCTCCGCTGAAGGTGATCTGTTCCACTTTATCTACAAATTTTATGAATTCTCCGTCCTGTACAATCTGAAGGCCTTTGTCCCTGACCTCAATCAAAGATTTCCCTGCAGTAAAGCTTCCGCAGAAGATAACGTTTTTAGTATTCTGAGAGATATTTACGAATCCGCCGCAGCCAACCATTCTTCCATGAAACTTGCTCACATTGATATTTCCCCGGGCATCTGCCTGTGCAAGACCAAGACAGGTCAGGTCGAGACCGCCGCCGTCATAAAAATCAAACAGATTCGGCTGTCCGATCAGCACCTCTACGTTTGCGGCCGCACCAAGACTGTGTCCTCCCTGCGGCACACCTCCGATCGCCCCTGCCTCAATGGTCATCGTGAGACGGTCGGCTATTCCGGCTTCCAAAGCTACAGCAGCCACTCCTTCCGGCACCCCGATGCCAAGATTGATAGTAGTATCCAGCTGAAGTTCCTTGGCACATCTCTTTGCAATAACTTTTCGGATCCCCATTTCCATAGGGGCAATACTGTCAGAAGGAACCTTCACTTCTCCTGTAAATGACGGATCATATAAAAGCGTACAGTTCATCTTATGATTTTCAGTCCTGGCTTTCACCAGTGTATCCACCATAATTCCCGGAATATACACATCCCTCGGATCCAGGGTTCCGGCCTTTGCCTCTTCTTTGATCTGTCCGATGACAATTCCTCCGGAATTTTTGGCAGCCTCAGCAATATGAAGTGTTTCCAGCAGAACGCCTTCTTCCTCTACTGTCATATTTCCTTTTTCGTCGCCTACTGTTCCCCTGATGACCGCCACGTCCACAGGAATAGAGCGGTAAAACAGATACTCTTTTCCGCCAGCTTCCATAACCTCCACAAAGCTTTCTTTACTTGCGGCTTCATTCATGCGTCCGCCTTCCACCCGGGGATCAGCAAAGGTCTTTAATCCTACCTGGGTCAGCACCCCCGGTTTGCCGCCTGCGATAGCCCGGAACAAATGTACAACAACTCCCTGAGGGAAATTATACGCAGCGATTTTATTATCATTTATCATTTTGCTCAGCTTTTTTGCCAGACCCACGTGGCCGGCAATGATCCGTTTGACCAGCCCTTCCTTTGCCAGATGGTCCAGCCCGAAGTCTTCCTCCAGTGCACCTCCGTCCCCGCATCCGGATGCAAACAGCAGAGTCAGCCCTTTTGGATGCCCCTCTTTTTCATAACGGGCTCCTAAAGCTTTCGCTATCTCCTCTGCAAACCCGAAGCCAAATCCAAAACCGTTGACAGCTACGGTATCACCGTCCTTGATCTGTTTAACCGCTTCCTCAGCGCTTTTTAATTTAGACATTCTTTGCCCTCCTTACATTCCGGCGGAATGACCGTCGCCTCTCCTTCAACTACCACCCTGCCTTCCTGATTGACACAGGTAGTCTCAATGGTGGCAATGGTAAACTTGGGCTTCTCTTTCATTTCTTTCACTTTCAGTCTTGCCGTCACCGTATCGCCGATCTTTACAGGTCCGGTAAATTTCAGCGACTGCCCCAGATATGTGGTTCCGGGTCCCGGAAGCTTCATGGCAATAGCCGCAGAGATAACTCCGGCACTGATCATTCCATGAGCAATCCTCTCTTTAAATACTGTATTCTTTGCATAGCTGTCGTCCAGGTGCAGAGGATTTTTATCCCCCGTCACTTCTGCAAATGCCAGAACATCCTCATTGCTGATTTGTTTACAAAAAGAACATTCATCTCCCACTTTTAATGCACAATTTCCCATTTTTACTCCTTCCCTTCTACCATTGAATCATCATATTGCATAATCACTTTGCTAAATCCATTATATATTTGGTTGATTCTCACAGTAAAATACATAAAATTCATAGACAGTATGAAAAAAAGAACTAAGTCTGAATTACATCTCAGAATTAGTTCTTTGCATTTTCCTTATTTAATATTCCCATGCTGCTTTACATAAGCCTGAAAATTTTTTATTGGATTCGAAACATATTTATCTTTCCTTATAATCAGCGCTATATCCCAGGGGAATTCAGGCTCTGTCAAGGTCAGTATCTTGATCTTATTGGAATTAAAACGGGACAGGATAGGCCGGGGCAGGATCGCCACGCCCTGATTCAGGGAAACCATCTCAGCAACAAAATCCCACTGTGAGCTTTCCATGACGATATTCGGCTCAAAACCGGACATATGGCACAGTTCCCTCGTCCTGCTGTGAAGCATAAAGGTCTTATCCAGGGAGATAAATTCTTCATTCCGAAGCTCACGGAAAGCCGCTTTTTCCCGGTCTGCCAGCGGATGTTCCGTACTGACGGTCAGTACATTATCCGACTTAAACACCGGCAGAATATGAAAATCATCCGATGCAAAGGGAAGTATCACCACTCCGATATCGATTTCCCCGGACTGTACTTTTTCCTTTACCATATTGGCACCTTCCTCAGCGATATTAAGCCGGATGCCCGGATAAGCCTTTCTAAATCCCTGAATGATTGATGCAAAATAAATCGTACTGATCACAGGCGGGATTCCCACAGAAATCTCACCGTTCTCTGCATTGATACAGTCCCGTAAATGCTCCATCTGATTGTTTATACTCTCCAGTGCATCCTGTCCTTCCTGGTAGAGCATGCGTCCCTCCGGTGTCAGACAGAAATGCTTGGCTGTCCGGTCTACAAGCTGCACATCCAAGTCTGCTTCCATAGCCTTGATGGTTTTGCTCAGCGCCGACTGGCAGATAAACAGTTCATTTGCCGCGGTGGTAAAATTTTGATTTTTTGCCAGGGCAACAAAGTAGGTCAGCTGTTTTAAATTCATACTCCGCTCCTTTCCTTAATTATCCATATAAATCCATTATACTATGAATCTTTCAGATAAAATAAGAACAGGGGTATGATATTTTTTCATACCCCTGATTCCATCCGTCTTATTACAAATAATTCATAGGATTCACATAGCTGCCGTTTTTCTTAACAGCAAAATGAACATGCGGCCCTGTAGACATCCCGGTAGAACCTGAGGATGCGATCTTCTGTCCCCGGCTGACCCTCTGCCCTGCTGAAACACTCAGAGAAGAATTATGCAGGTACAGTGTCTCCAGTCCATTTCCATGATCAATCTTTACCCAGTTTCCGTTATACGGGCTGTAGCCTGCCACCTCAACGGTGCCGCTTCCCGCTGCCACCACTGTGGAGCCTTTCGGGGCGCCGATGTCAATCCCCTCATGGAACTTGGTGCCTCCCTGCACCGGATGCGTCCTGTTGCCGTAGGATGAAGTGACCGTGTGGCAGGACGGTACCGGCCAGGTCAAAGAAGATGACGAGGAGCTGCCTCCTCCGGATTGATGGCTGCCGGAAGACGAGCCCCCTGAACTTCCGGAGGAACTGCTCCCTGAGCTGCCTGATGAGGAATTGCTTCCAGGTTTTTGGCCCGACGGGGTATTGGATGCCGTATCATAAGAATTCAGGCGGTCCTGATACTTCTGCATCAGATCTTTGTTGGATGCAATCTTACGCTGAAACTGCATCAGCTTTGACTTTTTCCCATCCGCCAGACTGATGATCTTGTTCTCCTCCTCTTTTGCCTCCTTTGTGACAGCCTTTATCTCTTTATAGCTTTTTTCCAGCTTCCTGGAAGCCAGCGCAATGTTATCCTGGGTCTTCCTGAGCTTCCTGAACATGCTGTTGTCATAGTTAGAAATTTTTGATACATAGTCAAGCCTTGTCAAAAATTCATTAAAGGACTTAGCCTGGACAATCACGTCAATATAACCGGCACTTCCATTTTCGTATAAGTACTTGATCCTTTTGCTCATAATCTTATACTGTTTTTCTTTGGAAGACTTAGCCTCACTGAGCTTCTGCTTTGTATCCTCCACTTGTTTTTTTGTATCCTTCAGCTTCTTTTCAAGCTTGTCTGCCTTATCCGATGCCTTCTCAATCTTCTGATCCATCTCCTGGATCTGTTTTTCCATATCGGCAACCTTTTTCTCAAGCTGTTTGTTTTCCTCTTCCTTTTTCTTGGACTTGTCCTTCAAATCCTCTGTTTTGCTCTTGGCTTTTACCGTCCAGTCCGGCAGCGCAGTCAAACAGAGGGAACCAATCAAAAGGAATGCCAGTGCAGTCCAATATCTTCTCTTCATAGCAGTCCCTCCTACACTCTCAAATATTTTCTGATGGTAAAGCTGCTTCCGAGACATCCGATTCCAAGTCCTACCAGAAGTGATGCCGGTATGAGATACACCATGATTTGATGCACCGGAACAAATTCCATGAAGTTGGTCAGAACATGAAATTTATCCATAATATAGTTGACAATCACCTTGTATCCTATGTAAATGGCACCCACAGGGATCAAAGAACCTATAACGCCGATCACTGCCCCCTCCACGATAAACGGAGCACGTATGAACCGGTTCGTGGCACCGATAAGCCTCATAATAGCAATCTCTTCCCCCCGCACAGCAATACCGATCGATACTGTATTGCTCACGAGAAAGACGGATACAAATAACAGGATCAGTATGATAGCTCCTGCCACATAAGCTCCCAGCAGATTGGCTTTGGATATCCCCTCAGCTGCACCTTTTGCATACTCTACTTTTCTCACTCCGTCCAGGGACTGGAATTGTGTAACCATCTTTTCATGGAACTTCACATCCTTTAACATGACTTCGTAGGAGTCTGACTCATTCAGAGGATTTTTTCCCTCAAATCCTTCCAAAAGATCTTCATTGTTCTTAAACACTTCTTTTTTATATTTGGCCCATGCTTCCTCTGCCGACACATAACGGACAGACTGAACCTCTTTTTGATCCCTGATTCTTTTGCCTATGGCATCCTTTTGATCTTTGGGAAGCTTCTCGTCAAAAAATACGGATATGGTCACAGAATCCTCCGCCTGCTTTACTGTGGCCCGCACATTAAGAAGTACGGACAGTGTAACTCCCAGCAGGAAAATACATGCCATGATCGTTCCTACCGTTGCCAGGGAAAAAATCTTATTTCTGAAAATATTTTTAAGCCCTTCCTTAAAGCCGTAAGCCAGCCGTCTAAATATCATAAGTACCGCCTTTCTCGTCGTGATGAAGAGCTCCGTCATTCAGAACGATAACGCGTTTTCCCATCTCATTTACAATCTCTTTATTATGGGTTACAACGATAACTGTAGTGCCTCTCTTCTGGATTTCCACCAAAAGATCCATGATCTCTTTGGCATTCTGCGGGTCCAGATTTCCGGTAGGCTCATCTGCCAGCAAAAGCGCCGGATGATTGACCAGAGCCCTGGCAATGGCCACTCTCTGCTGCTCACCGCCCGACAATTCATCCGGCCGTGCTCTGAGTCTGTTTCCCAGCCCCACCATCTCAAGAACATTCTGCACCTGCCGTCTCATGGCTCTTTTCGGCACCTCAATAACCTGCTGGGCAAATGCTACATTCTCATAGATTGTCCGGTCCCTGAGCAGCCGGAAATCCTGGAATACTACCCCGATCTGTCTCCTCAGATACGGTATCTGCCTCCTCTTCATCTTCTGATAATGATAGCCGTTTACTACAATATCACCGGAAGTGGCTTCCAGTTCTTTTAATAAAAGTTTGATCAGTGTTGTCTTGCCGGATCCGCTCTTCCCGACAATGAAGGCAAATTCCCCCTTATCTACCTCCAGTGACACATTGTCCAGCCCAATACTGCCTTTTTGATATTCCTTCGTTACATTCTGCAGTGTAATCATAAAGCGACTCCCCTCTCATACATTTAGCCAAGCGTATTCATGTGCTTCATATACTGTACAACCATCAGGGCAATCTTAAAGGCAATGGCATCCTCAAAATTCCTCAGGTCCAGATTGGTGCTTTTCTGTATTTTGTCGAGCCGGTATACAAGAGTATTTCTATGTATATACAGCTGTCTGGATGTCTCAGAGACATTCAGATTATTTTCAAAGAACTTATAAATCGTAGCCAGAGTCTCATCATCAATCTCTTCCGGAGAATAGTCTCCGAATACTTCCTTGATAAACATTTTGCACAGCGGCAGAGGCAGCTGGTAGATCAGCCTTCCGATACCAAGCTGGTCATAGGCTACCACTTCTTTGTTCTCGTAGAAAATCTTATCTACTTCCAGCGCAATCTGGGCTTCTTTATAGGAACGGGACACATCCTTGATTCCCTTTGCTATAGTACCGACAGCAATCCTTGCATCATTGATCCCGATTTTTTTCAGGCCTTTAAGAAGCTTCTCTGCAGTCTTTACAAATTGCTTCGACTGGGCTTTTTCGCAGACTTCCTTTACCAAAACAATGCTTTTTTCATCGACAGCGGCAATAAAGTCATCATCCGTGGTATCCTCCAGCTGTTTTACTGTCTCCACAAGGTTCTGATCTTTGCCGTAAGTAGCCTCGATCAAATAGGCAACTCTTCTCGCCTCAATGTCAATATTCAGTTTCTTGGCCCGGTTATAGATGTCCACCAGGAGCAGATTGTCAAGCAGCAGGTTCTTAATAAAATTGTCCTTGTCGAACCTCTCCTTATACGCCACAAGCAGATTTTCAATCTGAAAGACTGCCATCTTTGCCACCATATACATGCTTTCGCTCTCTCCGTCTGCCAGCAGCACATACTCCAGGCGCTTATCATCAAAGATTTTGAAATACTGTTTTCCGCCCACCACCTGGCTTTCTGCCACAGAATTGATAAACCCTTTCAGGGTATCCTCATCCTCAGCCTCCGTCTCTTTCGTTTTTGCCAAAACCTTGCCGTTTAAATCTATTACATATAAATCCACATTGGAAATACTGTGGATTCCGTCTAATGTCTCCTGCAGGATTTGATTTGAAATCATTTTCACACGCCCTTTCTTTTTACCGACCTTTTCTACTACTATATAGCAAAATGTACAAAAAAAAAAGAGAAAGATAGTAACTTTTTTATTTTATTGTGTATAATCCACAAACCCCTCCCCAATTGTCTCTCTTGTGTCAGATATAATGACAAAAGCTTTTGGGTCAGTTTCCATGACAATCTTCTTCAGAACCGGCACTTCTTTCTTTGATACAATACACATAAGAGTTTCCTGGCTCTGGCCTGTATAGGCCCCTACAGAAGACAGCTTCGTTGCACCGCGGCCCAGACGGAATAAAATCTGTTCTGAAATCTGCTTTTGATGACCGCTGATGATATACACCAGCTTAGCAACCTGGAATCCCTCCACCACACTGTCTGTAATCTTTGTTATTCCATAAATTACCAGCAGTGCAAAGCTTGTTTTTTCCACTCCGAATATAAATGCACCAGTCAGTACAATCACTCCGTCCAGCATTCCCAGAAGCATAGGGATACTCATATGCGGAAATACGATGTGCAGGAGAAAAGCCATTAAATCGGTTCCCCCTGTGGAAGTTCTCTCCTTCATCACCAGCCCGAGACCGATACCCATGAGAATAGCACCAAGGATCAGGTTTACATAAAAGTCTTTTGGAAAAAACGAAAAACGGGGCAGGACTCCCAGAAAAACAGACAGCATAAGATCACTGCATATCGTTCTTGCCATAAATTTTTTTGTCTTGTAGCGGAATGCGAGTAAAAAAAGAGGAACATTCAGTGTGACATTTGTCATCCACAGCGGGATGCCCCACAGCTTATCAAAAATGATTCCAAGACCGCCGAAACCGCCTGTGACGATTCCGAACGGCTGAAATACTGTATTGGTAGCTGATGCCATACAAAATGTTCCGATTATGATACTGACTGCTTCTTTACGCTTCACCGGGCGCCTCCTAACATAAACCTTGTTTATTGTTAGTATGGCCCCTTTTAAGCCCTTTATTCTGTCTTGCTAAATATCGTCATTGCTTCCGAGTATGATGCAGATCTGTGCACCGCTCGCAACACTTCCGACTTCTATGGATGGATTTTTGAAATATTTCTTTAAATCTTCACCCATTCCTTTTTTAGCAACAATGATTTTTGTGTCTGTCAGAGCTCCCTGACGGTTTGTTTTCACGCTTCCGACCGTAAACCCGTCCCCTGAGAGCTTGTCTCTCCAGCTTCCTGCCAGACCGCTGATCCGTGTGGAATTCTGGATCTCAATAGAGATGCCTTTTGATGAGACTTCTGTACTCTTCTTTTTCTCTGTCGTCGTCGTATCTTTCTTTGCTGATGTCTCGGTTGTGGCTGACTCCGGCACTTCTCCGTTTTCAGAGAGAAGTTCGTCAAACATCTCCTTTGTCTTCTTTGTATCCAGCTTAAAATTCTCTCCCTCATCCGTTCCCGGCAGGATCTGATAGGTAAAGTCTTTAGAGCTGATCTCATGCATTCTGCTTAAACTGTCTTTAATGCTGTCATAAGACACATTGCTCTTTGCATAGTCATTATAATATGTTTTCACAAAGCTCTTGTAATCACTCAGTGATTTTTTGGTGATGCTCTGTGCAATCTTTGTAATCAGGTCTCCTACCAGAGTAATATGATCATCTTCATTGCTGAACTGGCTGCTGTCCAGTATCAGCCCCAGCGCCTGATTTCCATTTATGGTATTATTTCCTTCCGGAATGTGGACCAGCATTTTATTCTGGTCTTTATAAGACACTTCACTGTCAAGGTTTAATTCAACTTCTCCGGAATTATTAATGGCCTTTGTAAAATTCTTCTGGGACAGGCTCTCATAATTGCCTATGGTAATCCCAAACGTTTTTTCTACCTGTGCTTTGATGACCTTAATATCCTTTACTTTTGCCGCCAGTTCCTCAACCGTGGCAGTTTTATTGTCTCCTCCCATGGCTTTGACTCCGTCGTTATCCAGAGTGAGGATCGTATCCTTCCTGACAGGTACAAAGATCATCTGCTTGTCCTTGTTGTGATAAATACGGATACATAAAGCATCCTTTACTCTTACCAGGGATACATCAACCCTCTCCTGGCTCTCCGCTTTTAATGCCTCTGCTATCTTATCCTTCTTATCTTTTTTTAATCTATTCAGAAAAAATGCTTTGCTCCCTGCAAAAGAACCTATTCCTACTGCTGCTGATAATACAATGACTACCAATATGCGCAGGATGATCGCTCCGGCTCCCGCTTTTCTTCTTGCTCTTCTGGCCATTTTTCATGCTCCTTCCGTTAAAACTGCGTTCAGTATACCAAATAAATCGATTTATTTCAACAAAACTATATGCTATACTCACCTTAAAGTTTTCTTAAATCAAGGAGGAGAAGCTATGAATACTGTACTTATCACCGGCAGTTCCAGAGGAATCGGCAGGGAGACTGCCCTGGTTTTTGCCCAAAACGGCTGGAACGTGGCCATCCATGGCTTTCATCATCCCGATCAGCTCTCAGTCCTCGAACAGGAAATAAAATCCATGGGATCTCAGTGTCTTTCTTTTATCGGTGATATCCGTGACCTATCCTTTGTAAAACAGATGACAGAGGATACGGCTTCTCATTTTGGAAACATCGACTGTCTTGTAAACAATGCGGGAATTTCCAGAACCGGCCTGTTTACTGATACCTCTGAAGCCGACTGGGCTGAAATGCTGGATACGAATGTACTTCCAGTGATTGCTGCCTGCCGAAGTGCCCTCCCCCACATGATCCGGAAGAAATCCGGTACAATCCTCAACGTATCTTCCGTCTGGGGAAACACAGGCGCTTCCTGTGAAGTTCTGTATTCGGCTGCCAAAGGAGCTGTCAATACCTTTACCCGGGCTCTCGCAAAAGAAGTTGCCCCGAGCGGCATTGCTGTGAATGCCGTCGCTTTCGGTATGATCGACACTGAAATGAACGCCGGATTCACAGAAGAAGAAAAGGAAATGATCCGGCAGGAAATTCCGGCAGACCGGATTGCCTCACCGGGGGAGGCCGCAGAGATGATTTATCACACCTGTACTGCTCCCCGGTATCTGACCGGCGAGGTCATTACCTTCTCCGGGGGATGGTAAACGTGTTATTCCCTCATGGAAAGCTGTATTCTTTTCTTATCCAGATCCACACTGAGTACGGTCACATCTACCACATCTCCAACGCTGACCACTTCCAGCGGATGCTTAATAAAACGGTCCGCCATCTGGGAGATGTGTACCAGACCGTCCTGGTGTACTCCTATGTCTACAAACGCTCCGAAATCAATGACATTTCTCACGGTTCCTTTCAGCTTCATCCCTTCCTTCAGATCCTCCATCTCCATAACGTCCGTCCTCAGAATCGGCTTCGGCATATCTTCCCGCGGATCACGGCCGGGCTTTTCAAGCTCTTTCACAATATCCCTGAGTGTTATCTCCCCCACTCCCAGTTCCTCGGAAAGCCTTTGATAATCTGTGATCTTTCTTCCAATGTCCTGAAATCCCTGGCTTGACAGCTCTTTCACAGAATAACCAAGGCTCTTTAAGAGCTGGTCTGTCTCTTTGTAGGTTTCCGGATGTACCCCGGTGGCATCCAAAGGATTCTTTCCGCCTGCAATTCTTAAAAATCCTGCGCACTGTTCATAGGCCTTAGGTCCAAGCTTTGCAACCTTTAAAAGCTCTCTTCTGCTCTCAAACTTCCCGTTTTCTTCTCTGTAAGAAACAATATTCTTTGCCACAGCTTTTGAAATTCCGGACACATATTCCAGCAGAGACGCAGAGGCAGTATTTAAATCCACTCCGACCTTGTTCACCGTTGCTTCCACCACACCTGCAAGTGCACCTGTAAGCTGTTTCTGATTCATATCATGCTGATACTGTCCGACGCCAATCGCTTTAGGCTCGATCTTTACCAGCTCAGAGAGCGGATCCTGGACTCTTCTTGCGATGGAGGCCGCACTTCTCTGCCCCACATCAAAATTGGGGAACTCCTCTGTAGCCAGTTTGCTGGCAGAGTAAACGGATGCCCCAGCCTCATTTGTAATCACATACTGCACTGGTTCTTTTATCTCCTTCAGAAGTTCCACTACAATCTGCTCAGATTCTCTGGATGCAGTTCCGTTCCCGATAGAAATCAGCGTAATCCCATATTTTCTAATCAGGTCCGCCACTGTCTTCTTGGCTTCTTTTACTTTGTTCTGCGGCGCTGTGGGATAAATGACTACTGTATCCAGTACTTTTCCGGTAGAATCCACTACGGCCAGCTTACATCCAGTCCTGAATGCCGGATCCCATCCAAGGACTATCTGTCCTGCGATCGGCGGCTGCATAAGCAGCTGTTCCAAATTCTTTCCGAAAACCTTAATCGCTTCCGTCTCAGCCTGCTCTGTCAGTTCATTTCTTATTTCTCTTTCGATGGAAGGTGCAATCAGACGCTTATAGCTGTCATCAATAGCCTCCAGAAGGAACTTGGCAGAAGGGTGATTTTGTTTTTTTATCACATTTCTGACCAGATAGGCTGCTATTTTCGCATGATCGGGCTCAATCTTTATATTTAAAAATCCTTCCTTTTCTCCCCGGTTCATTGCCAGTATTCTGTAGCCTGCGGCTTTTTTAACAGACTCTTCAAAATCATAATACATTTCATAGACTGATTTTTCTTCCGGCTTTTTGGCAGAGGAAAGGATCTTGCCATGTTCCTTAAAGGATCTTCTGATCCATTCCCGGTATTTGGCGTCATCTGAAATCCTCTCGGCCAAAATATCCCTGGCTCCATGAAGTGCCTGGTCCGCGGATTCCACTCCTTTTTCCGGATCGGCAAACTTTTTGGCTTCCTCTTCCGGTCTTTCTGATGCCTGAAGGAAAAGCAGATCAGCCAAAGGCTCCAATCCTTTCTCCCTGGCAATCATGGCTCTGGTACGCTTCTTTTGTTTATACGGCCGATACAGGTCCTCCACCGCCACCAATGTGACAGCCTCCTCAATCTGTCTTTTCAGTTCACCGTTTAATTTCCCCTGTTCCTCAATGCTCTTTAACACAGCATCTTTCCTGTCCTGCAGGTTCCTTAAATATTTCAGCCTCTCATCCAGATTCCGAAGTGTCTCATCGTCTAAAGAACCGGTCATCTCCTTCCGGTACCGGGCAATGAAGGGGATGGTATTTCCTTCGTCAATCAGCTTTACAGCTGTCTCAGCCTGTGTTTTTTTGATTCCCAACTCGTCTTTTAAAATATTGATGATATCCATTTTTACATTTCCTTATAAGTTCAGTTCTATTGTCTGGTCTTTTGGTTCAAACTGCCGGTATTTGACTCCGGCCATATCAAACATCTTTTTGGATGCCACCGTCATGTCATCATCCGCATACTTATCCTGCATATAGATGACCTCCTTCATGCCGCTCTGAATGATTGCCTTAGCACATTCATTACACGGAAACAAAGTGACATACACTCTTGCTCCGTCCAGAGATCCGCCTCCGTAATTCAGAATCGCGTTGAGCTCTGCATGGCAGACATAAAAATATTTGGTATCCAGAGGGTCCCCCTCTCTCTCCCACGGCATTTCGTCGTCGCTGCATCCTGTAGGCATCCCATTATAGCCCACAGATAATATTTTATTTTGATCATTGACAAGGCAGGCACCCACCTGAGTGTGGTCATCCTTGCTTCTCTGTGCAGACAGCAGTGCAACACCCATAAAATACTGGTCCCATGATAAATAGTCGGTTCTCTTCATCTGTCTCTCCTTTCCTCAAAAACAAAACACCGCCCGGAATGCAGGCGGTGTTCCCTCTTTGTACATTTCTTACAGTTCAAACGCATTGTGGGCTGCATTCATGGCTTTTACCATGTCGTCCCGGTCCACGATAACAGTTACCCGGATCTCAGATGTTGAAATCATCCGGATATTCACACCCACTTCATACAGTGCCTCAAACATGCGGGCAGCCATTCCGGAATGGCCGATGAGTCCGCTTCCGATAATGGATACTTTTGCCACATCTGTAGTCGCATCCACGTCCGCATAAGTTCCCACCGGAAGGTGTTCTTTAATCGTTTTGACTGCCAGTTCAGCATCGTCTTCCTTCACTGTAAAAGAAATATCTTTCTTCTTGTTCTGTCCAACAGACTGCAGAATGATATCAATATTAATATTTCTCTTTGCAAGAATATTAAACAGTTTAAAAGCAACCCCCGGCTCATCTTCCAGCCCGGTTACAGAGATACGCGCTGCATCGTCATCTCCCGCTACGCCGCTGATCTCAGCCTGAGGCATCATAATTCTCTCTTTTACAACAGTTCCTTCTTCCTTGGTCAGACTGGAACGGACCACCAGCTGCACTCCATGCTTTTTCGCAAGCTCTACGGAACGGTTGTGGAGAACTCCTGCACCCAGTGTAGCCATCTCCAGCATTTCATCGTAAGTGATCTCCTGAAGTTTTTTAGCTGTAGAAACCTTCCTTGGATCTGCTGTGTAAACCCCGTCAACATCTGTATAAATTTCACAGGCATCGGCATTTAATGCTGCTGCCAGGGCAACTGCCGTAGTATCGGAGCCTCCCCGCCCTAAAGTCGTATAATTATCATAACGGTCTACTCCCTGGAAGCCGGTCACAATAACAATCTTTCTCTGTTCCAGCTCGTTAAAAATGCGGTCTGTATCAATCCGTTTAATTCTGGCGTTGCTGTAGGCATGTGTGGTATGCATAGCTACCTGAAATGCATTCAGGGACACAGCAGGCACTCCCATAGAGTGCATAGCCATAGCCATCATAGCAACGGATGTCTGTTCTCCGGTGGTCAGAAGCATATCCATCTCCCGTTTCGGCGGATTTGGATTTATGTCTTTTGCCATCGCGATCAGCTCGTCTGTCATCTTTCCCATGGCAGACAAAACCACAACCACATCATTTCCTTTCTGGTATTCCTCAATGCAGCGGTTTGCCACATTTAAGATCCTTTCTTTATTTCCTACGGATGTACCTCCGAATTTCTTAACAATTAGCATCCTTGCCTCCTAAAATTTTCTCTTATTTTTGTAAAAGCCGGTTCATCAGATCGTGTCCGTGATTCATCACAAGCCCTGTGCTCTTTGCCGCTTCTTCGCTGTATTCGCTTTGTCCTTCTGTCTTCTTTGTACTGTCATAGATCATAAACGGAATGGGATCCTTAGAGTGAGTACGGATAGAGATCGGCGTCGGGTGGTCCGGTCCGATGAGCATCCGGAAATCCTCTCCCCGTTTTTTCAGTTCCTCTGCCACCACACGGATAACCTGGTCATCCAGAAATTCAATAGCTTTGACTTTATTCTCCACACTTCCCTGGTGCCCCATCTCGTCAGGAGCTTCCACATGGATATAGACAACGTCTGCTCCCTGCTCAGTCAGAGAATCCACGGCAGCCATGGCTTTCCCTTTATAATTTGTATCAAGGCCGCCTGTGGCACCCTCTACATCTAAATTCAGCATATGCGTGCCCACTGCGATGCCTTTCAGCAGATCCACAGCAGAGACCATGGCACCCTTCTTTCCGGTCTTAGCTTCAAAATCATCCAATGCCGGACGGGTTCCTGCACCCCAGAACCAAATGCTGTTGGCTGGATTCAGTCCCATCTCCCTGCGTTTTTGGTTGACCGGATGATGATTTAATATCTGAAAACTCTTTTCCATCATCGCACGGAGTTTTTCTTCTTTTGGCAGATATTCTCCGATCTTTCTGCCCAGAATGTCATGCGGCGGTGTCAGTTCCGCAGTATATCCGTGATCCCATATGGTAAGATGGCGGTAGCTCACTCCCGGATAATAGTGAAACTCTTCTGTCTCCAGTTCCTTTTTTACTGCATCGATCAGGATCTTTGCTTCCTCTGTGGTAATCTCACCGGAACTGTGATCAATGATCGTCTTTTCTTCATAAACTTCGTCCTCTGACAAAGTGACAATGTTGCAGCGCAAAGCAATATCGGTATCCTTCATATCCACGCCGATAGACAGAGCCTCCAGCGGAGATCTTCCGGAATAATATTTCTGGGGATCATACCCCAGCATAGCCAGATTTGCCACATCGCTTCCGGCCGGAAGGTTCTCCGGTACTGTATAGGCGATTCCCTGTTCAGATACCTTTACCATGGCATCCATAACCGGGGTTCTGGCCGCCTGGAGCGGTGTTTTTCCGCCGAGCTGCTCTATAGGCTCATCGGCCATCCCGTCTCCCAACACAACAACATATTTCATAAACTAGTCCTCCAAATCTATTTTACATTAATACGGATCATTCCCAAAACGGATTCAAACGCTTTGATCTTCTCCTGATAGTCTTTTTCTTTCATTTTCAGTGTAACAAATGCAAATTCATCTGTCACCCCTTCTGCTGAAACTTCTTCTACATCCCCAAAAACTTCTTTTACTTTTGAACTGTCGCAGTCTTTCGGCAGACGTATAAAGAATTTATGTTCAAACTCTCCGATATCTGCAAGATGAAGCTTCTTCTCACTCCAAATCTGCATAATATTTCTCTCTTTATGTTTTGCCGCGTCAATGACATCAGCTACGACAGCACTGGCTGTAGGAAGTTTTCCTGCCCCCGCTCCGTAGAACATCACATCTCCAATCACATTTCCGTTTACAAAAATACCATTAAACACATCGTTGACTCCGATGAGAGGATGGTCCTTTCCAATCATCATAGGGCATACCATAGCATATACATTATCTCCGATTTTTTTGCTTGTTCCAAGAAGTTTGATGCTCATGTTCAAGGCTTTCGCATATTTCATATCGGTTTCTGTAATCTTTGTGATGCCTTCGGTATGTACATCCTCGTAATCTACCTGCATTCCAAATGCCAGGGAAGTCAGAATTGCGATCTTCCTGCACGCATCATAACCTTCTACGTCTGCTTCCGGATGAAGTTCGGCATACCCCTTATTCTGGGCATCTTTTAAGACTTCGTCAAAATCAGCTCCTTCATCTGCCATCTTCGTCAGAATATAGTTTGTCGTACCGTTGAGAATTCCGGTGATCTCATTGATCTCATCAGCCGTCAAAGACTGGTTTAATGGACGGATGATCGGGATTCCCCCTCCCACACTGGCTTCAAATAAGAAGTTCAGGTTTTTGGACTTTGCAAGGGCCAAAAGCTCTGCTCCCTTTTCAGCCACCAGTTCTTTGTTTGACGTTGCCACGCTTTTTCCATGCTCCAATGCCTGCGTTGCAAAAGTATATGCGGGTTCCACACCGCCTAAAACTTCAACTACGATGCTTACCTCATCGTCATTTAAAATTGTATTATAATCTGTGACTGCTTTTGAGGCCACCGGTGTATCAGACAAATCCCTTTTGTCCAGCACATATTTGACATGGATCGGTTCTCCGATCTTATGGTTAATGCTCTCGTGATTTGTCTCAATAACCTCTACAACTCCTGAACCAATCGTTCCGTATCCTAATACTGCAATGTTTATCATCTGCTTTACTCCTTTGCAATTATCTTTACATATGTTATGTTATCAAGCTTCTCTACACTTTCGATCATGGCAGACACATCCGTCTCCATATCAACAATGTCCACACTGACAGTCAGCACCCCTTTCCCATTGATTGGAATGCTTTGGTGAATTGTCAGGATATTGGCCTTATACTTAGCAAACACCTGAAGTACCGAGGCCATGACACCCGGCTGATCCTCCACTTCAATTACAAATGTGATGTTTCGTCCCTTCTTGCTTGCATGAAAAGGGAAAATGTCATCTTTGTACTTATAGTAAGAGCTCCGGCTGATCCCCACAATCTCTGTTGCCTCCTGAATGGACTTTGCCTGCTCGGCATCCAGAAGCTTCTGCACTTCCAGGACCTTTAACAGAACCTCAGGAACTGCCTTTTTCTTAATAACATAATACTTTGAATCTTCTAACATAGTCCACCTCTGTACGTGTGCTGAACACACTTGTTTTTCCAGACGATACTATCATATTTTCATAAAAGAAGCAACCATTTAATAATTAATTAAAAAGACAGGGCATACAATCCATGCAGAATGTATGCCCTGCAGTAATCCCGTCTCTATTTTTTTAAGTATCTGAAGATCAGCCAAATAACACACAGCAGTGCTGCCGCAGACAGCGAAATGTATTTCACAAGTTCCGCAGAAGTAAAATCACCTGTTCCGGCAACATTACTTCCTTTCTTTTCTTCTGTTTTCTCTTTGGATGTTGTTGTTTCCTTACCGCCTGTCGTTGTCTCAGAAGTATCTGCTGTCTGTTCCCTTGCCGTACTTTCTTCTGTGGAGGTATTCTTAACTTCCTCCCAGTTGGCCGTATAGGTACGGTCTCCTGTGCTGCCCTTCTCAATTTTAACTTCTGCGGTCAGCATATCAAGCCCCGTTCCGGTGCACTTTCTGATGTTCCTCATATAGACCCTCCTTTGTGATTTTAAGTTTTGCTACTTTACAAATAAAACTCCGTATAAAGGATAATAACTTGAATTAATACTGCATATACTGAAGTTTTTTCTATCCTTTGTATTTGCCGAAAAAAACAAATCATGATCCGTTTTTTTGGTAATGAGTCCAAAATGGACGATAGTTCCTTCCCCATCATAAAACAGAAATACATCCCCCGGCTCTGCTTCCTTGATCAGTTTCCCTCGTCCGTCAAATGTATTCCTGTATTTCTTTAATTCAAGCCCTCTTCCCTTGGTCCAATACTCAAAAAAGGCATCAGTGCGCACAAAAGCTGCCGATGTGTAAAAACTTGCAGGACGCCTGCTGTTCCACACTTTTTTATTACTGTACCATTTATTTTTATCTCTGTCAAAGCTGATGCCATGCCCGCTTTTCGGTGCTTTTCCCGCATCTTCTTTTTTCCCTCCGGCTATCAGGCACTGGGATACGAAATTGGTACAGTTAAGCTGCATATTTGGGTACTCAGGATTTCTTTTTTCCGCATATTTTACTGCATAATCCACTGCCTTCTGCCGGTCATATCCTTCATTGTTCGGATTCTTTTTTATCTCCTGCCGGCATCCGGACAGAAGGAACACTGCAGCAAAAAGCAGGAACATTCGTCTTTTCATCTGTCGTTTTCTCCCCTGATTGGAAGTTCCCTGAGTGAATAATAGGGCTCCGGTTTGAACAGGACTACCTCCAGCCAGGCCTTAGTACATGCAAAATATTCTCTCACCTTTGTCTTCCCTGCACTTTTATAAAACATCTGATCCGCCCGGACACATCTTGCCTTCAGCTGAAGTTTTTCAGCCAAAAATGCTGTTCTCTTTGCATACTGCTCCTGTGTTGAAATAAGAAATGTTTTATCTTCTGCCTGGCTGCGGATCCGGAAGATGGTATCATATGTATCCATTCCCCCTTCATCCACCACAATAGAATCTTCAGGAATGTTTTGTAATAACAGCATTTTCTTCATCACCTCAGTTTCATCTTTTCCTCCTGAAAGATAAAACTTGCGGGCTTTCTTCCACCTGTACAGTTTTACCGCCGTCTCCACCCTGTCTTTCAGAGGGTCAGAAGGAATGCCGTCTGCCACTTTAGCCCCCGGTATAATCACAGCATCGGCTTTTGGTATAGACTGCTGATCTTCCATATACAACACTTCATCCGAAGATGCAACCTGCCAAAAACAGAACAAAGAAAACAACGCCGCGGACAGGACCAGAACAGCAACTGTTCCGGCCACATACCGCAGCGTCTTCTTAATCATCACTCCATGCCAGGTATGCATTCATGAATCCATCCAGGTCTCCGTCCAGTACAGCAGAAGGATTGCCGCTCTCTTTTCCTGTCCTGTGATCCTTTACCATAGTATAAGGCTGGAGCACATAGGAACGGATCTGGCTGCCCCATCCATTGTCTCCCACATCTCCCCGTATGTCTGAAAGCTTTTCTAAATGCTGCTGTTCCTTCAAAAGATACAGCTTTGTCTTAAGCATTTTCATGGCCTGGTCTTTATTCTTATGCTGTGACCTCTCATTCTGGCACTGGACAACAATTCCAGTAGGCAGATGGGTAATCCGGATAGCAGAGTCTGTCTTATTAATATGCTGGCCCCCGGCACCGCTGGCCCTGTAGGTATCAATGCGGATATCCTCATCGGCAATCTCCACGTTTAAGTCTTCATCAATCTCCGGCATCACATCGCAGGATGCAAAGGATGTCTGCCTCTTTCCGGCTGCATTAAACGGCGATATCCTCACCAGACGGTGGACACCTCTCTCAGACCTCAGATACCCATAGGCATTCTCGCCTTTAATCTCTACAGTGACAGATTTGATCCCTGCCTCATCCCCGTCCAGATAGTCAATGACCTTTGTCTCAAATCCCTTTTTGCCGGCCCAGCGGGTGTACATCCGGTACAGCATACTGGCCCAGTCACAGGACTCGGTTCCTCCGGCTCCTGCATGAAGGCTCAAAATCGCATTATTCCTGTCATATTCCCCGCTCAGAAGCGTAGAAATACGCAGGCTTTCATAGGACGCCTCAAACTCCGCAAAAGCTTCCTGGGTTTCTGCTGCCAGTTCTTCATCTTCTTCCTCTGCCGCCATCTCAATTAAAGTTTCAATATCTTCAAACTGCCCGGTCAGGCTTTCATAGCCCTCTACCTGGTCCTTCAGGCCTTTGACCTCTTTTACTACTTTCTGGGATTCTTCTAAGTCCTCCCAAAATCCCGGCGCTTCCATATCAAGCTCCAGCTGCTCAATCCGCTCTTTTTTTTCTTCCAAGCCAAGAGAACCGCTTAATTTCTCAAGCGGCTCCCGGTAGGAATTCAGATTATATTTTAACTGATCTAATTCAATCACTCTAAAAACTCCTTAATTTCTTCCACAGCAGTTTTTATATTTCTTTCCGCTTCCGCATGGGCATGGATCATTCCTTCCGATCTTCTCCCCTTTTCTCTTATACGGAGTCTTTACACCGCTGTCATCTTTATTTGTGCCTGTGACCTGGGCAACCTGCTCTTTTTCCACTTTCTGTTCGATTTCTACATGGAACAGAGCTCCGGTTGTTTCTTCCTGGATTGCCTTTGTCATCACATTAAACATTTCAAACCCTGCCATACGGTATTCCACGACGGGATCTCTCTGTCCGTATGCCTGCATGCCGATTCCTTCCCGCAGCTGGTCCATATCATCAATATGATCCATCCACTTGCGGTCAATGACCTTCAGCAGAATAATGCGTTCAATCTCTCTCAGGTCATAATCTTCAAATTCTTTTTCCTTCTGCGCATACATCTCCACAGCCTCATCCTGCAGACGCTCAGCAAGCATTTCCGGTTTCCCTGACTGGATCTCTTCCTGGCTCAGCTCAATCTTTCCAAACGGAATGATCGGACGCAGTTCTGCATTCAGAGTGTCCATATCCCATTCTTCCGGTGCTGCATCCTCACTGGCACACTGATTCACGTAGTCAGAAATAGTTTCCTTAATCATATGAAGAACAGAGTCTTTCATATTTTCCCCGTCCAGTACACGGCGGCGCTCTTTGTACATGATCTCTCTCTGTTCATTGTTTACACGGTCATAATCCAGAAGGTTTTTACGGATTCCAAAGTTATTATTCTCAATCTTCTTCTGAGCCTTTTCAATCGTTCTGCTGATAGATTTATGCTGAATCTCTTCTCCTTCCGGTATTCCCAGAGCATTGTACACAGAAATCATGCGCTCAGACCCGAACAGTCTCATCAGATCATCTTCCAGAGACAGGTAGAATTTGGACTCACCCGGGTCTCCCTGACGGCCTGCACGTCCTCTCAGCTGATTATCAATACGCCTGGATTCATGACGCTCCGTACCGATGATCTTAAGTCCTCCAAGATCAGATACTCCGTCTGCCAGAACAATATCCGTACCACGGCCTGCCATGTTGGTAGCGATGGTAACTGCTCCTATCTCACCTGCATGAGAGATGATCTCCGCTTCCTTTTCGTGGAACTTAGCATTCAGCACATTGTGCTTGATGCCGCGCTTCTTAAGCATACGGCTCAGTTCCTCTGACATATCGATGGTAATCGTACCTACAAGAACCGGCTGTCCTTTGGCATGGGAGGCAGCAATCTCTTCCACAACCGCATTCATCTTTTCATGTTTTGTTTTATAGATCGCATCTTCATGGTCAACACGTACGACCGGCTTATTGGTTGGGATAACCACAACGTCCATTCCGTAGATCTCACGGAATTCCTGTTCCTCTGTCTCCGCTGTACCGGTCATTCCGGATTTCTTATCATATTTATTGAAGAAATTCTGGAATGTAATGGTAGCCAGAGTCTTGGACTCTCTCTTTACCTTAACTCCCTCTTTTGCCTCTATAGCCTGATGAAGCCCGTCTGAATACCGTCTTCCAGGCATAATACGTCCGGTAAATTCATCAACAATCAGTACCTCGTCATCTTTTACCACATAATCTTTATCGATGAACATAAGATTGTGGGCACGCAGTGCCAGGATGATATTGTGCTGGATTGCAAGGTTTTCCGGATCTGCCAGATTATCAATATGGAAGAATTCTTCCACCTTCTTCACACCCTGGGCAGTCAGAAGCACGTGCTTATCCTTCTCATTGACCAAAAAGTCTCCGTCTTCCTCAATATCCTCATTCATAAGAATATCCATCTTGGAAAGCTCTCCGTTGGAAGTACCCCGCTCCATCTGTCTTGCCAGAATGTCACAGGCACGGTAAAGCTCTGTAGACTTTCCGCTCTGGCCGGAAATAATCAACGGCGTTCTGGCCTCATCAATCAAAACGGAATCGACCTCATCCACAATGGCATAATGAAGATCCCGCTGTACAAGATCTTCTTTTTCAATCACCATGTTGTCTCTCAGATAATCAAATCCGAGTTCATTATTTGTGATATACGTAATATCGCAGTTATAAGCGGCCCTGCGTTCATCGTTTTCCATATCATTGGTGACAACGCCCACGGTAACACCTAAAAAGCTGTGGACCTGTCCCATCCATTCGGCATCACGGGTAGCCAGATAATCATTGACTGTTACAATGTGGACACCCTTCTCTTCCAGGGCATTCAGATAAGCAGGAAGAGTGGAGACCAGAGTCTTACCTTCACCAGTACGCATCTCTGCGATTCTTCCCTGGTGAAGAATGATTCCGCCGATCAGCTGAACCCGGTAATGCTTCAGCCCGATGGTTCTTGCGCTGGCTTCTCTGACAACCGCATAGGCCTCAGGCAGAAGATCATCCAAGGTTTCCCCGCTGCTCAGCCGTTCTTTAAATTCAGCGGTCTTATTTCTTAATTCCTCATCGGATAATTTTTGCATTGGTTCATCCAATGCTTCGATTTTATCAACTATTCCACTGATCCGCTTCAGCTCTTTTTCGCTGTGCGAACCAAAAATTTTTCCTATTAAACTCATAGTTTCACTCCCAAATAATCAAATTCACATGTAATCTATGATATTGTAACACTTATGGAATAGGTAGGCAACAAAAGCTTTTGTTAAAAAGAATATGCAGTTACCCGCATACAAGTACACTTTTATCGCATTTAGAACCGCTTTTTAAGCGGCCCTGCCCGCCTGAGTACTTTCTTATTAAATACAAAACAGACAAGTAAATGAATATCTCCAAATCTTTGCCGCATCCATAGCAGATAAAATGTGTTTCTCCAATAAAGAGTATACCGCCATTCTTTTGATAAAAGGAAAGCACTAGACTCTTGCGAGATCCAGTGCCAATTTTATAATTTATTCATGTAATTTTCTAATAGGTGAAAGATGCCAAGCACATATACAACACCTTTTTCTATTCGAAATATAAGGATATAATTCATGTCTGGTATTTTTGCTTCTTTGTATCCTTTGCTTTTTAGAAAAGTCTCCCTACAGCCCATAAACTGATATGGATTAATTTCAATCCATATAACTCTTTTCGATTCTTTCCATTAATAGTTTCTTATTATTTCTGGTTTTATCTCTAAGCCTAATAGCATTCATTTCTATGAAATGAAATAACAAAGTGGGCACGCCCACCTCATCTCCCCAACCCCTCACTCTTTGAAGGGCTTGTTCACTTTGCGCGCCAAATGCAATTTGCCACAGGCAAATAATTTCTCTATGCATTTGTGCGCATCCTGCACGGAGTGCTTTTTATTGCATAGGGGATTCCAAAGGAATTTCCTATGCAATAAAAAAAGGGAGCCTCGGCTCCCTAAAAAATCATACATCTTACATCTAAAATTCTGGTTCGATCAGTCCGTATGTACTGCCTTTTCTTTTATATACTACGTTCACTTCAAAAGTGTCGGCATTACGGAATACGAAGAAATTGTGGCCCAGAAGATCCATCTGGATGCAGGCTTCCTCCACATCCATCGGCTTGATCGCAAACTTTTTGCTTCTGATGATACGAATCTCATCATCATCCACATCCTCGTCCTTGTCGATGAACTCCTGCTTTAATCCTGCACTTTCATATTTTTTACTCATCAAACGGGTTTTATATCTTCTGATCTGACGTTCGAGAATATCAATTACCAAATCAATGGATACGTACATATCCGCACTGTCTTGTTCTGCACGTATAATGTGCCCCTTCATAGGAATTGTTACTTCAATCTTTTGTCTCTCTTTTTGAACACTCAAAGTAACGATGATGTCAATGTCATCAGTCAGGTACTTGTCGAGCCTGCCCAATTTCTCTTCTACTGCCGCCTTGATTCCTTCTGTTACTTCGATGTTCTTACCGCTAATAATGAAATTCATGGCTTCCAACTCCTTTACTATTTGATATTAATTATTATATCATATAGCTTTTCCATTGAAAACAAATCTTTTTATAAATTCTATACAAAACAGATGTTTCATTTTGTCGAATTTCTTTCCGCTGTTTCGACCTTTATCAACTGTGGATAATGTGGATAACTTTGTGTATAACTGTATTACAGCGAAGAACCGCTATTTTAGGGTGTGGATAAAATGTGATGTTTTTTTTCTGTATTTTTCGATTTAATACTTGAAAATATGACTCTTATACAAATATGACAAAACAAACTTTTACCCTTGATTTTTAAGTTTTTAGGCTGTTCCTCTAATTGTCTGGCAATTCTAACTTTTGGAGATAATTCTCCACTGATACCACACAATTTGCCCCATCTGCGGCAGCAGTCACCACTTGGCGCAGATTTTTGGTCCTCTGGTCCCCACCTACAAAAATTCCGGGAATATTCGTTACCCCGTCCTCTCCTGCTACAATGTAGCCTCTTTCATCCATTTTAAGCTCATCTTTTAAGAGAGTGCTCTGCGGAGCCGTTCCCACAGCGATAAATAATCCGTCGACATCGAGTGACTTATCCACATCGTTATGCACATCTTTGATGGAAATAGATTCTACTCTCTCATTTCCGTCGATTTTCGTCACAACTGTATTCCAAATCACTTGAATTTTGTCGTTTTTCGCCACCTGATCCTGAAGGATCTTGGCACCTCTGAATTCATCTCTTCTGTGGATCAAATATACTTTTTCACACATCCTGCTCAGAAACAGTGCATCTTCCAGAGCTACATCGCCGCCGCCTACGACAGCTACAGTTTTATTCCTGAAAAAAGCTCCGTCACAGGTTGCACAGTAGGAGACACCCAGCCCGATCAATTCTTCCTCGCCGGGAACACCAAGCTTTCTGTGAGTAGCTCCCGTTGCGAGCATGACAGTCTTAGTCTTCAGTACTTCTCCGTCTTTTAACACGATCTCTTTGACAGGCTGGTCATGCTTAATCTCCAGTACTTCCCCTGTTTTTACTTCTGCTCCCAGATCAGACGCATGGTTAAAGAACTGATCCCCCAAATCCATTCCGTTCATCTTGGGGAGCCCAGGATAATTGTCAACTTCATAGGTCTGTACGATCTGTCCTCCTGACATCGCCTCTTTTTCTAATACCAGCACTTCAAGCATGGCTCTTTTTGCATAAATGGCTGCGGACATACCTGCCGGACCCGCGCCGATGATAATCAAATCATAAATCTTCATAAGGAAACCCCTTTCTTTACTTGTCTTTTTTCCTTCTTATTATAGCACATTCCCGTATCATCTTATTCTGCCATCTGCAATTTCAGCGCCCTCACAATTTCCTGTTTGTCTCTGGCTCCTACAAAGCTCTGAACAATTTTTCCATTCTTAAAGATCAGAATTGTAGGAATGGACATAACACGGTATCTTACCGCCAGCTCCTGTTCTTCATCAACATTAATCTTTCCTGTTTTTATTCCTTTGAGTTCCTCTGCAATCTCATCAATGACCGGTGACATCATCCGGCATGGTCCGCACCAGGCTGCCCAGAAATCAATCAGCACCGGCTCCTCTGCATTTAATACTTCCTTCTCAAAATTTGCACTTGTTATTTTTAATACTGACATAATGGTCACTCCTTTTTATCAAATCATTATTTACTTTCTGATCCCATTATATCGCTTTTCTGAAATACTTCTGTGAGCAAGTCACAATCTTTGCTTTTTTTCTTCCTTTCCACTGATAAAAACAGACCGGCTATGGTGAGAAATGCCCCAGCTGCGGCTTTTACCGTCAGCACTTCCCCGAGTATAAGGACAGAAGTAACAATGGTTACTACCGGTACCATATAGATATAGACGGTCGTCTTCACTGCTCCCAGACGTTTCACCGCCGTATTCCATGTTACAAAACAGACGGCGGATGCTCCAATCCCTAAAAATAAAAGATTTCCCATATTTAACGGTTCCAAAAACCGTTCTGTTTCCAGAGAAAAGTCTGTAAAAAGGAGCACAGGAGACATAAATAAAAGTCCCCATGCAAAACAGCGTCTTGTGGCCTGTATAATATTATGTCCAAAGCTTCCGATCTTTTTTGTGAGCATAGAATATGCTGCCCATACAAATGCCGCAAGAACCGCCAGCAAATCTCCTTTTGGGCTCAGATGAAGCGCTGTGCTTCCGCCGAAAGTAATAAGGCAGATACCGCACATAGCCAGAAAGAATCCTAAAAAGAAGCGTTTTCCAAGAGCTTTTTCCCCTGTCACAATCCTTGCCAGCAGTGCTGTAAAAAATGGAGATATCGAAATAATGACTCCCACATTGGAAGCCATTGTGTATGTCAGTGCAATATTTTCAAACAAATAGTACAGGGTAATGCCGCACAGACCTGCAGCTATAAAATATTTTTCCTCTTTCCAGCCTCTTGTCTTCATCCTTTTTGGATAAATAAGAATCAGGACTAAAAAACCAAGCAGAAACCGAAAGAAAAGAATCTCGATCGGCTCAAACTCACGGAGCAGAATTTTTGTTGAAATAAATGTGGTGCCCCAAAGAAAAATTGTAGCCATCGCAAACAGATGGCCTTGTATGTATTTTTTGTCTTCCATAACTAATATCCTCTCTTATCTGTAAAAATCCGCTGATATTGGGCAGGCGTCAAGCCGAACAGCCGCTTAAAAAAATTGGTGAAATGGCTCTGGTCAGAAAATCCGGTCATTACCGCTGCCTCCGCCGGTTCCATCCCTTCCTCCAGATACAGCTTTGCCTGGTTAATCCGAGTCGATTCCAAATACTGGTATGGTGTTATCTTTTTATATTTAGTAAAATACCGGATAAGGCTGTATCTGCTGACCCCGGCGATTCTGCAGAGCTGCTCCAGGGAGATATTCTCACTATAGTGCTCCTTGATATAGTCACAGACGGCATTGAGCCTTTCTGTATCCGGCACCTGGACACCTTTTTTTTCAAATACTGCGTATTCTGACAGAAGCTGCTCCATCAGAAGATAAAAGAATTCCTCCTTTTCAAACTCTTCCTTCCCCTCTGCCACCATGCGGTAGACCTCCCGGAGCATCTCTGATTTTGAGCACTGACGGATCACTGGTTTAACGAACTCCGGATATTCACTCTTTCCGGTGATTTCTTCTGTGATCTCTTTCATCCTTTCCCTTTTAATATTGATAAATCTGCAGTTCAGCGGAAAATCTCCAACCTGTTCACAGGCATGGTTTTCCCTATAGTTGAAAAACAGCAGATCACCCGGCTCAATCAGAAATTTTTCTCCCCGGCATGTTACTTTACGCATTCCGCTTTCAATGCATCCGATCACATAGTGATCATGAAAATGATTGGGGAACTTTTGCTTCAGGCCATAAAACCCATAGGCTTCGATATTTAATTGTTTGTCATAAAATATTTCTCTTATTTCTTTCATATTTTTAAGTTTAACACAAACCCATGTTAAAAATCTTGCATGATATTGCCCAGAACATTTAGATATTTTTCTAAATGTTCTTGCCATTGTATTAACCTTGTGATACAATTCATTTAGATAAACTTCTAAATGATTCAGAGAGGAGGTACCGTGGGTTTTCAGGAAACATTTAAAGCATTGTCGGATTCTACCAGAAGGGAGATTTTAGACTTGCTGAAAGACGGCTCCATGTCAGCAGGAGAAATATGCAGCCATTTTCAGATGACAGGTGCTACCGTATCCCATCATCTGAACATTTTAAAACATGCAAATCTGATCACTGATCAGAAACAAGGAAAATATATCTATTACGAATTAAATCTTTCTGTATTTGAAGAAGTAATCCATTGGTTTCAGAGTTTTAAGGAGGATAAATAAATGAAACAATATAAACCAAGCCTTTTATTAACAGCAGTCTCCCTGCTGCTTTCCTTTGCAGTCTTCTCTTCCCTGCCGGAACAGATTCCTGCACACTGGAATACCCAGGGAGCCATAGACCGGTATGCCCCAAAACTTATTATATTCCTGTTTCCTGTATTCATCTTTCTGATGACAGTACTGTTTCAGGCCATGCGGCGGACGGATCCCAACTCCGGCAATTATAAAAAGTTCCAAAAAGAATATAACCGATATAATTTTGTAATCGGACTGGTCTTCTTTGCAGTACAGATTATGACAATAGCCGCAGCTTTCCGCATTGATTTTAATGTAAATCTCATCTTCTGCCTGGGCATAGGCTCCCTGTTCATCTTTCTGGGTAACCTTCTGCCCAAGACCAAGCATAATTACTTTATAGGTATCCGCACTCCCTGGGCTCTGGCTGATGAACAAAATTGGTTCAGAACACACCGTTTTACCGGAAAGCTGTGGGTTACAGGAGGCCTTGTGACCGCATTGGCAGCCCTGGCGCCAGCTTCCCTTCAAGTTCCCGTCTTCCTGTCAGTCCTGGCCGTCATAGTTATTGTACCGTTTATTTTCTCCTATCTGCAATTCCGAAAAAAACAATAAGCACCTGCTGCCTAGACAAGTGTATAAAGGTAAAGCACACTGACCGCACCCAAGAGATACATGAACACATGTATCTCTTTTACTTTCCCTGCTGCCGCTTTCATAACCAGATAAGAAAGAATCCCTGTGCAGATCCCATTGGCAATATTTCCTGCCAGAGCCGTAAAGGCAACACACATAAACGCCGGCATACTCTCTGTTATATCATCATAATGAATGTGTCTCATAGCTTCCAGCATGCTGATCCCAATGTAGACCAGCACCGGTGCTGTAGCAGCAGAGGGTATAATCAGGGCTGCCGGTGCAAAAAACAGGGCCAGCAGAAAAAAGATACTGGTAAACACTACCGTAAGTCCTGTCTTGCCTCCGGCCTCTATCCCCGCTGAAGACTCCAGGTACGTTGTCATCCCCGGCATTCCGAACAAAGCTCCAAAGCTGGTGGCGGCAGCATCCACCTGAAAGCATCTGTCAATGCCGTCAAAATTTCCGTTATCATCTAAATATCCTGCTCTGGCTCCTACCCCCAGAATTGTTCCTACTGTGGCAAAAAAATCCGGTACAAACAAGGCGATCAAAAAAGGCAAATATAATACATGCAGCGCCCCTAAAATGTCAATATTAAACAGCTGTCCCCCTATAGGGGCCGGCATGGATATTATCTTGTCAGGCAGTTTTGTGACACCAAGCGGTATTCCTGCTGCCGTGGCAGTCAAAATAGAAAGGATCATATCCCCGGGCACTCTCTTTGCCCTTAAAATCAGAAGAACAACAAATCCCAGCACGGCGATAAGAACCTCCGGGGAGCCCAGATTTCCAAAAGAAAGACTGTTCCTGGCCTGGTCTGCCGCAATAAGCCCCGCTCCTTTGGCTCCGATCAGCGCGATAAACAAACCGATTCCTGCACTTACAGCATATTTCAGGCTGGCAGGTATGGCCCTGACTACCGCCTCCCTTAGCCCAAAGAAGGTAATCAGCAGAAACAAAATCCCGCTCCAAAAGACGATGCCTCCGGCAATCTTTACAGGCACCTGATCCCCTGCGATCATAGCCGCCACAATCCCTGCACTGCTTAAGCCCGGAGCCAGTGCAAACGGCCGGTTTGTGTAAAATGCCATTGCTAGAGTAGTGACTGCAATGAGCAGTACCATTATGGTCATCATCACATGCTTATCCACTCCTGTTTCCTCCAGCATGTTCGGTATTGCTGCCAGTGCATAGGCCATAGTTACAAATACTGTGATCCCGGCCAGAAATTCTGTCTTTAAATCTGTATGATATTGTTTTAAATGAAATTGCTTTTCTATCCAGTTTTTCATAGATACCTCCTTTTGCTTATCAGGAGATATTCTTTCCATAAAAAAGAGTCTTCATTCAGGCCAGATCCGCAGCTAATTTATGTTTTTTATCTCATTTTTACTTCTTTTGTCTTGATCTTGTCTCCAAACGCCCGGTCATGTTCTACAAACAGAAGCGTTGGGCGGCTTTTCAGCAGCAGCTCTTCTATCTGTATCCTTGAAAATACATCAATAAAATTCAGCGGCTCATCCCAGATATACAGATGTGCTTTTTCACAGAGGCTCCTTGCAATCAGGACTTTTTTCTTCTGTCCCTCACTGAATTCTTCCATTCTTTTTTCAAACTGGTTTCTTGAAAAGTCTAATTTTCTTAAAATAGTTTTAAATAGACTTTCATCGATTCCATACTGCCAGGCATAATCTTTCAGATCACCCTTTAATCCTGCTGTGTTCTGAGGCACATAAGATATTTTTAAACCTTTTGCAATATACAGTGATCCTGTATATGAAATTTCCTCTCCTGTCAAAAGTTTCAGAACACTGGATTTCCCGCATCCGTTTGGCCCGGAAAGCGAAATCCGATCCCCCTGCTCCACTGTAAAGTTCAGATGTTCTGCCGCTGCCCTGTCTCCGTAAAAGACTGCTGTATCCTTAAACTCTGCCAGCCTCTTTGCATGATGAACAAGCGGAGCCAGCTTCAGGGTGTCCACACTCTCAATATTTTTGAGAAGCTTTGATTTCTCTCTGACAGCCTCCTCCTTTCTCATCTCGGAGGCCTTCGACCGCTTCATCATTTTTGCCGCCTTATGGCCGATGAACCCCCGGTCAGGACGCAGGCCGGAGTTCCTTGTACCCCGTTTCGTCTTTTCCGCCTCACAGGACCACCCGGCTGTTCTTTTCTGTGTATCTGTGAGCCTTCCGATTTCTTTTTTCAATTTTTGATTCTCCGCCATCTCAAACCGGTCATTGAGCATCTTATTTTCATACCAAGAAGAAAAATTCCCTCTCTGCACTTCAATGTTTGTTTTGTTGATAGACAAAATATGGTCTGTGCACTCATCCAGAAACATCCGGTCATGCGAGACAAGGATAAATCCTCTCTTTGATTTCAGGTACTCTGCCGCCTTTCTCCTGGCACCGGCATCCAGATGATTGGTCGGTTCATCAATGAGAAGAAAACGATTTTCTTTGGAAAACAGCGCTGCCAGCAGTACTTTCGTCTGCTCTCCATTGGAAAGGCTTTCAAACGGCCGGTACAGCACTTCATCTGAAATATCCAGCATCGACAGTTCCTTTATAATCTTCCACAGCTCATACTGCGGATTCATAGTCTCCAAAATATCCAGCGTCATCAGAGATGGATCATCTGCCTGAAATGGAAAATAGTCAAATTTCATATTCGATTGAATGGAGCCCTGATATTCATATTTTCCCATTAAAAGGTTCAGAAATGTTGTCTTTCCCCGGCCGTTCCGTCCGGTGAGTCCCAGTTTCCAGTCTGTATCAATCTGAAAACTGACATGTTCAAAAATATAATCAAAGCTTGTGTCATAGGAAAATGTTAAATTTGATATTTGAATGGCCGACATATATATACCTCCTAGTCTTAAATCAGCAAACCGCAGGAAGGTTCCAAGAACTTTCCTACGAAAAAAACCTGCAGGAAAGAATCTTCCTGCAGGTTTGCATACAAAAACATCAGGCACGCCGGGCGTACATTGACATTACTCTATATAGCAGCAGTCTGGATGATCTTTCTTGCAGAACGCATAAAATCAGAAGGCAGTCCTTCTTAATCTATGCAGATTCATTTTTAGCAAGAAATAATAATCATCCTTCCACCTCATTTCTTTTTTATAAACTCAGTATAAAATATATCCGGCCTCTTGTAAACCATTAATTATATGCAAAAAGCAGTATTACAAGAACCGCAGTAAGTAATCCCGCCGCCGCTGCAATCCATGTGACAGCTGTCTTTGCCGTCTGTTCCTTTCCTCTGCATATAAATACAAGAAACTTGTAGCATATAATGCCCATAAGTCCTCCTAAACAGTTTAATATAATATCATCAATATCGGTAGCTCCGATGGCTGCCACATACTGAAATGATTCAAAAAATAAGCTTAAGATAAAAATAAATGCCAGGCTTTTCACCGTCTTACTCTTTTTCATATAGAACATCAGGTAAATCCCCAGAGGAACAAATAAAATAATGTTTCCATAAATATTCAGATCCCCAATTCCGGAAGATGATAAGATCTGTCTGAACGGTACCAGATTCAGCGATCTCCCGAAATACCTGCCGGACTGGAACATCTGCCAGGGCTGTACATATTTAAATAAAATATTTTCCACTAAGAACACAAAATAAAACATGAATACCCCGTTAAAAACGGCATTCCTAAACTTTCCTTCTCTCTTTCTTTCCATAAAAACCGCCCCCTTTTCTTTCTAAGGGTATCATATAGAATAAAAGAAAGAATTTCAAAAATCTTATTTATTTCTGACAATTAACTGGTAGGTGTCTATATCCAGATATTTTCCGAATTTATACCCTGCCTCCCTGATAGTTCCGCAGTAACAAAATCCAAAGCTTTCATGCAGCTTTTGACTAACTATATTTCCTCCTGTGATGACAGAGACAACGGTATGAATATCATCCCTGCTCCTCGCCAGAGAAAGGATTGCATCCATAAGCTTTGTGCCGATTCCCCTGCCTCTGTATCGGCTGTCCAGGTAAATGGACAGTTCCACGGTGGCATCAAAAGCTTCTTTATCCTGGTAAGGTGACAATCCTGCATAGCCGGCCACTGTTCCATCCGCTTCGTATACGAGCAGAGGATGGTTCCCCTTGTGTTCTTCCATCCACACAGCCCGGTCTTCTAACGACTTTGCATGCAAATCAAAGGTGGCAGCTGAATTGGCTGCCACCTCATTATAAATCTCTGTAATTCTTGTTACATCATCTTGCCGTGCTTTTCTGATCATATCGGGTTCCTTTTCTGCCTCAGATATCAATAGATTCAATATTTTCGTTTTCCAGCAGCCTTTGAATCGCATCATACAGATCAAAACTGTCAGGCAGCTTCACATCAAGTCTCACCTTAATGCTTTCCTCCCCCTTCTTTTCCACTGAGATATTCAGGATCTCTATGGATTCCTCGCGGATTGTCTCCTGAATCATCTCCACAGCTTCCGGGCTGTTGGGCAGCTTTAAGGTAATGACTTCAACAGTCGGGGTCTTGATCCACTTAAAGTCCCTGTGCAGAATCCACTGTACAATGATAAGCAGAATCGTGCTGAAAATTCCAATCACATACAGACCGCCTCCCACAGACATGCCGACTCCCACAGTAGCCCAGATACCTGCCGCTGTAGTCAGACCGCTGACGCTCTGATTATGTACAAATATAATCCCTGCGCCCAGAAATCCAATGGCTGTGACAACCCCTGCTGCGATTCTGGATGGATCCAATCCCACATTATGTGTTGCCAGAATGTCGTTAAATCCATACTTGGAAATGATCATCATCAATGCAGCGGCCAGTGACACGATCACATGAGTCCTGATGCCCGCGGTCTTCAGCCTGTTGGTTCTCTCATAACCGATACATGCGCCGCAGGCTGCGGCCAGCAGAATCCTGACACTGTACTCCAGCTGTAAAATAAGACCTGTCATATGCATCACACTTCCTTCCCTCTTCTTTTATTAAAGTATACCTCATCGCGCATCAGCGCGCCAGCCCAAAGGACATATAACCTCTTACTCCTGCCCGATTTTTCTTATTACTCTGCATGGATTGCCTGCCGCCAGAACTCCTTCGGGCAGATCCTTTGTCACCACACTTCCTGCCGCTACAACGGTGCCGTCCCCTATAGACACACCCGGGAGCACAGTTACATTTCCCCCGATCCATACATTATTCCCCACATGAATCGGATAGGCATATTCAAGCCCTGCATTCCGCTGTTCTATATTAAAAGGATGCCCTGCAGTATAAAAGGCACAATTAGGCGCCACGAAAACATCATGTCCGAATGTAACCTCAGCTCCATCCAGGATAATACAGTTATAATTCAGATAGCAGCGCTCCCCAATCTCAATATTACTTCCGTAATCACACATAAACGGCTGCTCTATAACGAATTCTCCTTCTGTTTTTCCGAGAATCTTCTTCATAAGCTTTGTTCTTTTTTCCATTTCGTTGGGCATCAGGCGGTTATATTCCGCACATAAGGTCTGGCATTCAAGTCTCTCCGCCTTCAGATCTTCATCATAATTGGCATCATACAGCATTCCCAATGCTGCTTTTTCCTTTTCCGTCATTCTGATTCCTCCTGTTCTTTTCCTGTCTCTTCAGTATAAAATTCTTCTGCATATAAAACAGTACCCTGGTACTTTCCTATTTCTTCTCCGAGACCGCATATCATAAAATTTTCGCTCGGCACATGAAAGGGGTCTTTCACGCCATAATCTTCTGCTTTCTGATATCCGGCCTTAGGATAATAACGTTCACTTCCTACCACAACAGAGATTCCGTACCCCATCTGAGAGGCAATTCTGTGACCTTCTTTTATCAGGTCCATTCCGATGCCCTGATTCTGGCATTCCGGCAGCACAGACAGCGGGGCCAGGGCAAGCCCTGTCTTATCACCGATTCTTACTTCTGTAAACATGATATGACCTGTGATCTTCCCGTTTTCCTCAGCAACGAGAGAGAGTTCCGGCACGAAAGCGCTGCTTTTTCTAAGTGCTTTCACCAGATCCTGCTCATTTCCGTCTGCATGCTCTGCTGAATCAAAAGCTGTTTTCACCAGATCGTAAACCTCATCGTAATCTCTCTCTTCTTCTTTTCTTATTTTCATATAATTCTCCTTTCAAACCAGTTCATTTTTATTCGTCTGTCCGGATAACCAGGTCATCCCTGTAGCCTTTTCCCATCTTATGCCTTGCTTTTCTGTTCTCAACAGAATCAAATATGATGGAAAAATCATAATCCTCCGGATATAACTCCTCTGCTGCCACCTTTAATCTCAGCCGTTTATGGCTGTACAGCTTTTTTTCTTTTTTAATCTGCACCAAAACCCGGCCATTTTCATCTGACGGCCTCACGACAATTCCAATCTGTTCCTCTGGCAGAACGGTGACACTATCTCCGGTAATAAATTTTCTTCCAGTTTCTCTCTTTTCTTTTTTAGGCGGTATTTTCTGAATAGAAGGCGCTTTTTCTCTTTTGAGGCCTTCTTTTCTGTCACTCAGCTGCAATGTGTCAATGACGGCCTCACTTTTTTCTCCATAAGCCTCTTTGGCCGCTTCACAGAGCATTTCTCCCGGAAACCCCAGACGCTTTGCAATATACAGGGCACAACTCTCTCCAGCCTCTCCTACCTTCAGCCGGTACAGCGGCTTCAGACTTTCCCGGTCAAACTCCATTCTGGCATTTACCACCTCCGGATACCGGTTTGCATATTCCTTAACCTCAGGATAATGAGTCGTTACAAGAAATAATGCTCCGCTGTTTCTCAGTTCCTGAAGAATCGCCACAGCAATCCCCATTCCTTCCGCAGGATCCGTCCCCGAACCCAGCTCATCCAGTATGACAAGACTGTCCTTTTGGCTTCTTTTTAATATTTCCAGCACATTTTTTATATGAGCTGAAAAAGTAGACAAATTATCCGATATATCCTGTCCATCTCCAATATCACAGAGAATTTCATTGTTCATACAGATCTCAGCTTTCCGGCACGGCACATGAAGCCCCGAACAAGCCATAGCACTCATCAGTGCCACTGTTTTAATCGCCACTGTTTTCCCCCCGGTGTTAGGCCCGGTAATAACAACACCGCGGCTGCTCTTTCCAATTTCAAAATCCAAAGGCACGCAGCTTTCTCCGGAAAGCATCGGATGTCTGGCTTTTTCAAGCCTGATATAATGTTCCAGATTGATCTCTGGCTCCACTGCATCCATATCCAGGCTCAGGCGGCCTTTGGCAAACATAAAATCCAGTTTTTCTATAACACGGATATTTTCTCTGAGTGCCGCTTCATGTTCTGCTGTCAGATTCATGAGAGTATAAAGAATTCTGCGTTCCTCTGAATCCTCTTCGATCTGATAAATCTCCAGTTCTTCCCTGAATTCTGACACAGATGCCGGCTCCATAAATATAGTAGCTCCTGTAGAGGACTGTTCCACTACAGTTCCCGCTACCATGTTTCTGCATTTTTTCCGAACCGGGATACAGTATCTTCCATTCCTTTTAACCACAAAAGAATCACTGAGATAGGCCTGATTTGCCTTTAATGCTCTTTCTGCTTTTTCCCCAATCTTTTCACTGAGCAGAATCATCTGTTTCCTGATATCCTTCAGATAAGGCGACGCATAATCATCAACCCTTCGGTTTCTGATGCATCTCTGAATCTCTTCTGCCAAATCGTCCAAAGCCTCCAGATTCTGATTGTAAAATGCAAGACTAATCTGCTGGTCCTCCCCTTTTTGCAGGTAAGCTTTGAGACGCCTTACTGAGTTTAAAAACATACCGATCTCTTCCAACTCTTCCGGAAGAAGCAATGCTTCCCTGGCTGCTTTTTCTATATATTCATCTATACGGTCCATGGCCGGCAGAGGCGGTGTTCCGTAAAGTTCTGTCAGACTCCTGGCCTGTGACGTATCCCTTAAATGTTTTTTAAGCTCCAATTCAGACAAGAGAGGCTTCATATTTCCGATGCGCTCTTTTGCACTTGCTGAAAATGCATATTCTTTTAATCGTTCCAGTACCTGATAATATCCTAATGTCATTAATGATTGATTTTTCATAATAGATTCCTTTCTTTTTTGGGCACCCTTCTGCCCGCCATCACATCTAACTTTTATTTTCAATAAAATATAGACCACAGATGCACAGCCTCGAAACCGCCATACTATCCCCGTGGTCTTGTGAAGAAAGAAATAAATACGAATCTAAGTCAATATGGATGCATTGTGTGCATCCTGCCCGGAGGGCTTATTATTTCATGGGACGCATTTTCACTTTCCTATGAAATAAGAAAGAATCCCGCTTGCGGGATTCTCCGCCTGCGGCGGGTCGCTTTGGCGACATGATTCCTTATTGCCGCAGTGCGATCCTCGCGGAGCGTTTTTTATTTCATGGGACGC
>NZ_JAGZSD010000018.1 GCF_018381315.1 Anaerostipes sp. | reverse complement strand
CGAAGTGAGTTCCGAACGGGCCGCCGGAGAAGCTTTGCTGAAAGTTAGAAAATCTTACATTCCTGAGACAGCAAGCCGGAGAACTGGTCAAAATGTCATGTTGTTTTACTCAGTTTCTTCTGAGAGGGTTTCCCATTCTTCATATAATGCTTCCAGCTGCTGGTCGTTGTTGGCTTTGACGGTGGAGAGTTCCAGCAGTTTTTGTGTGTTTACTGCATTTTCAGGCAGACACATTTCTTCTTCCAGCTTTGTGTTTTCTTCCTCCAGCCTTTCGATTTCTGATTCCACTTTTTTCAGCCGGTTTTCTGTTTTCCGGCGTTTTGCCTCTTGTTCCTTTTGTTTCTGCCAGCTTATTTTTGTATCAGATATGTTTTCAGTCTCTGCCGCCTGTACTTCCTCTGTTCCTTCTTTTTCTTTTTCTAAAAGGTAGTGCTGATAATCTCCGGAGTAGGAGTGCAGTCCTTTGGAAGGAGAAAGTTCCAATATTCTTGTAGCCGTCTTGTTAATAAAATAACGGTCGTGGGAGACATACAAGACAGTTCCTGTATATTGGGACAGGGCGGATTCCAAAATTTCTTTGGAATGAATGTCCAAATGGTTAGTCGGTTCATCGAGGATCAGGAAGTTAGCCCGTGACAGCATAAGCTTTGCCAGTGATACCCGTCCTTTTTCTCCGCCGCTTAAAGAGGAGATCAGTTTGAATACATCCTCGCCTTTAAAGAGAAAAGCAGCCAGCGTATTGCGAATTCTTGTATTGGTTAGTTCCGGGAAAGAATCAGAAATCTCATCGAAGATGGTTTTTTCTGGATGCAGATTGTCCTGTGCCTGATCATAATATCCTATGGATACCTGGGACCCCAGCTTGATCTGTCCTTTGTTTTTTGCGATCTGTTTGCAGATGATCTTCAGCATTGTGGTTTTTCCGGTGCCGTTGGCGCCGATTAAGGCTGCGCGCTCTCCACGGAATATCTCAAAGCCTATATCAGAAAACAGGGTATGTGATCCGAAACTTTTTTCCAGATGTTCTACGGTGAGGACATCGTTTCCGCTGACGACTGAAGGTTCGATAAAAAAGCGCATTTTGCCGTCAGCCTCCATAGGTTTTTCAATCACATCAATCTTATTCAGCATTTTTTCCCGGCTTTCAGCCCGGCGGATGGACTTTTCCCGGTTAAACTGTTTGAGTTTTTCAATGACTGCTTTCTGGTGTTTGATTTCCTGCTGCTGATTTTCATATTCTTTTAAGCGGATGGCTTTTACCTGATCTCTTTTTTGGATAAAAGAAGTATAGTTGCCGTCAAAAAGCATGGCATGTCCTGATTCGATTTCCATAACTTTGTTGACAATCTTGTCCAGGAAATACCGGTCATGGGAGACCAGGATCACTGCACCTTCGTAGTGGCTTAAATATGTCTCCAGCCATTGGATCGATTCCACATCCAGATGGTTGGTAGGCTCATCCAGAAGAAGAATCTCAGGCTTCATCAGAAGAAGCTTGCCGAGAGCAACTCTGGTCTTTTGGCCTCCGGAGAGTGTTGAGATCTTTTTTTGAAAATCTTCTTCCTGAAAACCAAGTCCTTTTAAAATACCGGTAATTTCACTCTGATAGGCAAAGCCGTTTTTCTGCTCAAATAAATGAGTGGCTCTGGTGTACTCCTCCATCTTATCCTCAAGCTCTCTGCCGTTTAAATGCTTCATCATCTGTTCTAATGACCGGAGTTTTTTATCTAACTCAATCACATCCTGTTTTATGGTCAAAAGCTCTTCATAAATGGTAAGAGAAGAAGTATGGTCCTGGTGCTGGGCAAGATAGCCGATCCGTGCATCCTTTTTTTTGTGGATCTCGCCTTCATCGGGGGTCATCTGATCCATAATAATTTTCAGCAGGGTGGATTTTCCGGCTCCGTTTAAGCCAATTACAGCAAGACGGTCTTTTTCATTAATATGAAAGGAAATTCCTTTCAGGACTTCCTGATCAACGAAAGTTTTATATATATTCTGACAAGATAAAACCATAGTGTACTCCTTCAAAACTTCTTAGCAATAAAAATTCTTTCTTAGCATAACATAATTTCTGAAAAAACGCACTAAAAGTTTGACAGATATTAGACAATCTTATATAATTTATTTAATTTAAGGATATCAGGGTCAAATGGTCAAAACATTTTATGGCCCCAACATCATTTAAGTAGTAAATAAAATAAGTGGGAGGGTAATAATGTCATCAATGGATAAAAATATATCACCGGCAGTTATAAAGAGATTACCTAGATATTACCGTTATTTGGGAGCCTTGAAAGCAAAAAATATTACAAGGATTTCCTCCAAAGAACTGAGTGAGCGGATGAAGGTGACTGCATCCCAGATCCGGCAGGATCTTAATAATTTCGGGGGATTCGGACAGCAGGGATACGGTTATAACGTAGAGAATCTTTATGTGGAGATCGGAAAGATTCTGGGGCTTGATAAAAGCAATCAGATGATTATTGTAGGCGCGGGGAATCTCGGCCAGGCGCTGGCGAATTATCAGGATTTTAACAATAACAGCATTGGATTTCAGGTAATTGCACTTTTTGATGTGAATCCAAAGCTGATCGGTATTACAGTGCACGGTGTGGAAGTTCACGATATCGACGATATGGAGGAATTTATCAAGAACCATGAGATCAAGATTGCTGCGCTGACTCTTCCTCAGGATCAGGCGCCGAAGATTGCAAAAGAATTGGCATCCTGGGGGATCAAAGGATTTTGGAATTTTGCACCTGTAGATCTTACACTGCCTGACAGTGTCACGGTTGAAAATGTACATTTGGCAGAGAGTCTCATGACTCTGACATATAATATCCACAGCAGGGAAGACAGCGAGACTGCAGAGTAATGACAGGAGGTCATCATGATTGTCGGAATTGGAACTGATCTGGTAGAGATCGGACGGGTTCAAAAGCTGGTGGAGAGAAAGAACAGTTTAAGCCGGATCTTTTCGGAAGACGAACTGGCATTTGCAGGCTCAGACAGTACGACTCTTGCTGGGAATTTTGCAGTGAAGGAAGCCGTTTCCAAGGTATTTGGAACCGGCTTCTTCGGATTGGAGCCTTTTGAGATCGAGGTGTTCCGGGATACAAAGGGAGCGCCTTATGTAAAGGTATCAGGGAGAGCCAGAAAGCTGGCCTTGGAGATGAAGATTACAAAGTTTCATGTGTCGATTACCAATACAAAAGGACTGGCACAGGCTTTTGTCATAGGAGAGTGTCTATGAAATATGTATTAAATAATCAGGAAATGCAGAACGTAGATAAAGAAACCATAGAACAAATAGGAGTGCCGGGCCTTGTCCTGATGGAACGGGCCAGTGAAAAGATTGCCGGAAGGCTTATGAAGGCTGCAGGAAAGCAGGACAGGATACTGGCTGTGGCAGGCTGCGGAAACAACGGAGGGGATGCTCTGGCCGCGGCGAGAATTCTTTTGGAAGAAGGATTTTCGGTAGATTACACAGTCACAGGGAATCTTGAAAAGGCGTCCGGGGACCTGAAGACCCAGCTGGGAATCTTAAACCGTCTGGGTTATGAAATGAAGAAGGATGCAGATTTTAATGACTATGACTGGATACTGGAAGGACTGTTCGGCGTGGGGCTTTCCCGGGAGATTTCCGGCGTGTACCGCACTGCCGTAGAGAATATCAACGGGAGCAGGGCAAAAGTATTGTCTGTAGATATTCCCTCAGGCATCAGCGGTGACACAGGAAAGGTTCTTGGGTGTGCTGTCAAAGCGGACGCCACGGTGACTTTCGGAGGGCCAAAAGCGGGCCATCTTCTCTATCCGGGAAGAAGTTATTCAGGACGGCTGTATACAGAACGGATCGGCTTCTTTGACCAGACACTGAAAAAATACGCCGGAGGATTTTCATATGACAGGGAGGATCTCTTAAAACTACCCAAACGCAAGGCAGACTCACATAAAGGAACCTATGGAAAGGTTTTGATCGCTGCGGGAAATGAATCCATGTCAGGGGCTGCATATTTCTCGGCAAAAAGTGCCCTGCGTATGGGCAGCGGTCTGGTAAAGGTGATTTCCCATGCCTCCAACCGTCCGATCTTACAGTCAATGCTTCCGGAAGTATTGTTTGGGACGGAAGAAGACCTGGAGGATTCCCTTGCATGGTGTGACTGTATCCTGTTTGGTCCGGGAATGGGAGTGTCAGGGCGGACAAAAAGGCTTTTGGAAACCGTATTGTCCCATGGGACAAAGCCGCTTGTCCTGGATGCGGACGGGCTGAATACAGTCAGCCGCTATGAAATGCAGCTTAATTACCAAAAAGGATGCATTTTAACCCCGCACCTTTTAGAGGCAGCGAGACTTCTGCATATATCAGCAGAACAAGTGAAAGAAGATCTGCTGGGAGCAGGACACCGTGCCGCGGATCAATTTCAGAGCGTTGTTGTTCTGAAAGATGCCGCAACCCTGGCTGTATCAGGAGATGATCCTGTGTACTATAACCGCAGCGGAAATCACGGTATGGCCACGGGAGGAAGCGGAGATGTACTGAGCGGAATCATTGCCAGTCTGCTGGGACGGGGGATGGAGCCGTTTGAGGCTGCGGCCCTGGGAGTATATGTCCACGGCCTTGCAGGAGACCATGCTGCAGAAAGGCTTGGGCATGACAGTATGCTGGCCTCCGACATCATAGATTCGGTCAGCAGTGTTTTAGGAGGAATCAAAAATGAATCAGTATTATAGAGTATATGCAGCTATCGACCTGGATGCGATCTGCCATAACATCAGCGAGATAAAAAATATAGTGGGACCAAATACAAAAATTATGCCGGTAATCAAGGCGGACGGATACGGCCATGGGGCTGTTCCGGTGGCAAAGGCATTAAATAAAATCGGCGTAGATGGTTTTGCAGTGGCAATCATTGAGGAAGGGATCGCCTTAAGAAAACAGGGAATTACCAAACCGATCCTGATTCTTGGCTATACATCGGAATATCAGTATGCTTCCCTGATTCAGCATGAAATTGAACAGACAGTGTTTTCTTATGAGATGGCGGAGGCGATCTCTAAATTTGCAGTAACCATGAAAAAAGACGCCAAAATACATATCAAAGTAGACACAGGAATGAACCGGATCGGATTTAAACCGACAGAAGAATCCGTTCTGCAGGTTGAGCGGATACAGGAGCTTCCGAATATAAAAATTCAGGGGATTTTCACTCATTTTGCATGCGCAGACGAAAAGGATAAAACATCAGCGAGGCATCAGAAGGACTTATTTGACAGATTTGTGCAGCAGCTGGAGGAGAAAGGAATACAGATTCCGGTCAAGCATGTTTCCAACAGTGCAGCCATTATGGATCTTGCCGACTGCCGAATGGATATGGTGCGCTCCGGAATTATTACTTACGGACTGTATCCGTCAGAAGAGGTAGACAAGTCAGCCATTGATTTGAGGCCGGCGCTTTCCCTGATCAGCCATGTGATCCATGTAAAGGAAGTGGAGCCGGGGGAAGGGGTCAGCTACGGATCTACCTTTATCACAGAGCGGACGACCAAGATCGCAACGATCCCGGTAGGCTACGCGGACGGTTATCCCAGGGCCCTGTCTTCCAAAGGGAGAGTCATTATCCGCGGACAGTATGCACCGATCATCGGGAGAATCTGTATGGACCAGTTTATGGTGGATGTGACGGATATCGAAGGGGTCAGTGTCATGGACCAGGTCACCCTGGTAGGAACCGATGGAGACAAGAGCATATCAGTGGAGGAGGCGGCCAATCTGGCAGGTTCCTTTAATTATGAATTTGTCTGCGGAATCGGGAAAAGGGTCCCGCGCGTATATTTTCAGAATGGCAAAGCAAAGGAAGCAGTTGACTATCTGGAAGACTAGAAATATCATATCCTTTACAAAGCAAGCCGGAAAACAGGTGAAAATGGAATATATATTGAATAGAACTGAAAGAAATGTCAATACTCTTCATAAACTATTATGAAAGAGATGGAGAGTGAATAGGCTTATGGTAATTAAGCGAGGAGATATTTTTTATGCAGATTTAAGGCCAGTGGTCGGTTCAGAGCAGGGAGGCGTCCGTCCGGTGATTATTTTACAGAACGATGCGGGCAACCGCTACAGCCCGACAGTTATCTGTGCCGCAATCACCAGCAAGATGAACAAGGCAAAGCTTCCCACCCATGTGCCGGTGGACTGCAGGAAGTGCCAGCTGGAAAAGGATTCGGTCATACTGCTGGAGCAGATCAGGACAATTGATAAAAGCCGGCTGAGAGAAAAGGTCTGTCATCTGAACAGTTCTATATTAGAGAAAGTTGACAAGGCATTAAGGATCAGTTTAAGTCTTGATACATAGATGGACAGATTGACCTTTTCTTCGTAAAATGGTATATTTTATTACGACTGATGAATAAAGGAGATGTATATGGAAGATTTAAGTGCCATGATGATTCTGATACCGATGCTCATGCTGGTATTGGGCGCCGTCATCGGCTACATAATTGGAACAAAACGAAAAAATAAGCCCAAGGGGAAGCTGAACGAACAGGCAGAGCGTGAAGCTGATGACGACAGTGACAATGAGTATGAAGAAGAGATCATGAACATCGTCAATGAAGGGCATGAGCAGGGAGCCATCCTGGAAGATGAAGCCAAGATGATTACCAATATTTTTGAGTTCGGGGACAAGGATGTTACCGATGTTATGACTTCCCGAAAGAAGATTGCAGGAATCGGCTGTACCATGTCTCTGGAAGAAGTACTGCATTTTATGCTGGATGAACCATATTCCAGATTTCCGCTTTATGAGGAGGATATTGATCACATCATAGGAGTTTTGTATCTCAAGGATGTGATGGATGCTTATATGAACCATAAGGATCTGGAGCTTTCTGAGATAGCCAGAGAGCCGTTTTATGTCCACCAGACAATGAATCTTTCTGCGCTGTTTCAGGAGATGCAGACAAAGAAGATTCATATGGCGATTGTGGTGGACGAATACAGCCAGACAGAAGGTATTGTCTCCATGGAAGATATGCTGGAAGTCATCGTAGGCAATATTTTAGATGAGTATGATGTGGAAGACCGCGAGATCACCAAGCTTGGATGGGCTGATATTTTTCTGATGCGGGGAAGTACAAGGTTGGAAAAGATCGAAGATGTGCTCGGCATTGAGTTTGACACTGAAGAAGTTGAGACGCTGAGCGGATTTTTGGTAGATCAGCTGGGCCATCTTCCGGATCAGGGAGAAGAGGTGGAGATCATCTATCAGGGGTGGTCTTTTAAGTCCGTGGATATCCACGACAATGTCATCAAACAGGTGAAAGTGGAGAAAAAACGTACAAAAAAAGAAGAAAAAGATAAGGAGTAATTTCAGTTATGTCAGGACATAGTAAGTTTGCGAATATCAAACACAAAAAAGAAAAAAATGATGCAAAAAAAGGTAAGATCTTCACAAAGCTTGGCAGGGAGATCGCAGTGGCAGTCAAAGAGGGCGGAGCGGATCCGGAGAACAACAGCCGGCTCCGTGACATTGTGGCAAAGGCGAAGGCCAACAATATGCCCAATGACACTATTGACCGGAGCATCAAAAAGGCAGCAGGGGACGCAAACGCTGTCAACTACGAATCCATTACATACGAAGGATACGGCCCGAGCGGAGTTGCCATTATCGTGGAAGCACTGACAGACAACAAAAACAGGACAGCATCCAATGTAAGAAGTGCCTTTACAAAAGGAAGCGGAAGCATCGGAACACCGGGGTGTGTTTCCTATATGTTTGAAAAGAAGGGTCAGATTCTGATTGCAAAAGAAGACTGTGAGATGGATGAGGATGATCTGATGATGACGGCACTGGATGCAGGAGCGGAAGATTTTGCGTCAGAGGAAGACAGTTACGAGATCGTTACGGATCCGGATGACTTTTCCAAAGTCAGAGAGGCTTTGGAGTCAGAGTCTATTGAGATGGCAAGTGCGGAAGTTACGATGATTCCGAATACTATGGTGGATCTCACTTCCGAAGATGATATTAAGAATCTCCAGAAAACCCTGGATCTGCTGGAAGAAGACGATGATGTCCAGGATGTCTGGCATAATTGGGACGAATAATTCAGAGAGCCTGAAAAATCAAACCTTTCATTATGATAAAATTGCATAATGGAAGGTTTGTTGGTTTAAGAGACGAGCCGGTATATTCTCTCAAACTTTAACTGACACTGAATGAATCAGACTGGCTCGTGGGATACTATGAATCAATATTATATTAAGAACAAATCTGCAGAGTCCGCTATCCCTTTGTGAACTTCCTGTGATTTTTTCTAAAATAAATATAAAATCTATTGATTTTATACCTGCTTAAAGATATAATGCTTTCTACTGTAAAGAATAGATAGAGTTTTTGAAGAGGAAGGGATGACTTATGTTTCCTATGTATGGATTTTTTTACAATCCAACTAATTTTTTGATTTTAATTGGAGTTGTTATTACACTGATTGCATCTGCCAAGATGAACTCAGCATTTAAACGGTATTCAAAAGTGCGCAGCCACACAGGCCTCACTGGAGCACAGGCTGCCACAAGGATCTTAAACGATTCAGGGATCTATGATGTGGTAGTAGAACGTGTGTCAGGTAACCTGACTGATCACTATGATCCCAGAAGCAAGGTGCTGAGGCTTTCTGATGCCACTTATAATGCTACCTCTGTTGCAGCCATCGGAGTTGCAGCCCATGAGTGCGGCCATGCTATGCAGGATAAAGAGGCATATGCACCGCTTAAGATCAGGGGAAGCCTGGTGCCGGCTGCTAATATCGGCTCTAATCTGTCCTGGGTTTTTATTATCCTTGGAATTTTTCTGGGAGCTAACCAGACATTGCTCAACATCGGCATACTGCTGTTCTCACTGGCTGTGATTTTCCAGCTGGTAACACTGCCGGTAGAGTTTAACGCATCCAGCCGTGCCCTGAAAGCACTGAAAGGATCAGCCATGATGTATGATGACGAGCTGGAAGATACGAGAAAGGTTTTATCTGCGGCAGCTTTGACTTATGTGGCATCTGCGGCATCTGCGATATTGAGTTTGCTGCGTCTTGTGATTTTATACGGCGGAGGCAGGGACGATTAATAATTTTTTAAAATGGGACGGGATCTGAAACAAGTATTTGTTTCAGATCCTTGTTTTTATTGTATAGGAAATTCCTTCAGAATCCCCTATGCAATAAAAAGCACTCCGTGCAGGATGCGCACAAATGCGCAAGGAATCATGCCGCCAAAGCGACCCGCCGCAGGAGGAGAATCCCGTTTTCTCTCAGGAAGAACCTTGTCATTTAGAGTCAGAAAGTTTAAAATAGGGAAGAAATATTTGTTTGCAGAAAAAAGATGAGAAAGGATGACAGGCATGTCTGTGGCAGAGGTCAAAAACTATTTAGAATCATATGGTATGGCAGAAAGAGCAAAAGAGCTGGAAGTCTCCAGCGCTACGGTGGAGCTTGCGGCAAAAGCATTGGGCGTAGAGGAAGCAAGAATTGCAAAGACTTTGTCTTTTTATGGAAAGGATCATGGATGTATCCTTGTGGTTACTGCAGGAGATGCAAAGATTGATAATAAGAAGTTTAAAGGTGTTTTTGGGCTGAAAGCCAAAATGCTTCAGGGGGATGATGTGAAATTACTGACCGGACATGAAAGAGGCGGCGTCTGCCCTTTTGCAAATCCGGAAGGAACGAGGGTATTTCTGGATGAATCCCTTCTGAGATTTCAGACGGTTTTTCCGGCCTGCGGCAGCGCAAATTCGGCAATTGAGCTTCAGCCAGAAGAGCTGTTTTTATGTTCACAGGCTGAGGCGTGGGTTGACGTTACAAAAACCATGGGAGAGCAAGGATGAAAGTAAAAATAATCTGCGTCGGAAAGATAAAAGAACCATACTTAAGGGAGCTGATCGAGCGCTGTGTGAAGGAGCTTAAGCGCAGCTGTCAATTTGAACTGGTCGAGCTGAAAGATGAAAAAACGCCGGATGGTGCAAGTGTAAAAGAAGAGGAACGGATCAGGAAGATCGAAGGGGAAAGAATTCTGAGCAGAATTCCGGAAGGAAGTGTGGTAATTCCGCTTTGTATTGACGGAAAACAGATGAAGACAAAGGAACTTCAGCAAAAGTGGGCTGAATGGAACAGCCGGAAGGATACAGAAACTGTATTTATCATCGGAGGATCTCTGGGACTTTCCAGAGAAGTTCAGAAACGGGGAAATCTGAACCTGAGTTTCAGCAAAATGACGTTTCCGCATCAGCTGATGCGTCTGATCCTTTTGGAACAGCTGGTACAGGCGGCAGGAGAAAAATCATGAAATCAATATTTATCATAGAAGATAACGACGATGTTCGCCGGATGCTTTCAGAATGTCTCTTAGAGAGCGGTTATAAAACAGAGACGGCAGCCACAGGCACAGAAGGGCTTAAAAAGCTGAAAGAACGCAGTTACGACCTGGTGCTGCTGGATTTGATGCTTCCCTATAAAAGCGGCGACCAGGTGTTAAGAGAGCTTAGAGAATTTTCGGATGTTCCGGTGATTGTTATTTCAGCAAAAGATATGGTCGGCACGAAGATTGATTTATTAAAGCTTGGGGCCGATGATTATATTACAAAGCCATTTGATTTGGGAGAAGTGGAAGCCAGAGTCCTGTCAAATTTAAGAAGGTCTGCCTCCCGGAAGGACAGAGAACAGATTCTTAGGTATAAAGATCTGGTGCTTTCAAAAGATGCCAAAAGTGTTTTTTTGGGAGACAAGGATTTGGAATTTACAGCAAAAGAGTATGCAATTTTGGAACTTCTGATGGAACACCCAAAGAAGGTTTATACAAAGGCAAATCTTTATGAAACTGTCTGGGAAGATGAATACTTGGGGGACGATAATGCAGTAAAAACCCATATAAGCAATCTGAGAAGCAAATTAAAGAAGGAAAATCCCGAGGAACAGTATATTGAGACTGTCTGGGGGATCGGCTACCGGCTTCACAAAGACTGATTTGACGATTTCTTTACGTTTGGTTCGGACAGCTTAACCTTTTCTTGACCATTGACCGCTATACTGTGACTATAATCAGAAAAGGAAAGGACAGGTGGGAAGCATGGATTATGTATTAGAGACAGAAAATCTTACGAAAAGCTACAGCGGATTCCGTGCCCTTGACCAGGTTTCATTACGGCTGGAAGCCGGAAAGATTTATGGACTGATCGGGCAGAATGGAGCAGGCAAAACAACATTAATGAGGCTGGCGGCAGGGCTTGGTTTTCCGACACAGGGCAGTATTTCACTATTTGGACACCAGGGTGAAAAAAATTTACAGGAGGAACGGAAACGGATCGGATGCATGATAGAGTATCCTGCTATTATTGGAAATATGAGCGCCAAGGAAAATCTGAGAGTCCGCCGTGTCTTAAAAGGAATTCCGAATAAAGAAGCAGAGGATGAGCTGATTGAGATGGTGGGACTTACAAATGCCGGAAAGAAAAAAGCAAAGAATTTCTCTTTAGGTATGAAGCAGCGGCTTGGAATTGCAGGAGCATTGATCGGAAACCCGGAATTCCTTATATTGGATGAGCCGGTTAATGGATTAGACCCTCTGGGAGTCGTGGAAATTCGCAGGCTTTTGACGGAGCTTTGCAGGGAACACCACACTACAGTTCTGATTTCCAGCCATAATCTGCCGGAGCTTTATCAGATTGCCACAGATTATATTATCATTCATAAAGGGAGGGTTTTAAAAACACTCAGTCAGGAGCAGCTGGATGAAATCTGCAGGCGGCATATCAGAATCCTGTGCCCTGAAACGGCAAAATTGGCTGCTGTCCTGGAAGAAAACCTTGGAACATCAAACTACAAGGTTATGCCGGACGGATCTGTCAAGCTGTATGATCATCTGGACCAGCAGGAGCAGGTGGCAGAAACTCTGTATAAAAATGGATTGGCAGTGACGGGATTTTCTCTGGAAGGGGACAGTCTGGAAAATTATTTTATATCTGTGATAGGGGGCGGTCAGAATGATTAATATTGTAAGGTCCGATCTTCTGAAACTGAAAAAATCTGCTGCGCTGAAAGTGATGTTTTTAATTTCAGGGGCAGGAGCCGTTCTCATGGTGCTGTGTGCACACTGGTTTCAGAACGGCACCCTTGGAGCAGGCGCTGCAGCAAATGCCTCTTTTCTTGCAGACGCTCAAATGGTAGCGCTGCTGGGTACTGTGGCAGCCGGACTGTTCCTCTGCGGAGATTTTGAGAATAAAACAATTCACGATGCAGTTTCCGGAGGGAAAGGAAGAAATGAAATTATTTTAGGGAAAGCGGTTTCTTATTTTATAGTTCTTCTCATACTGATTCTTCCATATTTTTTAGTGGCAGCAGCAGCAATTTTCATAGACAGCCAGTATCAGCTGTATATTCCGTCTGTTTTCCTCACATTGATATGCCAGGAGTCAGGGGATGCAGTCACACTGCAAAGTGCATTAAAGATGATTGGAATTACGGCAGCCGTATGTGTGGTCTATGCCGGACAGCTGAGTATTTGCCTTCCGCTGTCCTTTATCTTCCGCAGGCCCGTGCCGGTCATAGGCATAGGATACCTTGTATCTTTAATCTGCGGAATGCTTCAGGCCGGAGGAAATCAGGCATTTCAGAAACTGATATCCCTGACACCGTTTCACAGTAAATATTTATTTCGGCTTTCCATGGATGCAGAACCGGAAATACTTTTAAAGAGTATCAGTGCAGGGGCCGTATTTGCCGCTTTGATGATATTGATTTCTGTTTTGATCTTCCGGAGAGCTGAAATTAAGTAAAAGGGGTACCCAAATGATTCTAATATTGTCAGCGGGAATTGTCATTTTGACCGGTTATCTGATATTGCTTAGAAAGCAGATCAATAAAATGAACCGTCAGCTGGACAAACGCAGAAAAGAAAATACAAGACAGCCCATAAGCCTGGAATTGATGGATTCCGGGCTTACATGCCTTGCGGCAAATATCAATCAATGTCTGAAAAGTGAGGAAAAGCTGAAGGAGCAGAGTATTCGGAAGGAACAAGAGCAGAAGGATATGATAGCAAATCTGTCCCATGATCTGCGCACCCCGCTGACGGCAATCAAAGGATATCAGCAGCTGCTCATGAAAACGCTGACACAGGAAGATCAAAAGGACAGGCTGAGAATTGCGCAGAAGCATGCAGATGAGCTGGGTAATCTTATTGAACAGTTTTTTGAATACTCCCTTTTGGCCAGTAAAGCATCCGAGCCGGACTGGGACCGGATAAATCTTGGGGCACTGATAGCTGAGTGTATTGCGGAAATGATTCCGGTACTGGAAGAAAAAGAACTGCGTATAAGGATGGAAGAACAGGAAATTGTCTATGTGAGAGCGGACAGGAAAATGCTTATTCGTATGATACAGAATTTAATCAGAAACTGCCTTGCCTATGCAGAATCTGATGTGACAGTGAAAGTAGAAAAAACAGAAAAAGGTATATTCTCTTTTGGCAATAAATCTGGGGAGAAAGCAGACACTGACCGGCTGTTTGAACGATTTTACAGAGAAGACCGTGCAAGAGGCCAGTCAGGAGGACTTGGGCTTTCTATTGTGAAATTATTATCCGAACAAATGGGAGGGACAGCCAAAGCCAGCTGGACTGACGGATGGCTTGTAATCCGCGTGGAACTTCCGCTTTACTGTCCGGAATGATTCATATTTTGATCAGTTCATTGGCCGGCGTTTTATAATATAATGTTTCCATAATTTATAGAATTGAAAGCCGCGGACGGCAAATCCTGACAGAAACAACAAAACTGCAATGGCCAATGCATTCTGAAACTTAAGGGCTGACAGAGCAAAGCAGGCTCCTGTTGATGAAATGAAAGCTGCGGCTGTATAGATAAAAACAGCGTATATCTTTATCTGCCTTTTGGACAGGCCTGATAAGAATTCACTCCATTTGCCGGGGCTTAAGCATATGGATTTATCTTTTAATAAAAACAGTGCAAAGACAAATATGAATGCGGTGAATTTCGTTAAGACAGATTTTAATCCTATGACAAGAGCCAGCCAAACAAGTTTCAACTTTATAATCTCCCTTTATTGATCTAAATTTTTCTCAAACATCCGGTAGATTTCCGGGTGTTCTTTTTTTACATTGAACGGCACCAGATTTTTGTTTACCATTCCGTGAGACGTTGTGCCGTCCGCAATCACGGTATGGGGATTTTCCCTGACCACTTCATAGGAGAATTCCAGGCGAACCGGTGTCAGCCTTGTAAGTTTGATATTGACGAAAAGCTCATCTTCGTAAAAAGCAGCCTGTCTGTATTTGACACTCAGACCGGTGAGAGGCATTATAATACCGGCTTTCTCCACATCTGTATAGCTGATGCCGCAGGCCTTTATAAAATCAGTCCTGGCAACCTCAAACCAGACCGGATAGTTACTGTGGTGGGCAATTCCCATCTGATCAGTCTCTGCGTATCTCACTGTGATTTTTGTTGTATACATAAAAACATCCCTTCTTTCTCTGACGATTTTATCAGTATATAATAAAACAGCCGGATATGTCCAATCCTTCTTTCCGGGAACCGTTGAATTTCATAGATTTATATTGTATCATTAAGAGAACAGATTGAGATTAAAGAAAGCAGGGAGAGCTTTTATGAAAAACAGGCTGAAAGACAACAGAGGATACACATTGATAGAGCTGATGGCCGTGCTGGTCATTTTTGCTATTCTTCTGGCCATTGCCGGAGGAGGCATCGCCGCCTATCAGAAGCACTCTGCATTCAAAAAGAATAATGAATATGCACAGACTATTTTTACAGCGCTGCAGTCTTCCATGGCCCACGCAAAAGCCGGAGGAAGCCTGGATGAACTGTCAAAAGAACTGACAGGATCAGAATATAAAGAAAACCGTCTGAACGGGAAGATGATTGACGATGGGGCACCGGTTCCGGATGATGCCAAGGGCATGTATTATTTCTTCTTCCAGAAAGACGAAAAAAGATCAGAATATAAAGGGGCAAAAAAGACCGTCTATGATATGATTGCTCCGTATATTTACGACGCCGATGTGCTGAATGCCTCATTTTGTGTTGAGTTTGACCCTGCTGAGGGGACTGCGCTGGGAGTCTGCTACTCTGATAAAGCAAAAAGCTTTTACTATGGGAATACCCAGCCTAAAGGCGGAGAAGGAAGTGCAGATATCAGCGGAAGAGCTAAAGCGGACCGTTCAAAAGCTGTGATCGGATATTATGGGGTAGATTCTATATCTTCAACTCCGGAGCCAATGGAGGGTTCTGTGTTCAAAGATCTGAAGCTGGTTAATAAAGAGACACTTTCTGTCCAGTGGGATCTTGAAGATGCATATCAGGCATCTGCATTGAGTCTGGCATATGATATGAAGCTTTATGATGCATCAAGTAATCAGCTTATGTGTTCTTTTAAGATCAATGACCTGGATAAGCCGGACACGATTTTACATGAGGAGGGCAAAGAAAAAGAGCTGACCTTGAGCTGTGATGTTACATTTTATGACAAAGATGAAAAAGTGACAGAAACGAAAAATGATATGAAATTCATGGGATATGTGTCCAAAGAAGGGAAAATGATTTTGGTCCTGGATGCAGTAGACCTGGAAGCCGCATCCCAAGTGTCAGAAAAGGTACCTGACTATGACGGTACCTACAGTATACGCAGGCTTGGTTTTTCAGGTGTTCCTGTGTATGCCAGAATGCAGGCATCAGGAACCGGATACCGGCCGAGCCAATGGGAACAGACTAATACAGAGCACTCTTATTTTGCAAAAGAAGAGACAAAAAAAGACGGCACAAAGATTTTTGATCTGAACAATGCCAGACATTTATATAATCTCAGGTTTGAAGAGAAAGATGCGCCGGATGATACGATTTTATACCGGCAGTCTGATGATATAATATGGAGCGGTGACAAGGGCCTGGCAGCAGGCGGATTTCTCTTTGACAAGACGAAACAGGTGCCGGAGTCCGGAGACGATGTTTCGTTTCCTTCCATTGAAAAGCTTAATAAAACCCATACGCTTCAGGGAATGGGTGAAAATGACAAGTCCTACACTGTCCGGTCATTCAGCTTCGGCAAAAAGGATCAAAAAACACCGGCCGGGCTGTTTGAGGTAAATGAAGGGACCGTAAGAGGCATGGTGCTGGAACAGATTTCATCCGAAGGAACAGATTACGTAGGAACCATCTGCGGTATTAATTACGGAACACTAAAAAATATTTCTGTGGATAAGAAAAGCACTGTTTCCGGAAAAGAATTTGTCGGAGGCATTGCCGGCAGTGATATTACCGGAAAGCCTTTGGATACAGGGGAAGAAAAACTGATCTTGGTCGGAAGCATGCGGACATATGAATCCCTTAAAAACAGTGCCAGAGTAACCGGGGAAAAGTTTGTGGGAGGCATTGTGGGCTATCTGAACGGAACTTACATTGAAGATCCGCAAAAACCAGAAGCAGTTCGGAACCTTGCGCTTACTGAGTGCGAAAATTATGGATATGTGACGGGAAGCAGGCAGTGTATCGGAGGTATTGTCGGATACAGCAGGCTGACGTCCATTGAAAAGTGTCTGAGTGCACCTGTTCTTACTGAAAAGGAAGAAACAGAGCTGAAGGAAACCGCAAAAAATGATCAGCTGAAAGGTGATTTCGTCGGAGGTATTGCAGGCATCAATGATGATGGGACGATTACAAAATGTACCACCGGAAAAGAAAAGGAAAAGACCTTTGTAACCGGAAGGAGATACGTAGGAGGAATTTCCGGATTCCATATGAAGATAGGTGATTCCGGAGTGATAGATTCAAAGCTTGTCATGGACGGAGATGGATCTTCAAACTATGCGAATGTTATCGGAAGCCAGTATGTAGGCGGTATCACAGGTGTCAACGGAAGCGTTCAGGGAAGTGTGTCAGATATATTGAATAAAGACATTGACCTCAACAATTTCATAGTAAAAAAGGAAGAATACACATCCAAGGCAGTCCTTAAGAACTGGACGAATAGGGGACTGGTCACTGCGACCCAGCTTTTCGGCGGAGGGATTACCGGGCTGAACACCGGAATGATCCAGAATTGTACTTCCCAGATGCAGACAGAGGAGACTTCCAAAGAAGAGATCCACAAGCTGCTGCTTGAATATGGGTCACAGGGAGTGCAGATTGGAGGAATCGCAGGCTACAATAACGGAATGATCAAGAATGATCAGAGTACACCGGCTACGGTATATGTGTGCGGCGATACTTACGTCGGAGGAATTACCGGATACAATGAAAAAAACGGGAAGATTAGAAACTTCTATGAGATAAAAGGATATGTCTATGGAAAAGACAGTGTAGGCGGAGTTGCCGGAGTACAGAAGGGAGAAGAGGATCTGAAAGGATTCCAAAACCTGGCTGATATTACAGCGGAGACTGGAGATGCAGGCGGTATCTGCGGAACAATGGCATCCAATACCATGGTCCTTGACAGCGGCAGCAGCGGAAATATCAGTTCTGTTTACGGAAATGCAGGAGGCATCTCCGGCAGCGGAGAGGACATGATCATCGAGGGATGTATTGTAAGGGGAGGCACCATAAGTTCTGAAAAGAATACAGCAGGAGGAGTCATGGGAATGCTCTCAAAGGGAGGAATCATCAGAACTTCATCTGTGATGCCGGGAGTTTTGGTTCAGAGCCCGAAACAAACAGCCGGAGGTATTCTCGGATTGTCAGAAAAGTCGGCATCCGGTGAGAAAACAGAGATCTTTGGATGCTCAGCAGCAGCTCTGCTGGAAGCTGAAAAGGCCGGGGGGATTGCCGGAGGGGCAGACCTTACGGCAGGCACCATGGAGATCAGACAGTCCAGAAATTATGGATTTCCGGTTGAAAAGACGAAAATGTCCGGTATAATCGGCGTCAAACAGGGACCTGCAAAAAATCTAAAGCTTCAGCAGTGTTTTGGGGTGTCCTATCTGGAGTATCCTCTGGCATCCGAAGCGTTTAGTGAGGCAGATATCTTAAAATGCTATTACTTTACTGCAGCTGATCCGGATGAAGAACGCGGCATTGGTGTTCCTTTGACCGTAGAAAAACAGGGAACAGCGTATTTCAGGGCAGTCGGAACTGATGGAGGAAAAAATGTTACCATCAGCAATTTTACAGTAAATCCGGTGAAGCTTACGGTGACAAACTTAAGAAACTTTTATCAAAGCATTGACGGTACGATCACAGGGTATTATAACGGCAGAAACTAAGAGGGTGGATAATTATGGAGAAACTCAAAAAAAGAAATGAAGGAAGTGCTTTGATCTTTGTTATGTGCATCCTCTGTGTATTTATGGCTGTGGCGCTGATCATGATTCTTGTGTCCTATCAGGTCCTGACCAATGCACAGCAGTCGGCAGTAAAAGACCAGTGCAGGATTTCAGCCGTTTCTTTTAATAAGATATTGGAAAAGGAGATCACAAGCCCGGAAGGACAGGGGACATCTGACGATAACATCCGGTATTTTCTTTATGATCAGATTAAAAATGATAAGTGGGTCTACTACAACGAAAAGGAAGAAGGGCACGGTGAAAAGGAAGCCTTCCGCACTTTGGATATTGATATGATCCAGTCCGCAAAGGATACTCTGGGGGAGATTCAGGTTACCATGTACTGGGAGTCTGAAAAGGATGCGCCTGCTGATCAGACTGTGCTTGTAACAAAAGTGAGTTCCAGTTCCAGAAAACAGGAGTATCATATTACGACCAGATATTCGTTAAAAATAAGTACAGATGATCCGGAACAGTGGACCTGGGCTGTGAAATGGCAGGAGTGACCGTATGAGAAAAACATGGAGAAAAATCTTTAATCATATTTTAAGGCAGAGGAGCGGGATGACGCTGGTGGAAGTTCTTGTGGCGTTTTCTATTCTGCTCATGGGAATTGCGTTTCTCTATAAAAGTACAGTCATGTCTTTGAATCAGATCAGGAAGGCAAGAGTGGTACAGGAGCAGGCGGACCGGGCTGTCTCAGAATTCTATGAGAAAAAAGCTGCGGAGACTTCAGAGGAACAGAACATTGTGTTTTCAGTGAAAAAGCCGGAATCTGATACCGCTGAGGCTCAGTGGGGCATGAAGGTTAAAGTCGGAGAAGCCAAGAGCAGTGATGGGTATTTTATCTATTTCTTCGGGCAGGAAGGAAGTGAGAAATGAAACGTCAGCTGAAAAAAAGAAGGCTGTGCCGCAAGCTGGTGCAGGCTAAGGCAGGGATGACTCTTGTGGAGTTAATTGTTACGTTTCTTCTGCTCGGCATACTGATGACAGCAGCCATCGCAACACTGGCCCCTGCAATGAATGTCATGGGAAGGATCTCCAATATGAGCCGGGCACAGAGTGTGGCAGATATTCTGATGGAAAAGATCTGTGGCGAGGTGGGGAGTGCTGCCGGACAGGTACAGATGGACAGCGGCAATGAGAAGATTTCGTATGCTGATAAGAAAGGGCGCATGGTGATTATGTATGCAAAGGAAGAGACAGACGGGAAAAAATTAGTGCTGCATTACCAGGCATCCTCTATCTCTGAAGGCGGAGAGGCGGCAAAAAAGGGAGTTGACTGGACCTTTTCCAAAAAGATGTATATGAATCAGGAGATCAAGGAACTGAAGTTTGAGCGGGAAAAGGATACAAATCTTGTAAAGATTATCCTGACAGTGCGCAATGTAAAGACCGGTCAGACCTATAAGCGGACAAAAATTGTGGAGTGCTATAAGCTGGATGAATCAGGTTTTATCACGGATAAAGACTTTCCGGATGAGTTGTAAACGAGGGAGAAAATAACAGGTTTTTAAAACTCGATATTATTTGACAAGTATGTGGATTCAGCATATAATTTGAGTATACATTATTGAATATTTTAAAGGATAGGAAGGACAAATTATGAGGAAAAAATTAAGTGATTTCAGACAAAAATTAAGGAAGGACAAAAAAGGTTTTACACTGGTAGAATTGATCGTTGTATTGGTTATTCTGGCGATCTTGATTGCACTGCTGATCCCAACACTGACCGGGTATATTGACAATGCCAATAAGAAAAAGGTACAGTCAGAAGGACGTCAAGTATTAATGGCGGCTCAGACACTTGCAGAAGATGATTATGTTTTTGATGGGACAAAGACGATGTGTGGTGTTACAGCTGGCGTCCCACTTAATACAAAGCCTGCTGGGGCTGGTGATCCAAAGGATCCGGACATTGCCACATTAGCCGAAGTGACTGGAAAGTATAAGGGTGATGAATCACATGTAAAAGTTGATGCAGCAGGCAAGGTTACAGAAGTTGTTTATACAGACAAAGACGGTAAATTTGAAGCTACATATACAAATACCGGAAATAACGGAAGTTGGACAGTTAAAAAGAAATAGTATTTTGAAACTTATAATCCTCAAGGAAGAGGGATATCATTTATGAACACAAAAAAGAAGTTTAGGAATAAAAATTTTATTGAAATTGTAGAATGGATTCTTCTTTTAGTGTTATTGTCAATTTTTTTTCTTGGAATTATACCGTATGTAAAACAATCCATGCAGCGCCAGAAAGCCAGAGAGATCTTAAGAAATGCCAAGGACGTCCGGGTTTCAGCGCAGATCTGTTTTTACGATACATATGTTAAGGGAGAAAAAGTGCCCGTGGCAGGAAAGCGGCAGGTACTTCCTAAAGATATCGAGACAGATATTTTAAAAACTGCCAGGAGCCATGGGAGGATTGACACCATTGCCTATGACAGGCAGGATGTGAAGGTGACGGATCTTATCTATATTGAGGCTGGCTACATGGTAAGCTACAGTGAAGTGAAGGGAAAACCAGTCTGGAAAGTGTATCGGCTGAGCCAGATGATTGGGGATTCATAAGAACTTAAGGAAAAGGGTGTCCCAAAAGTATATTTACTTCTGGGGTACTCTTTTCTTTCGCAAAAGGGGGAAACATGGGACTTGTATATTTTATCTTCTTCTGGATCGGGGCATCTGTTTTTTCCTTTGTAAATGTTTTGATTTACCGGGTGCCCAGAAAGATATCTTTTGTGGGCGGCAGGAGCTTTTGCCCGTCCTGCGGCACGAAATTAAAATTTTATGATATGATACCAGTATTCAGTTATCTCTTTCTAAAGGGGAAATGCAGAAAATGCAGGGCAAAGATATCGCCCCGCTATCCCGCCGTGGAACTTTTAGGAGGAATCACAGCCGTTTGGTGTGCATTTCTCATACCTCTGGAGGCGGGAGCGGGAATATATCTTCTAAAGGTATGTTTCCTTCTGCTGACAGGAGCTTTGTTGGCGGCGGTTGCATTTGTAGATGTGGATACAATGGAGATTCCGAATGGTTTTGTGCTTGCGTTAGCCTGCCTTGGGATCGTGTCTCTTTTTTTGTTTCCGGAAGTTTCGCTGGTTATGAGGATGATCGGCTTTTTTGCTGTCAGTGTTCCTATGCTGCTGCTGACGGTGCTGATTCCCGGGGCGTTCGGAGGCGGAGATATTAAGCTGATGGCGGCTGCAGGGTTTTTGCTGGGAGTAAAACTTATAGCGGCAGCATTTTTCTTTGCCGTCCTCACAGGAGGAATTTACGGAATTTATCTGCTGGCCGGAAAGAAAAAAGGAGGCAAAGATCATTTTGCGTTCGGACCATTTTTATGTATAGGTATTTGGGCAGCTGTATGCTGGGGAAATGAAGTAATCAGCTGGTATTTGAACCTTTTGCCGTGAGATGATACTTGAGGAGGGAAATCATTTATGCCGAAGTATAAATATAAAGCGAAAGACAGTAATGGAAAATTGTTAAAGGGCGTTGTAGAAGCAGCCGATGAGCTGGCTTTATATCAGGCTTTGAGGGCGAACGGAGAATATTTGGTTTCCAGCAAGGATCTGGAGGAAGCAAAACTAAACTCCAGACGGAAGATGAAGACCTCTGTGCTGGCGGATTTCTGCAGACAGCTGGGGACCCTCCTGAAAGCAGGTGTGTCACTGGTCCGTTCTCTGAATATCATTGCCAATGAGATCGGGATTAAAAATACTGAGAAAGAGGCCTATGAAACACTTTTAAATTCTATCCGACAGGGAATCCCTCTCTCGGAGGCTATGGAAGAACAGGGAAGAACATTTCCGGTGCTTTTGGTCAGCATGATGCGTTCTGCGGAAGCAAACGGAAATCTGGACCAGACATCCCTGCGCATGGCGGAACACTATGACAAAGAGAACAGGCTGAACGGAAAAGTCCGGAATGCCATGATCTATCCGGCAATCTTATCTGTACTGCTTGTAGGAGTGATTATTTTTGTCCTTTCCTATCTTGTGCCACAGTTTCAGGATATATTTGATACTATGGAATCCCTGCCGCTGCCCACGGTCATTCTACTGGGGATGAGCAGCGGGATCCGGAAATACTGGCCTTTTATTTTATTGATTCTCGCCGCTGTTATTTTTGCCGTCCGCCTTCTGCTCCGAATTCCGAAGGTACACTGGAAGAAAGACCAGCTGAAGCTGAGGCTTCCGGTGATCGGCAAGCTTTTGAGGAAAATTTATACTGCCAGGTTTGCAAGAACGCTGTGTTCTTTATATTCCAGCGGTATTCCGATTATCCAGGCCATGCAGATCGGGAGTTCTACCGTGGGAAACCGGTATATAGAAGACCAGTTTGACCAGGCGGTGGATTCCATACGGAGAGGGGAATCATTATCTGTTTCTCTGATGGGGATTGATGGATTTCAAAGAAAACTTTCCTCTGCGATTCTGGTGGGAGAAGAAACCGGAAGCCTGGATGAGATGCTGGATTCTATTGCAGAAAGTCTGGAATTTGAAGCGGAGAGAGCATTGGAGAGGCTTGTGACACTATTGGAGCCGGTTTTGATCATCCTGATGGCACTGATTATCGGATTTGTGGTAGTAGCGGTCATACTGCCGATTTATCAATCTTACTCTACGATTGACCAGGGATATTAAAGGGGGATCTTTTTTATGAAGACATCAGTATATTTATCAAATCACAGAGTACAGGTTGCTGTGGGAGAGGCAAAAAAGAAAGTTAAGATACAAAACCTTGTACAATTTGACCTTAGGGAAGGAAGCCTGATCAACGGAGTGATTACTTCAGAGGAAGGACTCACAGCCCAGCTTTCAAAAGCCTGGGAGAGCCACGGTATTTCTAAAAAAATCAACCTCGTCATTGACAGCACGCAGATTGCTGCAAAGATCATGACGATTCCGAAGATGAACAAGAAGAAAACTTTGGAAGTGGTAAAAAAAGAACTTTCAAGCCTGGAAAACCCGGAGAATTATGTTTATGATTACCGTGTCTGCGGCACGGATAAAAAGAGCGGAATGACAACGGTTTTAGGTGCAGCGGTTCAGGAATCCATGTTGAGAAGCTATCTGGATGTGTTCGCAGCCATGGGTGTGGAAGTGGAAACTGTAGACATCGCCCTGAATACACAGCTGAAAGCCTTTGAGCGTATACAGGATTTGAATCGTGAGACCTTCATTTTTTCAAAACTGGACGGTGAGATTCTAATCAGTACTTTGTTTGTGCAGGGAGCTTACAAGTATCTGAACCGTACAAGGATCTTTGCAGATCACGGGACGGAAGGGATTGCCGCTGAGGTGGGGAATACGATCAGTTCGATGATCCAGTTTCTTGCCACGGAGCAAAAAGGAGAGAAAATAAAAAGTATATACCTGGGAGGGTTTCCGGAAGAAGATCAGCGGATTCTTAAGACCCCTCTGCAGGAATTGGGCCTTGAAATCGGGAAGCCGTTTTCGCTGGCGGGCTACGATATACCGGATGTCAAAGAATTTTACAATTATATTTTTGCTGTCGGCGCTTTTATTTCAGAGAAAAGCCAGGATATTGATTTTGCCAAGAAGATGAGGGCCAGGGAGGAGAACAAAAAATCCTCCAAAGTATATCCCGGGGTCTTTGCAGCTGCCGGGGTGCTTGTACTGTGCCTTGCCGTATCCGGTGTGATTTTTGCCATGAATGTAATCAGCAAATCAAAGATCAGTGAAATGGATACTTATATTGAGGATTCGGGTCATCAGGCAGACTATACCAACGCAAAAAACCTGGATTTGGAATTGGCCGGAAAGCAGGCTGGAAAAGAGCAGTTTGCCTTGGTAAAGCAGGTATTGGAATCTTATCCGCAGGCAAACTCAAGAGTGGAAAAGATGGTCAAAAACAGTGCAGGGACAACAGTATCCATCACAGTTGACCGGTATGATTCATCTACCGGAAGGTATGAATTTGTAGCTATGGCTCCAAAAGTTACAAGTATTTATGACTTCATCAACCGCCTGAAAAAATCTGAACTCTTCGCAGATCTGAAATACTCAGGCTACAATTATACAGAAGAAACAAAACAATATGATATTCATATCAGCACTTATCTAAGTGAGAATGCAGGAAAGTAGGTGGATCATCCATGGAAATAACAACTCGGGATAAAAAAATATTATGTGTGCTTTCTATTATACTGATGATTGTGGTCTTTGGAAATTTTGTGATCCGTCCGCTGCTCACACAGAGAAGCGAGCTGTCCGAAGAATTTAAAGAAAAAAAGCAGACAAAAGAGACAATGGAGAAGGCGATTGCATCCATCCCGCAGAAGGAAGCCCGGCTGAAAGCGTCCAGGGCCGATTTCAAAAAGGAAACAAAAGACATTTATCCAATGATGGAGTCTCATAAAGTAGAGCGTATGATAACAAAGCTGATTCTTAATTCCGGACTTTCTTCCAGGGATTTTGAGATTTCAGCAAAGCCGTCCGTCAGTGTCATGACACCTTATATTGAATCTTCCCTGGCAAAAACAATGGGTTTGGAAAGCAGTGAAGGCAGCACAGACAGTACAGCCGAAGACGGAAGTAAGAGTACGGTTACGCAGAATGTTCTTTATTCTTATCCGGTTTCCGTAAATATCCTTGGCACGAAGGCTAATGCAAAGAAATTGATTGATAAGATTTATGCAGATTATCCGTCCATTCGTGTCGTAAGTTATGGAATGAGTTCAGAGACAGCGCTGACAACATCGAACAAGGTCATAGATGCATCGACTTTGTCTTTGGTGCTGGAAGTCTATATGTGCAGAAAATAATACTTAGAAAGCGGGGGAGACTATGAAGAATATTCCAATTGGAGAAGTTTTGCTGCAGTATGGATATATAACGGAAGAACAGATTGATCAGGCGCTGGATTATCAGAAGGAACATCCGGGCAAACGGCTGGGTACGATTTTGATGGAACTCCGGTTTATTACAGAACAGCAGATGCTGGAGGCTTTGGGACAGAGGCTGTCCCTGTCTCATATCAACCTGGGCAGTTATCCGGTGAACAGTGAGGCTGTGGAAAAGATTCCAAGACAGCTGGCCTTTAAATATAATATATTGGCTGTGGATATCAAAGACAATCAATTACATATTGCAGTCAATGATCCGCTGAATTTCTACGCAATGGAAGATATCCGGCAGCTCACAGGTATGCAGCTGAAGGTGTTTCTCTCAGAACTTACTCCTCTGAAAAAGTCGCTGGAGTATTTCTATGCGGAGGTGTCTGCAAGGCAGGCTGCAAGACAGGCCAATGAGACAACCCAGGAGGCGGAAGATATCTCTTTCCTGGATGATATGGATGAAGAGGCTGACAGCGACGCCCCAATCATCAAACTTTTAAATACCCTGGTCCTGCGGGCTTACAATACGAATGCCAGCGATATTCATATTGAACCGTTTGAAAAAGAGACGGTGGTGAGAATGAGGATCGACGGAAATATCGTGGATTATGTTACATTAAAGCGTTCTCTGCATGCATCCCTGACGGCGAGAATTAAGATCATGGGTGGCATGGATATTGCGGAGAAGCGGATTCCCCAGGACGGACATTTTAAAATGCGTCTGGAGGAAGATAATATCAATATGCGTGTGTCTGTCATTCCTACAGTGTATGGGGAAAAGTCGGTACTGCGGCTTTTGAGCAACAGGACACCGATCGATCATAAGGATCATTTCGGCATGAATGATGAGAACTATGAGAAATTTCAATCGCTGTTAAAGTCCCCTAACGGGATTTTATATATTACCGGGCCTACAGGAAGCGGTAAATCTACTACCCTCTATATGGTGCTGGAACATTTGTCTAAGAGAAATGCCAATATTTCTACCATTGAAGATCCGGTGGAAAAAAATATTGCCAGGGTAAATCAGATGCAGGTGAATAATACTTCGGGACTGACTTTTGAGACAGGTCTGAGAGCTTTGCTCAGACAGGATCCGGATATTATCATGGTCGGAGAGACAAGGGATTCCGAGACTGCTTCGATTTCTGTCAGGGCAGCGATTACCGGACATTTTGTTCTTTCTTCCCTGCATACAAATAATGCAGTATCTTCAGTTGTGCGTTTGATTGATATGGGCGTGGAGCCGTATCTGGTTGCCAACTCCCTGATTGGGCTTGTGGCACAGAGACTGGTGCGAAAAGTATGTCCGGAGTGTGCAAAAAAAGTAAAAGCATCAGAGACAGACTGCCGGATTCTTGGCAGGGATATTGATTTTGTCTATGAAGCTGTGGGATGTTCTAAATGCAACCATACCGGATACCAGGGAAGGATCGCAGTTCATGAGATTGCGGTGATTGACCAGGCCATTCGGAAAATGATCTCAGAAGGCAGGCAGGTGGACGAAATCCAGGCCTACGTGACAGAGGAACAGGGCATGAAAACGCTGAAGGAAAGTGCGGCAGACCTTGTGGCAGACGGGATTACCACAATGGAAGAATTTTGGAAGATTGCTTATTATGTATAGGAGGCTCTTATGACGATAGAAGAAATGATTGGGATGGCCAGACAAAGAGATGTATCGGATATCCATTTGTCCGAGGGCATGCCGGTAGCATTCCGAAGCTGCGGCCGTCTTGTGGACAGCGGAATTCAGCTTTCTGACAATGAGATCAGGCAGATGATTTTAGATTTTCTGCCAAAAGTACAGAGAGAGCTGTTTGATCAGGGCCAGGATGCAGATTTTGCACTTCAGACTTCAGATAAGAACCGTCAGAGGATCAATGTCTTCCGCCAGCAGGGAAAAATAGCAGCTACGATTCGTCTTCTCAATAACCATATCCCGACGCTCAGTGAGCTGAAGCTTCCGAAATGTTTAAAAGATCTGGCAGACCAGCCCAGAGGCCTGATTTTAGTTACGGGGCCTACGGGAAGCGGAAAGTCCACCACTCTGGCCGCTATGATTGATTACATCAATAAAAACCGCGCTGAGCATATTATAACGGTGGAAGACCCTATTGAATATGTCTACGAGAGAGAAAAATCAATCATTCACCAGCGGGAGACCGGCATTGATGTAAAGGATTTTGCCTCTGCCCTCAGGTCTTCTCTGAGAGAGGATCCGGATGTGATTCTGGTAGGGGAGATGAGGGATTATGAGACAATCTCTGCAGCTTTGACTGCCGCAGAGACAGGGCACCTGGTGATGTCAACACTGCATACCACAGGGGCGGCACAGACCATTGACCGTATTATAGATGCCTGTCCCGGCGAGAGCCAGAACCAGATCCGCACACAGCTTGCCGGCGTGCTTGCCGGAGTCATAACTCAGTGTCTGATTCCGACACTCAGCGGTATGGAACGGATTGCCGCAACAGAAGTTCTCATGGGTACAGATGCGGCATTAAATTTGATTCGGGAAAACAAATGCCATCAGCTGAATACCATTATGCAGTCAGGAATGGCACATGGAATGCATACACTGAACCGTGACCTGTCAAGACTGGTGGCGGAAGGAACCATATCTAAGGAATCTGCAAAAAAATATACGAATGATATTCATGATTTGGAGCAGTATTTATGACATGTTCCACATGATTTCCGTTCGGCTCTTAGAATGCCTCACTCCAATCATGTGGAACATGGACGTAATGTCTGCTGGATAAGGATGACATTTTCTGTTTTATGGTTGTCTTTTTCCAGCGGACATAACACTGTATGAGCAGATATCTCATAGGATTGGAGGAACTTTTTGCAGGAAGTGAATTGCTTATAATAGAATAAGTAAAAAGAAAAAATGAAAGTTTTGATTGCAAATTAATTGAAATTGTTGTAATATATAACACGGACATTTAATACAGTCTTTTGCATCAGTAACTCAGTGGATAGAGTGACAGCCTCCGAAGTTGTTGGTCGCAGGTTCGACTCCTGCCTGGTGCATTTTTAAAACCGCGAATATTCGCGGTTTTTTTGTTCTATAGGAAATTTAAATTTATGCAGGATACTTACGATATGCCCTGAAAGGAGGCAGCTTAGATGAAATTACGCAGTGACTATACATGTCCGCTGGAACTGACACACGATATTATAAGAGGAAAGTGGAAACCAATCATCTTATGGCAGCTTAGTAAGGAAAGCTCTTCTCTTTCTGCCTTGAAGAAATCTATTCAGGGAATAAGCCAAAAAATGCTGGTACAGCATCTGAATGAACTAATCGAATGCGGAATCGTAGAAAAAACAATGAAAGAAGGATACCCTTTAAAATCGAATTATTTTCTTACAGAGAGAGGGAAAAAAGTTTTTGAAGCTGTAACAATTATGCAGGATGTTGGAATTGAAATAATGAAAGAAGATCACAGAGAAGATTTTTTGAGGGATAAAGGACTGATATAGTTACGAAAAAGTGACTAATTTACTGTGTACCTGGTTTCACTTATAATTTTATTTAAACAAGGAGGTACAAATATGAAAGATACCATAAAAACAGTCGGTAACCTAATTGACAAACAAGGTGTGTCATTTATCAGTTCTGTGGATGAAAATGGCTTTCCGAATACAAAAGCTATGCTTCCGCCGCGAAAACGGGAAGGGATTAAAGTATTTTACTTTACAACCAATACATCATCCATGAGAGTAAGGCAGTATAAGGACAATCCTAAAGCGTGTATTTATTTCTGTGACCGGAGATTTTTCAGAGGTGTTATGCTGACAGGCACAATGGAGGTACTGGAAGATCAAATGCATAAGGAAATGATATGGCAGAAAGGCGATACCATGTATTATCCGGAAGGTGTAACTGACCCTGATTACTGTGTTCTGCGTTTTACCGCCGAACAGGGGAGATTCTACAGCAATTTCAGTTCTGAAAATTTTGAAATATCATAAGTTTAGCTTTACTGTCTCCAGTCAACTCTGAAAAGGCATCCTTTCGATAATGAAAAAATTTACGCTTCTGAAACAGCAGGCCGCAGACATTATTGTAAATCCTATACCTGCAGGATGATTTGAGTAAGCGGCTGCTAATCATGTCTTGCCATACTTTTATCTATCGTGTATACTTAACAAATAACATGAATGAAAATTAGCAGATTTGTCTAAGAATATGAAAGAGCGCATAGCAGTATGCGCTTTTTCATCACATAGGAAGGTCTCTGAACCTCCCTATGTGATAAAAAGCACTCCGTGCAGGATGCACACAAAGTGAACAAGCCCTTCAAAGAATGAAGGATTGGGGAAAATGAGGTGGCATGCCCACTTTGTTTTTCTATAGGAAATTTTTGCAGGATGACATTTTGGCCAGTTCTGTGGCTTGCTGTCTCAGAAGCAGTGTCTTCCGGAGAGGAGAATTTCGTTGAAGATTATAAAACGAATTGTTTTGTTTATACTGCTGATTCTGATTGTATCAGGTCTTTTGGCAGCATATGCAGTGAAAATAGAACCGTACCGTCTGGTAGTCCGTGACTATCAGCTGAAAAAAGGCAATACATCCACTGAGTTAAAAGTGGTTCACATATCAGATATCCAGGTCAGCAGATCCTATACAGAAAACCGGCTGGATAAGCTGGTCGAAAAGATTAACAGCCAAGAACCGGATTTTGTGCTCTTTACTGGTGATCTTTATGATAACTACGCAGACTATCATCCTGAAAATAAAGTGGAGAAAGCTTTTTCTGAGATGAAAGCTAAATATGGGAAGTTTGCCGTCTGGGGAAACCGGGATTACGGCGGCGGGGCTATGAGGGCTTACTCAAAGATTATGGAAAACGGAGGATTCCAGCTTCTTACGAATCAGACAAGGATTGTTTCACTTCCCGACGGAAAGACTGTCTGCATCGGGGGATTGGACGATGTCCTGTTTGGAAAACCGGATTATACGCTGATGGAAGCAGAGAATATCAAAAAGTGTGACTACAGGATTCTGATGCTGCATGAACCGGATGCAGCAGAGCGCCTTTCGGACAAATGTGCAGATCTGGTACTGGCAGGGCACAGTCATGGCGGCCAGGTGAAGCTTCCCTTTTTTAAGATGAAAACATCTCTTGCGAAGAAATATACAGACGGTTTTTATTCTGTGAATGGAATGAAACTGTTTGTCAATACAGGCATCGGGACATCCCATTATTCTGTCCGGTTTCTAGTTCCGCCGGAAATTGATGTATTTCATATTTCATTCTGACCCAAAATCAGGTATATTAGACTTATAGGATTTGGTCTCTGATAAGGAGGGAACAGAATGAAACAGACAGTTAAAAATAATAAAGGATTCACATTGGTGGAATTAGTTGTAGTGTTAGTGATCATTGGCATATTTGCTGCGATTGCGATTCCCTCTTTTACCGCTTACCTGCGCAGGCAGAAAGAAACGGATGCCAAGTCGGAATGCAAGCTTGTGGTGGCTTCTTCCCAGAGCGCCTATATGGAACTGTATGCCAAAAACAGACTGACCTCTGTTGGAGCGGATAAGAAACAGATTTTATCCATGGCCGGAGTAAGCGGCTCTTTTCAGGGAAGCATTTTTTTCGATGAGAACGACATGAAAATCCAGACTTTGACCTACAAAGCAGAAAACGGTCTCTGTGTGAAATACAATAAAGATGCGGATGTGAAATATGTCATTTCTGATGACAGTGCCCTGACACCTCTGGAAGAATACGTGGAAGAATATAAAAAGCTCATGGATCAGCTGTACAAAGAAGGCAAGGTGAATAACTGGGCCAGCAGGGAGTCGCTGATGAAGCATATGTATGACCATGGAAACGGATATATGCCCGTGGATTCCGCATTTCTTAAATCAAAATATTTTGACCAGCTGGAAGACCAGCTATACTGGCAGCCATACTATCTGTCATCAAAAGGTGTCTCAGGTACCTTCGGCACAATGCTGATTGCTACGAAGAGTGACGGATCAAATCCAAATGACATGCATGGACAGTGGAGAGCATATCTTATCTATTATGATGGGAAAATATATGAGACAAGCAAGACGTCGACAGATGCATCCGGCACTCATCCTGCATATATAGGGGTTGCTTCTCTGTCAACAATTAAAAGCCCGGATGATGTGCAAAGCTTTCTTGAAAGTCTTGGGTTCCGGGAACAGAAATAAAAAGACCGGCAGCATGTGAATGCCGCACCCCGTCTATTTTCCTGTGCGATGCAGAGGGAGACAGGGGTGCGGCTCTTATGTTTCCTTTGTATCAAAAAAAGGGATGTGCTATAATAAAAAAAACTATTTATATGGAGGCATGGTAAGTGAAGCTAAAGAAATCAACAGTCATCGTTATCGTTTTGAGCTGGATTTTATTTTTTTGCGCTTGTTTTTTGATTTTTCTTAAATTGGACAAGGAGCATACAGAAAGAATTACAAATGAAAAGATATTCAGGGAAGAGACAAAAGCCTCAGAAAAGGAAAGCACTGAAGCGTCATCTGACGCCCAGGCAGTGGAGCCGGAATCAGATAAAGTCCTTGAGTTTATGAATCAATATTATAAGAAATTAGAAGCAGGGGATGAGAAAAGCCTGAAGGCTATGACCGAAGATCCAAAAGATCTGGTTTCCAGCCGTATAGTTAAGAAGCTGCATAAATACATAGAATCCTATCAGAATCTTTCTTTTCACATTGAAAAGGGTGCAGATGATAATTCTTTCGTTGTCTATGCTGTATACAATACAAAGATCAGGGGCATAAAGACGCCTGCGCCTGGCATGAGCCAGTATTATCTTACCAAAAAGGGCCAGTCCTATAAGATTTACAACAATGAGAAGCATTATACCTCCCAGATAAAGAATGCACTGAATGCCGGATTAGGAAAAGAAAAGGTAAAAGAGCTGATTAAGGAGACCAACGATGCATTTGAGAAGGCTCTGAAATCAGACAAAAAGCTTAAAAAGTTTTTCGACAAAGGCAAATCATCATGAGGTTTTATATTTTTATCTTACAGAAGAATAAAGACCGGCTATATGTCCAGGCAATGGAAGAATATTTGAAACGTCTGGGAAAATATTGTACAATAGAAATCAAGTATGTAAAAAAAGAGAAACAATTGGGAAGAATCTTTGAAAAGGAAGGGAAGCATTTTTTAGTGACCAGTTCTGGGGATAGTATGGAGAGCACTGCTTTTGCAGAAGAAATCAGCCGTTGGATGATAAACGGCTGTTCTAATATCTGCTTTTATATTGGGGAGTTCAGCAGTGAGCATAATTTTTCAGAATTCACCATCTCATCCTTTGACATGGCGCCGGAACTATGCGGAACAGTCCTTTTAGAACAGATTTACAGGGGCTTTAGGATTATTAACCGTCAGCCTTATCATAAATAATTAAAGGAGTTTACAATGGATTTTAAGACACCAAAATTAGAAGATAAAGAAATGCTGGATCAGTATTTCAGCAAAGTGAATTACAGGAGCGCTGATTTTTCTGCGGCAACCTTGATTCTCTGGAAAGACCACTACCATATGTCCTATGCAGTGGAAGAAGATATGCTGATTATCCGCTCTGATGATGAGGGCGGCTGTACTTTCAGTTACCCTATCGGAGACGGAGATGAGAAAAAGGCTGTGGAAGCCATTATGGAATACTGTAAAGAGGAAGGCATTCCGTTTGCCATGCACGGTATTTTAAAGGAAACAGAAGAAAAGATGAAAGAGATGTTCGGGGATATTTTCACGGTAGAATATGACAGAGATCTCTTTGATTATATTTATGAAAGAGAGTCACTTGCCACATTAAAAGGCAAAAAGCTTCACGGCAAGAGGAATCATATCAACCGGTTTAAGGAAAATCATGAGTGGGCTTATGAATCCCTGAACGATGAAAATGCGCTGGAAGCACTGACCATGCTTATGGAATGGAAGCTGGCAAATGAGGCAACCGAGCAGGAAGATTCAGAAAAACATGACGAGATCTGTGCCGCTAAAAATGCCCTGATGTATTATAAGGAACTGGACTTAAAAGGCGGAATTTTGAGAAGTGACGGTAAGATCATAGCATTTGCCATAGGAGAGGGTACTGCGAAGGACACGTTTGTGGTTCATTTTGAGAAAGCGTTCGGTGAGATACAGGGTGCCTATCCTATGATCAATCAGCAGTTTATTCTGCATGAGGCCATGGACTACCAATATATCAACCGGGAAGAGGATCTCGGAGAGGAAGGACTCAGGAAAGCAAAGCTCTCTTACAGGCCTTCGGAGCTGCTGGAAAAAGGACTGTTAAAATATAAGTAATTCATTGACACTATTGGTCTAAAAATGTAGAATTATTATAACATAAGATTAGGAGGTACTTTCAATGAAACATTTAATCGATCCTATGGATTTGTCTGTGGATGACGTCGACAGGCTGTTAAATCTTGCGGATGATATCTCTTCCAGTCCGGAAAAGTACAGGGAAGTATGCAGATATAAGAAGCTTGCAACCTTATTTTTTGAACCAAGTACCAGGACAAGGCTCAGCTTTGAAGCGGCCATGCTGGAGTTAGGCGGCAGTGTACTTGGTTTTTCTTCTGCTGATTCTTCATCTGCAGCCAAAGGAGAAAGTATCGCCGACACAGCGCGGACGGTGGCCTGTTATGCAGACATTATAGCCATGCGCCATCCAAAGGAAGGAGCGCCGTATGTGGCATCAAAGCATGTGGATATTCCTATCATCAATGCCGGGGACGGAGGCCATAACCATCCGACGCAGACCCTGACAGACCTTCTGACCATCAGAAGGGAGAAGGGACGCCTTAACAATCTGACCATCGGTTTCTGCGGGGATCTTAAGTTCGGACGTACCGTGCACTCACTGATCAAGGCCCTCTCCAGATATGACAATATTACTTTTATTATGATCTCACCGGAGGAACTGCAGATTCCGGAGTATCTGAAGAAGGATGTGTTTGAGAAGAAGAATATCCCGTTCCGCGAGGCCAGGAAAATGGAAGAGGTTATGCCGGAACTGGACATTATCTATATGACCAGAGTCCAGAGAGAACGTTTCTTTAATGAGGCCGATTATGTGCGTTTGAAGGACAGCTATATCCTGGACCCTGAAAAGCTGAAGAATGCAAAAAAAGATCTGTCAATTCTTCATCCGCTGCCAAGGGTCAATGAAATATCCGTCAAAGTGGACGAAGATCCGAGAGCGTGCTACTTTAAACAGGCGCTGAACGGCAAGCATGTGAGGATGGCGCTGATTATGGATTTATTGGGGGTTTAGCATGAACATAGACAGTATTAAAAACGGAATCGTTTTGGATCATATTACAGCCGGAAAAGGGATGGATATTTATTACCAGCTGGGGCTGGATAAGCTGGACTGCAGCATTGCCATCATACAGAACGCCAAAAGCAATAAGCTGGGCAAAAAGGACATCATTAAGATTTCCGACAATTTTGACATTGATCTGGATGTCTTAGGATATGTGGATCCCAATGCCAGTGTCTGTATTATCGAGGACGGCAAGTTAAAGTCCAAGCATAAGGTAGCCCTTCCCGAGGTCATCACAAACATTGCAAGATGTAAAAATCCGCGGTGCATCACTTCCATAGAACAGGAGATTGATCATACATTTAAGCTTGTGGATAAAGAGAACAAGGTTTACAGGTGTATTTACTGTGAATCAAAATTAAAAAATAATTAAACTGGAGTGGCTGCCAATGGAGCAAAACAGCAAAACAAAAATAAACCGTGTAAAAAAAGATATCAGCAATCCGAAGAGTTTTACGGCTCCTGAGGAACTCCGTCTTCAACTGATGGACACCATGAAGAGCCTGTACAGTGATGAAGATATAGAGATGGTAGAGAAAGCTTTTGATATGGCTTTTGAGGCCCACAAGGATCAAAAGAGAAAGTCCGGGGAACCCTATATCATTCATCCTATTTGTGTTGCCATCATTTTGGCAGAACTGGAACTTGACCGGGAAACCATCATTGCTGGTTTGCTGCACGATGTGGTGGAAGACACGGAAGTGACCTATGAGGACGTAGTCCGGGAGTTTGGGGTGGAAGTAGCCCAGCTTGTGGACGGTGTTACAAAGTTAGGCCAGCTGAGTTATTCCAAGGATAAGATCGAGGTACAGGCAGAGAATCTGAGAAAGATGTTTCTGGCCATGGCAAAGGACATCCGGGTCATTTTGATCAAGCTGGCGGACCGGCTGCACAACATGCGGACGATGCAGTTTATGAAGCCTGAGAAGCAGAAGGAAAAGTCCAGAGAGACCATGGATATCTATGCGCCTATTGCTCATCGGCTTGGTATCTCCAAGATTAAGGTAGAACTGGATGACCTGTCCTTAAGATATCTGAAGCCGGATGTATACAAGGAACTGGAGCATTCCCTGGATTCACAGAAGGTCCGCAGGGAAGCCTACATCAAAGACATTGTAGATGAGGTCCGGGGACATATTGAGCGCAGCGGCATCAAGGCAGAGATCGACGGCCGGGTGAAGCATTTTTTCAGCATATATAAAAAGATGGTGAATCAAAATAAGACTCTGGATCAGATTTATGATTTGTTTGCAGTGCGCATCAAAGTGGACACGGTGAAGGACTGTTATGCAGCCCTGGGAGTGATTCACGAGATGTATAAGCCCATTCCGGGAAGATTCAAAGACTATATTGCCATGCCGAAGCAGAATATGTACCAGTCACTGCATACGACGCTGATCGGGCCGGAGGGGCATCCGTTTGAGATTCAGATCCGGACATTTGAGATGCACAAGATTGCAGAATACGGTATTGCAGCCCATTGGAAATACAAAGAAAACAGCAATAACGTAGGTGTCAACAAAGAAGAAGAGAAGCTTTCCTGGCTCAGGGAGATTCTGGAGTGGCAGCAGGACATGGATGACAATAAGGAGTTCCTGTCCCTGTTAAAGACCAATCTGGATCTGTTTGCAGAGCAGGTATACTGTTTTACGCCTAACGGAGATGTTAAGAGCCTTGCCAATGGCTCTACGCCTATTGATTTTGCCTACAGCATCCACAGTGCCGTGGGGAATACGATGGTGGGAGCCAGAGTAAACGGAAGGCAGGTGCCGTTTGAGTATCATCTGCAGAACGGCGACAGGGTGGAAGTCATCACTTCCCAGAACTCAAAAGGACCCAGCAGGGACTGGCTGGGCATTGTCAAGTCTACTCAGGCCAAGAGCAAGATCAACCAGTGGTTTAAAACCCAGTTTAAGGAAGAAAACATTGTCAAAGGCAAGGAAATGCTGGAGAAGTACTGCAAGAGCAAGCGCATAGAGCTTCCGCATTATTTAAAGCCGGAGTACATTAAAAAGGTACAGCTTAAGTACGGGTTTAAGGATTGGGAATCTGTCTGTGCTGCCGTCGGACACGGCGGGCTGAAAGAGGGCCAGGTTGTCAATAAGCTGGTGGAAGAGTTTAACAAGGACCAGAAACAAAAGGTTACGGATGAACAGGTACTAGAGGCAGCAGAACATATCAGGGAGCACCGTCCGGAGGAAAAACAGAAGGGCGGTATTGTTGTCAAAGGTGTGGATGATGTGGCAGTGCGGTTTTCCAAATGCTGCAATCCGGTACCTGGAGATGAGATTGTGGGATTTGTCACAAGAGGACGGGGAGTTTCCATTCACAGGACGGACTGTGTCAATCTGCTGAGTATGTCAGAGACGGACAGATCCAGGCTGATTGAGGCTGAATGGCAGGAAGGTTCTGAGGGCTCCGGGCAGACTTACACCACGGAGATTTCCATTTATGCCAACAACCGTAAGGGAATGCTTGCAGATGTTTCCAAAGTATTCCTGGAACTGGATATAGATATTCTGACTATGAATGTGTCAAATTCTAAAAAAGGCCGGGCTACCCTGAGCATGTCATTTGATATCAACGGAGTTGCCCAGCTCAACCAAGTGATCGCAAGAATCCGCAATATTGAAGGTGTGGTGGACATAGAGAGAAAGGTAGGATAGATCAGCAGCTATGGATAATGATATTATTTTGCTAGGAGCCTGTCTTGGACAGATGCAGACAAATTGTTATATTGTCGGCAGCCGCAGGACAAAAGAGGCGCTTGTATTTGATCCGGGAGATGAAGGATTCCGGGTTATGGAGATGTTAAAAAAAGAAGGATTTGAACTCACAGCAGTGCTTTTGACCCACGGACATTTTGACCATGTAATGGCACTTCCTTATTTACAGGAACAAAAGCCAGGACTGCCGGTTTATCTGCATGAGGATGAGGCAGAGGTGCTCAGAGAGCCGTCTCTGAATCTGACTTCGATGTTTGGAGAACCTGTCTCCATGGATGCAGACCATATTGTAAAAGACGGACAGGTTCTGGATCTTTTGGGAACCGAGATACAATGTATTCACGTGCCGGGCCATACAAAGGGCGGAGTCTGTTATTATTTCAAAGAGCAGGGATGGCTGATTGCAGGGGATACCCTGTTCCGCCAGAGCATCGGAAGGACAGATTTTCCTACAGGTGATACGGATGCACTTCTGTCCGGCATCCGGGAAAAGCTGTTTGTTCTGCCGGATGATACAGAAGTTTATCCGGGGCATATGAACAGCACAACCATCGGACTTGAAAAACGCACAAACCCGTTTCTTGTACAGCCATGATCGGATTGATTCAGAATGAGACCCTGTATGAATACGATATCAGAAGCCTGATACTGGCGTTCTGCATTGGAGAAAAGATAGAATTGTCTTCAGAAGAGAATGACAATTCTATCTATGATTTTATTTGCAGAGTCTTCTACGGAGAACCGGAAACTCTTCTGGAACTTAGAGCCGGGGAAGCAGTTCTTTCTGAGAAGGTTAAGGGGGATTATAAAGATAAAAAGAGTTTTAAAAATGGCCTGAAAGCAGCGCTGTACCGGCTGCTGTCCGGCCATCTTAAAAAGGAACTTCCATGGGGAACACTGAATGGTATCCGGCCTACAAAACTTGTGTTTGAAGACTGTGCCTCAGGAAGAAGCAGGGAAGAGATGGAAGCAAAACTGCGGAATGATTACCTGGTCAGCAGAGAAAAGGCACAGCTCTGTGTCTCTGTGGCACAAAAAGAGACAGAATTACTGGGGGATATCTCCTATACCAATGGATACAGTCTGTATGTGGGGATTCCGTTCTGTCCAAGTACATGTCTGTACTGTTCTTTTACTTCGTATCCAATTTCTGCTTATAAAGAGTATGTGGATCAGTATCTGGATGCTTTGATCCGTGAGATCCGCTATGTAGGCAGTCAATACAGGGACAGGCCGCTGGTCAGCCTGTATGTGGGGGGAGGAACTCCTACAACCCTTTCACCCAAACAGCTAGAGCGTTTATTGAGAGAACTGAGAAAGTGTTTTGATTTCAGCAGGATCCGGGAGATTACCGTGGAAGCGGGAAGACCCGACAGCATTACCGGGGAGAAGCTTTCTGTACTTTTTGAGAACGGTGTCACAAGGATCAGCATCAATCCTCAGACTATGAATAATGTTACACTAAAGAGGATCGGAAGGAACCATACGGCGGAGGAAGTGGCAGCCAGCTTTGAGGCAGCGAGAAAGACAGGATTTGATAATATCAATATGGATACCATCTGCGGACTTCCGGGAGAAGGAGAAAAAGAGCTTGAAACAACCTTTGCGGCTCTTGGTGAATTGAAACCGGACAGCATTACCGTCCATGCGCTGGCCATCAAGCGGAGTGCGCCGTTAAACCAGCTGAGAGACCAATATTCTTTTGGAGCAGATGAACAGATGATTCAGTATGCACAGGATGCATGCTTTTCTATGGGAATGGAGCCGTACTATCTGTACAGGCAGAAAAACATTCCCGGGAATTTTGAAAATATAGGCTTTTCTTTGGAAGAAAAGGAGTGTCTTTATAATATACTGATTATGGAGGAACTGCATGATATCATAGCAGTGGGAGCCGGTGCCTCATCAAAGATTCTCGGCCCGGGCAGAAATATTCAGAGAGTGGAGAATCTCAAGGATGTCAGGCAGTATACAGAACGGATCAGTGAAATGATTTTACGGAAAGATAAATTACTAAAAAGTATGTGTTAGGTGGTGCTGCATTATGCCAATGAAATATGAATCCCGGGATGTGGAAACCCCGATTCAGGTCAGCCTGGATGATTCTATTGAGCACGGGATCGTTGTAAGCAATCTTGCATACAGTGTGGGAAAAGAGCTGGGCCTGGATGAAGCGACCTGCTATGACCTGGCTGTGGCAGGGCTTTTACATGATATCGGAAAGGTTCGTTTAAATTTTTACATGAATGAAAAGGAAGAGCAGATCCTTGCGGTTGATGAGACACGCTATCTGCGCATGCATTCCACCATTGGCCATTCTATTTTGATTGAGCATGGATATGACGATATTGTTTTAGATGCAGTATTGTATCATCATGAGCATTACGACGGCACCGGATATCCGAGCAATTTAAAGAGGGATGAGATCCCTCTGGTGGGAAGGATCATGCATGTATGTGATATTTTTGGGGCTTTGATTGCCAACCGGGATTACAGAGAAGGATTTTCGGTGGAAACTGCCCTGGAAGTTATGATCGAAGAAGTAAAGAATTTTGACATGAAAGTGTTTCTTGCGTTTCAGCGGGTTGCATTTTCCAGAGAAATGCTTAGAATATTAGAAAAGAGCAATCTGCACGATACAGATATAACTTAAAGGAGGAACTGTGAATGATAACACAAGCACCGAGAGGGACGAAAGACTGGTTCGGGGAGGAGATGCAGAAGCGGACATACCTGGAGAATATTTTTAAGGATTTATGCGGGACATATAATATCCATGAGATTATCACCCCGGTATTTGAGCATACGGTATTGTTCCAGCGAAGCGTAGGAGAGACGACAGATGTGGTTCAAAAAGAAATGTACACATTTGAAGATAAGGGGAACAGAAGTATTACTTTAAAGCCGGAAGGAACCGCAGGCGCCATTCGTGCTTATCTGGAGCATGGAATGCAGAATGAGCCTCAGCCGGTAAAGATGTTTTACATCACCCCGGCCTTCCGTTACGAAAAACCCCAGAGCGGAAGACTGAGACAGCATCATCAGTTTGGAATAGAGTTCGTGGGGGCAGAAAGCCCCCTTGCAGAAGTTGAGCTGATTACTCTTGTCACGTCTTTTATTAAAAAGATTGGGCTTAAGGATGCAAAACTCCATATCAACAGTATTGGCTGTTCAAACTGCAGAAAAGATTACAATAAAGCTTTGCTTGATTACCTTCACCAGCATGAGGACAAGCTTTGCCCGACATGCCGCGAGAGAATGGAGAAGAATCCGCTCCGTGTGATCGACTGTAAGGTGCCTTCCTGCAAAGAGATTATCAAGGATGCGCCCAGAACCATCGATTATCTGGATGACGAGTGCAGCGCTCATTTCGAGGAACTGAAAAGTCTTCTGGACAGCCTGAACATTCCTTATGAGGTGGATACCGGCATTGTGAGAGGGCTGGATTATTACACAAAAACTGTATTTGAGTTCGTCAATGAGGACGGATTTACCCTGTGCGGCGGCGGACGGTATGACAATCTGGTTCATGAAATCGACGGAAAAGCTTCAATGCCTTCAGTCGGTTTCGGTATGGGTGTGGAACGTATTTTATATTTCCTGGAAGAAGAGGGTGTTGAACTTCCGCAGGGCAGGCCGCTGAACCTTTATGTCGGCATCCTTGGGAAAGAAGCCAAGGCCAGAGCGTATGAGATCGTTGCGGGCCTGCGCTCTGAAGGGTTTAAGGTGGAGACTGACTACCTTGGCCGCGGAGTTAAAGCACAGATGAAATATGCAAACAAGCTTCATGCACAGAATACGATTATCATCGGTGAAAATGAACTTCTGGAGAACAAAGGAAGGCTTAAAAACATGGAAACAGGTGAAGAGACAGAGATCTCTTTGGATAACATAGGAAGTGCCTTATAAATATAAGCACCATTAAAAAAATATTGTATAAGAAAAAAGAAACGGGCTCCCGGTTTATGGGGCCTGTTTCTTTTTTTCATAGGAAAGTGCATTCTATGAAATAAAAAATGCTCCGCGAGCGGGATTCTTTCTTTTTTTTGTGAGATTTCATGAAATTAAAAAAAGAGAGCATAATTTTAAAAGGGATAAAAATGGAAATATCAATCGTTTTGGCGGGCAGTGAAGAGAAAATAAAAATTAAATTTCGGCAGATTGCATAAAAAAATAGGACAAAAGGACAGGCTGTTCATGCAAAAGGACTTGACAATTTTTAAAATTGGTCCTACCATAAGGGGCAACAAGGGGATTGGTAGAACCAATTTATTTGGGTGTAACTCGTAGTTCTGAACAGAAAGGAGATTCTGCTCGTGATGTTCATCAAATTTATTTTGGCTTTGCTTCCTATCCTTTGGCTCATGCTGGCCTTAAGCGGCTTAAAGATGCCCGGATACAAAGCCTGTCCTATTTCACTTGCGATTACACTAGTTCTTGCACTGCTGCTATGGAAAATGCCGCTTTTAGATGCTCTGACCGGAACACTGGAAGGAGCAGCTATGGGAATCTGGCCAATCTGTCTGGTCATCATTGCGGCCATTTTCACTTACAACCTGACGGTACATACAAAACATATGGATTTGATCAAACGAATGCTGACCAGCGTGTCCAGAGACAAGCGGATTCTGATTCTCATCATCGCCTGGGGATTTGGAGGATTCATGGAGGGAATGGCAGGCTTTGGAACAGCAGTGGCTATTCCGGCCAGTATCTTATGCGGACTGGGAATCAATCCGATCTTTGCAGCAACGGTTTGTCTGGTTGCCAATGCAACTCCCACGGCATTCGGCTCTATCGGTATTCCGACCATCACTGCAGCTTCTGTGAGCGGTCTCGATCCTGGAAGCGTAGCTGTGGCTGTTGTACTGCAGCTGGCAGTTTTAGTCGTCCTGACACCATTCCTGATGATGATTATGACGGGAGGTTCTGTAAAGGGACTGAAGGGGATCGGCTTGATTACACTGCTTTCCGGATTAGGTTTTATTATTCCGGAGTATCTGACCGCAAAGTTTGTGGGAGCTGAACTTCCGGCAGTGATCGGCTCTGTATGCAGCATGGTTATTACGATTCTTGCTGCAAAGTTTTTAAAGAAAAAAGAAGATCCGGAATACATTCTGGAGGGACTGAATGAAGGCGGACCGGCAGACAAGGAACCTCTTGGATTAAAAAAGGCAGTAACTGCATGGCTGCCGTTTCTGCTGATCCTGATTTTCCTCCTGCTTACTTCCAGCCTGGTTCCTGCTGTTCATGATCCGCTGGCAAGTGTAAAGAGTTCAGTCCAGATCTATACAGGTGCAGGAGCTGCCCCATATACTTTCACATGGCTGGCAACACCTGGTATTCTGATTTTCCTGGCTGCACTGATCGGAGGGAAAGCGCAGGGGGCTTCCTGGGGAGAGATCGGAATGGTATTAAAAGACACCTTGATACAGATGTCAAAGACTGTCCTGACGATCGTGTCCGTTCTGGCAACGGCAAAGGTCATGGGATACAGCGGAATGATCAGTGACATCGCAGCGCTGATTGTGGCGGTTACAGGTTCATTCTATCCGCTGGTTGCACCGCTGATCGGCTCAATCGGAACCTTTGTGACAGGAAGTGCAACATCTTCAAGCGTACTGTTCACAGGACTTCAGGTTCAGACAGCCCATACACTCGGAATGAATGATGTCTGGCTGGCAGCGGCCAATACAGTGGGGTCTACGGCAGGAAAGATTATTTCACCGCAGAGTATCGCTATCGCTGTAGCCGCAACGGGAACAGTTGGAAAAGAAAGCAGGATCCTGAACGGATCTATAAAATACTTCATTCTGTTTATCGTTCTTTATGGAGTGATCGCATTTACAGGACTTCGGTTCATTTAAAACATTCAACGGAGGTAACTTATGAGTATGATAAATCTTCCCTACGGAAAAGGGAAATTAACCATTGAGATTCCACAGGAACGCCTGGCAGGCATTCTTTTATCAAAAGCCCATGACTATCAGGCAAAACTTGGAGAGGAAGAACTCGTGAAGGATGCCCTGATGCATCCGGTGGGAAGTCCGAGGCTCAGTGAACTGGCCAGGGGAAAGGACCATATTGTTCTGATTGCCAGCGATCATACCCGTCCGGTTCCCAGCAAGGTGATTATGCCGGCTGTCATGGAGGAAATCAAGCAGGGAAATCCCAATGCCAAAATAACTATTCTAATTGCCACAGGATTTCACCGTCCGACAACAAGAGATGAGCTTATTGCAAAATTCGGAGAGGAAACAGTGAATCATCCGGACATCAGGTTTGTAGTGCATGAAAGCGGCAGGGAGGAAGATATGGTTAGCCTTGGCACACTTCCTTCAGGGGGTGAGCTTTTGATTAACAAGACTGCCTGGGAGGCTGATCTGCTGATCTCGGAAGGATTTATAGAACCCCACTTTTTTGCAGGATTTTCCGGCGGCAGAAAGAGTGTTCTGCCGGGTGTCTCCAGCAGGACTACAGTACTGGCAAATCATTGCTCAGAGTTTATCGATGATCCTCATGCCAGAACGGGAATCCTGAAGGGGAATCCTATCCACAGAGATATGATCTATGCGGCAGGAAAGGCAAAACTTGCTTTTATTATAAATGTTGTGCTGGATGAAGATAAGAAAGTGATTGAGGCATTCGCAGGACACTATGAAAAAGCCCATGAAAGCGGCTGCAGTTTTGTGGACCGGCTTTCAGGAGTAGACGCAGTTCCTTCAGATATTGTCATTTCCACGAATGGAGGTTACCCTCTGGACCAGAATATTTACCAGTCTGTCAAAGGTATGACGGCGGCAGAAGCCACCTGCCGTCCGGGCGGAGTTATCATCATGGCTGCAAGCTGCATTGACGGACATGGAGGAAAAGAGCTGTATGACACCTTTGCAAAGGAAAAAGATAAAGAAAAGATCATGAAAAGATTTCTTTCCACGGACAGAAACTCTACGGTGCCGGATCAGTGGGAGTCCCAGATATTATGCAGGATCCTGTTAAAGTATAAGGTCATCATGGTGACACAGGCGCCTAAGGATATGGTAGAGGAGATGCAGATGGACTATGCAGACAGCGTGGAGGATGCGGTCCGCATGGCAGACGAGTATCTTGGGAAAGAAAATAGTAAAATCACTGTGATACCGGATGGTGTCTCAGTTATTGTAAGAAATAAAAACCAGGGTTGACCAAGGAGGATCAGATGAGTGAATATCAATACGGCAAAGTAACACAAGAAATCATTGACCAGCTGAAGGAGATTGCACCGAAACGTGTCTATACGGGGGATGAGATCAACGATGATTTTACCCATGACGAGATGTCGATCTACGGAAAAGCAATGCCGGAAGCAGTTGTGGAACCGCTGACTACGGAGGAGGTTGCCGCGGTAATGAAACTCTGCAGCGAACACAGAATTCCGGTGACTCCAAGCGGAGCCAGAACCGGCCTTGTAGGAGGTGCGGTGAGTATCCACGGCGGAATTGTGCTGTCCATCACGAAAATGAATAAGATTCTGGGATATGATAAAGAAAATTTTGTGGTGACCATTCAGCCGGGGGTATTGTTAAATGATTTGGCAGAGGATGCCGAAAAACAGGGGCTTCTCTACCCGCCGGATCCGGGAGAAAAATTTGCCACCGTGGGCGGAAATGTAGCGACCAATGCCGGAGGCATGAGAGCAGTGAAATATGGAACTACCAGAGATTATGTCAGGGCAATGACTGTGGTGCTTCCAACCGGAGAGATTGTCAAGCTGGGTGCTACAGTGTCTAAGACCAGTTCCGGCTACAGTCTGCTGAACCTGATGGTCGGTTCTGAAGGAACCTTAGGAGTGATTACAGAGCTTACTTTAAAGGTAATTCCTCAGCCTAAAGCAGTTATCAGCCTGATCATTCCTTATGAGACTCTGGAAGACTGCATTTCCACAGTACCTCAGTTTTTTATGCATCACCTTCATCCTCAGGCTTTGGAGTTTATGGAAAAGGATGTTGTCATGGATACAGAAAAGTTCCTCGGAAAGAAGGTATATCCAAGGCAGATGGAAGGCATGGATGTAGGCGCTTATCTGCTGGCTACCTTTGACGGTGACTCAGAAGAGCAGCTGGAAGATATCATAGAAGCTGCGTCAGAGGTTGTTTTAGAGGCGGGAGCAATTGATGTTCTGGTGGCAGATACTCCTGCGCTGAAGAGAGACGCATGGGCAGTGAGAAGCGCACTTTTGGAGGCCATTGAGGCGGACACTGTGCTGCTGGATGAATGTGATGTGGTAGTTCCCACAAATAAGATCGCTGAGTTTCTGACCTATACGAAATCACTGGAAGCAGAAGCTGATTTCAGGGTAAAAAGCTTTGGCCATGCGGGAGACGGTAATCTGCATATTTATACATGCAGCAATGACATGGAAGAGGAAGAATTCAAAAAACAGGCGGCTGAGTTTATGAAAAAAGTATATAAGAAAGCCACTGAGTTTGGAGGGCTGATTTCCGGGGAACACGGAATTGGACATGGAAAGCTTGATTATCTGGCGGAATCTGCAGGGCCGGTCAGCATGAGAATCATGGAAGGCATAAAACAGACCTTTGACCCGAATATGATCTTAAACCCCGGAAAGGTATGCTACAAGCTGTAAGGAGCAAAAAACATTCTATATATAAAAAAAGGAGAAATAAATTATGGCATATTTAATTTCAGAAGAAGCAAAAGATTTACTGCAGGACGTAAGTGAATTCTGTGAAAACGAAGTAAAAGAACAGTGCAAAGAATTTGATAAATCAGGAGAGTGGCCGAAAGAGATCTATGATAAAGCCATCGAAATGCAGCTTCATTCTCTGGAGGTTCCGGAAGAATACGGCGGACCTGGACTTTCCAGAGTGGACGTGGCGGCCCTGATTGAAGAAATGGCCATTGCGGATGCAGGATTTGCCACAACGATTTCAGCCAGCGGACTGGGAACAAAACCTGTGCTGATCGCGGGAAATGAAGAACAAAAACAGCATGTGTGCAGTAAGATCATTGAAGGAGGATTCGGGGCATTTTGTCTGACCGAGCCGGGAGCAGGTTCTGATGCCGGAGCAGGGACAACAACTGCAGTAAAAGACGGAGACGAATACATACTCAACGGAAGAAAATGCTTTATTACAAACGGGGGGATTGCTTCTTTCTATTGTATTACCGCTATGACAGATAAAAGCCAGGGTGTAAAAGGGATCTCCATGTTCCTTGTAGATGCAGGGACACCCGGACTGAGCACCGGAAATGAAGAAGATAAGATGGGGATCCGTACTTCCAACACCTGTGACGTTGTCTTGGAAGACTGCAGAATTCCTGCGGCAAATCTTATCGGCCAGGAAGGAAAGGGCTTTGGAATTGCCATGAAGACGCTTGACCAGGCCAGAGCATGGATGGGGTGTGTCGCAGCAGGAATAGCACAGAGAGGCATTCGTGAAGCGATTGCTTACGGGAAAGAACGGATCCAGTTCGGAAAACCGATCATCAGAAACCAGGCACTTCAGTTCAAGATTGCAGATATGGAAATCAAAACAGAGACAGCCCGCCAGATGGTAGCCCATGCACTGACAAAAATGGATCTTGGACTTCCGCATTCCAAAGAAGCGGCGATTGCAAAATGCTACGCCAGCGACATTGCTATGGAGGTGGCATCCGAAGCTATCCAGATGTTCGGCGGATATGGATACAGCAGAGAATATCCGGTAGAAAAACTTCTGAGGGATGCAAAAATCTTCCAGATTTTTGAGGGAAGCAATGAGATTCAAAGAATCGTTATTGCCAACAATACGATCGGAAGATAAGGACTTGACTGGACAAAGGAGTGAAGATTATGGAAATTTTAGTGTGCATTAAGCAGGTGCCGGATGATTCTGTGGAAGTACATTTGACAGACGAAGGCAAGCCGGATCTTACAAACATTACGCCTGTTGTCAATGCGTTTGACACCTATGCGCTTGAAATGGCTGCCCGCCTGAAAGAAGCAGGAGAAGGGGAGATCACAGCCCTGTGTATCGGCGGCGAAGAAGCCCGGAATTCATTAAAAAACTGCCTCGCAGTAGGGGCAGACCATGCATATCTGGTCCGGGAAGATCAGTTTGACGGTTCAGATTCCATGGGCATCAGCCATATTCTAATGTGTGCTGCAAAAAAGATAGAAGAAGATACCGGAAAGAAGTTTGATCTGATTTTCTGCGGAAAAGAGGCAACCGATGCAGCACTTGGCCAAGTGGGAGTGAGCCTTGCAGAGATGATGGGCACCGGGGCTGTGACCAATGTGATCGAGGTCTGCTGTGCCGAAGGGTGTGTAACTGCCAAACAGGAAACAGAGGAAGGCTACCGAATGATAGAAACAAAAGTTCCCTGTGTGCTTACGGTGACCAAGCCGGATTATGATCCAAGATATCCTACCATCAAAAATAAGATGGCGGCAAGGAAAAAGCCGATCGGCACCATAAAAGCAGAAGACCTGGCCATGCTGGAACCTGAAAAAACAGGGGCGGCCGGAGCCTTTGCCAGGACTTTGAAGCTCTATGAACCGCCGAAAAAAGAGGCAGGGGTTAAGATCCTGGAAGAGACAGCAGAGGACTCGGCATTAAAAGCGGTTGCCTTGATGGCAGATGCGAAAGTATTCTAAGGAGGAGTTTGCAATGGATATGACAGAATATAAAAATATCGCGGTTTACATAGAAACTGCGGACAAAAGCCCGGTTAAGGTCGGCTTGGAAATGCTTTCTCCTGCCAGGAAAATTGCAGAAGAGCAGGGCGGAAAGGTTATAGCGGTCATGATCGGGGACGGCATTCAGGAAGCGGCTGAAAAAGCAGCGGCTTCCGGGGCAGATGAAGTCATACTGGTCCAGGATCCGCAGTATGAAACATTTCATCCGGACCGTTATGCAAACGTGCTGGAGGAAATTACAGCAGCGGAGAAACCTTTCGCGCTGCTGATCGGGGGTACGCAGGACGGAAAAGATCTTGCCCCAAAGCTGGCAGCCAGACTCAGCACAGGGTGTGTTTCAGATGTTATGGATATAAAAATTGAAGGAGGAAAGGCAGTCTATACCTGTCCTCTATATGGAGGATGTGTCCTTCAGGATGTGACACTGGAGGGACCTGCACCGCAGATCGCCGTGCTGCGCTCCGGAGCCTTTAAAAAAGCAGAAGACCCGGTTCAGGGAGTTGTTGAGGAAAGAAATGTCCCGGTTTCCGGCGAAAACATACGGCTGGATATCAAGGGGATTGTAAAAGAAATTGCAGAGACTGTGAATCTGGAGGACGCAGAGGTCATCGTGTCCGGCGGACGGGGAATGGGAAACAAGGAGAACTTTTCCCTGGTAAAAGAGCTTGCTGATCTGCTTGGCGGAGTGGTGGGAGCCACAAGGCCTGCGATCGAGGACGGATGGATCTCCAGAGTACATCAGGTAGGACAGTCAGGAAAAATCGTAGCTCCCAAGCTTTATATTGCATGCGGCATTTCCGGCGCAACACAGCATGTGTCCGGAATCATGAATTCAGATTATATCGTAGCCGTCAACAAAGACGAAGATGCGCCCATATTTGACGTGGCAAACATCGGAATCGTAGGTGACGCAGTCAATGTGCTTCCTGTCATGATCGAAGAGATCAGAAAGAGAAAGGAAGCAGAATAAATCAGCGTGTTTCTATGCTTAATGCATATTGACCATCTTAATGCACCCCCTGCACCGGAGCAGTCCGGAGCAGGGGGTATCCTCAATTTCGTCAAAAACAGACCTGATTATCATTGAAAAACCAGAAATAATAGAAATTCCCTTGATTTCATCTTACCTGAAAGGTATAATTCTCTCCAAGCGGATTCATAGAAAGAGGGATAGAAATGCAGCAGGGAAAAGCTTATGAAAAGGTTATAGAACATATCAAGAAACAGATTATCAATCATGATCTGACCATTGGAGAGAAACTGCCTCCGGAGAGAGAGATCTCAGAAAATCTGGGTGTCAGCCGTAATTCTGTGCGTGAGGCGATTCATATGCTGGAGATGATGGGTTTTATATCAAGCCAGCAGGGCGCAGGAAATTATGTCTCCTGCAACTTTGAAAAAAATCTGGTAGAGTCTATGTCTATGATGTTCATTCTGCACAAACTTGACTATAGTTCCATCACACAGCTTCGTTTTGCGCTGGAGATGGAGGCCTTTGTACTGGCCGTAGATCATATCAGTGAAGAGGAGATTCAGAAGATCAGTGAGTATATATCCAATCTGGACAGAGGGAAAACAGAGGAAGAATGTGTAATTTGGGATAAAAAAATTCATTATGCCATAGCAAAGGCTTCCCATAATGTTCTGATTATAGATATTTTACAGGCATTGTCAGACGTTCTGGACACCTATATCACTGATATGCGGAGAGAGATTTTTAAGGATGACAACAAAGAAAAGCTCCAGCAGACCCACAAAGAGATTGCCAAATGCATGATAGAAAAAGACTTAGAGGGCGGAAGAAGAGCGATAGAGGATCATTTTGACATTATCAATAAGACTCTGGACCGCATGAAGACAAGATAATTTGTGCAAATTGACTAAAAATATCAGAAATTAAAAATAATACTGGACGAAAAATACAAATAAGTTTATAATGAAGATAAATTGGTAGGACCAATATATAGAACAAGGAACCTGGAAATGGAGCAGCATTTCCAATTATTTTTCACACGATTGGTAGGACCAATCGTAAAGGCAGGAGGAAAACAGATATGAATATTTTAGTTTGTATCAAGCAGGTACCGGAATCCAACAAGGTAGAAGTAGATCCCAAAACAGGTGTCCTGAAAAGAAACGGTGCGGCATCTAAGATGAATCCTTATGATCTCTATGCCATAGAGACTGCGATGAAGTTAAAAGAAGAACTGGGGGGAAGCGTCAGCGTGATCACTATGGGACCTCCGCAGGCAGCGCAGGTGATCCGGGAGGCCTATGCCATGGGTGCAGATCACGGAGCCCTGATCTCTGACCGCCGGTTTGGAGGAGCTGACGTGCTGGCAACAAGCTATACTCTGGCACAGGGAATCAAAAAAATGGGAGATTTTGACCTGATTCTGTGCGGAAAACAGACCACAGACGGGGATACAGCCCAGGTCGGGCCGGAGATCTCAGAATGGCTCGGCATCCCAAGTGTATCGAACGTCAGGAAGATCACGGAGGCCAACGGACAGAATATCACCGTTGAGATGGATATGCCGGATGATATTGAAATAACCAGAATTACCTACCCATGTCTTTTGGCGGTGGACAAAGACATCTTCCAGCCGAGGCTCCCCTCTTATGTGAGAAAAACGGAAAAAGCAGACACTGAGATCACAATGCTCTGCCTGGACGATATGGACGACCGGGATGAAACTCATTACGGCCTCAACGGTTCTCCCACACAGGTTCAAAAGATTTTCCCTCCGGAAACAAATCACCACAGGGAACTCTGGAACGAGGAGAGCAGTATACTTTCAGAAAAATTATTCCAAAAAGTGAAAGAACTGAAATTTGTATAACATGTTTTCTTCGTTGTCAGATAAGTATATTTTACAGCGCGGCGGAGATAGATGCAAAAAACTCATTAGGAGGGAAAAAATATGGCAAAGTTAGAAATTAATCAGGAAAAAATAAAAGATCTCGGTGAACTGATCAAAATCTGTCCGTTTGGAGCAATGGAAGAAAAAGACGGAAAACTGGAGATCAATTCAGCCTGCAGGATGTGTAAGCTGTGTGTAAAGAAAGGGCCTGAAGGTGCAGTAACCTACGTGGAGGACCAGAAGAAAGAGGAGATCGACAAATCTGCCTGGAACGGAATTGTAGTTTATGTGGACCATGTGGACGGAAAAATCCATCCGGTAACCTATGAGCTGATTGGAAAAGCCAGGGAGCTGGCTGAAAAGATTTCCCATCCGGTATATGCATTGTTCATCGGAAGCGGTATCAAAGAAGAAAGCCAGGAACTGCTGCACTATGGAGTTGACCAGGTATTTTTGTATGATGACCCGGAACTGAACCGATTTAAGATCGAACCGTATACATCGGTATTTGAAGACTTTATACAAAAACAGCATCCATCGGCTATTTTAGTAGGAGCCACAACGGTGGGAAGACAGCTGGCTCCGAGGGTAGCGGCAAGGATGAAGACAGGGCTTACAGCAGACTGCACCATCCTTGAGATGAATGAGAATACAGATCTCTCCCAGATACGTCCCGCTTTCGGAGGAAATATCATGGCTCATATCACCACGCCGAATCACCGGCCTCAGATGGCAACGGTGCGCTATAAAGTGATGAATGCTCCGGAACGGATGGATGAGATGAGCGGAGAGATTGTTGAATGTTCCGTTGATAAGCAAAAACTTCAGACGAATGTAGAAGTTCTGGATATAGTGCTGAAGGAAAAAGAGAAATTTATCGAATCTGCAGATGTGCTCGTAGTGGCAGGGCGGGGTGTGAAAAAGGAAGAGGATATTCAGATGCTGGAAGAATTGGCTGATCTGCTGGGCGGCCAGGTGGCATGTACAAGACCCGTGGCTGAAAACGGTTGGCTGGATGCCAAACGGCAGGTAGGCTTAAGCGGCCGGACGGTCCGTCCCAAGCTGATTATTACCTGCGGTGTGTCCGGGGCCATTCAATTTGTTGCAGGCATGGACCATTCGGACCAGATCATAGCAATCAATAAGGATGAGAAGGCTTCTATATTTAAAGTAGCACACTACGGTCTGGTGGGTGATTTATATGAAATCATTCCTCAGTTCATAGAAAAAATCAAAGTGGGTCAGGGGGCATAGTTATGGAATATAAAAAATTAGATGAGAAAGATCTGGAATACATAAAACAGGTGATCAATGACGATGAGCGGATTTTGTTTGGAGAAAATATTAATGAAGAATACAGCCACGATGAGCTTTCCGGAACCCAGAGTTATCCGGATGTAGTGGTAAAAGCAGCTGATGCCGGGGAAATTTCAAAAATTATGTCTTATGCATATGAGCATACGATCCCTGTCACTCCAAGGGGCGCCGGCACCGGACTGGTTGGTTCTTCTGTTGCAATGGAACACGGCATTATGATTGATACGAGCCTTATGAACCAAATCCTGGAGCTGGATGAAGAAAACCTGACAGTTACTGTGGAGCCGGGAGTGCTTTTGATGGAGCTATCCGCTTTTGTAGAAGAGCATGATTTCTTCTATCCGCCGGACCCAGGTGAGAAATCTGCAACCATCGGAGGAAATATCAGCACCAACGCCGGAGGGATGAGGGCAGTAAAATATGGTGTTACAAGAGACTATGTCCGGGGCCTGGAAGTGGTGCTGCCCAATGGAAGCATCGTAGAATTCGGAGGGAAAATTGTTAAAAACAGCTCCGGTTATGCGATGAAGGATCTGATGGTAGGATCAGAAGGGACATTGGGAATCATCACAAAGGCTGTCTTAAAGCTGCTCCCGCTTCCTAAAAAAGCGATCAGTCTTTTGATACCGTTTGAAAATCTGAACTCTGCGATACAGACAGTACCGGAGATCATCAAGTCCAAATCAATTCCGACGGCTATTGAGTTTATGCAGAGAGAAGTTATCGAAGATGCAGAAGAATACCTGGGGAAAAAATTCCCTGACCATCAGGCCGATGCCTACCTGCTTCTGAAATTTGACGGAAATTCAGCGGAAGAGATCGAAGCGGATTATGATAAGGTTGCAAAGCTCTGCTTAAGCCAGGGTGCTCTGGATGTATTGATTTCTGATACAGAGGAGAGAGATGAATCCATCTGGAAAGCCAGAGGAGCATTTTTGGAGGCCATCAAAGGCTCTACGACCTATATGGATGAAGTAGATGTGGTTGTGCCGAGAAATAAGATCAGCGAGATGGTTGAGTATATGCATAACCTTCATAATGAGGTTGATATCAGGATCAAGAGCTTCGGCCATGCAGGAGACGGAAATCTGCATGCATATATTTTGAAAGATGATCTCACTGAACAGCAGTGGCAGGAACGGATGACGCTGGCAATGGATAAGATATACCAGAAGGCAGATGAGTTAAACGGCCAGGTATCCGGAGAACATGGAATCGGATATGCAAAAAAGCCATATCTGAAAGAATCCCTTGAGGAAGAAACTATGAACATCATGAGGGGGATCAAGGCAGCTTTTGACCCGAAAAATATCCTGAATCCCCATAAGGTTTGTCAGATATAATTTCATATAATAAAGAAACTATAAAATCCGATGAAAGATTTCAGGTCTTTCATCGGATTTTATAGTTTTAATCTTGTTTTACAAGAATCTGTTCAATCTCTGCTACATACAGAGTATGGTAGTCTTTATCTGCATACCACTGTGCATCCAGTGCTTTTGCATCTCCTATGAATCCTTCCGGATCCATCGGCTGGCAAAACAGCTTTTTACAGATCAGGACGATCTTTGCTTCCTCAAAATACGGGATCCCGTTGGCATCCGTCGGCGTAAGCCTTGTCTTTGAGATTTTATCTTCGGTCCGTCCGGACACACTTCCAAGATAAGTCAGATCCTTTTTAAATGCCTCGTCGTAAAATGACAGTGAAAAGGTATCAGAATTATCAATAAATTCTTTTGTATAGCGCTGCGGACGGATGACAGACAGTGCCACGTCCTTGCCCCACATGACGCCGAATCCACCCCAGGATGCGGTCATCGTGTTGATCTTGCCTTCGTTATTTTTGGCGGTTACCAGCATCCAGTCCTTCCCAATCAGGCGGAAGGCACTCTGGTCAAAATCCTCTGGTGCAACAATTGCATATTCACTCATGTTACTTGCCTCCTTTTTCGTGTATTTACCATTATAATGCATTCAAAGGAAAAAGTACAGAATTATGATGAGAGTTTTGGGTTTTCAAGACCGCTGCAGTGAATTTGGTTCATTATCTGCCCACAGGGCATCCCGTATTTCATACCCTTCGGGTGGACGTGCTCCGCACGATAAGGTATAAACTATATATAAGTTCATTGAAATTCTGATGCCCCTTATGATATAATGACAGACAGGTTTAATATATGTAAGGAGGAAGCAGCATGGCAGAGTCAATGTCCGGGCTGTCACGGAGCCACAGATGTACAGAAGTGAGCCGTGAAAACGCCGGCGAGAATGTAACCGTCATGGGATGGGTACAGAAGAGAAGAAATTTAGGAAGTCTTATATTTGTAGATTTAAGAGACCGTTCAGGATTATTGCAGCTGGTCTTTGATGAGGATACATTGTCAGGCGGAGATTATGAAAAAGCAAATTCCCTGCGGAATGAATATGTGATCGCAGTAAAAGGGGAAGTACAAAAGCGCAGTGCCGCCATCAATGAAAATTTAAAGACAGGGGATATTGAGATCAAGGTAACGGAGTTAAGGATTCTGTCTGAATCGAAAACACCGCCGTTTCCTGTAGATGCAGAACAGACAGTGAAAGATGAGCTGCGCCTCAAATACCGCTATCTGGATCTGAGAAGGCCGAACCTTCAGAAGAATCTGCTGGTCCGCAGCCAGGTAACAAAAGCGGCAAGAGACTTTTTGGCGGAGGAAGGCTTTTTAGAGATTGAAACTCCGATTCTTGGAAAGAGTACACCGGAGGGAGCCAGGGACTATCTGGTGCCGAGCCGTGTTCATCCGGGCAATTTTTACGGGCTTCCCCAGTCACCGCAGCTGTTCAAGCAGCTTTTGATGTGTTCTGGTGTAGACCGCTACTATCAGATAGCCAAGTGCTTCAGGGATGAGGACCTGAGGGCAGACCGCCAGCCTGAGTTTACACAGATCGATATGGAGCTTTCTTTTGTAGATGTAGACGATGTGATCGGTCTCAACGAACGCCTGCTCCAGAGGGTATTCAAGGATGTTCTCAGCGTAGATGTGCAGATTCCTATGAAGCGCCTTACCTATCAGGAAGCTATGGACAGGTTTGGTTCTGATAAGCCGGATACAAGGTTTGGAATGGAACTGGTCAACGTATCTGAAACTGTTTCAGGCTGTGACTTTATGGTCTTTAAAGGGGCTTTAGAGAATGGAGGTTCCGTACGGGGGCTGAACGCAAAGGGGCTTGGTGATCTGGGCCGCAAAAAGATTGATGCGTTTGTAGATTTTGCAAAGGAATTCGGTGCCAAAGGCCTTGCCTATATCCAGCTGAAAGAGGACGGAAGCGTGAAATCTTCCTTTGCTAAGTTTATGAAAGATGAGGAAATGACGGCGCTGATTGACGCCATGGAAGGAAAACCCGGGGACCTGCTCTTGTTTGCAGCAGACAAGGATTCTGTGGTCTATGATGTACTTGGAAATCTCCGCCTGGAGATCGGCAGAAAGTATGATATGATCGACGAGTCTTTGTATAACTTCCTTTGGGTGACAGAGTTCCCGCTTTTGGAATGGAACGAAGAACAAAACCGTTATACGGCCATGCACCATCCGTTCACCATGCCGATGGAAGAGGACCTTAAGTATATCGACACAGATCCGGGCAGGGTCAGAGCCAAGGCTTATGATATTGTGTTAAATGGAACAGAGCTTGGAGGAGGTTCCGTGAGGATCCACCGGGATGATATTCAGAAGGCTATGTTCAAGGCCCTTGGCTTTACAGAAGAAGACGCCAATGAAAGATTTGGATTCCTGCTGGAAGCCTTCCAGTATGGGGTGCCGCCTCATGCAGGTCTGGCATACGGCCTGGACCGGCTTGTTATGTGGATGACAGGTGAGGACAGTATCCGTGACGTCATTGCATTCCCGAAAGTAAAGGACGCTTCCTGTCTGATGACGCAGGCGCCTGGAGGAGTGGACACAGAGCAGCTTGACGAGCTTGGAATTGAATTGAAAGAAAACGATACGAACGAGGAATAAGGAGAAGCAGATTATGGAGAAAATGTTATTTAGCGGCGTGCTGTCAAACACAGATGTTGCACAGGTAGCGATCAAAGGGCTGAAGCATGAACCTGGCATTGCGGCAAAACTGTTTACTGCCATTGCGGACAAAGGAATCAATGTAGAGTTAATCTTACAGTCTATCGGAAGAAAAGACAGCAAGGATATTTCCTTTGTTGTGAAAAAGTCAGATGCCGATGCAGCTGTGGAGACTTTGAAAGAAACATTTGAGGAAGACTCATATAAGGAGATCGTATCTGACAAAAATGTGGGTATTGTATCCATCGTAGGTGCAGGAATGATGTCAAACTCAGGGGCAGCATCTAAAATGTTTGAAGCTCTTTATAACAAAGGTGTGAACATCCATATGATCTATACTTCTGAGATCAAGATTACGGTCCTGATCCGGGAAAGCCGTGTAGAGACAGCTGTGGAAGCGCTGAAAGAACAATTCCAAGATTAATTTATGATATAACAGGAGGACGCAGAAATGTTCGATTTTAATGAAGTGGAGAATTATGATCCTGAAGTTGCTGATGCTATGCAGGATGAATTGTCCAGACAGAGAAATAATCTGGAGCTGATTGCTTCTGAGAACTTAGTATCAAAGGCGGTCATGGCAGCCATGGGAAGCCATCTGACAAACAAATATGCGGAAGGATATCCGGGAAAGAGATATTATGGCGGCTGTGAGTACGTGGATGTAGTTGAAAATCTGGCAAGAGAGCGTGCAAAGGAACTCTTTGGATGTGAATATGTCAATGTTCAGCCTCATTCCGGAGCCCAGGCTAATATGGCAGTATTTTTTGCAATGCTGGAGCCGGGAGATACTTATATGGGGATGAGCCTGGACCATGGCGGACATCTGTCCCATGGAAGCCCGGTCAATATGTCCGGAAAATATTATCATTGTGTACCTTATGGTGTCAATGATGAAGGATTTATTGATTATGACAATGTTCTTGAGATTGCAAAAGAATGCAGGCCGAAACTGATTATCGCCGGCGCCAGCGCTTATGCAAGGTCTATCGACTTTAAGAAGTTCCGTGAGATCGCAGATGAGGTCGGAGCAATCCTTATGGTGGATATGGCACACATCGCAGGTTTAGTGGCAGCAGGAGTTCATCAGAGCCCGATCCCTTATGCCCATGTGACAACCACAACGACCCATAAGACTTTGAGAGGTCCCCGCGGCGGCATGATCCTGTGCAGCAATGAGATCAATGAAAAGTATAATTTCAACAAGGCCATTTTCCCGGGAATTCAGGGCGGTCCGTTGATGCACGTGATCGCAGGAAAAGCGGTATGCTTTAAAGAAGCATTGTCTGACGGCTTTAAGGAATACGGAAAACAGGTGGTAAAAAATGCAGATGCACTTGCAAAAGCTTTGATGGAAGAAGGCTTTGATATTGTATCCGGAGGCACAGACAACCATCTGATGCTGGTTGATCTTAAGAAATATGATCTGACAGGAAAAGAAGCCGAAAAAGTTTTGGATTCTGTTCACATCACATGCAATAAAAACACAGTCCCGAACGATCCAAAATCACCGTTTGTCACATCTGGGCTCCGCCTCGGAACACCGGCAGTGACAACCAGAGGGTTAAAAGAAGAGGATATGGCGGCAATCGCAAAAGCAATCCGTCTTACCCTGTTAGACCAGAAGCTTGAAGAAGCAAAACAGCTGGTGAAAGAACTGACAGAGAAATATCCTTTATATGAATAATGAAAATGATTTAAATAATATGAGCCGGTATCTTATGATATCCGGCTCATATTTTTATGGATGTTGACAAGAAGTGAAGCTTTCTTTATAATATAATTAATAACATCAGTGGAGAAATTAATATGAAAAAGCAAAAACAGCAGGACCAGCAGCAGATGAAGATCAGCAACCGTCAGCTGGTGCTTGATAAGATCAAGTCACGGGGTAATGTTTCCAGAGCCTCTCTGGCTAAAGAATTAAAAATGAGTCCTACCAGTATGACCAGGATCTGTGCAGATTTGTCTGGCCTGAATTTTATAAAAGAATCCCAGGGAGACTCAAAGGGCGTCGGCAGAAAAGCTTTCTTACTGGAAAGAAATCCCCGCGCCTTTTATAGTCTTGGCATTTTGGTGCGCCGTGACTTTATCAGCTTTTTGATTATGGATTACGGAGAGCAGATCCTTGGCATTAAAAAATGGAATATGTCTGTCGGCGGAAGTCCAGAGGATGTCGCAGAGCTTATAAAAGAATGTTTTGATAAGTGCAGGGCAGAACTTCCGGAGATTATGGAGAGAGTAAAGGCTGCGGGAGTAAGTTTTCCAGGAGTTGTTTCTGCAGGCGGGGCGAATATCATAAGGTCCGGATTTGCCGGATGGGAGCAGACAGACTTCAAAGATCTGCTGAAGCGGAAATTGGGGATTCATATTTGTCTGGAAAACGATGTGAAGGCTTCAGTTCTGGAAGAATATTTTCATTATCCGGAATTACAGGTCAACCGCCTGGGCTTTTTAAGTCTCAGTATCGATGTGGGAGCGGCATTTATGAATGAAGGCAGAGTTATGGAAGGAGCCTGCGGGGATATTGCCCACAAAATCTTAATCTATGGCGGCCGGAAGTGCAGCTGCCATAAAGAAGGGTGTGTCTCGGCTTATCTTTCTGCCGGCGGAATACTAAAGCAGGCAGAGGAGATGGGGGAACGGTGTGCGGATTTAAACGATATTGCAGATGCATATGAACGAAAGGAAGGGTGGGCACAAGAGCTGATGGTACGTCTGGCGGGATATACAGCGCTTCTGCTCGAAGATATGATGGCATGGAACAATCCGGAAATCATACTTTTGGGAGGAAGGACAGTGAGGTGCCTGCCGATGCTCCTTGATGAGGTATTAAAAAGGCAGGATATTATAAATCCGGAAATGCTTAAAGAAACAAAAATTTGTGAATCAAAGAATGCAGGAAATGAAAGTATGCTGGGTGCAGCTTATCTTGCCATGGAAAATTATGAAAAGATCAGACTGGATCAGCTGAGGCAGAAGGAAATATAAATTTTCATATAAGGAGGGAACCTATGAAAAAACAGCAGATTGCCGATGTCCGGCGGATGGAATGGAATTACCGTCCCAACTCAGTTACAGGAAAAGTATTTGGCCAAAAACCGCTGGCAGAGGATAAAGATATGGGAGTAAGCATTGTTATGAACCGCTATCCGGCGGGATTTCAGACGATTACTCATACCCATCCCTGCGGCCACGGACTTTTTATCCTGGACGGGCAGATCAAGACGAACGGCAGTGTCTATGGGCCTGAAACACTGATCTGGTATCCGGAAGGATGTGTGGCAGAGCATGGTGCCACTGAGTATGATGATGCCACGGTGCTTTTGATTTCAAATAAGGCTTTTTCTATCCATTACATAAAAGATGAAGAGGAAAAGAAACGTCTGGAGAAAGGGATCAAACCGGTCATCAGCGATATAGGCAGAATGCCCTGGTTTTACCGCATGGCAAGTACATCAGGAAAGATGTTCGGAAAAAAACAGCTGCATTTGGACGAAGAAACAGGGATGCAGATCAACTATATTAATTATCCGGCAGGATTTACCACAGATACGCATACGCATCCTGCAGCCCACGGTTTGTTTGTCCTGTCTGGACAGCTGAAATCCAATGGAGAGTATTTTGGACCGGGCACAATGGTTTGGTACGAGGAAGGGTGCATCGCAGAGCACGGAGCAACGGCCCATGAAGACCTGATCTGTCTGCAGATATCCAACAAAGACTTTTCCATCCAGTACAGGCAAAAAGATTATGAGAAATAAAGAATCAAAAAACAGCAGTGAATCCGCGGCAGCGAAAGGCAGGAGGAAGAAATGGACTTGAAAGGAATTATATTTGATTTTAATGGGACTATGTACATTGACGGGGACAAACAGGAAGCAGCATGGTTTGAATTTTTTCAGAGACATGCAGAGGGAAAATATACAGTTGAGCAGCTCCATCAGATGATCCATGGCATTAACGGGGGAGAGTTTCTGAAAATGGCTTTAAATCCTGAACTTACAGAAAGTGAGATTTATAAGCTGACAGAGGAAAAAGAGGATATCTACCGTGAAATGTGCCTGAATGATCCCGAAGGGATGAATTTTACAGAGGGGCTTCCGGAGTTTCTCACAAAGCTGAAGGAGGCTGATATTCCATTTGCCATTGCCACGGCTTCTGCTATAGGAAATGTCCGGTTTTATATAAAACATATGCATTTAGATCACTGGATCCCTATTGAAAATATCGTCTATGATGACGGGACCTTTTTAGGGAAACCGGAACCGGATATTTATCTGATGGCAATGAAAAAGATCGGCATGGAACCCGGGCAGTGCGTTGTCTTTGAGGATGCAGATGCAGGAATTGAAGCTGCCAGAAGAGCAGGAGCGGGAAAGATTGTAGCTATCGGGCCGAAAAAGGAACATGAGAGACTGCGCTGTCTTCCCGGTGTGACAGAAGTGATAGAAAGCTTCAGAGAAGCCGGACCAGATATACTGAAAAAATAAGAACAAAACCTGATGTTTCAGCTGTCAGCCGGTACATCAGGTTTTTCTTCTGCATAGGAAATTCTTTCAGATTTGTTCTTACAAAGGAAAGTTCTTTGAACCTCCTTTTTCTAATATCCCAGGTCTTCCCCAACCAAGATGACCTTAATGCGGTCTTTCTGTCCGCATCTTCTGGTGATCAACAGGTGGGAGCAGATAGAAGAATCACCGTAGCATTCTCCGCAGTGTCCGGTGACAGAACAAGGAGTTTTTAGCCCCAGCCGGATGGTATTTGGACAGGAAGCCTTGCTTCTTGTGCGGTGGACACCTTCTTCTATGGTGCTTACTACCTTATTCATTCCAACGATCAGGATTACCTGTCTCGGACCGTAGCTTAAGCATCCAACACGGTTTCCGGAACCGTCAATATTAATCAGTTCTCCTTCTAAGGTGACAGCGTTTGTACTCATGAGGTAAGTGTCAGCCAAAACGGCTTTTGCATATATCTGGCGCTGTTCCTCATAATTTTTAGCTGCTGTACGGTCGACTGTTTCATAATCAGCAGAATTTTTTACATAATCCAAAAGACCTGTTTCAGCCACACTCATGGAACCGCCCCATGAAACGACAGACCCTTTTTCTATGTAGGATAAGGCCTGCTTTAAGGCATCTTCCTTTGTTGCACAGTAAACTCCTGAGAAATTTCTTTTTTCCATGTTTTTAATAATAGTAGCCGCAGTTACTTCATTTGCTTTTTCCATACTCATTTTATGCACACTCCTTTACTGGTTTTATCTATGGATATGCTGTTGGGGTCAAAAAATATTTTGACCCCTGATGCCTGCGGATTTCTCCGCACTTTGTGCTCCCAAAATCCTAAAAACATTCGAAATCCGCCCTGATCGGGCTGCTTTCTCATGTTTTACGGGTCCCAAAGTTATCCAATTGCATGCAAGCATGCATTGTATAACCTTTTGACCCTGGCATCTGGATATTATTGTATCACAGCAGAGGGAAATATGGTATAATAGCAAAAGAAAAAAATGAAAGCAGGATTACGTTTGAAGTCATTATTTATTACCGAAAAACCGAGTGTGGCCAGAGAATTTGCCAACGCACTGGACCTGAAAACGTCCAGCAGGGACGGATATCTGGAGAGTGAAAATACTGTGATCACATGGTGTGTGGGACACCTGGTCACTATGTCATATCCGGATAAGTATGATCCGAAACTGAAACGCTGGGAACTGGAGACACTGCCTTTTCTGCCTGAAGATTTTAAGTACGAAGTCATTCCGGCGGTGAAGAAGCAGTACGATATTGTAAGTTCTCTTTTAAACAGGGAAGATATTGATACCATTTATGTCTGTACTGACTCCGGACGGGAAGGGGAATATATATACAGGCTGGTAGACCAGGAAGCCCATGTGGCCGGAAAGAAGAAAAAAAGGGTCTGGATTGACTCTCAGACAAAGGAAGAGGTGATCCGGGGTGTCCGGGAGGCCAAAGATCTGAATGAGTATGACAATCTGGCTTCAGCAGCTTATTTAAGAGCGAAAGAGGACTATTTGATGGGCATTAATTTTTCCAGAGTCTTAACCTTAAAGTACGGATGGACACTGGGGAATTTTATGAACCAAAAAAGGAGCGTTGTAGTAGCGGTAGGCAGGGTTATGACCTGTGTCCTCGGAATGATCGTCAAAAGGGAAAGAGAAATCAGAAGCTTTGTGCCCACCCCGTTTTATAAAGTGCTTTCCCATATCACGCCACAGGGAGTGAAGATTGAGTCTGAGTGGAAAGCAGTAAAAGGGTCCAGGTATTTTGAATCAAAGAAATTATATAAAGACAACGGGTTTTTGAAAAAAGAAGATGCTGAAGCCTTTATAAAAGAGATCGAGGAAGCCTCCGGCATGGAGACGGTTGTGGAATCGTCCACGAAGCGCCAGGAGAAAAAGAATCCGCCGCTTTTGTATAATCTGGCGGAGCTTCAGAACCAATGCTCTAAAATGTTTAAGCTGAGTCCTGATGAGACACTCAAGATCGTGCAGGAGCTGTACGAAAAAAAACTGGTCACTTATCCAAGGACCGATGCGAGGGTATTGTCTACAGCCGTCAGCAAGGAAATCTATAAAAATCTGTCGGGGTTAAAGAATTATGGAATACTTTCGGAAACCGCTGTGGATATTTTGGAGAAAAAGTCCTATACAGGGCTTGCGAAAACCAGATATGTGGATGATAAAAAGATCACGGATCATTATGCCATCATTCCTACAGGACAGGCTCTTAATAATCTCAAAAATATTTCACAGACCGGGCAGAAGGTATATGAAGTGATTGTCCGGCGTTTTCTGTGCATCTTTCTGCCCCCGGCTGTATATTCTAAGATAAAGCTGATGACAAAAACAGCGGGAGAAACCTTTACGGCAAATTTCAAACTGCTTGTGGATCCCGGTTATCTTCTGGTCTCCGGCGGAAAAGAGGCAAAGAAAGAGGATTCTGTCTCTAAAGAGCAGATTGACGCCATCCTTTCCCTGAAAAAAGGGATGAAGCTTCCGATTAAAAAACATTTGATTAAGGATGGAACGACAACGCCTCCGAAACGTTATAATTCGGGATCTCTGATACTGGCCATGGAGAATGCGGGACAGCTGATCGAAGATGAGGACCTGAGAGCACAGATCAAAGGAAGCGGGATCGGCACCAGTGCCACCAGGGCAGAGATCGTTAAAAAACTGATCAACAATAAATATATTGCACTGAACAAAAAGACACAGACTGTGACGCCTACGCTGATGGGAGAGATGATCTTTGACGTGGTCAGGGGATCCATTCATTCTCTTTTAAATCCGGAGCTGACAGCCAGCTGGGAAAAGGGCCTTACTTATGTGGCAGAGGGCACAGTCAGTGAAGAAGAATATATGAAAAAGCTGAATCATTTTGTTGCAAAGCACACAGATGCAGTTAAAAAGACCAATCATCAGTATGTACTGCGCCGGATGTTTGATCAGACGGCCCAGTATTATAATATCAAGAAAGGAAAAGGTGAATAAGCATGAAACAGCTTACAAATCAAAAATTATTTAAAGATATGGACCAGACAATCGCAAAAGAATTATTTGAGCAGACTACATATCCCTGGGAGGTTTTAGCTTTGATCGGTGACTTTATTTTAAAGACGGGGCCTGAACTGTCTGAGGAAGATTTTGACCGGATCGGAGATGATGTATGGATCTCAAAAACCGCTGTGATTGCAAGGACGGCAGAGATCAACGGGCCGGCTATCATCGGAGCAGGCACCGAAGTAAGACCCGGAGCTTTCATCAGAGGGAACGCACTGATCGGGGAAAACTGTGTGGTGGGCAATTCCACAGAAATTAAAAATGATATTTTGTTTAATAATGTGCAGGTTCCGCATTATAATTATGTGGGAGATTCTGTTTTGGGGTATAAATCCCATATGGGTGCAGGTTCCATCACATCCAATGTAAAATCTGACAAGACAAATGTCGTGATCAAATGTAAGGGTGAGAAGATCGAGACGGGAAGAAAAAAAATAGGAGCGATCCTGGGAGACCATGTAGAAGTAGGATGCGGAACCGTTTTAAATCCGGGTTCTGTTGTAGGAGCAAACACAAACATTTATCCGCTTTCCATGGTGCGGGGTTATATTGAAGAAAACAGTATTTACAAAAACGCAGGAGAAATCGCTCAGAAACAATAAGACAAAGAAAGGATTCCACAGCATGAGAAAAAGAATGATGACGCTGTCGCTTTTAATCTGTGTTTCTTTTGCGCTTTCCGCATGCGGAAAGGCTTCCAAGCAGGAAATCATTGAATCAGAGTACTATCAGAAGCTTCAGGATCAGAATGAAAAGCTTACGCAGGACTTAAAAAAGTCAAGAGCCAGGGAAGATTCTCTGGACAAAAAAATCAAGGAGATCCATGAGTACACCGGTGACCAGAAGTTAGCTTCCTATAAAAAAGAAGTGGCTGACAGCACGATTTCCAAGACAGATTTTGTCCGTATTCAGAAGGGAAAATCTTTCAGAAGTTTTGCCGTTACCAACGAACCTGTGTGCAGCTATGTAAAAAATATTGTGAAAAATGCCTATAGAATTATAGGTCTGACGGTCACGGATCTGAGAGAAAATTACTCCGGCAGTATTTATTCTTATGCACTTATTGATGAAGACAATACAACCTATGAATTTAAGGTTTACGGCAGCAGTTATATCGTTTTTGACTCAATTCCGGAAAACGTATATTGCTTTGACAATGCAGGCGTAATCGGAGACGGACTGATTGATGCAGAAAATGAAAAGATTTACGCATCCTCTATCGACAGAATGAAGGATGCAGCGCTTGTCGTCACAGACCAGGATCTGAAGTTTAATGATACTGCCATTAAGACAGCAAATCTGTTGGAGAAAGCCAAGAAAACAAAAGAAAAGCAGGATGTTTCAAAATGGACAGAATACCGCTTCTATACGCAGGGAACGGTGACAAAGCTGTCTCTGTCAGACAGCAAGGAACTCTGTATCACAGATAAGACAGGCAGCCAGGAATTTTACACAGTGAGTGAGAAGACATTTTCCAAAATAAAGAAGCTTTTAAAGTAGGATTTATGATATTTAATGATTAGAAGAAGGGGTTAAAAGGACAAAACTTTATGTATGCCATCAGAAGTAAAAATATATGGGGGATTATAAAAAAGACTTTAAACCGGGTAGATCCCCGGCTTATTGAGCATGGAGAAAGGGTAGCTTATATTGCACTGCAGATCTTAGAAGAAACAGGAAGAGAGATTCCGGAAGATATGACAAAGAACCTCCTCCTGACATGCCTGATCCATGATATCGGCGCATATAAGACTGAAGAGATCGACTGTATTGTAAAGTTTGAGTCAGGGAATGTGTGGGAGCATTCTATTTACGGGTGCCTGTTCCTGAAGATGTTTGCACCGCTGGATGACTATGTGGAGGCTGTTTTATACCATCATGCTGACTACAGCAGCCTGAAAGAAAACGGCATTACAGGGGATTCCCTGTTTTTTGCGGATATTATTCATCTTGCAGACAGGGCAGATCAATTATGGCAGATGAAATCAGAAATTAAGCATGATTTGAGGCAGAAAAAAGGGAGTGTATTTTCAGAAGAAGCAGTCGAACTCCTTATTTCTGCAGATGAGAAAAAACATATCAGGGATCTGCTGAGATCAGAGGAATTTCTGGATGAGATCGAAGAGTATGTGGAGAAGATGAAGTTCTCTGAGCAGGAGCAGCGCACATATCTTGAGATGCTTGCCTACTCTATTGATTTCAGGAGCGAATTTATGGTGCTGCATACGATCACTACAGTAAATGCCAGCATGGCTATTGCAGATGTGATGAATCTTACAGACAGCCGGAAGATGTGTCTGTATTACGGGGCACTTCTGCATGATGTAGGCAAAGTTTCAACACCGGTGGAGATTCTTGAAAAACCAGGAACCCTGACGCCGGAAGAGTTTGAGATCATGAAGCAGCATGTGGTGGAAAGCGGGAAAATACTGGAGGAATATGTCCATCCGGATATCTATAAAATCGCAGTCAGGCATCATGAAAAACTGGACGGATCAGGCTACCCTCTGGGGCTGAGCGGTGAAGAACTTTCCAAGGAGGAGAGAATCTGTGCCGTGGCAGACATTGTCAGTGCCCTTATCCGTAAGCGCAGCTATAAGCAGGTGTTTTCTAAAGAGCAGACGATTAAGATCCTGACGGATATGGCAGAAAGAAATAAAATATGTCCGGAAGTTACGGAGACGGTAGTCGCTGAATATGATGATCTTATGGAGTATATTGACAAGAACGGAGAGCATCTGATGAATATTTACCGTCAGATGAAAGAAGAATACAAAGAAATGCTTGTAATGCTGAAAGAACAGGGATTTCCAAAGATGTTGTCGTAAAATCGACCTGAGGTGGTGAAATGAGCTGTTGAATCTTAAATTAAAAAATATTTTAATTCGGTTCCTGTACAATTCATTATTAGTAATCCTTTTGCTTGTATTAAATTACTGTTTAAGCCAAAAGAATGGGTATCAATTAAACATGGCTGTATTATTTCTCGCTGGGGAAGCCGCAGCACTGATCTTTGCACTGATATATGAAAAAATGAAAAGAAGAAAATAACAAATTGACATTTGGATTGGCTCAATGGAGATAATCAAACTTATGGTTCGTGCAAATCAACTGCCTTATACGATTCTGCACGAATTTTTTATGAAAGAAGGAATGATAATGGAAAAAGACTATTTTAAAGACCGCACAAAAGAATCGACATCCTACCAGGCTGTCCGTGTGGGGAGTTATGTATATATCTGCACTAAAGATAAACAAAGGACAGCAAAGACGATTCATGATCTGCGCTTAGTAAAGGTCACTGCTCATCTGACGAAACAATCTATTCATCCCAGGGGACAGAAGATAAAAGGAGTGGAGACTGCGACCGGGAAAACCTTGGTTGGAAGAGTTGTATATCTCACGGAAAACGGAAAGCTTATTATTACCCAAAATGGCAGCTTAACAGTTTCTGAGTGGTATGATGTACATAATTTAGAAAAAAATTCTGACAATTAATCATTCAGCAGTCTTTTTCTTTTCCCGCCTTATACCAAATATAAAGGCAGCATCCTATGGCTATAAGATAACCTCCAATCAAAATCATCAATTTCTTTCCGGCAGGATTGATCGTTTTGTAAACCGGATAAAACGATAATATAAGCAAAAGGGGTACTATTATTCCAAGAAAAGCTCTTTTTCTGGTTGACAGATAAACATGAGAGCCTAATAAAGCTATCATTATGATATATGACAGTGACTCTTTGAAATCGAATCCGCCGCTGAATAACTGTATTATATACAATATTGCTATTCCAATTATAAAACATTTAAAAGTTGTCATATGCTTTCCTCCTGTTCTGATAAATTCAATTTAATAATCTTATTATAACAGACTTTCATCCTATCCACTTGTCTGTTTCCTGCATCTTCTCCAGGCTTATTGTTTATTAAGGGCAGTTTCCCTATTTCCATAATAAAATACAAAACTCAACAAAGTTATTGAGATAATTTCTTGTTTTAATTTTAACAATATGATAAAATAAGCTAGAGCAAATGAGCTTAAAAACATTACATACATATGATTGTGGAATGTTTATTATTTATTCACTGAAAGGAGTTTCAACATGATTTATTCACATGAAGTAGAACAAATGTGTACTGTAGCTCAGGGTGTAAACCACGGAGCTGCTCCAATCCCTGAAGAAGCGAAATGGATCAGTGCTAAAGATGTGACTGATATTTCCGGACTGACTCACGGAATTGGCTGGTGTGCACCTCAGCAGGGGGGATGTAAGTTAACTCTGAACGTAAAAGAAGGTATTATCCAGGAAGCATTGGTAGAGACTATCGGATGCTCTGGTATGACTCATTCAGCTGCAATGGCATCTGAAATTTTACCGGGAAGAACAATTTTAGAAGCATTAAATACTGACTTAGTATGTGATGCTATTAATACAGCAATGAGAGAACTGTTTTTACAGATCGTATACGGAAGAACTCAGAGTGCTTTCTCAGAGGACGGGCTTCCGATCGGAGCAGGTCTTGAAGATTTAGGAAAAGGTTTAAGATCTCAGGTTGGTACTATGTATGGTACACTGAAAAAAGGACCTCGTTACCTTGAAATGGCTGAAGGGTACGTTACAGGAATCGCTTTGGATGAAGAAGAACAGATCATTGGATACCAGTTTGTAAACTTTGGTAAAATGATGGATTTCATCAAAGCAGGCGATGACGCTCAGACAGCTTTAGACAAAGCAAAAGGTCAGTACGGCAGAGTAGATGATGCTGCTAAAATCATTGACCCAAGAAATCAATAGGAGGTAACGAACATGGCTTTATTTGAATCATATGAGAGAAGAGAAAAACAGATTCTTGCTGTATTAAAAGAATATGGTATTAATTCTATCGAAGAAGCTGCTGAAGTTACAAAAGCCGCAGGATTAGATGTATATGCCCAGGTAGAAGGTATTCAGCCTATCTGTTTTGAAAATGCAAAATGGGCTTACACAGTAGGTGCTGCCATTGCAATCAAAAAAGACTGCAGAAGAGCTGCAGACGCTGCAGCTGCAATCGGTGAAGGCCTTCAGGCATTCTGTATTCCGGGATCTGTTGCTGACCAGCGTAAAGTAGGTCTTGGACATGGTAACTTAGGAAAGATGCTTCTGGAAGAAGAAACAGAATGTTTTGCATTCTTGGCAGGACATGAGTCTTTCGCTGCCGCTGAAGGTGCAATCGGTATTGCTGAAAAAGCAAACAAAGTGCGCCAGAATCCTCTGCGTGTAATCTTAAACGGACTTGGAAAAGATGCTGCACAGATCATTTCCAGAATCAATGGATTTACATTTGTTGAAACTAAGATGGATTATTCCACAGGTAAAGTAGAGGAAGTATTTAGAAAATCTTATTCTGAAGGATTAAGAGCTAAGGTTAACTGCTATGGTGCAAATGATGTAACAGAAGGTGTTGCAATCATGCACAAAGAAGGCGTTGACGTTTCTATTACAGGAAACTCTACAAACCCAACACGTTTCCAGCATCCTGTTGCAGGTACATACAAAAAAGAATGTATCGAACAGGGCAAAAAATACTTCTCAGTTGCATCCGGCGGTGGTACAGGCCGTACACTTCATCCGGACAACATGGCTGCAGGACCGGCTTCTTATGGTATGACAGATACTATGGGACGTATGCACTCTGATGCACAGTTCGCTGGATCTTCTTCCGTACCGGCTCACGTTGAGATGATGGGTCTGATCGGAATGGGCAACAACCCGATGGTAGGTGCTACTGTTGCAGTGGCGGTTGCTATCGAAGAAAGTGCTAAAGAAGGTAAATTCTAAGAAATGGCTTAAAATAAGGATCTCTGATGGCATGAATTGCTGTCAGAGGTTCTTTTTTGATGTGGAACGTTTTTTGGAGTGAGATTATGATTTTACAGTAATAAACAAATCGGGATTTATGGAGGTGAGTATAATGAGCAAAGAGTATATAATACCAGCGTGCTCAGGAATAAAAATTGATGTTCAGCAAGGACAAAATATTACAGTGATTGATATTGAGGGCGGTCAAGTGGTTGACTTTTTTGCAGAAGTGACAGATGAACCGAATGAATTCCTTTCAACCGGAGTGACGATTGACTGTAATGAATCTTTAAAATTAAAAATTGGGGACACTATTTATACAAACTTATATACACCTATGATGGAAGTTCTT
>NZ_JAGZSD010000037.1 GCF_018381315.1 Anaerostipes sp. | reverse complement strand
TGTGGAGCAAATTGAGCTTCCGGAAGAAGAGAAAAACTTGAATAAAAAGCAAGAAGAAACCAGCAGTAAAAAGAACACGGACATACCGATAAAACAAGCCAAAGAACCTGTAAAAAAGACAGCGGACGGGCAGACCTTATTGGACGTAAGTAAAGGAAATATCACGCTTACAAGCGCCGGAGCGACCGGGGGGGGTACAAGCAGTGAGACATCTCTAAACCCTCTGGGATACCGTATTAAAGGAACGACCACTTCGAATTGTATTAAAGTAGAACCAGGAGTTACTACAGACATTACACTGGATAATGTCAGTATAACCAGCAACAGCGGAAATAAAAACTGTATGGATGTCTCCCATGCCAATGTGACGATTACTTTAGTGGGAGAGAATCTTTTGTCCTGCGGAGAGACAGGTTATGGAGCCCTGGTGAAAGACGGAATGGATGATGATACCAAGCTTGTTATACAGTGTGAGCATGCAGGAGAAAAAGAACATCAGTGTACAGAGGAAACCTGCGGTTCTCTTGAGGCAAAGGGAACTGTATTTCACGCCACCGCAATTGGAAACAGTGTTGTAAACCGAATCACTGCTGAAGAAGATGGATTTTCAAATTTACATATAAGGGGAGGTATTATAAAAGCAAAAGCTGGTGGACATAACTGTGCAATTGGCGCAGCATGCGGTAGTTCCGGAGCCGGGAAGTATGCAAAAGATATCAGAATAAGCGGGGGAGTTGTTACGGCGGAGGGAGGCCAGTACTGTGCAGGAATTGGAAGCGGCTGCAGTACTCCTGTAGACGGAATCTATATTACAGGTGGGACTGTTTATGCATACGGTGGAGAAAATTCTCCGGGGATTGGATCCGGAGGAGATCAGATCGGAACCAGACCTTTTGATTATGATGTATCTAATATTGTTATAAGTGGAGGAAATACCTTAGTAAGAGCGGTTGGACACCAATCTTCTAATATGCCGGGGATTGGATGTGGAAAAACGGATACAGTCACAGGACAAGCAGAAAATGTTTCGGCAGTACCGGATTCCGGCTATCAAGGATATATACAAGATGGTACTTCAGAAGCGGAGTACAACTTTACGGTCGAATCACCTTTTCCGGGAAAACAAGATATCAAGGTAGATAAATATTTTACTATAATCTACTTCGGACCATTCCGAGATGAAAATAAAATAAACTCAGATACGAAAGAACAGCTGGGAGCCAATCATATAATCAGCAAGACCGGGGGAGAGGGATTCGATGAGGAGCAGCTCAAGGAGTTGACGAAAGCGAATGGAAAGGATAAGGACGGGAATCCTTTTAATATCAAAGATTTTATTCTGCCCAATAAAGAGCAGATCGATGTCATCAATGAGGCAAAGATGAAAGGAGAGGTCGGGGATTATCAGCTGACGGTTGCCACAGAAAATAATACACAGGTAACGATCACTGTCTCTCTGAGAGGAAATGGAACTGATGCAGCGATATTGGACGGCGGAACCGAATCTGGTATGGTGGGCGCCAATGATGTGGAAAAAGAGACCGGTGGCAAAGCATTTGGAGAAGATGAAATCAAAGAACTGTGCGGGATCAAAGGTAAAGACAAAGACGGAAATAATCTGAAGCCGGAAGATTTTAAGATAGATAAAGAACAGCTGAAAATTATCAATGAAGCCAAAACTTCTAAGAATACAGGGAAGTTCCTGTTAACATATGAGACCCGGGATGGAGAAAAGTTAACAGTAGAAGTGTTGCTCACAGGAACGGTTAAAATATCTTTTGATACAAATGGAGGCAGCAGACCGCCGGAAATGCAGAGTACGGATAGTGGTAAAAAAGTACTGAGACCAGAAGCTCCGGTAAGAGAAGGTTATATTTTTGATGGCTGGTACTACACAGACAAAGAAGGAAACGAAGTTCTATGGGATTTTGAAGAACCGGTTTATGAAAACATGATGTTGAAAGCCAGGTGGAAAGAGGAACCTAAAACAGAAACTACAGAAAAGGATCAGAGTACGACAGAAAAACATTCAGCTACAGCCGAAAAGCCGGCTGCAGCTGAAAAACCAATACCGGACTGGGAGTACAGCAAACGAAAAATAACAGAGAAGACTTCTACAAAAGCGGCGAAAACCGGAGATGAAAAAAACAGCATAGTCTTACTTATCCTTCTTGGCGCTTCTTTGGCAGGAGCAGGATTTATGTATAAAAAGATGAGATAAAACGAAACCGGAACATTCTTCTGATAATGTTCCGGTTTTTTGACAGAAATTTGTAAAAGAGGTTAAGCTGTATAATAGCAAGTAAAATCAAGCAGAAGCCAAGCTGCTTTCATATAATATATTTAGGGCGGATGAAACGGGGTGAACAGAGAAATGTACGAATGGCGAAAGCAGATACAAATAATCGTTGATGAAATTGACAGATGTATTAAGAAGTATGATGATGAAGCGCTGACGCTGTCTCTTCTTTCCCACAAGCTGGGTTACTCTGAATTTTATACAACGAGAAAGTTTAAAGAAATCTCAGGTTTACAATTCAGGGATTATCTGCGGCTTAGAAAATTGGCTTTTGCATTAAAAGAGGTGAGGGACAGTGAAAAGAGCATTTTGGACATTGCATTTGATTATGGCTTTTCATCCCATGAAGCATTTACAAGGGCTTTTAAAAGAACCTATGGAGTAACTCCAAGCGAATACCGGAAAAATCCCAAGCCTTTGGTTCTCCGTACAAAAATAAACCCGTTCGACCGCTACTTTTTAGGATTTGGAGAAATTGGTATGATGAAATCTACAGATGATATTAAAATTTATTTTGTAACAATTCCTGCCCACAAGTATCTGCACATAAAAAACTATGAAAGCAACGGGTACTGGGATTTTTGGCAGAAACAAAATCTTATCCCGGGACAGGATTACGAGACGGTCTGCGGCCTGCTTGACAGTATCAAGGGCAAGCTGGATGACGACGGCGGCAGTGAGCCTAACAGCGGCAGCGGACAGATTATGGCGTATATCAATGACCCGGACGGAAGACTTTGCGGCTGGGGCTTCCTGCGCACAGAGTGTTATGGTGTGCGTCTGCCGGCTGATTATAAAGGGGAAATACCGCCGCAAATGTATTTATCAGATATCCCTGAAGCTGAGTATGTAGTTTTTGAACATGGTCCGTTTGATTATGAACAGGAAAACCGCAGTGTAGAGGAAAAGATTGAAAAAGCAATGGCAGATTTTGATTTCGAGGGAACTGGTTACTGCTTTGATACTTCTCCCGGCAGGATCATTTATTTTTATTTTAACCCGGAAAAGCATTTTAAGTATATCAGGCCGGTACGAAAGATTTTGTGAATATTACATGTTCAATCTGTAAAACCATGCAGCAATATTATTTGCTGTGTGGTTTTCTTTTTTTAACAGACTTTAACTAACTTTTCAGGAGAGGATTCACACCTGATATAAAAACTCGAAGTGGTAAAATATAAAAACAGGGGGAATAGGAAGATGAAGAAGAAAAAACGAATCTGGATATTTGCTGCGGCACTGATACTGGCCGCAGCTCAGGGAAGTATTTTTGCAGCAGAGCAGGAGACGGAAAGTACAGCTGAGGCTGCAACAGAGACAACAGAGGCAAACACAGATTTGACCACAGCGGTGACTGAGGGAACTGCTGAGGAGCAGATTGGGCATCCGGAAGAAGAGAAAAACTTGAATGAAAAGCAAGAAGAAACCAGCAGTAAAAAGAACACGGACATATCGATAAAACAGGCGGAAGAGCCTGTAAAAAAGACAGCAGAAGGGCAGACATTACTGGACGTAAGCAAAGGAAATATCACGCTTACAAGCGCCGGAGCGACCGGGGGGGGGTACAAGCAGTGAGACATCTTTAAACCCTCTGGGATACCGTATTAAAGGAACAACCACTTCGAATTGTATTAAAGTAGAATCAGGAGTCACCACTGACGTTACACTGGATAATGTCAGTATTACCAGCAACAGCGGAAATAAAAACTGTATGGACGTATCCCATGCCAATGTGACAGTCACGTTGGTGGGGAAGAACACACTTTCTTGTGGAATTCAGAATTATGGAGCGTTAGTGAAAGACGGGATGGATGATACCAAGCTTGTCATTCAGTGTGAGCATGCAAGTGAAAAAGGGCATCAGTGCGAAGAAGGGAATTGTGGTTCACTGGAAGTAAAAGGAACGGTATTGCATGCCGCTGCCTTGGGAAGCAGCTGTTTAAATAGAGAAGACGCCAATGAGAAAGGATTTTCAAATTTGACCATCAAGGGCGGGGTCATCAATGCGAAGGCAGGAGAGCATATGAGCGCTATTGGGTCTGCGTGTGCCAGTTCCACCAGCGGCGAATTTACAAAAAATATCCGGATTACAGGGGGGATAATTAGTGCGTTTGGCGGAGAGTATTGTGCAGGAATAGGAGGGAGTTTTTGTGTTCCTCTTGATGGATTGTATATCAGCGGAGGAAGTGTTTACGCTGTAGGAGGAAAAAATGCCCCGGGTATCGGGTCAGGAGGAGGTGTTGATTATATATATACAGCTGAAGGATTATTTGATATTAAAAATATAGAAATCAGCGGCGGCAACACCATAGTAAGAGCGGTGGGTGATCATGCCTCCAATATGCCTGGAATTGGATGCGGGAAACCGGAAAATCCTAATAATACACCTGGGAAAGCCACACATGTTGTTGCAGTTCCGGACAAGGGATATCAGGGGTACATTCAGAACGGGACATCGGAAACAGAGTATAACTTTACGGCAGAATCACCGTTCCAGAAAGAACAGGATATTAAAGTAGACAAATACTTCACGATGATCTACTTTGGACCTTTCCGGGATAAAAATGAAGTTAATCCGGACAACAAGGAACAGCTTGGTGCCAATCATGTAATCAGTAAAACAGGCGGCAAAGAATTCAATGAGGAACAGATTAAGGAACTGGCAAAGGCCAATGGAAAGGACAAGGACGGAAATCCATTTAATACAGAAGATTTTACGCTTCCGGATAAGGAGCAGCTGAAGGTCATCAATGAGGCCAAGCAAAAAGGAGAAATCGGAGATTTTCCGCTGACCATTGCCACAGAAAACGGAACCAAGGTAACGATTACTGTATCTTTGAGAGGAAACGGCACAGATGCTGCGGTACCCGGAAGTGATTCGGACAGCGGAATGGTAGGAGCCAATGATGTGGAGAAGGAAACCGGAGGAAAGGCATTTACAGATGAAGAGATTAAGAATCTTTGCGGCATTAAAGGCAAGGATAAAGATGGGAACAATCTGAAGCTGGAAGATTTTAAGATCAATAAAGAACAGCTGAAAACTATCAACGATGCAAAGACCTCAAAAAATACCGGAAAATATCCACTGACATATGAGACACCGGACGGAGAAACGGTGACGGTGGAAGTATCACTCACAGGAACTGTAGAGATCTCTTTTGATACATCGGGAGGAAGTAAGGCACCCGAAATGCAGAGTATTGACAGCGGAAAGAAAGCACAAAAGCCAGAAGAGCCGATAAGAGAAGGTTATATTTTTGAAGGCTGGTACTACACAGACAAGGATGGAAAAGAGACAGAGTGGAACTTTGAAGATCCGGTTTATGAAAATATAACACTGAAAGCTAGGTGGAAAGAGAAAACAAAGACAGAAGCTGCAGAAACGACACAGACTGCGACAGAAACAAAAAAGAAAGAGACAAATACTGCTGCGGCAAAGCAGGTGACAGAAGAAAAGCAGATGCCTGACTGGGAGTACAGTAAAAGAGAAACAGGAGAAGGGTCAGCCACAAATACTGTAAAAACCGGAGATGAGGCAAAGGTATTAGAGTTTGGAATAATTTTGGCATTTTCTCTGGCCGGAATCGGTTATTATAGAAGAAAGTCAAGAAAATAGATTTCATTAAGAATAAATGGATATAAGGGGTTTCATACCGGGAAACAAAATCTATAAGTTTGTTTCCCGGTATTATTTATAAAATTTAAAGATAAACTAACTATTTATTTATAGAGAGATACCTGATATAAAAAGCGGAGTGGAAGAAGAACAGTATAAACAGGGGGAACAGAAAGATGAAGAAGAAAAAACAAATCTGGATATTTGCCGCGGCACTGATACTGGCCGCAGCTCAGGGAAGTATTTTTGCGGCAGAGCAGGAGGCGGAAAGTACAGCAGAAGAGACGACGGAGGCAAACAAAGATTTGATCACAGCGGTGACTGAGGAAACTGCTGTGGAGCAAATTGAGCTTCCGGAAGAAGAGAAAAACTTGAATAAAAAGCAAGAAGAAACCAGCAGTAAAAAGAACACGGACATAC
>NZ_JAGZSD010000036.1 GCF_018381315.1 Anaerostipes sp. | reverse complement strand
TTCAAAAGGTACTTGATGAATCTTTGATTATAAAGTATAATAAAGACTCGGAGAGCACTTTTAATAATCCTCGATAGCTCAGTCGGTAGAGCACGCGGCTGTTAACCGCGCTGTCGTAGGTTCAAGTCCTACTCGGGGAGTTTTTCTATATATAATTATTTGCAAGGCCCCATGGTCAAGCGGTTAAGACATCGCCCTTTCACGGCGGTAACAGGGGTCCGAATCCCCTTGGGGTCATTCAATTTAATATGGCGACGTAGCCAAGTGGTAAGGCACGGGTCTGCAACACCCTGCTCACTGGCTCTCAGCCAACATAAAAAAATAAATACGGCGACGTAGCCAAGTGGTAAGGCAATGGTCTGCAACACCAGTATCCACCGGTTCAAATCCGGTCGTCGCCTCTCATCAAAACCTCGGAAACCTTGATTTTCCGAGGTTTTTTTGTTGTCTGCGTTACGTCTGATGGTGCTATTTATACAGTTTAGACCCTTGCCTCTATCTCATTTTTTTCTCATTGTACTTGAATTTGTAAAATTAACAAGTGTCGTTAGAAATCGTTAAAAATCGGATAAAATCGTTTCATAAGGTGGAAATAGAGTGGAGTTTTTTAGGCCGTTAGTAGATCAACCAATCCGCCCTTTCCCTGTTCCTCTGTGTGAAGATAGGTTTTAACCACAACCTTGTAGTCATCGCCTAATAACTCGGCTACGGCCTTCAGCTCCTGATGATTCTGTGTCTTACGGAGCAGCCTGGTAGCGAACGTATGCCGAAGGGCATGTGTGCCATAGTGAGGCAGTCCGGCTCTTTTCAGAATCCGATCTAGAGTCAGCTGAATATTACGGGCCGTTGGGAGTAATCCTGTTTTTGTTGTTACAATCAGATCATCCCGGACTGTACTTGTTTCATAGTAGCCAAGCATTAAATCCAGACAATACTCTGCTTCCTTGTTTAAGGGAACTGTCCTGACGCTTCGTGGATACTTTGGAGCAGTCAGAATACGCTTTGTTTTTGTTGAGGCATCCTTATCCCGATTCTTTACGGTGCTGACAGTTTCGTAGACGTGGTATGCGCGCCTCCCATCGACTGTCATAATACCTGATTTTGAAAGTGCGAGCAATTCGCCTTCCCGGAATCCCGTATTTAAGGCAAAGACTAGAAGCGGTCCATAGCGATAAGCCAGGGAACCATCTGGATTTCTAGCCATAGCGGTTTCCTTAAATTTGGGGAGGTACTCATCAGGCATTATCTCAATCTCTTTTGTTTTCACCTCCAGCACAGATTCATCAGGCAACTCGACAATGGACAACGGGTCGTATGATTTGGGTAGATCCTTCATTTCAATACCGAAACTTATCATAGCCTGCAAAAAGAGGTATGCTTTCTTGATGGTTGATATGCTGTACTTGCTTGACAAATTATCAATAAAATCCTGAATTTGTAAGCCATCTAAATTACACATCAAGACCTTTGCCAGATCGCTCTCCTCTATCTGCTTATGAAATGTCCTTTCAAGCCGGTCCAGGCTGGAGTTCTTAAATTTGCCGCGTTTATTTTGCTGCTCTTTGTGATAAAGAAATTTTTCTCCATATTGCTGAACCGTCAGCTTTCTTGTGACAGCTTCGCCAGTTTGAACAAGTATTTTATACTTATCCATTCTGGCTTTCACTTCGCTTTTTACATCTCCCGTGAATTCTTTGCCTTTGTATCGAGCTACCCACTTACCTTTGGAGTTTTTAAAGAGTGATCCATCACCTTTGCTTCGCCTCGGCTTCGATTGAGGCTGTTCTTTTGATTTAACTTCTGCTTTAGTTTTACTCATTGTATGCTCTCCTATAAGGTACAATGAACTCTACCCTACAGGAAGCCATATATTTGCTGTAGGATTATTATAGTACGATATAGTGTTTGTGACAACCGTAATCTATTTAATTGAGAGTTCCTTACCAGTATTCTTTTTTATGAAATCTTGCAATGCTTTAGGGGAAGTAAAGTAGTCCCGCCCTAATTTGGTCACCGGGAGAATTTTACTTTGCAAGAGTTCTCTGGTTTTTGTCTTACCCAATCCGAGCATATCTGCGATTTCTGCAACCGAGTATTTCTTGAAATCTTCCGAGACTGTATTATCTGCATTAGGATTATTCATGAAGATTCCTTCTTTCTAAGTTTATTAAACGCATATCTCCCTGCATCCCCTTCCTATGCCCTTCCCGGCCACGTAGCAGGCTGTACGGTGTACGATTCAATCCAGGGGCGGCGCAGCTTACAGCCAGGCCGTCCAGGGAACCTATATAAAATGCTGGTATATGCTCTTCAGTTATCAAAGTGCGGGTGATATTGAAGCTGAAAGAAAAGCTACTTACCAGCTTCGGAAAATCACATACTGTTTATAAAGAGGGGGAGAAAATCCAAATTATTGAAATATTTTAAAAATTTAAGATACTATAAAAAGCGCTATGATATTGACAACATATTAGATATTGTGTTAGTATGGTTTTGTAATTGATTTTTGTGCTCCGGAGGACGGTATTCTGGCGGGTAAAAGGCCAGGAGGATTCGTTCCGCACACGTTGTTTAAGATTGTAGTGATGTCAGGAAAACGCCATGATGACTGGTATTTTTCTGGCATTTTTTATGGTCCGGGAAAGGGCGGTCCTGTCTTGTGGGTATCCACACGTATAAGGGAATGATGACAGTGTAAGAAATGCTTATGCTGGCTCATTCCCTTTTTTATTGCCTAAAAAGCACGTGCTTTAAGGATAAAAAACCAAAATAAGAAAGGTGGAAAAACAAATGAATGAAATTATGTATGCAGACAACTATTCCAGGCAGTTTCAAGCGCAGGACGAATTTTTCGACTGTCTGAAGGCGATTGGAAGAAGATCCAGATGGGAACGGAAACGCTCCAAGGATCTTCGGCTCGTTGCAATCACGGATGAGGACAGCAAAATTGCAAAGGAACTTAAGGAACAGTATGAGCAGGAGGGCCTGGATATCGGTATTCTGACGGATACCATGGAGAATACCAGGCTGGTACTGAAAGCCAAGGATAAGTATTACCCAGTGAGAAGCTGTGCGATTAAGACGATCTTAGATCGCGCCGGTATTTCAGGGGCGGTGTTAAACCGTCTGGAGAAGAATGTATACGCCCGGATACTGAACGACTGTCTGAAGATCACAAAGGGAGAATCCCTGTTGCGGATCTCAGACGGTAAAGTATCTGCGGTGCATGGTGGAGATTGCTGCGACTACTCCATTCTGGATATGGAGCAGGTTTTTGCTCATGTAGTGGAGTTCCTAAATAAGACTTTTCCTGGGGCAAGTTTTTTAGGCGGTTTTTACGATCACACAAGGGCATCGGGCCTGTGGGAACTTTCCAGGAATGATGAACTTCTGGGAGCGTACCGCAAAGAGCTGGAAAACTGCGGCCTTGATTCGGATGATATGAAGGCGGCCCTCCGGGTATCCACATCAGATGTCGGTACCAGCGGGGCTAATTTATATCCCATGCTGCTCTGTGGCCCCAAGCAGAATACCATTGCTCTGGGTGATCCGTTAAGGCTCAGTCATGAAAATGGAGTTACACTGGAGCAGTTTGATAAGCAGCTGGGGCTGCTGTTTGGAAAGTACCAGGCTGCATTAAAGAATCTGACAAGGCTCCTGGGTATTTTAATTACCAATCCCGGAAACTGCATGATTGGGATTATGAAAAAGGTGAAGGTTCCGAAACGATATATCACGGAAGCCTTGAATTTGTTTATATCCCAGAACGGAACAGGAAGCTGCACGGCCCACGAAATTTACTGTGGGATGTCAGAAGTGATTTTTATGCTGACGTGCGAAGGGGAGTCAGGAGGCCATATTGCCACCATGGAAGAAAAACTTGCCAGAGCTTTGTCTTTGGACTGGAAGGAATTTGATGTTCCGGGAGAAATCAAGTGGTAAAAAATGCAGGCTGTGAAAAACGTTCAATCACATTAAGAACGAAGAGGAGGGAGACCTCTTCTTTTTTCTTACCATGAGGAAGGAGAGATTTTATGTTTTTGAATCTGAATTATAGTCCAGAGGTAGTCGTTGATACGACTACGCTTACTGAAAAGGAATGGTTGGAATACCGCAGGCTGGGAATTGGCGGGAGCGACGTAGCTGCCATTATGGGTCAATCACCGTTCTGTACCGGCCGGGATCTGTATTATGACAAGCGGGGTATCCGGCCGGTAGTCAATGAAGATGAGGATAACTGGGTGGCTAAATCCGTTGGACATCGTCTGGAGGAACTGGTTGCAGAGATATTTTCTTATAAAACAGGATTGAAAGTCTACCCAATCCATAAGATGTTCCGTCATCCGCTCTATCCTTTTTTACTGGCCGATGTGGACTTTTTTATTGATTTCCCGGACGGAACCACAGGCATCCTTGAATGTAAAACATCAAACTATCATTGTCAGGACAAATGGGAAAATAACTGTGTGCCGCTCAATTATGAGTATCAGTGCAGACATTACATGGCTGTTATGAACTTAAATGTGGTCTATATCGCCTGTCTGTTCGGAAATAATGAGAATGAGTATGTCATCCGAAAAATTGAGCGGGACTATGATCTCGAAGAAGATCTTATCAATGAGGAGGCATATTTTTGGAATGAATATGTCCAGAAAGAGCAGGAACCTCCATACGTGGAAAGCGGTGAGCTGATACTGGAAAGTATCAGGAGGCATTTTGGGCCTGGAGATAAAGACGAGGACGAAATAATCCTCCCGGGAGCAATACGCGATAACCTGGACCAGTATTTAGCCTTAAAAGAGCGGAAATCCGCGATTGATAAGGAATCGAGAGAGATTGAGGGGAAGATGAAAAGCCTCTATGCCGGTGTGGTTGAGCGTATGGGTGTTAGCTGTAAAGCATCACTGGATCTCGGTCCGTGCAAATACCTTGTTACATATAATCCGGTCTATCGAACCGGAATCAGTAAGAATAGCCTGGAAAAGCTGCAGGTGCAGCATCCGGATATCTATGATGAATATGTAGAAGTTACGGAAAGCAGGCGGTTTTCTGCCAAGAAAGTGGAGGCGGCCTGATGATAAGAGAAAACGATATGGTTTATATCTGTTCTCCCCTTTCTGCACCTACAGCTAATGAAATCCGCGCAAATATGGAACTGGCCCGCAGTTATATGCAGTTGGTATCGAAAGTTTTCCGGTGCCGGGCGGTGGCTCCTCATGCGTATCTTCCGGAGCTTCTGGATGACAGAGTTTTATGGGTGCGTGAACTGGGAATCAGCGTTGGCATGAAGTTGTTGGAACACAGCCAGGCGTTGATTGTTTGCAGCCCGGTAATCAGCTGCGGTATGCAGGCCGAGATCGTAAAGGCCAGGGAGCTGGGAATACCCGTATATGCCCTTCTAAAGGAGGACCCTTATATTGGCGTGGTGCAGACGCCTTCTACATGAAAGGAGACGTTGACGTGAGATGTAGATACGACAGGGAGATCTATTCCAATCCGGAGAACGGATATTGTATATTTCAGTATCTTACGGAGGAACCGGTGCCGGAAGGTGCGAAAAACTCCTTCTATAAGGGAAATAAAACCGCATTTGTGGCGGTCGGATATCATCTGCCAAACGGAGACGTGCTGGAATATGAGCTAAACGGAACCTGGGCCAAGGGCAGGAATGGACTGCAGTTTGCGGTCGAATATTATGACGATATTTTATCGGACACAGAGGACGGCATTTACCAGTATCTTAGTTCCGGCGCGGTGAAAGGAATAGGCCCCAAGACAGCGGAGGCGATTGTGAACCAGTTTGGTACACAAACCTTTGAGATATTTGACGCAGAACCGGAAAAGCTCCTGTCGATTAAGGGAATCACAGAGAAAAAGCTGTCCATGATCCTGATGTCCTATCAGGAAGCGCATTCCAGAAGGGAATTAACTATGTTACTGGCACCCTATCAGCTGGGGCCGGGAAAGATTGCCAAGGTGCAGACCGCATATGGGGATCGCGCGCTGGAGGTAGTACGCAGTGAAACCTATGAACTCTGTAAGGTGCAGGGATTTTCCTTCACGCAAGTTGACCGGATCGCAATGGCAAATAACATATGCCTTTTCGATCCGCAGCGGATCAGGGAGTGCCTACGATATGTGATAGACGACAATATGCGGGCAGGGAACCTCTACATGGATAAAGAAACATATATCAAGACTGTATATCAATATTTAAACCATGGATTCCCGATGGAAGCCGTCAGCAGGAAACAGATCTGTGCAGTCGCTAATCAGATGTTTGCAGAGAGCGAGCTGGTGGTTGATGGAACTGCTGTCTATACCAAGAGTGCTTATGAACAGGAGGAAGGTACAGCAAATGCCATAGCGGAGCTGTTGCTTCAGGAGCCGGACAAAACAGATATCATTAGTCTGCTGAAGGAGGCTCAGGAGGAGCTGGGAATCCAGCTTGCCATGCGGCAGGAAGAAGCTGTTATCATGGCTTTCCGTTACCGCTTCAGTATTATTACGGGAGGGCCGGGAACCGGAAAGACAACAGTGGAGAAAGTAATCCTTTATATTCATCAAAAG
>NZ_JAGZSD010000017.1 GCF_018381315.1 Anaerostipes sp. | reverse complement strand
GTATGTCCGTGTTCTTTTTACTGCTGGTTTCTTCTTGCTTTTTATTCAAGTTTTTCTCTTCTTCCGGAAGCTCAATTTGCTCCACAGCAGTTTCCTCAGCCACCGCTGTGATCAAATCTGTGTTTGCCTCCGTCATCTCTTCTGATGTCTCTGTTGCAGCCTCAGCCGTACTTTCCGTCTCCTGCTCTGCTGCAAAAATACTTCCCTGAGCTGCGGCCAGTATCAGCGCCGCGGCAAATATCCAGATTCGTTTTTTCTTTTTCATCTTCCTGTTCCCCCTGTTTTTATTTTTTACCACTTCGAGTTTTTATATCAGGTGGCAAGGCACAGAGGAAAGGTTAGTTCTGTCCATTTGATTCCTTCTTTTCCGGCAGTTTTTCTGAAGGATATCCAGTCTCCGAATCCGGAATCTTCTCCTATTCAAGAAGATTCCGAAGAAGTGCTGTTTTTTCTCTGTCCGATCATAAGCACCGGCAGAATATAGATGGCTGACATAAACAGCCCCCTCATCACAAAGATCAGATCGTGCATGTGGCTTTCCAGGTTTTCTAAATAATAGTTTGGAAACAAGCCTGCCAGAACGCTGGTCTCATCAAACATCAGCACAGAGGATATGACAGCTTCCAGCAGCAGAAACAAAAGGCTCAGTCCAAGACCCAGTCCGCCGCTTTTGAAAGAAAAACACAGGATGCCAAAAACCGCAGCATAGACACTCATCAGAATAATTTCAAAGATAAGTTCGGAAATAAACATCCACACATCCGGTTTCCCCAGCCCAAAGTTGAGTGTAAGCCCGATCACATAGAGAGCAGTCTGAAACAGCAGCAGGCGTATCATCATATGTTCTGTTTTTACGTACCTCCAGAAGAAAGAGGACGTCCCCTTTCTTCTCATGACATCTGCCGTATAGACAGCCACACACAATTCTAAAACTCCGGAGGACATGGAGGTGAGATGTACCGCATTGATCCCTTTGGGCAGAAATCCATAGAGGGCTTTAAGACTCAGCTGATATCCCTTTGGGGATGGTCCGGTGCTCAAGTAGGAGAGCACTGCCATATCCATTACTGCATAGCATGAAAGAGCGGTGACACAGGCCACGAGGATCTTTCCGCTGTGATATTGAAAATCCCGCCCTTCCGAATACACTTTAAAACAGGCCACAAGAATTCCGGCCAGAGCCGCACATGGGGCTGCGATGGAAAAGTTGATTTCCTGAAGAAAAAGCGAGACAAACTCATCTTCCATCATCATTTTGACTGCTGTGTAAACAAGGTATCCTGCACAGATATCATTCAGGACCGGAAACTCATCCATCCAGTCTGCGATACTCCCGCTGAACCATAAAAGCAGCGGCACACAAAAAGCCAGACCTCCGAAGATCAAAAGAAATTCTTTCATATGAAGTCCGCCGCCGTCCGCAGACACAACTCCAAGAATCGCCAGCACATTATCAAAACTCATGCTCACATCAGCTGCTACAATAGAGATGATGGCAAACCAAAAATTGTCTTTTTGCCCTGCCTGCTCATGCTTGCCACTGTCTGATCCACTATCTTTCATCATCGTAAAAGTGACATATAAAAGCATGACGCCTCCAAGGATTCTGATATGAAGCCATGGGATTCTGAATAAAAATCCGATAATCCCCACAAACACCATCTTTAGAAAAATAGACAGCCAGACACCCAGATCCCTGGCCGCTTTGGCCCGGCGTTTTGAAAGCCCTCTGGTTGCCATGGCTATGACGCCGATGTTATCCAGAGACACGACAAGGTTGATAAAAATAATCTGAAGAAGCGTACCCAAAAGGCTTTCCCCCAGTACAGACTTTATTATTTACCATATATATGCAAAAAGCCGCCCATTCATTTCTGAATGTACGGCTTTTCTTTTCTTATTCAACTTTCTGTAAATGATCAGTCTCTTACTTTAATGTGTGTTTCCCTAAGCTGAAGCTCTGATACTTCGCCTGGGGCACCGCACATGAGATCCTGTGCAGTTCCGCTCATTGGAAAAGCAATCACTTCACGAATATTTTCTTCATTTCTTAGAAGCATGAGCATACGGTCAATTCCGGGAGCCATTCCCGCATGAGGAGGTGCACCGAACTGGAACGCATGATATAATGCTCCGAATTTCTCTTTTAATGTCTCTTCATCGTATCCGGCAATCTCGAATGCTTTGACCATAACATCCAGATCATGGTTTCTCACTGCTCCGGAAGATAATTCAACTCCGTTGCAGACGATATCATACTGGTAGGCCAGAATATCCAAAGGATCTTTTTCATTCAGTGCTTCTAAGCCTCCCTGCGGCATAGAAAACGGATTGTGTGTGAAGGTCACCTGTCCTGTTTCCTCATCTGTCTCATACATCGGAAAATCATTGATATAGCAGAATCGGTATGCATCTTTCTCGCAGAGATCAAGGCGTGCTGCAAGCTCATCTCTGATCTGTCCTGCAAACTGGCAGGCGAGCTTTTCACTGGCTGCGATAAAGAAGATCACGTCTCCTGCCTCAAGACCTGCTGCTTCTGCCAGCTCACTTTTCATGTCATCCGGAATAAATTTATCAATCGGTCCTTTATAGGACATATCATCTTTTACTTCCAGATATCCGAGACCTGCCATACCGATGGACTGGGCAAACTTAAGAAGCTTTTCATGGAATCCTTTGGAGAGGTTTGCATGAACCTTGATTGCTCTCACAGTCTTGCCGTGAAATGGCTTAAAGGTACATCTCTGGAAAAAGTCTGTTACATCCACTATACGCAGCGGATTCCGAAGATCCGGCTTGTCTGTGCCGAATTCCAGCATAGCCTGCTCATAGCTGATGACAGGGAACGGTGTCTCTGTGACAGCAGAACCTTCCGGTGCAAACTTTTTAAATGTTTCAGCCAGAACTTCCTCGCCGATTTTAAATACATCTTCCTGAGTTGCAAAACTCATCTCAAAATCCAGCTGGTAGAACTCTCCCGGAGAACGGTCCGCGCGGGCATCCTCATCTCTGAAACAAGGTGCCACCTGATAATATTTGTCAATGCCGGACACCATTAAAAGCTGCTTATACTGCTGCGGTGCCTGGGGAAGTGCATAGAACTTTCCTTTATACTTTCTGGACGGAACAATGTAATCCCTGGCACCTTCCGGAGAGGATGCGCAGAGGATCGGCGTCTGGATTTCCATGAATCCAAGCTCATCCATCTTCCTTCTCAGAAAGCTGATGACTTCTGACCGGAATTTGATATTGTCTTTTACCTTTCGGTTTCTTAAGTCTAAATAGCGGTATTTCAGACGGACATCCTCCCGGATCTCTTTGGAGCCTGACACTTCAAACGGCAGATCTGTATAAACCTTTCCGAGCACATCAATTTTATGTGCTTCCAATTCTATAGTCCCTGTAGGAATTTTAGGATTATAAGTCTCTTCGTCTCTGTGCTCTATAACACCTTCGATTGAAAGGCACTCTTCTTTTCGGACTTCATTTAAAAGATCACCGTCTCTTAACACAACCTGCATCACGCCGTACATATCCCTTAAATCAATAAAGGACACGCCGCCGTGGTCACGGATGTTTTCCACCCATCCGGCGATCTTTAACCGGGATCCGATGTCGCCTTCAGAAATCTTATCCATAGTTTTGCTGCGGTACATATCTGACATTTTTTTCTCCTTTTACTTTCATATATTGTGTATTCTTTTCGTGTAAGAACAAAATGGATTTGTGTGCATCCTGCACAGAGTACTTTTTATTTCATGGGACGCACTTTCCCATGAAATAAAAAAACAGCTGTGCATCCTAAAATCTTTCAGGACGAACAACTGTAAAGTCCGCGGTACCACCTGATTTACTGTCTGTACAGCCTCTCTGGTATGCTGAATAACGCACAGCCTGCGGCTCACCTACTGATCCTCCGGATGTTCAGATTGCAGCTCCAAAGTGTTCTTCACATAAATTCACTCTGCAGGGTTCCCACTGTCTCCCGCTCACTGGAAGCGATAATCTATGCTACTTTTCTTCATCCACGCTTTTTGACTTATTATAATTCAGCTTCATCCGCTTTGTCAAATTATTTCTCACGTATTTTACTTAATTGTGGCATTTTGACCAGTTCTCCGGCTTGCTGTCTTAGGAGCATAAGTTTTTCTTCACTGTCAGAAGGAGGCCTTTCCAGAGCCGACTGGAGATAGTGGAGAAAAACTTATGCCGACCGTTGACTGGTTTCACTAAAAAATACTATAATAGTAGTGATAATTATAGTGAAGTTGACTGACAGGGACGAATATATGAATCCAAAAAATTTTACTTCTGAAACCAGTATTTATATTATTGACCAAAATTACAAAATTGTTCACTTTAACAGAGAACTTCAGCAGGTTTTTCCCGAGATCAGCTGTGGTAATATTTGTTATGAGGTATTTTGCGCAGAAAATTCGCCGTGCAGCGGATGTCCTCTGACTGCGCCTGACAATGAGGGTACTCTGTTTTTTAATCAAAAGCTGAACCAATGGGTGGAAGTAAACACAGGAACGATCAGCTGGCCTGGTTCCGGTATCTGCCATGTTGTCCTGTCAAGATCTATCTGTGAGGGAAACAAAAATCTGTTTTATAACCTGACGGACATGTCTACCTATGACGAACTGTTTGAATTGAATTTTTCCAAAGACACCTACCGTCTCCTGTATCATCTGCCTCACAAATATGTAAATCCGGCTGAGGAAGGATGTCTGTCGGAACTCCTGGAGGATGCTGCCCGCCGTCTGATCCATCCTGATGATGCAGCTGCTTTCCTGGATTTTTGGAATATTGATAACATCAGAAATCGGCTTGAAAATGCATCACCGTCATTTCTTCTTTTGGAACAGTTCAGAAGAAAAAAAGCAGACGGCACATATTGCTGGACTGCACAGACTATCGTTCCTATCCGTCACAGCGGAAACAGTGATGAGATCATGATGTGCTTTATTCAGGATATCCAAAAACAAAAACAGAAGGAATTAAACTCAGACAACCAAAGCACCGGGAAAACTCTTTCTGCTTTTATTGATCCTCTGACTGGTTTGTACCGGAAAAATATCTTTTTGCAGAAGGCCTATGAATTTCTTGAACAATCAAAAGGAAAGCCCTATTGTCTGATGGCGATCGATATTGAACATTTTAAACTGTTTAATGAATGGTACGGACAAAAATCCGGTGACCAGTTCCTGATTGACATTGGCTGCCATCTTAAGAATGCACAGGAAGAACATGGCGGAATCGCAGGTTATATGGGAGATGATGATTTCTGTATTATTCTTCCTGACGATCAGGCTGTTATATCATACCTTCAGCATCAAATCATGGGGTATATTAAACGTTATCAGGGCAATGTAGGCTTTCTTCCTGCCTTTGGCCTGTACAGCATCACTGAACGCCATATTCCTGTCAGAACTATGTACGACCGTGCCGCAATTGCCATGTCTTCCGTCAAAGGAAACTACACAAAAAGATCCTGCCGTTATGACAGCAGGATGATGCAGAAGATGAAAGACAATCATATTTTGCTTTCAGAGATCCAGCATGCACTGGAACAGGAAGAATTTACTTTTTATGCCCAGCCAAAATGCAACATGGCTACAGGCAGAATCATCGGCCTGGAATCCCTTGTCCGCTGGAATCATCCAAAGCGGGGCCTGATCCCTCCGGGGGACTTTATCCCTCTTTTGGAGAGCAATGGCTTTATCACCAACCTGGATCTCTATGTCTGGGAATTGGTATGCAGATCGGTAAGAACCTGGATCGATCAGGGACACAAAGCTATTCCGATTTCCGTCAATGTTTCCAGAGTCGATATTTATTCTCTGGATATAGTGGAAACCTTTCAGAATCTGATCCAAAAATACAGCTTAGATCCAAGTTTGATTGAGATTGAGATCACAGAAAGTGCCTATGCAGAAGAGTATGAACTGATCAATGACGCCATCGTAAAACTCCGGGCTTCCGGATTTACTGTTCTGATGGATGATTTCGGCAGCGGCTATTCATCCCTTAATATGCTGAAGGATGTCAACGTAGATGTGCTCAAAATTGACATGAAATTCCTGGAGATGGATGACCAAAGTTCAGGAAAAGGCTACGGTATTCTGGAAGCCATTATCAGTATGGCCCGCTTCATGGGTCTTAAAATCATTGCCGAAGGTGTGGAAACCAAAGAACAGATGGACTATCTCCTTGATATGGGATGTACATACGGCCAGGGTTATTATTTCTATCATCCTATGCCGATTAAGGTATTTGAACCTCTTCTTGCCGATGAAAATAATCTGGACCTTAGGGGTATCAAAGCTCGCCAGTTAGAACGGCTGCATATCAAAGAACTGTTAAATGAAAATGTATTCAGCGAAACCCTGCTCAATAATATCATGGGAGGTGTCGCTTTCTATAGCGTGTGCGGAAAACAGATCGAGCTGGTGCGTGCCAACGAACAATATTTTAAAATTACAGGGACAAATTCTGTTGATTTGGAAGAACAGCGCAGGTTCATTCTGGAAAATATTTATGAAGAAGACCGTAAGACAGTTTTTGATATGTTCAGCCGCGCTGACCTCAATGTCCTGAATGGTGCAGAAAGTGACGTGCGCCGTCTCAAAGACAATGGGGACACGATTTGGCTGCATATGCATGTTTATCTCCTGAAAGAACAGGATAACCGGAAATTATATTATGGTTCTGTCAGCGATGTGACAGAGCAAAAACTCAGGGAACAGCGGCTGGCTGCGTCTCAGAGGGCACTTTCAGCGGTTGTCCATATCTCGGAGAAGGATTCTTCTTTTATGAAACTCACCGAGGATAACCGGCGCACGGCTGCCTCCATCTTTGCCCAGATGTCACCCGGCGGTATGATCGGCGGTTACTGTGAAGACGGATTTCCTCTTTATTTTGCCAATCATGAGATGGTGCGCCTGCTGGATTATGATTCCTTTGAAGAACTTGACAAGGCCATTGACGGCAAAGTTATCAACACCATCCATCCGGATGACCGGGAACAGGTTGCAAGGGATATCGGACCGGAATACTACGCCGGGCTTGAGTATACGACTTCATACCGGATGCCGAAAAAGGACGGCACCTGGTTCTGGACACTGGACAAAGGAAAAGTCATTGAAGCCGAGGACGGACGGCTTGCCATTGTCAGTGCATGTACAGATATTTCTGAACCCATGAGGGTACAGCTTCAGCTGGCAGAAAGAAACAGCATGCTCATGCGCAAAAATCAGGAACTTGCATTTTTAAATCATGACATGCCGGGAGGCTATCACCGCTGTTCCGATACCCCTGGTTTTGAGTTTCTCTATGTGAGTGACCGTTTCCTGCAGATATTCGGTTACACCAAGCAGGAACTTCAGGACCGTTTTGACAACAAGTTTATGAATATGGTTCATCCGGACGACAGGTCTCTGGTTTTAAACGGCGTTGAGGAGCTTGAGCAGGATGACAAGGTCAAAAATCTTGAATACCGCATGCTCAGCAAAAATGGATACATATGGGTCATTGACCAGAGTAAATACATGGAATATCAGGGAAAACAGTTTTTACAGGGAGTAGTCCTGGATGTGACCGAATCCGTAAATCTCCGCAGCCAGATGCAGCATTTGCTGAAACATCTCCCGGAAAGCATTTCCCTTCTCTGGACAGACGACGGAGATATAAAATTCAGACTGCTTTCTGCAGGTTTTTTCAAGGAATACGGATATACGCTGCAGTCATTACAGCATTACTTAAGCAGCAAAGACTACAGCCGGACCTTAGAATCCGGACTGCCGGAACAGGTCAGACAAGAACTTTTATGTGCTATGGAGCACTGCAATAATTATGAAACTTCTTTTGAGATCTGTCTGCCTGAAAACAAGGCTATTAAGATATCTCTGAATGCCAGCCCTGTTGAGGGGACAGCGGACAAGCTCTGCTATCTTTGTATCTGTAAGAAACAAGATGCTTAGCAATATTATTTGATGAGAATTTATATACAAAACAGGGCTGCCGAAGAAAAACGGCAGCCCTGTTTTGTATATCTTCTGGTCTTATCTTTATCGGTCACTTTAACGGTCATTTACTTCACTTCTGTATCTGCCAGACATGCCTTTTGCTTTTCTTTTAGCTGATGTTCTGCCGTCATCTTCCCCTGTTCATACTTCTCAATCTTATCATTCAGCCGTTCCAGAGTTTCCTGCATATCGTTCATTTTCTGAACCAGACGTTTCTTCTGTTCTATCAGAATCGTTTTCCGGGCATTGATGGTCTCGTCTCCCTGGCGGAACAGTTCCACATATTCAATCAAGGCCTCAATCTGAACTCCTGCCTTGCGCATACACTTCATCAGTCCCACCCACTGGCAGGATTCCTCATCATAATCCCGGATGCCGCTGGGTTTTCTCGGAACAGGCGGTATAAGTCCTATCCTCTCGTAATACCGCAGCGTATCTGCGGAAATATCGTACTTTTTGCTTACCTCTGCTATCGTCATGAATGATCCCTCCTTACATTTTCTCTGGAAAAAGACAGGGGAAGCTCCAGCCCGTTTTCTTCCAAAAGTGCTTGATCTCTTAAAATCTCTTCCGCAGGCCCGTCAGCAGCAATCCTGCCGTCTGAGATCAATATTGCTCTCCTGCATGTATCATAAATAAAATCCAGGTCATGGGAAGCGATGATCTTTGTCCCCGGAAGTTCATTGAGTACATGGATCAGATTCCTTCTGTTTCTTGGATCCAAAGCTACAGACGGCTCATCCAGCAGGATCACACCAGGTTCCATGGACAGGATCGTGGCGATGGAAGCCAGTTTCTTCTGCCCTCCGGACAGCCGATAGATCTGCCGGTCCTTCATCTGTTCCATGTGAACACTCTCCAATGCACGGATGGTTCTTTTGTCCACTTCTTCCTCAGAAAAACCATAGTTTCGGGGTGCAAATGCAGTATCCTCATAAACGGTAGACATAAAGAGCTGGCTTTCTGAATCCTGGAATACATATCCGGTGTTCCTCCTGATGTCAGCCAGCGAGCCCTTTTCCACCCTGACACCGCCGATCCTTATATCTCCCTCATATCCTGTCAGAAGCCCCGTAAACAGCTTTAAAAGCGTAGACTTTCCCGCTCCGTTAGCTCCGATCAGTCCCACTGTTTCCCCTTCATCTGCCGTAAAGCTGATTCCGGAGAGTACATAGTTTCTTTTTTCCATTGCCCCTCTGTCGTAAGAAAAAGAGAGACCGCTCACTTCTACATTGTTCATTATTTCTCCCCATTCTATCTGAATATTTTTCCCGCAAGCCCGAACACAGGAACATACCTCAGCACTGCAATAAGGCCGGCCCACCCTGCCAGAAAAATGATACTTTTTGCATCTGCTTTTCGTTTTCCCGCCGCATAAAAGCTGCCGTCAAATCCCCGGAGCGTCATGCTCTCATAGACTGTCTGTGCCCGGTCAATGCTGCGGAGCAGGAGCTGTCCAAGCAGAGTCCCCCAGGCACGGTAGTGAATTCCTTTCTGGTCCGGCGCCCGCATGGCATATGCCTGAGAAATCCGTTCTGCCTCTTTCAGAAGTACAATGATATAGCGGTAAATAAGCATGACCATAGTCACCACCATTTTAGGGATGTGGAGCAGGCGCATGGCATAACAAATGCTTTCCATGGATGTAGTCAGAATCAGCAGATAGGAAGCCAGCACCGCAAATACACCTTTCATCATCAGTGTGGCCATTGATACCATTCCCCCTGTTACCGGCACTGTCCCCAAATGAAACAAGACGCTCCGGTCAAAAAAAGGATTGGCGATTCCCACGGCACAGACCAGCAGCAATACAGGTCCCAGTTTTTTCAGGCTTTTTCTGACAGACAGCCCCACTGCTGTCATCATAATCATCGGGTAAAGAACCATACTCAAAGTTCCCGTCAGGTCATACGTCTCAAAAGACATTGTGACAGCAATATACCAGACTGTCACTAACAGCTTGCACAGGGGATGGATCCTGTTGATCTGACTGCTGCCTGAAGCCATGGCATCCAGATGGTGGATCTCATGGACAGCCTCATTGATTCTGCCCATGTCTTCCTTTCCTTCCAAACAGCCGGAACAGCCAGCATGCGCCTGCACACAGGGCAATCACTGCTATTCCCCCAAAAATACCGGATACAGAAGTGCCTAACGCTGTTGTGTGGTTTGGCATAGAGTAATCCGGGAGAATCGACGTCATACTCTGAAGCCTCTCAGCTGCCGCATGCACTGCCCCTGATGATGCAAGTTCCGCAGAACCTGTAATCCTCTCAATAGACCATTCCAGCCCATCCGGATTCGCAGAAGCTACCAGGGATAATACACCTCCTACAGCCACAAACCCTCCTGCAAGTACAAGCAGAACTTTTCTGAAAGAAAGTCTTGGTTTCTTAGTTCTTTCCGCAGTTCCTGCAGAGTTTCCTGTCCAGATCAGCTCGGGTCTTGCCTCATATAAGAAACACAGCACCGCCGCTGTAATCAGCCCTTCCACCAGTCCTATTGCCAGATGGATCGGCTGCATCGCTGCCGCAAAAACTCCAAACGGCAGTTCCGTGATGCCGGAAGCCAGTGTTTCCGCCGTCACGGAGAGTGCTCCCAGCTGAAGGGTAAGAATGCAGCCCACAACAGATGCCGCAGTGATCTTTTTTTTGTCCACACCATTTTTCATAAACTGCTTCCACAGAAAGCCGGCTCCTATAAAACATCCGTAAAAAGCCATATTCCATATGTTGCAGCCAAGGGCCAGCAGGCCTCCGTCCGCAAATAAAAGACATTGGATCAGAAGAACCCCTATCATAGTAAGAAATCCTGCAAACGGTCCCAATACTGCTGATACCAGAAGTCCCCCGCACAGATGTCCGGATGACCCGGTTCCCGGGATTGTAAAATTGATCATCTGTCCTGCAAATACAAACGCTCCCATCATTCCCATCAGAGGGACCTTTTTGGGGTCATCTTCTTCCTGAACCTTTTTTACCGCCCATCCTGCCGCCGCTGCAGAACAGGCATACATTGTGCCTGCCACCGCCGGGGCCACAAGCGCATCTGCCATATGCATATTAAATCTCCTTTCCTTGTTTCAAGTTGACATCCATGCTGCCGGACCGGAATCCTTCCAGATCCGCCGTTATATATGTAAATCCCAGTTCTTTCAGCCGGGAAACCACGGCCTTTCTGTTTTTGAGAAGAGATGAAAGATCTCTGTCGTCCACCTCGATCCTCGCCGTCTCTTCATGAACCCGGACACGTACATTATAAAATCCCATTTTTCTTAAGCTTTTTTCTGCCTCATCTGCCATCTGCATCTTTTCTCTGGACAGCCTGGTTCCGTAAGGAAATCTGGTCGCAAGGCAGGGACTTGCCGGGCGGTCTGCCACGGAGATCCCATATTCCAATGCTAATTTCCGGATATCTGTCTTTGTCATTCCTGCCGCAGCAAGGGGACTTTGAATACCAAGTTCCTTTACCGCTTTGATTCCCGGCCGGTAAACATTCAGATCATCTGCGTTTGTTCCTTCCAGCACGGTACAGATTCCTTCCTTTTCTGCTGTTCTGAGCAGTTCTGAAAACAAATGCTTTTTACAGAGATAACACCGGTTTTCCGGATTATCCAGAATCCCTGCATTAGAAAGCTCATCCACACGGATCACACGGTGAACAGCACCTGCTTCCTCTGCCACCCGCCGTGCGGTCCGGGCATCCTGAGACGGATGGAGTTCAGTGTCCATGGTGACTGCCTCAACTCTTTTTCCGGATTCCTGCGCTGCCCTGCACAAGAGCTTTAAAAGCAGGCTGCTGTCCACCCCGCCTGAGAATGCCAGCATTACATCCTTCTTTGTGTACTCCTTTATCAGTTCTTCCAGCCGGCTGCACCTCTCTCTATATCTGTCCATGGCATTCCTCTGCAATCTTTTGGTAAACCTCCTGAAAGGAAAGTCCATGCTTGCGGCAAAGTTCTCTGACACTTTCGTATTCCGGATAAGCACGCACAGCTTTCTCCATGTAACACAGTTTCACTTTGGCTTCCCCCAGAGAGGTTGTTACGGTCCGGACTTTTCTCTTGAGCACGCTGCGCTCCATCCTCTGTCTGCGGATGCCGATGGTGGTAGTCTCCCGGAATATAATCTCCTCCAGCTTCTCAATATCTTCTTCCTTACAGATTACATTGAGTTCATATGCAGGACGGTTCTTTTTCATAAACACCGGAAGATAGTGGACATCTCTGGCTCCGGCCTCCATGAGCCTCTCCATCACATAACCCAGGGCTTCTCCTGTACAGTCATCTATATTCGTTTCCAGTTTGTAAATGAAATCACCGGCACTGCCCTGTCCGGCTTCTCTGATGATCATAGCCCGCAGCAGGCTCGGCCGTTCATACTTTCTCTTTCCCGCTCCGATTCCTGTTTTTTCAATCACAAACCGCTCCGGAAGATGAGCAGAAGTCCGCACTGCCGCCGCAATGGCTGCTCCGGTAGGTGTGACAAACTCTCCCCGGCTCTCTGTCATATGCAGAGAAAGCCCGTGTTTTCTGGCAACAGCAGCAACTGCAGGCACCGGTACAGGAATGACCCCGTGCTGGCAGCGTACCGTACCGGTTCCCTCGTACAGTACCGGAATGATAACCTTACTGATCTGTAAGTTGTCCAGACAGACTGCCGCCGCTGTAATATCCACAATCGAATCAACCGCTCCAACTTCATGGAAATGAACCTGATCCGGCACAGTCCCGTGGGCCTCTGCCTCTGCTTCCGCAAGAATCTCAAAGATCCGCACTGCTGTATCCCTGGCACCTTCTGTCATCTTTGCCTGCCCGAGGATTTCAAGAATCTCCGGCAGACCCCTGTGTTCGTGGCCATGATCATGCGTATGATGTTCATGTCCGTGTGTGTGCATATGGGTATGACTGTGTCCGTGTCCATGAGCATCTCCGTGCAGATATTCCATATCATGGTCGTGATTTTCATGGTTCTCATCCAGGAACACAGCAAAATCACAGGCATCCAGCCCTGCCTTTGTAACCCGGCTGATCTTAGTTTCAAACCCCCTCACAGGAAGGCTTGCCAGTGCATCTTTCAGTACTTTCTCATCTGCTCCCAGATCCAGCAGCGCAGCTGTCATCATATCTCCGCTGATGCCGGAGTAGCATTCTAAATAAAGTGTCCCATTCATTTCCTTTCCCCCAGTCTGTTGATCTGCGATGCCATATAGCCGGCACCGTATCCATTGTCAATATTTACAACTGCAATGCCGTTGGCACATGAATTGATCATGGTAAGCAGAGCAGAGATCCCATGCATATTGGCGCCGTAGCCCACCGATGTCGGCACTGCAATCACCGGCTTATCGACAAGGCCTCCGATGACGCTGGCCAAAGCACCTTCCATACCTGCCGCTGCAACCACACAGTTTGCGCTCTGGATCACATCCAGACGGGACAAAAGACGGTGAAGGCCGCTGACTCCCACATCATAGATGCGCTCCACCCGGCTGCCAAGATATTCTGCCGTCTGTGCCGCTTCCTCCGCAACTGAAATGTCCGCTGTCCCTGCCGTACAGACGGCAATTTTTCCAATTCTCTCCTTATCCGGTTTTTCAATCTTAAGAATATGGGACACCGGATCATACTGTATCTGCGGAAGCTTCTGCTTCACCAATTCATACTGGCTTTCGGAAGCCCTTGTACCAAGAACCTCTCCGTCCTGTTCCCAAAGTCTCTGAAAAATGCTGACCAGATGTTCATCAGACTTGCCGCTGCAGAACACCACCTCGGCTGCCCCATTTCTCATTTTCCGGTGGGTATCCAGTTTTGCATACCCCATATCTTCAAAAGGCTGTCTGCGGAAAAAGGCTTCTGCCTCCCCGACGGACATCTCCCCCTGTTTTACTTTTTCTAAAATCTCATGTGCTTCCATCGCTGTGCACTCCTTACTCTCTAATCTTTATTCAAATGTCCGGGCAACCTTTGCAAGCCATTTTGTTATTTCAATGTGCTGCGGACAGCTGTTCTCACATTTTCTGCATCCAATACAGTCCGAAGCCTTTCCATATGTTTTTGTATAATTGCTGTAATACACACCCTGCGTGGAAAATCCTTTATTCATTGCCTGAATCTCTGCGTTATACAGGGCAAAATAATTTGGAATGGCAATGTTTTTGGGACATCCGTCCACACAATACTGGCATGCTGTACACGGAATCTCAATAGAATTATTGATGATTTCAACTGCCTTTTCGATGATCTGGTGCTCCTCCCGGTTCAGCGGCCGGAATTCTTTCATATATCCGGTATTGTCCAGCAGCTGTTCCATGGAAGACATTCCGCTCAGCACCATCATCACATTGTCATGGCTGGCTGCAAAGCGCACGGCCCAGGAAGGAACCGATAAATCCGGATGTGCTTCCTTGAAAAGCTGCTCTGCCTCTCTTGGAATATCCGCCAATGTACCTCCTTTTACCGGCTCCATGACGATCACCGGTTTCTTGTGCTTCACTGCTGTCTCGTAACATTTCCGGGACTGGATGCTCTCATTCTCCCAGTCCAGATAATTGATCTGCAGCTGTACGAAGTCCACTTCCGGATGGTCACTTAAAATCTGATCCAGCACGTCTGCCGTATCATGGAAGGAAAATCCTATTTTTTTGATCTTTCCTTCCTCTTTTTTCTTCTGAATGAAAGCAAAGGCATTAAATTTTTCTGCAATAGCATAATGCTTTACTCCCAGATTGTGCAGAAGATAGTAGTCAAAATAATCCACCCCGCATTTTTCAAGCTGTTCGCTAAAGATCCGCTCCAGATCTTCTTCCTGTTTTAAAAACATTGTCGGCATTTTATCGGCTACTGTAAAAGACTCTCTGGGGTGCCGTTTTACCAGCGCTTCCCTGAGTGCAGTCTCACTGGTAAAATCATGATACATATAGGCCGTATCAAAATATGTAAAACCCTGCTCCAAAAATGAATCTGCCATCTGACAGACCTGTTTCATGTCAATACTCTTTGCGTCATCCTGATCCGTCAGCGGAAGTCTCATAAAACCAAATCCTAATTTTTTCTGTTCCATACCTTTGATATCCTCCTTTTGCCGGTTCCAACTGTAACTGCACAGATTTACCTGCGCTCCTGAGTTTACTATATCACCTGGAGCTCACTCTAAGTCAATCTTTTTTATGTTTCCAACAAATTTTTTCCTATTGGCATGACCAATTTTGGCATAAAGTCCACCAATACCATTTCGGCATTGGCGGACTGGCCTTTATTCTTCTTTTGCCCATCCATAGGAATAGCGCACGGCCCGTTTCCATCCGGATACTTTCTTTTCTCTCTCCTCACTGCTGATCTGCGGTTCAAATACACGGTCGATATCCAGGTTCTTTGCAAGCTCTTCTTTGCTCTTCCAATAACCTACTGCAAGCCCTGCCAGATAAGCTGCCCCCATGGCTGTTGTCTCCACACATCCAGGCCGTTTTACTGGTGCCCCGCTGATATCAGCCTGCATCTGCATCAGCAGATTATTCTGGCTGGCTCCGCCGTCCACCTTAAGGGAACTTAAACGGATGCCTCCGTCAGCCTCCATGGCTTTGAGTACATCGTTGACCTGAAAAGCCAGTGACTCCAATGTTGCACGGATAATATGGCACTTGTTGACTCCTCTGGTGATGCCTAAGATGGTACCTCTGGCATACTGATCCCAATGAGGCGCCCCAAGCCCTGTAAAAGCCGGCACCACATAGCAGCCGTTGCTGTCCTTAACCTTTTGGGCCATATACTCAGAATCCTGTGAGGAATCAATGAGCTTTAACTCATCCCGCAGCCATTGGATGGCAGCACCCGCCACAAAAATAGACCCCTCCAAAGCATAATCTACCTTGCCGTCAAGGCCCCAGGCAATCGTTGTCAAAAGCCCATGCTGGGAATCCACCGGCATCTGTCCGGTGTTCATCAGCAGGAACCCGCCTGTGCCGTATGTATTCTTTGCCTCCCCCGCCTTAAAGCAGGTCTGGCCGAACAATGCAGCCTGCTGGTCTCCTGCGGCTCCCGCAATTGGGACTGCAGCTCCGAAATAGGACGGATGAGACTCTCCGTAAATCTGGCTTGACGGTACAGGCTTGGGAAGCATAGCCTCCGGAATATCAAGAATATCAAGAATTTCTTTATCCCATGTAAGATCCTTGATATTGAAAAGCATCGTCCTGGATGCATTGGAGTAGTCTGTCACATGAACTTTGCCCTTGGTCAGTTTCCATATAAGCCATGTCTCCACAGTGCCGAACAGGATCTCACCCTTTTCAGCCTTTTCTCTGGCTCCTTCTACGTGATCCAGTATCCACTTCACCTTTGTCCCCGAAAAATAGGCATCAATGATCAGCCCGGTCTTTTCCCGGATCTTACCCTCAAGCCCCTGTTCCTTCAGGGAATCGCAGAACTCTGAAGTCCTGCGGCACTGCCAGACAATGGCGTTGTAAATCGGCTCTCCTGTCTCTTTGTCCCACAGAATTGTCGTCTCTCTCTGGTTGGTAATGCCGATGGCTGCAATCTGCTCTGCTGTGACACCAAGCTTCTGCATGGCTTCCACTGCTACCCCCAGCTGTGTTGACCAGATCTCACTGGCGTCATGCTCCACCCAGCCCGGATTGGGAAAGATCTGGGTAAACTCTTTCTGCGCTACACTGCAGATCTCTCCGTTTTTATTAAACAGAATACACCGGTTGCTCGTTGTCCCCGCATCCAGCGCCATAATGTATTTCTCCATAATGCCCTCCTTGAATCTCCTATGTCCCACTAAGCTTTTGGACTTTTTATCTGATTTATTATAGCACATTGCATAAATACATCCAACAATTTCACCGTATTTTTGAGTTTTTTACCAAAACAGCCGGAGGCTTTGTTTACTTGCCATTCTGCCGGGAAATATGAAGAACTTGATAAAGCTTTGCGCCAGACACCATTTCAGGCGGTGCCTCAAAAAAATAATATTCTGTGCTTTCCCATTTTTCAGGATCATAGATCAGCATTTTTCCAGTACTTCCAGACAGATTCAGCGAATAAGAAAGTTCTGTCATCTTTTCCGTTTCCGGGATTGCTTTCTTGTATTCCAGCACACAAGCAGACTGTGAAAAATTTTTACCCAGTTCAAAGTGAAATGGGATTCCGGTATGGATTTTCTGCCATCCGAAAGAATCCAGAATATTATCATAAAATCCGCGGAAAATAAATTTATTCATACCTTCAGCGTCATTCCACAAATACAGGGGAGCATATTCATTGCAGAAAGAACCGCAGCGGCCTTTTTGGGAAACTAAATATGCTTTGAATATCAAGTCAGGAAATCCATCTGTCTTAAACCCGTTTTCTTTGATCCTCTGCCTGATTTTCTCCATGTCGTAATCTGAGGGCAGAGATATTTTATACTGCATAACTGTCATTCTTTTTCCTCCTTATCAGCATTTTTCTGATATTTTCATTATACAGAGCTGTTCCGTACATGTATAATAGGAAAAAATGAGATCTGCCATCAGTCAAAATGATAGGGAAAGGAAACTATAATGGAAAGCACAGACTTAAAAATTTTCAGAGAGGCGGCATATGCCCGGTCTATCTCAAAAGCATCCAAAAACCTTGGTTATGTTCAGTCTAATGTAACTGCCCATATCAAAAAACTGGAAGCTGAGCTGAATACAGAACTCTTTGTGCGGCATAATAAAGGAGTCTCCTTGACCAGGGACGGTGAACATCTTCTGGCTTATGCTGACAAAGTTGCAGCTCTGCTAAACGAGGCAGAACAATCTCTTTCAGCAGCAAAAACATTAAAGATCGGTACTACACAGACCATTGCCGGTTATTTTCTGCCTGAATACTTAATGCTTTACCAGACAAAATATCCGGTGACCGACGTATCTGTCAATACCGGCACACAGGAGAAATTAGAAAACGATCTGCTTCTGGGTAAATCAGACTGTATTCTGACAAATTCCTCCCACAGGTTTGCAAATTCCAAAGAAATACTCCGGTTAAAAGAGGAACTTGTACTGATCGCACCCCAGACATGCAAAAGTATTGAGGATGCATGGAGTTTTCCGGTTATCACCAACAATATACCAGGCTGTCCTTACCGTAAAATACTGTTTGATCAGATTTCATCCAGACAGCTCAAAAGTTCAAAAGTTTTTGAATACGACACCCGGAAGGAATCTTAAATGCAGCTGCGCTGGGAATGGGAATATCACTGCTTCCTAAACATACAGCAGAAGGGAAAAAAGGAATCCGCATGTTTCCTCTCACCGGCTGCCCTTCCGCTTCCATCCGGCTTCTGGTCCCCGATCATATCCCTGAAAATCCTCAGGTCATGTCATTGAAACAGCTTCTTCCGCATTCCAAAAACGGTTCCGGCCCGGCAGTGTAAGTTTTTTAATTCCGGTCAAAAACAGCCAGTGATGTGACACCTCCAAGAATGAGTGCAAAACCAAGAATATCCATGCCGCCGAAAATCTCTCCCAGCAGAATAACCGACATGACAGCCGCCACCAATGGTTCCACGCATGCAAACATGCTGGCCCTGACCGGCCCCAGCAGACGGACTCCTTCCAGGTAGCAGCCGAAAGGAATAACGGTTCCGAAGATAATGACACACAGTGTCATAAGCACGGTTCTTCCGTCCCAGATCCCCGGCACATTCCAGAATCCAACGGCGGGAACCATAAGAACTCCTCCTACAAACATGCCCCATCCCACAGTCTCCAGGGAGCCGAACTCTTCCAGCAGCTTTTCCGGCTGAATGTTATAGACAGCCAATGCCGCAGCGGCAAAAAGCCCCCAGAACAGTGCTCTGCCTGTCATAGTCAGACTTCCCGGATCTCCATGGGTTGCCAAAAGGAAAACCCCGGCTATCACACAGAACAGCACAATAACCTCCAGACGCTTGGGCCGGCGTTTCTCCACTGCCAGACAAAACAGCATAATAATTGCAGGGGCAATATACTGCAGTACAGTGGCAGTTCCGGGATTTGAATACTGAATGGCAAGAAAATAAGACATCTGGCAGGCTGTCATTCCAAAGAGGCAAAAAACCAGCTGACTTACTGCCGTCTTTTTCTTCTTCCACACACGAAAGATCCTTCCCTTTTTCTGAACTGCTGCAAATAAAAGCATCAAAAAGCCTGCTGACAGCAGCCTCAGCGTTACCAGCCACACAGCCGTCAGTTCCTTCTGATCAAATAAATATTTCCCAATGATACCGGAGATCCCCCAGAAAATCCCTCCGGCCATAGTAAAAATCACACCTTTTGTACTTTGGTTCATAGCTGCACAATCCTTTCTAAATATTCCAGTGTATTATACCTTATCGCACGGAGTGCGTCCACCCGGAGGGTATAAAATACGGGATGCCCTGTGGGTATACCTTATCGCACAAAGCGCGTCCACCCGGAGGATATGGCATGTTCCACATGATTTCCGTTCGGCTCTTAGAATGCCTCACTCCAATCATGTAGAACATGGACATAATGTCTGCCGGATAAGGATAACGGCTAAACAGAAGGTGCCATCCTGCAATAGTTATTCTTCATTGTCGGAAGGAGGCCTTTCCAGAGCCGACTGGAGATAATGGAGAATAACTTAATCATTGTTTTCTAATATTTTCATCACTTTTTAGACACATTTTGCAGATACTATTAGAGTAAAGAAACTGCTGTATTTCCAAAAGAGGTAGCATTATGGAAACAAAAGATCATTATTCTTTGTCAAGATTACTTGCCCGCCGCATGAAGCTGAATTTCCCGAAATCACTTGCATTTACGTTAGGAAATGTATTTCCTGATCTTAATCTGCTGTCTTATCTGAAAGGAGCCAGCGCTGCAGATCTGGACGGCCACACTTATCAGGCACGAAGGAATCTTATGAGCCGGACGTATTCCTCCGAATTTCGTGACACCCTCCAAGGCTGGTTCCATGCCGGAGAAATGATGCATTATATAGCTGATTCCTTCACCCGTCCCCATAACAAAGAATTTAAATTCTCCTTTCCGCAGCATGTGCTGTATGAACGGCGTCTCCATTCTGTTTTTCGCAAAACCATGCGCCCGGAACAGATTCTCAGGCCGGCAAAACCGGTGATGGATATCCGCCGCTTTGACCCCTGGATGGAGACACTGCACGAAAGATATCTTCTTTCTTCCTCCGCCCCTGAGGATGACTGCCGGTATATTCTCCGCTCATCTCTGGCTGTATGCAGCAGCCTGACAGCAAAATGCACCGGACAGAAGCCTCAACCGGAACAAAGCGGACAAGTGCGCTTAGGATTCTAATCGCACAATCATGAGGAACCTGCCCGAAGTTGTACAATGATGTAGAGCCGTAAATCTTGCAAAAGAAAAGACTGATTCCAGAATAAAAATCCGGAATCAGTCTTTTGTTTTTGAAAGAATTGTTCTAAGAGCCAAACGGAAATCATGAGGAACATGTCACAAGCTTTCTGTAAATATCTCTGTCTTTCTCCTTAAATACATTAAATATAACCCGCTTTATGCTGCTTTCTCTGTCCAGAAAAGTAAGCACCGTATCCATGGCAATTTTTGCTGCCCTCTCGTTTGGAAAATGGAACTCCCCTGTAGAAATACAGCAGAAAACAATACTGGCCAACTGCTTTTCCTCCGCCGCTTCCATACAGGACTGATAACAGCTTCTCAGTGCCATACAGTCTTCTTCTCTGAGAATACCGCAGATGACCGGGCCTACTGTGTGGAGTACATACCGGCATGGAAGGTTATATCCCTGTGTGGTCTTTGCCTTGCCCTGTGGTTCCTCATGTCCCTGTTTCTGCATTATCCGGAAACATTCTTCCCTAAGCTGCATTCCTGCCGCTGAATGAATGGCATTGTCCACGCATCCATGGCACGGCACAAAACACCCAAGCATCTGAGAATTAGCCGCATTCACAACAGCATCCGCAGAAATTCTAGTGATATCGCCCTGCCATACAGAAATCTTATCAGCATGTCTGATCCGGGACCCGAACTCTTCTTTTACGGTCAGTATCTCTTCAACGGAAACAATCCCTTTTTGTGCCGTCTCTTCCTGCAGATATTCATCCTGAACCTTCAGCAAACGAGGCGGCAGTTCTCCGGGCATCCTGACGTTCATCAGGGAACGGAGAAGTCTTCTTTTGTCCGCTTCTCCGGCTTTGAGTCTTTCATACATACCGGAGTCTTTGGCTAACTCGCCGATCAGATAATCGAGTCTCTGTTCCTGATCCATTTTTATCCTCCTTTGCATCTCTAAATCCCAGTCTCCGGCTTCTGTATGGCACCCTCTGATCTTTATATCTGCTAACAGTCTTTCATTGTTTTTCCAGTCCCTACAAGAGTTTCAAAATCTTTTGTAAAATCATTGACAGCAGCTCCGATAGCAGCATTCTTTACAAACATCTCAATCACATCTGCGGCTACTGTTGATGCTCCGATTCCATACTCGCACAGATCAAGTACCTGCTGTGAATTCTTAAAGCTTGCGGCCAGAACCTCTGTATGCAGACCATTGTTTTTAAAAATAGAATGAATCTTCTTTGCCACTGCAACACCGTCATAACCCATATTGTCAATTCTGTTAATGTAAGGGGCCGCATAGTCAGCTCCGCATTTACCTGCAAGATATGCCTGCATTGGTGTATAGACTGCTGTTGCTGTAATGTTGTATCCCTGTGCCTTCAGCGCTTTCATTGCCTTGAATCCTTCCGGTACAGATGGAATCTTTACATAAGTGTTTTGTCCAAGAACCTCTGTAATCTTCTTGGCATCCTCCATCATTCCTTCTGCCGAATCTGCAACTGCCTGAACATGGAGTTCTGCATCTGCTCCTATAATCTCTCTTATTTCCTTTAATACATCAAACGGCTGCTTTCCGCTCTTTGCGAGAATGGAAGGATTTGTTGTCACTCCGTCAACTGGATAAAACTCATAAATCTTCTTGATCATCTCTACATTTGCATCATCAATAATTAACTTCATAACTGCTGCCTTTCTTTCAAAATATTCGTTTTTATATATAAATTACAGTGTCTGCTCAGTTCTCTCGATAATGTCATCCTGTGTCTTTCTGGAAAGTACATTAAAGAAAGCACTGTAACCTGCTACCCGCACAATTAAATCCTTATGATTTTCCGGATTTGCCTGTGCATCCAGCAAAGTCTCTCTTGAAACAATATTATACTGGACATGATATCCATGCAGGCGGTTGAAAAAGGTACTGATCAGCATTTCAAGCTTCTGCTTGTTCTCCTCTGTAGAGAGCATCTGCGGTGTCATTTTCTGATTCAGAAGAACCCCTCCCGTAATTTTATCTGTCGGGAGCTTTGATACGGTTTTAAATACTGCTGTCGGACCATTTTTATCACAGTTATGAGCAGGTGAGCACCCCTCTGCCAGCGGTTCAAAGGCATTTCTTCCATCTGGTGTCGCCTTTGTTCCCATGCCCTGGCCTACATTTGCACTGATGGATGAAGTTCCGCCATACCGAATGCCGCCGATTGGCCCCCTGTTATATCTGGTGCTTGGATACTTCTTAATCTCATCCAAATAAGAATCATAGGCTTCTACTACGAGATGGTCAACGTAATCATTATCGTTTCCATACTTTGGAGCTTCTTTTATAAGCATTTCCTGTATTTTTTGATTCTCTTCGGAAGTAAAATCATCAAGGATAGCATCCCAGAGCTGCTTTCTCGTAATCTTTTTCTCTTCATAAACCAGCTTTTTAATAGCTGCCAGTGAATCTGCCATGTTTGCAATTCCAACCTGAAGTCCTGAGATGAAGTCATATACTGCCCCGCCTTCTTTAATTGTTTTTCCTCTTCCGATGCAGTCATCTGTAAGAGCAGAGCAAAGAACATCCGGCACATCACGCTCACTTGCTTTATCAATCGCATTTTCAACAATAACGCTGTATCTGGTCATCTCTCTGACCGTCTTATCCCACGCTGCAAGAAGCTGTTCATAGGTTTCCATTGTCTCAAATTTGCCATATCCCTTTGTAAATCTCTTTCCGCTTGTAAGATCTACACCGTCATTCATAGCACAGAGTAAAACTCTTGGGAAATTAATATAACTCATTCCGGTACATCTGTATCCCCATTTTCCGGGAACTGCCGTCTCAACACAGCCGATGGCGCTGTAATTATAAGCGTCTTCTTCCTTCACTCCCCACGCAATGAAGGATGGGATAATGATTTCATCATTATTCAGTGCAGGCATTCCAAATCCAAGCTTCATAACCTCAATACACTCATCAAAAAATGCCTTATTAATATTTTTATGATAACGCACTGTTAGGTTTGGCTGTGTGAGCCTGGTCTGTGCTACTGATTTTAATACGAGAAAACTCAGTTCATTTACTGCATCCTTCTTATCTGCTGTCTGTCCGCCGATTGTAACGTTCTGGTACATCGGAGATCCTGCAGAACTAAGTGTATGTGCCTGGGATCTGACCTTGTTCACGGTAAGTGTCTTAATCCAGAGACAGGTAAGAAGTTCAAGTGCCTCCTCTTTCTTGATCTTCCCACTCTCCAAATCTTTCATATAATATGGATACATGTACTGATCAAATCTTCCATAGCTTAAAGAATGACCATTTGATTCAATCTGTAAAATAAGCTGAATAAACCATACAGACTGAACTGCTTCTCTAAAAGATGCAGCCGGTTCATATGGAACCTTTGCACAGATTCTGCTCATTTCCTCAAGTTCCAATTTTCTGTCCGGATTACTTTCCTTCTCTGCAAGTTCTGCTGCAAGACGGCTGTATCTGTCTGCAAAAGCTATAACAGCATCAATCACGATGAGGACTGCCTTGTAGAACATATTCTTGTCAATGCTCTCAGGAACAGTGAAGTCTAACTCCGATCTAAGCTTAGCCACTCTGTCTCTGTAGCCTTTTAAACCATGCTTTAATACTTTCTCATAATTGACTGCAAGATGAGCATCTCCGGCATTTAACTTGCCTTCCATTCCAAAGACGCCTGTTTCCATAAACACATCTGCTTCTTCCGGAAGGAGGGCTTCGCCTCTTGCTCTTAAATTGTTATTTTCCCAAAACGGAGCAATTTCTCTTAATGCTTTTTTGGTATCTTCTGTAATATAGAAAACATCTCCGTCTCTTTTCTCAAAGAGATCCAACTCATTTAAAACAAATTCTAAAGTGTACTCCGGAAAAATCGGTGCATTGCTGTTCTTAGTAGCCTGATTTCCTGCGAGAAGTGACTTATCTTCAATATAAATCGTCATGTTTTCCAGGATTTTCTGAAGCATTAATGCTCTGACCATCACTCTTGGCTGATTCTGATTCTCCTTGTAAGCTTCTGTCGCCAATACTGCTCGTTCTGCATCAATGTATGGTTTTTCTTCGAGAACCTCTTCTCGAAAATGCTTCATTCTGTCCGTCAGGGTTCCGAAATGTTTTGTGTTCTCCATGAATATAACCTCCATACAATCGACTCATTCGCTTTGTTTCGTTTGAAACTATATTTATGTTTCATTTGTAATTTTACTATAGCTTTTTCTTCTCTGTTTGTCAATAGTTTTCTTCGAAATAATTTATTTTTTATTTCGTTCGTAATTAACGTGCATTCAAATGAATTTATATATTCAGACAGGAGTATTGCCGGCAGCAGCAAAGAGGAAACGATTCCCGGATATAATAACTTCTTAATTTCATTTGAAACTCTATATTTTCATAAATATAAAAAATAATGCTGTAACTGTTTCAAAACTGCACCGATATCATCCCTGATGCAGATTGATTTTTTCTCAATCTCCTGTGGTACATATACATCATTTAGGTTAATACACGCATATACCGCATCCTTCCACTGATGTGTCATTCTCCAGAAATTAAATTTTATAATCGTTGGCGTATTCATTCCGGCGCCCAGTTCTAAGAAAAGTATTTTCAGATTCTGGTGTCTCTTAATAAATTCATCATAATTATGTGCTGCCCGATGCCATTCCCCGTCCTCAACAAAAGTATCATCGGCACGGAGATTCATGCTCATCGGCCTGCCGCAGACTGGACACTCGGGAACCAAATCTGACGGGATCCTCATCTTCGGGTGTTCCGGAGGAATCAAGTTCCCATTTTCTGCAGTCTTAAATCCCTGCGCTTCTGTCATCTGTTTTACTATTTTTTCGTTGTCATAGGTCTTATCATGGCATGGCTGTGAGCACTGCCAGCGTCCATAATCTCCCTGTGTGCAGAACAGTCTGTTCTTATCGAATCCAGCCTTCTGAAACTGATGATCTACATTGGTTGTCAGCACAAAATAATCCCTGCCCTTGACAAGGCCAAGCAAGTCCGTGTACACAGGCTTCGGTGCATCAGTATAGCGGCTGATATAAATATACCGGCTCCAATATGCCCAATTTTCTTCCAGACTTTTAAATGAATGAAATCCTCCGGAATAGGCATCTCTAAACCCATACTTTTCAATAAAGTCGGGAAAATATTTCTGAAACCGATCACCTGAATACATGAATCCGGCTGATAATGAAAGTCCGGCACCTGCGCCAATCATAACAGCATCGGCTTCATTCATTGCCTGTCTCAGCTTTGAGACTGCATTTTCTGTCTCTTTTTCTCTTATATCGTTTCTGCAAATCATTAAGTCCACCGCCTTTTTCATGTTCAAATGCTCTTTTACCAGTTCATACAGATTAATAGTACTCTCTGCGGCTCTCAGCGTAAATTACGCACAAAAAAGTGGCACAGTATCCAAAAGATACTATGCCGCCTTCAGGTTTCTTATTGTGTTAAAATCAGAAAAGATATAGAATATAATTACGTTTGTTTCAGCCAGCTCAAATACACACCGCTGAACTGGCCATAAAGCCATTATATACCAAGGAGGAATACAGATCATGCCAAAGGAAAGAAAAATACCTGAATGCCCTGTGGAAATGACGCTGCAGCTGATCGGCGACAAATGGAAGGTCCTGATCATCCGGGATCTGCTCACCGGCACCAAACGGTTTTGTGAACTGATGCGTTCCGTATCAGGCATCACACAGAAAGTTCTGACCAGCCATCTGCGGGCAATGGAGGCCGACGGACTGGTGAACCGGAAAGTATACCCCCAGGTACCTCCAAAGGTAGAATACTCCCTGACAGAAACCGGAATGAGCCTGAAGCCTATACTGGACTGTATGGTTGAGTGGGGAACCGAATACACTCAAAAAACACAGAATCAAAAAGTACATTAACATCTGCCAGCCAGGGTTATGGTGCAGTTACCTCTATCATGACATACTCGCAGTGTCCGCCCGTCCGGATCGGATACCCCCATCCGGCCATTCCTGATGTGACGATGGTCTGAAGTTCTCCGGTTTTCCGGTATCCATAGTTGATATCATTGACTCCCAGAAGCTCCATCAGCTGGCCGGTAGGCCAGATCTGCCCCGCATGGGTATGTCCTGATACCTGCAGATCGATACCTTCCCTGTTATTTTCTTCCAGATCTCCGGGCTGATGGTCCATCAGCAGACAGAATTTATGATCCGGCACATTCTTCATGATCTCTTTCAGGCTTTTTCTGGACTGGTCACCGGCATCTTTTCTTCCTATCACACAAATCCCAGTTCCTGCAGGAACGGCTTCATCCTCCAGCACATGGATACCCGCCGTTTTCAATGCCTGTCTCAGATCCTCAGAACGATATTCCGGCCTTTCTACATATTGATTGGAATCATGGTTTCCGTAAACATAAAACACTCCATAGGTGCTTTTTATATTTCCCACAGCCTCTGCTGCCTGTTCCATCTCTTCCCGTTTTGTATTCTCATCAAAAATGTCTCCGGCCAACAGAACAATGTCCGGATTCTGGTCCTGGATTTTTCCGCACCATTTTTTTAATTCTTCTGCATTCATCGTAACTCCCAGATGAATATCGGACATGAGAGCAATTTTAAATCCGCTGCCTGCTTTCACTTTTGAAGATGTTATCTGATATTCCGTCTTCTTGATCTGCTGCATATTGTAATATCCATATGAAAAAATCAGTGCAGTGATAACAAATACCAAAATACCGCTTTTATAAACTGCCTCCCACTTCCTGCGGCTTCCAAAAAATTTCTTCACCGCAGCGTTTACTAAATCTATAATCAGAGATACTCCAATCAGATGCAGGACGGCCACCCCGCCCCACCCGTAGGCGGGCCATGCATAGTAAATACAGGCCGCAGCCGCAGCTGCACTCAGAACTTTTACTGTACGGGTGTCTCTATGAAGGAACAGCCGGAAGATCCGGCGGAAGAAAAAATACAGATAAATACCTGCGGGTATAAAAATCAAAATTGGAACGATAAAAAATAGTAAGTACAAGTTACTTCCTCCTGCATGATGTATTAATCCTGGAAAACTTCAGCTGCGTTTTTCATATTGTCTGCAATCGGAACTCCGAACGGACACCGGGTTTCACATATACCGCATCCCACACACTCCGATGCTTTGTGTTCCAGCAGGGCATAATGTTCTCTGACAGTCTCCGGCACTTCTTTTCTGGCCTTTGCAAGATTTAGAAATTTGGTGACAGATGCCACATCAATTCCTTTAGGACATGGAGCACAGTGGCCGCAGTACATACAGTGGCCCTGCCAGCTTATATTCGGAAAAGAAGCCAGCGCACGGGCATAGTCCTTTTCAGCCTCCCCCGCCTCTTCATAGTAAAGGCTGGCTTTCATTTCCCCCGGGGAATGGGCACCTGCCAGGACAGAGGACACTGCCGGCCTGGTAAGAGCATAATGGATACACTGGCTTGGCGTCAGTGCTTTTCCAGCCGGAGATAATTCTTCACTCAGCAGATCCCCTCCGCCGAAAGCCTTCATGACCGTTATCCCTGTGCCCATCTGGCTGCAAAGCTCATAGAGCGCCTCCCTTGACGGATCCATATTCACAAGATCTCCTTCATAATTTTTGTCATCCCACAGTTCTCCGCAGTCCTCTCCTGCCGGCTGCAGATCATAACATGGATTGACACTAAACATGAGCACCTGAATCTCTTTGCTCTTCACCGCTTCCGCAGCTGCCTCCGGGTTATGGCTGCTCATGCCGATATAGCGGATTTTCCCTGATGCTTTCAGTTCCCTGGCATATTCCATCACAGGCCCCTCATAGATCTCTTTCCAATCCTTTAAAGAATCCACATAATGGATCATCCCTACTTCAATACACGATGTGTCCAGCCTGTGAAGCATATCCTCAAAACCTTCCCGGACCTCGCTTATCTGCCGGGTGCGTTTATACTGTCCGTCTTGCCATATGGTACAGAGATGTCCCTGAAGAAAAAACTTATCCCTCCTGCCGTTTAAAGCCTTTCCGATTCTGTCTCTCAAATCCGGATCCGGTGTATAAAGATCTAAATAATTTACCCCGTGTTTCTGTGCCATATTTAAAAGATCCTGTGTCTCCTGTTCATTTTTTCCCACAAACCCTTCACAGCCAAGTCCGATCTCACTGACCTTCATGCCCGTATTTCCAAGCTCCCGATACCGCATATCATATACCATTCCCTTCCGACTTTAGTATTTCTTTATGATTTGATTTCTTTCATCATAACATCTGGAGCTAACTCAAAGTCAATCATTTTCTATGGGGTGGCTTGTAAAATGTATTGTTAAATTCTTGTTTCACCAACTAAATTCGTGATTGACGATTTTAGTGTTACACTTATCATGGTACGATGATCGAACAAACCACCCAAAGGGTGCCCTATGAAAAAAATGCCTGCACAGAATTTTTAATCCCGCAGGCATTCTTATTTTTCCGGCTTTTAAATATAGCTTTCCTGCACTGAGGATTCCCTTGGCTCTCCAATACTTGAAAAAATCCAAAGTGTCTCTCTATGCTGTTCTGTATAATTCTTGAATTTCAGCACTCTGAGTCTCAGCCATTCATTATCTGTCCTCTGATAGACAAACTCCGGTGTAATACCTTTACCCAGCTGTTCCTCCAGATAATGATAATCACAGAACTGCTCAAACAAACCGTAATATTCATCTTTTACAATGCGTCTGGCATAAATCAGCAAAGCATCATTAAATTTGTCATGTGCTTCTCTTAAGTACTCTTCAAAATAAGAAGGGATATAAAGATGACGGATCTTGTTGCTGCCCAGATTCACAAAATAAACGCCTTTAAACTCAGGCGCCAGGACACTGAGGAACGTATCCGCATCCCTTTTCTCCAGGATAATCCGTTCCATACGCTGGTCCAGGCAGCGGACCTGGCGTTCGTTTCCGTTTTCCCGGTAATAATTCTGCTTATCTTCCTTCATGGCAGTCTCTGCCGCAATCACCATATCCTCTATATCAAAATCTTTGTCTCTCCATTCTATCCCCACAGAGATTCCGCCGCTTGGATCAGTGAGTAATTTGCGGACCATACCGGCTCTCTGTTCAACTTCCTCTTTATCCTGATCCCTGCAGAATACTACAAACTCATCTCCGCCGATCCGGTAAATACTGTTCCCGGTAAAACTATCCCGAAGGGCATCGGCGGCAGCCATGAGCATCTCATCTCCTGCCTGATGCCCCAAATAATTATTGATCTCATGCAGTCCATTGGCATCCATATAAACACAGGCAAGTGACTTGAAATTTCCTTTTTTCATCGTCTCTACATCAGCATGAAAACTGTTCCGGTTCATAAGGCCTGTGAGACTGTCTATCTGTCCCATCCTTATGAGTGCCCGGTGCGCCTCATAGTGATTGACCGCCATGGAAAAACTCAGGGCTACCTGTTCCAGAGGCTCCGTGGTGTCCCAGCTGTTCTCAGGATTGAAGGCACCAAGAATTACTGCCAGATTTCCTTCCAGCCCTTTTACCGGAATCAGCGTCAGGCTTAAGATATTAAACCTGTCGTATTTGTCTCTCTCAAAACCAAACTGTCTGCAGAAAGACTCCATATGACAGCTGACAATTCCATGCCCATCCTGACAAACTGATACAATGTCTTCAAGAATCTCTTCGAATTCAGGGTTTTGCTCCGATTCCAAGCCTTGACTGCCTGACCGCAGATACTGTTTACCTAATACTTCTGTATCCGTCAGCCATAGAAATACCGATTCAGCCTTCAAAAGCTCCGCTGTCTTCTGCAGTGCCGCAGCAAAATGCTCCGGCTGTATATGGGCATCAAAAAGAGCTTTTTCAATCTCCAGAATCAGCTGTACATTCCGAATCTGCCGCTGGCTTTCCGCTTTCTCTGTTTTGATTTCCCACAGAATCCAAAAAAGATAAAAAAGAAAGATCACCAGCAGAAGTGCCGCAAATATATAGAAAGAATACAGCATCCTGTCTGCCTGTGCATAAGCAACCCTCTCAGGAACTGTGAGCATGACCATCCAGTCCTGTGTGCCAACAGGCACATAGCGGGCATAATAATATCCCGTTATATTTTGTGAATGAAATACAATAGTTCCCGGCTTCCCTGAGGCAAAATCTGAACTTGTCTGCTCCTGGCTGTATCCCTTTTTCAGTGAATAGCCGCTGAAACGGTTCATGTTGCCAAGGCTGGTGCGCCAGGTATCCATAAGTAAGTCTCCGGTACGGCCTTCTATCACAAAAAGCTGCATATCGCTTCCATATCCCTTTACGGTAAGCGTCTCCGGCCATTTGGAAAGGTCCGTGACTCCACAGAGTACTGCCGCTGTCTTTCCATTTTTCTTTACCGGCATATAATATCTTAGAATCATCTTATCCGGATTTGTCAAATCTTTGCTTCGTCTGGAAATATGAACACCCTTTTTAGAAATATCCCGAAAAGACAATTCTCCCGATACATCCACTGTACCGTCCTTAGTTAAAAGCCGGTCCCCCGGCACCAGAAGCTCCACACGGGAAATTGTTCCCACAGTTCCAAGTTCGGAAAGTATGTTCCTCAGTTCTTTTGAATCTGTCATCTGATACTGGGCAGTAATCTTCGCCGCCCGCTGAAGGTATGCCCGGTCATTTTCCGACGTCTTCTGTATATCCGCTGCTGCCTCCTGCGTATACTCAGTCAGTCTCCGAAAACTCCTCTCCCGTCCTTCTGCATAATATTTCTTAGCTGCCGCTGCAAGCACAAGGCCCAGCAGGAACAGCAGGAGCAAAGTCGCTGCTATGCGCTTATTCTTTTTCATCTTTCCTGCCTCCCATACCGCTGCCGCACATCTTTTTTCTACTCTGTTCACAATAACTCAGTTTATTCTAATTTTAGCAGACACATTTATATTTTACAAGCAATGTACAGAATCCCGATTCAAATTATATTAAGAAGCAGTTCCCGCTCTTACGGCAATGTTGAAAAATGTCCGGGACAGCAGGTTTTTTGCAGCTGTTTTGCCGCCGCTTCAGACGAAAACCAATGGTCACCCAGATTTTGTACAGGCATGATTCCCATCAGTGAATTTGTCAGAAACATTTCATCAAAAGCACCCACATCCTCCGGCCGAATGACGGTTTCTGCCGCTTTAAAAGTTCTGCATACATACTCTCTCATCACTCCGGGAAGCATTCCGCAGGAAACCGGCGGGGTGTACAGTTTATTCCCCTTCACAAAAAAGACATTGGATACCGTTCCCTCGGCAATCTCCCCTCTTCCGTTAAGAAATACTGCTTCGTCAAATCCACGCTCCTGTGCCTTCCTTCTCTCCATCAGATTTTCTGCATAGTTTAATGTTTTGTGATAAGTAAGCGGTGATGTCTCATTTCTTATGACTTCACTGTACATGATGCCAAATCCTGCATCTCCGTATCTGTCTGCATATGGATTCCTGCGGACAGACATCGTAAGATTTTTCTCTGACACTGCGATTTTCAGCGCATCGTGTCCTGTAAATTCTGTATTTCTCTCTTTTAAGTAATGTTCCGTCTCTCTTTCTGCCCTGTCTCTTCGAAACGGGATTCCAAGAAACTGCATAGTCCTTTCAAGCCTGTTCATATGCTGCTCAAATAGAACCGGCTGTCCCTGTTCCAGTGCAACTGTCTCAAATGCACCCATTCCAAAATAATACCCTTCATCCGCCTGAACCGTCATAGATCCTGTCCCCCTTCTGCTCCCGCGATTGCTTCCAGCACTGCCTTAGCTTTCTGCATAGTTTCCTCATATTCAAATTCCGGGTCAGACTCCCATGTGATGCCTCCGCCTGCACCTAACCGGTAGACCCCGTCTTTATAGACAGCCGTCCGGATCACAATGTTAAAATCGCAGTCTCCGTTCAGTGAAATATACCCGATGGAACCTGTATAAATCCCTCTTTGGCTCCGCTCCAGCCGGTCAATGATTTCCATGGCATGGATTTTTGGTGCTCCGGTGACCGATCCTCCGGGAAACATGGCTCTCAGCAGTTCCTGAAACTTCGTTCCTTCCCTGAGTTCTCCTGTCACTGTGCTGACCAAATGAAAGACCGTGGCATACTGCTCCGCAGCACAATGCTCCGGTACCCGGACAGTTCCGGGAGTACAGACACAGTTCAGATCATTCCGTTCCAGATCCACGATCATCAGCAGTTCACTTCGGTCCTTTTCTGATTCCAGCAGTTCCTGCCTGTACAAATCATCCTCCTCACTGGTCTGTCCCCGTTTTCTTGTCCCTTTGATCGGCCTGGTGACAGCAGTTCCGTCCGTAACCTTCAGAAACCGTTCCGGGGATGCACAGATCACCTGAAAATCACCATAGTTCATATACGCTCCGAAAGGCGACGGGTTATGGAAACGCAGATATTGAAACACATCATAGCACCTGCCTTTGCCCGGAATTTTCAGCTGCTGTGTCATATTGGCAATATAAATATCTCCCTCTTCGATGTATGAAATCATCTGCTCCACTGCTTTTTTATACTCTTCCTTTTGAAAATCCGGAATAAAGTGTGCAGTTTTTCCCTGTCTCCTCGGCTTTCCGGGACAGATGCTTTCCCTGATCGTCTGCTCCATCTCCCGGAATGCATCCTCTGCACTTTTGCATTCTTCCCCCGCGGTCATATAAAGCTGTTCTTTTTTCTGATCCGCAATAATCAGATTATCATAAAAAACAAATACCGCTTCCGGCACCTCATGCTCTTTTTTGTGGCGGGATAAAATATGTTCAAACTGTCTGCCGTAATCATAAGAAAAATATCCGACAGCACCGGACACAAGAGGAAGCTGCGTCGGATTCTCTTCCCTGCGGGCCTCCAGACACTCCCCCAGAACGTCCTCCAATGGACGGCTGACCGCTGTGCCATTGACACTCACCTTCCCGTTCTCCTGTTTTAAAATCAAATAGGGATTCAGTCCGATGACCGAGTATCTTCCCTGATCATTTTCCAGAGAGGAATCCAGAAACACTGCATACGCTTCCTCCCGGTAAGAATGAAAAATCTCTGCAGGATCTTTATAAAATGGTACTCTTTTGATTTTTGTCTCCATGTTTCCTCCATCTCTCACATATGTTCATATAATTCTGCAGCAGCTCACTGCCGTATTCCGTAAGCACGGCTTCCGGATGAAACTGTACTCCAAAGACGGGCTGTGTTTTATGGCTGACTGCCATGACCTCCCGCTCGAAGGAGACTGCATCCAGACGAAGTACATCCGGCAGGCTTTCCCTCTCAGCTATCAGGGAATGATATCTTGTCACCAGAAACTCTTTGGGAAGTCCCTGAAACAGCCCCTGCCGGGTGTGTATGACCTTTGTCACTTTGCCATGCATGGGCCTTGCCCCCTTCACAATCCAGCCGCCGAAGGCCCGGCAGATCATCTGATGTCCCAGGCAGACCCCAAGAATCGGGATACGCCCGGCAAACCGGAGAACCAGCTGAACAGAGTCTTCACAGTCCTCCGGACGTTTCGGTCCCGGTGACAAAATAAGCCCTTCAAGACTTCCCTGTTTTCTCAAATACTCCAAATATCCGGGATCTGCTTTGTCACTTCTGATCAGTTCTGTCTTTCCGCCCAAAACCTCCAGTTCCCGGGCCAGATTATAGACATAAGAATCATAATGGTCAATGATCACATACATACTAAAATTCCTTTCTGTAAAACAAAAACAATGCGGAGTGCTTTTTTATTTCATTGGACGCACTGTCATATGAAATAAAAAAAGACCGCCAAAAATTTACATATCCTAAAAAGCATATGTAAACTTCCGGCAGTCTTCCGTTTTATTTTCCCCCAGCGATCGGGTTTTATCCGGGCACACCATCATTTTGTATCAGGTTTTCTTCACTATCTCCAGTCGACTCTGGAAAGGCCTCCTTCCGACAGTGAAGAAAACCTTATCGCCAAAAATCGCCTTCCGAATCATGGTCTCAGAGAGAGATTCATTTTTTCTTTCCCCGGCATCTTACCATATCTGCCGGGAAACTGCAATCATATGAAATATTTATTCTTCCGGTGCCAGTGTATTCAGCAGATATTCTTCTGCCTCTCTGCACCAGACATTATTGTTTGCTCCGCAGATCTTTGCCAGCTGTGCAAACATCTCATTATCTTCCCCAAGCTTTGCAAAATCTTCTATCGCGGTCAGTTCCATCTCAATATGAGGATAAATCAGCTTTTTGCCGCCTGGAATCTTCGGAAGATTCAGAATTGTATCCGGTGCAGCGTTGATGCCTCCAATGTGGGTAACCATATAGGATGGATTGATCTTTCCGGCTGCAGACAGTTCCAGAGATTCGATCATATCAGCCGGCGCACCTCCTGATGTTCCGCAGATATGTGTCCCCTCATAGTGCACATTATAGAAGTTATATTTTGCTTTAAAGTTGTTGTCGGTCGGCCCTGCAAAAAAGTTCAGGCAGCCGTCATTTCCGAGAAGATCATCTCCCATCTCGATCAGTGATTCCACCGGTGCAAATACAAAGACCTCATCAAATCCTTTCCCGCCGTTTAATTCTTTGAGTTCTTCTACCGCATTTTCTTTCCCTGCTGTATTTACATAAATCAGTTCAACGCCTTTTGAAGCAGCATCTTCTGGTGTAATCAGGGATTTTGCCCTCTGAAGCCTTTCTTCATTAATATCTGTAACTACGATACGTTTTGAATGATATGGCCCGTTCAGCGCGTAATCAATAGCTCCGATGCCCATTGGCCCTGCACATCCTAAGAGAGCTACGCTTCCTCCGTCCTTCAGGCCCATTTTGTGCTCGTAGACATACGGTGTTGTGTGGTAGGTAGCATGAAATGCCCCAATGATGCATGACATAGGCTCAGCCAGAGACGCATTTGCAAAATAATCTCCTTCATACGGAAGTACACATCCAACATCAATGGAAACTTTAGGTATAATGCAGTATGTAGCATTTCCTCCGTAATACTCATAGCTGTATCCTGCAGAATATCCGCTTGGAAGCCCCATGGCAGGCTGGAGAACAAATTTTTCTCCCGGCTTAAAACGGTCCTTTAATTTTTCTCCGACTTCTACAATATATCCGCCGAATTCATGGCCGGTGATCGTCGGATGTTCCGGGCTTAAATCGTCGGGTACTCTTTTATGTTCCCCTCCCCTTAAAGCCGCTTTATATGTTGAAAGACAAATACTGTTGGATACCACCTTCACCAAAAGTTCCTCTTCCCCGATCTCCGGAAGCTCCACTTCCTTCACATAAACCTGATTTTTGGCTGCCAAAACTGCTGCTGTTGATTTCATCTCTGATCCTCCTATAATACAATATAATCATTATCTGCTTCGACTTTTAATATATAGTCCCCGTCCATCGATGTCTGCAGAACTCTTCTGACGTTTACGCTGTCACTGTTTATGTACCAATCCTCTGCCTCTTCTCTCGTAAGGCCGCCCTTCATCTTTCTTCCGATCAGCCGTTCTTTTAACGTCTCTTCCTCCGAGCGGATCAGAATTGTATAATCTGCTGTATCCTTCATGGATTTCCATGGCTCTTCATCTAAGAGCAGCCAGTTCCCTTCGATCAAAATAATGTCCTTTGTAATCTTTTCCACGTCTTCCACCACATCGTGGATCGTTCTGTCATATACAGGCCATAAAATATCTTCATCTTTTATCTTTTGGAATTTTGTCCCGAGTTTTTCCGTATCGTAGGTTTCCGGACATCCTTTGACATTCTTCATCGGAACTTCTTTTCCCATCACCACTGCATTGTGAGTATTAATGTAATCTGAATGATAATGGAAACCATCTAAACCAATCGCCTGTATCTCTGTCAGTTCTTCGTTCTGTACAGCCAGATACTCCAGGAACTTTGACAGTGTTGTCTTGCCCACCGCAGGAGGAGCTGCCAGAAAAACAATCAGTCTCCGGTTCTTTTTCTTCTGCATTTCGGTCAGATTTTTAAGCAAAGGCAAGAAAATTTTTTCTATGGTTTCCTCATTATAGATTGTATTTACTTGAAAACCATTGACATCAAATACATATTCCTTCCAATTTTTCATGATCTACCTCTTAATACTTGCTTTTCTTGGTTTTATGTCCGTTTATTTTTGTTTATATGTGAATTATATGATTTTTTACTCTGTATGTCAATGCTTCTCCACAAAAAATGTTTACTTTTGTTGTTTTATTTTTGTTTGTGTGTGTTCACATTTGAATTCACTGATAATTTCTGTTATGATATATTTATCAATATGAAGGAGGAACGATCATGGGAAAACTGCTTGCAAAAGAACGGCAGAAGGAAATCGTTGAATATATAAACAGCACAGGAAGTGCAAAGATCGGCGATCTGGCAGATAAATTTGAGGTAACAAAAGAAACCATCCGAAGAGATCTGACTCATCTTCAGGAGATCGGAGCTATCGAGCGCAGCCACGGCGGTGCCACTCTGGTTTCAAGCTTCCGTCCGATCCCTATTGAGACACGGGTCAGTGAAAACAGTTCCATAAAATATGCCCTATGTGAAAAAGGCCTGGAGCTGATTCCGGAACAGGGCGTCATCTATCTGGATGCCGGAAGCACCATGCAGTGTATGGCACAGCTTTTAAGCCAAAAATCAGGATATACGATTGTCACCAATTCCATCAACACGACCTACCATTTGAATAATGGAAACAACGTGACTATCTTAACCGGCGGCCAGCTGAATCCAAACAATATGTCCACAGAAGGCTTTCAGACCACCAATTTTATCAACACGATAAAGGTGGATATCTCATTTCTTGGAACCAGCGGCTTTGAACAGCACAATGGCCCGGCAGTGTCTGAGTTTACAGATGCTCAGATCAAACAGGCCATCATCCCGCAGTCCAAGATCATTGTAGTGATCTCTGACAGTTCCAAAGCCCACATCTGCTCTTTGGTGCAGTATGCGAACTGGAAGGATATTGACTATTTTATAACCGATAAGGATCTGCCGTCTGCGGCTTATAAAACATTGAGCGAATTAACGGAAGTTATCTTAGTGTAACATGTTCTGCATGATTTCCGTTCGGCTCTTAGAATGCCTCACTCCAATCATGCGGAACATGGACGTAGTGTCTGCCAGATAAGGATGACGGCTAAACAGAAGGTACCACCAAAGGATCACACTAAAAAAGGTTTCATGCAAAGACAATTTTGTGTGAAGCCTTTTTTTAATGGCATTTGGCGTACAATGCGGACAATTTCTCCATAAAGTGAGAGATAGGGCCTTACCTAATTGAAATTATAGTCAATTTTTGGTATAATAATACAGTTCATAAGGAAAAGGGAGGAAATAAATTATGAAATACTGTAAGTTTTGCGGAAAAAAGTTAGAAGAAGGGGAGGTTTGCAGTTGTCAGATCAAAGAAGATGAATCGAGTTTCTTTAAAGATATTGATAAAAATAAAATTTCAAACGGAATAAAAAAAGTATTATCAAAACCTGCCTCCGGTGCGAAACAGATAACTGCATCGTTTTCGCTGAAGGAGAGTGCAGCAACATGGCTGGGTGAAGGTATGATTACCGGAATCTGCCTGATGATATTTGTATCATCCACCATAGGATCATCATATTTTGGACGTCAGATGATCTCTTATCCCAAAATATTTATCTATTCGCTTTTGTTTGTCATAGGAATAAACGCAGTGACAACCCTTGTGCTGTGGTCATTAGAAAAATTGATATGCAAAAGCAGCGCATCCTATGCCGGCTTTATGACTGTTCCAGCAGCGGCCGCCCCAATTAATGTTATATTTTTAGTACTGTGTACCATCTGTCTGCTTTTAAATCCGGGATTAGGAATCCTTGTTTTCATCAGCGGGAGAGTTGCTTCTTCTTTTTTAATGGGAAAAGCGGTTGATGAAGTGAACGGCACAGACAGAGAAAAAACTATGTATATTCTTGCGATAGCATTTATTGTTGTGAGTCTTGTTTTATATATCGTTCTTAAAACATCTCTTGCCAATATGGTAAACAGCTACGGAAGAAATATGTTTATGGGATTATAGAGGAGATGATGAAATTATGATTTGTCCAAATTGCGGAAAAGATGTACCCGACGGAAATTTTTGTGAAGAGTGCGGCTCTTCATTACATATAGGGAAAGAAACAAAAGTAAAACAGGCAAAAACAAAAAAGACAGGGGAAGGATTCTCAAAAAAAGGTAAAACCATCATCGGTATTCTTATTCTTGTTTTATGTATCAGTACTGGATTTTTTTACATACAAGGAAGCAAGTTCAGTACCGCCGAAAAAACAGCAGAGCAATATCGCAGGTATTACAACAATCGGCAGTGGGATAAAATTTATGATATGACCAATATCACGGGAACAGAGTTTATTACAAAAGCATCTTATGAAAAAGTGATGGAAGATGTAACCGGTGAACTGGGAGAAATCAACAGCAGTAATGATACAGATTCCGTAGAAAAACAGGTTTATTTTGGGTCTGATTACTACTGCAGCTTTCAAAAATTAAATAAAAAAAGATATTTTTTCTTTGACCAGTGGGAATTGGCCGGCTTAAAGGTTGATACTGTCCAGATAGAAATTCCATATATAAAACAGTGTCCGGTTTCTATAGACGGAACTAAGATCAAAGATATTTACCTGAAAGAAGAGGAAGATCAAAAATATTATTCTATTGAAGTATTAGAAGGAAATCATACTGTAACCTATGAGGACAAGAATGGATTCTTATCAAAAGATACTTATGAGTTAAACACGGATTCTTTAAATGGACTCTCTCTTAAATACAGCGATACGCAGGTTCAGGCAGCAAAAAACACTATGGTAAAGTTTTTAAAAGACTGGGCCGGCTATCTTGGGAAACAGAGTGTTTCTGCTGATGAAATCCAGGATTATTTTTACTCAAGAGAAGATGCAGAAAGCTTCATTGCTTATTATACTGTTTCCGGAGGAACCAAGAACTCCAAAGCAGACATCGTGACACAGCCCAAAACCGGCGATATTATTGAAAGCCCGTCAAGGAGCTTTAAGGATCCGTATATTTCATTTAATGCAAGCTGCGAATATACTTATACAAATGATTTTTGGGGACAATCTGCAAAGGATACCTTCTCCATTGATGAAGATTTTTATATGGTGTATGCAGATGGAACCTGGAAAATAGCTGTGTAATGATACATTTGAGAAAGAGATGGGAATAGATATGAGGCAAAAAGAAAAAAAAATCATTCTTGGTTTAAGCATAGCAGTCGCTTTATCCATTGTTTTAAATGTTGTTTGTTACGTGTCTGCGAATAAAGAACAGACACCAAGTACACCGGCCGCTGATAATATAACAGCAAAAACAACAGCTACAGAGGAAGAAAAGACTGCGGCAGCAGAAAAAAATACACTGAAGTCAACGACAGCAAGTGAGAGTAAAGATAACACTACTGGCGGCATTGCCGTAGATGCCGGCAGCATCAACGATTACAGCAAGTGTTTAAATATTGACGTATATAAAAAGATAACCTGCAGCAACAGCGGGGGATATAGTTTCGTATACCCGCAAAATTTCTTCAATCACGTAAGCAGTGATAAAAATGGAAAATATGTTTTTTCTGCTGATGACGGGGTAACTGAATATACCGTATTTTCTCAAAAGGCAACGGCCGGATCTGCGAAACAGGAAGTTAAAAATCTGGCGGCTGATTATGAAGATGAGTTTTCTCATTTTTATTTTAAGTTTCCGAAGGAGGGCATTAAAAAATCAGGTGCATTCTGCAGAAAAATTTACGGCGGCTATTTAAACAGCGATAAATCAATAGGGCAATATATGATTATTGCATCTAACGGGACCTATGATTACATTCTTATATTTAAATATAAAGCAGATGATAAGAGTGACAATCCAAAGGGACAGGCTGATTATCTGGCTGATTGTTTTTATCGCGGAGCATCTTTCAGCGGCTCAACAAAGGAAATCAGAACATACAATGAATTTCTGACAGATGAATCATAGAGACTGCTTATGAAAAAATTGAAAACATTTATTTTGGCTGTTTGTATCCTCCTATGTGTGTTTTATACAGGAAAAATTAATCTGTCCCGTGATACAGGCAAGAGGACAGCCCTCAAAGAAACAGTGATGACACCCCCGGACAAGGATAAGGATGAGAGAATGATAATAGAAATCGATCCCGGACACGGCGGCGAGGATACAGGTGCCCAGATTACAGCAGATCAGACAGTAACCTATGAAAAAACCTTAAATCTGAAACTTTCTTTATATTTAAAGAGAGCGCTGGAAAAATATCAGGGAGTTGCTGTTTATATGACACGTGAGACAGACAAGAATATATCTTTGAAGAAACGTGTGAAAAAAGCAAAAAAAGATCAGGCAGACGTATTGATAAGCATTCATCATAATGCCAAAGGCAGCATTGTTGATACGGAAGACGGTGCCTATGTTTTGACTGCCAGCGGAAATGATAAAAAAAATTTGGCACAAAAGGAAGAGCAGTTAGGTGCAAACATATTAAACCGCATCCGTGAGCTTGGATTAAAAAACAGGGGTTTGCTGCGCCGATTTTCTGAGGCCGGAGAAACTTACAGCAATGGCAGATTAAGTGACTATTATGCAGTCGTAAAAGGAGGAATTAATGAAAGTATTTTAGCTGTTATTATTGAACACGGATATATGGACAACATCGATGAATTTAAATTATATTTTTCTTCTGATGAAAAAATCCAAAAAATTGCTGAAAAGGATGCCCTGGGAATTGCTGATTATTTTCATTTAATTAAAGACACTCAAAGGGCTGAACGGATCATTATAAAAAAAAACATGCAAATAACTACAGTAAAAGATCCTAACGCAAAAAACAATACTTATCAGACCAAGTCTTATAAATTAAGTGTAAACCGATAAAAGTATTTTAAAAGCGGCAGAAGTAAATTCCGCCGCTTTTCTTTATGCAGATATCTGCCACTATAAATTTTTCAAAACATCCATAACTTCCCCTGCAGTATTGGCTGCCAGAAGTTTTGCTCTGAAATCTGCTTTGATCAGATTTCTTGAAAGTGTTGCCAGCGCCTGCAGATGCAAGTTGCTGTCTGTGTCGGTTGCCGCAATCATGAAAATCAGGTGAGCTTTTGTACCGTCTTCAGCCCCAAAATCAAATCCTTTGTCTGACTTTCCAAAGGCTACTCTTGCAGTTTTCACTGCCGCAGTCTTTGCATGCGGAATTGCAATATCAAATCCAAGTCCCGTGGAGGACTGCTCTTCTCTTGCATAGATGGCTTTTTTATACTCTTCTTTGTCAGCGAGTACTCCGCCTTCATCCAAAAGTGTTACCATTTCTTCAATAATCTGGTCTTTTGTCTCACCCTGTAAGTCAAGCTTTATTGTTGATTCATCAAATAATTCCATAATTTCCATAAAAGTTACCAACCTTTCTTATACTATTATTTCTGTTCTACATCCTTTGCAGTGAGAACATAAAGTACCGCTCCTACAACAGATCCTGCCAAGATACATAATACCCATGTTACAGCCGGATGTACTAACGGAAGAATCAAAAATCCGCCGTGAGGTGCAGGCACCTGGACTTTCATTACATATGAAAGAATAGCTGAGATTGAAGAACCTGCCATCAGGATCGGCAGTACTCTTACCGGATCTTTTGCCGCAAACGGAATCGCACCTTCTGTGATATGTGTGCATCCCAGTACATAGTTTACCAGCCCTGCTGCACGGTCAGCCTTTGTAAATTTCTTTGGTGCAAAAGTTGCTGCGAGTGCGATAATAAGCGGAGGTGTGATACATGCTGCAGATACACCTGCCATAAAGTAAAAGTTACCCTGTGCTAAAAGTGTTGTTCCTGTTACATATGCAGCTTTGTTGACCGGGCCTCCCATGTCAAATGCAGACATACATCCTACTGCAAGTCCAAGAATAATCGGGCTGGAGTTCTGAAGTCCTGCCAGGAAATCCATCATTCCCTTGTTGATGCCTGAAACCGGTCCTGCCGTTACCTGCATCAAAATACCTACAACTGCCACTGTGATGATCGGAATAAAAAAGATTGATTTTAACCCTTCAAACTGTCTTGGCAGTCCTTTTAAAGCATTGACAACAAATTTACATAAGTATCCTGCAAAGAAACCTGCGATAATGGCTCCGATGAATCCTGATCCTGTATTGTTGGCAATCATACCGCCTACAAAACCTGCGATCATACCCGGACGGTCACCGATGGACTGGGCGATAAATGCCGCAAGAACCGGAACCATCATTCCCATGGATGTACCGCCGACTGTCTTAATCGTAGCGGCAATTACATTATACTGGTCAGAGTTCGGATCGAAGGAATAAATTCCCCATAAGAAAGAAATAGCTGTTAAGACACCTCCGGCTACAACGAACGGAAGCATATGAGACACACCATTCATCAAATGTTTATAAATCTGATGTCCGATGGAATCCTTTCCTTCCTCTGCCTTGCTCTCTGTGCCGGCTGCTTTTACTTCTCCGCCTCTTACAGCTACGTTTCCGTCCAGCATCTTCTGCACCAGTTCTTCTGCCTTGCTGATCCCGTCCGATACCGGAACTTCAATGACAGGTTTTCCGTTAAAACGGTCCATATCTACATTTTTATCACAAGCTACAATAATTCCGTCACATTCAGCAATATCTTCAGCAGTCAATTCATTCTCGACACCAACAGCTCCGTTGGTCTCAACCTTCATTTCAGCTCCCAGTTTTTCCGCTGCTTCTTTTAAAGCTTCCTCCGCCATGTAAGTATGGGCGATTCCGGTTGGGCAGCCTGTAACACCTAATAGTTTTTTCATATCATTTCTCCACCTTTCTTATTTTGATATTGTGAAAGTAAGTATCTACTTTGGCAAAATCACCGAGTGCGTTGCTCTCCGCCACGTTTGCCCCTGTGGCAGCCGAACGCTTTAATGCATCCTCGACATTTTCCGGATGACCGAGCCAAAGGCTTAAAAAGCTTGCCAGTGCGGCATCTCCCGCACACGCTGAGCTTAATAACTTAACCGGCTGGGAAGATGAGTAATAGACATCTTCTCCGTTGCTGAAATATGCCCCCTTGCTTCCAAGAGTCAGCAGTACATTCCTGGCCCCCTGTTCCTTTAAAAAGGACAGTACATGGAGAATATCTTCTTCATTTCTGATCTTGATTCCGAAAATCTCTTCGATCTCTTCATCATTAGGTTTGATCAGCAGAGGCCTGTATTTTAATAAGTCCTTCAGTTTCGGCGAACTGATGTCAAGCACCACATCGATTCCCCTCTTTTGGCAGATGGACAAAATACTTTCATAATAACTTGGCTCAATTCCCGGCGGCAGACTTCCGCTGATCACAAGACAGCTTAAATCTTCTGCTGTTTCAAATAAATTCAGCATCTCGTCCTGCTGATCTCTGCCGACAAATGATCCGCTGTTGACAAATTTAAATTCTCCCTCTCCATCATTTAAAAATATATTGATTCTTGTTGTGTCATCAACCCAGACTGGTTTTACACAAACCTGTCTTTTTTCCAGCTCCTCTACAATATATTTTCCCGAAAATCCTCCAAAAAATCCGGTGACCGTGGAATCCACCCCATAATGTTTCAATGTCAGCGTTACATTGACACCTTTTCCATTTGGTGTGTAAACCGTATCAAATGTACGGTTCACTTTCGCACGTTCCATCCCTTTTGTAGAAATATTCATATCGATGGCAGGATTTGTAGTTAACGTATAAATCATACTGCTCCTCCATGGAATACAATTTCTTTTTTACAAAACTTATTATAGACAAGTATTCCATGAAAATCTTTTCATATCCTGAAAATGCAGTTTTGCCCGTGAAAGGAGCCGCTGACATAAGAATGATCTGCACAGTTACTATATGTTATGTGAAGAACTCCTGCTCTTTATATTCCATGTTAAATAAAACGCCGGATTCCTTACTGAACAAAGGAGATACTGTTTACGGTATCCCTTTTGCCTGTAAGTTATCCGGCGTCTTACGTGTTCTTCTCATTTTATTGAAGGGTTAATTCTCTACCAAAAAATCCACCAGGATTCTGCACATAATGTAAAGAGGAAGCCTGGAAGTTACTTCATAGTTTCTGATTGCAATGTGGGAATGCTTATATCCAAGCCACGTATAATCTGAATATTCAAAAAGTTCACTGGAACTGCTGCAGCACAGCGTAATGACCTTGCATCCCCGAAGCTTTGCATTTCTTGCCGAATCGATCAGCTCTTTTGTCTCCCCATTCAGAGACAAAATAATTACAACCTCATCTTCCTGCAGATTTTTGGACATGATCCTCATAATCTGAGGATCCTCCACATCCACCACAAAATAATCCAGCACCTGCAGCTTCATGCTCAGTTCCTGTGCCACCAGATGTGTGGGGCCTCTGGAAAATATGAGAACTCTTTTTGCATCTCTTATCGTATGAAGAATACTCAATACATTCGGTATGGACATATGCTCAATCACCGTTGTAGCCTCAATCAGAGATTTATTCATAATCTCATTCAAGTCCTTGACTTCCGTGCTCTCAGCCTTTGTCGTCAATTTATACCGAAGCTCATTGAATCCGTTGATGCCGCATTTGCGGATGGCCCTGGATACTGTGGCCGGAGATGAAAATGTTTCAAACGCAATATCTACGATGGACAGTTCTGAAAGCCTGTCCTCATTATCATTAATATAATTTACAACACCCAATTCAGTCTTTGAAAGATTTTCTGCAATCTTGCTGTTGATCTCAATTATCATAACTTGTCCCTCCTGACAGCTTTGGTGTTTTTATTATACAATAAAACCGGACATTTTCATAACCTGAAAAGATTTTCACAGCTTGTTTTTTTATAATGAAGATGGTTAAACTAAGACAAAAAGCAGAAAAGCTTTAGGAGGATGATTATGAGCAAGATGGTATCAACCAGACATATGTTAAGAGACGCACAGGAAAAACGATATGCCGTACCGGCATTTAATATTCACAACTTAGAGACAATCCAGGTCGTTGCGGAAACGTCAGCAAAACTCCGCTCCCCGATTATACTGGCCGGAACACCCGGAACATTTTCCTACGCAAACCGCGATTATCTTCAGGCAATCGTTGAGGCTGCTGCAAATAAATATGACATTCCGGTAGCTCTCCACCTGGACCACCATGAAGAATTTGAAGGAATCAAAGAATCCATCGACCTTGGCACAAGATCTGTCATGATTGATGCTTCCAAGCTTCCATATGAAGAAAATATAGAAAAAGTTAAAAAAGTCGTAGCTTACGCCCATCTCCACGATGTAACTGTAGAGGGAGAACTCGGACGTCTCGGCGGACGCGAGGATGATCTTGTAGTGGATGAAAAGGATTCCATGTACACCAATCCTGCACAGGCTGCCGACTATGTGGCGCGCACAGGCATTGATTCCCTTGCTGTTGCCATCGGTACTGCCCACGGTTTATATAAGGAAGAACCAAAGCTTGACTTTGACCGTCTGGCGGAGATCCGTGCAGAAGTATCTGTTCCGCTTGTGCTCCACGGTGCATCCGGTGTCCCTGGCGACGCTGTAAGACGTGCTATTGAGCTTGGAATCTGTAAGGTCAATATTGCAACTGAGTTAAAAATTCCGTATTCTCAGGAACTGAGAAAGACTTTAATTGAAAATCCTGAGGCCAATGATCCGAGAATCTATACAAAAGAAGCAAAAGAGGCAATGGCTGCTGTTGTAGAAGAAAAGATTAAGATGTGCAGCAGCCAGAACCGCTATTAATTTATTATAATTTAAGAATCCGTTTGTTACCAAAATAGGTGGTAAAATAATATACTGCATAAACGGTAAAAACCAGCAGGGTGCTGATGCCGGATACAGAGATAATCACTTCCGGTGCCAGCCCATGGAAATTCCTGAATATTGCAGTTACGGCGGCTGCCGAGTTCAATACTGCTATAAAAAGAGGAAAGCCAAAGTATATTTTCAGTTCTTTTTGCAGTAAACGGTTCCTGTCTTTTCTGGATACACCAAGCTTTTTCAGAAGGCCGTACCGTTTCGCATTTTCAGAAGCCCGTGACAGCTGCTGAAGTGCCAGGGCTGCTCCGGCTGTGATCAAAAATGTAATGCCCAGGTAGATTCCCAAATAGGTCATCAGCAGGTTATCGGAGGCCAACGACATCATGACCTCCTGTCTCGTCCAGATGGCATAAGAATCCGCTGAAGCGCTGATCCATTTTTCACGCAGGTCAGTTCCGCTGTTCTTTGCCTTCTCTGACAGGTTAAGGTTCAGACACCACCTTTGCGGAGTAAGATTTTTTACAAGCTGCTGAGGAACAATGAGTGTTCCTCCATCAATCAATGCATTTTTGTTTTCCAATGCATGATGCCAAATCCCTTTCTCTGCCATAGTCAGCACAGTCCTTCCGATCTTCACCGGTTTAGGATCTGTGCTGTTTTTTGACGCAGGAAACGCATAATTCACTGCATATTCCCCTGCTCCCAGACGGACCGGCGCTATATTCTGCAGCTTCAGAATACGGTTATAGTCTTCTATTCCTATTACGGCAGGTATCTTCTGCTCTTCTGAAAATAATCCTGCTGCAGAATCCGGTGCATCATAGATCCAAAAAGACCCGTATTCATTGGAAAAACTCTTTACGCTGAATCCGGCTTTTACCAGTCCTTCCATTGGATTTAATGCATTCTTTGCATGATCTGCATTTGGAGCATATGATACAGTTGCATCATATGGGTCTGCATTCTCGATTCCATTGGTTAAAAACTTTCCGATTCCGGGACCGATGATAATTAAAACCATGGAAAGGTAAAGCAGGATCGAAGTCATTGCAATGGAGATGCTTCCGGTCCTTAACTGTGAAGAAAACTGACCTGCCGTAAACATATGAAGCTTCCGGTAAGAAAATCTCTTTCTCTTTTTCATGAACCGGACTGCAATTTTAAGGAATGCAGAAAAAAAGAATACTGTTCCTGCAATCAAAAGCAGAGTGCCCAGTGCCAGTGCTTTAAAAGCATCCCGTTCTGCCATAACAGTAAGGAAACCATATCCGCCCAGCAGAAACAAAACAGATAAAACAGCCAGAAGTACCGTAAACAGTCTGTTCCCTTCTGAAGATGTTTCGTTTTTTCTGTCAGCATTGAGCATATCCAGAAGACTCATCTTCTTTAATTCCCTCACATTGAAGCGGTGAACAAAGAAAAACAGGATCCCAAAAAATACAATACTCAGCAAAATTGCTTTGACTGAAATCATAAAATGATAGGATGCCAGGCTGATTCCGATAATTTTAGCTGTGATCAGCGACAGGATCTGGGCAGCAAAAACACCTAGAAACAGCCCTGCAATCAGTGAAAAAATACCGATCCGAAATGTTTCTCTCATCAAAAGCCTGTTCAGATCTTTTCTTTCCATACCGAGCACCGCATAAATACCCATCTCTTTTTTCCGGCGCCGCAAAAGAAATCGGTTGGCATATACCACCAATGCTCCCATGATGACACAGACCAGTACAGAGAATGCCGTTAATACACTGGAAGAAAATGCAAGGTAATTCAGGGGATCTTCCAGTCCCAGAGAGGCAAACTGGGTGCTGATCGAATTAAAACTATAAAACAGGCAGACAGAAAGCATCAGCGTAAAAAAATAAATAAAATAATCTTTCGCACTTTTTCTTACATTTCTGGCCGCCAGCTGATGGAAAAGCCCTGACGAAACTGCCTTTTTTCGTTTTCTAAAATCCATGGTTTCTGTCACCTCCTAAAAAAGATATGACCTGCATGATTTCATCAAAAAACATCCTGCGGCTTTTGCCTCCCCTCATCAGCTCATTAAAAATGCGGCCGTCTTTGATAAACAGGATTCTCCTGCAGTGGCTTGCCGTATAAGCATCATGTGTCACCATTAAAATGGTGGCATTTCTTTTTTCATTCATAACATTAAAACTTTTCAGCAGCATTCCCGCTGATTTGGAATCCAGTGCCCCGGTAGGCTCATCGGCAAGAATCAGCGACGGCCGTGCCGCGATAGCCCGGGCGCAGGCAATCCGCTGCTGCTGTCCGCCGGACATCTCATAAGGATATTTATGCAGAATATCGGAGATCTCCAGATCTTTTGCCGCCTCTTTTACCATCTGAGAAATCTTTCTTGGATTGGTTTTATTAATTGCAAGGGCAAGGGCAATATTATCCCCTCCGTTTAAAGTATCCAGAAGATTAAAATTCTGAAAGATAAATCCCAGCTCCTCCCGGCGGAAATGCGCCAGCTGATCTTCATTCAGTGCAGTCACATCCTGTCCGCTGATAATAATCTTTCCGGCTGTTGCATGATCGATGGTTGATATACAGTTTAAAAGTGTCGTCTTTCCGCTGCCGGACGCACCCATAATGCCGATATATTCTCCGTCCTCCACCTCAAAGCTTATATTGTCCACTGCCTTTGTCACAGCACCTTTTGTCTTATAGTATTTTTGTAAATTTTCTACTTTTAAAACAGGGTTCATTTTGTATCCCTCCTTCATTTGATGAAATGAGTGTATCATGGGAATCAATCCGCTGCCATGTCATTAGATAACATAAACATTACATTTTTGAAATATTCAGATACCATCATTCTCATTCTCTGATGCCAGCGGCATCCGAAGGGAAAAAACCGTTCCTTTACCGGCCTCTGAGGAAACAGATAACTCAATCCCCAGTTTTCTGCAGAGTTTCTCACAGAGGTACAGGCCCATTCCAGTAGACTTTCGGTACTGTCTTCCGTTGCTCCCGGTAAATCCTTTGCGGAATATCCTCGGCACATCTTCCGGCGGAATGCCTATGCCGTTATCGGCAACAGAAAGAACCACTGTATTTTCTTCTCTGAAAGCTGAAAAGACAAGTTCCGGTTTTCGTTCTTTGGAATGATATTTAACACCATTTGTTATGATCTGCCCTAAAATAAAACTCATCCACTTAGGATCTGTAAGCACTGTATAATTCAGATCTCCAAAACGCGGAACTGCCTTTTGGGCCACCATCGACTTGGAATGCGCCTTGACAGCTCCCATAACCAGCGGTTTTAACGGAACCCTGCGGATCATATAATCCTCCTGGAGACTGCTGCTTTTACTGTAATAAAGCATCTGCTCCACAAACTGCTCCATTTTATCCATTTCCTCTGAAAGGCTTCTGGTGAGTTCATCCCTGTGTTTTTCCATCATAAGCCTGGAAACCGCTATAGGAGTCTTAATCTCATGGACCCACATCTCCACATACTCCCTGTACTCCTGCAGTTCCCTCTGTCCCTGCGCAATCCGGTCATTCATAAATTTTTCATCTCTCTGCAGTATCCGGTACAAGATCTGCCCTTCCAGAAAAGAAGGTTCCTCAAGGAATTCTGATAAATAAGAGATTTCATCCAGGTCCCGGGATATTTCTGAGAGATGTCCGTAAAATTCTCTCCTTGCCAGATAATCCTGTACGAGAATAAGAAAAAAGCCTGCAGCGTAGAATCCCTCCACAACACAGGCAACCGCAGGCGGTGTGTCAATCAGCAGGAGAAGAAATCCTCCCGTCAAAAACACCGCCAAAAATATAAAAATAGAAATCCATTTGTCTTTGCAGTAACGTGCAAACCTCATATCATGTACCCCTGCCCCCGTTTTGTTATCAGATAATCCGATAGCCCTATATCAGAGAGCTTCTTTCTGAGCCGGTTTATATTGACCGTAAGTGTACTGTCTTCTACAAATTCATCCATCTCCCACAGCTCACAGATCAGTTCCTCTCTGGATACAATACAGCCCTGATGATCCATCAGAAATTTCAGAATCCCAAGCTCATTTTTTGTAAGTTCTGTACTCTTTCCCTGAAAAGCTGCCCTGCTCTTTGCAACATCAAGAACAAGTCCTTTGTGGGTCAGCACAAGGCCGCTTTTATGTCCGTGGGTACGCATCAGAACCGCCGAGATATGTGCCAGAAGAATATGAATATTATAAGGTTTTGTAATATAGTCATCTGCCCCCAGATTCAGGCTCATCAGTTCATCCATATCACTGTTTGAGCTGGTCACCACAATAACAGGAATATCTGAAGAAGCTCTGATATTTCTGCAGATATAAAACCCGTCATAGACCGGCAGGCTGAGATCCAGAAGCACCAAGTCAGGGGCGGCTTTTAAGATATCTTCTGCAACATGTTCAAACTGATCACAGGAAATGCATTCATACCCGTTTTTCTCCAGCACGCCGCTCAGTTCCTCTCTCAGCCGCGGCTCATCCTCTACAATATAGATGCGTTCCATAGAAGGCCTCCTCGCATTTCTTCCTCAAAGTACTTTCTTTTATAATAGTACGAATCCAATTCCTGCGTCAAGGGCACCGGATTTCATCAGCACTGGGGAGTCTGATTTCTCTGGGCCAGATCCAGCGCCACCCTTTTTCCGGTTTCCGTGGCTGCAAGACCTGACTGGCTTGTCTCTTTAAGACCTCCCGGCATCATTTCCCCAATCTCTCCCATAGCATCAATCACCTCATCAAAAGGCACTCTTGTGTATATACCGGCCATTGCCATATCAGAACAGGCCACTGCATTGACGGCCCCTGCCACATTTCTTCTGATACACGGTATTTCCACCAGTCCTCCCAGAGGATCGCAGACCAGTCCCAACAGGCTTTTCATGGCAAATGCTCCTGCTGAAAGAATCTGTTCAGTGCTTCCTCCCCGAATGGAAGTCAGAGCCGCCGCACACATAGCAGACGCAGTTCCCACCTCCGCCTGACAGCCGCCCTGTGCACCGGAAATACTGGCTCTGCGGGCGATGACCTGACCGGTTCCTGCGGCCATAAAAAGCCCCTCAATCATCGTTCTTTCCGGTATCTGATGGAATTGTTCATAGGTCAGAAAGACTGCCGGCACCACGCCGCAGGCTCCTGCCGTGGGTGCAGCCACGATCCGTTTCATACAGGCGTTGGATTCTCCCATTTTCAATGCTCTTGTGACAACCATCCCCATAAAGCCGCCGGAAACGGCTTCTCCTCCCCGGACAAAACAATGCATTTTTTCACCGTCACCGCCGGATAAGCCGCTGAAAGATTTTAAATTTTCCCCATAGTCCGCATCTGCCTGCTTCATAGCATGATAACGCTCCCCCATCTTTTCCATTGTCTCCTGCTTTGATACACTGCGCTCTTTCATGTCTTCCTCCATGACCGCTTTCCAGAGAGGAATCCCCGCATCTGACGCCGCCTTTTCCATATCCGCCATTGATCCAAAACCCATTTTCCTTCACCTCAATCCATGCCCGCCAGGCAGGCGGCTTTTTGGATTCCTTTCATATTTTCAATCTGTCTCACCGTTTTTTCCGGTATCTTCTGGTCACATTCCAATACCATGACCGCACTGCCGTTTTTCCGGTCTCTGGAAAGTCTCATAGACGCAATATTGATTCCTGCGCCTGCAAGCAGAGATGCAGCTGCGGCCACATGTCCGGGGTTGTCCTCGTTGTGGACAATCAGTACAGGCATATCCCCCGAAAAAGACGTGGAAAGGCCATCCATCTGACAGATTTCCACTCTTCCGCCGCCGGGAGAGCTCGCCACGATTTCAAGTTTTCTTCCGTTTTCCCCTGTAAGGCACAGCTTTACACTGTTTGGATGAACATCCTTCAAATACGCTCTCCCAAACGTCCATTTCATTCCCTGTTTCCGGGCAAGCTCAAAGCTGTCCGGAATCCTCAGATCGTCCTGTGCCATTCCTAAAAGTCCTGCGATAACTGCACGGTCTGTACCGTGTCCGGTTCCGGTTGCAAAAAAGGAACCGTGAAATAAAATCTCGGCCTTTCGGACCTTCTCCCCTAAAAGTTTCCGGGAAATCAGGCCGATCCTGACAGCCCCTGCCGTGTGGGAACTGGACGGGCCTACCATGACCGGTCCCATAATGTCGTACAAATTCATGAGTTTATCTCCATTGTTTGTTTTTTACTTTTCATCAGTATGTTTCGTTTTTCTATTTTTATGAATCATCTGACTTTGGAGACAGTAAAATTTCCTATGCAAAAACAAAGTGGGCGAGCCTCCTCATCTCCCCAACCCCTCACTCTTTGAGAGGCTTGTTCACTTTGCGCGCCAAATGCGATTTGCCACAGGCAAATAATTTCTCTATGCACTCAAAAAGTCTGTACCATCCTCCAGCTACAGAAGTGATACAGACTTTTCTTTTTAAGGCCGGCAGACAGCCTTGCATATGGTTATTTCTCTGTTATATATCTGGTCAAACAATTCCTTCAGGTGGTCAAGGCCGGCACGGTGGGTGATCAGGTCATCTACTTTCAGACTTTCATCGGCGATCCTGTCCGCGGTGTACTGCCATTCGTTGAACGGAAGGTCATTATAGTAATTATTCCAAACGCCGGTAAGCCGTAATTCTTTCCTTAATATCTGGCTGTGGCTGTCAAGTTTCAGCACCGTGTCCTGATGAGGATTTCCAAGGAGCACCAGCATTCCAAAAGGTTTTAAACATTCCACCGCCTGATTCCAGGCCGGAGAACTTCCGGTCCCCTCGATGACCGCATCCGCCATGCGTCCTCCGGTTATTGCCCGGATCTGTTCCGGGATCTCTCCGTCCGCAGGACTTATGACTTTCAGCCCTTTTTCCCTGGCAAACTCTGTTTTTTCCGTGCTGATCTCCACCAATACAGCCTGGATGCCGAACAGTCCGCACCAGCGGGCCGTCAGGATGCCGATGGGCCCTGCACCGAAAATCACTGCCGTATCTCCGCCTTTTATCTCCCCTTTGCGGATCGCATGGAGGGCCACACAGGCAGGTTCCACAAGAGCCAGCTGTTCAGCAGAGACCTTTGTATTTTCAGGAAATACAAGGTGTTTTCTTGAAGGGAGCAGACAGTACTCGGCAAATCCGCCGTCTGTTCTGGAACCCAGATTTTTGTAGTTCTCACACTGGGCGTACTGGCCGATCCGGCAGCTGGGGCATTCCATACACGGAACCACAGGGTAGACCGCTCCGGTTTTGCCTATAAGTTCCTGATCCTCATCACTTCCCACACTCACTACTGTGCCTACATATTCGTGTCCTAAGGTTACCGGATAAACCTTTGTCCCCAGCTCATAGACTCTCGGAATGTCGGAGCCGCATATGCCGCAGGCTTCCACTTTCACAAGGATCTCCCGTCCCTGCGGCTTTGGAACTTCCACTTCGTCCAGTGTAAACTGCCCTATATCATGAAGTCTCATTGCTTTCATCACTGTGTCCCCCATTCTATAAAAGCCCGGCAACATCCACAACCTTATCGGCAGGTATTACCTGAATCTTCACCTGGATTCCCTGATCCAGAAACTTTCTGATGGCATCCCGCTCCTGCGGGTCGGCTGCGATATTTTTATACAAAGTCTTCCTTTCGCCGCTGATTCCCATGCCTCCGATGTTGATTTCAGGGATATGAGCTCCCAGATCTACAATTTTTTCATAGGTAAGCGGTGTTTTTGCCAGCATGATGGACGGGACTTTCAGACCGTCTTTCAGCGTTTTTGCAGCCTCTTCTACAGAACAGACTTTCACCTTTACACCTGCAGGAGCCGCCATAGTCAGTACCTGTGTCATGAACGGGTCTTTTGCTACTTTGTCATCTGCGATCAATATTTCTTTTGCAGGCAGAAGCTTCATCCATGCGGTCATCACCTGTCCATGAATCAGCCGGTCGTCTACCCTCGCAAGCAATAATTGTTCCATCTTTGTTTCCTCCTATTCCAGGTTTGCGTGCTTCTCCCACAGAGAATCCACGTCATCAATTTCTTTTTCCTGCATGATCATCAGTGCCGCCGCATCCAAAAGCAGAAGAAGACTCTGCTCAAACAGGCTGCTCATAATCTGTGCGGAGCCGATCTCGTCCGGCAGGCCAAGCTTCGTCCGGCAGGGAATTCTCACGAACAGATCCTCATAAGATGCCATGGAGCTTTCCGCATTGGAACCGATATGGATCACTGACGCACCAAACTGCTTTGCCTTTTTTGCAAGTCCCAGAGGAATCAGGCTCTCCCCTGAGCCGGAGCCGGCGATCAGTACATCTTTCTCCGTGATCGCGGGCTCATTCACATCTCCTACACAAAATGCATCGATTCCCAGATGATTCAGCCTCTTGGCAAAAGCCTCCATCATCATAAATACTCTCCCGACGCCTGTGACAAATATCTTTTCCGCGTTAAGCACCATCTCTGTCAGCGCCCGGACCTCCTGCCCGTCCACTGCCGCCAGTGACTGGTCCAGTTCTCCCAGAATCAATTCTTTAAAATCTTTATATTCCACTGTATCCTCCCTGTTATCCCAGCGCCGCTTTATAATTTTCTGTCATTTTCATACAGGCTTTCTTTAAGTCTTTGTCCAGTCCGAACAGCCCTGAGCTTCCAAGAATCAAAATGTCTGCCCCTGCCTCGGCCAATTTTTTAAATGTAGAAGACTTACAGGAACCATCAATCTGTATCTGATAATGATATCCCTTTTCTTCCCTGAGCTGCTTTGCCTCCCGGATTTTGCCGAGCATTTCTTCAATAAACGGCTGTCCCGCAAAGCCTACATCCACGGTCATAATAGTCAGCAGGTCGATCCGGTTCAGATAATGTGCCGCCTCTGAAAGAGGAGTCGCCGGGTTTAAAACAAGCCCCGTCTTTAAACCCATTTCCTCAATCTTGTTGTACAGGCGGAATGCCTGTCCGTTGATGGTCTCAGCGTGCAGCGATATAATATCCGCACCCGCCTCTGCCACAGGGCCGATCCAGTCCTCCGGGTTGGTTGTCATCAGGTGTACGTCCAGCGGGACTTTGGCAACCTTCTTAAAACTTTTTACCAGGTCCGGCGACAGGGTAATATTTTTACAGTAGTGGCCATCCATGATGTCCACATGGTACATTCCCACCCAGTCATTTAATATGTTTATCTGTTCCCCGACGTTCAGAAAGTCCATGCACATCAGGGAGACAGCAAATTTCTCTTTCACAAAATCGTCTCCTTTCTCTCAGGCCTTAGAGCTGTAAATTGCCTTGCAGATCGTGATTTCTTTATGATAAATCTGCTCAAACAGCTCGCTTAAATGCTCCAAACCGGACGTATGAGTAATCAGGTCATTTACCTTGAGCCTGCGCGCATCGATCATCTCTGCCGTATACTGCCACTCATTAAGCGGCATCTGTGCGTAATAAGAATTCCATACGCCTTTTATGTCGACTTCTTTTCTCAGGATGCTGCTATGATTTGCAAGCTTTAAAGAAGTATCCCTGTGGGGATTTCCGAGCATGGCGATCTTGCCAAAAGTTCTTACAATTTCTACTGCCTGGTTAAGAGCCGCAGAAGTCCCGGTTCCCTCGATGACCGCATCCACATGATCCGTGCCCGTCACTCTTACGAGTGCATCTTTTGGATCTTCTTCCATAGAGTTCAGGATCGTCAGCCCCCGCTCTCTGGCAAATTCAATTTTCTCTTCGTTTATATCAAACAATACCACTTTCCCGGCGCCGAAAAGTTCTGCCCAGCGTGCTGCCATGATGCCGATGGGTCCTGCCCCGAAGATGGCAATGGTCTGTCCTGCCCTGATTTCTGCTCTTCTCACCGCATGCTGTGCCACTGTGGCCGGTTCCACCAGACTCAGTTCTTCCTTTGTCACTTCCTGATTTTCAGAAAATACCAGATTCCAGCGGGAAGGGATCACGCAGTACTCTGCAAACCCGCCGTCACATCTGGACCCCAGATAGTTATAATCTGTACACTGGGCGTAGTGCCCGGTTTTACAAAATTCGCACTCTCCGCATGGGATCAGCGGGAAGACGGCTGCCGTCTTCCCTACCAGTTCCTGGTCCTCTTCCTTTGCTGCTTTTACGATCGTTCCCGCGAACTCATGTCCTATAGTGATAGGGTGTACGTGGGCTCCCAGTTCAAATACCCTGGGAAGGTCGGAGCCGCAGATTCCGCAGGCTTCCACCTTCACAAGGAGTTCTTCCCCCTTTATCTTTGGAAGGGGCACTTCTTCCATTCTGAAATCTCCGATTTTATTTAGTCTCACTGCTTTCATTTTTATGCCGTTCCTTTCTCCTGAATGTCCAGCCTCTTTATGCCGTCATGTCCCGCCTGTTCACAGATCTCTGCAAGTTCTGAGAGAGTTGTGTCCTCCTCCCTCTGAAGTGCTGCGGCGATCCCCATTGCCATGTTGGCACCGGTGATAACTGCCGCCGGATAGTCCCGGCACAGCATGGCGATGCTGTTAAAAGGGGTCCCGCCTAAAAGGTCGGTCAGCACAAGGACGCCCATGCCGGTGTCCAGTTCTTCCACTGCCTGTCTCACTTTTTCCTTGAACTCTCCGGGATCCTGCCCCGGCTTCAGAGAAATACATTCTGACTGCCCGATGGTTCCTGCCACCATGGAGACGCTGTCCATAAGTCCCTGGCAGAGCAGTCCGTGACTGATCAATAAAACTCCAACCATATCTCATTCCTCCGTCTGCTATGATGCCACGGCCAGCAGGCCGATCAGGGATGTGATAACACCTACCACAAAAATAATCACGATAATGTAGGTCGGCTTCACTTTCTTGCTCAGGAGTTTCCACACAAGCAGCGTTGCGATCAGAGGCAGCATTCCGGGAAGCAGAGAGTTTAAGATATTCTGAAGGTTGATTCCAACCTCTCCGACTTTAAATGCGATCGGAGTCTTGATATTGACTCTGGTAGCAGCCATATTCCCCACAACCATCAGTCCGACAATGCTGAACGCTTCCGTAATTCTGTTTAAGGTTCCTGCGCTTAAAATTCTGACAATGGCGCTTTTTCCCTGCTTATATCCCATCATATACATGGCATATCCCATACCGATCATCAGAACTTTGTATGCCACCTCAAACAGGATCGGTCCGGCTATATTTCCGGCCAGCGCCAGGCTGCAGGCGATTCCGGCTAAGATCGGATAAGCGATTCCCTGAGAAACTGTATCTCCGATTCCCGCCATCGGTCCCATTAATCCTGTACGCACCGCATTGATATCCTCTGCGTCAATGTCCGCTCCGTTGGCAGACTGTTCTTCCATAGATGCAGTAACACCGTGAATGACGGTTCCGATCCATGAAGGCTCCGTGTTGAAGAATACCATATATTTCTTTAACGCTTTTGCCTGCTGTTCCTTTGTCTCATAGAGTCTTCTCACGATGGGCACCATGGCATTGGCAGTACCCAGTGCCTGGAGACGCTCGTAGTTATAACAGGTCTCGCTGGAATATCCGAGAAGAAAATGTTTGACCAGATCCTTTTTCAAAAGTTTCTTGCCGCCGGTCTGCACATCGTTTTCCTCTGCGGAAACTGTTTCAATTTGTTCCGCCTCTTCAGCCTGTTCTGATTTTCCTGTGAAAAGATAGATCAGGACTGCCACTGCCGCCGCAAATACAGTTACCGCCATGGTGTCGATTTTTGCGTAGATAGTCAGGAAATAACCGATGAAGAAAAACGCAACGATCTTCTTTTTGCCGAGAAAGCTTAAAAGCATTGCGATTCCAAGTGCCGGCATCAGTGCTCCGACCACATTCAATGCTGCGATCATCGGCTCCGGTATTGCCTTTAAGGCGTTGGTTGCAAAATCTCCTCCGAAATACACGAGGGCAAATGCCGGAATTCCGTAGAGGACTGTGGCAGTGATCCCGGACGGCAGATAATTCATAAGCCTCAATCCGCGGATGTTGCCCTTCTCCAAATACTGATCTGCCTTATGTACCCAAAAACTGTTGATGGTCATATAGGCCTGGTTGATCAGGATTCCCAGCAGGCTGAACGGCACCGCAAAGGTCGGCGCCAGATTCGGGGATGCCCCGGAAATGATGGTCAGGGCCGTTCCGAACACTCCGGCCACCATCAGGTTGCCCGGCATAGTGCCTCCGGCTGTGATCCATCCAAGGTATGTAAGCTGGATATAGGCTGCGGCCTTCATTCCAAGAACCGGTTCCCCCATAGCCACTGCTACAAGGAAGCCCGCCCAGATCGGGTACAGCCAGGTACGGGTGATTGTGTGGCTGAACCACCACTGGCTTCCAATGGCGATCAGCGCAACTAAGATTGCTGAAATTAACATAATACTTTCCTCCTTTTCTGTTATCTGATAAGTATAGTCTACCGGCATAAGAAAGCTGCCGCCATACCAATTAATTTCCTGAAATGCGGAAAAGCGGAGATCTGCCCGGCGCAGATCCCCGCTTTTCTCTGTTATTTCTTATTTGTCATTTTCGATTCTTTTAAGATCTCATCCGTGTCGAACGTAAACCATTCCTCCTGGTTTTCCTCCATGTCATCCATCATTTCGGGGATCAGGATCATGATGATCACAATGCCGATCAGGATGATCAGAGTCCCGTAGCTTCCGATCCGGTTCAGCCAGTCTCCCAGAAATGCTCCCGCAAACCCCATATCCGCATCCGGAAATGTGACAGAAGCATTTGCCAGTTCCCCCAAATGCGGCAGAAAAATCACCGGCAGAAAAGAAATCAGCACTCCGTTCAGAAAACCGCCCAGAATCGCTCCCCTTCTTCCTCCTGTAGAGTTTCCATAGACGCCTGCCGTGGCCCCGCAGAAAAAGTGAGGAACGACCCCCGGAAGGATCACGGTGAGATTGCATGCAATCATGATCCCCAGGGAAATAAGCCCTCCCAAAAATGACGAAATGAATCCCACGATCAGGGCATTGGGTGCATACGGAAAGACGACAGGGCTGTCTACGGCCGGTTTGGCATTGGGAATCCAGTTATCCGCAATTCCTTTCACCGCAGGCACGATCTCATTGATAAACCAGCGCACACCAGTGATGACCACAGTAAATCCCACGGCAAAGGTCAGGCCCTGGACAATGGCATAGACCAGATAATCTTTACCTTCTGACAGATTTTGTTCTACAAATTCGCTGCCGCATGCCAGAGCCGCCACGACATACATAACAATCATCGTAATGGACACGGTAACCGAAGAATCCCGCAAAAATGCCAGCTTTTTCGGGATGTGCATCTCCTCTGTGGATTTGGAATTTTCTCCGTATATTCCTCCCAGCCATGCGGACAGAAAATAAGCGCTTCCGCCGAAATGTCCCAAAGCCACCGAGTCATTTTTACAGATCTGCCTCGTATATTTCTGCAGGATTGCAGGAGAAAATACCATCATAATCCCAAGAGCCAGGGCCCCGATGGCATAAAAGATCCATCCGCTTATTCCTGCTCCTTTCATACATACGACAATCATGCCTGCCATGAACAGCGTCTGGTGTCCGGTCACGAACACATAGCGGAATCTGGTGATCCTTGCCAGAATCAGGTTGACCGTCATCCCCAGCAGCATAACGACGGAAATCTCCATCCCGAACCTGCCCACCGCAATCCCTGCAGCGCCTTCCACGCTCAGGATCACTCCGGAAACATGAAATCCGTACTGAAACATTCTGCCGAAAGGTTCCACACTTTCTGTGATGATATTTCCCCCGATCCGGATAACCATAAACCCTATGACCGATTTAAGAGTCCCCTTTACCGTGGTCTCCAGACTTTTTCGCTGCAGCACCAAACCTAAAAAGACGATGCCTCCGACCACGATGGACGGTTCCAGTACCAGGTCTCTCAGCATTTTTAACATATATATATCCCTCTTTTATCTTTAAGACAAGAATGTTGTCAGTTTCTCTCTCAATTCCTCTTCGTCAATCAGGGATTTCAGTACAATCAAATGTTCCACAGGCGGAATACTGTCCTTTAAGTCGTTTGCCACGATAAAATAGTCTGCGTCCATGGCACTCATCTCGTATACCGAGGAATGACATGTCTCAAACTCCTGCTCCCTCCCGAGTTCTCTCAGGATCTTTTGTATATTCATCTCCACCAGAAAGCTGGACCCGAGACCGGTGCCGCAGACTGTCATGATCCTTTTCATTGTTCTTCCTCCATTATCATAAGCATTTCCTCACTGCTTCTGCATTCCAGCATCTTTTTCAGGCTCTGCTTTTGCGAACAGATGCCCGCGATCTGCTTCATCAGCACAAAATGGGCCGCCTCATCCCTGGCCGCCAGCGTAAAAAAAATGCGGACTTTTTTCCCTTCAAAATCCACCGGTGTGTTTAGTTTTATAATGCACAGCCCCGTGGACAAAACACCCGTCTCCGGTTTTGCGTGGGGCATGCACACTCCTTCCCCCAGATAAAAATATCCTCCGTATTCTCCGATATTGTCAATGATCCCCCGGTAATATTCTCCGGTCACCATGCCATAACGCTCCAGTATCTCACAGCTTTTTCTGATAGCCTGTGTATACTCACTGACTTCCTCCATGATTTCGGCACAGATCATAGGCTGCTGCCTCCCTCTTCAGATCTCAGGGACAGAAGTTCCCCATAAGAACTGATATGCTTAATTTTTTCCATGTTGTTCTCCCACGCCAGAATCCGGACCAGATCTGCCAGATTCTCGTTCTCGGTGACATTTCCAAGAACAATGATGACTTTCACATCTACCTTTGCCTTGCTTCCAAAATCAATTGGATGTTTCAGTTTCATGAGGCTGATGCAGTTTTCCCGGACATTGTCTTTTCTTCCGTGGACGAAGGCGATCTCCGGGATAAAAACCATGTAATTCCCCAGATTCTGTACAATATGAATCATCTCTTCCACATACTCCGGCTTCACCAGGCCGTTTTTGATCAGCGGCTCACAGGCCATGGCAATGGCCTCCTTCCAGTCATCTGTTTCTGCATCAAACCGGCAGTATTCTTCTTTTAAAAGATCTCCGATCCCTCTCTGCATCGTCTGGTGTATTCTGTGGACCAGATACTGGTTCTTCCTGTTGTATGCGAGGACGGAGATGACATTTTTTACCCGGTCAATATCCGGAGAATTTAAAAGGGGATTCACTTGGATGACCTGCTGCTTTTTAAGGCTCAGCGGAACTGTGCTTATGATAAAGTCCGGCCTGCTTCTTTCGGTTTCTTCCTCCACATCACTGACCCTGCATATCTTCCTGACCCTGAGTTCCGGAAAATATTCGGAAAGCCGCTGTTTTAACAGCACTGCTGTCGCCGTTCCTCCCCCGCAGACCAGCACAATTTCCGGTGACAGATTCAGGCTGAAGTTTTCCTGAAACAGTACTTCAAAATACATGGTCGTATAGGCGATCTCAGAGTCGGGAAATACCACGCCCAGCATCTCCTCCTGCCCTTTGAGCAGCCGTTCCGTCAGCTCATACATAAAAGAATGGGAGTACTTGATATCCTCCAGCAGAGGATTCTTGATTTTTATTTTATTTTTCAGCCGGAACACCGCCACCTTTAAATGCATCATAATCTGTCTTTGAATCTCCGGGTCAATCTCACTGCTGATCTTTAAATCACTGCAAAACTTCCGGATCAGCTGGTCTGTGGCCTGCATCACCCTGCCGTCCTCATCCCAGTTTTCAAGGCTCTCCCCGTCCATCCGTTTCGTGCTCTGGAACAGCATAACAAAATAACCCAGATCGCCTTTTGTCACCTGTAGACCGGGGAGCCCTGACAGGATTGCTTCTCTGTAAATGCCGTCTGCATCGTCCAGACTGCACCCCCGGACATGAAACCCACACCGAATCCGGCATAACGATGCAAGAATCATGCTTTCCAGTTCCCCGATCGATTCATCTGCAAACCGGATACCCATGGCGGCCTCCACTCTCCGGATCATGTCAATCCCTTCATCTGGGTCCGCTGCCCCGTACTCTTTCAGAATAGGAAGAATGTTGAGAGACCCCTCACTGGCGGTCTTTATGTACAGATTAAACAGTGTATTCCGTATCTGTTCTTCATCGCCTTTCAGGGACATCCCATAATAGGACTTTTTAATAAGACGCACTTCGTGTTTTTTCAAAAACTCTTCTGCCGGCCTCAAATCCTGTACTACTGTATTTTTGCTGACCTGCAGCTTTCCGGCCAGCTGCTCGATGGTCACTTTTTCTGAAATCATCAGCAGCACAGTGATGATAACTACTCTTTCTTCCCTGGAATAGACTTTGATCTCATTGCTGGAATAAAGGCTTGTGATATCAAATCCCTTTTTGACAATGAGACGCACACCGAGCCTCGGTGTGCGTTCAATCTCCACCGGCAGCCCTTTCAAATAATATTGGACTGTATCCAGATCGTTGCGGATCGATCTGCTGCTGACATGAAACACCTCTGCCAGTTTTCCTGCCGTCGTATAACCGTCACATTCCTGAAGGTATTTTACTAATTGCAACTGTCTCTCCGTCAACAATGTCCTCTCTCCTTCTACTGGGGTTTATTAAAATTGTAGCACATCCGCAAGACTGAAAGCTATGCCAAAAGCTTTCCACATATGAAGAAGTTCTGATGTTGTTCCAATTTATGAGACAAAGACACGGCTATGCCCCGACTCAGTCAGAGTCCGGAGCATAGCCGTGTCATATTACATATGAAGTCCCATATTGTTATTCATAAGCTTTTTCAAATAAACCGATGATATCTTCTTTTGTTCCTTTTCTGGGATTACTGAATGCATTTCCGTCCAAAAGCGCATTTTCAGCCATCAGTTCAAAATCCTGTCTGAGAACCCCCATCTCTTTTAAAGTCTTTGGTATCCCCACATCTGCTGCCAGGTTTCTCATGGCATCAACCGCCTTTTGGGCAGCTTCCATCACAGACATGCCGTCCGTGTTTTCTCCCAGAAAACCTGCCAGATCGGCAAATCTTTCCGGTGCAGAATTCAGATTGTACTCTTCCACCACAGGAAGCAGTATCGCATTGGCAACACCATGGGGCATGTCATACTGTCCTCCAAGCTGATGGGCCATGGCGTGGACATAACCTAAGTTTGCATTGTTGAATGCCATGCCCGCCAAAAGAGAAGCATATGCCATGTTTTCTCTTGCCTTCTGATTCTGTCCGTTTGCCACAGCCTGTCTTAAATTTCCTGCTGCCAGTTTGACCGCCTGAATAGCTGCAGCATCCGTGACCGGATTTGCATCCACAGATACATAGGCTTCCACCGCATGAGTCAGTGCATCCATTCCTGTGGCTGCGGTAAGGGCTTTGGGCACTCCCAGCATAAGAAGCGGATCGTTAATTGATACCAGCGGTACATTCCTCCAGCTTACGATAACAAACTTCAAATGGGTATCCAGATTGGTCAGAACACAATGTCTCGTCACCTCGCTGGCAGTTCCTGCTGTAGTGTTTACTGCAATAATCGGAGGCAGCGGACTGGTCAGTGTCTCAATGCCTGCATATTCTGTCAGCGGTTTTTCATGAGTTGCCGCAATGCCGATTCCTTTTCCGCAGTCATGGGAGGAACCTCCTCCCACTGTGATGATGGAATCGCATCCCTCTTCTATATACACCTTAAGCCCCTCTAAACAGTTTTGAACCTTTGGATTTGGCTCAACCCCTGTAAAGACTGCATAATCAATCCCTGCATGTTTCAGAGATGCCGCCGCCTGCATGACAGGACCGTCCTCCATTTCATTCAAAAATGTATCTGTCACCAGCAGCGGTTTCTTTACGCCGAGCAGCCTTATACGTTCTCCCAGGACTTCAATACATCCCGGACCCATAAAGTTGACTGCAGGGGCCATATAATCATAATATCTCATATTTTCTATTTTTCTCCTTTGGTTTGGAACACCTCATAATAATGTTCCAGGCATTCTTTCATTCCCTGGACAGCCAGTTTTGTGCTGTCATAATAACTTCTCTGGCCGTAGCCTTCCTTTGTCTTTTCCCTGGCTGCAATGGTCAAGTCTGTAAAAATATTTACTTTGCAGATTCCAAGCTGTACGGCCTTTGTCAGATTCTCATCACCGGATCCTGAACCTCCGTGGAGAACAAGAGGTACCTCTACACTGTCTGCTATCTGCTCAAGCCGCTCAAAATTCAGATGCGGAGTGCCTTTATATTCTCCATGTGCTGTCCCTATGGATACAGCCAGAGAATCCACTCCTGTAAGCTCTGCAAATTCCACTGCCTCATCTGCTTCGGTGAGCATCGTGTCGTCCTCATCCGGGTCCAGGTAGGATTCTCCTCCGCCCACATGCCCGATTTCTGCCTCCACCGTTACATTCCGTTCATGGGCATAGTCTGTAATTTCCTTTGTTTTCTCCACATTCTCTTCAAACGGAAGACTGGAGCCGTCAATCATAACAGAAGTAAAACCTGCATCTATGGCTTGTTTTACCATCTCCGGGGTAAAGCCATGGTCATAGTGAAGGACAATGTCCTGCTTACATTTCCCGGCATAATATTTTATGATATGCGCTGCTTCTTCAATCCCCAGTTGAGGAGTATGTACCTCTGCCAGACAGACCATCAGCGGATGATTTGTCTCCTCTGCTGCCTCCAGTACTCCTTTAATGCTTTCCAGATTAAATACATTTACGGCAGGCACTGCATAGTGTCCTTCTTTTGCTGTTTTTAAAATCTCTTTGCTGTTTACTAACATAAGCTGCTCCTTTTCGTTGACTTCACAGATGCTTTATTATATTCTGGTCTTAAGAATGGATTTGGTGTACGGAATACAAATTTCGCCGTTTGTCAGAAATTATTCAGCAAATAATTCTCTGCCTCTGCACACCACAATCCATTATTTTTTTTCGTGATTTCTGCAAGCCTATGAAATCTCAAGTCTTCTTTTCCTTTTTCCTCAAATTCGCCAATCGCTGTCAGTTCCATGTCGATCCCTACATAGACCAGCTTTTTGCCTCCGTTAATCTTCGGAAGATTTAACGTTGTATCAATCACTGCATTCATTCCCCCCACATGGGTCACCATCACTGCCGGATTGAGAATCCCTTCACCGGACATTTTGAGGCATTCCATCATATCCTCTGTATTTCCGCCGCTGGATCCTACAATATGGGTCATTTTATAGTGAACATTAAAGAAATTAAACATGGCTGACAATTCCGGATCTACCGGCCCTGCAAAAAAGTTCAGACAGCCGTCAAAGCCCAGAATTTTATCTGCGGTCTCAATCACCTGACGGACTGGTGCATACACAGAGACGTCATCGAATCCAGTCCCCCCGGTCAGCGCTCTTAACGTTTCCGCCTCATTTTCTTCTTTTGCAGTGTTTACAAAATGAAGCTCTACACCCCTCTCTTTTGCATATTCTTCTGTGAACAGCGTCTGTGCTCTTTGCAGCCGTTCCTCATCAATATCTGTCACTACAAGCAGACCCGGCCTTCTGTCACAATTCAGCATATATCCGACAGCTCCCAGTCCCATAGGCCCGCAGCAGGCCAAAAGTGCACTTTTGCCGCCTTTTACAATCCCCATCTCATGGCTGTACACTCCCCGCTCTCCGTGATACATAGAGTGAAAAGCTCCGATAATACAGCTCATGGGCTCCGCAAGAGATGCCTGGAAAAATCCATTGCCGCTGTCAAACGGGAGCAGGCAGCCCTTTTCCATGACAATGTCCGGCACGATAATAAAAGTTGCGTCTCCCCCGCAGTATTCAAAAGAATATCCCACAGAAGCCATAGATCCTTCAATATTCAAGGCCGGCTGAATGGTGTAGGTCTCATTTTCCTTATACTGATCTTTCCATTTTCTGCCCACTTTTCTTACAATCCCTGCACATTCATGCCCTACGATCACCGGGCGCTCACCAATGTCTTTATTTACTCTCTGGTGGTCTTCCCCCTGCAGTGCTTCCTTATAAGTGGACATACACACACTGTCAGATATGATCTCCATCAGGATCTCATCCTCTTTTAACTCCGGCAACTCAAATTCTTCCAGCCTCAGATCCTCTTTTCCGTAAATTCTCACTGCTTTTGTCTTCATTCTATCCGTTCCTTCCTTCTGTGCCTGACGATTTGTATAATGCTTCCCGGGCCGGCCTTCGGCGCTTTCAAAGCTTTCAGGTAAATGCTCCCCGGAAGGATCTCCTGATCGGGATTTTCCCCGAATGTCAGAGTACAGTGCCCCAGCTGTGAAAGATTTTGGTACACCACCTCTCCGACACAAAGAATCTCAAATTCCTGATCATCTACCAGGAGACAGTCTCCCTTTTCCGGTTCCGCAGTCACTTTGTTATTGTTATGTATAAATACCATGTCCTCCAGAATCTCCGGCACTTCCTGTCCAAACAGGATCAGCAGATTCTGGTCCAGCGCATCCATTGCTTCCGATCCAAGGCGGATCACTTGTGTCTTATATATTACCTGACTCATTCGGCTTAGCTACCTCCGTTAAAACATTCCGGTCATCAGAATGAATCCCATCAGTACACCCAGCGGTGCAGTCACAAACCGTACCATCAGGACAGCCGGGACCGTACATTCCACCGTCTCCGGCTGTGCATCCTCAAGCCCCAGGGCAACCGGTATAAAATCACAGCCTACCTGCGGATTGATGGCAAACAATGCCGGAAGTGCATACTGCGGAGGGATGGTCCCTTTCCCGATCTCTGTGCCGATCAGCACACCAATAACCTGTGCGATAACAGCTCCCGGGCCAAGCAGCGGGGACAGCAGCGGTACGCCGCAGATCAGAGAGATGATAATCAGCCCTATAAGACTTCCTGCCAGCGGCTTTAAACCATTGGCAATCATATTCCCTACTCCGGTGGCTGTAATGATTCCAACTAAAGCTGATACAAAAAACATAAAGGGAAGGATTGTCCCCGTGATAACATCCATTGTCTCTCTTCCGGCCTGGAAGAACACGGAAGTAAATTTACCGGCTCCCCGTCCGAATGTATCAATAATCCTAGAAACTACATTGCCTTTCTTATCCTCCATCATTCATCCTCCTCTAATCTTCATTTAAAGAAACGTTCTCTGGTTTCACTCCGGATACATACAGACCCTCTTTGATAAAACCTTTCAGCGGCCCGGATGGTCCCCCTCCATTGATATTAATCGTAAGAATTCCCTTTTTAGGAAGAATCCCAAGACGGCAGGTTCCGCCGCAGTCAATCACCGCACAGGCTGTCTCTTCATCCTTCACCGGATTCTTAAATCCGTCCACCACCGGCGCCCCGGTCAGCTGGGCTATCTTCTCTGCCACCGGATGGATTTTTCCTCCTGTGACACTGACGATCTTCTGTCCTTCTTTTGGTGTCACCAGCAGAGGGGTTCCCCATCCGCTTCTGCCTTTTTCAACTTTTACTGTTTTATAACTCATATCCATATCCTCCTTATACAACATTAAATTGTCAGTTCATTGGAGTCCCTGAACGGAACATCGTTTTTCTTCGCATAGATCATCCAGATCTTTTCTGTCAGTACACCCCTGATAAAGGCGAGCACGATACCGATCAGCAGAAACCGTACCGCAAGTCCCGTGGTGCCCAATCCAAGCTTCTGGATGCCGCTTGAAATTCCCAGCCAGATAAATAATTCCCCTGAATTTACGTGTGGGAACAGTCCGGTCATCGGATGTACCACTGTACAGCAGGCATCAAAGAATGATCCTTTGTACTTTTCCGGCAAAAATCTTCCCAGTGCAAAATTCATAGGATTTGTAAACACAAAGTAAGAGATGATCGGAAGAACCGTATATCTCATGATCATGTTCTTAGATCCTTTCAGCGCAAATTTTTCAATGCGCTCCTCGCCGATCAATTTTACAATTGCCAGCACAAATGTCATCAAGCATGCCAGTGTAGGCAGGATGGATGTGACCAAACCCATCAGGTTTTCTCCTCCCGCATTAAACATCTTGATAAAACCTTCAAAAAAAGAACTAACAGCGTCCATAATTACCTCCTTCAATTATGCTTGGCTCACATGATTTTTCTGATTGATATAATCATAAATATTTTTCGCAGCCAAAATGATTGCTTTTTCCTCACTTGTTTTCCTTTGGTCTTTTTTCTTTCTAAACTTTTTCTTCTTCTGGCCTGTCTCCTGTAAAAATTCCTCCTTCCTGATTTCCAGGGACAAATCCCTCCCGATGAGATCCTGATTGGGCCTCATCCTGCTCAGCACAGATACTCCGGTCAATTTCACTGAATCTTTTACGATCATGTTCCGGTCTGCCACCACAAGCAGAATGCATCCTTTTCCAAAAAACCTCCCTTTTGCCTGCCCGAATCCGATGCAGTAACTGCGGGCATACCGGTCTGTCAGCTCCTTATAGATTTTTTGGATATTCCTGGCCTGCCTGTATGCAAAGAATCCCTGCAGAAGCCATGCAGCCACGATCCCTCCAAAGACAATTGCCATTGTGACTTTCATACATACACCTCCCTAAATCCCTAAAATATTTTCTGCAGTTGCAGCATCCGTGATCAGCACATTAATGATTCCTCCCTTCAAAGCACCTGTGATCGCTTCTGTTTTCTCAGGCCCGTAGGCGACTCCTGCCCGGATTGGTATCTTTTTCATACGCTCCAGTGAAATTCCCACCGTCTTTTTGTTTAGCTTTTCATCCAGTGTATTTCCAAAAGAATCATAGATTCTGCCTACGATCTCCCCTACGCCTCCCTGTCTTCTGAGTTCTTCATACTCTTCCTTTGATCTCATCCCTGCTTTGATGATAGAAGAATCGGTTTCCAGTGTACCGATACCAAACAGGGCAATATCGGACTGTTCTGCAATTTTTAAAACTTTTGAGACTCCTTCAATGCTCTCGATCATATTTTTGGACTCTTCATCCTTCACAAACATAGGGGCTGACAGATTATAGCTGGTACATCCCAATATATCTCCGATTCCGGTAGCCAGCGTATTTGAATAGGTCATACGGTATTTATAATTCCGGTCTACCTCGCTGGGCGTGCCCAGAAAAGGGACAATTTTTACATTCCGGTAGGACAGCGCCCGGGGACGTTCATCCACTTTAAGATACCGGACAAATTCATACATAGCCCTGCCCCAGGTCACTCCCAAAATCATATTTTTCTTGAGCACCCTGATAACATAATCCACAGATTGGCCTGCCACAGCCTGTGCAGAAGTCTGTCCTCCGCTCGGCACTGCTACCAGGGCTTCCTCCAGTCCAAATCTTTTTTCAATTTCTTTTTCCATCAGCATATTGCTGGACTCGGGATATGTAATATGAATCCGCACGATCCCTTCCTGTTTTGCTTTTCCCAGCGCTCTGGATATCGTTGTCCTTGACACATTTAATTTTTTTGCTATCTTCTCCTGAGACAGGCCATCTTTGAAATATAATTCTGCTACTTTGATCAAAAATCTGTCACTTTCCACTTTCTATCCTCCCTTCTCTGATGGGTATGGTCATTTGACCATGTTCCTGTTTTATTGACCGTTTTCTACATTGTACGTTTGACCGTACAGTCTGTCAATAACCACAGATCCTTTTCAGCAATCCTTCACATGGACAATTGTTTTTTATGGTTTTATTGCTGATAATGATTTTGGAAGAACTACAAAATGACATCAAATAAGGGACAAAATGGACAGAAGGTCTGCTTGAGAAGGTTACCCATAAAACAGAAGGTGTCTCTCAGCGATAAGATTTGATTTAAAATATCAATATATTACAAATAAATGCTGTTTTAAAACAAGAACCACGGATGAAATGATGATATATTACAATTACAGTAACAAACTCTGACTATCTCAGGAGGTAGATTATGAAAAAGATTTCTAAAAAAGCTAGTGAAATGTCAACAAAAGAACTGGCGCTTTACATTGATTATTCTGTGCTGAAACCGGAATTTACAGAAGATCAGATCATTGAACTGACAAAAGACGGGGTTAAATTGGGATGTGCAACCATCTGTATTAATCCAGGGTATATTGAACTGTGCACTCCATATGTAGAAGGCAGCGAAACAGGACTCTGCCCTGTGACAGATTTTCCTTTTGGTACAAGTTCCACAAAGTCTAAAACTGCGCAGATTGAAATTGCAGCCCAGTATGACTGCGTGAAGGAGATTGATGTGGTAGCTAATTTTGGCTGGATCAGGTCCGGAGAATATGCCAAGGTCACTGAGGATCTGAAGGCCTGTGCAGATATGGCCCACAAATACGGAAAAGAACTGAAAGCTATTTTTGAAACAGATGCGCTGACAGAGGAGCAGATCAAAGAGACATGCCGATGCTGTATAGAAGCAGGCGTTGATTTTGTTAAGTCCAGCACAGGTTTCCTCACAGGCTTTGAACTGCGCGGTGCAGCACCGGATGTGATAAAGCTCATGATGGATGAAGTGGGTGATAAGTGTAAGATTAAGGGCAGCGGATGCATCCGTACAAGGGAGCATTTTTTACAGCTGATCGACATGGGAATTGACAGAATGGGAGTCGGCTACAAATCAGTGCCTGTGGTTCTTGGATTGGAGCCATAAGAATCATGATATCTGACTTAGAAATAAAATAAGACCGCCGGCCCAAGATATGCATCACTGTGACGGCGGCCTTCCATTCATTTTTCTGAATCTGGACGGCGGACATTGATATTTCTTTTTAAACAGATGGTAAAAGTGGCTGAGCGACGAAAAGCCGCACAGCATGCTGATCTCTATGATCTCTTTTGAGGTCTGGGTCAGAAGATAAACAGAATATTCCAGCCGTCTGGTGTTGATATATTCTGTTGGAGTGACAGACATTACAGACTTAAAAACCCGGCACAGATGATTGGAAGAACATGCAGACAGCTCGATCATTTTAGGAAAACCTATTCTCAGGTTATCAATCTTCTGCATTTCTTCCAGCATTGGCTGAAACCAGGAAGGACAGCTGACAGCCGGGTATTCTTCTGTTTCATAGGAAAAGAAATGTCTTGCGAATATATCTGCAAGGCAGCATTTGGCATAAAAAATTGTTTTCTGTACTGCCGTTGTCTCCATAAGAGCACCGATTTCTTCAAAACGGCAGATGATTTCTTTTCTCTCCGCATCTCCCATGTGAACACATACCGGCAGCTCTGCATCGGCCAGGCTCTGCAGCATCGCCGAATGGTCCAAAAACAGCCGGACATTCTGGAATATCTGCTCACTGAACCCTATATTCACGATTCGAAAATCCCCGGAATAATAAAATTCATAGCTGTGCGTATCCTTAGGCCGTATGAAAATAAGATCACCCTGCGTGATCGTCTGTATGGAATTGTTTACAAGATGAAGGGCGCTGCCCTCTGCAACGATAAAAAACTCATAAAAGGTATGTGTGTGAATAGACGCTGTCTCTTTGAACCGGGAATTTCTAAACAGCAGTCCTGTCTTTTCATCCAGAAATGTATGTTCTTTTCCATACACAGGAATATGTGTCACAGTCTTTCCCTCCTTATCAGTAATATTAATTTAAAACAGATTCTGCCGTGGCCGCATCCGTGATAAGTACATTGATAATCTTGCCTCTCAGGGCCCCTTTGATCGCTTCCGTCTTATCTTTGCCATAGGCAATTCCCACCCTGATCGGGATCTGTCTCATACATTCAAGGGAAATTCCGATCATTTTTTTCTTCATATCCTGATCCACCGTTTCTCCCCTGGCGTCATATATGCGCCCTACAATTTCTCCTACGCCGCCTCTGTTCTCAAGTTCTCTGTATTCCTCTTCTGTTCTGATGCCGGCTTTCAGGATAGATGAATCTTTTCCGAGCGAACCAATGCCGAAGACGGCCACATCCGCCTGCTCTGCGATCTTTAACACACTGGATATTTCTCCGATACCTTCTATCATTTGTTTGACGTTTTCATCTTCCACAGACATAGGAGCTGACAGATTGTAGCTGATACAGCTTAATATACCGCCTACTTCCGTAGCCAGAATATTGGAATAAGTCATTGCAGACTGGTGGTCACTGCTGCCCCCGCTGGGTGTTCCGAGAAAAGGTACAACCTTAACATTCTGAAAAGACAGGGATTTAATCCTGGAATCTTTCTCCAGCTGATCTACAAAATGAAACATGGCTCTTCCCCAGGTCAATCCAAATGTCATGTTTTTCTTAAGCACTCTGATGATATAGTCTGCAGCCTGGAAAGAAACTGCCTGTTCTGCTGTCTGGTTAAATCCCGGGACTGCTACCACAGCTTCCTTAAGATCATACTGCTTCTCCAGCTGCTTCTCCAGTTTCATGTTGCTCTGATCCGGATAATTAATATGGATCCGGACATATCCCTCCTTTCTTGCCTTAATCAGAGTTCTGGACACTGTAGTTCTGGACGTATTCAGTTTTTTTGCGATCTTTTCCTGTGACAATCCGTCCTGGTAATACAGCTCAGCCACTTTTATTAAAAATCTGTCATTTTTCATCTAATGTTCTCCTGGAAATTCTGGATTTATTTTCATATATCTTTTTTTCATTTTAAATTTGATTCCAGCGTATGTCAAATTTTTAAAAAGAAAGCAGACTCTGCTGGATACAGAATCTGCTTTCCTGACTTTTCCATTTACTTGATTAAAAGTTAAATCCTTCTATAGTTGCAAAGTAATCTTCCGGTGTCTCTGCCCGTCTGATCAACTCTGTACTGCCGTCTTCCTTCAGCAGGATTTCTGCTGATTTCAGCTTTCCGTTATAATTGTATCCCATTGCAAAGCCATGGGCACCCGTATCATGAAGCACCAGCAGATCTCCCTTATCAATCTTCGGAAGCTTTCTGTCAATTGCAAACTTATCGTTATTCTCGCAGAGAGAACCGGTTACATCATACATATGGTCGCATGGTTCATTTTCTTTTCCCATAACTGTAATATGATGATAAGCACCGTACATCGCCGGACGCATCAGGTTGACTGCACAGGCGTCCACACCGATATACTCCTTGTGAGTGTGCTTTTCATGGATCGCTCTCGTCACAAGATGACCGTTCGGAGCCAGCATATAACGACCCAGTTCCGTAAAGATCTTCACATCTCCCATGCCGGCAGGTACAAGTACTTCATCAAAGGCTCTGTGTACGCCTTCTCCGATCACCGCAATATCATTTCCCTCCTGATCCGGAAGATACGGCACACCCACACCTCCGGAAAGATTGATAAATCCGATATGAACTCCGGTTTCTTTCTGCAGTTCCACTGCCAGCTCAAACAGCTGTTTTGCAAGCGTTGGATAATAGTCGTTGGTCACTGTATTGCTTGCTAAAAATGAATGGATCCCGAACTCTTTGACACCCAGTTCTTTCAGTTTTAAGAAAGCTTCTGTCATCTGCGGTCTGGTCATGCCGTACTTGGCATCCCCCGGATTATCCATAATATCCGTTCCCAGAGAAAAGACACCGCCGGGATTATACCGGCAGGAAATAACCTCCGGAATTCCTGCTGCTTCCTTTAAGAACTCAATGTGTGTGATGTCATCCAGATTGATAGTAGCTCCGAGCTTTTTGGCAAGCACAAACTCTTCTGCCGGTGTATCATTAGAAGAGAACATGATCTCACTTCCGTCAAAACCACAGCGGTCAGACATCATAAGTTCTGTCAGAGAAGAACAATCCGTGCCGCATCCCTCTTCCTTTAAAATCTTTAGAATCGTTGGATTTGGAGTTGCTTTCACTGCAAAGTACTCTTTAAACCCTTTATTCCATGAAAATGCCTTATTTAAGTTTCTGGCAGTTTCCCTGATTCCCTTTTCGTCATACAGGTGAAACGGTGTAGGATATTCTTTTACGATTTCGTCTAATTGTTCTTTTGTTACAAACGGTTTCTTTGCCATTTTATTGATTCCCTTTCTTGATCTCTAATAGTTTTATCTCATTGGCCAGAGCATCTTTGAACACCTCTGCCAGATTATGGTTGCTGGAGTACAGACAGGCAGCATTGTAACGGTCTATCAAATCTCCGGTCAGCACATAGGTAGAATCTGTGATAAGCCGGATCTGTTCCTTTTTATGCTCTGTCAGATAAATGACCGCTCCTTTAAGTTCAAAAGGTTCATTCGTAATGATCACGACCTTGATCCCCCGGTTCACCAGATCCGTAAAATATGGCCGGAACATATTCAGCTTTTCATTGGCTGCAGATACATAGACCCGCTCCTTTGTATCCAGCAGCATGTTCGTAAACTTATCAAGAATCTGCTTTTCCCCTTTGATTGTCAGATATGCGCCCTTGTTCATCCGACGCCTCGGAAGCTTTGCCACCAGCTCTTCTTTGCTTCTGGTAAGATCCCGCAGTCTGTTCACACAGAATTCTTCTGCCGGAACTGCCTGATACTTCACTGTGTCTTCCTCAGACATATAGGCTGCTCCTTTTTCCACAAGCCCTGCCAGCGCATTATAGGTATTGGACCTGGAAATTCCGCTTTTCTTTGCTGCTTCATACCCGTTCAGCTCCCCTTCCAGAACCAGAAGAATATAGAGATTTGCTTCCTGTCTGGTCAGCCCGAAATTCATCAGACATTCAACATTTTCCATTCTGCGCCTCCATTCGTGTTCCTTTATAGGAATACTATAATACGGGCGCAGTTCTTTGTCAATAACTATAATTGAGGAAAATAATCAGCTGAATCACTTCTTAATCTTTTTATTTTGGTACATCTTTGCGTCTGCCAGAGAAATCAGTTTATCCAGAGAACTGCCGTCTTCAGGAAAGCTGGAACTGCCCGCACTGCATCCTTTGAATGGAATATAGCAGTCCGATACACTGTAGCTGAGCTGGGACAGCTTTTTTATAAATTCTTTTGGATCTTCATCCGTGAAAATACAGATAAATTCATCTCCCGACATGCGGTATAAACTGCTCTGTTTCTTCAGAAGTCTCTCTGTCCTTCTGGCAAATTCGCAGATATACTCGTCCCCGGCCAGATGTCCGTACAGATCATTGACCTGTTTAAAACAATCCAGGTCAATGAAAATCAAATGAAACCTCTGCCCCCTTCGGATCAATTCCTGCGCATCCTGAAACAGACTGTGGCGGTTCTTTAATCCTGTTAAGCCGTCCACGTAGGCAATTTCTTTTAAATCACTGATATCCTTAGAATTTACCACCAGGTAATAGATAATAATAAAGTTCAGACTGGCATTCAGTGCCAGCACAAGCAGGCACATGATCTTTAACAGTTTATTCTGGGGATAAGTGAAATGTACATTAAATAAGACTGTGGTGAAAAACCAGGTCAGACTGAAAAACAAAAAAATATTTTTTGTCTCATCTTTCATTATCTTCAGTACTCTTACAAGTCTCTTTTTGATCCATGAGACAAAAAATGTCAATGTAATAAGATACAGAATTGTCTGGACAGCCAGAACTGTGCCGATAAAATTACCCGCTGAAAAAATCTTTGCAGTGTGGACTGAAAGAGAAAAAATCAGCATGGTATAAATCCACGATGAACAGGCAATGCTGATGATTCTTTTCCATGATTCATTGTACAGGTATTTTAACGGAAACAAATAAAGAATTCCGATCAGTGTAAACATCCCATTTCCATTTCCAAAATTCTTTGCCCTGGAAAGACCTGCATAGGATACAGAAATCAAAAGCAATGAAAATACAACAATATAAAGAAGTGTTTTTCTCAGAGAATACTTTCTTACACAGCAAAGATTAACCACACTCATATTAACGGTCAGCATTTCAAGGGCTACAAGAATATTCAACAGCACATCCATATCTTTTGTCCTTTCCTGTAAATTCCGAGTCTTTTTATTATTATACCTTATCGTGCGAAGCACGTCTATCCGAAGGATATAATATACGGTGTGCCCTGTGGGTATACCTTATCGTGCGCAAGCACGCCAGCCCAGAGGGCATAGAATAGGGGCTGCCGGGAAATAGGATGTTCCTGCAAAATCATATCCTGCAGAAAATTTCTATTTTACGACAGCCCCTGCGTCTTTTTACCAAACTCTCCAGTTCATCATTTTGCTGTATTTTCCAAACACCTTTTTCCCTGCGGAGTCTGTTTTATATGCCCTGACTTTTATGTAATATCTCTT
>NZ_JAGZSD010000035.1 GCF_018381315.1 Anaerostipes sp. | reverse complement strand
AAAGATCAATGAGGAAAAAACAGCAGGGAAAACAGGAGATTATCCGCTGACGATTGCAACTCCAAACGGAACCCAGATCACGATTCATGTATATCTGAGGGACCAGGGCAGCAGCCATAAGGAAGGGGAAAAGACTTCCAGCATTGGTGCCAACGGGTTTACGAAGCCGACAGGAGGAAAACTTTTTACAGAGGATGAGATCAGGGAACTCTGCAAAGCTATGGGAAAGGATCTGTATGGGAATAATGAAGTGCCGTCAGTAGATGGAGAACAGCTTAAAAAGATCAACGATGCCAAGGACAACTATCGGACAGGGGAGTTTCCATTGACCTTTAGTCTGGAGGACGGGACGAAGACTACAGTTACCATAACGCTTACAGGAGTGCATAAAGTGACGTTCGATTCCGACGGAGGGGACTACCAGCCGGAACCCCAGATGATAAACGGAGGAGAAAAAGCATCACAGCCAAGAGATCCCAAAAGAGATGGATATACCTTTGAAGGCTGGTATTATATCGATGAAAATGGAAAAGAAGCCAGATGGGACTTTGATACGCCGGTGAATGACAGTATAAAGCTGACAGCGAAGTGGAAACAGATACCCAAAGAGACTGAGGCAGAAAAAAGAACAGAACAAAGCACTGAAAAAAAGAAACAAACACCGGAGAAGTGGAAATACAGAGAAGTCACAAAAGAAAACAAAAAGAGAGTGGCAAAGACCGGGGATCAAAATGGGATTCTATGGCTGATATTATGTTTGACGGGAGGAACAGGAATCCTTGCTTTCTGCTTCTATAGAAAACGAATAAGAGAATAAAGAGAAAGACTTTAATGGAAAATGAATAACTATGCATAACAGATAAATTAATATGCACTTTAAGGCTCCCATTGCGGAGCCTTTTTTTCGTGTCCAAAAGGACTTAAGTATTATCCAGCACCTGCGGAAGACAAAGAGGAATCAGCATAAAAATAATGTAGAAATAAGGTATGCATTTACAAAGAGAATGATAAGTAAACGGATAAAAAACAGGGGGCAGATTAAAAAGCTGTCTCCTGTTTTTCCTGATTTTTATGAATGATTTTGTCCGGAATTAAAATGTGCTCCGCTCCCGGAATGCCAAGCCGGGATAAAATGTCCATTGTTTTGCAGAATTCATAATTCACCAGTTCCTCCAGAACGACAGAGAAGCGGGGAAAATCTCTTTTGTTCAAGGACTCAATGAGCGTGTCAAAATAAGGTTCATATATGGCGTTGATTGTTTCCTGCTTTCCCTGCAGTCCGCGGAAAGCGTAGGACCAAAAAAATTGGAGAAGCAGCTCGGAATAAACAGTACGAATAGCCTGATAAGGAGCAGATTTTGCTATCCAGTCCAGTATGAAATAGGATATTGTCTCGCCCCGCCTCCGTTCTCTGTTTGCTTTCAGTTTCTGACACAGCTGTTTGACTGAATTTAAGTCAAGAGAAGAGAGTGTGAGCATCGATACTTCTTTACATGACAGGGCAAATATCTGAAGACTTTCCGTCAAATCTAAAAGCCGGCGCTGCAGGACCGGATTTGTAAAATCGCTGTTTTCTGTAGCTTTATCAAATGGAAGGACTGATGTGCCCACATATTTAACTGGCTTTATGGCTCCAACACTGCTGAGAAGTTCAAATGACCTGCGGACTGTACTTAATGAAACGCCCTTTTGTTCTGCAAGTTCCTTCTGGGAAGGAAGCAGGCTCCCAACAGGATAGATTCCCCGGCTGATCGAAATGAGAAGCTCCATAGAAAAGGAATAGCACAGCTGCTGGCTTTTTTTATAAGAGGTCCAGACAAAGGGTATTTCCTTTTCCGGGGACGGTGCTGTAATTTTGGCCTCATAAAACCTGGTAAGGGCCGGGGGAAGAGACTTTATGGATTGATCCACCATATCACGCAGCGCAGACCAGTTCTTTTCCCGGCAAAGTTTTAGGAGTGTTGGCAGATAATTGGCGGACCCATCAAAATACCGCAGGTTATCTTTGATACTGAAAAAAGGGTCAAATAAAAACATAAAGGTCTGCCAGGTGAGCCCCATGAGAAGGGAGTTTCCAAGGGCACGGTACTTTTGGCTGAGATGTTCCAGCATTGCATAAGGGGGCGCTGTGTTTTTCTCATGGGAAAGCCGTTCCATTTCCATCAGCATCTCTTTGGAGGCATATCTGAGTCCAAACCATTGGGCGTTGCTGAACAAAGGCCCCATAGCGTTTGCAAGGTCAATCATAGAGGCTTTTCGCATGGCAAAAAAAGTCTGGATAAACTGTTCTGTCTCATGACTGTTATAGCGGACTTTGACAGCTGCTCCTACATTTTTTTCCAGGGTGATGTACCCCTCGTTTTTGAGTTTCAGGTATGCAGCACGGGCCGTGTCAACTGATACGTGAAACCGGGTGCTGGTTTCTTCTATTGTAGGAAGTTTTTCTCCGAAGTGATAAACGCCAAAACGTATCTGGGTCAGCAGGACACTGTAGACGACCTGGCGCAATTCTATACTGTTTTCCAAAATGAGTCCTCCATTTAATTAAAACCGTACAGTAACTAGTAAATGAAGTATATCATTTTTAAAGCAATGTTTCTATATCAAAGGGTTCAGCTTATGGTTGTTATCCTTATTTATATTTGCTATACTCGGTATATATATGTATGTGAACAATAGGGGTTGTGGTAAAAGATAATATGTTTGACTGCAATTTTGTGAGCGGGATTTTAAGATTGGATTGTGTTATTGTGCAGCCGGAAAGCGAGGAGTTAAAATAGATGCAGAATAAAGAAAAAAGTAAAGGGCATGCCGAAGGCCGAAGCCATCTGATAAGTGTTGCCAGCACAATAATCCTTATTGTGCTGATGCTTTGTTATCTGCTTATGACCATCACCAACTCCGCCAATCTGGCAGCTCAAACAGAGATTATCTCAAATCATCCCTTTGAGGTGGTGATTTCCGCCGGGGATGTGAAGCTCTATGTGTCCGAGATGAGCCTGAGGACAGACCGCCTGAAACGCCATCATAACAGTACGGATATAAAAATTGCCGGCAGCAAGCTGGATGATCTGGTTCTGTCCCTGGAAGAGCCGGTTGCCCAGATGGTAGATTTATATTTGGGCGATGCGAAGGATGTGCAGGCATTAAAAGACACTCTGGCGGTTTTACAGACGAAACAAGCCGATTATTTGAAGTTCTGCAGACAGCCTGAACTCACAGAGACGGAAATTGAAGCTTATGCGCAGAAACACTTACAGCCCTTTTATGATAAGGCATTTGAACAGACAGAAAATATCATTTCGTCTGCTCAGACAAAAAAGGTAGGCTATGGAAAGACTGCGGAAAGGCTGAGGGTCACAAACCTGGCCGGTTCCATTGTATTGATGACTATGATGATTGCTGTGCTGTTGATCTCCCAATACGTTCTGCACCGCCAGCGGAAGGAACTGGTTTACCGCAGCAGACTCTTCGATAATCTGTCACTGAGCATCGATGACGCTTTTATCATCAGAGATATAAAGACCGGCATGATTAATTACAGAGGGCTTAATCTGGAACGGATATTGGGAATACAGATGACGGATGTGGAAGAACTTTATAAGGGTATGAAAGAGGAAGATTCCCGGGCCTTTCGGGAAGGGGTAAGTGATCCGCAGTTTATTTCACCTTTTGAAAGGCTGGTGGAATATACGAAACCCAATAAAGAGAAGCTTTGGATGTTAATCCGGGTCTACCGGGTGGAAGATTTACATACTCCGCAGCTGATCACTGTATTTTCTGACCGCACCGAGGAAGTCCGCTCACGCCAGACTCTGCAGGAAGCTATGCTGGCCGCAGAGCGCGCCAACACGGCGAAGAGCGATTTTTTGTCCCGGATGAGCCATGAAATCCGGACTCCTTTGAACGCCATTATCGGTATGACTACGATAGCGGCAGCATCTGTAAAAGATCCTGTAAGGATCGAGGACTGTCTCTCAAAAATAGCTTTCTCCTCCAAGCATTTGCTGATGCTGATCAACGATGTGCTGGATATGTCAAAGATAGAGAGCAGCAAAATGGTGCTGCAGAACGAACCTTTTGATATTTTTGAGATTGTCAGCGGTTTTGTCTCCACTGTCTATGCCCAGGCAAAGGAAAAGGGAATCGAGTTCAAAGAAACGATGGAAGGTCTTGAAAATGACAGTGTCTTTATCGGAGACTCACTGCGGCTTAATCAGATTCTTTTAAATCTCAGTTCCAATGCAGTAAAGTTCACTGCTCCGGGAGGCAGCATCCGTCTGAACGTTTCCCGGCACAAGACCGGGAATACGACTGACATCCTGCGCTTTATTCTTTCAGACACCGGAATCGGTATGACGAAGGAAGCTGTGGAACATATTTTCCAGCCGTTTGAACAGGCTGACGCTTCCATTGCAAAACGTTTTGGAGGAACGGGACTTGGCATGTCCATCACCCGGAATTTGGTCACGCTCATGGGAGGGCAAATTAGGGTGGAAAGTGAGCCCGGCGTCGGAACTGCCTGCATTGTGGATTTACCCTTCCGAAAAGGGGAGGAAAGCTGTCTGCCGGAGCCGGATTTTGAAGAGCAGGGGCTGCGGGCGCTGATTGTGGATGATGAGCAGCAAGTCTGTGAGCAGACTGCCGTCTTGCTTGAAAAAATTAAAATTGAGGCAGAATGGAGACTTTCCGGCACCGAGGGTGTGGAACGGGTGAAGGAAACCCACCGGGAAGGCAGGGACATCGACCTTTGTCTGATCGACTGGAAAATGCCGGATATGGACGGTGTCGAGGTGACACGCTGTATCCGCCGGGAGGTGGGAAATGATGTCCCTATTGTGATGATTTCGGCCTATGACATTTCCGAAGTGGAGGAAGAAGCCCGGGCGGCCGGGGTCAACGGGTTTTTACCCAAACCTCTCTACAGATCTTCTGTCTATGCCGCTATAAAAGAGGCACTGGGGCATAAGGGACAGCCAATTCCTGATATGAAAGCAAAAACCGGCGGCAGGCCTTTGGAAGGATTCCGCCTGTTGATGGCAGAGGACAATGACCTGAATCAGGAGATCGCAGCGACACTGCTGCGCATGAATGGGGCAGAGGTAGACTGTGTGGAGGATGGACAGCAGGCACTGGATACATTTTTGGCCTCCAGGCCGGGTGATTATGATGCAATTTTGATGGATGTACAGATGCCGGTGATGGACGGACACGAGTCAGCAAGGCGCATTCGTGCATCTAGTCATCCGCTGGCACTGAAAATTCCTATCATTGCTACAACAGCCAATGCATTCAGTGATGATATATCTGCCGCCCTGGCGGCCGGAATGAACGCTCATGTCAGTAAGCCGCTGGACATTGTACAGCTGTGTAAAACCCTTTCGGAATGCATCTACAGAGAGAATGATAAGTAAACAGATAACTTACAGGGGGCAGATTAAAAAGCTGTCCCCTGTTTCTTTTTTCTAACCTTCATAAATAAGCAAAACTCCTATAACGAATGATTTTAATATTTGCCCGAAAAAGCGCTCAAGGGCAGAGGAAAGGATGGAGAGACAATGAAAAAAACGTGGAGGAAACGGCTGACCGCAGTTACTCTAATGATGGCAGTGGGAATTGGTACAGGGATGCCGCTGAGGGCTCAGGAAGAGGAAATGTCTGGAAAAACCGGGGGAGGGTATTTGTGAAATAAAGGAAATTCCTCCGGAGAGTGCGGAGGAGGAATCCCTTCAAGATTTAGTGATAAGTCCGGTTACTGAAAAGGCCAATACGACAGAACTGTCTGAGACAGCCACAGTGAATCGGGAAGAAAATAAGAACCCGGGTGAGAAAATAAAAAAAACAGCTGTCAAAAGAGAATTGGCAGAAAACGGACAGACTCTCTTAGATGTGAGCAAAGGGCATATAACGATTACCAAAAAAGGAGCAGCCGGGGGAGGACTTACTGAAAATGAGACAAAGTTAAACCCGAAGGGGTATTGGATCACAGGGACAACATCTTCTTACAGAATCGTAGTGGATGAGGGAGTGAAGACGGACCTTACTCTGGATAATGTAAGTATTACCTGTGATATATACGACTGTATCACTGTTTCCCATGCATATGTGACGATTACATTGATTGGATCGAATCTTTTAGACTGCAAAGATCTTCGAAGTAACCAAAGTACGGCGGGATGTGCCATAGGAAAGGATGGAATGGACGGGGAACTGACAATCCGATGCCAAAAATCAGGAAAAGAAGGGCACCGGTGTGACAGTTCCTGCGGATCCCTGAAGGCGATAGGGCATGAGATGGATATTACAGCGATCGGAAGCACTTGCAGGGGACTCTATATGGGAGACAAAGAAATTGGTTTTTCTAATTTTACAATAGAGGGAGGAAATATCGAAGCACAGGGAGGAGCACATTCCTGTGGAATTGGCGCGGCCTGCGTTTCACAACATCAAAGCGGCGGAAAAGGATATGCAAAAAATATTACAATTTCCGGCGGAAATGTAAATGCCACGGGAACCAGTTACGGAGCGGGCATCGGAGGCGGCTATGGCACAAAAGTAGAGGGGCTTTATATCACAGGCGGAAAGGTAGAAGCTGCCGGCGGTGCATATGCTCCCGGAATTGGATCCTCAAGCAATAGCGGTGCTTCCGATCAGACTATGGAAGTGAAAGATCTCAAAATCAGCGGGGGAGACACGATTGTCATTGCTGTGGGAGATGAAGGCACAAAAATGCCGGGGATTGGTTCTGCAGGAGGGCCGTCTTATGTGACCGATGCCGCAGCAGTTCCCGATTTCGGATATCAGGGGTACATTCAGGATGGGACATCCCTGACAAACTACAGTTTCGTAGAAGGAACGCCCTTTAAAGAGAAAAAAGAGATCAATGTAGGAAAGTTTTATACCAAAGTATATTTCGGACCGTTTCGGGATGCTAACGGAATCGAAAACTCCACAAAGGAGCAGATCGGGGCCAACCATGTATTTAGCCAGACAGGCGGAGAGGCTTTTACAGAGGAACAGTTAAAGGGAATCACCATGGTGACCGGAAAACAGGAAAACGGTTCAGATTTTTCTTATGATGATTTAACCTATGCGGACAAAGCTCAGCTGGACGTAATCAACGAAGCAAAGACTTCCGGAAAGACCGGAGAGTTCCCGCTGACCTTTACAACACCGAATGGAACCACGGCTACAGTGACCGTGTACCTGAAGGATAAAGGAACTGATGCGGCGGATATCCATCCGGAACAGATGGAGCCTACCATAGCCGCAGATGACTGCGGTGCCGATTCGGGAGGGGATGCATGGACAGAGGAAGACGTGCAGAAGCTCTGTGATGTAAAAGGGAAAAACGAGAATGGAGCTACTTACGACCAAAAAGATCTGACACCGGATGCAGATCAGCTGGCGGCGATCAATGAAGTCAAGATATCAGGAAAAGGCGGAAAGTTTGATCTCACCTTCACTTCTCCATCAGGTAAGAAAGCCACCGTGGAGGTCATTCTGAAAGCCTATGATGAAACCACAGAAGAAAACGGAGAGATGATCAAAGGCCTGAATATTATCAGCCAGACCGGAGGAAAGGCTTTCACGGAAGAACAGCTGAAGGAATTTTCAGGCGTTGTGGCCTGGGACAGCCAGCCGGCCAGCATATCCAGAGAGGATTTAGTATTTCCGGATAGTTCCCAGATACAAAAGATCAATGAGGAAAAAACAGCAGGGAAAACAGGAGATTATCCGCTGACGATTGCAACTCCAAACGGAACCCAGATC
>NZ_JAGZSD010000034.1 GCF_018381315.1 Anaerostipes sp. | reverse complement strand
CTGTAACCACTGTATCTCCCGTGATCTTATCAAACGCCTTATCCCAGCCCGTAAACGTATATCCTGTTCTTACCGGGGCTTTTGGCTCTTTCGCAGCTTTTTCATATTTTACTTTCTGCTCATCCAGCTGTTTCCCATTCCAGTCCTGGAATTTGACCGTATACTCATTTTCTTTATATACTGCAGTTATAGTTGTGTCTTCTGTGATATTATCAAAAGCTTTATCCCAGCCGGCAAAAGTACAGCCTGTTTTTCCAGCTGCTTTCGGTTCTTTCGCAGCTTCTTCATATTTTACGGTCTGCGTGTCCAGCAGTTTTCCGTCCCAATCCTGGAACTTGACCGTGTATTCTTCCTTTTCTTGCTGCAAATTTACTGCAAGATCCTTCTCAACCTTTTTTAAATTTGGAGAAATCCAATGATATCCTTTTGGGGCTTGGGGTAATTGATTTTCTTCAAGCGCGGTTCCATAAACGACATCTACTTTTTTTAATAACTTCCCTTTTGAATCCTGTAAATCTACCACACAATATAATATTAATGTTCTGCCATCTAAGTCCCATTCTGGATATTTTTTTAAAGATTCATTATCATAAGGAATCAGCGTTGGCAGTTTCTTTCCAGCTTCCATCGCACCGCCAAACATTCTTGTCGTAATGGCATGATCGGGAATCTGAAATTCCTTTGGCAGCCTCTTTAAACTTTTGCAGTCTCCAAACATCATTTGTGCATTTTTCATGCCGCTTGGCACATTTCTTATAGTTTCTAATTTCGAACAGCCATAAAACATGTAATACCCTTTTTCTAAAGTATCCGGCAGCTTCGATACAGATTTCAATTTCTTACATCCACTAAACATATAACTTCCATCTGTTAACCCATTCGGTAACTCAGGAAGACTTGATATATCACATCCCCCAAACATATAATAACCACTTTCTAAATTTTTTGATATTTTAGAAATATTAGCTAGCTGCTTACATCCATTAAACATATAACTTCCATCTGTTAGACTATCCGGCAAATCCGGAATAGTTGTCAAGCTTGTACAGTTCTCAAACATATTAGTTCCAATTTTTAAATTTCCCGGCAGCTTCGGTACATTTGTAAGACGCTCACAGCCTCCGAATAAATCATGTCCGTTTATAAGACTATCCGGCAGATTTGATATACTTATTAAATTATGGGCACTTCTAAACCATCCTTCCATAGAAACTGGTTTTACATTCTTTTCTATCACTACTGTTTTGATTCCATCAATATATGGCTTCCACTCCTGTGTTGTAGCTGGATTATCCATTGTAGGGCCTAGATACGGTTCCCCGCTCCCTGTAATAGACAGTTCACCAGTCGCAGTATCAAATGTCCATTTTACTCCGCTTGGCTGCCCATTTTTATCAGGCAGTTCTCCTTGTGTCGGATTTGCCGTTAATTTACTGATCCGGCTTGGTTGTTCTGTTTTTGCCGCTGTCGTTGTCTGTGCAGCAAACACCGGCTGACTTAAGTTTCCCCCTATTATAGCTGCAGCCATAATGACAACTCCGATTTTTTTAGCAGCCAGTTTTTTGTTGTTTTGCGTCTTCATCTCCATAACCCTTTCATCATGCTAAATTATTGTTTCTTTCTCTTATATCAGCAGTTTAATTCATATTTCATGGATTCGGATAATATCTTCGCATTCTGCATACAAATCGGCGCAAACGACAAATCAAGGAACAAAGTGGACTTGCCCACCTCATCCAGAAGGCCCTCACTCTTTGAGAATAAAAAAATGAAGCTATGCACCAATAAATGATGCATAGCTCCATTTTATATCTCTGTCAGCCTTCGCTGTTTTCAATTCCCATCAGATAATTCACAAACTGCTGTGCCGTCCTTCCGGAAATACCTCCGTGGCTCAACTCCCATTTGTTTGCCTCCTTGCGGAGATCTTCATCCGACATTGTAATGCCTTCTTTCCTTGCAAGCTGGATGACAATGTTAAAATACTCCTTCTGGGTCGGCTTAGAATAACTGATTGTCACGCCAAACCGGTTCACCAGAGATAATTTCTCTTCCATTGTATCAGACTTGTGGATACCGTTGACATTCTTCACGTCATCCCGGTCATTCCATGTCTCTTTAATCAAATGACGCCTGTTGGAAGTGGCATAAATCAAAATATTTTCCGGCTTTGTCTCTACTCCGCCTTCAATCACGGCTTTTAAAAATTTATATTCTACCTCAAATTCTTCAAAGGATAAGTCGTCCATGTAAATGATAAACCGATAGTTCCGATTTTTGATCTGTGCGATCACATTGGAAAGATCCTTAAACTGATGCTTATAGATCTCGATCATCCGAAGCCCCTGGCTATAATACTGATTGACGATGGCCTTGATACTGGTAGACTTTCCGGTTCCGCTGTCTCCGAACAGCAGGACATTGTTTGCTTTCCTTCCCTGCACAAAAGCTTCTGTATTGTCAATCAGCTTTTTCTTCTGGATCTCATAACCTATCAGATCAGACAGCGTTACTTTATCCATATTATTGATGGCACGGAATGCAATTTGGCCGCCGTTTTTCTCTTCTATTCTAAACGCCTTATTGAGTCCGAACATGCCTACTCCGAATGCCTTGTAAAAGCTTGTGACTGCCTGGAAAAACTCATGTTCATCAGCTGTCTGTTCCAGTTCCCGGCTCAGTGCCTGTACCTTTTCACTGACATTTTTATTGTACATAAGTTCCGGTTTCCCTATCGCTTTATAGTCTGAAAGCCGGCTGAAACAGTCTACCCCAAGGTATTCCTCGATCTTTGAAAAATCATAGTCAAACAGTTCTTTAAATGCCCGGAAATCATTTTCCGCAAAATAGTTTACGCTTCCGTCTCTTGCTCCGACCTTTTCACAGGTAATGCTGAATGGATTCTCATTGGTGATCAGCAGAAACGTCAGATAATTATGCCAGAGGTTCTCATCAAATCCATAGTCTGTCGCCACTTGAAGAATGCGTTTGATCTGTCTGAATACTCTGGTAGTCAAAACTTCCTTCGGCTGGCTTTTTTCGTCCATACAGCGGAAAATATCACTGAGCTGCATCAGAATGGAGTCAGGCTCCATATCACCATAGATCAATAACTTTGAAACGTTTTTATACATTTGTTCCTCCACCTTTCATGTTCTTCTACCAGCTTCCGCCGCCTCCGCCGCCGAAGCCGCCCCCTGAAAATCCTCCGCCTCCAAAGGAGCCTCCGCCAAAACCGCTTCCTCCGCCGGAAGATACTTGCGGAGGTTCAGTAACAGCCAGAGTATTTGTTACCTGAGACATGCTTCCCATCAGGCACCGGTTAAAGATATAGTAATCAAAAAATGTGAACTGCCGGTCTGTTTCATACCAGTCAGGCGCAGCCAGTCCAAGGTCCTTCAGCTTCTCCGCAAAAACATCAGAAAGCCCGAAGACATAGGCATACGGCATGATGTGGTAAAACATCTGCGGATGCTCCGCCGCCAGTACTTTCATCCTGTCCAGCTCTGCTGTTTCAATAAAATCCCGGAGGCCTGCAAGGTGCCCCATCCATTCTACACACTGATGAGTCCTCTTTTTCATAAATCCTGTCATCAGAATCATTCCTGCAGTCATAACCAGCACTGCCGCCAAAACCCAGATGTAATTAAATACCTCTTGATTCCTTACACGGACTACATAGCTTCCGGTATAAGCCGCTGCAGAAAGAAAGCTTGCTGCCAGTGCCCAGAATACCCATAACTTCCTGCTCTCTCTGCTTCTGGCATACCAGCTGTCCACTGCCGCAGCAAACAGAATCATTCCGCCTAATACCAAAATCCACAGCACTGCCTCCACAATCAGTCTCACAACGCCCGTATAAGAATAAATACTTGTAACAATCATAAACAGTCCCAGCGGAAGCGCTGAGAGTACCAGTGAAATTCCTCTTGCAGCCCTTGAAGATGAAGTATAAATGCTGAAGCCCTTTTTCCTGCTGAAAAACTGGGTCAGCTTACGTTTGGCAGCAAACAGGGTATCTGCATATTTGTACTTCAGATCATCAATCTTTACCTGATCCCTGCCGTCAAATAAATTGTCGAACATAACCCGCTGATAGCCCGGAGCTTTATCTGAAAGATCCGCTTTTTTATGGAAAATAAGTTTCCCTTTCTTTTCTTCAATTGTAAGATGCCCCCGGTCTGCCCAGTAAAGAATCAGGGAAAGCAGATCTTTATCCTGTACTTTTCCGTCTATAATATAACCAACCCCGGCACTGTCGAGCCCTTCCGGAGGCTGGTATTGAATCGACGGAAGAATTTTCTCATCTCTTCCAAATAAAAGAAACAGGCATAGTACAATACCGAATATAACAGCAGAAGGAATCAGAATCATCCATGGAATTCCAGTAAGCTGCTGGCTTTTGCTGAAATATCCCGCATCCACTTCCGCAAAACAGGTAAGGCCGCTTCCCAGTGAAAGAGGTTCCTTTAACGTGCCTGTCACTGTCATGTTTCCTTCATCCTTCACCATGGAAAGCACATCTTCAGCGTTTTTTGTTGAACCATATTCCCCATAATAAAACTTCAGCCGGTCCATATCAAATCTTTTCGGAAACGTAATCCTGAATCTGCTCCCTGCCGGAATCTCATTCTTCCACTGCGTGGGAAATATGTTGCAGTAAATATTGTCATAACTGCTCTGCTGAAACTTTGGTTTTAGGAGATATTCAAATTTGTAATCCCCATTCCGGACCGTTGTATCCTTATCACCGAATCTGAATACTTTGTTCCCCTTTTCACTGCTTGCACTCACAGTCTCATTGGAGTTCAGCATATTCAGCTCTGCATAATACGGCACCTTAAGAAGACTGCCGTTTTTGTCATAGGAAGATACAGTCCCTTTGTTCGGGACATACCGGTAAATTCCATGCCGCGGCTCCAAAAAATTTACACTGATTCTCTCCGTTATATCATAGGATCCGTCTTCTCCTACCACAACCTTGGTCTGATACCGGTTTGTATTCATATAAGGGTCCCGCTCGGCCTGTGCCGGAGAGGGACCTGCTATACTTTCAACTGCGATTCCGCCGCAAATGCACAAAACCAGCAGAATAACTGCAATGAAACCGGAGCTCCATAATTTTTTCATAGTGACCTCCCTGTGCTAAAGCATTAAAAAGAAACTTTTACATTTTCCCGTTCTGCTTCATCACTGATTTCATATAATGGTTTTCTCCTGAACTTGAAGATACCTGCTACGATATTGCCGGGGAACATCTCTGCCTTTGTGTTGTATTTATTCACAACCCCATTGTAATATCTTCTGGAACCTGCAATCTCTTCCTCGATCCTCTGGAGCTGTTCCTGCAGCTGCAGGAAGTTCTGGTTTGCCTTCAGGTCCGGATAAGCCTCTGCAACCGCAAATAAAGAACGCAGTGCTCCTGTCAGGACATTCTCATTGGCCAGACGCTCTTCCGGGCTGGAAGCACTCATAGCCATATTTCTTGCAGACACCACCTTTTCCAGTGTTCCTGCTTCGTGCTTAGCGTAACCTTTTACAGTCTCCACGTAATTTGGAATCAAATCATACCTTTTTTTCAGAGAAACATCCATTGCAGAGTACGCCTCTTCCGTTTTGTTCCTCAAGGTAATAAATCCGTTATACGAGCTCACCAGCCAAATAGCCAGTACCGCAATAATTACTATAATAATGATTAATGCTGTCATTTTCTTTTCCTCCTTTTATATTTGATACCAGTATAACACTAAATATCTTTACAGGAAACTACAGAAATGAAGAACAAAATTCTTCTCCCTTCCGTGCTCATCCACAGCTTTTAACATAATCTCTCCCGGAATGTAATTGTCAAAGCACAGCTTCTCCCCTGTGATCTCATAATTTTTCAGCCATTCTCCGGGCAGACGCCTGTCAATTCTTATACTCTCTGTTCTTATTTTCCCCGGAACGCCTTCCAGCGGAACTTCAAATCTGCCTCCGTCTGAAAGAATTCCCGACCACCTCAAATGGCTGCAGATACAGTAAAGTCCCTTTCTTCCATCTGACTGGCTGGCCAAATCCACCATTCTTGAACGAATCTTCTCTTTTTTCAGCATCTCGATTTTTCACCTCATAATTTGCTTTACTCACTTTTGCAATACTTTATTCTTTAGTATGCACTTCTTAAACACCAGAAAAATATTTTGACGTGTAAGCTGTATTTATCAGCGCAAACAGCGCAGCATATTTTTATGATATTCATCCGGTTCCAAACTTGTGCAGAAAATTTCAGGCTGGAATGGTCCCTGCTTTTATTTTATACAATGCACTTCTTTATTATTTTGCCGCAGCAATGTTTTCCTATAGAACAAAAGGGGCAGGACATATGTGATATAGAGATTGCTGATTACCTTCACATCACAACAAAAGGGACCGGAAAATTTCCGGCCCCTTTTTGGACGATATTAATATAGAGGAATAACTTCAAGAAAAGTGTATGTGTTTTGCTGAATGCTGTGATCCTATGCTCCAAAGTATCTCTTTAACAGACCTTCAAAAGCTTTTCCATGGCGTGCTTCGTCTCTTGCCATTTCATGTACAGTGTCATGGATTGCATCCAGGTTCGCTGCTTTTGCTCTCTTAGCAAGGTCAAACTTACCTTCGGTTGCTCCGTTCTCAGCATCGATTCTCATTTCAAGGTTTTTCTTTGTGCTGTCTGTCAATACTTCTCCAAGCAGTTCAGCGAATTTTGATGCATGCTCTGCTTCTTCTAATGCTGCTTTTTCCCAGTATAATCCGATCTCCGGATATCCTTCTCTATGTGCCACACGGCTCATTGCAAGGTACATACCTACTTCAGAGCATTCTCCCTCAAAGTTTGCTCTTAAGTCTGCCATGATGTCTTCGCTGGCTCCCTGTGCCACTCCGACTACATGCTCTGCTGCCCATTCTCTGTCTCCTGTCTGCTCTTTAAACTTCTCTGCAGGAACTCCGCATGTCGGACATTTTTCCGGTGCTGTATCTCCCTCATGAACATAACCGCATACTGTACAAACCCATTTCTTCATAATAAAAATCTCCTTTATCTTTGATTCTATGTTTTATTTTATCATTTTCATCCAAGATTTTCAATAACAGTAATTGTTATTGTTTTCTTGTTGAGATTATAATATCATTAGCTGTCATATCTGTCAATGCCTTTTTTCATTTTTTTGAAAATTGACGTAATATCCGCTGGACAGGGACACCCATAAAACAGAAAGCACCTTTTGTTTAGCGGTCATCCTTATCCAACAGACACTACATCCATGTTCTGCATGATTGGAGTGGGGCATTCTAAGAGCGAGCGGGAATCATGCAGAACATGTCATACAGAACAAGGGTGTTTTAAAACGGCTGGTCCTGTTCAGCTGTCTTAAAACACCCTTGTCCCATATTTAATGAAAAGAGAGGATTAAAAATATATGAAAAACGATTATACCTGTCAGGGTACCCAGTAGGTAATCCCTGTACATTTAAGGCATGTTTAAAGTATATCAGAATTGATGCTTGATTCAATGTACAGAAGATAAACAATTCTAAATGAAATATAAACAAACCTTACAAAAATCTTATGCCTGCAGGGCACACCATATTTTATATCCTCCGGATGGGCGTGCTCTGCATGATAAGATACAAAACAAAAGAAATAAAAGTTAATTCTTTTAATTTTGAAATTTGATAAAATTGAGTGTAATATATTTTACATAGGAGATGACGCCATGAAATTAAGAGAAAATTATGACATTTTGACCAGTTCTCCGGCTTGCTGTCTCAGGAATGTAAGATTTTCTAACTTTCAGCCAAGCTTCTCCGGCGGCCCGTTCGGAACTCGCTTACGCTCAAACAGCCTCA
>NZ_JAGZSD010000016.1 GCF_018381315.1 Anaerostipes sp. | reverse complement strand
ACCGCCTCCGAATCTTTGCTTCAAGAAGAAAAACTAACATCCCTTCGAATGCAAGGCCTCCGAACTGGTCAAAATGGACATAATGTCTGCTGGAGAAGGATAAGCATAGAACAGCAGGTGTCTTTGAGTGATAAGTTTTTCTTCACTGTCGGAAGGAGGCCTTTCCAGAGCCGACTGGAGATAGTGCAGAAAAACTCGTAAAAAGTGTGCCATGCGTGCAAAAAGAGAGGAAAAAATGAAGGATTTAACAGTAGGGAAACCGTTTGAGGTTATTGGAAAATTTGCGCTCCCTATGATTTTAAGTATGATTTTCCAGCAGGTTTACAGTGTCGTGGACAGCATTGTGGCCGGCCGGTTTATTGGAGTAAACGCACTTGGGGCGGTAGGGGCCTCACAGCCTATCACAGTCATATTTATTGCCATTGCCGTGGGAACCGGCATGGGAGTCAATGTTGTAATCTCAGGTTTTTTCGGAGCTAAAAAGTATAAAAGAGTAAAAAGCTGCATTTCTACAGCAGTCATTACGATCTTGATTATGAGTGTTATTCTGACGGTATTAGGGCTGATCGGATGCAGATGGATGATGAGTGCCATGTCCACTCCGTCCGATATATTTGAGGATTCAGCTCTGTATCTGAGGATTTATATAATGGGGATTTTATTCCTGATGCTGTACAACGGAGCAAATGCCATCTTTACAGCACTGGGAGACTCTGTCACGCCGCTGATTTTTTTGATTTTCTCATCAGTGCTGAATATTATTCTTGATGTGCTGTTTGTCACCACATTTTCAATGGGAGTAGCCGGGGTTGCCTGGGCAACTTTTATTGCCCAGGGGATTGCTTCCGTTCTTGCGGTGGTGACCGTATTTAAAAAGAATGCCAAGATACAGGCGGGAAACTATCAGAAGTTCAGTCCTTTGCTGCTCAGGAAAATGACATGGATCGCAGTTCCGAGTATTATGCAGCAGTCTTTTGTGTCAGTTGGACAGCTGTTTGTACAGGGGCGCATCAACAGTTTCGGTTCGGTGGTTGTGGCAGGCTATTCCGGAGGGTTTAAGATACAGATCTTTATCCTTTCAGTGCTTGGAACTATTGGAAACGCCGTGTCCAGTTTTACGGCCCAGAATGCCGGGGCAGGAAAGTGGCAGCGGACGAAGGAAGGAACAGCGGCAGGGCTTAAAATTATTGTAGCTATGGCGGCGGCATTTTCTGTAATCTGCCTGATTTTCAGCCGTCAGGCTATGGGGCTGTTTTTGGAAGGAAGCTCAGCTGAGGCTGTTCGAAGTATGGGAGTGGGAGTTGCTTTCCTGAGAATCAATGCCCCGTTCTTTGCATTAGTCAGCGTAAAATTTGTATGTGACGGAATGCTCCGCGGTATGAGTGAGATGAAGGGGTTTATGGCATCCACATTCGCAGATTTGATTGCAAGAGTTGCGCTCTCTTACATATTGTCTGTTCCGTTCGGTGCTACTGGTATCTGGGCGGCCTGGCCGATCGGCTGGGTCATCGGGACCAGTGTGTCTGTATGGTTTGGAAAAAGAGCCCAGAGAAAATATATTTAAGCAGCAAAAAGCCGGGAAGCAGCTTCCCGGCTTTTTTACTGTCTTTCCAGAGAAAGGATTTGTTTATGAATGAATTTAACGGTGTCCGCAGCAGAGTATACTTCATCGCTGTGGACAATGTACTTTAAGAAGTCTTTTATAGAAACAGCCAGGCTCTGCTCAGCTAAAGAGAAGGGCTTCTCTGTAAGAAAAAACACTGTATTGGACCCGGAGTCTGAAAAGATTCTGAAACTGCTGCTGAGCGTCATGCAGCCGGGCTTCAGCAGCAAAGGAGTATGATGGTTAAGCTCCTGTTTCGAGCTGAACTTTTTCAGCGCAGAGATTGTATCTTCTTTTTTCATGGGATAAAATAATTCCTCACAAAATCCAAACAGATATCCGTTGTCCAAAAAATTTGTGAGTCCTTTTTCGGTAAAAAAACTGAGAAAATTGGAGGAGTTTTGCATGATATACCTCATTTTTTCTGCATATGAAAGAATTGAGTCCACAACAGATGAGAAATCAGGAATATCCTTTCTGACCATTTCTGTTAAGGCTTCCTCGGAATAATAAGGAAGCAGAAATGGAGATGCGGAAAGTTCTGCAAAGGAGGCTTTATTAGAAACAGACTTCTTGCTGCCGGGTATCATATTGACTTTATACTCATGAAAAATCAAATCGTCCGTGCAGGAAAACATCTGCTCAAAAATTGAAGTATAAAGTTTATGCCGTTTTGGGTTGGAGGAGACATCGGCTAAAGTATAGTCAGCAGATAATGAGACCGTACAGTCAGTGGTCAGAATAAAAAACGGCATGACATTCATCCGGTTGATATGAGCAGGTATGTCATCATAATAATATTTGACACGGTAGGAATCGGAACACGACAGCAGCGGATACATAGACCGCAGACTTTCCACGTTGTAAGCCAGCTTGTCGGCCTCAGAACCTGTCTGGAGACATATAAGCTGGGTTATCTCCGTCTGAGGACACCCAAGACTTATGGAAGAAAGAACTTCCATCAGAAACTGATAATCCGGCTGAGCAACGATCTGGATACAGCCATTTTCCTTTGAACATTCGGATTCGATCACAGCCTTTACAATATGGTCCACATCTGTTTTTCCGTAATGAACAGAGCTGCCTGGAATTTTATGCTGAAAACGGCAGACAGCAGGCTCTCCGGCGGTTCCGGAAATAGAGGAAAAAAACTTTTTGACAGCCTGATACTGCAGAAAACGGTCTTCTCCGATAAAGGAGACTTTATAAGCGTTCCACAGGTCTTCTTTTTCAGAAGGGGATAACCTCAGGGCATTGATCAGAGGGATCAGTAAGTCCTTTTTTCTTGGAAGCCTCTCTCCTTTTTTGATTTTGGATATATAACTGACATCCAGATCACTGACGGAAGACAAGTAAAGCAGTGTCACTCTTGTTTTTTTTATATAGTAAGACAGTTTTTCAGAAAATAATGACATTGCTTTTCTCCTTGTGCTGTATATTTCATTCGTATGATAACTATTATATAAAGAATAAAGAATGTTTCCAATTCAATGGGAAAAAATTCATGTAAGGATTTAATAAAAAAAGTGTCAAAGTAATTGGACATTACATCTAACCTGACTTTTATTATATATAAAAATTTAGTTTTTCAAGCTGCAGTTCGGCCGGATTTACAGCCTGTCGGTACAGAAATGTAATTTTTATCCATGGATTTTAAGTGAGAAATGCTGAATGTGATATAATGGAAAAGAGAGAATACAGGCTGTTGACTTAAGTGTACGGGAGCAATGCTCCTGTGAGAGCGAAAAGGAGGACTGGATATGATCTCATTTTGTAATCAGGCAGAAGAACTGACCAGGCAGGTGCTGGAGGAGTTCTATCACCAGAATCCGGAAATGATCATTAACAAGTTACATTCAGACGTGACATGGATCGGGGCTGCAGACGGACAATATATCAACGGATACGATAACGTATCTTCGTATATCAGAAATATTGATGTGCCCAGATGCGAGATTCTTGAAAAGGAGTTTCAGACAGTTGCAAACAATGACAATCTTTATATTGTGGCAGGATGGATGAGGGTGGTTACTACTCCGGAGAGCAGGGAGCTGCTGAGCGCAGTACAGCGCATAACTTTCATATGGCAGACAGAGGACAGACAGTTTCGCCTGCTTCATTTCCATGTATCAAATCCCATTGAATTTCAGAAAGAAGACGAATATTTCCCCCATACAGCAGGGAAAGAAGCCTTTCAGTATGTAAAACAAATGCTCAGCCAAAAGAGGAAGCGCCTGATTGTCTGCGGGAAACACAATCAGACCCATGTCATATGGAATAAAGAGATTTTATATATAGAAGCAGAAAATACAGACAGTGTGATCCACTGTCTGCACGGGGACATTCTCTCCAGTGAGTCCATCTCTAAGCTGGAGAAAAAAGCAGGAGAAGGCTTCATAAAGACTCACAGAAGCTTTGTTGTGAACAGTATGTATATCACCGGCATCAAAAGATATCATCTGCTGATCCGCCAGGAAATTGAACTGCCGATACCTGAGAAAAAATACAGGGAAATCAAAGAAAAGGTATTAAGAGCGGTTGCCCAGATACAGAATAGAAATATTATGACCTTCTGACCAGTTCTGCAAAAAAATCAGTCATTCACTGTCTCTGATTGGTTATTGACAGAATATGGTTGTAATTAAATTCGGAGCCCGATATAGTAAAAGACAAGCATTGTAAAAACTGCAGGGTCTTCGTAATCGTATATGACATCCGGGGTTGAACAGGCACAAATATTGGAATATAAAATTTTGAAGATCCTTCATGATACTGAGGGATCTTTTTGTTTATTTTTGTATGAAACACTGCAGCAGGCGGGGGTGATGGCGTGGCAGAGGAAGCAAAGCTTCAGGCAGCTCTTCAGACAGGGATTCATATTGCCGGGGAACCTTTCCGGGCATCAATTATCTATGGGGAGGAAGGCATTTGTCTTGGCGCAGGATGGGAAAACGAAAAGCATCATAAGCTGAGCCTTTCGGATATACAGAACAGTCTGTCTCTCAGCCTGCCTGAATTCCTTAACTGGGAAATGGAGCTGAAACGGGCAGGGATTATGTATAAGTCCGAACTGAGACAGATACTCATGGAGATCAGCACCTCAGAAAACAGAAGGATTGTGTTTGCCGCAAAAATGAAGGAGGGCATTTACAGCCTGAGACTGTATCCTGAAATTTCATGCATGCTTCACGATCTGCCTGTGATGGGTAAATATATGGGAGAACAGGATCTGATCAAGGTCCACTACATGCAGGCATCTTATCAGAAACAGGGAGGGTTCCAGGGACAGTGCCTTATAGAAGCCAGGATTTCAGGGACAGGTTTTAAGTTCGGCGATGAGGAGGTAAAGCCGCCGTTCCAGGAAATCAATGAATCCAAGCCGCCGGCTCCGTTAAAAGAAGAAAAGAGCAGCATTCATTGGATGGAACTGAATAAAAAGCTTGGCCCTTGTTATATCAGGCGGGTAGGAGGGGCATTTCAGGACGGGGCCATACAGGTATGTGTGGATGCGGGTATCACCATCTCTATTCTGACTCTGGAGTTCATGGAACTGACCGTGGGCATGAAGCCGGGCCCGAAGTTTGAGTTTCAGTTTGGGTTAAAGGGAATGGCAGTGACGGTAAAAAAGCCTCCGCTTCTGATTTCAGGTGGACTCTATGTTGCTGAACCCGGGCGGCTTTATAACGGGGAGCTGACCATTGCCTATGAAAAATTTTCATTTCTTGCCCTCGGGTCTTATGGCCTTACAGAAAAGACAGATAAACCATCCTTTTTTGTGTACCTCATGCTTGACTACGCATTCGGAGGACCTCCGTGCTTTTATATTACAGGACTGTGCGCAGGGTTCGGTCTGAACCGCAGGATCAGGATACCGCCTCTTTCAGGGGTAAAGGATTTTCCTTTTGTAGCTGCGGCCAGAGGCACCAGTAAAAATCTAAAACCGGATACCGGGGCCGCAGAGGTACTGAATACATTAAGCAATGATGTGGAGCCTTGTGAGGGCATGAACTTTTTGACTGCAGGGGTGAAGTTTACATCTTTTGGCATCGTAGAATCCATAGTCATTGTTAATGTAGAATTCGGCACAAGGTTTGAACTTTCTCTGCTCGGAACGTCGGAGATATCTCTCCCGCCGAAATGTGCAGATCCGGTTGTTTACGGATGTCTGAACCTGAGAGCGGTTTTCTCGCCGGATGACGGTATCCTTCTTATCGAGGGAGCCATGTCAAACGATTCCTACCTGTTTTCCAGAGATGCCCGGCTGACAGGCGGATTTGCATTTTATTCCTGGTTTAAGGGAGAGTATGCGGGAGACTTTGTACTCTCAGTGGGCGGTTACCATCCGTCCTTTTCACGGGGGCATTATCCGGCAGTAGACCGGGTAGGACTGAACTGGAAGATCAGCGATCATCTGGAACTTATCGGGGAAGCATATTTTGCCCTGACCCCCAATTGTCTCATGGCAGGGGGAAAGCTGGAATTAAACTATCATATAGGCAAACTTAAGGCGTGGTGTCATGCATATGCAGATTTTCTGATCCAATGGAAGCCGTTTCACTATGATATTTCCATAGGAGTGAGTGTAGGGGCGTCCTACCGGCTTGATCTTTTATTCATTCATAAAACCTTTAAGATTGAACTGGGTGCGGACCTGCACTTGTGGGGGCCGGAATTTTCCGGAACTGCACATATTAAATGGTTCATCATTTCTTTCACGATCCGTTTTAATTCGGGGAATCAAAACGAGCCGCCCAAACTTGGCTGGAAGCAGTTTTATACAGAGTTTCTTCCGGATTTTAGCGGAGGTGTAAAAGGAGAGATATCCTCTTCTGATGTCAATGAAAAAAGCGGAGGTCCGCTGAAGCTGGCCAGGATGAACCCGCTGGGCGGATATCTGGGCAAAAAACAGATTGGGGGAATGACATATCATTACATAAGTGCAAGACAGTTTCAGATAGAAATAGAAAGTGCCATGCCGGTGGAGGCTGTAACCGTCAACGGAATAAAAAAAGAACAATCCGCTTCGGCGCTCGGAGTATATCCCATGGGGATCTCCGGTCTGCATGCAGTGCTGGCTGTGCAGATTGTCAAATGTGAGGCAGACGGAAGAAAAACACTGATTGACACAGAGCTTCGCCCGGTCTGTAAAAATGTGCCCAGAGCACTGTGGAACACAAGAAAACCGGATATGAATCAGGAAATGATCAGGGATGCCTGTATGGGACTTTCCATCTGCGGAGGGGAAAGGACGGGGCATTGTATACCACCGGATCAGGGAGGAAAACAAAGATGGTACCGGCTTTCACAGCTGCTGAAAAATGAAGAGTATGACTGTCCCTATTATTATAACTGGGAACCTGTGCAGCACCTTAAGAAAAAAGAGTACGAAGGCGGAGATATGAAAAAAACAGCAGCAGAAAATGAGAAGAGAAAAAGCTGGCTTTCCGGTATGCAGGAATATGGGGTGAGAAGAGAGAATCAGGTTGATATGGAGAACTTTGCCCGGCATTTAGACGAGATTCTCTCTGCACCTATGGAGCAGAGGAACACAGGATGCAGGGAAGATAAGAAATAAGGAGGCCGGATATGGATGTGAGCATGCGCTTTGGAGAGGAAGACCTGCCGGAAATAAAGAGCGGGTTTTACGAACTTTGGATGGAACTGGATACAGGGATTACAGAGGGCGGAAGCAGGAAAAAAAGTGCGGAGACACTGAAACTGGCGGTTTCTGCAAAACGATTTTCAATGGATCCCAATGAGGTTTATTCCGTACATCCGGCCCCGGGCAGCGAAGGAGAGTTTGGACATTGTCTTCCACATATTGTTTTTAACAGGGGGACACTGCCATGGGAATTTGGATGTGCGGACGGAAGTCCGGGGCTTGCGCTTTTCCTCTGTACCGAGAATGAGGGGGTGTCAAAAAGGACTTTAAAGATATCAGAAGCCGGAAGTCCGGGCAGTCCGGAAATCTTTGCTTCCGGCAGGCTGAATATACAGGACAGCGATTCTGAATCCGGGGATGAGACCTGCGAGGCTGTGGATATTCCTCTGGCATTATACCAAAAGCTGTGGACAGATTCTGAGGAAAGAAAAATCCTTACCCATGTGAGGCAGGTAAGGCTGGACGACAAGGTCACAGATCCTCTTGTAAAAGACGGAACCTTTTCCTGTCTGGTATCCAACCGGTATCCCAAAGAACCGGAAGATAAGAAAGAGAAATTGGCGCACAGGGCATATGTGGTTTCCCTGCGGGAGTATGAAGGAATAACGATACCACAAAATGCAGAGTTTGTACGGCTGATTTGTCTGTATACGTGGGAATTTACCGTTACAAAAGAGCCGTATGATTTCAGGGCTGCCATAAAAAAGCTTTCACCTGGAATTTTAAGAAGGCCGGCAGAGGAAAAAGGAAAAGAGAAAGAACTTCTGGATATTTTAAAGAGGGGATATTGTCCTGTCAACCATGATCTGAGGGACGGGAGCAAAACGGTGTCCTGGTACCGGGGCCCCTGGATCCCATATGGGGAACAGCAGATGAAACCAAGATACCGGATTTTTTCCGATGAGTTTTACTTTTTTGATCCTGACTGCGGAATGATGGACGTAAGTTATGCCTGTGCGTGGCAGCTGGGGCGAATGGTGTCATTTAATAATCTGTCGGTGTGCAGCAGGCTGGTTTCATGGAGGCTTCATAACTGTTCTCAGGCAGCAAGAAATGCCCAGCAGGAACAGCTTTTAGAAAAGATTCCGGCAGAGGGAAAAGATGTGAAAGAGCAGCTTAAAAATGCTTGTATCTATGCGGCAGAGCAGCTGGCGCCGGAGGAAGGAGATGAGGATCATGGGACAGTGGATCCGGGGAAATAACAACCGTGCAGATTATTTTGAAGGACTAACGTCAGAGACATTTCCGGGGCCGGTGCTTGACCTTCTGAAAGAGGCCAGCCTGTTTTATCATGTGCCGGCAGCGTACTTGTTTCCGGTGCCGGATATGCTGAAACCGGACAGCTTAAATTTCTTTCAGACGGATCATAACTGGGTGCTTGCTATGCTGGACGGGATCTGCAGTGTGGGAAGGAATGCCTCCATTGATTATTCCCATGACACAGAAATGATCACAGAGATTTACCGCCGTGCATTAGAGGAAAATGAACAGGTGCGCATGAAGCTCCAGGAAAAGGAGATTGCTAATACAAACGGGGAGATACCGGAGGTTATCAGCGGATTTTTACTGAATTCCGATCTGGTGGAAAATTTCAGGGGACTTGAATTCCGGGCTTACAGCCGGCGGGAAGGCGGGGAACCTTTGACGGCACTTCGGATTGAAACACTGGGACGCCGGCTTCTTCTGGGGATCTTTAAAGGTGAGATCAGGAGGCTGGAAATTGCGCAGCCGCCGGAAGGCCTCCACTTTGGGTTTCTCACCGAGGACGGTCTTTTGAAAAAAACAGTCAGAGACATAGACGAAGGCAGGCTCAGTGACAGGCAGGCAGAACTTACATGGAAATCGAAAGAGGACAGGGTGATCGATGTGAAGGCCTCTGCGCAGAGCCTTAAAGAGACTGCCGGGCTTGACCGGATGACATCAGCAGAATTTGCGCTGGAAATGATACAGAATGCACAGACCGGTGTTTTCCGTATTGCCAAAACAGAGCAGGAATCAGAAGGGAGGTACTGAGTTGAGGATTTCAGACAACCTTAGAGATGTGCGCCTCCTTCCAATCCATGTGGAGGCCGCTTTGTTCGGCACAGGGAGAGACGTCCCTATGGCCAATATCAATGAAAATTACAGGACTTTGATTTCAGTTCCCACAGGAGATGATCTGCAGAGCAGAACATTTACCGGCATGAGCAGCCAGGAGGAACCGGGAGTTCATCTGCACTTCATTCTTCCGGAGGAATTTACCCACGGAAGCCAGAAAGAAGAGGGCGGAGATATTCTATATCCAGATTTTCCAAACCGATGGTCTGTAACCAGGATCGCTGTGGTGGAAAGAGAAGGAAAGGAACCGGTCCTTCTGCGGAAAAACTGGATATTAGAGAGTGATCTTCTGCTGGATTATCCCGACAGTGATAAGCAGTTTTCTTCCATCGGATGGGATGATGTAAAAAAACCTTACAGGTTTCTGGGAAAAATGAGAGACTACGACGGGGTAATCACTTCTGAGAGAGAACATCTCCCACATTTATCTGCAGTCAGTACAGGAAAACCCCATTTCAGCGGATACTATCCGGAATGTAAAAATGTCCTGGGCTGTTATGACAGCCTTTTGGATCTTGAGATCAGAAAAGGGACAGCTGATTTTGCCAGGCTTACCTATATGGTATCCGGCTGGACAGAGAATGAGAACCCGGAAGATCATACGGTATGTCATGGAATTATAACCGGCATCAAATGGACAGGACCTGACGGCCGGTATGAAACCGGAATGCCGGAGGGGACAAATATGCCTAATGCAGCTGTGGGAAATTCTCTGGAGGAAGCTGCGGCAGCACTCTGCAGTTACTATTTGAAGCAGCCGGAAATGGAAAAGGTGCTGGAACATTTGTTTTTCGGTACCCTTTCTGAGTGGGAGAAGCTTGACGGCGCACTGGAAGCAGAAAAAAAGATCAAGCAGCACCAGTTTTCCCCGGAGCAGTCTGTTGAGAAGCTGAAGATTCAGGGAAAGGATGCAGAATACCTGAAAAAGAGGCAGGAGCTTTTGGAAGAGATCTCCGAATGCAGACAATGCCGGCAGGAATATGAAGAACAGATCAAAGAAAAACGCAGGGAAATCTTTTTGCTCTGGCGGAAGTATGCAATGAGCCGTGAATTCCTGGAGGATGCGAAAAATGGAATTGCGGCCAGGCTGGGTGAGATCAGCTGTCTGGAAGCTGACAGAAAGAAGGAATATGAACGGGAACAGTACAGGACAAATAAGCTTAGCGCTCTTTTAGAGGAAGAAGAGTCACTGCTTGAGACAGCCGGGGAAAGATACTGGAAGCCAAGGGACTTGACGTTTCTTCTGGAAGGGGCAGATCAGAGCAGCATTTATAAACGCCTGGAAAGTTATAAGACTGACGGAAAGATTCCTGAGCGGACCAGAGACCAGATCATCCGTCAGGTGTCTGTCAGGATTCCGGGAGTGACGCAGGGGGAGGAAGTAAAGGTTTCAGGCCGGGAATTTTTGGCCGGAACACAGCACATAAAAGAAGAGGTTTTGGAGGAACTTGTGGAGGAAGGTGTGCTGACTGCAGAGGGGTGTATTTTTTATACGGCCCGTTCCCTGCTCAGGCGTTACGGGAAACCGCAGGATGCAAGGCTTATGTCCCATGCAGTTGTTCAGATAGAAGACTGCCTTTCTGTGCATGAAAACCTAAACGGAGGCAGTCTGCCAAGCTCTATAGGAAATTATGTGTGGGAACCTTCCTGGAACCCTTTGATTTTGGAGTGGAGCATGAAATATTATCCGGACCCGAATATAAGAAAGGACAGGGTAAATCTGAAAAGCTGGAGTCTTAAGGAGACGGATTATGAGTATGAGGGACCGGGAATAGACGAAGAATATTTCGAGGCTTTTACCGGAAGATGTATTTTGTCGCCTTACGGGTCTGATCATCTGTCCGGAATGTTCGGCAGTTATCTGTCAGATGATTCCTACAAAGATATGAGCCAAAAGATTGCGGCAATGAAAGTTTTATCCCAGACCCTGGACGGCTTTCATGACAAGCTGGTTACAAGAAAAGAAAGCATGACAGTGGCTCCGTGGATGAACAAGAAACTGGATCCGGAGATCACGGCCATAGCGTCCCGGGCAGCAGAAGGGCTGGATCTCTATGAAGACACGAACCAGTCTAAAATCAAGGAAAATCAGAAAAAGCCTCTGGAATCATTTTACCCTATCAGGGCCGGAGCGGGACGGATTGACCGCATCCGGGTGATCGACAGCTTCGGCAGAGTAAAAAAGTATGATATGGGGGACGTGATTCTGCCTGAAAATCTTCGCATGGGGAAGGAAAATCCGGCTCCGAGATTTTTGCTGAGGCCAAGGATTCTCGCGCCATTGCGTATCCAGAGCAGGTGGGTTATGGAGGAAATGAAGGAAGGGGAAGAAGTATCACCGGTTTATGGCTGGATCTGGGTAAATCTTTTGGACTCCTGTCTCCATATTTACCACCCGGACGGGTCCATGGCAGGCAGTATTCAAAACGTGGCAAAGATGGACGGAAGCGGCATATATGAAGTATCTCTGAGAAATCCGCCGGGGCAGACAAAGAAGGAGGAAGATATTCTTGCCGGAATGGGCCATAGGCTGAAAGGTTTTGCAGAGGGGCTTTTAAAGGCATGCCGGGAGGAACCGGCAACGCTGTATGAATTTCTGAAATCTTTGGATGAGAGTATGTGGACAAGCCGGTCCGGCGGGAGCACCGCACAGGATGAGGTACTGGCTTATCTGGGCAGGCCGCTGGCGCTGGCAGGAATCAGTGTGAAGCTGGATGTGAAAGGATCGCCGCCAATGCCGATGTTTTACAGTGAAAGTGACAGGAAGGAACCGCTGCTTAACCAGCTTAAGGTTCCTCTGCGCATTGGAGATGAGGTACGCCAGACAGACGGAACAGCAGGTTTTTATCTGCACGGAGACGGAGAAGGGTTTGGCGTATTCCACAGGTGCGGGAGAAAACAAAAAGGAGACCGGACAGTACCATATATGGATGAAAAAACAACGTTGAGTGTGAAGGCAGCTAAGACAGAATCCCCCGTAAATCTTACCGTTTTGTTTCATCCTTCAGGAAAAATCAGTATGACGGCAGGGCTGCTTCCGGTCAGGGAGATGAAGCTTTCAGAAGCATGGACGGAGAGAGCGCTCAAGAATATTTATCTTACGCTTTATTACGGGCCGTTGATTACGCCCAAAAGCCAGCTTCAGGTGTTCCTTCCGAAGGCCATGGAAAAAGAATGGAGTTTTTTATCCTTTGAAAGACCGGGGGAAGGAACAGAAGAAACAGATATCAAACCGCCGTGGATGGATACAGACCAGGAAGAGGAATGGAAGCAGATCAGGGAAGGCTGGCTCTTGTTAAGAGCCGGAGCAGAAGAAAAGGGGTGAAAGTAATGGAAGGGATATTTACGTTTAAGACTGAGGGAGAAAATAAGCTGATTATTTCTGACAGTCAGGGATCTCCGGTCAAAAATCAGTTAAAGATCAAGGTGACCTATGATCTGGATGAGGAACCGGAAATCAGCCGGATTAAATTTTCATTTCCGGCAGGAAAGAAAAGTACTGATTTTGCGGAATATGGGAACCTGAAACAGATTGAATTTAAAGTAGACGGCTGGTCCGTTTTGGAATTATCCAAAGAAGAATTCAGAAACCTTCGATATCAAAAAAAAGAAAACCCAAACATCGGCTGGTATGTCTGCCGATATAAGGAAGGAGAGGCGCTGGTCTATGCATTGGCTCCCGGAGCAGCCTGGGAAATGAAGGATCATCTAATTATGAATCTTTCTATGGAAAATGTAGTTACCACTGCTGCGGAAGGAACCTGTACCATTTCGTGCAGTGTGGAGGATATGGAAGAAGAGAATCAGGAATACGGGCTGGAGATTGTAAAAGAACAGAGCCATTCTGTACGGATCCTGGATTTTTATCCGGAGTCAGGCTCCGCCCTGAAAGGAGAAAAAGTAACCTTAAAGTGGCGTGCAGAAAATGCAGAGAAGATACTGCTTTGTTATGGGGGAAAAGAACAGGAACTGGAATCGTCCCAGAGCAGTATGGAAGTCACGGTCTCCAGGTCTACAGAATATATCCTGAAGGCCTTTAACGGTGATAAAGAGGACAGCAGAGAAACAATGATTCAGGTGGTCCCGCTTTTTCTCAGGCAGTTTTTAGTAGATTATGAGCAGAAGAAACTGCACTGGGACGTCTGCTGCGGAAAAAATATCAAAATAAACGGGGTATTAACCCAGTTTTCCAGCGGTGAAAAGGATCTCTTTGAATATTCAAAAGGAGAGCCGATTGTAATGAATGCAGAGGGAAAAAATACTTCTGTTAAAAGTTATGTGTACTACGGAACGGAAGAGGAATGTACGGATGTAGTCCATTTTCAGAAGACGATTACGTTTTATAAAGGTTTTCAGCTTCTGGACGTATCCTGGCAGCTTTTTGAACTTGAGAGGGAGGATGTTGCCAAAGCTATCCGTATTGTTTATCAGGACAGGGAACGGAATGAACTTTATGATATCAAAGGAGGTGAAAGCCTGGAAACCAGGGGATGCTGGCAGCAGATACTGACAGGTACGGAACCGTCGGGAGCAGGAGAAAATATCCTGATGACCATGTATGTGGAGCTGTTTGGGGACGGCGCGTCTAAGGATTACGAAATAACCATTTAAGGAAAGGGGGGTGCCATGGAAATTCACTCATTTAAGATTAATGGAACAGAGGAAGGAAAGACATATGAAGCGGCAGCGGGGGAACTTCTGAAGCTTCAGTGGAACTGCGCTGACTGTGATTTCTGTGTGATTTATCCATACAACTGGAACATGGATAAAGACGGAGAATTAGAGGTCTGTATTTATGAGACCATGACTTTTATTTTACGGGCAGGAAAGGGCACATGCAATGAGACTGTACAGAAAAAAATTCAGGTAAATGTAAGCGGAGGGGAAGCTGTAAAGGCAGTGGACGTATCCCCTTTGGGACCCACGGCGGCCGAGACTGAGACTAAGTTTGTATTTGATCTTGCCAAAACCGGATTTGGATATCTGGATCACGGGATCGGAAGAGTGGAGGGCGCGTCCTATTCGCAGATCCTAAATCATCAATACAGTACATACAGATATGACGTCCTGTCCGGCAGACAGGAGATTCAATTTGACGAAAAGACAGTAAAGGCCGGAAGAAAAGATGCCTTGGAACTTACGAGGCTTAAGTATGTGCTGATGCAGAATGGGGGCCGGCAGCAGTATGAGCTTTCATGGAGGGTTGAGAACAATGACGGAAAGGACGTGATCATTGAAGCCTCAGATCAGGGAAACACATTTGATAAAAGCGCTTCAGGACATGCATCTTTTTCCAGAACGGGAGAAAAAATCGTGACTCTGTCCATCCGGTGTGATGCAGGAGAAAAGGGGGAAATTGATTTTAAAGAGGTTTATCCGTTTGAAATAAAGTGAGGGGTTTGGCGGAACGCAGACAGACAAGTATGAAAAAGAAAGGGGAATGTTATGCAGGCAGAACTTTTCAGCAGTAAAGAAAAAGAGATCCTTGACAGTATGTTTGGAGGAGAACAGAAACTAAGAGAAGAACTTCCTGCGCTGTATGAGGATATGGCAGCAGCGCAGAAGAAGGATGCAAAGGCAAAAGCATTGAGAAAGGCATCCAGGCAGGAAATCAATTTCGGGGGATGGGAGGATTACGAGAAGTTAAAACTCTGTTATCAGCCGGAGACAAAACTCTTGAAAGTGAAAGGAAGGATTCATAAATCAGGCTGCCCGCAGTATATGATGGCGGAGATGACCATCCGGAACCGGCGGGGGAGATCGTGGACGTTTACCTATGCCATTCAACAGTTCAGCTTTCTGATTATTGATGAAGAGATCAGCATGGAGCAGAGTGATCTGGACGGCATTGATGCAAAAATAAACTATGTCATAAGACTTCCGATCTTTGGCCAGATGATGAAAATGGGAGAAATGCAGCAAAATACGCTGAGCAGTGTTGGGATCGACATTATCGGTAAAGGGAAGGTGGTCCATCCGGTCAGCAGATCTGGAAAGAACAAGATTGATATTGTTTACTGGAGAAGGGACGAGGGAAAACTGGCCGATTACTTTTACAAGGAGCCTGACAGGGTAAATAATAACTTTTGTGTATATCTTCCTATTGCAATGCAGTTTGAGCTGGATCCGGGCATGCAGCCTGCACAGAATCCGGAAGTCAGAGGCAGTGTGTATATTTACAGTTCCAGACATTCCACTGTTCAATTTAACAATTTCAGCAATATTAAAATGATGCCGGCATCCCAGTGGGATGACGCATCTATGAACCGGAATCCTGGATACGACAAACCATATCCGTACCCGCAGGTAAATGAAAAGTCATCCGGGGGATATGTACTGATTTTCCCTCAGTACTGGAATAGTTTTATTGAAAAAGACGGAACATGGGGAGATGATGATTTTTATCTGTCTCTGGATATTGAATTTAAGTGCACGGACGGCAGCTGGTATCCGTTGGAGATGGACAGCCAGCTGGTGCCAAAAAAATATGAGGGAGGAAACACTGTGGAGATCCCATGCATGCACCTGCTGTGGGGCTGTCTGGAAAAAACGGCAGAGGTGCAGACAAAGGACAGGGGATGGATTCAGATATGTGATGTAAAGATCGGAGACTGTGTTGCCTCTGCAGACGGGGCATATGAAAAGGTCATCAATATTTATACAGGAAGGGAAGAAATCCTCAAATTTATCAGCGCAGGAGGAAAGACCATCAAGATGACAATGGATCATCCGGTCATGACAAAAGGCGGGTGGAAACAGGCGAGGCAGGTCACAGAGTCAGACCAGATTTGTATGGAAGAAGATCGGTACTGTAAAGTGGATGAGATTTACGATGAGCCTTACTATGATCAGGTCTGTTCATTGGAACTTGAACATGGAGAAGGATTCCTGGCCAACGGTTTTTTTGTAGGAGATTTCGGTATGCAGAACAGCCTGGCTGAACCGGAACCGGGTCTGCCGCAGGATATTTTAGATGAGCTGGAGAAGTTTAAAAATTTATTATAAATAAGAAAGGAGAAACATTATGCCAGAGACAAAAGAACCAAAAACAGAGGTTGTGCCGGAACAAGAAGGCTCAGTCACCACAGCAGCAGGCACAGAGGTGTCAATTCCTGTGCGGATCAATGCAGGGGTTAAATTTACCCTTTTGAAAAATCATTTTGTTGCAGCACTTGAAAAAGACGGGGATGTGATGATGCTTCTGCTGTCACCGACAGATTCTGCCGGACAGGAGGGAATGACCGTGCAGGAGATGGTAGAAGAAGTTAAGAAGCTGATGGGAGCAAAAGATGATGACCCTGAAATTAAGAGTATGGAAACTCAGCTGAACAGCACAGTCAGCGGAATGAGCGATCCGGATAAAACTAAGGGAGGTTTTGATCCTATGTCTATCCGCATCTATGTACAGCAGGCATTTCTCTATTACCGTTCAGCAAAAAAAGAGGACGGTACAAAGGAAAAAGAACTGGAATATGCCTTCAGCCTGAAAGCAGACACATCAAAACTGCTGGGAAAAATGGACTTGTTTACGCTGGATGAAATTTATTTTTCTGTATGGAAGACAAACCGGAAAAAGGTAACGGACAGTATGAATATGTTTATGATTGAAGACTTTCTTAAAGAGACAGCACAGGCCTGAGAATCGTAACCGATCCTGAAAATTATATTTTGATGAAAAGCACTGGAATTATAATCATGAAAGTAATATAATATACCCATAATATTATCAAATTATAATCAAGAGGAGAACGTTATGTCAGTAAAAGAAAAAGGTTGTTTTTATTGTGATCCGGATCATCAGGGAAGAAAAGATCTTATGATCGAAGTGGGAAAGATGAAGGAAGGCATTTTATATTTGTTCAAAGACCAGGCGCATTTGGGACGCTGTGTGGTGGCAGTCCCGGAACACAAAAGTGAGCTGTTTGATCTGGAGCCGAAGCAGAGACATGATTACATAGACGATGTGGCAGCTGCAGCAAAAGCTGTTAAAAAGCTTTGGGGATGTACAAAGATCAATTACGGCGCCTATGGGGACAAGCTTCCTCACCTCCACTTTCATCTTGTTCCCAAGTATGAAGGCGGTTTCGAGTTTGGAGGCTCTTTTGCCATCGGGAATGAGGAACCGAAATTCCTGACAGAAGAAGAGTACGGAGAGATGATCGCTAAGCTGAAAAAAGAATTAAATATGTAGAAGAAAAACGAAGCCCCGCACAGTGTCTGACGGCATGGACACTGTGCGGGTTTTTGTCTTGGGCGGCCTTGTAGAGAAAAATGATATCCTTTATAATGAAGCAAGGAATTGTACAGAAATGGAGGAGTTCATGGAGCAGTATTATACGACGGGCGAGTTCGCCAGGAAAGCCAGAGTAACAATACGGACTATACGGTATTATGATAAAAAAGGGATTTTAAGGCCAAGTTTCCGCAGTGACGCCGGTTACCGTATGTATACAGACCAGGATTTTTTAAGACTTCAGAAAATCCTTTCGCTGAAATACCTTGGATTTTCTCTGGAAGAGATTAAAAATATGACAATAAATGATGATGCCCTGAATATCACCAACTCTCTCCAAATGCAGGCAGACTTACTCCACAAAAAAACAGAGCATCTGAAATTGATGGAGGAAGCGCTCAGGAAAACTACAAAAGTGATCGAGACGACAAAGCAGGTGGACTGGAACGAGATCCTCAGCCTGATTCACATGACAAGCATGGAGCGGGTGCTGGTAGAACAGTATCAGGATTCTACGAATCTGGACATCCGCATCAGTCTTCATGACCGGTACTCTGTAAATCCCCAGGGATGGTTTCCCTGGCTTTTTTCTCTGATTGATTTTCAAAATGTTGAATCAGTGCTTGAAATAGGATGCGGAAACGGACAGATATGGAAAAACAAACAGACAGAGGAACTTTCCGGAGTAAACATTGTATTATCCGATATCTCAGAGGGAATGCTCTCTGATGCAGAAAAGAATCTGAGAGGAATTCATGGGCCCCGTTTTTCGTTTGAGAAATTTGACTGCCAGGATATCCCGTTTCCCGAGGAAATGTTTGACCGGGTGATGGCCAATCATGTGCTGTTTTATGTGGGCAATCTCAAAAAGGCGCTGCAGGAGATCCGCAGAGTTATGAAGGGCGGCGGGATCTTCTGCTGCAGCGCTTATGGAAAAGATCACATGAAAGAAGTGACTATGCTGGCTCAGGAATTTGATCCGCGCATCACTTTATCGGAAGTAAGCCTTTATGATATGTTCGGGCTGGAAGAAGGGGAGAAAATCCTCAGCGAATACTTCTCCGGGATAGAAAAAAAAGAATATCGGGATGCTCTGGTCATTGACAGGGCAGAGCCCCTGCTGGATTACATCCTGTCCTGTCATGGGAATCAAAATGAAATATTAAATGACCGGCATATGGAATTTAAGAACTTTATCAAAAAGAAAATAGATGCACAGGGTGCTGTGAAAATAACAAAGCAGGCTGGGGTTTTTATATGCAGAAAATAGTAAATGAAAGCAGCAGTGCATACATTTTTCTTGACCATGACGTTACGTCACCCTATATGATATGATTAACTGATAACGGATTAAAAGAAAGGGTATCATAATATGAAAGGGATTATTTTAGCAGGAGGATCGGGAACAAGGCTTTACCCGCTGACCAGGGTTACGTCAAAACAGCTGCTTCCGATCTATGACAAGCCGATGATCTATTACCCGCTGTCTGTGCTGATGAACGCAGGGATCCGGGAGATTCTGATCATTTCCACGCCGGATGACACACCAAGGTTTGAGGCACTTTTGGGAGACGGGCATCAGTTTGGCATTGAGTTATCTTACGCTGTCCAGCCGTCACCGGACGGACTTGCACAGGCCTTTATCATCGGTGAAGAATTCATCGGGGATGACAATGTAGCCATGGTGCTGGGGGATAATATTTTTCATGGCCATGGTCTGACAAAACGGCTGAAAGCCGCTGCAAATAAGCAGACAGGGGCTACGGTGTTCGGCTATTATGTAGATGACCCGGAGCGGTTTGGCATTGTAGAGTTTGACTCTGACGGAAAAGCCATCTCCATTGAAGAGAAACCGGAAAAGCCCAAATCCAATTACTGTGTTACCGGACTGTATTTCTATGACAACCGGGTTGTGGAATATGCCAGAAATCTTGCACCTTCAGCCAGAGGTGAATTGGAGATTACAGATCTTAACAAAATCTATCTTGAAAACGGTGAACTGGAAGTGACTCTGCTCGGGCAGGGCTTTACCTGGCTGGATACAGGGACACACGAGTCTCTGGTGGAGGCCACAAACTTCGTAAAAACAGTGGAAACGCACCAGCACAGAAAGATTGCATGTCCGGAAGAGATCGCATACCTTCAGCACTGGATTACGAAGGACCAGCTGTTAAAGGATATTGAACCATTAAGAAAAAATCAATATGGACAGTACCTGTTGGATGTAATGAACGGAAAATATATTGACAAGTAAGGCGGGAGAAAACTTATGAAGATTTTAGTGACCGGCGGCGCCGGATTTATCGGAGGCAACTTTGTACATCACATGGTGAACAAGTATCCGGATTATGAGATTGTGAACCTTGACCTGCTCACCTACGCAGGCAATTTAGAGACATTAAAACCGGTAGAGGATAAGCCTAATTACAAGTTTGTAAAGGGCGATATTGCAGATGAACCGTTTATTATGGACCTGTTTGAAAAAGAGCAGTTTGACATGGTGGTAAATTTTGCTGCGGAGAGCCATGTGGACCGATCTATCACTGATCCGGGGATTTTTGTTACAACCAATGTTATGGGAACCAGAGTGCTGCTGGATGCTTCCAAAAAGTACGGAGTGAAACGGTATCACCAAGTGTCTACAGACGAAGTGTACGGAGATCTTCCTCTGGACCGCCCGGATCTGTTTTTTACGGAAGAGACACCGCTTCATACCTCCAGCCCGTACAGCAGCTCCAAAGCCAGCGCGGATCTGTTTGTCCTGGCTTATTACCGGACATACGGCCTTCCTGTGACAATCTCCAGATGTTCCAACAACTATGGACCGTATCATTTTCCGGAAAAGTTGATCCCTCTTATCATAAGCCGGGCATTGGCCGATGAGGAGCTTCCTGTATACGGAAAAGGGGAGAATGTACGGGACTGGCTGCATGTGTCTGACCACTGTGAAGCCATAGACCTGATCCTCCACAAAGGAGTTCCGGGAGAAGTATACAATGTGGGCGGCCATAATGAGCGCACAAACTTAGAGGTTGTGCAGACGATCTTAAAAGCATTAAATAAACCGGAGAGCCTGATCAAATTTGTGACGGACCGGCCGGGACACGATATGCGCTATGCCATTGATCCAACCAAGATAGAGACAGAACTTGGCTGGAAGCCTAAGTATACATTTGATACAGGCATCCGGCAGACCATTGAATGGTACCTGGACAATGAGGAATGGTGGCAGAATATTCTGTCCGGGGAATATGCAAACTATTTTGAGGACCAGTATGGAAAAAGGTTAGAACAGGAGTAAAATATGAGAATATTGGTGACAGGGGCAGCCGGACAGCTGGGCCATGATGTCATGGATGAATTAAAAAAGAGGGATCACGAGGCTGTGGGCGTCGATGTACAGGAAATGGACATTACGGATGCAGAAAAAGTGCGGCAGGTGATCACGGATGCAGATGTGGAAGCTGTGATCCACTGTGCTGCATATACTGCAGTAGATGCGGCAGAAGATAATGAAGAATTGTGCAGGAAGATCAATGCAGAAGGCACCGAAAACATTGCCCGGGTATGCCGTGACCTGGAGCTTAAAATGATGTACATCAGCACAGACTATGTGTTTGACGGACAGGGAGAGAGGCCGTGGGAGCCGGACGATGAGAGGAATCCTCTGAATGTATATGGTCAGACAAAGTATGAAGGAGAGCTTGCCATTGAAGAAAACCTGGACAAGTATTTTATCGTGCGTATCGCCTGGGTATTCGGGGTCAACGGAAAGAACTTTATCAAGACTATGCTGAATCTGGGAAAAACACATGACAGGATCACGGTAGTGAATGACCAGACAGGATCACCTACTTATACGTTTGATTTGGCCAGACTCCTTGTGGATATGATAGAGACAGAAAAATACGGAAGGTATCATGCTACAAATGAAGGGCTCTGCACATGGTATGAGTTTGCCTGTGAAATTTTTAAACAGGCAGGCATTGAAATCGAAGTAGCCCCGGTCAGCAGCGATGAATATCCGGCTAAGGCAAAGAGGCCGGAAAACAGCCGGATGAGCAAAGAGAAGCTTGACCAGAATGGTTTTGAAAGGCTTCCGTCCTGGCAGGATGCCCTGGCCAGATATTTAAAAGAAATACAGGATTAGGAGGACCAGATGGGAAAAATTAAAGTGACAGACTGCGGCATTGAGGGACTGTGTATTATTGAGCCTGCCGTATTTCCGGATGAGCGGGGATATTTTATGGAGACATATAATCAGAGGGATTTTGAGGAGGCAGGGCTTTCCATGTCCTTCGTGCAGGACAATCAGTCTATGTCAGTAAAAGGAGTTCTGAGAGGGCTTCATTTTCAGAAGAATTATCCTCAGGGGAAATTGGTGCGTGTAGTCCGGGGCAGAGTTTTTGATGTGGCGGTAGATCTTAGAAAAAAATCCAGGACCTATGGCAAATGGTTTGGGTTAGAGCTGTCTGCGGAAAATAAAAAACAATTTTACATTCCGGAGGGATTTGCACACGGATTCCTCGTACTTTCCGAGGAAGCGGAGTTTTGTTATAAGTGCACAGACTTTTATCACCCCGGAGATGAGGGAGGAATCAAATGGGACGATCCTGAAATTGGGATTGAATGGCCGCTGCAGGATGGTACAGAGCTCATTATTTCAGAAAAGGATCAAAAGTGGGACGGGTTGAGTGACACTTTTTGTTTTGGAGAAGAATAAATATCATACAAGGTTAATAGGAATTATAGACAAAATTGTTGTGAAGCCATGGTTCGGAATGAAAATTCTGAATCGTGGCTTTTTTTCAATGTTTTTCACGTGTTTTACCGAGGTGCAGTGCCAAAATATCAACGAATTTTATTGTGCATAGTGCACAAAAATAAGGCTGGTTTGTTATAAGTTTGACAAAAAAGTGACGCTTTAATTGACATTTTTATATAAGGGTAATACAATCAAATAGTATTTAATAATTTTATATGATATCTGTGAAGGAGAGGTCACAGGTCTTCTTTGCATTTCTATAATTAACTTAAAAATAAAAAAGGGGCATTAAGTCCGTAGGGGGAACGGAGTTATGAAAAAAAGGTTTAGGCAGGTCATTTCTATGATTCTGGCACTGTTAATGGTAGTCCAGAGTCCAAATTTTTCAACACTTATTAAAAACGTAAAAGCAGAGGAGGTACCAGGTCTTCAGGTCAGCTTTTCCTGTCATCAGGAGCCGGGTACGAATGTCACTATGCTGAAAAACGGCGCGTCAGAGGAACTGACGGGCCAGGTTGACGTTGTGGGGACATCTTCCGGTTACGCCAAAGGAACGAAGGTTACGGTTACGCTGCCTTCATTTTTTTATGACAGTGAAGGGAACCTTCAGGTATATGATGAGAATGTAAACCCGGCAGATGTACAGCTGGGTATGCAGGCCAATGTCATAGAGGCTGACAGCTGGCAGACAGAGGAGGGGAAGGCCTTTGACCAGGATACGGTATATAAAGGAAAGATCGTACTGGTAGCCAGCAACGATATGAAGGGCGGAGAGTCCCTGACCTTCCGTCTTAAGGTCAAATTTTTCGGGGACGTGCCGGAAAAGACACAGGGCAAGATCACAGGAAGCTCCTCATATGAAGAGTATTATGATAAAAATGACAATAAGATCGCGGATGAATGGAAGTCTCCGGGGGTAGATGAGAATGCCATTAAAGTTTTTGTAAACACAAATCTTTCATGGGAGACGATATTTGAAGATTCACCGGCTGTTCCGGCATGGAAAGAGTACAATTATGCGGATCACTATGTAACCATAAAAAATACTTCAGATGCGTCAGATAACGATGGTCCCAAGGATGTAACCTTCGACAAGATGAATCTGATGTTTGAAGTGCCGTTCTGTTCTTCCGACGGCGGAGTGGACGGTATCTTTACAAAAGATATTGCAAAATGGATCTATAAGGACGGAACGATTACGGAAAATAAAGAGCCGAATAATCCGAATACTTGGAAAAACACGGAGTTTATCGGAAAGGAGGACGAGGGCGGGGTTCTCGTCTATAACGTGACGGATCTGACAGAGGAAGAGATTAAAGAAGGGAAGCTGGGAGATCCTGTCCCGTATTCTTATACCGGAAACGGCCAGATTGCGGTCATCCATGAGGAAGAGATCCATGCAAAAAATTATTCTGATGCCCATCCGGATAAAAAGCTGCACCATCAGGCAAAATTTCTGGTCAGGCTGCCATTCACAAACAATATCCAGTTTAAAGGCAGCAGTACAACCAATGAACTCCAGACTAAGCTGGTCTCTACGATCATATTCGGAAAGCCGGAAATTTATTGGTCCAAGACAACCAACGCTACAGCTACATTTACAAAGCCTGACCCGGACTACAGTGCAAAGAAGACATCAGAATCCGAGCCGCCGTACAATAAGCAGGTTTATGTAAACAGCCTGTCTGAGTTCTACATAGAAAATATAAACAACAAAGGGAATATTCCGCTGTTTTCTCCCAGAGTGACAGATACGATCCCGAGCCACTATCTTTTGGACGGCCTTTTTTATGAAGCGCCGGCAAAATATGCAGCTGACGGAAAGGATAAATTTCTTGCAAAGGAACATCCATTTCAGTATGAAGTCACCAATTCCAGTACCGGAGAAAAAGAGTGGGTTGATTTTACACAGGCAGTGACAGAAAAAAAGACAGATGATTACGTCCGCTGGGGATTTGAGGGAGTAAAAGGAAATCTCCCGCGCAGCGCTACCGGCAGGGTGCGCATCAATCTGACCGAAAAAATGAATGCAGATACTGTTTTGCCCGGGAAGGTTGTGATCAGCGGATACCCTACCAGCAATGTTGCTATTCAGAATAAAGCAGAGGTCCAGTTTGATTATAAATATTTTAAAGTAGGCGATGGAGACAACGAGGGCGAATGGACGGTCAAAGAACAGGAGCCGTATAAAGTCCAGGCAGATATGGTTTTGACTCCTCCGGATATCGACACTGTGGTGACTGCAGTGCATTCAGAAAAGAAGGACGGGGAGAGCGGAACGACAGTGACAGAAGGAGGAAGCAGCCGTTCTCCGTACAATCAGACGGTTTATGGAAAGTACGACCGTCAGGGTATGGACGGTTATATTCTCAGAGCCGGAACCCAGTCAAAAGGACCAATCGCACCGGGATATATTCAGCTGAATGTTCCGGGAGCCGCAAATGACAGAGGGTATGTGACAGAAACTGTCTTATTAAAAAAAGAACTTTTAGATGCCATGATTAATTCCTCTGTAGGAGCAAGTGAGGATGATAAGGATTATCCGTCAGGCACTCTGATCCTTACAGATATCCATAACCAAACGAAAAAGGTTTCACTGAAAACCCTTGTACAGGGCTATGCTGACAGTGACGGAAATGTTACATTTGACAGATCCTTCTGGAAGGGGGACCTGGATAATCTGAAAAGTATCCGCATTGAATTTGACTTTTTTGCCGGAAACAATAAGATTGAGAACGGAAAGGAACTGGATGCACAGACCTACCTGAAGGTTATGGGAACCCTGAAGGATTATGGTTCACTGACAGCCAGCGGAACGGTTTCAACCAATTATCCGGGCTCATCTGCAAGCACCGTCACCAAAAATGGTTCCGGAACAATTACCATAGAAGGTGTAAATCCGGAGATTACGGGAAATGTCTATAATGAGCCGGACACTGTGGAAGCCTCCAAGCTGTCTTCTATTACTGTGCCGTATAACGAAGACGGGGCAAAGGCAGTATTCCATATAGGGAATAAGTCTCATTCAGAGATAAACCCGGGAGAGTTCCTTATGACAATTCCGGCCAATACTGTGGACGGGAAAACAGTGGGATTTCTGGCGGATGAGATTACAATCAGTGATATAAAGAAATTCGGATCGATTTCCAAGATCGAGTTTTATGATATTACGAATAATACTTATGCGGGATCAGCAAAAGAGCCGGATTTTGTCCTTTCAAAAGAGCAGATTCCTGCACCGTCATCAGGGCTGATTACGATTCCGGAAAGTATGTGGAAGGATTCCATGTCCAACGGGCTTAAGTATGTGCGGGTCGTTTTTGAACCGTTTAACGGAATGGAGAATACAGACAAACTGGATATTACCGTAGGAGGCACCGCAGATTTTTATGGCACCTCATCCTTTAAGGGAGAGTGGTCATGCAAGGATCCGCTGAATATGAACAACCCTGCGAAAACAGCCAGTATGTCCATGACAGTTAATAATCCAAAACCGGAAGTCAATGTCCATCTGAATCCTTATTATGATAAGACAGAAGTTAATACTGAAAATAACAGCAGTATGGTAGACGGAAATATCATGGGACTTGCGATTCCGTATGAGAAGAAAGCAACGTTTGCTTTTTGGTTCGGAAACAGTGCGGCCAATGATGCACCGGCCTTTGATACGGACATCAATTTTACAGAACTGAATGCGGCAAATCAGGTTTCTGCGGAGGCAGGAAAAGGATTTTACGGAGAGTCTGTCCTGGTGAAGAAAAACCTTCTGGAAGCCGCTGATGTAAAAGAGATTACAGTTACAGGCTCCGGAGGGAGCAGAACGTTTGTCTACGACAAAGATACGAAGACGTTTAAGCAGAAGGACCAGCCATCCAAAACATTTGCACTGGGAGACAAAGGCTGGACTTTTCCAAAAGAAAACATTGCAGACCTGGGTATCCTTAAAAACATCAAGGTATCCGGAGGAACCATGAAGGGAGGAAAGGGCCCGGCGGCGTCACAGGCTATTGAAGTGACAGGATTGTCTGACATTGAGATGCGCAAGATTAACCAGGCAGCAGCTGTGATTAAGAGCAGGCTCTATACAACCCAGAATTCTTTTGATCTGAGCAATCAGGATGCAGGAAGACTTCTGATCAGTCCTATGTATTTTGATACTGTGGTAGATGCTTATTTTGTAACGCCGGACAACAAGACCACCCGGTACAATAACGGGGCGGAACCTTCAGAACATGCCCGGTCTACATCAAATTACAGAGATGACTCTACTTTTGAGGTGGGATACAAAGCACTTGGAAGCATTGGAGTGGATTTCCGCCAGTATCTGCAGGATTTTGAGAGCGGGCCTCCTGAGAGACATCACAATCATGAACAGTACAATGACTCAGCCTATTCAAGGTATCAGATTAAAAACTATGCCTATAATACGCCGGCAGACCTTAAGATGACAGTAAATCTGCCTTCCGAGGGATTTGAGACCTATTACCTTAAAGTAGATCCCAGGGTTAAGGACTATATCAAAGAGATCAAGCTTACCCGGGCAGACGGATCAGAGTATACGATTCAGGACCCGAAAGCCGTTTGGGAGGCAAATAAGAATGCCAAGAGCTGGGATGGAAACGACGGTTATTGGCGGATCAACCTGCTGGACGGACAGCCGAATTATAAAGCTGAGAAAGAAGGAAATTACTACAGGAATCCAAAGGAAACTGCAGATGGAAAAACTGCGGTCAAAAAAGCTGAAATTTCTTTCTCCATCAACAAGGAAGAGTTCGAGGAAAAGAGCGGCACAAAAACTGCCAAATCACCGGATTATGGAACATGGTATAACCAGGATAATGTAAATACCCAAAATACATTTGAATTTGTCGGCCGGTATTATAAGATGGGGAACTATACTGCAACTGCAGATACGCAGATGACCATCGGCGGTGCAGAAAGGCCGGACGGAAGTGCAACTGAAGTAAAGACAGAAAATGCGGATACTACCAAAAACAGCAGCTACCGGTCCGACTGGTCATTCAAGAACTATTATTATACATATAACACCAGCGGATACCACAGCGGTACATATGAGTATACGGCAAGACATATGAAATCTTCAGTACCTATTGTGGTTTATGACGACGCAAAGATGTATTCACTGAAAGGTGTTAATCTTCATCCGGAGACAGATAAGAAGGAGTCCTATCCTTACGGGGCTACCGGATGCTACAGTATGTCCTTCTACAGATATAAGGCCGGGGCTTCCGGCGCAAACTGGGGAAGTTATATCCCGTACATCGACAATGCGGTGCTGGAAGATACCCTGCCTCCGATTACCAAAGACAGTAATGGAGAGTACAAAGGGTTTAAAAGTACTTCTGTACAGATGAAGACAAAGCTTTTAGACAGAATAGACGGTGAGATTGTTCTGACGCTTTCTGACGGAACAAAGATCCAGAGAGTTCCGGGCGACTTTAAAAACTCAGATAAAGCAGATTATAAAGAGATCAGAGTGTTCTATGAAGGGGAGGATAATGTCAGTGAGGCTTTAGACGGGCAGGATATTATACTGAAGAACGGCCAGTATCTGACAAAAGTCAGGCTTCAGGTAAAAGATATCGCAGGGGACGGAGACTACACAAAAACAGAGATTGACGGCGTCAAAAAGGAAACAGCATTTGACGATCAAAAGGAGCCGCTGATTAATATTTATGGCCAGATCCTTGCCCTCAAAGGTGACAGCAATAATGCAGGTGTCAATACCGTCAACACCAACACATTTAAAAATTATGATCCTTCCGGTACCGTAATCAATGGAATTACAGAGACAGGTACCCTGCTTGCCAGAAGGATTCCGTTAAAACCAGGATATAAACTGACGGCAGATAGAAGTAAAGGATGGGACTATCAGGCATCCAAGAATACCGCAGATCAGCCGGAAATGAAACCGGAAGCGTCAGCGTTTACCATACATTTGGAAAACGCCGGTACAGACGATGGAGGAAATGATCCTGCAAATTCCGAGTCCAGAGACGCAGATATCAGCGGATTTACATTCGACCAGAATCTGGACACCCGATTCCGGCTTCAGACGGTAAAGATTCCGAAATCTGTCTTTGACTCTGACAAGTGGCATGTGACTCAGTTCAAGATCAATGACGGAACCCATTCCGGTACTGATAAAGGGGTGGACGTAAAAGACAAATTCAGCGAGAAGACGATTAACGGAACTGATTATTACGTATTGGATGTCTCCAAGCTGTTTGTGGGGGATGATGCCTTAAACACTTCCACCTATACTATAAGTGGTACTGAGTTTACAAAATGTTATATCCAGAGTTTTACAATTAAAATTGAGGCGAAAGAAAAAAATGCAGACAACTATAATAACTTCCTGAGACCGAAACAGGCTCTGGACGATATTGCATTTGACGGAATCTTTGCAGACCGGACCAAAGAGGATCTGGACAATGATGTATGGAATGAAAACTCTATACCGACAGTAGGCGGAAGCGGTGCCCATGACTATTTCTATACAACCGGAATTCAGAATAGTATCAGCGGCTTTGAAGCGGAGTCCTCAACTTTTGGTTATCAGCTGAGCACAACGACTGCAGTTCCTACAGCTACGGAGACCGTTTACAACAGAGTTTCCCATGTGGATATGACACAGAAACGCGAGGATGACGAGACAAAGTCACCGGCATATGATGAAAAAAATGGTACAAAACTGAAAGTAGATCAGAACCATATCATCCCGGGAGACCGGATTGAATATCAGGTGAAGGTTTCCAATAAATCTGAGAAAGAGGCAGACGGTTCTGAGAGCAATACTCCGTTTAAGAATCCGTCCGTCCGGGTGACTGCTCCGGTGGGCATGAAGATTGTGGGATGGAAATATACAAAAGATACTTCCTCCGGAATTGGAGATCTGAAGGGAGAGCTTCTTGACGGCAGCAGTTCCGTATCCGGCAGAACACCGGCGGTAAACGGAGCACTGGAAGCGCCGGACTCTAAAAATACATACCGAAGCATTGTGATCCAGACTGACACAGAACACGGGGACCAGTATCTGAAGCTGGGCAAAGACTATACAGTGACTGTGGTACTGGAGACGAAGGATGAATTTTCCGGTGCATTTGAAGGCAAAACTGTTCAGACAAGTGTATATGCAGGCGGAGGACAGAGAAACCATTATTATCCGTACTATTTTGTAAACAGGGATTCAAATTATGGTTCCTCCTACTCATCCTGGTGCAGCGATGCATTCGGAAGTACTGCTCTCACAAGGCGTTGTGCAGAAAACAATTATGCAGTGGATCTGAATTTGAACGGCACACCGGTTCCGGCAGCAGAGCTTACGAGCAGTGTATCCTTTATGGATGCCGGATCTCCGACGATTAATTATTCAAATCCTTCCTCCACAGAAGGGGGAACAGGCTGGGTGAATGATCTGATGGATGTGGATCTGACGGTCTCAAATATCCAGAATGTAACCATGCACGATTTGAAGGAGACCGGAATCAGCATAGATCTTTCTAACCAGACAGTAAAAAGTGAACAAAACTTTTATCTGAAGGAATGGCCGGAAGCGAAATATACAGTAAACGGAGTCCAGCATGATGCTGTGTTTTATTACAAAGCAGATGGAGATGCAGACTGGATTTTGATGGATGATGCCTTTAAGGCAGATGACAGCAATATGAGCAAAGTGAAGCAGATCCGCTGGGTCTATGAAGATATTCCTGCGGCAGAAGGAAGCGGTGTGTATAAAATGCCGAATGTAGTGCTTCACGGTACGGCAAATTATGTAGATGAAAACGGGACTTCCGCAGTAAACAAAAACAACAGTACTATGAGCGGTATCCTGGATATTGATTACGGACATGAGCATTACAAAGTATCAGATGATGACAAGACGGAGGCACATCTGCTGGCGGGAACAAATCACACATTTACCGTATACCGGCTGCTTCCGAATATGCTCGCCGATGTTCAGGCATTTGACAAGGAAAATGATGCCAAGGCTGTTTATACAGAAAATAACAGCAAGAACAAAGCGGCCTACCGTCCGAATGAAGCCTTCTGGTATAAACTGACTGCATGGAACAAATGGACAGAAGACAGCGCAAGAAGGGGAGCTCTGGAACATCCGGTGCTCTACGATAAGATACCGGAATATGTAGATGCCCCTGATCCGGCTGATATCACTGTCTTATGGTATAACAAAGACGGCACTCTGAAGAACAATTCAGAATATCAGAAACCGGCAGTCACTGTATCTGACATGGAAGATCTGGACATCGGAGGAAGCCAGGAGTTCCAGAAGGTAACATCCGCAACAGACAGAAAGCCGACGGATACAGCGGCAAACCCGGCAAAGAAGATTAATTTTAAGATTTATAAGTATGATTTTGGAGGCCAGGAACTGTCCAGAGGCGAGCGCATCGAAATCGTCTATAAGACAAAAGCAAGAAAAGATGATCTGCCTATGGCAACATGGAGCGATACAAAAGAGAATGCTTACCTTCCGCGTTATGGGGAATATGCTGACGGGCCGACACCTAATGCAGGTGCTTCCGGCTCAAAGACCATGGATATGGATAACCTGATCCATGATTTCGGAGTCAGCGGAACACCAGGCAAGGGAATTGATGCAGGAGAGTTCCTGACGGATTCTTATGCATATATACCGGGACAGATTACTGGCGACAACGGAAGATTTTTTGACTATGACATTAATTCATCTTCAAGACAGATGTGTTATACCAATATGTCTGTCACAGATCCTGCCAAAGAGGCTGCTTCCATCTCCTACAGGAACAGCACCGGAGGGGGAGGAACAGAGAGCGCTTATTACAGATATCTGACATCCGGAAGGATCGTTTCCGGAACAGCTTCTCCAAATATGGATAAGTGGAAAACTGTCATGGGAGATAATTACCACAATACCATTTGGGCAGAACACGCACTGCATCTGCAGAAAGCATGGATCACCGGAAGCAGCGATATACTGACAAATAACATCTATTATGATCAGGCGGATATCAATTATTCCGGAGGAAGCGGACATTATCATGATGTTCCAAGCTATGATGCGCAGACTGCGGCATTGGAGGCAGAAGAGAAATATACTACAAAACTGTACGCATTCAACTATGGCGACTGGGATACAGACGGGGCAGAATTTACCTATGTAATGCCAAGGGGTACGAAACCGGTATTAAAAGACGGCAGGCTGGAGGTAGATGCCCGGATGAAGGACGGCACCAAGGTTACAGTGCCGGAGGAAAATATCAAGATCCTTCAGCAGCCCGGAGATACGGATATTGGGGCTCTGGCTCCGAAAGAATGGGCAGATCCTGTCCACAACAGCGGCTATTCAGCAAAGACTTACAATGCTGCAGATGCCAACGGAAAGTCATGGGTGATCCGGATTACGGTGCCTGAAAAGCTCACCAGGTTCTGGAACAGGGGAAGTCTGGATGCATCCAGTCAGCAGCATTACCAGATGTCTGTGGAATTCAAGTCTGAAGTAACAGATGAGAATTTAAATGAGATGTGGTACGACAGGCTGTATGTGCGTCCGGTGGATCTGGATTCTAAGGACAGTGATGTTCCGAACACCATGTATCATCAAATTTATGACAAAAATGACAGCATGGATATGTCTGAGGCAAATAAAAGCGGCACCATTCAGTGCAATGATCCGGAAAGCGGAGTATGGTACTGTAATTACTGCAACACAGATGCCTATTTTAATCTCTTGTCCCCATGGCCTCTGTATCTGAAGGGAAGAAATACATATTCCCAGGCAGTCGAGAGAAAAGATGTGGGCTTTGCCATCGGTGCAAATGACGGAAGCTCTGACAGCACCAAGTATGCAGTAACCGGTGCTCAGGCAAGGCAGAGAAAACCTCTGGTGCGTTTCTGGGCCGAGTACGGCAAAAGAGATTCAAATGATATATTAAGTGCCGACCAGTGGTATACCCAGGCAGAGACGGAAGTCAAGCAGCTGAATATCCGCCTGGAAAATGAATATATATTGGCGGATTATAACCATGGAAACGGAAGCGGCGCAGACAGCAAGAGAAGCTATAACTATACGACCAACGGAGGGGCAAGGGGAACCTTGTTTAAACCTACAGTGACCGTTGTGCTGCCTTATGGGGTCCAGCCCCTGGATGAGCATGGAGAAGTCATTCATGCAAAACAGGACGGCACGGTTGCACAGAATCTTGACTGGGAAATGGAACAAAAAGTCTGGTCTTCCGGAGGAAAGCTGGCAGCTGATACAGATCCGGATCTTCCTTCAGACCTGAAATCCAAATTTGATACGGAGATCAGGTATATGGATGTGGATGATGATGGAACTGAGGCAAAGCGGTATGTAATCAAGTTTGTGCCGAAGCCGGGTACATCCACGGAAGATGTAAGAGTTCTTTCCGGACGTTCAAGAAACATAAAGATTAATGTAGTTGCCGCTGATTATGCAGGCAACTGGCCGGACTCAGCAGATAAAGCAAAAGACTGGGACAGCACAAGAGTTTATCTGGGAAGCCAGCACAATCTTTTCCGCTATCTGACCGATGAACAAATCGGAGGTGAAAACAGCGGATATGCAGTTGGTGTTGACACCAACCAGGGATATTATAACCAGGATCCCAGACTGGATGCTGTGAGCCCTGATTATACGTCTGTCGGATACCGGTCAGGAAAAACCTATTATGACAACAGGAGTATGACAGAAAGACCTATCGGCCGTATGACATCCTATTATGAAGGAGATAAGATCAATCTTCAGGATACAGGCCTGGCAGATTCTCTGTTCTTCTGGCAGACAGACAGCGGAGACGGCAAGTATACAGACCTGAATTATGACGGGAAAAAAGAATATGGGGATGAGGCCGACGGCTCTGTACTTCAGGACCACGGTGTCATGAATACCGCAAAGCTGTATTCCAAGAATCCAAGACTCAGCCTGACAGCTGGGGTATCCGGAAGTAAAGCAGGAAATTCTTATACTGCAGAACCGCAGAATAATACAGGAGATCCAAACAAGCTGGCACCGCTTCAGCTGGCCTACGGAGATAATCTTTGGTATCGTCTGAAAGCGGAAAACAGTCCGGCTTACAGGGGCGCGCTGAAAGATTATGCAACCACAGGGGATGTGACACATTCCGTCTTCACCATAAACCATACACTGCCGAAAGCACTGGTTTATGACAATGACAGCAAGATAGAAAGCTACTATATAGAATATACGGATAAGGACGGCAATAAACAGACCTTAAGCCAGTCTGACATTGAAAGCGGCGACACCGCCAAAAACCATGGATGGAAGGTGCAGCTGGAGGTTAAGAAAGTAAAAGATCAAAACGGAGACTATGACCATCAGGAAGTACTGGCCAATATTACTCCGGGGCAGGAAGCAGATGTGACTTCAGAGAATATACATAAAGGAAAGCTTCCCGCAGGTGCGCTGAGGACAGGAAAAGACTTCTCCTTAGTGCTCAGATCCAGGATTTCTGAACTTCCGGAACCGGAAGATATTCTTAAGGATCCGGATTACTGGCAATATAATTCTGAACCCAGCTACCTGGATCTTCACCATATGGACGGAGACTTTGTAGCCGGAGGCGGCTTTAAAGGGCGTCCGATCGAGACAGTGGGTTATACAAACCAGGTAAAAGACAGTGAAGGAAATGATTACGATTATGACGGGGTTTATAGTGAGAGATACAGTATGGCGAAAGCTGCAGGTATCAGGGTCACCAAGCCGGAAATATCTGTGAGGACAGATACGAAGGACCCGAGAAGAATCTATCAGAAAGACGATATCACCAATGATATCCGTTCTTCAGACGCTCTCTATAAGACAAAGGATGTCTTTACACTGCTGGTAGATGAGGCAACGGTTCACAAAGGAAATCTGGGACAGTTTATCGTCCAGTATAAGATTCCGAACCGGGCGCCGAATACAGTGAAAAACGGGCCGGCAGAACCGACAGATCCAAGGATCGGCGTATCTGTTAAACGGGTTCAGACAGGTAAATGGGAGATCCCTCCGGATACCAAGTGCAATGTGGATATCAGCGAACTCAAAGAACATCTGAGAGTGTATGTGGATGTACTGGACATTGAGAGCGGAAGCTCCAACGTAACAGATGAGACAGACAAAGATATGAAGTGGGTACGCCTGAATCCGGACGGAGCTAAAATTGATGAAAACAAGGTTATCCAGCTGACCGGAGATCTGAAGAAGTATTCTGAAAAGGGTGCCATCGACGAAATGAGATGGATCGTCACCTCTGATGATCCTGTGCATTATCCGGTGCCTCAGGGATTCCGGCTGGATGTGGATGCAGATGACAGTACGGCAGATAAAGAAGATGTGTCTGTGGTAGAGAAGAAAAAAGCTGCTGACAACGGATATAAGACTGACAAGATGCATGCTGATGCGTTTACCGACAGTGTCAACAAAAATGCCCTTCAGATCGCCGTACAGATCGGCTTGGAGGAACAGACAGAGATCAGCAAGTTCCCGAATTTCTTTGCCAGCGGATGGGGCAAGTACAGCGATACTCAGTATGCGGGGCTGACAGCCCAGGATGACCGTGCCGGGGTTGAGATATCATCTCAGAATCCAAGTATGGATATGAAGCAGAGCCTTCAGTATCTGAAAAAGCATGTGGCCGCAGATAAAACCATTTCCTATGAATGGGATAAAAATATAGCCATCAACCTGAAAAACAGCTCCAAGCTGAAGCAGACCGTGCAGCTGATCAACGCAAGTGATTTGATGATGAAGCTGCCGTCGGACGATCCGGAAAAATCAAAAGAAGACAATATGTCCAGGCCTGAGATTGCAGTGGGACTTCCGTTTATCGCCAACATTGACGAGATGAAGTTTGACTATGTACCGTATGAGCAGGTGGAGAGTGACAAAGATTGTCCGCTGAATCCGGACTATTCTGCAAAAAATGCAGAGACAAAAAACAGGTTCTACTGGACTTGGAGGATTGTCAATGCAGAGGATGAGACACAGCCTCCGCACACGCAGGATTTGAAATTAAAGGCGGGAACGCCGGAATTCTACCGGAAGGCAGTCGATACAAGCAGAGACCGAAATCTGGTAACCTGGAGATTTGACAATGATCTGGCTCCGGGAGACAAAATTGTAATTGACTACATTTATGAAATACGGGAGCCGGATATCGGCGTGCCTCAGGAAGACATGAGCACAAAGGTCTATGGAACAAAAGACGGTTCTTTCAGATTTTTCATCACAGAAGAAGATGATGACGAACAGGCATCTCTGAGAGTCGATGTCTCCGATGTGAACAATGACAGCAACAAGACAGACAAAAACCTGGCGATTTCAAGCAACAATATTGCATTTGAGGCGTTCAGTACTCTGACCAGAGGAAAGAAGGTCGTCACAGAAGTGGACGATTCTTATATGCTGAATACAAAGCCGCTGCCGGTACAGGAGGGAGGAAATTATACTTTCTCAGATATTCTGACCAACTCGGATACAACGTCCAATTATTCTGTTCCTATTTTCTTTGATGTGCTGCCGTATGACGGTGACAAAGCCATCACAGGAAGCAAGAATGCAGACGGGACTTATACATCCCTCACAAGGGAATCCCAGTGGAACGGCTGGATCGATTTAACCAGCTTCAGGATTGAAAAGTCCGATACCGGGGGAACCACTCAGATGGATAAAAATAAGTATGACGTCTATGTGGGTCCGGTCAAAAAGAACGGAGACGGAAGCTATTCTCTGTATGATATGAAAAATATGCCGGATGTCAATGATCGGAGCACCAAGGAATACTACCAGGCCATTGCCGATGACGAGAGCAAACTGGATCAGCACTTTGTGAAAGCGCAGGATCTGATCAATGCAGCACCTGACAACATGGAAGAGATCCGCAAGGGTGTTAAGATGTTTATGGTACGCTTTAAGGATCCGACTGCCGACTTCGGCCCTTCTACCAGCTATGTACTGAAGTATGATATGGAGGCGCCGCTGAACCTGCCGTTTATGAAAGGAGATGCGGATGCATCCAAAAACGGAAATGATTCTGACCCTTATGTGGGATGGAATACCTTTGCATTCTGGGCAAAAAGGGATGCACCTGTTGATTCTGCCAGATCCGGCGTAGTTCTTCAGGCACCGACCGGAAGAGGATATGTAGGAGACTATGTATGGAATGATCTGAACGGAAACGGCAAACAGGATGAGGCGCAGTACAAAGAGGCAGAAAACGGAAGAATGCTGCCGAGCAAGTGGACCACAGACCTGGACGGAGACGGAAAGGCAGATGATCCTGGAATTAACGGAGTAAAAGTTGAGCTGCTCACAGAAAAAGGCAGCCCCTGCAATGTAGACGGAGAAGCTGTCATCAATAAAGACGGCCAGGATTTTGTCATGGATGAATCCACAGGAGACATCAAACAGGATATCTACGGAGGTCCCGTGACAACCAAGAAACAGCCGTACTCAACTGTGACAAGAAGTGATTATTGGGGCAATCAGGGATATTACATTATTGCAAATCTGAAGCCGGGCAATTACAGGCTCAGATTTACGATGCCAAATAAATATGACGACTACCAGCTCTCTACTCCAATAACAAAGACAAACACAAAAGTTTCTGTCGGACATAAAGGAGACAGCGGTCTTACAGCAGAGACGTATACCACAGACAGTTTTCAGGTAAAAGCTATCGATCTGTCATCTGAGGCAGCCATCAAGGAATATGATAAGCATGCCGTGGATGCGGATATCGGTGTAACCAAACCGGTGCGCTATAAAGGTATCGTGTGGAAAGATCTGATCGACGATGACGGAGTGAATCATGAAGATACAGACTTTAACGGTAAGATTGATCCGGGAGAAAAACTGCTGGAAGGAGTGAAAGTGACAGCCCACGAAAAAGGAAGCAAGGATGCTGCCGTGGGTATGGATGGAACAGAACTGGTGGCACAGACCGATGCAGACGGAGTTTATCAGTTTGATATGCTGTGGCCGAACAGAGAATATTATTTCACTATTGATGATCTGACAGTGGACGGACAGCTTATGAAGACTTCACCAGTGCGTCTGACCCAGAATCCTTTGAAGTATAAGGATGACAATGACGGAACGATGGCCGCTGCAGGAAACAAAAATATAGCCAGGACAGAGAACTTCAAGGCAGAGATACCAAGGGATTCTGCAACCGGGCATCCGGTATATGACGGTGACGGCAAGAGGTATGCAGTTACCGAAGGAATCAACTTCGGACTGGTACTTGCAAAGGCAGGATATATCGGAGACTATGTATGGGACGATGCAAACAGAAACGGTATTCAGGATGAGAATGAAAAACCGCTGGAAGGCATCAAGATTAAGCTTGAAGCCAGCTATTATGATCCGTCACTGAAAGAATGGAAGAGGATTGAGAAATACGATAAAGAAACCGAATCTACGGAGGAAGGTGCCTATTATTTCTCTAACCTGCCAGTTTCTGCGGCAGTTCCGGCAGACAGCGGACCGGATGTAGATTGTCTTATGGGTTACCGGCTGGTTGTTCCTGAAATGAAAGATCAGTACATTTATACAAAACCGGCCCAGGGAAAAGATAAAACCAAGGACAGCAACCTGTATCCTGACGGATATGTGAAGGAGTCCAAAATTCCTTATATTATCCTGGCGGAGGAGATCCAGAAAGCAGACATTACAGATGCCAATAAGAACGCTGTGATCTCTTACAATAACAAATATTATGACACGCTGAATGCTGTCTTTGACCGGGATTACGATATAGGTCTTCTGCCTTATGACAAAGGGGAAATCGAAGGACTGATCTGGAATGACACAGAGGACAAAGACGGACTGCAGGCGGATCACCACAAACCTGTTGCGGGACGCACGGTATGGCTGGAACGAAAAGTTGAGCCGAAGGAAGACGAACCGGAGCCGGCACCGGATGAAAACACTCCGGAAAACGGAGAAATACAGGATCCGGACACAGCAAAGAGCAGAAAGAAAGGAAGGGATGTAAGTATTCCGGCAGGCACCGGCAGCTATCAGGAGCCGGTTATGCAGGAGGATGATACTTATGAAACCATCGCATCTGCTAAGACGGACAGCAAAGGTGTCTTCAGGTTTAAGGATCTGGATATTTACAATAAAGATTTAAAAGTTCCGGAAAAATACCGGCTCAGGACAAAGAAGACAGTTGATGAGGATTTGACGCTTCTGAAAGCGGGCAGCGGAAAGAATCAGGAGATTGACAGTGACTTTGGCTTGTTTGATGAAGAAGACCGCCTTCATGCAATCTCCCACAGCTTCCTGCTGGTAAATCCTTTGGAAGAAGAAGACGCCTATGGCAATGGTTATAACTATATTACTGCACGGGATGAAAAAACTGTTGACTGTGGGATCATCAAATACCAAAACCGTGTGACCCTTGGGGATACCGTGTGGAACGATGAAAACCAGAATGGCCTTCAGGACAAAGGAGAGAGAGGCATCAAGAATGTCAAAGTAAACCTCTACCGGTACGATGCAGAGGGAGATGCATGGCAGACAGTCAAAGACCTGAGGGGAACGAGCAGTATCAAGACAGACAAAAACGGACATTATCAGTTTATCGTTCCGGTAACAGATCTGAATCCGGGCTCAAAGGATTACCTGAAGCCTTACCGCTATAAAGTCGAAGCAGAGACGCCGAATGAGGCATTTCTGACCAAGCGCAATGCAGGAAAGGATTCTGAGACAGACAGCGACGGATGGTATGTTGATGTCGACGGACAGCCGTCTGAAGAAGAGACGATCACAGGGCTTGTGGGAGCGAAAGAATTTGAGTTTGTGAGCACAAGGATGCTGAAACTGAATGCAGAGGAAGCTGAAAAGCTGGGACTTTCCGAAGATGCAGACAGGATGATGGAAGCCGCTGACCTGAATACGGTCAAGGATGACCAAAGCATCGACTTTGGGTTCTACTACAAAAAGGAAGAAGAACCATACTACAACAAAACAAAGGATCGGAAACCGAAAGCCAAAAAGACACCACAGCGCCCGATCAGGGTGCGCAGGGTGCTTAAAACAGGAGACAGCAGAAACCTTTACATTTTCATTATCCTCATTGCAGCATCTGCCGCGGCAGCGTTCGCAGTGTACAGGAAGAAAAGGAAGGACGAAGAGGTATAACAGAAAACATCCATCATAAGCAGTTTACAAGTTTGTGATGGATGTTTTTCGCAGTTATGGAGACAACGGGAGGGAGAACATTGGAGAAGGCAAAAGAATTCTTTAAACACAAAAAAAACCGGGCAGCCGCGGCAGCAGCTGCAGCGGTTATTCTGGGCATAGGTCTGTATTGGGGGCTTGGCAGAGGAGGAAATACCGCTGAGCTTCTCTATAAAGCCGAAAAAAAGCTTCCGGACCAGAAGGGCAGAGAAATGGTCATCGGCATACAAAACTATCAGGGGGGCCTGCATCCGGCCGCTGCTGAATATTCAGGGGAGAAGGCCGTGTCGGATCTCTTATTTTCACCGCTGATCAGGATTAGTACCGATGGAACTACAGAAAATGTGCTTGCAGACAGCGTTGATGTCTCTTCTGACCATAAAGAGTATACAGTAAAATTAAAAAGCGGTCTGAAGTACAGCGACGGCTCAAAGCTTACGGCAGCTAAGGTTAAAAAGGCTCTTTTGCTTTTGGGCGACGGAAGATCTTCTTTTGCCTACAAAGACTGCTTCGCAAGGCTGAAGGGTTATGAAACAGGCAAACTGGAGCAGGCAGAGGATCTGAAAGGGATTCAGGTTAAGGATGAAACAACTTTGGTTTTTAAGTTCACAGAGGCAGATCCATCCAATATGTATCTGTTAACCGGAGGCATCGGTGAGATAAGCGACCGAAGCAAAAATAAATATTTATATACAGGGGCGTACCGCCTGAAAGGACAGCCTGCAAACCTGCCGTTTGAGCTGGAGGCAAATCCGGAATTTTATAACGGCGAAGCCAAACAGAAAAAGATTACAATTAAAAATATTAACAGCAATAATATAGAAGAGATGCTTACAAAAGGAGAAGCTGACGCGGCACAGTTTCAGGCCAATAAAAGCCTGATTTCCAGTCTGCAGAAATCAGGGGTTATCAGCCTTTATTATGGGGCCAGCGATATTCAGACAGTGCTTGATTTTTGCCAGAGAAGGAAGTCTGCCGTTAATAAAAAAGAAGTGCGTCAGGCAGTCTGTTATGCGTTCCAGAAGGAGAAGTTCGCAGAGGATTCTGCAGGAGACAGCGGACAGCAGTCGTTTTCTAACTTTAAGCAGGGAAGCTTTCTTCAAGGAACAGCAAAAGAGGCATATCCCTATTCTAAAGATGATGCCCAAAAGGCTCTTGAGAGTGCAGGGTATAAAAAAAATAAAAAAGGGATTTGGGAAAAGGATGGAAAAGAGCTTTCTTTGACATTAAAAGCTGACGGCATTCTATACGCAGATCTGTTTGTTAAACAATTTTCTAAAGATATGAAAGCTGCCGGTATCAAAGTTAAAACTACCGATTCTGAAGAGTATGATTTGTATTACCATAACACGGCAGTACCGGAACTTACTTCAGTGAGAGGTTTCTTGGATGAAAGAAACTTTCAGGACGAAAAGATTACAGCATTTGAGAGCAGGCTGAAAAAAGCCGGAGATCTGAAAGAAGCAGGTAAGATATGCAGAGAGCTGGATGAAAGGATCACAGAACAGGCCCTTTGTATGCCGGTATATGCAGAGAGAAAGTTTACTGCGGTAGGAAATGGAGAGCACAATATAAAAGTAAAAAATATGGAAGCACTCCGTGCAGGATGCGCACAAATGCGCAAGGAATCTATTTGCCTGTGGCAAATTGCATTTGGCGCGCAAAGTGTACAAGCCCCTCAAAGAGTGAAGGGTTGGGGGAGATGAGGTGGCGTGTCCACTTTGTTCTTTTATAAGAAAAGCCCATGATTCAATTCAAATCTTAATTCAGCAGATGTTATAAAAAATTTCTTTATATAAGAAGTAAATCATTCTTTTTTTAAATCAGTGGTTCGGATACAATTAAAATAGAATGTTACTGTTTTGGGAGAGAGAATTGGGGGTATTTAGGATGAATCAGCGAAGCACTGAGATTGTGCAATTATTAAGTAAGGAAAAAGATGAGATTACAGTCTCTGGATTTGCAGAATATTTTCAGGTGTCTCAAAAAACCATCCGCAATGATCTGAAGGAAATTAATACGATCCTAAATCAAAATCATCGGGAAGAAGTCGTGATCAACAACGGCGGCAGAATCAACCCGCCTGAGGATTTTAAGGAATCTCTGTCATTACTGCTCGAGGGGGATTTCTATAGCTATAAATTATCCAAGGAAGAACGTAAACAGGTGGCATCCGCTATGATTGTAAATTCTGTTGATTACATTACCCTTGCAACCGTTGCAGATCATCTGTTTGTGAGCAGGGCAACGGTAATAAACGATCTAAAAGATATCAAGGCATTTATAAGGGAAGGAAAACTGAATGTGGTTTCCCATGCCAATAAGGGACTTCGTATAGAAGGTTCAGAGAGCGGGAAGAGAAACTTTCTTTTAAACCTTCTCCGCCCTTCTCTCTCTGTCTATGAGAGTCATAAAAATGTAGTTGCTGAGAATGTCAGTGTGCAGGCAGGTGACGCCAGTGTGATACAAAAGATCTTGGGCGAGCAGGAGCAGCGTTATAAAAAATATCTGGATGACAGCTCTTTTCAGGAAATTGTTTTATGCTTAAGAATTATGGTGAGCCGTAATCAGCTGGGTGAATTTCTGGAGCCGCAGCCGGATACAAACAGTGAAAATTATATGTTTGCCTTAGATACGTTAAAATATATTTCCCAATATTGCGATGTTGTTACAACGGAAGATGATATAAAGTATTTCAGCAGATTTCTGGATGGTGTGCGATATATGAACAGTAACAGTTTCAGAAAAAATACAGTCATTATCCAAATGATCACAAGACAATATATTGCAGGTATTTCATCGGAATTGGGTATTGATCTGAACTCTGATTACGATTTTTTTGAGAATTTATCCAATCACCTGGAATCCATATTTTCTGCACCGCCCATCGATTACAAGGAAGCAGATGTGATCAATGAGGTACTGGAAGACAATCAGGATGTGCTGGAGGCAGTAATCAACCGGATGTTTGTTATATATCAATATACAGAGCGTAAATTAAATGAAATAGAAATAAAATATATTGCAATCCATGTGTGCGCAGCCATTGAACGAAAGAGAAATAAGGAGGTCGCTTTTAGAGTAATTGTGGCATGCCATGCCGGTATCGGAACATCAAGATTATTACTGGAAAAGCTGAAAAGACATTTTAAATTCCGGGTTGTGGATGTAGTCTCTGCCCATGAAGCCATGAGTATTGAACCCAATTCAGCTGATTTTGTGATTTCTACAGTTCCGCTGGAAGGCTGTTCGTTAGAGTATGTCGTAGTATCGGCAGCCTTCAATGATGCAGACTACATACGTGTGGGAAACAGAATTGATGCGCTGAGAAACGGCAGAAATCTTCCGGTCAGAATGGAGGAAGATGGGTTAAGTGCCAAGGGACTGATCGACGAAGTCCGTCCGCTTGTATACAGAATGATTGAGCCGGAAGACAGAGCAGAGGAGTTTATGAAGGAACTCCGCGGAGTGGTCCGGGGCTATTTTAAACAGTCTGCAGAGAGTGAGGCGGAGATCTTGTCTCCATATCTGCATCATTTACTGCCTGCAGCCAATATTGAGGTGGATGCAGAGTGTGAGGACTGGAAAGATGCAGTGCGCAAGTCTGGTGAGAAACTTGTAGAACGGGGCTATATTGAACCAAGATATATAGATGCCATGATCCACAGCATCGAGGAATATGGTTCCTATGTTGTGTTGTCTAAGGGATTTGCCATGCCGCATGCGAAGGTAGAAGAAGGCAGTATCCGCCTTGGCATGTATTTCATCCGCCTGAAACATCCAGTGCCTTTCGGAGTGGAAGGGCTGGACCCCATAGAGTTTGTATGCTGTCTGAGCGCCATTGATCATAAAAGCTATTTAAAGGCATTTTTCAGTCTTGTTAATATGCTGAGGGATGACGAATACAGACGGCTTCTGCATGAGGCAAAGAGCCCTGAGGAGATTGCAAGGATGATTGAAATATACGAACACAGCAGTGTTTAAATTACAAAAAACATTGGTCGGATTTATTTCTGAAAGAGGAAATAAATTCGACCAATTTATTTTATTTCCAGGCCCGGAAATGAATTTGACCAAAAGAAATTTTTTCCCGGAAGGGGAAATACCTTTCACTGTTTTTGATTTTATATGCATGCTACTATGTATTTGTAAATGAGAGATGGGAAGCCGGCCGGCGGTCTCGGCAACACAAAAACAAAAGTAAAAAGTGGAGGTACATATGGAAATACTATTAAAGTTTTTTCAGGGATTTGTAAATTTGGGGGCAAGTGTTCTGCTTCCGGTCGTAATCGCTATATTAGCTGTTTTCTTTGGCATGAAAGCAGGACGGGCTATTAAAGCCGGCTTATTGGTGGGAATTGGTTTTCAGGGGCTTTGTTTAGCGGTAAATTTACTGATTACTTCAGTGACACCGGCAATGGAATATTATGAAAAATTAGGATCAGGATATGACACATTGGAAGTTGGTTTTGCGGCGTTGGGCGCGGCATCATGGACCACGCCATTTGCAGTTCTTGTAATTCCGTCAATTATCCTTGTAAATATCATACTAGTCCGCTTAAAGATTACAAAGGTATTGAATGTTGACATCTGGAATTTCATGCATTTTCTTGTGCCGGGAGCACTCGCATATGCTTTGTTTGGAAATGCTGTCATTGGATTTTTAGTAGCTTTTGCCTGCGGTATTATTGTTCTGTTTTTTGCTCAGTGGACTGCAAAACCATGGCAGGAATTTTTTGGTCTGGAAGGGACAACATGTACATGTCTGTCTTTCGTAGCATGGGCTTATCCGATCGGCTACGGATTAAATAAGATCATAGACAAAATTCCGGGACTTAATAAAATTGATGTAAATATGGATAAGGTGGGACAAAAACTTGGAGTGTTTGGCGATCCTGCAATTATTGGTGTTGCAGTAGGAGCTTTTCTTGCAATTATTACAAAGCAAAGTCCCGGAGAAACTCTCACAATGGCAATGGGTGTTGCGGCAGCTATGGTATTGATCCCGAGAATGGTATCCATCATGATGGAAGGATTATCTCCGCTGGGACAGTCTGCAAATGAATATATGCATAAAAAGATCGGAGAAGATGCAGATATTTATATTGGTATGGATATTGCGCTTGGTTTAGGTGACCCGACTTGTATTACGTGTACTGCGATTATGATACCGATTACCATACTGCTCGTATTTCTTGTACCGGATATGAGATTCTTTCCTCTTGGATTATTAGCTGAGATCTGTTATTTGGCACCTATGGTCGTTTTGAGCAGCAAGGGAAATCTATTCCGCTCACTGATTGCAATGACAATTTTGATGTACATAACTCTGTTTTTGGCTAATATGTTTATTCCGGAAGCCACAAGTATGATGTCTGTTACCAATGTAGATTTTGGAAAAAGTGTCACAGCATCTCATTTTGGATGGAATCCCGGCAATGTAGTTGTATCAATCATTCATAGAATTATGGCGATGTTCGGATGAGGGGGCTATAAATGAAAACTAGATATTTGGTAATTCACGGGACAGCAGCCAATAGTGAAGAAGCAATTAAATTATGTGGAGATGCCTTATATAAAGCAGGTATTGTTGGGAAAGATTTTGGAGTTCTTTGTGCCCGGCGTGAAAAAGATTTCCCAACCGGGCTTCCTACAGAAATACCAACAGCTATTCCTCATGTAAAGGATGAAGGGATTACACAGAACGCAATCTGTCTGCTCAAACTTAACTGTCCGGTCACCTTCAGGCGGCTGGACGATGATACAGAGGAAGTGAAAACAGATATGATTTTTAATCTGGCGATCAAAGATGCCAATGAACACCTGGCAGTGCTGCAGAAAATGATGGCATTTTTAAATAATCCGGAAGTCTTATTAAAATGTAAGCATCTTTCCAATGAAGAGACAGAAGCTTATCTTCAGGAAAAATTAGGTTCATAATCAACCAAAGTAAAGGAGAAGAATTATGGCAAAAGAAGTGAAAGTATTAGTGGCATGCGGCAGCGGGGTGGCAACGTCAACCATCGCTCAGGAAGAAATTAAAGAGATTGCAAAAAATGCGGGGGTGAAGATCAGACTGATGAAAGGGACAATTGCAGAAGTTCCTGTCAAACAAAAAGATGTAGATGTAGTATTTACCACTGCAAATTATCGAAATCCGCTTGAAAAGCCCCATCTCAGCGTGTTTGGGCTTGTCTCCGGGCTGAATAAGGAAGCAGCAAAAAAGAAAGTTGAAGAATTGCTTAAATCGATTTCAGAAGAGTTATAAAGGTCCCAATATGTGAAAGAATCAGGAGGCTATAGATGAAAGCAGGAGTTTTACACGCAAGAGATGATATAAGATATGAGGAAGTACGGACCCCGGAGCCAAAAGCCGGGGAAGTGCTTGTAAAAGTAAAATATTCCGGGATCTGCGGTTCAGATGTACCCCGGGTAAATGAAGACGGAGCCCATTTCTATCCGATCATTCTCGGACATGAGTTCTCAGGAATTGTGGAAGCTGTAGGGCCTGGAGTGACAAAGGTAAAGAAAGGCCAGAGAGTTGCCGGAGCTCCATTAGTTCCGTGCATGAAATGTGAAGACTGTATGAAAGGTGATTATGCACTCTGTAAAGACTACAGTTTTATCGGGACAAGACAGCAGGGAAGCTTTGCAGAATATATCTGTCTTCCGGAGCAAAACGTGGTTCCTTTTGCGGATACAGTATCCTTTGAACAAGGAGCGCTGTTTGAACCTGCAGCAGTTGCACTTCATGGATTAGAGTGTCTTCCATATAAGGGAGGAAAGACTGTTGCTGTGCTGGGCGGAGGAACGATCGGACTTCTTGTCATGCAGTGGGCGAATATTTTCGGAGCGGCAAAGACCGTTGTATTTGATATTGACGATGAAAAAATTGAACTGGCAAAACAGTTGGGAGCGGCCGATGGCGTAAATACCTTAAAAGAAGGTTTTATGGAAAAGGCCATGGAATTGACGGATCAAAAAGGCTACGATTATATTTTTGAAACAGCAGGAAGTACTGTGACGATAAAGACAGCATATGAACTGGCGGCAAATAAGGCAGGAATCTGCTATATCGGAAAACCTACAAGAGAATTAACCTTTACTGTGAAAGAATGGGAGAACATAAACCGAAAAGAATTCACTGTGACAGGGTCGTGGCTGTCTTACTCTGCTCCGTTTCCGGGACATGAGTGGGAGTGTGCGGCACACTATTTTGCAACAGGGCAATTAAAGGGGGAAGAATCCCTGATTTATAAAAAGCTTCCGCTTTCCAGGATCCAAGAAGGATTTGAGATGTACAAGACCCGGGGAGCAGTAAAAGGAAAGATTTTAATTGACAGTGAAGTATGATCATAAGGTGTCTGAAGAGATAAAAGAAAGAGGTTTGACCGTGAGAAAAATGAAACTATCTCCATCCATCTTTGCAGCAGACTTAGGAGAATTAAAAAAACAGATCAAAGAATTAGAAGCCAGCCAGACAGAACTGCTCCATGTGGACGTGATGGACGGACATTTTGTGGAGCGGATGGCATTTGGAGCAGATCACATTAAAGCACTGAAATCAATGACCGACATTCCGCTGGATGTTCACCTGATGATCGAACATCCGGAAATACATATTGACAGTATTGCTGACGCAGGGGCAGATATCATTACGATCCATCAGGAGTCGACCGCAAGGGTGTTAAGCTGTCTGCAGAAAATCCGTAACCGGGGCGTCAAGGCAGGAATCGTGCTGAGTCCCGGAACGCCGGAGGAGACGGTCAAATACTTGTTGGATGATATAGATATGATCCTTGTGATGAGTGTAAATCCGGGGGAAGGCGGACAGCATTTCCTGAGTTCAGCTGTGGAAAAAATTAAGAATGTCCGGGCAATGATCGGAGACCGGGATATTGATATTGAAGTAGACGGAAGTATTGATCAAAAGACTATAAAACCGTGTTATGAAGCAGGAGCAAATGTGTTTGTATCCGGAGGATATTTATTCAAAAATATTAAAGAGAATACAGAGGCTTTAAGAAAGGCAGTGAGAGGATGAAAGCTTTAACATTTTATGACGTACAGGATTTAAGATATGAAGAGGTTCCTGATCCTGTAATTGAAAAAGAAGATGATGTTATTGTAAAAGTAAAGGCAGTCGGAATTTGTGGTTCGGATATTGCAAGATACCGCAATCTGGGACCTTATGTGAAAGGGAATGTCTGGGGGCACGAATTTTCAGGAGAGGTTGTAGAAACCGGTCCTGCCGTTACAGAATTAAAAGCCGGCGACCATGTGGCAGGGTGTCCGAACCTGGTTTGTCATGAGTGTGAGTATTGTAAAAGCGGACATCCGTCAAGATGTGAATCTTTAAATACCATCGGAGCTTATGTACCGGGTGCATTTGCAGAATACATTAAAATGCCGGCTGTCAATCTTGTCAAGATGGCGGAAGATATGACTTTTGAGCAGGGGGCATTGGTGGAACCGGCAACGGTTGCGATTCACGGATTATACCGGACAAACATTAAAATGGGATATGAAGTTGCCGTTGTGGGATGCGGGAATATTGGACTTATGGCAATCCAATGGGCAAAAGCATTCGGGGCAAAGAAAGTGTTTGCCATTGACATTGACGATGCACAATTACAGGCTGCCAAGGATTTTGGTGCTGATGTGCTGATTAATTCTGCAGATATCGATTTCCATGATGAGATCAGAAAATATGGAAATGGTGTGGACCTGGCCATTGAGTCAGCAGGAAATCCTTTTACGGCTGCAAGAGTGCTCGGACTGCCAAAAAAGGGCGGAGAGGTTGTATATATGGGAATTCCATATGCGGATGTTCCGGTTCCAAGATTCTATTTTGAAAGAATTATGAGAAATGAATTAACGATCATCGGCTCCTGGTGTACTATTTCTGCTCCATATCCAGGAGAGGAATGGAGCAATGCGGTAGAATATATCGGAAACAAAAAGGTGGATGTCCTTGGAATGGTGACGCATAAAGAAAATTTAAGCAAAGGCCCGGAGATGTTTGAAAAAATCATTGCCGATCCAAAGAACTTTGGAAAAGTTCTGTTATATCCGGAAGAAATCATGTAAGGAAGGTATTGTTTTGGGAATGAAAGTAATTATAAAAGAATTGGAACAGTCAGCTGACAGAATCCCTGAACATCAGATTACAGATCTGATCCGGAAGATCAAGGCCCATAAAAGGATTTTTGTTTATGGTACCGGAAGATCCGGTTTGATGTTGAAGGCCCTTGCTATGAGACTGATGCAGATTGGCCTGGATGCATATGTAGTGGGAGAAACCACAACACCGTCAGTGGAAAAGGGGGATCTGCTGATCGTGGCCTCCGCTTCAGGGGAAACAGGCAGTGTTTGTATGACGGCAGAGTCAGCGAAAAAACAGGGTGTAGACTTAATTGTTATTTCTTCATTACCGGAGTCAACATTGGGAAAGATCCAGGAAGCGGATCTTATAATTGAATCAGCAACAAAATTTGAAACATCTGAAATAAGTGTACAGCCTCTTGGAAGTCTGTTTGAACAAATGCTGCTTTTAGTATTTGATACAGTGATTTTGGAAATGAGCCGGGAAGACACAGGAAGTAATGAGGATATGGCAAAGAGACACGCAAGCCTGGAGTAGCTTGAGGGAAAACAATGTGGCCAGAGCGGCCGCAAGCAGTGCAGGAGTTTCCCCAAGCCGAAATCTATTTCAGAAAAACAAGGAGAATAAAAATGCAGAATAACATCGGGTTACAAACAGCATATTGGAATGGAACCATTCCTGAATTGGATATTTATAAAGTGATTGACTTAACGAAAAAATCCAATATGGATACCATTGAGCTGAAAGCAGGAGATTTTGTACCTTTGGCAGCACAGGAACGAAAGAAACTCAGTAAATATATAAAAGATGCAGGGCTTTCAGTGACGGTCAACGGGACCGGACTCAGACCGGAAAGAGATGTTTCCAGTTCTGATAAAGAATCCCATGAAGCAGGCATCAAACATTTATGCCATATGCTGGATCTCTGTGCGGAGATGGGCGCAAAACTTTTTTCCGGTATCCCGTATGGTTTGTGGAATACGCGTCCGGAAGGAGAGAATATTACAGAAATCAAAAAGGTCCGTACAGCAAACGCAGTCAAAGGATTAACTGAAGTTGCAAAACATGCCGAAGAAGCCGGCGTAACAATGTGTCTGGAAATTGTAAACCGTTTTGAACAGTATACAGCCAATACTGCAGGAGAAGGGATTGCAGTCTGCGAAGCTATTGGCAATGACTACTGTAAGCTTCTTTTAGATACATTTCATATGAACATTGAAGAGGATTATATTCCGGATGCCATCCGTACGGCTCATGAAAAGGGATATCTGGGCTATCTCCATATCGGAGAAAGCAACCGTAAGATTCCTGTCGGAGGCAGAAAGACCAATATTGACTGGGAAGCCATTGCAGAAACAATCAGGGATATCGGTTTTAAGGGCCCTTTGGTTATGGAACCATTTGTTCTTGATACGTCTGCGAGTGCGAAGAGTGTATCCCTTTGGAGGACAATCAAAGCACCTGATGATATCGATGGACTTGTGGCAGATGCCGCCGCAGGAGTGAAATATTTAAGAAGTCTGTAAAGATGGGAGGTATAAGGCATGATTACAACTGTAACGTTAAATGCTTCCATCGATAAAGCCTATTTTATGACCCGAAAAATTGAAAATGGTACAGTAATGCGGGTTGCAGAGACACATAACAGTGCCGGCGGAAAGGGGCTGAACGTGGCAAGGGTGGCCCGGCTTTGCGGTTCTGATACAAAAGCCGCCGGTCTTGTGGGAGGATATAACGGCCAATATTTAGAAGCACTTTTGGATGCAGATGGAATTTCCTATGAATTTGAACATATTGACGGGGAAACAAGAAGCTGTATCAATATTCTAGATCCGGAATACGGCTCGACCGAATATCTGGAACCCGGCTGTCAGGTTACTTCGGAGGAAGAAGCTGCATTTTTAGACAGATTTCCTGAACTCATCAGGGACAGTGATGTTGTAACTATCTCAGGAAGTGCTCCCAGGGGAATGGGCAGGGATATCTATCAAAAAATGATCCGGATTGTTAAAAGTCTGGGAAAGAGGGTAATCTTAGATACCAGCGGAGAATATTTAAAGAGAGGCCTTGAGAGCCTGCCAACGATGGTAAAACCTAATAAAGATGAGATAGAAATGCTTTTTGATATCAAAGTCTCCAGCCAGGAAGATGTCATTGAATATGCAAAAAAAATCCATGAAAAAGGAATTCCGTATGTGGTTATTTCTCTTGGAAGAGACGGAGCATTGCTTGTATGTGAAAAAGGCCTTTATCTGGGGAGGCCGCCCAAAATAGAAGCGGTCAATACAGTAGGATGCGGAGACTCTATGGTCGGAGCATTAGCAGTAGGACTGGAACGTCATATGGAGCCGGAAGAGGCTCTGAAATTTGCAGTGGCAGTGGCATCTGCCAACGCGCTCTCACCGCATACTGGGACTTTTGATACGGCTAAGCGAGATGAGTTGATAGAGAATGTTAAGATCATAAAATTAGAAGATCCGGAAAGGAAATAGAATTATGTTAATGACATCAAGAGAAATATTATGGGAAGCTCAGACCGGCGGATACGCAGTAGGTGCATTTAATGTAGAAAACATGGAGATGGTACAGGCAGTTGCAGACGCTGCAGAAGAATTACGCTCACCGGTCATTATGCAGACAACTCCGTCTACTGTAAAATATGCGGGACTTGACTATTATCTTGCAAATGTTAAGACGGCCGCAAAGAGAGCATCGGTTCCTGTGGTTATGCATTTAGATCACGGCAATAGCTTTGAACTGGCAATGCAGGCGCTCAGAGCAGGTTATACTTCTGTCATGATTGATGGTTCCCATGACACATTTGAAGATAATATTGCGCTCAGCAGGGCCGTCGCAGATGCCTGCCATCCGTCCGAAGTCTCAGTAGAGGCTGAACTTGGGAAGGTTGGAGGAAAAGAAGATGATTTAGACGGCGGAGACGATAATCCTTATACAGACCCGCAGGAAGCAAAGGAATTCACAGAGAGAACAGGGATTGATTCCCTCGCAGTTGGAATTGGCACAGCCCACGGTGTTTATAAGGGAGAACCAAAGCTTCAGTTTGATATTTTAAGCCGGATCAGAGAGGTTGTAGAGATTCCGCTTGTGCTTCACGGAACGAGCGGCGTGCCGGATGAGGCGGTAAAAGAATGTATCAAACGCGGTATCTGTAAAGTCAATTATGCTACCGATCTCCGCATTGCATATACAAAAGGTGTAAAGGAAGCTTTTGCTGCAAATCCTGATGCTGTAGATCCTAAAAAATATAGTGCGGCAGGGCGTGAACAAGTAAAGAAGTATGTTATGAGCAAAATAAAGGTTTGCGGAAGTGTAGGAAAAGCATAGAGGTATTATATATAGGGAGGAAGCTCTTTGGGGCTTTCTCTTTTAATTTATGTGTCCGGCGGCGTTGTCTTGAAACCCGGTCTTCATTAAATTCCATACTTTTAGTTTATGAAGACTGAACTTTATTATGGCTCAGGGCATAAACTAAAGTGAAGAAGTGAATACAAAAGTTGACTTTTTTATTAGAAAAATGTACGATTAATTTCAGATGTCTTGTATTGACAAGGCAATGAATGGAGTTTATACTATTTCATATATTACATACTAGAAAAGTATGAAATAAAGAAGGGACAAGAAATGGATTGGTTATTTATAGAACGAAACATACCTCTCTATATAGAGGCAACAAAGCTGACATTAGGTATCGGGGCCCTGGGCGTCGTGCTGTCAGTGGTGATTGGATTCTTATGTTCCATGGTCCGCTATTATAAAGTTCCTGTACTGAATAGAATCGTAGGAATTTATATTGAGCTTTCCAGAAATACGCCTCTGTTGATCCAGCTGTTTTTTCTCTATTATGGCCTGCCCAAGATCGGGATTAAACTTAATGCATTTATCATCGCAGTGATAGGGCTGACCTTTTTGGGGGCCAGTTATATGTCAGAAGCATTCCGGGGAGGACTGGAAGCGGTCAATAAGATTCAGGAAGAGTCAGGTCTGAGTCTTGGGCTTACCAAACCTCAGCTGATGCGTTATATTATACTGCCTCAGGCTTTGGCCATTGCTATGCCTTCGGTGGGGGCCAACGTGATCTTTCTTCTGAAAGAGACATCCGTGTTCAGTGCCATTGCACTGGCAGACCTGATGTTTGTGGCGAAAGATTTGATCGGAATGTATTATAAGACAAATGAGGCACTGTTTATGCTGGTTATCGCATATTTGATTATTTTGCTTCCGATATCAGTGATTTTCAGTTTGTTAGAAAGGAAGGCTCGGTATGCTGGCTTCGGGAATTAATATTTTATTTGAAGGAAAAAATATGGTCCGTCTCATGTCAGGGCTGGCCGTTACAGTGAAGATCGCTCTGATTGCGGTGGTTCTCTCCTTAATTTTCGGAGTGATATTCGGTATTATCATGACTTCCAGGAATTTCGCAGTAAAGGCGGTATGCCGGCTTTATCTGGAGGCGATCAGGATTATACCTATTCTAGTATGGCTGTTCCTGTTCTATTTTGGGCTGACGAGGGCTTTGGGCATCCATCTGGAGGGTGAGTTTATCTCCATTGTGGTATTTACGATGTGGGGAACTGCGGAGATGGGAGATATCGTACGGGGAGCCGTGACTTCCATGCCGAAGCATCAGACAGAAAGCGGTATGTCCCTGGGGCTTACCAAGCTTCAGATATACCGCTATATCTTAGTTCCGCAGACCGTCAGGAGAGTGCTTCCGGGAGCGATCAATCTGGCTACCAGAATGGTGAAAACAACATCTTTAGTTGTGATCATCGGGGTGGTGGAAGTGCTGAAAGTCGGACAGCAGATCATTGAGGGAGGAATTCTAAAGACTCCGACCGCACCGCTCTGGGTCTATGGATTTATTTTTTTCTTATACTTCATCCTCTGTTATCCGATCTCCATCGTAGCAAAGAGGCTGGAAGCAAAATGGCAAAGTTAGGAGTTGGCAAATGGGAAATCAGTTATTGGAAATCAGTCATTTGAAAAAATCATTTGGTGAGACAGAGGTATTAAAAGATATCTCTTTTGATATAAATAAAGGAGAGGTTGTTGTCATCTTAGGGCCTTCCGGATGCGGAAAGAGCACCCTTCTTCGATGTATCAACGGCCTGGAGGAATTTCAGGCCGGAGAGATCATTCTGGACGGGCAGAACCTTTCGGACGGAAAAACGCCGTGGCACCTGATTCGTCAAAAAATCGGCATGGTATTCCAAAGCTATGACCTTTTCCCTCATATGACGATCCTGGACAATATTCTTCTGGGCCCGACCAAGGCACAGAAAAGGGATCCCAGGGAAGTAAGGGAGATGGCAGTGGCCCTGCTCAAAAGGGTCGGCCTGGAGGAGAAGAAAGATGCCTATCCAAGACAGCTGTCCGGGGGACAGAAGCAGAGAGTTGCGATTGTAAGATCCCTCTGCATGAATCCTGAGATTATGCTGTTTGACGAGGTGACCGCTGCTCTGGATCCGGAAATGGTAAGAGAGGTTCTGGATGTTATGCTGGAGCTTGCAAAACAGGGCATGACCATGGCAATCGTGACACATGAAATGCAGTTTGCAAAAGCGGTAGCTGACCGTGTGATCTTTATTGATGAAGGGCGTATTGTGGAACAGAATACTCCGAAAGAGTTTTTTGAACATCCGCAGACAGAACGGGCGCAGAAGTTTTTAAACATGTTTAATTTTGAGGAGATGAAAAAAGATGAAAAAATTTAGCAGGATTTTAGTGGTACTGGCAGTTCTCACCATGGCAATAGGGCTTATGACAGGCTGCGGCAGCAAAAAGTCAGACGAAAGCGACAATCAGTCTTCCGTAGAACAGATCAAGAAAAATGGGAAGATCAAGATTGGCGTATTCAGCGATAAACCTCCGTTTGGTTATGTGGATAAAAATGGAAAGAATCAGGGATATGACGTTGTGCTGGCACACCGTCTGGCAAAAGATTTATTAGGCGATGAAAATAAGGTAGAATTTGTGCTTGTGGAGGCTGCAAGCCGTGTAGAATTCCTTCAGAGCAATAAGGTGGATTTGATCCTTGCCAACTTTACCGTTACTGATGAGAGAAAGGAAGTTGTAGACTATGCCCTTCCTTATATGAAGGTATCTCTTGGCGTAGTATCCCCTAACGGAAAAGTCATTACTGATGTAAAGCAGTTAAAAGGCAAGAAGCTGATCGTCAACAAAGGAACTACTGCAGAGACCTATTTTACACAGAATTATCCTGATATTGAGCTTTTAAAATATGATCAGAATACAGAAGCCTTCAATGCATTAAAAGACGGCAGGGGAGCAGCATTGGCACATGACAATACACTTGTATATGCGTGGGCAAGGGAAAATAAAGGGTTCACAACGGGGATCAAATCTCTGGGAGAACATGATTTTATTGCGCCGGCTGTTAAAAAAGGAAATGATGACCTGAAAAATTGGGTGAACGATGAGATCACTAAACTTACAAAGGAAGGATTTTTTGAGAAGGATTATAAGAAGACACTTCTGCCGGTATACGGAAAAACCGTAGAGTCTGATACGGTCATTATGAATGAAAAAGAGTTAAAGGAATATAAATAACAAATGTTTAGCCCGGGAAGTATAAAAATTTCCCGGGTTTTATTAATGAAGAAGATGTACTGGGAATAAGAAAAAACAAAATGTAAAATATCGACATTTCTATTGGGGAAGAGTATAATAAAATAAAAAAGGGGAGGACGCCATGTTAAAATTAGAAATCAAATTAGACGAATCAAAGATTGAGTCAGAACATAAATATAACGTGGACGATATTTACCGGGTGCTTGAAAAGAGTTTTTTTAGACATGATATTCTTATGATCCGGAAAGAAGATGGTACATTAGTTTTTTGCGGAAAAGGAAATGCAAAAGATTATGGAGCATTCGGATGTATCATAACTCAGCTGAAAGAGAAAGAGTGGTTTATGGACAATGTAATAAAATGGATATGGTATAACAGTGATGACGGAGTGGACGAAACAGATTTTTCAGTAGAAGATGTGCTGTATTTTTATACGAAAAGGACCAGTGCAGCGTAATGGAGTATAAAGAAAAGAAGCATTATAAGGCAATTTATTTTGATCTGCAGATAAAAGCACTGAAAGAGAATTTTTCTGCCAGGAATCCGCAAAATGCTTATCAGAGGATTCAGTATTTTCTGCAAAGTCATAAATTTATCCATATGCAGTATTCAGGTTATCACTCTGCATTTAAAACAACAGATTTATATATATTTGAGATGATCCATAAAATGAAAAAGGATCTTCCCTGGCTCAGCCGCTGTGTGGGTCAGTTTGAGGTTACTGATGTGGGGAAAAATTACGATTTGGTTCAGATATTTGCGGAAGAAACAAGAGAACTAAATGAGATAGAATAAATTTTATAAAACCAGTTGACGTTTTCGGCACCATATGATATATTACTACAGTATCACTGCCGAAGACAGCAGGTGCCATATGGCATAACGTAGATCTACCTGCCGAGGATGATGATTAGTTATCAGCTAATTATGCCCTTTGTCTTTGCGGACAAAGGGCTTTTCTTATTCTATAGAAAATTCCTGTGAAATTTCCCATAGAACAAAAACACTCCGTGAGGATGCACACAAATGCAAAAGGAAACTATTTGACTTTGTCAAACCGCATTTGGCGCAAAAGCTGCCAAGCTCCTCAAAGAGTAAGGGATTCAGGAGTCTTAGTGGACTTGTCCACTTTGTTCTATTACATTCCACGCGGCGGTACACTAAAATAAATCAAGGAGGTGCACCATTCATCATGGCAAAAGTAGAATTAAAACAACCTATCGTTAACGAAATCAAAGAATTGCTTACAGATGCTCAGTCAGCAGTTTTAGTTTCTTACCGTGGTATCTCTGTAGAAGAAGATACAGCAATGCGTAAGGAATTAAGAGAAGCAGGTGTAGAGTACAAGGTATACAAGAACACAATGATTCGTTTTGCGGTAAAAGATACGGAATTCGAACCGTTAACTGCTGATCTTACAGGGCCGACTGCGATCGCTGTTTCTAAAACAGACGCAACTGCACCGGCAAGGATCTTAGCAAAATATGCAAAGAACATTGAAGTATTCAACCTGAAGTCTGCGGTTGTAGAAGGAACTTTCTATGACAAAGACGGCGTACAGGTTATCGCAAGCATTCCGTCAAGAGACGAATTGCTCGCAAAATTCCTTGGAAGCATCCAGTCTCCAATTACAAACTTTGCTCGTGTTATTAAACAGATCGCAGAGAAAGACGGAGATGCTCCGGCAGAAGAAGCAGCAGAAGCTGCTGAATAATCAGCAGTTTACATTAAATTAATTATCAGGAGGAAATAAAAATGACAACTCAGGAAATTATTGAAGTTATTAAAGGTTTATCAGTATTAGAATTAAATGATTTAGTAAAAGCATGTGAAGAAGAATTCGGTGTATCTGCAGCAGCAGGTGTTGTTGTAGCAGCAGGCGGAGCAGCAGACGGTGCAGCAGCTGAAGAAAAAGACGAATTTGATGTAGAGCTTACAGAAATCGGCGGAGCTAAGGTTAAAGTTATCAAAGTTGTCCGTGAAGTAACAGGATTAGGATTAAAAGAAGCTAAAGAATTAGTTGACGGAGCTCCTAAAGTAATCAAAGAAGCTGCATCTAAAGCAGAAGCAGAAGATATCAAAGCTAAGTTAGAAGGCGAAGGAGCAAAAGTAACTTTAAAATAGTTCTTTGTTCAATATCTAATGTAAGAAAACTTCATGAAAGAATCGGCTGGCTCTGCCAGTCCGATTCTTTTTGCGTCTATTGAAAATTGTTCTTGACATAGTATAGACACTGTGGTATTATTAGGCGATGCTTTAGTATGGGATTGTATGCCCATAGCCAAGCCTTTTTTTCGTTATTTAAATTGTGAGAGATTCGCACAATGAGTAGTATATAAACCATGTAGAAATCAAGAGGTGAACACGTCCATGGAAAAAAACAGAATTCAACCAATGAAATCGGGTACGAGCATAAGGATGAGTTATGCGAGACAAGATGACGTCTTGGAAGTACCGAACCTTATTGAAATCCAGAAGGACTCTTACAACTGGTTCTTGGGGGAAGGACTCAAAGAGGTATTTGAGGACATTTCTCCGATTGGGGATTACAGCGACCAGCTTAGCCTGGAATTTATCGATTTTAAGCTGTGCAGAGACGATATCAAATATTCCATTGAAGAGTGTAAGGAGAGGGATGCCACATATGCCGCTCCGATGAAGGTGAAAGTAAGACTTCATAATAAGGAAACGGATGAAATCAAACAGCATGATATTTTTATGGGCGACTTACCTTTGATGACTGACACAGGAACTTTCGTGATCAACGGAGCGGAGCGTGTCATTGTCAGCCAGCTGGTTCGTTCTCCTGGTATCTACTATGGAATTGCGCATGACAAGATCGGTAAAGAGCTGTATTCTGCTACAGTAATTCCAAACCGCGGAGCGTGGCTTGAGTACGAGACAGACTCCAACGATGTCTTCAATGTACGTGTGGACCGTACAAGGAAGGTGCCGATTACCGTATTGATCCGTGCCCTCGGTATCGGTACTAATGCAGAAATCAAGGAATTATTCGGGGAAGAGCCGAAGATCCTTGCAAGTATGGAAAAGGACCCATCTGATAATTATGAAGATGGTTTATTAGAGTTATACAAAAAAATCCGTCCGGGAGAGCCTCTGTCTGTGGACAGTGCTGAGAGCCTGATCAACAGCATGTTCTTTGACCCGAGACGTTATGACCTGGCAAAAGTAGGACGCTATAAGTTTAATAAGAAGCTGGCATTCAGAAACCGCATCACAGGCCATATGCTGGCGGAAGACGTGATTGACACTTCTACAGGGGAGATCCTTGCCCAGGCCGGGACAGAAGTAACACTGGAACTGGCTGACCAGATCCAGAACGCTGCCGTTCAGAGTGTGCTGATTCAGACCGAATTAGGCAATACCAAAGTACTGTCTAATATGACCGTAAACATGGCTGAATATGTAGATTTTGATCCGGAAGAACTTGGTATCCACGAGAATGTTTTCTACCCTGTACTGGAAAAAATCCTGGCAGAAGGTTTGAGCGGGGATGAGTTAAAGAATGCTGTCAAAAAGAACATTCACGACCTCATTCCAAAACACATTACAAAGGAAGATATTTTAGCTTCCATTAACTATAACATGCATCTGGAGTACGGTATTGGAAACCATGATGACATTGACCATTTAGGAAACCGAAGAATCAGAGCAGTCGGAGAACTTCTGCAGAACCAGTACCGGATTGGGCTTTCCCGTCTGGAAAGAGTTGTGCGCGAAAGAATGACAACACAGGATATCGAAACCATTACACCGCAGTCTCTGATCAATATTAAACCGGTAACTGCAGCGGTTAAGGAATTCTTTGGAAGTTCTCAGCTGTCTCAGTTCATGGATCACAACAATCCGCTGTCTGAGCTGACCCATAAGCGCCGTCTGTCTGCATTGGGACCGGGAGGTTTATCCAGAGACCGTGCCGGATTTGAGGTCCGGGATGTGCATTACTCCCATTACGGAAGAATGTGTCCGATCGAGACCCCGGAAGGTCCGAACATCGGTCTGATTAACTCCCTGGCTACTTATGCAAGGATCAACGAGTATGGATTTATTGAAGCTCCATACCGTATATTGGATAAAACAGATCCGGAAAACCCGGTTGCTACAGATGAGGTTGTTTACCTTACTGCTGATGAAGAAGATAACTTCGTCGTGGCACAGGCCAATGAGCCGTTAGATGAGGAAGGACATTTCGTCCATGCCCATGTAACCGGACGTTTCCGTGAAGATACTTCAGAATTTGATAAAGCAAACCTGGACCTGATGGATGTATCGCCTAAGATGGTATTCTCTGTAGCTACATCTATGATCCCGTTCCTGGAAAATGACGATGCAAACCGTGCCCTGATGGGATCCAACATGCAGCGTCAGGCTGTACCGCTTCTTTCTACAGAGGCACCGGTCGTGGGAACAGGTATGGAATCCAAGGCAGCCTTTGATTCAGGTGTCTGCATCGTTGCGAAGAACGACGGAGTGGTAGAGAAATCCACCAGCACAAGGATTGTAGTGCGCAGAGACTCTGACGGCGGCAAGGACATCTACAATGTCATTAAGTTTGCAAGGAGCAACCAGGGGAACTGTATGAACCAGCGCCCGATTGTTTTTGAAGGGGATCATGTCAAAAAGGATGATATCCTGGCAGACGGTGCTTCTACCAAAAGCGGAGAAATGGCACTTGGTAAAAATCCTCTGATCGGATTTATGACCTGGGAAGGTTATAACTACGAGGATGCGGTTCTGTTAAGCGAGCGTCTGGTACAGGAAGATGTGTACACCTCTGTCCATATCGAAGAGTACGAGGCTGAGGCCCGTGATACCAAACTTGGACAAGAAGAGATTACAAGAGATCTGGCAGGCTTAAGCGAAGATGTATTAAAAGACCTGGATGAAAACGGTATTATCCGCATCGGAGCGGAAGTACGCGCAGGTGATATTCTGGTCGGAAAAGTAACTCCTAAGGGAGAGACAGAACTGACAGCAGAGGAGCGTCTGCTCCGCGCCATCTTTGGTGAGAAAGCAAGAGAAGTAAGAGATACTTCACTGAGAGTTCCGCACGGGGCTTACGGTGTCGTTATGGATACAAAGATTTTTACAAGGGAAAACGGAGACGAACTGCCTCCTGGAGTAAATAAAACGGTCCGTGTCTATATTGCACAGAAGAGAAAGATTTCTGTGGGAGATAAGATGGCCGGCCGTCACGGTAACAAGGGTGTAATTTCCCGTATTCTTCCGGTAGAAGATATGCCGTACCTTCCGAACGGACGTCCGCTGGACATCGTGCTGAACCCATTGGGTGTGCCTTCACGTATGAATATCGGGCAGGTATTGGAAATCCATCTGTCCCTTGCAGCCAAAGTATTAGGATTTAATGTTGCGACTCCGGTATTTAACGGAGCCGATGAAAATGATATTGCAACTACACTGGAAATGGCCAATGATTTTGCCAATACCAGCTGGGAAGAATTTGAAGCTAAATGGTCAGAGCGTGTTGACGCAAGCGTGGTGGATTATCTGAGAGAAAACAAGGACCACAGAAAAGACTGGGAAGGCGTGCCGATCGACAGCACCGGAAAAGTGAAGCTCAGAGACGGACGTACCGGAGAAGAGTTTGACAGCCCGGTTACAATCGGATTCATGCATTACCTGAAACTCCACCACCTGGTTGATGACAAGATCCATGCCCGTTCTACAGGACCATATTCTCTGGTTACACAGCAGCCGCTGGGAGGTAAGGCACAGTTCGGAGGACAGCGTTTCGGAGAGATGGAAGTTTGGGCCCTGGAGGCATATGGGGCATCCTATACTCTGCAGGAAATCCTGACAGTGAAGTCCGATGACGTGATCGGACGTGTGAAGACGTATGAGGCGATCATCAAAGGTGACAACATTCCTGAGCCGGGAATTCCGGAATCCTTTAAGGTATTGCTGAAAGAATTCCAGTCTCTGGCATTAGACGTCAAGGTACTCGATGAAAATGCGCAGGAAGTAGAGATCAAGGAAAATGTGGACCTGGCTGAAAGCAATCAGGACCTGAAACCGATGATTGAAGGCGACAGCGTATTTAATAATTATGAAGAAAGCGAAGATTCCCTGGGTGCTTTAGGATTTAAAGAAGGGAACTTTGAAGATGGCGAAGACACGACTATTTCATAGAAGTGCAGTTAGAAGGAAGGAGCAGCCTTAATGATAGGATCAAGCAACGAATATGCAAATCATAAAATTGCCTTTGATGCAATTAAGATCGGGTTGGCTTCCCCGGAAAAGATCCGTGAGTGGTCCAGGGGAGAAGTAAAAAAACCTGAAACCATCAACTATCGTACCTTGAAGCCTGAAAAGGACGGACTTTTCTGTGAGAAGATCTTCGGGCCGAGCAAGGACTGGGAATGTCATTGCGGTAAATATAAAAAAATCAGATATAAAGGTGTTGTCTGTGACCGATGCGGTGTTGAGGTAACAAAGGCCAATGTGCGCCGTGAACGCATGGGACACATCGAACTTGCGGCTCCGGTCTCCCATATTTGGTATTTCAAAGGAATTCCAAGCCGTATGGGACTGATCTTGGATATCTCACCGAGGAGCCTTGAGAAAGTATTATATTTTGCCTGCTATATCGTATTGGATGCAGGGGAGACAGACCTGGCATACAAACAGGTTCTGACAGAAAAAGAATACAGGGACGCTTATGACAAATACGGCAGTTCATTCCGTGTGGGAATGGGCGCTGAATCTATCAAGGAACTGCTGGAAGCCATCGATCTTCCGGCAGAAGCGAAATCCCTGAAAGATGAATTTAAGACAGCCACAGGACAGAAAAGGGCCAGAATCGTAAAACGCCTGGAAGTGGTAGAAGCATTCTTAAATTCTGAGAATAACCCGGAATGGATGATTCTGGACGTAGTGCCGGTCATTCCTCCGGATATCCGTCCGATGGTACAGCTGGACGGAGGACGTTTTGCAACCTCCGACTTAAATGACTTATACAGAAGAATTATCAACCGGAACAACCGTTTGAAACGTCTTCTGGAACTTGGAGCTCCGGATATCATCGTAAGAAATGAAAAACGAATGCTTCAGGAAGCCGTGGATGCGCTGATTGACAACGGACGGCGCGGACGTCCGGTAACAGGACCGGGTAACCGTGCACTGAAATCCCTTTCCGATATGCTGAAAGGTAAACAGGGACGTTTCCGCCAGAACCTGCTCGGAAAACGTGTTGACTACTCAGGACGTTCCGTTATCGTCGTAGGACCGGAACTGAAGATTTACCAGTGCGGTCTTCCGAAAGAGATGGCGATTGAGCTGTTTAAACCATTTGTAATGAAAGAACTGGTGGAAAGAAAACTTTCCCATAATATTAAATCTGCCAAGAAGATGGTGGAAAAGCTTCAGCCGGAAGTGTGGGATGTGCTGGAAGATGTCATTAAAGAACATCCGGTTATGCTGAACCGTGCACCGACACTGCACAGACTTGGTATCCAGGCGTTCGAGCCGATCCTTGTAGAAGGTAAGGCGATCAAGCTGCATCCTTTGGTATGTACTGCTTACAATGCCGACTTTGACGGTGACCAGATGGCTGTTCATCTTCCGCTTTCTGTGGAAGCACAGGCAGAGTGCCGCTTCCTTTTGCTGTCACCGAACAACCTGCTGAAACCTTCTGACGGAGGCCCGGTAGCCGTTCCTTCACAGGATATGGTCCTTGGTATTTATTATCTGACTCTGGAAAAAGAGGGAGACAAGGGAGAAGGAAAATACTTCAAGTCAGAAAATGAGGCATTCCTTGCCTATGAGAATAAAGTAATCACACTGCATGCAAGGATTCATGTAAGGCGTACAAAGATTGACAAGGACGGAAATGAGATTTCCAAGGTTGTAGAATGTACTCTCGGAAGAATTTTATTCAACGAGATCATTATGCAGGACTTAGGTTTTGTAGACCGCTCTGATCCGGAAAATGCCCTGAATTTAGAGATTGATTTCCATGTAGGAAAGAAACAGTTAAAACAGATCCTTGACAAATGTATCAATATTCATGGTGCTACAAAGACTGCAGAAGTGCTGGATGACATCAAGGCCCTTGGATACAAGTATTCCACAAGAGGTGCCCTGACAGTATCCATCTCTGACATGACCGTGCCGGAAGAAAAGAAAGAAATTCTTGCAGGAGCACAGGATCAGTCCGAATTTATTAATAACCAGTTTAAGCGCGGACTTATGACAGAGGAAGAACGTTACAAAGCGGTTGTCAAGACATGGTTTGACGCCGATGATGTTCTTACCGACAAGCTGATTACAGGATTAGATAAATACAACAACATCTTCATGATGGCCGATTCCGGAGCCCGTGGTTCCAACCAGCAGATCAAACAGCTGGCAGGAATGCGTGGACTGATGGCCGATACGTCAGGACGTACCATCGAACTGCCGATCAAGTCAAACTTCCGTGAAGGACTGGATGTATTGGAGTACTTTATCTCTGCCCACGGTGCGAGAAAAGGACTTTCCGATACGGCCCTCAGAACCGCCGATTCAGGATACCTGACAAGACGTCTTGTAGACGTTTCCCAGGATCTTATTATCAGGGAAGCAGACTGCGGACTGGATCCGGACGGACAGATTCCGGGTATGTATGTAGAAGCATTCATGGACGGACAGGAAGTGATCGAAAGTCTCCAGGACCGAATCACAGGACGCTATGCGGCAGAAGAGATCAGACATCCTGAGACAGGAGAGGTCCTTGTAAAATCAAATCACATGATTACTCCTAGAAGAGCAAAAACAGTGATCGATTCCGGACTTACAAAAGTCAAGATCAGGACAATGCTGACATGTCAGTCACAGGTAGGATGCTGTGCGAAATGCTATGGTTCCAACATGGCGACCGGCCAGGCTGTACAGGTAGGAGAAGCAGTCGGTATTATCGCTGCCCAGTCCATCGGTGAGCCTGGTACACAGCTGACCATGCGTACGTTCCATGCCGGAGGAGTTGCCGGTGATGATATCACACAGGGTCTTCCACGTATCGAAGAGCTTTTCGAGGCAAGAAAGCCGAAAGGTCTTGCCATTATCTCTGAGTTTGCAGGAAAAGTGCAGATTAAGGATACAAAGAAGAAACGTGAAGTTGTCATTACCAACAAAGAGACCGGAGATATGAAGGCTTATCTGATCCCGTACGGTTCCAGACTGAAAGTCCTGGAAGGTCAGGAAGTGGAAGCCGGAGATGAGCTGACAGAAGGTTCCGTCAACCCGCATGATATCTTAAAGATCAAGGGTATCCGTGCTGTTCAGGATTATATGATCCGCGAGGTGCAGAGAGTATACCGTCTGCAGGGTGTAGACATCAACGATAAGCACGTGGAAGTTATCGTGCGCCAGATGCTGAAGAAAGTCCGCATTGAAGAAGGCGGTGACAGCGAGTATCTGCCTGGTGCCATGATCGACGTGCTGGAATTTGAAAAGACAAACAGGGAGCTGGAAGAAAGAAATTTAGAGACTGCAAAGGCTGAACAGATTATCCTTGGTATCACCAAGGCCTCTCTTGCCACAGACTCCTTCTTATCAGCAGCATCCTTCCAGGAGACAACAAAAGTCCTTACCGATGCGGCAATCAAAGGAAAAGTTGACCCGCTTGTAGGATTGAAGGAAAATGTTATCCTTGGTAAGCTGATCCCTGCAGGAACCGGAATGAAACGGTACCGCAATGTCAAGATTAACACAGAAGAAGAAGAACTGACACTCGAAGACGAAATCGATTTCGAGTAGAGTTATAACAGATCCCGCCCCTGGATTTATTCAGTGGGCGGGGTTTGTGCTATAAAATGTTCGGAAATCCCCTTGACAAACGATTTTTGCACATTTATAATTAAAAAATGCGCGTAGATATCTATGTGCAACAACAGATCATAAGTAACTACAGCAGAAAACATGCATGGAGGTGAAAATTAATGCCAACTTTTAACCAATTAGTTAGAAAAGGGAGAAAGACATCTACTAAGAAGTCTACAGCACCAGCTCTTCAGAAAAGTTTTAACTCTTTAAAGAAGAAATCTGTAAACACAAGCTCTCCTCAGAAGAGAGGTGTTTGTACAGCTGTTAAAACTGCGACTCCTAAAAAGCCTAACTCTGCTCTTCGTAAGATTGCCAGAGTACGTCTTTCTAACGGTATCGAAGTAACAAGCTATATCCCGGGTGAGGGACATAACTTACAGGAACATAGTGTTGTTCTGATTCGTGGTGGTCGTGTAAAGGACTTACCAGGTACTCGTTACCATATCGTTCGTGGAACACTTGATACAGCAGGTGTTGCAAACAGAATGCAGGCTCGTTCCAAATACGGAGCTAAGAGACCGAAGAAATAATCAAATGAAACTAAATTGGTACAAAGCAGCGTAAGATTACGCTACCTTGTATAGTTGTGCCGGAAATGAATGTTTTCCCTGTAGTACAGGAGATAGATATAAATTCTGGCACGATCAGGCATTGAGCGCTTGAAGGCCGGCGGAAAGCCGGTAGCTGCGCAAGGATGAATGAGTACCGATGAATTAAGGCCGGCGGCGAGCCCAAAAGGTATAGAATTTCTGCCGTTGGCAATTATTAAGGAGGGAAGAAACGTGCCACGTAAAGGACATATTGCGAAAAGAGATGTTTTGGCGGATCCTATTTACAATAACAAAGTTGTGACCAAACTGATCAACAACATCATGTTAGACGGTAAAAAAGGAGTTGCCCAGAAGATCGTATACGGTGCATTTAACCGTATTGAAGAAAAAGCTGGAAAGCCTGCCCTTGAAGTATTTGAAGAGGCAATGAACAACATTATGCCTGTGCTGGAAGTAAAGGCCAGACGTATCGGTGGAGCTACCTACCAGGTGCCGATCGATGTACGTCCGGACAGAAGACAGGCCCTTGCACTCCGTTGGTTGACTTTATACTCTCGTAAAAGAGGAGAAAAGACCATGGAAGAAAGGCTTGCAAACGAAATCTTTGATGCATCCAACAATACCGGAGCATCTGTAAAGAAAAAAGAAGACATGCACAAAATGGCAGAAGCAAACAAAGCATTCGCACACTACAGATTCTAATCTGGTGTGCGGGGCCTACCGCTTTATCCGAAAAACAATAGGAGGAAAAGATCTTGGCTGGAAGAGAATATCCATTAGAGAGAACCAGAAATATTGGAATCATGGCTCATATCGATGCTGGAAAAACCACTTTGACAGAGCGTATCCTCTATTATACTGGTGTTAATTATAAGATCGGTGATACTCATGAGGGAACTGCTACCATGGACTGGATGGAGCAGGAACAGGAAAGAGGTATCACGATCACTTCTGCAGCGACAACATGTCACTGGACTCTCCAGGAAAACTGCAAACCGAAAGACGGAGCATTAGAACACCGTATCAACATCATTGATACACCGGGACACGTTGACTTCACAGTGGAAGTAGAACGTTCACTGCGTGTACTTGACGGTGCGATCGGAGTATTTGATGCAAAAGGCGGAGTAGAACCGCAGTCTGAGAACGTATGGCGTCAGGCAGACACCTACGATGTACCGAGAATGGCATTCATCAATAAGATGGATATCTTAGGTGCAGATTTCTACGGATCTGTAGAACAGATCAAAGACCGTCTCGGTGCCAATGCAGTTGTAATTCAGCTGCCAATCGGCAAAGAAGATGATTTCCAGGGAATCATTGACCTGTTTGAAATGAAAGCTTACATCTACAACGATGATAAGGGAGAAGACATTTCAATCACAGATATCCCTGCAGATATGAAAGACGACGCAGAGCTTTACCATACTCAGTTAGTAGAGCAGATCTGTGAGTTAGATGATGATCTGATGATGGAATACCTGGAAGGGGAAGAACCATCTGTAGAAGCATTAAAAGCAGCACTTAGAAAAGGAACATGCGAATGTACAGCAGTTCCGATCTGCTGTGGTACTGCTTACCGCAACAAAGGTGTTCAGAAGCTGCTGGACGCAGTTCTTGAATTCATGCCGGCACCGACAGATATCGCTGCCATCAAGGGTGTGGATGAAGACGGAAATGAAATCGAGAGACATTCATCTGATGATGAACCTTTCGCAGCACTTGCATTTAAGATCATGACAGACCCATTCGTTGGAAAGCTTGCTTTCTTCCGTGTTTACTCCGGAACAATGAATTCAGGTTCTTACGTATTAAATGCTACAAAGCAGAAAAAAGAGCGTGTTGGACGTATCCTTCAGATGCATGCCAACAAGCGGGAAGAATTAGACAAGGTTTACGCTGGTGACATTGCCGCTGCTGTAGGATTCAAGATTACAGCAACAGGTGATACGATCTGTGACGAGAAGAGCCCGGTAATCCTGGAATCCATGGAATTCCCAGAGCCGGTTATCGACGTAGCGATCGAGCCTAAGACAAAAGCAGGTCAGGGCAAGATGTCAGAAGCACTTGCAAAGCTTGCAGAAGAAGACCCGACCTTCAAAGCTCATACTGATGAAGAAACAGGACAGACTATTATTTCCGGAATGGGTGAACTTCACCTGGAAATCATCGTAGACCGTCTGCTCCGTGAGTTCAAAGTAGAAGCAAATGTAGGTGCTCCTCAGGTTGCTTACAAAGAGTCCTTCACCAAAGAGGTGGATGTTGACAGCAAGTATGCAAAACAGTCTGGTGGACGCGGTCAGTACGGACACTGTAAAGTACACTTTGAGCCAATGGATGCCAATGGTGAAGAACTGTTCAAGTTTGAATCCACTGTTGTCGGCGGTAACATTCCGAAGGAATATATCCCGGCAGTCGGAGCTGGTATCGAAGAAGCTGCTCAGTGCGGTATCCTTGGAGGATTCCCGGTACTTGGTGTAAAAGCTACTGTATACGACGGATCTTACCATGATGTCGATTCCTCAGAGATGGCGTTTAAGATCGCCGGTTCCATGGCATTCAAAGAAGCAATGCAGAAAGCCGGAGCTATCATCTTAGAGCCGATCATGAGAGTCGAAGTAACAACTCCTGAGGATTACATGGGAGATGTTATCGGTGATATTAACTCACGCCGCGGACGTATCGAGGGTATGGACGATGTTGGAGGCGGAAAGATCATCAGAGCTTTCGTTCCTCTTGCAGAAATGTTCGGATACTCAACAGACCTGCGTTCCAGAACACAGGGCCGTGGAAACTACTCTATGTTCTTCAACAGCTACGAGCCGGTACCGAAGAGCGTACAGGAAAAAATCATCGCGGACAAAACAAAATAAGCAGGTTTTTTTGATAAAAAATATGCTTGAATTCTTCAAAGAAATGAAATATAATCAAGGGTAGGACGGCCTTTGGTAAGGTGATTCGTCGACCCGGTAGTAAATAATAATTTATCTATTTGCCCAAAGGGCTAATAAGGAGGACATTTAAAATGGCTAAAGAAAAGTTTGAGAGAACCAAACCTCATTGTAACATTGGTACCATTGGTCACGTCGATCATGGTAAAACTACTTTAACAGCTGCTATCACAAAGACATTAAGTGCCAGAGTAGAAGGAAACGCAGCCGTTGATTTCGAAAATATCGATAAAGCTCCGGAAGAAAGAGAACGTGGAATCACAATCTCCACAGCTCACGTAGAATATGAAACAGACAACCGCCACTACGCACACGTTGACTGCCCAGGCCATGCCGATTATGTAAAGAACATGATCACTGGTGCTGCTCAGATGGACGGAGCTATCCTTGTTGTAGCTGCAACTGACGGTGTTATGGCTCAGACAAAAGAGCATATCCTGCTTTCTCGTCAGGTAGGTGTACCTTATATCGTAGTATTCATGAACAAATGTGACATGGTAGACGATGAAGAGTTATTAGAATTAGTAGAAATGGAAATCCGTGAGTTATTAAGCGAGTATGAATTCCCAGGTGATGACACTCCAGTTATCCAGGGATCTGCTTTAAAAGCTCTTGAAGATCCTAACAGCGAGTGGGGAGACAAGATCATGGAACTTATGGCTGCAGTTGACAGCTGGATTCCAGACCCACAGCGTGACACAGACAAACCTTTCCTTATGCCAGTAGAGGATGTATTCTCTATCACAGGACGTGGTACTGTTGCAACTGGTAGAGTTGAAAGCGGTGTTCTTCACGTATCTGAAGAAGTTGAAATCGTTGGTATCAAAGAAGAGACAAGAAAAGTTGTCGTAACTGGTATCGAAATGTTCCGTAAACTTCTTGACGAAGCTCAGGCTGGTGACAACATCGGTGCTCTTCTCCGTGGTGTTCAGAGAGAAGAAATCGAAAGAGGACAGGTTCTTTGTAAACCAGGTTCTATCACATGCCATACTAAGTTTACAGCTCAGGTATACGTTTTAACAAAAGATGAAGGTGGACGTCATACTCCTTTCTTCAACAAATACCGTCCTCAGTTCTACTTCAGAACAACTGACGTAACAGGTGTTGTTGAATTACCGGAAGGTGTTGAAATGTGCATGCCTGGTGACAACGTAGAAATGACAATCGAACTGATTCACCCAATCGCTATGGCTCAGGGATTATCTTTCGCTATCCGTGAAGGTGGACGTACAGTTGGTTCAGGAAGAGTTGCTACAATTATTGAATAATTATAAATAATACAGCATAATTAAGGCTTCTAGGTTTTTCCTAGGAGCCTTTTTACGTTGAATTATACAGCACTTCCGCATATAATAGAGAGTAAATAACCAACAAAAATATATCAGGAAGGAGTTTTGATATGGCTAATATTTTACCAGTGTCTGATTTAAGGAATTATAATGAAGTATTAAAAAATTGTCAGGCCGGAGAACCAGTATTTCTTACGAAAAATGGAAGGGGCCGCTTTGTCGTAATGGATATTGAGGATTACGAGCGTGACCGCGCAGAGAAAAAATTGTTAATGAAGCTGCAGGAGGCAGAAGAAGCAGTAAGAAACGGAGAAGGTTGGATGAGTCTTGCAGAGTTAAAATCTCATATGGAGGAATAACCTATGTTAGAGTTACGGATTAACCCTCTGGTAGCAGCTGACATAAAATGTATTCGTAATTATATTGCAGAGGACAGCGAAAAATATGCAGCAAAGACATTGAAAGAGTTATATGGAAAGTTTGAGAATATTCAGAGATTCCCAGGAATAGGTTCAGATCTTTCAAAACGGGTCAGCTTTCGATCGGATTATAAATATGCGGTTTGCGATAACTATGTAATTATCTATAAGATAGGGGTTGAGCATGTAGAGATATACCGGGTGGTTAATCGATTTCAAGATATTACAAGGATTTTTGATTGAAACCTATACAAAGCTATCAAGCAGGCAAAAAGACTTATATAAGGAGACGAAAGTAAAGACTAATTTTCCCCATTTCCCAGTGTACTCACCATCATATACCGGTCGGCCCGGTTAATTGTAATACAATATTCTATAATCTTTTCTTCATCATAAGTGGTGGATTTTATGCAAAATCCAATATCATTTTCCTCAGCCTTCAGATAATGGCTTTCATCATTTGTCAGAGTAGTAATCGTAATCGTCTCATCAATCCGTTTCAAATTCAAATGATAAATATTGATCAGAGTATCATACAAAGACTGAACAGCAAAATTATATTGTTCCAGGCCCGGACAGTACTTTTCGGGAATGAAGGAGGTTTCCACAAGAAATGGTTCGTCCTCCAGATAACGCACCCGACCAAGGCAGTAAACCTTTTCCCCCAGAGAAATTCCAAGATGGCTGCTGACAGATAAGGAGGCTTCTTTTCTGTCAAAAAATATAACCTTGCTGGAGGTCTTAAACCCGTCTGCGCTCCATCCGTCGGTAAAAGAGCAAAACTTTTCCGTATCATCATCTATTTTTGGCGGGGCAATAAAATTACCCTTTCCATGCCGGGTAACGATATGATGCTCATAGCGGAGTCTTTTTAAAGCAGAACGGACCGTCAGCCGGTTCACCTGAAACATTTCTGCCAGCTTACGCTCAGAAGGCAGAGAATCATAAGGTTTCAGCCCGTTTTCAATAATATAGGCTTCAATCTTTTCTTTTACTTCTTCATTCAAAAGGTTGATATATTTACTCATGCAGTCTCCTTAAGTTAAAGTAGATGTAAAGGTAATTGTCCGTTCACTGTAATAAGAACGGGTATACTCAATAGTTTTTCCCGAAGCATCTCTGACTGTGTTATGGAGCATAAACACGGCAGAGCCTTCCTCCACATTCAATAAAGCGGCCTGTGGGTTCAGAACTCTCACAATTTCCAGCCGCTGTGTATCCTGTGATAGTCTAATATGATTTGTCTCCAGCAGATCATAGAAGGAGCACTGTTCAAAATCATAACTGAAAAGATCCGGAATGATGTCATATGGGGTATATGTATATTCCAGGGCAAAAGGCTTTCCATTTGCAAGTCTTAAGCGAAAGAGAAGGAAAATATCATCATCTGCATCAATATGAAAGATTCTGGAATACTTAGGGCCGGCTTTTTCCTTTTTCGTCAGCAAAACTTTGTTGGACGGCAGAAGGCCCGAATCCTGGATGAATTTTCCCATGGATTGAATACTGTCAATAGGAGAGTGAACAGTGGCTTGGCTGACATAGGTGCCTTTTCCGTGCATCCGCGTTAATAATCCTTTATCAATTAATACATCAATTGCCTTTCTGACCGTCATGCGGCTGATCCCAAAAGTGTCAATTAATTCCCGTTCTGAAGGAATTTTGCTTCCCAAAGGATATTCATTTTTATTAATTTTTCTCTCGATTAAATCTGCAAGCTGTAAATAAACGGGATATTTTTTCGGCATTTTGCACCTCCTGCCTGTAGAGACTGGTATTCTTATATTCCATACGCCAAGAAAACAGAAAAATCAGTGGTATGTGCATCCATATTTTAAAAGCACAAAAAATACAATGATTCTGGTAACTGGTTTGCTCATCTGGTATATACAGAGAATATACCAGTTGCAAAAAAAAGTCAAGTGGTATGGGTTTGAATGAAAAAAGCAAATTTCTAAAAATGAGAAAAAAAGCAGCAAAATTATGCATAATGCACAAAAATAAAGGAAATAGAACCTAGATAAATGGAAGTATTGACAGATACAAAACATAATGGTATGCTAAAAGCACCAAGACGTATACGTGGTATATAACAAAAGTGACGGAGTTGAAAGGAGATTATAAAAATGGCTTACAAAAATTATGACAGAGAAACATACTTAAATAACTTTAAAGAGATCATGAAATTAAAATCCCAGGTTGAAAAATATATCGATGACGCATTTGAAAAAGGTGTGGACAATCTTGTGATGGCAGGTGTCGGAGGAAGTATATCAATCATGATGCCGATGGAATACTTTGCAAAAAAAAGAACAGCAATGCCTGTGTACATGGAGAATGCGGCAGAATTGGTTCTTGGAATTAATAAGGCAGTCACAGAAAAATCACTGGTTGTTCTTTACAGCGAATCCGGTACAACGAAAGAAGCCATTGCAGCTGCTGAATACTGCAGAGAAAAAGGCATTCCGACGATCGGAGTCAGCGGAAATGCGGAGGCACCGCTTCAGGATCTGCTCACATATCCGATTGTCTGCGGAGCAGGTGATGAACTTTCCTGTGACGGAGACCACATGAAATTGTTTTTGATTGTCAGTGCTGTATTACATAAGAATGGCGATATGGATGATTACGATGAGTTTATGGAAAATCTTGCGAAGCTGCCGGAAGCATTGGCTGATATAAAGGAAGAAGTGGATGAAGATGCAAAGGCATATGCATACCAGATCAAAGATGAACCATATCATATGCTTGTAGGATCCGGAAACTTATGGGGATCAACTTACTGTTTTGCAATGTGCTATTTGGAGGAAATGCAGTGGATCCGCACAAAATCTATCGAGTCACCGGAATTTTTCCACGGAACACTGGAACTCCTCGAAGAAGATACCAGCATTATGATCTTTAAGGGCGAAGACGAGACCAGAATGCTGACAGAACGTGTAGAAAATTTTGCAAAGAAGATTTCCAAAAAAGTAAAGGTAATCGATACCAAAGAATATGAAGCAAAAGAAGTTGCAGAAAAATACAGAGGAGACTTTTCACCTGCATTTTTAGAGGCTTATCTCGGCAGACTGACAGCACATCTGGAAGATGCCACCGGACATTCCCTTGACATCAGAAGATATTACAGAGTCATGGATTACTAAAAAACTTAGATTAAACTTTTCTATGACAGAAAGGAGAACAGGCAGTGAGCAAACGGATGGAAGACTATATAAAGGAGACATCATCTGTAATGGTCCGAAATATTGGACAGAGAAAAGAATTGACAGAACCTCTGATCAGCTGGCTTGAAACAGAAGGAATCAGACAGGGGAAAACACTTGTAATCGTGGCATCCGGATCTTCCTATAATGCGGTATACAGCGCACTTGAATTTATGGAAAGCAATATGAAGAATCCGGTTCGTTTGATAACACCTTTTGCCTTTACCTACTATGAAGAACTGAAGCAAAATAATATTTATCTGTTTGTTTCACAGAGCGGAAGCAGCACCAATGTGGTAGAAGCAGTCAAGATGTATCAGAAGACAGGGCGTCATGCAATGGCAGTTCTTGGGAAGCCGAAATCGGCGATTGCAGAGCTTTCCGATTTCTTTGTGGAATACGGTGCCGGAGAAGAACGTGTCGGATATGTCACCAAAGGAATGAGCACACTGACTTGTTACTTCATGCTGTTATCTCTCGAGTTATCTTCGGAAGGCCGGGACGGAGAAATGTATCAGCAGTCAGTCAGAAAGCTGAAAAGTGCATGTGAAAAACACCATCATATTTATTTGCAGGCAAAGGAGTTTTGCCTGAAAAATAAAGAAGCATTATTATCTATGAAGCATGCATTTTTTATCAGCAGCGGAGCAAATATGGGAACCGTGAAAGAAGGTTCCCTTAAGCTCTCAGAGATGGTACATATACCAACTGCATTTTTTGAAGCCGAAGAATTTATTCACGGGCCGGATCTTCAGCTGACGCCGGATTATACATTATTTTTTGTCAGTGCAGGGGACGGGGCAGGAAAACGGACAGAAGAAATCTGCTGTGCAGCCGGAGAGGTTACTCCAAATTCATTTTTACTGAAGGCAGATTTTGAGAAAGCAAACAGAGAAGACGAGATGATTTCACCATTATATTTGACTGCATTTTTTCAGTATTTAGCTTGCTGGACGGCAGAAAACAGGGGCATTACAACTGAACATCCGCTGTACATGAAGTTTGAAGAAAAGATACACTGCAAGACGAGTGATTATGAAGAAGATGTACCATTTTAAGGGAAGGAGCTGATACGGTGCGGCATATCATTTTGACGGGACATTCCCGTATTTCTGAGGGAATTGCATCTGCTGTTGAATTTGTTTTAGGAAATAAAATACCTTATTTTAACGCTTATATGGAAGGGGAAGAACTGTATTCCAAAAAACTTGGGAAGAAGCTTTCCGAATATCCGCCGGAGGATGACGTCGTCATACTCACAGATATTATGGGAGGGAGCGTCAACAATGATATGATGAAGTTCCTTAAGCGTCCCAATATTCATTTGGTCTGCGGAATGAATCTCCCTCTGGCAGTGCAGCTGATCTTATCCGAGGAAGAAGACACGGAACTGCTGATCAGACAGGGAATTCAGGCGGCAAAAGACGGAATCCAATACTGCAACGATATTAAGGTTTCAGCCGATATGAGTGATCTGGGAGATTTTTAAGATAGGAAAGGAGAAGATACAAATGATTAAAAAGGTGAGAGTTGATTATCGTTTACTGCACGGGCAGGTAGCATTTTCTTGGACTTCCAAGCTGAGTGCCGACTGTATCCTGCTTGTGACAGATACGCTTCAGGATGATCCTGTGCGTGTGACTTCTGTAAAGCTTGCAAAGCCGCCTGGAGTCAAAGTCGTAGTAAAAACCATTGAGGAAAGCATTAAAGCGGTTAAAAGCGGCATTACAGATAAATATCATTTATTTGTTGTATGTGAAAACATTGAAGGGGCCTATCGGTTAGTGAAAGAACTTGGAATTAAAGAACTGAATCTTGGAGGCACAACCCCGGGAGATGATAAAAAATGTCTGGCTCCGGTTGTCTATGTAAACCAGGAAGAAGAAGAGATGTTAAGAGAACTGATAGAAGATGGCGTGCATGTTTACCAGCAGGGAGTGCCGGAGAAGGCAGAGCAGAAGATTCATCTTTGAAAATATGAAAAGGAGGAACAGCTATGAGCACAGGAGTACAGGCAGTTCTTCTGGGAATCTTGGGGTTTTGTACAAACTTCGAATGGTTTCTGGGGACTTGTATGATCCAAAGACCCATTGTGATAGGGCCTTTCGTAGGACTTATCATGGGAGATTTACAGGCGGGAATTATCATGGGGGCAACAATGGAACTGGCGTTTGCAGGAGCAGCGTCAATCGGTGCGTATGACCCGCCCGACATGGTCAGCGGAACGATCCTCGGTGTGGCACTTGCCATAAAAGCAGGAGCGGGACCAGAAATGGCACTGACCCTTGGCCTTCCGGTAGCAAGTATCGTACTGGCAATCAGCAATGTGACCGGTTATCCAATTCTGAACTTTTTTGCCCATTTGATGGACAGAAATATTGCAGCCGGGAATGACAGGGCGTTCCAAAGAAACTTTGTACTGAGCGGATTTGTAGCGTGGGGTGTGACAACACCGATCGTGCCGATTGCATTTTATCTTGGATCAGACAAAATTTCTACACTGATGAAATTAGTTCCGGAGTTTGTGCAGACAGGTATGGAAATTGCCGGAGGACTGCTCCCTGCTATGGGATTTGCCCTGCTTGCGCAGATGATTATGAAAAAGAATATCGCTCCGTTTTTCTTTATCGGATATTTCATTGTCGCATACTCTGGTGTGTCCACAACAGGAGTTGCTCTCTTTGCGATCCTGATTCTGGCAGCCTTGTTTGGGGCAGTAAGTACAGGATTGATCCCATCAGGTCCAATGCCGGCAGCTGCGGAAGAAACAGAAGGAGGCGATTTCGATGAGTTTTAACATACATGCCGATTATAATGGAAAGATTACAAAAAGCGATCTGAGAAAAGTATGGCTCCGCTCTATCCCGATGGAGCATTCATGGAACTATGAACGTATGATGCATTCCGGCTACTGCTTTGCCATACTGCCGATTTTAAAGAAACTATATCCAAACAAAGAAGACTATATCAAGGCTCTGCAGCGGCACATGGAATTGTATAATGTTACAATGTATATTTCTACACTGCCTCTGGGAATTACAGCGGCCATGGAGGAAAGGAATGCCGAAGACCCTGACTTTGATACGGCATCCATCTCTGCTGTCAAAACTGCTTTTATGGGTCCGCTGTCCGGAATCGGAGATGCCATGTATCACGGAACTCTCCGGATTATCGCAATGGGCATTGGTGTTTCTCTGGCGATGAAAGGAAACATACTGGGTCCGATACTGTTCTGGCTGATCTTCAACATACCGAACTTTGGACTGCGCTATCCGCTGACATTTCTCGGATATAAAATGGGTGTAGAGGCCATGGATAAATTAGAGAAATCCGGAATTATGGAGAAGGCTATGCAGGCTGCCAGCATCCTAGGACTTACGGTTGCCGGTGCCATGACCGCAGAAAATGTGTATCTGTCAATACCGATTAAATTCGGAATAGGAAAAGATGCCACGACCGTACAGTCAATTTTAGACGGAATTATGCCCGGAATCCTTCCGCTGGCTTTGTTTGGTGTGATCTATTACATATTCAAAAAGGATAAATGCAATCCGATCGTTATGATGCTGTTATTAATGGTCCTTGGAGTTGTAGGAGCATTCTTTGGATTCCTGGGGTAAGCCATGTACCAGGCAGTAATATTTGATATGGACGGAGTCATTATAGACAGTGAGATTGTCTATTATAACTGGCTCAAAGAACTGCTGGCTGAAAAAGGCGCCATGATTCCGGAAAGGGAACTGAAAAAGATTGTGGGACTGTCAAATTCCCAGAGCCTCCGGATGATGATGGAATGGTTCGGCAGAGAAAAAGGCAGAAAGCTTTGGGAAACTTATTGCGAAGAGGAAGAAGGATACGACCTTTCATATAAGGAGATTGTCAATCCTGGGGTGAAAGAATTACTGAAACTTTTGAGGGAACATCATGTGAAGCTGGCATTGGCTTCCTCCAGCGCTATGGAAGAGATTCTGGAGATTCTTGACGAAACAGGGCTAAAGGATTACTTTCCGGTAATCTTAAGCGGAGAGATGTTTCAGGAGAGCAAACCAAACCCGGAGATTTACATAGAAACAATGAAGCAGCTGGATGTAACGCCGGGAAAATGTATCGTTATTGAGGATTCTGATTATGGAATATATGCGGCAAAAAGTGCAGGAGCTTATGTGATTGCACATGAAGAGAACAGATTTGGTTTCAAACAGCAGCTGGCAGATCATATTGCCCATGATATGTATCACGTAAAGGATATAATCAGAACAAAGTTTAATCTGAAAAGTCGGTGATAGAATTGTAAGTAATTGTTACGAAAATAAATATAGCGGCAAAGAATTAGATATCAACTGGAAAACTTTCTATAAAGGGGTTCTGTCCCTCGTTATTCCAATGGCCATGCAGAATCTGATTAATACAGGGGTCAGTGCATGCGATGTGTTCATGCTCGGCAGAGTAGGGGAAACTGTATTGTCAGCCTCTTCGCTTGCCCGGCAGGTACAATACATTATGTCCTTATTTTTGTTCGGCCTGACCTCCGGTGCCACGGTCCTTACAGCCCAGTATTGGGGCAAAGGTGATAAAAAGGCAATCGAGAGGATACTGGCTATGGGAATGCGCATGGCAGTCACGGTGACGCTGATATTTACATTGGCGTCCCTCCTGATACCCGGATCATTGATTAGGATTTTTACCAATGAACCGGAAGTGATCAAAGAGGGAATCAAGTATCTTCGGATCGTGGCATTTTCTTATATAGCCGCAGGGATTACAGACGTGTACCTGTATATTATGCGGAGTGTGGAACGTATCAGAGTTGCAACGGCAGTATACCTGAGTTCTTTGATCTGCAATGTAATATTAAATGCGGTTTTTATTTTTGGAATGTTCGGATGCCCTGCAATGGGAATCCAGGGAGCGGCATTGGCAACGCTTCTGGCAAGATTTTTAGAACTGGTTCTTGTGATTGGTTACGCAAAAACTTATAACAGGGAAATCCTTTTTCGGATGAAATATTTTTTACATATGGACCGCGGACTTTTAAAAGATTTTTTGATGTGTGCAGTTCCGGTTATATTAAATGAAGTTTTGTGGGGAATTGCCAATTCAGCAAGTACAGCGGTTCTTGGACATATGGGTAGTGCGGCAGTAGCGGCAAATTCAGTGGCCCAGGTTACGAAAGAAATGTCCATGGTGGTCAGTTTTGGAATTTCTAATGCAGCAGCCGTTTATCTGGGGAAGACCATCGGAGAGAAAAAGTATAAGCATGCCAGTGTCTATGCTGACCGGTTTGTAAAACTGAGCATTCTTTTCGGAATTGCCAGTGCTTTCACAATTCTAATGTCCTCTCAAATTCTTGTGAGGGTATTGGCAATGACGCCTTTAACCAAGGACTATCTGCAGTTTATGATGTTTGTGATGGCTTATTATGCAGTCGCCCAGACCTTCGATGAAACTGTGATTGTGGGCATCTTCCGCTCCGGCGGTGATACGAAATTTGGTCTGATCATAGACCTGGCTTCCATGTGGGGCTGTTCTGTGCTGCTTGGAGCGGCCGCTGCATTTGTTTTTCACTGCAGCGTACCGGTCGTTTATGCACTGTTAATGAGTGATGAACTGGTAAAAATACCAATCATATGGAGGCGGTATAAAGGCTGCAGCTGGATCAGAAATATAACAAGAGAAATAGAATAATAAAAAGTTTTGATCTGCACTGGAGATTCCGGTGCAGATCTTTTCATGTTCTCAGACTTACAGTTCCTAAGTGTCTGTCAAACCTGCATCTCTATGGTATAATGAAATAAACAGCGGGATAAGAATAGGAGGATGGAAAAATGGCACTGCTTAAAGTAGAAATGTTTTCAGCTGCGCTGCTGCGCACAGTAACTCTGAATGTGATTCTTCCGGTGGATAAGAGAAATTTTGCAGGGGAGGAACTGCGTGGGGACAAGCCATTTAAAACACTGTATCTTCTACATGGGATTTACGGAAATTATATGGACTGGGTTTCCTATACGAGGATCAGAGAATGGGCGGAGGACTATAATCTTGCGGTGGTGATGCCGTCAGGAGAAAACAGTTTTTATCTGGATCAGAGGAACGGATATGCGGCATACAGCAAATTTATCGGGGAGGAACTTGTAAACCTTACCAGAAAAATGTTTCCTCTCTCCAGGGAAAGGCAGGATACCTATATCGGCGGACTTTCCATGGGCGGTTACGGCTCTATCATCAACGGTTTTCTATACGGCAGCACATTCAGCCGCATCATAGCCCTGTCCAGTGCACTTGTGGCGGATAAAGCGCTGGATTCAGCTGAAGATGCAGAGAAACCGATTGAGAGAAGAAGCTTCTACCAGTCTGTTTTTGGGGATTTGGAAAAGTTTCAGGGAAGTAAAGCGGATTACAGAGCGCTGCTGCTGGACAAGAAAGGGCAGGGGGAAGAGATGCCTGATTTATATATGGCCTGCGGTACCAATGATCCCCTGCTGGCAGCAAATCGTGAATTCAAGGGCTTTCTCCATGCCCATGAGATAAAACATACATATGAAGAATGGGAGGGAAGCCACAACTGGATGTTTTGGGATCAGGCGATTGAGAAGTTTATGAAATGGCTGCCGCTGGAAGAAAAAGAAGCAGCCATGAGCAGCGGAAATGTCGGCGCCGCAGAACCTCAAAGCTGAATAAAGTATAGATTTGACAGATAGAAAGTGTCAATGTTCTTTGGGGGATATGTCAATGTCAAGAGTTACGAATAAGGATAAAATAAAACAGTATTTTTTAGAATGCGATCCAGACTGTAAAATGGGTACCGGAATGGTTGCGGAAGCAGTGGGGATAAAGAGGAACGCTGCAAGTGCAATTTTAAATGAGCTTGTCAGGGAAAAATTTTTGACAAAGAAGAAGACAAAACCTGTGATCTTTGCTTTAAGAGGTGAAGAGGATACGGAAGAAGAACCTGAGGAAGATGTATTTAAAGAAATGTCGGAACTGTCCTATGACATGGAACAGGTTCTCAATAAGTGTAAATTATCTGCGGCATATCCTGGAAGGGGCCTTCCGATTATGCTGCTGGGACCGAGCGGAGTGGGAAAAAGCATGCTGGCAGAAAAGATTTATTTTTATGCCAGACAGCAAAAAATTATTGCTGAAAATGCACCTTTTGCTGTGCTTAACTGTGCGGATTATGCAAACAATAAAGAATTGCTGTCATCTGTTTTATTCGGCTATAAAAAAGGAGCTTTTACAGGTGCAAATAAAGACTCGGCCGGACTGCTGGAGAAAGCCGATCAAGGATACCTGCTGCTGGATGAAGTACACAGACTTCCTCCGGAAGGCCAGGAAAAGCTGTTCCGGTATATAGATACCGGGAGGATTACTCCGCTTGGAGACGGGGCTGATGAAAAGGAGATAAATGTAAAGCTGATATTTGCTACAACGGAAAATATTGATAATGTATTGCTGGAGACGTTTATCCGAAGAATTCCACTTACTGTGACAATTCCTTCTTACAGTGAGAGGAGCAGCAATGAGCGGATGAAGATCATACAGAACCTGTTCAAGCAGGAAGCCAAAACCCTGAACTGTAATTTTAAAATAAGCAGCAATGTGGTAAATAACCTGCTGACTTTTAAAGGGAAGGGAAATATAGGGACACTGAAAAATATAATCAGAATCAGCTGTGTCAATGCCGTCAACAGGCAGAAGAAATCACAGGATTGTACCGAGATCACGATGCAGGATTTAAACGTACAATATTCCGCAAACAGCCATCTTTTAAAAAATGCAAGTACGTCCCAATGGATTTTTGTTGACAGAGATTCAGAAGAGTTTATCATGCAGTCACTGGATTCTATTGGAGAAATTCTTCAGATCGATTTTATGATCCAGGTTGTTGGAAAGTATATAAAAGACAAGATAACCTATAGTGAATTCAGTCAGCTGAATAAAAAGCTGATGGAAGATATTATGGATTCCATCATTTATAATATTGAGTCATCTTCGGTGGAGGTTGTATATAAAGAGTATGTAGAAAATATTTTGAAATTTATGCAGAATAACTATGGCCTTGAATATACAGGAACGTCAGTGATTGTCTTGACAAAGCTGCTGATCCTTTTGAGCAGAAACAGCACTTTTGTCACAGACGATAAAAAGGAACGTCTGGCAGAAAGGAAATCAAAACTGGGGAAAAGGCTGTTCCGACAGTCAAAAATGGCAGAGCTGTTTTATAAAATGGTAAATGAAACAATGGACTACAATGCAAACGAAGAACTCTTAAAACTGATCCTCATACTGTTTTTTCACTGTCAGATGAACGAAGAAAAATATTTATATAATGCGGTTATTATTACACATGGCTATTCAACTGCCTCCAGCATTGCAAGCCTTGTCAATCAGGTGTATTCAAGTTATATTTTTGATGCGTTTGATATGCCTTATGATACATCAAAAAAGCAGATCGTGAAACGGGTGCGCTCCTATCTGAAAAAGGCAGACACAGCATCCGGGGTTTTGATCCTGGCGGATATGGGATCTGTCTTAAATATTACCAATGATATCAGCGATCTTGTAGAAGGCAATCTTGGAATTATAAATAATGTAACAACGCAGATGGCTTTGGATATAGGAAATGAGCTTCTCCTGAAACGGGATATAGAGGCAATATTAAAGACAACGGTACGATACAATTCAACAACATATAATTTCATCAGAAAAAAAGAAAAAGCAAATGCAGTCCTTGTATGCTGTATGAAAGGGCTTGAGGTGGCAGATAAAATTTGTGAGCTGCTGAAATCTTGTTTTGATGACAATAAAATTTTGATCGTGGAATATGATTATGAAAGACTTTTGAAAAAGGGAATAAATGATGAAGTATTTGATCTGTATAATGTCTCCTTGATTATTTCCACTAACGAATTGGAAATTGAGGACACAGAGATACTTCTGTTAAGCGAGCTGGTGGATCAAAAAGGATATGAAACTCTGAGTCATATTCTGAAAAATATATATTCCGAAAAGAAGATTAACAGTATTGTCGAGAACATTATTAAGAGTTTCAGCCTTCGAAATATTATGAGCCAGCTGACCATTCTGAATCCGGAGATTATCATTGACGATGTGGGATATGTACTCCATCAGATGGAATTAGAGTTAAAGCTGAAGTTTGCTCCGGATTTAAAACAGATGCTGTATATGCATATCGGAATCATGGTAGAACGCCTCATGCAGCAGCAGAATAAAACACCGGTTAATACGTTTGCCGGGTTTGCCGATTCCCATAAAAATTTCTGTGAATTATTAAAAAAATGTTTATCCAGTATTGAAAAAAGATATCATGTATCGGTAAATATGAGAGAGATTCGTCTGATTTATAATATTATGGAAAGCAAGATGAAAGAGTTCCCTTTATAAAAGAATTAAAAATTTAATTAAATATAAGGCAAAGGCTGAGTTTGGTGTGTAATCAAACTCAGCCTTTGTATTTATATTATGGACAGATATAGTTTATTTGTTGGATGTGTCAAAGAATTTTGTTGGATGACTGTGATGTGTCAAAGAAATATGGTGTGATGTGTCAAAGAGCGAGATGCAATTACCGGTATAAGCGGGGTTGGCACGAATTTTGCTTTTATATTCAGCAGAAAGAAAAATTTATGATGCACCGGAGGGAGGTGAAAGAATGGTTGGATTGATCGTTGCCACACATGGGGACTTGAGCAGAGCATTGATGAGGAGTGTTTCCTTAATTGCAGGAGAATACAGAAATATTATGACATTGTGCCTTGAAAGAAATGATAATGCAGATGATTTTTACGAAGAAATAATAACTGGAATTAAAAAAGTGGACGAAGGTGACGGGGTCATGATTTTTACGGATATCCTGGGAGGAACTCCGTCGAATATGTCCACTTTAGCTGCACGCAGGCATGGCTTGTTCTGTCTTACCGGCGTAAATTTATCAATGATGATTGAATTTTTAATGTCGGCAGAAGACGGGCTGACACCCGGTGAACTTGCTGACCGCTGCTTTGAAGCGGCATCAAGCGGAATAAAGATCACAAACAAAATATAGAGGAGGATAAGGATGGCAGATATAAAAGCAGCCAGAATAGATTTCCGCCTGATCCATGGCCAGGTTATTACCAAGTGGATCAAGTATTATCCGGTGGATATGATCGTGATTGTGGATGATGCCTTGAAAAATGACGATTTCATGGTGGAAATTTATAAAATGGCGGTTCCCAAGGGGGTAAAATTTAAAGTTGTTTCACAGGAAGAGGCCGCGGAAGTATTAAATACGATAGATGCATCCGTATTCCTGCTTTTTAAAAATGTAGAAACCTGCATAAGGGCTGTGCAGGATGGTGTGTGTTTTGATTTTCTCGTTGTCGGCGGAGTTCCGGGAGAGGGAGGAAGGAAATTCATTTCAGACGGTATCTACCTAAGTCCAGGGGAGTTTAAGATGCTGGAAGAAATCAATCAGACTGTACCGGAAATTATTTTTAAGAGTATTCCGGAGGAGACTGCAGTGCCGATGGAGAAAGCCAAAGAAAAAATCAGATAGGAGGGAAAATTATGCAGTTATTTTTATTAGCGGCAGTTATGGGGCTGTGCAACTGGCTCCACAAAATGGAGATTGGCTATAATACAGGTTATACGATTTTTGAATCTCCGATTACCAGCGGAGTACTGGCAGGAATTATATTGGGAAAGCCCATAGAAGGATTGATTATAGGCGGTACCATTCAGCTCATCTATGTTGGGGTTATTGCACCGGGAGGAAATTTTCCTGCGGACAGTGCTATTGCAGGAGCCTGCGTGGCGCCTATTGCCTTAATGACAGGAATGAAACCGTCAGTGGCAGTGACCTTGGCGGTCCCTGTGGGATTATTAGGAGTGTTTTTGATTAATCTGAGAAAGACCATTGCCATCAAATTTGCTCATTCAGCAGACCGGTATGCAGAAGAAGCTGATACAAAGGGAATTTACAAATGTGCAGTTCTTTATCCGGCGCTTCTGAATCTTTTAGTGGCTTTTTTACCGGTGTTTATTGTTGTTTTGCTGGGAACATCAGTGGTAGATATTATCTTAAAGTATATTCCCGAAGTAGTGATGCATGGACTGGAGGTTGCGGGAGGAATGCTCCCGGCTTTGGGATTTGCGCTCATTATGCATATGATTGGAAAGCCAAGGTATATTGTTTTTATGATCCTGGGATTTTTTGCACTGCAGATGACAGGCTGGAGCAATCTGGTTCTGGGTATTTTCGGAGGCTGTCTGGCATTTATTATTGTCCTCTTAAAGAGAGAAGCTGGAATGGAGGCTGATGAAGAATGAAAAAAGAAAAAACAGAGGAAATCAGGAAAAGTGTTTTATCAAAGAAGGATCTGAATAAGTGTTACCGCAGGCTGAGCCTCTGGGGTGAGACAAGCCTGAACTTTGAAAGAATGCAGGCAGTCGGGTGGTGCAATGCCATAGCGCCTGCGCTTAAAAAAATCTATACAAAAAAAGAAGATCTTGCGGCGGCTCTCCAAAGACACCTTCAGTTTTTCAACACAGAGCTGATGTTTGGGAATCTTATCTTTGGACCATCTATTGCGCTTGAAGAAGAAAAAGCAGAGAATCCGGACAAGGTCCCGGCTGACCTGATTACAAGTTTTAAAACCGGAACCATGGGGCCTGTAGCGGCCATCGGTGACACCATTCACTGGGGAACAGCGTGGACTTTAGGTACGGCGTTTGCAGGAGCTCTGGCTGCAAAGGGCGCAGTGAGTGCAGTGGCCGTTCTGCTGGGACTTGTGGTGGGCTGTGAGATCGTAGCATACATGCTGTTTTGTTTAGGATACAGGACAGGAAGAATATCCTTTGCCCAGATTATGAAATCCGGACTTCTCAATGAGATGCTGGACGGGGCAAATATTCTTGGCATGTTCATGATGGGCGTTCTGTCAGCGAGCCTTGTGACAGCCACACCGGTACTAAAAATAGGAAAGTTTGTATTAAAAGATATGCTGGACGGCATTATACCGGGCTTCCTGCCTTTACTGATTGTATTTGGAGTTTACATTCTGATCCGCAAAAAACAAGTCAGCACTGCCAAAATTGTTCTTTTGCTTATTGGCATAGGGATTTTGGGTTCGGCTGCGGGAGTGTTCTAAAGACAGCGTTAGCTGGGAAATAAAAGGAGGTAGGCAGAAATGGCACTTGTACATTGTAATTTTCATTCTGATGTTTTGGAAAAGGATACGGGCCTTTATGTGGCCCTTCCGGAATATCAGAAGCTTAAGAGGAAGGAAAGGCTGAGGACATTGTATCTGCTGCATGGCCTGAGTGATGACTACACGAAATGGGTCAGAAGAACACCGATTGAACGGTATGCAAGAGACAGCGGCTTTGTCATCGTGATGCCTGACGGTGAAAAAGGATACTACACAAACAATCTTCATGGAGACCGCTGGTGGGATTTTATTTCAGGAGAACTTCCGGAATTTATAAAGACCATGTTTCCTTTTATTTCAGACCGCCGGGAAGATACTTACGCGGCAGGTTTATCCATGGGCGGGTACGGGAGTATAAAGCTCGCCCTGAGTCTTCCGGAACATTTTTGCGCGGCAGCCAGTTTTTCCGGAGCTTTGAATATCCAAAGAGAACTGCAGGATTACCCGGAGTTTTCAGGCGTCTATGAAAGGGTTTTTGGTTCATTGGAGATGGTGAAGGGGACAGAAAATGATCTGTTTGAAGCAGCTGAAAAAGTGAAAAAGTCAAAGAAGCCGCTGCCTGATCTGTATATCAGCTGCGGCCTGCAGGATGATATTTACCCGCAGAGCCAGGAATTTATAAATTGGCTGACGTGCCTTGATATTCCTTTTACCTATGAAGAATGGGACGGAGGACATGACTGGATTTTTTGGGACGAAAGCATAAGGCGGGCATTAAAATGGTTTCTGTCATGCGGGTGAGTGCAGAATGGATATGAGAGTCAGAAAGAAAAAAGGAATTTGCCTTGTTGTTCTGGCAGGATTGTGCTGGGGGCTGTCAGGAGTTACAGGAAAGTATCTGTTCACAAAAAAAGAATTAACGGCAGTCTGGCTGGTTGCGCTGAGATTAACTGCAGGAGGGGGTGTCATCCTGGCTTTCTGCTGGAGCCGGCAGAGGCAAAAAATACTTGATATCTGGAAACAGAAAAACACGGTAACAGATCTTTTGATAGTGGGCATATTTGGACTGGCCGCATGCCAGCTGACTTATTTTCTGGCCATACAGTATTCTAACCCAGGGATAGCAACAGTACTGCATTATCTGGCCCCGGCAATGATTTTGCTGTTCTGCATGGCAGCGGAAAAGAGAAAACCGGCCGTACTTGAAATATGTGTACTGCTTATGATGACCGCAGGAGTTTTTATTTTGGCCACTCAGGGTTCGCCGGAGCATCTTGCGGTCACAAAAAGAGCGCTGCTCTTTGGAATTGCATCAGCTGTCTTTCTGTCAGTATATAACCTCCAGCCTAAAAAATTGCTGGACAGATTCAGTCCGTTTGTAATCGTTGGATGGGGCATGCTTATTGGAGGCCTTGTATTATCAGCTTTTACTAATGTGTGCAGCGTTCCGGGAAGATGGGATTCAGAAACGGCAGTTCTTGTAGTGGGAATTGTAATTTACGGAACAATTATTCCATTCTGCTGTTATCTGCAGGGAGTGGCTTTCATAGGTCCTGTGAAAGCGAGCATGTACTCCTGCATAGAACCTCTGACTGCGGCATTGCTTTCTGTTATACTTCTGGGGCAGAGCTTCGGCGGAGCAGATTGTTTAGGAATGGCCTGTATTATAGCGGGGATTACGGCACTTGCGGTTTTTGAAAAGAGATAAAACAGGTGAGAATGTCTGCTGAAAGGGCACAAAGAGGGTAAATAAGAATTGACTTCCTGCGTAAACCATGTTAAGATTTATCCATAAATAGGATAGTGATTGAGATGTAAGCTAAACCTATGTACAGAGATATTTTTTGAAAGCTGAGGCTTTCGGATTTATTTGTGTACATAGGTTTTTGTTATTTATTTTATCAGGAAAAACTTTGTCATGCTGATATGCATTATGCCCTTTGAGAGGACATTCTGCAGTGATATTGGCAAACCGGATAGGGAGGAAGGCAAATGAAGATATTTAAAGCTCTGAACAACAATGTAGCAGTGGTTTTAGATGAAGATGGCCAGGAAAAGATTGTTATGGGGAGAGGGATCTGCTTTAAAAAAGGAGCGGGTGATGATGTAAGCCCCGACGCTATAGACAAAACCTTCTTTCTTTCCGGGCCGGAAGCCCATAATAAGTTTCAGGTACTGATACAGGATGTTCCAATGGAGCACATTGCTATCGGGGAAGAGATCATATCAGAGGCGAAAACAAGGTTGGGGAAAAAACTGAACGATATGGTTTATATTTCACTTATTGATCACGTACATACTTCCATTGTCCGGTTTTTGGACGGAGTTACAGTAAAAAATGTTCTGCTGTGGGACATCAGAAGATTCTACCGGGATGAATATCAGGTGGGACTCTGGGCTCTGGATTTGATTGAAGAAAAATGCAAGGTCCGTCTCCCGGAGGATGAAGCCGGCTTCATTGCCCTTCACCTCGCCAATGCCCAGATGGATGATGATACCATGCACAACATGTATGAAATCACGCGGATCATGCAGGAAGTGGTTAATATTGTAAAGTATTTTTTCAGGATAGAATTTGATGAGGATGACGTTTACTACTACCGCTTTGTAACACATCTGAAATTTTTTGCAAAGCGTCTGACAGAACACACAGCTTATGTGGAAGAAAACAGTGACGGCCTGTGGGATGTGATTAAGGAAAAGTATCCGGACGCTTTCCGGTGTACTGAAAAGATTACACAGTTTATCTCAGGAAAATATGAATATGACCTGTCAAAAGAGGAACAGCTCTACCTGACAATTCATATTGAACGAGTTATCAATAAAACAAAAAAGCACTAAATATTAATTATCATGTACGCCAGGATGGTGACATTTGGTTGGCCAAACCTTCATAATATAAATTCATTAAATGGAGGTAAGAAAATGGGTAAGTACGAAACACTGGCAAAAGAAATTGTCAAAAATGTAGGTGGAAAGGAAAACGTCAGCAGTCTTGTTCACTGCATCACAAGACTAAGGTTTAAGCTGAAGGATGAAAACAAGGCAGACGATGACGCGCTCAAAAACATGGAAGGCGTGGTCACAGTGATGAAAAGCGGCGGTCAGTATCAGGTGGTCATCGGAAATCATGTACCGGATGTTTATGCGGAGGTGATGCCCTTGCTTGGACTGGAAGAAGGCCAAACAGATCAGGAGGAGAAACCCTCCGGAAGTCTGTTTAACAGGGCCATTGACACGATTTCAGGCATTTTCCAGCCGATTCTTGGCATCATGGCTGCATGCGGTATGGTAAAAGGGCTGAATGCCTTATTTGTTGCAGCAGGGCTGTATTCAGATACCTGCGGAGGCTACCTTATTTTAAATGCCATCGGTGACGGACTGTTTAACTTCCTGCCGCTGTTCCTTGGATACACAGCAGCAAAAAAATTTAACTTAAAGCCAATGCTTGGTTTGGTAATCGGAGCCATCATGTGTTATCCGGCCATTCAGAACAGTGCCTTATCCGGAGGAGGAAAAGCCCTGTATACGCTGTTCGGCGGAACAATGTTTGAATCTAAAGTATACACAGATTTCTTCGGCATTCCTCTTATAGGCATGGATTATACAGGAACGGTGATCCCTGTTATCTTTGTAGTTTACTTTGCATCAAAATGTGAGAAGTTTTTTAAAAAATTTATCCCTGATTTAATCAAGTTCTTTTTTGTTCCTATGCTCACACTGCTTGTGGCAATACCGGCAGGCCTGCTGGTGATCGGGCCTTTGGCAACTTTCGGCTCTGCTGTTATAGCTGAAGCAGTCATGACAGTCAGAAACTTCAGCCCAATGCTTGCAGGAGCGATTGTGGGGCTTACCTGGCAGATTCTTGTAATCTTCGGGCTGCACTGGGGATTCATTCCAGTGTATATCAACAATATTATGACAAATGGATTTGACAACGTCATGATGCCGTTTTTTGCCTGTACCTTTGCTACATCGGCGGTGGTTTTGGCAGTCTTTTTTAAAACGAAAAATAAACAGATAAAAGAAATGGCAGTCCCGAATTTTATTTCCGGTATTTTTGGAGTCACGGAGCCGGCTATTTATGGAATCTTACTTCCTTTGAAAAAACCGTTTATCATCAGCTGTATCGTAGGCGGGATCGGAGGAGGTTTTTATGGAGCCTTTAATTTCAGGAAATTCATGATGGGCGGTATGGGAATCTTTGAATTCCCTGCAATGATTGAACCGGACGGCAGTATGGGAAATCTGATCGTGGCGGTTATGGGAGTTGTCATCAGTATGGTTTTGGGGTTTGCTGCAACTATGATCTTCTATAAAGAAAAGGAAGCAGTAACTGTACAGACAGCAGAACATCAGCATGCCGGCAGCATGGAAGAACAAGGAGAAGGACAGAAAAGGATGGTCAAGCAGCTGGAGATTGCAAGCCCGATGAAAGGCCAAGTATTAAAGCTGGAATCTGTCAGGGATGCGGCTTTCGCTTCAGGGGTGCTTGGAAAAGGAGCAGCCGTACTTCCGGAAGAAGGAAAGGTTTTTGCCCCTGCCTCCGGTGTCGTGTCAGCCCTTTTCCCGACCCTTCATGCCTTGGGCATCGAAACCGATGACGGTATCCAGATACTGATCCACATAGGGCTGGACACTGTGCAGTTAAACGGTGAAGGCTTTCAGGCCATGATAAAGCAGGGGGACCGGGTGGAAAAGGGACAACTGCTGATAACCTTTGACAAGGAATTTGTTGAGAGCAAAGGCTACTGTCTTGAAACGCCTGTACTGGTTTCAAACTCTGACGACTTTCTGGATGTAGTTGAAACTGGCTCGGAGCAGATCAAAGCAGGCGGTCCGTTATTGAATGTGCTGAAATAGGAGGGCAGATATATGGGATTTCCGAAGAACTTTTTATGGGGAGGCGCCACGGCGGCAAATCAGCTGGAAGGCGGTATTTTTGAGGGCGGAAGAGGCTTGGCAAATGTAGATGTTTGTCCGGCGGGAAAGGACAGAAGCGCTGTCATCGCCGGGCATAAGAAAATGCTTGAAATGGATGAATCGCACAGTTATCCTGCAGCGGAGGCAGTTGATTTTTATCATCATTTCAGAGAAGATATACAGCTGTTCGCAGAAATGGGCTTTAAGGTATATCGGCTGAGTATTGCATGGACCAGGATTTTTCCAAACGGAAACGAAAAAGAGCCAAATGAGGAGGGTCTCAGATTTTATGAAGATATTTTTAAGGAATGCAGAAAGTATCAGATCGAGCCGCTGGTAACCATCTCTCATTTTGATTGTCCGATATATTTGATCCAAAAGTATGGAGGATGGAAAAGCCGTGAGATGATCCGTTTTTATCTGCATCTATGCCAGGTTCTGTTTACCCGGTACCGGGATTATGTGACTCGCTGGCTCACTTTTAATGAGATTAATATGATTCTGCATGCTCCATTTATGGGGGCGGGGATTTATTTTGAAGAAGGAGAGGCCAAAGAACAGGTGAAATATCAGGCTGCCCATCATGAGCTGGTGGCCAGTGCATTAGCTGTCAAGATGGCCCATGAAATAAATCCAAAAAACAAAGTGGGCTGTATGTTTGCAGCCGGAAGTGCCTATCCGTACACCTGCAGGCCCGAGGATGTATGGGAAGCGCTTTTGACAGACCAGGAAAATTATTTCTTTGTGGATGTGCAGGCCCGAGGGTATTACCCTTCCTATGCGGTAAAACGGCTTCAGAAAAATGGAGTGTTCCCTGCAGTGGAGCCGGGGGATGCAGACATCCTGAGAGCAAACACGGTTGATTTTATTTCTTTTTCCTATTACAACAGCAGATGTATTGCGGCTCCAGGAGGGGAACAGGAAGAGGCAGAGGGCAATCTGTTCCGGTCAGCCCGGAATCCTTATCTAAAATACAGTGAATGGGGATGGCCGATTGATCCCACAGGCCTGCGTATTACATTAAATCAGGTTTACGACCGGTATCAGAAACCTTTATTTATTGTGGAAAATGGGCTTGGAGCCCTGGATGAGCCTGATGAAAACGGATATGTACAGGATGATTACCGAATCGGGTATTTGAGAGAGCATATCCGGGCCATGAAAGAAGCTGTAGAGGAAGACGGTGTGGAGCTGATGGGTTATACTTCCTGGGCGCCTGTCGATCTGATCAGCGCCAGTACGGGTGAGATGAAAAAACGGTATGGATTTATCTATGTGGATAAACAGGAAGACGGAAGCGGGACCCTGAAAAGAACCAGAAAGAAGTCTTTTTACTGGTATCAGCGGGTAATTGAAACAAATGGAGAAGAATTGTGATCAAAAGCTGAGCAAATGTGTCATAACCTGAAAATTGAAAGATATAATGGAAGTAACAATTTAAGTCCAGGGAAACATTTTTATGAGAAAAAAGTTTATGCTGGTTATTACATTAGGTCTGGCAATATTGTTTATTTTTACTTCTCTGTATTGTTACCGGGAAAGAGTTGATCGTATCTATGAGCTGACCTTTCTGAGCAATTTTTTTGCAGGACTTTTTCTTCTGGGGACTGCAGCAGCCTTAATTTTTGAAAGAAAAGTCCCGAATATTTTATACCTGGATGTTACGATGCTCTTAGCACTGGTGCTTTTTGTATGTACAGCGTTTCATGATGTCTTTGACTTCAAAGGGATGTTTCTGTTTTTACATATGCTGAATCCTTCCTTCATGGCAATTTATTATTTTATATTCTGTGATATGAATGAATCTGCGGAAAGCAGCAGTGTTCTGAGTATTTTCTTTATGCCTGGGGCATATCTGGTTTTTGCAGCAGTCTTCGGAAAGGTTACCGGCAATTATATTTACTTTTTTTTGAACGCAGAGAGCCATGGATACATGTACTGTATGATGTTTGTTTTCTTACTTACAGTTATCTTTCTTATGCTGGGATACGCATTATTTTATGTAAACAGAATTCTGTTCCGGATAAGAAAAAATAAACCGCATCATGTATAAAACATCCAGATTATGGCAAGAATTTCATCAATAGATGAAAGCAGGTGATTGAAGTGGATAAAACAGAGATACGCTTTCACAGTCTGAAGGAGATCATTAAATTTGTGTGTCAGATGGAGAAAAGCAGGTACCCGGTCAGATTGGTGAACGAGTACACCTGCATTGATGCCAAGTCACTCATGGGAGTGATTGCAGTCTGTGATAAAAGGAATCTTCACATTGAGATAAATAAGTAAAAAACAAATATTAGAATACAGACAAAATCCCGGACAGATGATCCGGGATTTTTAGTCTTAAAACTTCTTCTTTGTTAAGAGTTGGATTTTTACTAGAGCCAATACGCAGCTGTACAGAATTAAGACAGCACTGACAGCAGCCACTGCAGGCAATAAAAAATATCTGTGATTGGAAAAGACAGAAGGGAGCAGGCTTATCGGAGGTACGATCCAAAGAATAAACTTTAAGACCGGGAAGCCTGTGATTAAAGCAGTCTTTATGAACGACACTATGTCAATAAATAATATAAGCAGCAGTGCTGATTTCCTGTCCCGGATAATTCTTGGATGAGACAGCTCTCCAAGAGTGCATCCAAGAAATACAGATAAGAACAGCAAATAGAATCCGGTTATGATGTCCGAAACTAAAAGGGGACGGCTAAACAGCTGTCCATCGTTCAGCAGATTGATCAGTACAGGCACTGCAGTACAGATAACAGAAGTGGCTGCACTTATGCTCAGCAGAAAAAGTGTATGGATAATATAATAGTTTTTATGGCTTTTTATCCTTAAGATTATGATCTGTTCAGAAACTGGATCTTCAAGACCGGTGAGAGAAATACCGATCCATGAGGCAATCAGGAATACAAACTGACAGGAACTTATAAAACTGTCCGTTACTTCCACTGGTTTTGATGAGTAGAGAGTAAAAAGCATAATAATAAGAGCAGCAAAGGGCATAACAAATTTATTCGTTTTTAAGTACTGCCGCCAATGATATTTTATCAGTTCACTGATGATCTGCATTTTCCATCCCCCTCAATAACCATCCTTCCTGTATCATACAGGCAATCAGCTGATTGCTTTCAAACTCCTGAACTTCCATTTTATACTGTTCACCGCAGCTGGTTATCCGTTCTGCACAATTCTCAGGCAGACGGCTGCCGCTGCCCTTTTCAAACCATAGAATATAATGTCTGCTTCCGGAACTTATTTTGTCATCTGTCCGGAGCAATTTCTTATCTAATATTCTATAGACCGTATCAGAGATGCTGTCTGTCAAATACTGTTCATGGCAGGACATGATAATGGCGGTTCCCTGTCTGCGCAGCCTGTTCATCTTTTCTATAAATACATTTTGAGAATCGGTATCCTGGCCTGACAGCGGCTCGTCCAGAAGAAGCACATCCGGTCTTTTTAGGAGGGCCTGGATTACGGATACCTTCTGCAGGCTTCCTTTTGATAAATGTTTCATTGAAAGGTCGATCATCTCAGAGAGGAAGAAATCTTTACACAATGTCTTAACCTTTATGTCTGCTTCCGAATTAGTCAAACCGTCCAATTTCCCCATATGAATCAGATATTGTCTTGCAGTAAGGTTCATTTTAGGAAATCTTTCAGGTACATAGTGAAAGAGCAGATCACGGTGATATATAACCTTGCCCTGTGTAGGCTGAATCAGTCCTGCGAGGATCTTTAATAGTGTACTTTTTCCGCAGCCGTTGCGGCCTGTAAAAGCGATGGACTGACTTGAAGATACATGCAGATTCAGATTCTGAAGTGTAGTTTCTTCGTGGTATGAATGTGTGATATTTTTAAGTTCTATTATATTCTGCAAAATACACTCCTTTTAAATCTCATGAATTTGTCCTATACAAGCGCAGTGATTCTTATATATTGTAACAGACAATAAAACAGATGTCATATAATAAGGCGGCAGTTTCTTTTCTTGTGGTGTTTTTTGGTCAGGATGATATAATAGAAATACAATAAGGAGTAACATAATTACATATTTAGGAGGGAGAGAATTATGAAACAAATTCTAAAAAAATTTCTATGTGTACTTTTGACTGCAGCAGTTATACTGTCAGGAAATGTTTATCATATGCCTGCAGTAAGGGCAGCAGCTGATTTAACTTGGAAAGTGTCTATCGATCTTATAAACCACAATCAGCTAAATTTGTCTGTTTCCAATGTAGATGCAGAACAGACTGTTACGGTACATATTACAGCCGGATCAGACATCTATACAAAAGAGATTAAGCTTACGAGAGTATCCCAGGACTTTGAAATGACATTGGACAAAGGTTTTAAATCAGGTACAGAAGTCAGTGTTTATCTTGAAACTGCAGATGGAAAAAAGACTATGACAGATTCAGATACGTTAAAGCCCCATGACTTATATCTGTCAGACCCAGAGGCAAGACCGAAGCGGTTTACTGCAAAAGCATATAGTAAGGGAATAGTTAATAAAGTTTCTGTGGACATTGGAATAGGGAAAGTGTATGTGGGAAAAGTTAACGAGGACGGAATGATGCAGGTAGACTATCCGGCTCAGAATGTAGGAGACAAAATACAAGTTACTTGGGGAGACGGATACTGTCAGAAGACGGAAGAGTTTGAAATAGAAAATACCAAGCTGCATATTGCTAGTGTGGAAGCTACCAGAAGTGAGATTTCTGGGTATACACTTGGTAGTGATGTTCGTTTGCATGCAAGAATTGACCGAAAAGATTATTATTCAGTATATGGAAGGGATCATAAAAGCAGTCAGCCTTTTATTAAATATCCGGTTCAGCCGGTTGGTCAACGTGTTGAATTGTGGCTGGAGTCAGAGGATGGAAGCATAAAGCAATTAGAAACAATTACCATAGAAGCGTGTGACTTATCATGGGGAGATACGAGAACATGGCATAGTTATCCAAAAAAGATAACAATTGAGGCTCCTGAGAATAGTGTTTATGTGGTTGCTAAAATTGGGAAAAATGAGTATCGCAGTTCTGTTGAAAACCAAAGCTGCACCTTAAATTATCCTTCTCAAAAAGAAGGAACTATCATATCCTTAACAGCATATGATGCTCATGGATGCTGCACAGAAGAAATACAAAAAGCAGTCCAAAACGACAATGCAAGAAAGAAAACAGAAGAATACTTTCATCATGCGGGGCCTAGCCGGGCATCCGGAGAACCGCCATTTTATGACAGATTATGTGCCGAAATCAACGGAAAAATCTATTATGGTGATTTTCCAAACCATAGTTATGACAGTGTATATGTGTCATATCCGCCCCAGCCGGTTGGAACCAAAATTAAATTTTGGTATGAGACATCCAACGGAAGCTACACTAATACCATTACTAGAACTGTTGTTAAAAAAGAGAATAAAGTGACAATCAAAAATTTATCTGTAAATCATATATCCGGAAGCCTGTATATTGATCAGGACTATTATGCAGATCTTGCCAGTGTACGTGCCACAGTTAACGGAAAAACCTATAATGGAACAGTTAAGTATAATGAAGATATGGAACGTGTCTATAATATATCTTTTCCTCAGCAAAAAGTGGGATCAAAGGTTACGGTCACTTTGGAGGATAAAGATGGTTACAAAGTATATGCTTCTTCTGCCATTAAAAATAAACCGATTAAATTTAAGTTAAATAGCGGCACGGAGTATGCTGACGGTATGATGTGGGGTGAAACACTTCCTAAAACAAAGATAACTGTAAAAATAGGAAATCGTACATTTAATGATACTGCAGACAATGATGGAGATTTCTCCATTGATATACCTATCTTTAGAACAGGTACAAAAGTTTATATAAAAGCAGTGGCGCCAAATGGCTACTACAAAATAATCAATACTACTATTAAGAAGTCTTACTGTAAGGTCAAGGTTAAAAATACGCAGTTTACAAAAACAAAATATGCCAATATCCAATGTACAGGAGCAGAGAAAACAGACAAGCTGAAGATTAAAGTCAGCGGCAAGACCATAACCAGAAAAATTAAGGGTAAAAAATTTAATGAAACGATTAAAGTAAAACTTCCCAAGAAAAAAGCTGGAAAAAGTATTAAAGTTATTATTTATGATAAATACGGGGATCAAAGAGCAAGTACAACAAAGGGGATCTATATCGGCCGGAGCATAAAAGTCGGGATGTCTGCTAAAAAGGCTGTACTGACTACTTGGGGAAGACCTGTTTATAAAAGAAAAGCAAAGAAAGGCTATAAGGAATGGGGATTTATCAGGGGCAATTATGGGCTGGTAGTATTTATTAAAAAGGGAAAAGTCGCAAAAACCTATAAAGTGAGGCTTGATTAAACAGGGAAGGAGGATATGAATTATGAAAAAAGATACACAAAAAAAGTTCAGCTATTGGGACCTTGATTATAAGGGTAAATTTAAACGGACATTATGGATGCTGCCTCTTGTAATAATTTTTTGTATCCTTTCACCGTTCCTTGCACAGTATTCTATTTTACCAATATGGTTCCCAGCATTGTTGATTGTTATATTTATAGCGCAGGCAGTGTATACGTATGCAATGTGGAAAAAGGAGGAAAAAGAATCAGATCCGCCTTCACAAAAAAGTGAATGATTTCAGAAGTGATAATAAAAAAATTATCATTCATACTGCTTATAATTTAAGAACTCTAAAATACAAAAACCTTCCACTGGCTGGAAGGTTTTTTTCGTGATTTTATTTATAAATTGTTTATATCTTATATGATTTTTGTGGGTTTTTACCATAAAATTTGATAGGTTTGTTAAATATCAAACAAAAAACTCTCTTTATTGTAACAATAAACAATTATTTACTGGTAGTATTTGATGATTTTACTATTCTGATTTTAGCGAAAAATTATAATCTCCCTCTTTACTTTCCACAGCGTGTATCCGATACAATGAACTTAACAAATAACAGAATCGCAATAAGAAAGGAGCAGCTATGAGTGTAATTATGGCTAACGCCATCGGTACCGGGATTTTCTGCTGTATCTGGCAGGGAGTCGGCTCTGCCCTGGGGCTTGCCACATGGATCGGATTCGTCGGATGCACTTCGTATTTTTCCGCCGGGTGCGGAAAGACAGGATTTATTAAGTCAATGTGCAGCAACTACACGGGGCTTTTGTGGGGGATGCTGATTATTCTGTCCGGAGGCATTAACAACACGATCATTTTTGGAGCAGTCGTAACAGGATTCTTTTCCTGGCTGATTGTATTCCAGTCTCACATTGATCTCTTATCTCTGGTACCCAATACGTTTATGGGAGGTTTTTCTGCATTCGCAAGCGGCGGGGATTGGAAAATGCTCTTAATATGCCTTCTGTTAGGCAATCTTCTTGGAGTGTCCTGCGACTATTCAGGCAGATTCCTTTTCAAGAAATTCGGAAAAGAATAGGGCCGGCTGAAAGTCTCAGTCTCTGATTGAAAACCATGAAATTGATAATAAAAAAGGAGTGTGAAACAACCATGAGTAAAATAACAAAAAAAGAGTATGGCGAAGAAATGGAAAAGGGTTTTAACTTAAGAACTGCAATGGAAGAAGCATCCAGATGCCTTCTCTGCCATGATTCACCGTGCAGCAAAGGATGCCCGGCAGGTACAGATCCTGGGAAGTTTATCCGTTCCCTTCGTTTCCGTAATATAAAAGGAGCTGCTGAGACAGTTCGTGAAAACAATCCGCTGGCAGGCTGCTGTGCACAGGTCTGTCCATACGGCAAAATGTGTGAGCAGGAATGCAGCCGTACAGGCATTGATAAGCCGATTGAGATTGGAAAAATCCAGCGTTTCCTTGTGGAAGAAGAGAAAAAACAGGGAATGGAATTCTTAAAAGCCGCAGAGCCAAAGAAAGAAAAGATTGCCTGTGTGGGAGCAGGCCCGGCATCTCTTGCCTGCGCAAGACAGCTGGCACTGAAAGGATATTCTGTAACAGTCTATGAGGCTCAGGATAAAGCAGGCGGGGTTCTTACATATGGAATTATACCGACCAGGCTTCCACAGGAAGTAGTTGATTTTGATATTCAGACCATCGAAAAACTGGGAGTTGAATTTAAATTTAATGAAGCTGTTGATCCGGCAAAACTTGAAGAACTTAAAAAAGACTACGATGCAGTATTCGTAGGAGCAGGTCTCTGGAAATCAAAGGTGGTGGACATTCCAGGCAAAGATCTTGAGGGAGTGGTAACCGCTATTGATTTCTTAAGAGAGGCGAAGACAAACACAGACCAGCTGGCTCTTGGCGAAAACGTAATCGTCATCGGAGGCGGGGATGTGGCTATGGACTGCGTCACAACTGCAAAACAGCTGGGAGCAAAAGCAACGATCGTTTACAGAAGAACGATTGAGGAAGCTCCGGCAGATATAGATGAGGTAAGCTTCGTACAGAGTATGGGAATCCCGATCATTCAGGAATTTGCACCGAAAGAGATTATCGGAGAAAATGGGCATGTTGCCGCAATGAAGTTTGCAGGACGTGACGGAGAATCTGACCTGACTATGAAAACGGATCAGGTAGTGCTGGCAATCGGCCAGGCCATTGGAGACGATGTGGCAGATATCACAGCAGGTGAAAACGTCTTTACAGGCGGAGATATGGTAAATGGCGGAAAAACCGTTGTAGAAGCTGTTGCGGAAGGTAAAGAAGCTGCAGAAAAAATCGCAGACTATTTTAACAAATAGAAAGGAGGCATTGTATATGTCCATTAAGAAAGATTTATCAATTGATTTTTTAGGAGTCAAATGTGAAAACCCGTTTTTCCTCTCATCTTCTCCGGTAGGAAGCAACTATGAAATGTGTGCAAAAGCGCTGGAAGCAGGATGGGCGGGAGTTTATTATAAAACAATCGGTATATTTATCCCGAATGAATGCTCCCCTCGTTTTGATATCACTTCTAAAGAAGGGACACCATGGACCGGATTTAAGAACATGGAAATGATCTCAGACAAACCTTTGGAAGACAACCTTGAATATATGAGAAGACTGAAACAGGACTATCCGACCAAGGTGATTGTTGCCAGCATCATGGGAAGCAATGAAGAAGAGTGGGAGATCCTTGCTAAGAAGGTAACAGAAGCCGGAGTTGACATGATTGAGTGTAATTTCTCCTGCCCGCAGATGACATCTTCTGCTATGGGATCTGACGTGGGACAGAATCCAGATCTTGTGCGCAGATACTGTGAGGTTGTTTCAGGCGCTACACATCTGCCGGTAATTGCAAAGATGACTCCGAATATCGGAAACATGGAGATTCCGGCGATCGCTGCAATGGAAGGCGGAGCCAAGGGAATTGCCGCAATCAATACAGTAAAGGCAATTACAAATATTGATGTGGAAAATATGACGGCAATGCCTGTTGTAAACGGTAAATCTTCCATTTCCGGTTATTCAGGGGCAGCTGTAAAACCGATTGCACTCCGTTTCATCACACAGATGAAACAGCATCCGGAACTGAAAGATGTTCCGATTACAGGAATCGGAGGAATCGAAACATGGAAGGATGCACTGGATTTCATTCTTGTAGGTTCTTCAAACCTTCAGGTTACAACAGCTGTCATGCAGTATGGATACCGCATCGTAGAAGATATGATCAGCGGACTGTCTCACTTCATGGAGGATCATGGAATTGATAAGCTTTCTGATCTGGTAGGAACAGCTCTGCCGAACATTGTGCCTGCAGATGATATTGACCGTACCTTTATCCTTTATCCGGACTTTAATAAAGACAAATGTGTCGGATGCGGAAGATGTTATGTCTCCTGCTTTGACGGCGGACACCAGGCCATCACATGGGATGAAGAAGAGAGAAAGCCGGTTCTCAATGAAGACAAATGTGTTGGATGTCATTTGTGCCTGAATGTCTGTCCGGTTATGGACTGCATTACCCCTGGCAAGGTTGAGATGAAACAGGGAGTAGAAGAGCATGAAGTAAAAATGAAAACCAAGTATGAGTAAAGCATAAGTCAGATTGGGGGACAATCATATGAAAAAATTCGACTTAGTGATCAAGAACGGTACTGTTGTAACAGCTTCTGAAATGTTTTCTGCGGATATTGGCGTGAAGGACGGAAAGATTGCAGCCATTGCAGAAAATATAGAAGCAGATGCAGATGAAGTGTTTGATGCAGCAGGCAAGCTGGTACTTCCGGGAGCACTGGATGTACATACACACCTGGCAATGCCGTTCGGCGGTACCATTTCTTCTGACAGCTATCTCTCAGGAACCAGAGCGGCTGCCTGCGGCGGAGTCACAACGGTCTTTGATTATCCGGTACAGCATACCGGAGAAACAATCCGCGGAGTTATCGCGGAGAAAAAAGCTGTTTTAGAGAAAGAGGCATGTGTGGATTTTGCTTCCCACTGCTGCATCACAGACCTTTCAGACGGAGCGATCATTGAGGAGATGGAAGAGGCCGTAAAAGAGGGAATCACAAGCTTTAAATGCTTCCTTGTTTATAAAAAGGAAGGCTGGATGGTAAGCGACGGAACTCTTGCAAAACTGATGCTTAGAGCAAGAGAATTAGGAGCAATGATCAATGTCCATGCAGAGAATCCGGACCTGATTGACATGTATACAGAGCAGTTTTTAAAAGAGGGAAAGACGGGCGCCTGGTATCATTACATGAGCCGTCCGGAGTTTGTAGAGGCTGAGGCAGACAAAAGAGCCGTACACTGGTCAAAACATCTGGATGCACCGCTTTACCTTGTACATATGGCAGATAAGGAAGGCCTTGAAGCCTGCATCCAGGCAAAACAAGAGGGAGCACCTGTGTTTGTGGAGACTTGTCCGCAGTACCTGGAGTTTACCTGTGATGTTTATAAGAGAGAAGACGGACGCAACTTTGTGTGCTCCCCTCCGATCAAAGGCCAGGAGAGCCAGGATGCTTTGTGGAAAGCCATTAGAAACGGGTCTATAGATACAGTGGCTACTGATCATTGTCCGTTCCAGAGCTACGAAAAAGACTGGGGTAAGGATGACTTCACTAAGATTCCTAACGGATGCTCCGGAATTGAAAACTTATATCCATATATGCTGGATGCAGCCAACTCTGGAAAAATATCATTCCCGAGAGCAGTAGAGCTGTGCTCCACAAATCCTGCAAAGATCTTCGGATGTGACCAGAAAGGTTCTATTGCAGTCGGTAAGGACGCAGATATTGTCATTTACGACAAAGACAAAGATTTTACTATCAGCGTTGATACAATGCATTCAGACTGTGACCACACAATCTGGGAAGGAAAGAAGCTCCACGGATATCCTGTCCGCACATTCCTGCGCGGAAATGTAGTATATGCAGACGGAGAGTTCAAAGGAACTCCTGGTATGGGTCAATTTGTGAAGCGAAGCCCAAGAAAATTGAGATAAAAAAGAGAGGGTGCCATGGGTAAGGCGGTTACTAGAAAAGAGGCAGAACAGATGCTTGAAAATGCATTGGAGATCGGGGCGCGTATGCTGATCTCCGGTGCAGAGATCAGCCGTGTAGAAGATTCGATTTTCCGGATCTGCACAGCTTATGGATCTGAACGGACTGAAGTTTTTTCAATCACGTATACAATTGTTGCCACTATTTCCTCCAAGAATTTCGGTATTATAACTCAGTCCAGAAGAATCCATGGCTCAGCTTTTAACCTTCAGGAGCTGAAGTATCTGAATAATCTGTCAAGGAAGGTGTGTGCGAACCTTCCGGACATGGATGAGGTCAGGAAAGATCTGAAACAGATCCACGAACTGCCCAAGTATACAAACCGGCAGAGCATGCTGATCTATGCACTGATCTCATCTGCCTTTACCCTGTTTTTCGGAGGCTCAGTGCTGGATGCAGCAGTCTCCGCGGTCATTGGAGTCATGATTAAGATCGTGGAGATACCTTTGAAAAACATGAATATGAACCGCTTTCTTGTCTCCTGCCTGTGTTCGCTGGCAGCAGGAGCCCTGGCGGTTTTGGCAGCACGTACAGGCATGCCGTGTTCCTCTGATAAAATCAGTATCGGCAATGTGATGATCCTGATACCGGGCCTGATGTTTACAAATTGTATTCGGGAGATGATATCAGATAATTTTTTATCCGGCCTTACCCGTTTTGGGGAGGCAGTACTTTTAAGTCTTTCCATTGCCCTGGGTTTTGCAGCGGCCAGCTGCCTGTAATCAAAATGTCTGCATTATGGATTGAGAGGAGATTAAAATGAGCGGATTAAATCAAATCATTGCAGCATTTTTCGGCGCCCTGGGCTTTGCTTTTTTATTCAATCTGCACGGAAAAGAAGTTTTCTATAGTTCATTGGGAGGATGTCTTGCATGGTGCGTATATCTTACGGCAGGGCTGATGATCCCTCAGTACGGGAAACAATATTTTGCAGCAGCATTATTTTTGGGGATTTATGCGGAATGTCTGGCAGTCAGGACAAAGGTTCCCGCAACATTATATCTTGCGGTAGGTATGATTCCCCTGATTCCGGGGGCAGCCTTATTTATGATGATGCAGAATGCATTTAAGGCTGACTGGGAGCAATTTGCACAGTACCGGCTGGAAGCGTTTATCACAGGAGCTTCCATAGCTTCCGGGACAATCGTGGCAGCCGTATGCTGGAATATTTTTAAAAACTATCGGTTAAACAACAAATAAGGAGGTTCATTTATGTATACATGTGATTTAGACCGGATGGCGGACAAAATTACTACAATGAGTAAATTTGGGGATGCAGGACACGGAGGCATCACAAGATACTCTCTTTCACCGGAAGCTTTACAGGCAAGGGGAGAGTTCGTAAAAAGAATGGAAGCTATCGGGGCTGAAATTAAAACAGATGATATGGCTAATATCTATGCAACTTTAAAAGGTTCTGAGCCTGATCTTCCGAACATTGTCATGGCTTCCCACTGTGACTCTGTAAAGAACGGCGGAAACTATGACGGAATCCTGGGAGTTATGGGAGCCATGGAAGTTCTGGAAACTATTGCAGACCAGAAGATTCCTCATAAACACAATGTCACAGCCATGATCTGGACCAATGAAGAAGGTTCCTTATATCCGCCGGCTATGATGTCTTCCGGAGTTATCTGCAATGACTATCTTCCGGATGATATTAAGAAAAACTTTATTCATGAAAACATGCTGGCATCCAAATCTGTTCTGGATCCTGAAAAAACATTCGGAGAGGCACTGGAAGCTTCCGGATATAAAGGTGCCAGAGAGAATCGGTTAAATAATAAGGATTATATGGCGATGTTTGAACTGCATATTGAACAGGGGCCGATCCTGGAAGCAGCCAAGAAAGATATCGGTGTTGTGACCTGCGTACTTGGAATGATTAATTACAAGATTAAGGTTTACGGACAGTCAGACCATGCCGGAACTACTCCGATGAAATACCGCCAGGATGCTTTATACGGGGCAGCCAAGGTTCTTCAGTATCTTCACGATGAATTGGATAAACTGGATCCTGAATTAGTTTATACAACCGGAGAAATCTACTGTCATCCGAATGTACATACTGTGATTCCGGACTATGTAGAATTCTCTATCGATGCAAGACATGAAAAACCGGAAGTAATTGAACAGGTTGTCAATGTCATTAAATCAATGCCAAAAGAAGTAGTAAAATGTAAAGTTGATTATGAAGTGGCATGGACAAGAGACACAGTTTACTATGACAAAGAACTGGTTCAATATGTACAGGAAGCAGTTGATGAACTTGGTTACTCAAACCAGAAAATCAACTCAGGTGCAGGACATGACGCTCAGTTTGCAGCATACATGATGCCGACTACAATGGTATTTGTACCTTCCAAGGACGGACATTCTCACTGCGAACCAGAGTATACATCACCGGAACAGTGCACACAGGGGGCATCTGTACTCCTGAATGCAGTTCTCAAATGTGACGCTGACAAGTAAGCAGTATGACATTTTGACCAGTTCTCCGGCTTGCTGTCTCAGGAATGTAAGGCCTCCGAACTGGTCAAAATGGACATAATGTCTGCTGGAGAAGGGTAGCCATAAAACAGAAGGTGCCTTTTAGCGATAAGTTTTTCTCCATTGTCGGAAGGAGGCCTTTCCAGAGCCGACTGGAGATAATGGAGAAAAACTCATAGCTTTCCTTTACGTTAATATAAGCAGAGAGGACGCTGTATATTTCAGCGTTCTTTTTGCCGTCCTGCTTTTAAAATGGACGTATTTTACACCGTTTGTTATAATAACAGTGACACTAAAAATGCACTGAGGGAGGTGTTTTTTATTTTTATAGACAAGCCTTATTACAGCATTGGAGAACTTTCAGCAATCTGTGATATTCCGCAGAAAACGCTGAGATATTATGATGAGATTGGTCTGTTTACTCCGGATCAAAGGAATCAGGAGACTCACTACCGTCTTTATTCTAAAGGCCAGATTATCACGATAGTCATTATTAAGAATTTGAAACAAATGGGGTTTTCTTTAAAGGAGATTAAAGAGATTGTCTCCGAAAATGAAGCCAAAGCACTGGAAAAAAATATGCTGAAAAAGCTTCAGTCTATGAAACAGGAGATTGAAGAGAGTATTAACCGCTATACGGAGTATTGTTATTTTCTCAAAAAAATACAGAACGGGATTGATATCCTGGAGGAACTCTCAGACGGGCATTCTGATGAGATGAAGGTATCTGTTGAATTTATTCCGGAGGTAAATCTCCTATATGACCGGCGGGTCATGAAGGATTATGATTATTCTGAGATTTCTCTTGAACGATGGCTGGGGATTATGGAAAAAGCCAAGACAATGAACTGTAAAATAGCAGGACCGGTATATGTCACATTTTATGACAGCAATATTCTGAATAAGTTTCTGTCCCAGGATTCTGAGATCGAGTTTGCTGTCCAAGTGGAAGAATCAAAACCTGCCGGTCATATCCGTCCTTTTGGAGGAATGCTTGCGGCTACAGTGATTCATATTGGCAACTATGAAGACATTTCAAGTACTTATATTCAGCTGATCAAATGGATTAAAAAGCACAATTATAAGACTGTAGGACCGGCTACAGAAGAGTTTATTCTTTCACCGCTGGATGTAAATGATGAGAACAGAAGAGTGACAAAGATTATTATCCCGGTAGAAAAAGAGTGAGAATTCAGGCATTGACTGCGCCTGTTTTAAAGAAAAAGAGGCATTCCGCAAAGGCTTTTAAAGCTTGACAGGAGTGCCTCTTTGTTCTGTTTTATTCCTGGTTCCTTGTGACAGGAATGATGATTTTGGTGACATGCTCATTTTCATTTCGCAGGTCTACAGGAGAGATAATGAATTCCTCTGATACCGGGCCTGCCACCTTGTAGTGGTTTTGGTTGATCCACTGGATGATCTTGATGTGGGTTTTAATAACATCACTATAAGGTCCCACATGAAACGCAGTAGCAGCCAGGAAGCCGCCGAACTTCCGGACATGCTGGGATGAGCTTTCCTCCACCTGGATGCCGAATTCTATATCACAGTCTTTGGAGAGAAACTGGTCCAGCAGCTCTGTGTAATATGTGACGGTGATCGGACCGCAGACTTTCAGACCGTGTCTTGAGACTTCATCGTTGATCTCTACCCAGCGCTCCAGGGAGACTTCGTCATTGTGATAAGCATGCATAATCCTGCGGGAGTGGTACAGGTTGACTTGAGGCACTTCCTTGACAGAGATTGCTTCCAGTTCACCGGCCTGGATTTTTTTCAGCTCATCATCGTAGAGGTGAAGAATCTGGGCTCCTTCCTTTAATCTCTGCAGGAACTGTTCTCCTTCAAAATACTTTTGATTCAGATTTTCTATTTCTTTTTTTATACATCCGAGCTTCTCTTCGATCTTCTGTTCCAGGTTTTGCACCTGGTTTGCAGAAACGATTTCCTTGATTTCCTTAATTGAAAAACCGAGCATACGCAGCTTGCGGATAATGGAGATCGTCACCATCTGGTCTTTGCTGTAATAGCGGTATTTGCTCTCCGCCTTACGGATCTCCGGAACCACCAGCTTGATCTCGTCATAGTAACGAAGAGTTTTGATTGACGTGTTACAGGTTGCTGCAACTTCCCCGATAGAATAGTAATGACTTCTGTCCAAAACTTTGTCCCCCTACATTCACTTCATTGCTATTATTATACCTTATCGTGCGTAAGCACGCCAGCCCGAAGGGGATAAAATACGGGGTGCCCATAGAAGCATAATGTGTTAAAATCTGAGATTGTAAAATTTTGTACAAAAACAAACTAAAAGATGGTATAATTTGTATATTGAGTAAATTGTAAAATACTGTATTATTTATTATAAAAAATAATTTACTTTTTGGGTAAAAAATATTGCGACAGGAGATACGCTCAGTTATAATGAAAATATATTATGATAACAAAAATATACAAAAATTATGTAACGATTATAGACATGCACAGATAAAGTTGGGTAAGAATGTTGCTGATAAATTACATAAGACATTACAATTTATTGATGCGTCTGTGTTCCTTATGGATATTAAAAACATGAAGACCTTTCGTTTGCATCCTTTAAGAGGAGACAGAAAAGGTACATATGCGATAGATTTAGGAAAAAGAACCGGATTCAGGCTGATTTTGATTCCGGTTGGTCCGGATGGAAACGAATGGACAACAGAAAATGATATTGTAATTTATAACTCTACAGTTACGGTTATCTTATTGGAGGTGAGCAAGCATTATGAATAGAACGGAATATAGACAAAGCATTGCTTTTCACCCGGGAGAGTATATTAGAGATCTTATTGAAGAGATGGAATTAACCCAAAGCGAATTTGCCAAACGTTTGAATGTAAGCGATAAAGTATTGAGTGAACTTATTAACTGCAAAACGCCAATGAATAAAGATATTGCAGAAAAGCTTGCAGCAATGATGGGCACATCAGTAACTGTCTGGCTGAATCTGCAGCTTGCATATGACGCAGCAATTTTGGAAAATAAGATTGATATTGAAATAAGAGCAGATGAAGCAATTCTTGATGTACTTGATTATAATTATTTTGTTAAACTTGGGGCAGTCTGCAGATCACGAAAAAAAGATAAAAAAATTCGGGAGTTAAGAAAGTATTTAGCAGTATCTTCACTCAGCATACTTAATAATAAAGACTTTCTTGTTAACTTTAGGGCTGCGGCATCAAAAGATAGTAATAAAAATGTTATATGTGCAAACGCATGGGTTCAGACAGCTATTAATATGGCGAGAAATCTAGAGACAGGAACATATAATCCAAAGAAATTAAGGTTATTTTTACCTGAACTGCGCAAAATGACATTACTTCAGGCTGGTGAATTTATTCCAAAAATGCGGGATATATTAGAAGAATGCGGAATTGCTTTAGTTTTCTTGCCGAATCTAAAGGGTTCTGGTATTCACGGTGCCGTGAAATGGTTAAACCATGATAAAGTACTGCTGGCCATCAACACATGCAATGCTCATACAGATATATTCTGGTTTTCTTTTTTTCACGAATTGTGCCATGTTTTTCAGCATAAAACATCTAAAACATTTATCGCTGTACAAGATAACAGCGAAATCGAAATTGCAGATATGAAACTTGAGAAAGAAGCAGATTTGTTTGCTGTGGATTCATTAATCCCCAAGGATAAATATAATGAATTTATAAGTCAGTCTATATTTAACAGGGAAAGTATTGTTATTTTTGCTGATAAAATTGGAATTCATCCAGGAATTGTAGTAGGAAGACTGCAGCACGACCGATTAGTTGATTTTAACTCGTTTAATGATTTACGAATAAAGTATGAGATTTAAAAGGTGTATATTAAAAAAACCGGACTGTGTAATACATCCCTTATCCGCTTGACAAGGGATGTATTACAGTGAACCGGGCTTTTTCTTTTAACAGGTGAGTTTAACGAAACAGGCTGCCGCTGATAACAAGCTTCTGTATCTCATTGGTTCCTTCATAGATCTGTGTGATCTTGGCATCCCTCATCATACGCTCTACATGGTATTCTTTCATATAACCATTTCCTCCGAGCATCTGTACCGCTTCCTGGGAAACCTGCATAGCTGCATCGGTACATACCATTTTGGCTTTTGCAGCAGAAATGGAGTAGCTGCGCCCTTCCTGTTTATCCATAGCAGCTTTATAAAGCATATACTGTGCCTGCTCGATCTGTACAGAGAGTTCAGCCATTTTGAAAGCAAGATACTGATTTTTAAACAGCGGTTTCCCGAACTGCTGACGGTCTTTTAAATATTGGAGTGCGATCTCATAAGCACCCTTTGCGATCCCAAGCCCCTGAGCAGCCACTCCGATCCTTCCGCCGTCCAGATCCTTCATGGCAACAGCAAAACCTTTGCCTTCCTCGCCGACCATATTTTCTTTTGGCACCCGGACATTTTCAAAGATGATCTCTGATACCTGTGCACTTCTGATACCGCATTTATTTTCAATGGTTCCGACTGAAACTCCGGGCATGGCTTTTTCTACAACGAAAGCAGAAAGGCCTTTTGTTTTCTTTTCAGGGTCTGTTAAGGCGAAAACAAGGAAGTAATCAGCCAGAGGTCCGTTTGTTATAAAACACTTAAGACCGTTCAGCACGTAGGCTTCTCCATCCCAGAGAGCCGTTGTTTTACATCCTGCTGCATCAGAACCGGCTTCTGGTTCTGTAAGACAGAAAGCACCCATTTTCTTTCCGGCCAGAACATCCGGAAGATATTTCTTTTTGATCTCTTCGCTGGCAGAGTTAATCAGGCCTCCGGAGAACAGAGAGGTACATACGGAGTAGGCGATTCCTACGGAAGAATTAACTTTAGATATTTCTTCTACTGCCAATACATAGGACAGATAGTCTGCACCCTGTCCGCCGTACTCTTTAGGGAATGGAAGGCCGATAAGCCCCATCTGTCCCATTTTAGCGTATGCTTTCTCAGGGAATCTTCCTTCTTCATCATCTTTTAATACGTTCGGCAGCAGTTCTGTCTGAGCCAGCTGCCTTGTAATATTCTGAATAGATAATTGCTGGTCGGTTAATTGAAAATTCATATAGAACCCTCCTTTTGTGTGAGCTGGGCGGTCATCGCAGGAATTACATCGTTTAAATCTCCTACGATTCCATAGTCACAGATTCCGAAGATTGGTGCTTCCGGATCTTTATTGATGGCAACAATGTATTTTGATTCGTTCATACCTGCCAGATGCTGGATTGCACCTGAAATACCGCAGGCAATATAAATATCGGGTCTGACTGTGGTTCCGGTCTGCCCGACCTGATGGGATGCATCAATCCAGCCGGCCTCTACACAGGCTCTGGATGATCCTACCTCTGCTCCAAGAGCATCTGCCAGCTGTTTAATCAATTCAAAGCCCTCTGCGGATTTCAGTCCCCTTCCTCCGGATACAATAATGCGTGCATCCGTTAAGTTGACCTGTTTTTTGTTTTCTTTAATGATTTCAACAAGCTTAGCTCTGATATCACTTTCTGAAAGTTCAGGGATAAAAGTTTCCATCGTTCCTTTGGCTGTCTCCTGATGAACCGCTTTTTCCATGACACCAGGCCTTACTGTGGACATCTGAGGCCGGTTTTTCGGGCAGACTATGGTGGCCATCAGGTTTCCGCCGAAGGCAGGCCTTGTCTGAAGAATTTTGCCGTCTTCCTCATCAATTTCAAGCTTGGTGCAGTCCGCTGTAAGCCCTGTTCCGAGACGGGCAGCAATTCTGGGGCCGATATCCCGTCCAACGGAAGTTGCCCCTACCAGCACGATCTCAGGTTTTTTCTCGTTAATCAGCTGTACAAAAGCGGAAGTATAGCCATCGGTTGAGAAGCTGTTAAGAAGCGGATGCGACATATAGTAAACCACATCTGCGCCGTAGTGAAGAAGCTTTTCGGCTTCCGCTTCAATTTTATATCCGGGAATAACAACCGCAAGTTTTTTCTTTAACTTGTCGGCCAATTTGCGGCCTTCACCCATCAGTTCAATGGTAACCGGCTGTATTTTTCCCTCTCTTTGTTCTCCAAGAACCCAGACATCCTCATATGCACTCAGGTCAATCCCTTGGTTTACTTTTGCTCGTTCCATTTTCTGTCCTCCTTAAATCAAATTTGCCTGCCGAAGCTTCTCAATGAGGGTTTCTGCCTTTTCTGAATCCGTGGTCCCCTCAATGATCTCACTTTGCTTGGATTTTACAGGGACAAAGGAACGGTATACATTGGTCGGAGAACCCTTAAGACCGATTTGGGTCTGGTCTACATTAAGGTCGGACAAGCCCAGGACCTTAATTTCCACATCCCCGTCATAAGCCCTGAAAATCCCCTGTACAGTTGGAAATCTGGGCTCGTTCAGTTCTTTGATGGCAGTCAGGAGCACCGGTATGTTTGTCCTGATCTTATAGTCACCCGTTTCTGTAAACCGTGTGACATTCAGGGCATCGCCGTCTTTTTCTATATGCTTGGCATAAGTCACCTGCGGAATGCCAAGAAACTCAGCGATCTCAGGTCCCACCTGTGCAGTGTCACCATCGATTGCCTGTCTTCCGCACAGGATCAGATCATAATCACCGATCTTCTCAATGGCAGCTGCGAGGATCGTGGCGGTAGCCCATGTGTCAGAACCGCCGAATGCCCGGTCACTTACGAGATATGCATGGTCTGCGCCAAGAGCGATGGCTTCTTTTAATGCATCTGCAGCCTGAGGAGGCCCCATGCTTACCACGGAGACTTCAGCTCCGGTCTCTTCTTTCAGGACAAGGGCGGCCTCCAACGCATTTTTATCATCCGGATTTATAATGCTTGGGACCCCTTCCCGGATCAGTGTCCCGGTCTCCTGGTTGATCCGGACTTCATTTGTGTCCGGAACCTGCTTTACGCATACAATGATCTTCATGCTTTCCCTCCCATTACTTTCCGTTAGAATTTAAAACAGCCCTTGAGATCACGACTTTATGGATCTCAGAAGTACCTTCATAGATTTCAGTGATTTTTGCATCCCTGTACATACGCTCCAGCGGATAATCTTTCATATACCCATATCCGCCGTGGATCTGCAGAGCAAGATTTGTAACAAACCGTGCATTTTCAGAGGCATTTAATTTTGCGATAGCAGCCTCTTTTGTGTGTGGCTGTCCGGTGCTTTTTAAATAAGCAGCATAGTAGATCATCCATTTGGCGCACTCTGTCTTTGTGGCCATATCTGCGATATACCACTGCAGCCCCTGAAGTGCTTTGATTGGTTTTCCGAACTGGACTCTTTCGTTCATATATTTAACGCTTTCATCCAGGGCACCTTCGGCAATACCCAATGCCTGTGCAGCGACGCCGATTCTGGCACCGTCCAGAGCATTCATGGCCATTTTAAATCCTGCGCCTTCTTTGCCCACAAGGTTTTTTTTTGGAACCCGGCACTGGTCAAAGATCAGTTCGGCAGTTTCAGAGCCGTGGATTCCCATTTTATTTTCAATCTTTCCTATAGAAAAGCCTGGGGTTCCTTTTTCTACTAAAATGCAGGATAAGCCTTTCACTCCCTTAGACGGATCAGTCAGGGCAAAGATAAGAAGATATTTGGCCTGGCCGCCTCCGGAAATAAAACATTTAGTGCCATTCAGGACATATTCCCCGGTCTTTTCATCCAGGACAGCGGTTGTTCTGACCGCCGCTGCATCAGAGCCTGCATTTGGTTCTGTCAGTGCAAATGCCGCCAGGTCACCGCCGGATGCCACCTTAGGCAGATATTTTTTCTTCTGTTCCTCACTGCCGAACTTTAAAAGCACAGAAGCAAAGATGGTGTGGATGGATAAGATACCAGCAGTAGCCGCGCATTTTTTTGCAAGTTCGGTTACCGTGATTACCTTATCAATATCATTGCCTCCGCTTCCGCCGTATTCCTCAGGAGTTCCGATCCCTGTGAGACCGAGTTTTGCCATCTGGCCGAATGTATCTCTCGGAAAGATTCCGGTCTGATCCACTTCCTCAGCTCTGGGGCCCACAACCTTTTCAGCAAATTCACGGACTGTTTTTTTCAGCATTTCCTGTCCGTCTGTCAGTTTAAAATCCATTTTTACCTCCTGCTTTCCTAATTACATTACGCCTTCGGCTTTTAATGACTCCAGTTCCTCGTCAGTCAGCCCGAATACTTCTTTATTGTGCTGTCCGAGCAGAGGGGCAGGAGTGTCTACACTGCCCGGAGTCTCCGTTAATTTGATCGGGCATCCCTGGAAATACATCTCACCGATTGCCGGATGATCCATATGCACCATCATTTCTCTTGCCTGGAAATGCGGATGGTCGATAGCTTCCTGCATATCCAGTACCGGGCCGCAGGGGATTCCGGCTTTATCAAACAGATCTTCAATCTCTTTTTTCCCTTTTGAGGCAACCCACTCGCTGATGAGCTGCTGAAGACCGTCTGTGTAATTCTTGCATCTAAGGTCATTTGTCTGATACCGCGGATCCTCAAGCAGGTCTTCTCTGCCGATAGTTTCACAAAATGTCTTAAACAGACGGTCATTGCCGACACCGATCGCGATATATCCGTCTTTTGCCTTGTAGATATCAAAAGGAGCAATGGAAGGGTCGATATTTCCCTGCCGCTGCGGGATCACACCATCCATCGTTGTAGTCACAATGGCATTTTCCAGGAGACTGAAAATAGTATCTGCCATGGCCACATCCACCTGTTGTCCCCGGCCGGTGCGTTCTCTGTTGAACAGTGCCATTAAAACTCCCACACACAGATAGATGCCGGTCACATTATCAGCGATAGAAGGTCCGACTTTTGTAGGAGGGGAATCCGGGAATCCGGTCATGTTTACCATACCTCCCATGGACTGGGCAACGATATCGTAGCACGGACGGTTGGACAACGGTCCGTACTGTCCAAAACCTGAGCCGGAAGCATAGACGATGCTCGGATTGATCTCTTTTAATGTTTCATAATCTACTTTTAACTTCTTGGACACACCGGCGCGGAAGTTTTCTACGACTACATCGGCATCCTTTACTAAGTCATAAAAGATTTTCCTTGCCTTTTCATTTTTTAGGTTCAGGGTAACGCCTTTTTTATTCCTGTTTAAGAATGCATAAAACCCACTCTCCCCGCTTTTTTCATCAATCGGTCCCCAGCTTCTGCACTGGTCTCCCTGGATTGGCTCGAACTTAATGACATCAGCACCGTTGTCTGCCAGCAAAGTAGTACAGAACGGCCCGTTATATGCGTGTGTCAGATCCAGGACCTTAACGCCTTCTAATGCTTTCATGTGATCCTCCTTTTATCTAAGCTTTAACTTTGTGTTCCGGAACTTCATATACGAAAAACGCTTCTGTTGAGATCTCCGGATCGCTCAGCATATCAATGGAACTTTCAAATTCCGGATTTTCAGGAATCTGGGCAACTTTGAAAGAACGGCACTGGATGTAGACTTTATTGCCCTCAGTTTTTGTAACCCTTGCGATAAACTCCATATAATCTCCGGCGAAGACGGGATTATATAATCGGATTTTTTCAACAAGGCAGCATCTTCCTGTATTGCCGCAAACCTTTGCCATAAGGCGGTCTGCAGTATCTCCCATATATGTAATGGAGCGCGCGCCGTTTACCACGCCTCCGCCGTAAAATTCATCTCTGCTTGACATTCTGTATCTCATTGTTACTGTCTGTTCGCTCATATCAAAACCTCCTTGAGTTGTTCATTTTTTATATGTAAAATTAATCGATTGCTTTCCATGGATCTTTGACGGTTCCGTCCGGCTGTGCGCCTCTCTGAAGTTCCTTTTTTACGACGAGGATAACATTGCCTTCTGTGATCAGCTTTGGCTCATCGAAATAGTACATATCTCCGTCTTTCGCTCCCTCTATTCCAAGTCTTTTTGCAGGAGTAGCTACTTTAAAAGTCTGAATAAGGCAGGTCCTTGATGTATTTCCCACCTTGACCATGGTTGCTTTAAAGTCCAGCTGGTCTCCCACATAGGCATCTTCCATAAACTTTACGTCGTTATAGCCAAGGCAGAGAGATTCATCTCCGTCATTCAAAATCATCAGTTCTGTTTCTACATCTCCGATGAAATCAAACTGTCTGCCAACCGGGATTACACCCTCCGGATTATTGGCATCTGCCGTTGTCATTTTGTAGCTTAAAAATGCTTCTGTTCTCATAATTTTCTACCTCCTGTGGCAATATGATTTTTGATCTTGATTTCACTATAATCCATCCGGCGAATGCACAGTCAATGGCTGTTTTTGAGATGTTTGAAGGCTTTTAAGAGCAAAAGGGAGCCAACTGTCCGGCAGGGGGAGGGTTGGAACGGATAACAGCAGAGGTCTTATTTTGGAATATCAGCAGAAAAGGCTCCTAAAATAAATGCTTATTTTACGGTTTTGTTATAGTAAAAGCGTAAATTCAGGGAAGAGTTCTGCAGCAAAAAATCTGAGAAGCAAAAGCTTAAAAAAGGCCATAAACAGCGAAGTAATGGTATAATAAAATTAAATCAAAAGAATAGTTGCAGACATTTTTATGGGGAGGGATGGGGATGAAAAATTTTCTGAGCAGGATTTGTATTCTGCTTATAATTGGGCTGTATTCAACAACGGTGGATGAGCCGGTAAACTTCAATCAGAAGGTACAGCCTGACCAGAATATGAAAACAGAGAAATATCAAACAGATATTACTTTGATGAAGAATGGGAGCTACTCTGTAAAGGAAGCTATAGATGTAAATTTTGTAAATCCGAGACACGGCATCTACCGCAACATTCCGGTAAGGGGTAAACAGTATTATATTGATGAAAAGAATCGGGAACATGAATTTTTGTATTATGCAGATGTGAAAATGGAAGATGCCAATACAACGGCACAATATCGGCATGAGAACGGAAATATTGTTATGCAGTTTGGGGACAGGGAAGAAGAAGTGAATGCGGGAACCTATCGGTTCAGCTACTTGCTCACTCCTTATCATCAAGAAAAAGATTATCATAATATTTATTATAATGTACTGCCCGGCCAATGGAGAAATCCTCTTCCCAAAGGAAGCAGTTTTACGATTCACTTTCCTAAAAAGGTAAATCTGTCGAAGCTGAAGTTTTATTGCGGGGAACAGGGACAAACCAGAGATGCCCGGGATGCAGCTCATATAACAATAGATGAGACCGGGCGAAAGGTTACGGGAGTGCTGAAGAAAGACCTGCCCTTGGGCTGGGGCATCACCTGTTTTGGCAGCCTTGGAGAAGGGTATTTTACGTCTGTCACCCATCCGTCTTTGGGAAAAGAAGGCTTGTTGACAGCAGCTTTTTGTATAACTGTCCTTATTCTGTTATTTTTAAACTTCGGCAGAGACGAAGAAATTATAAGCTCAATCCAATATCAGCCGCCGGAAGACATCGACAGTGCAGCAATCGGATATATCATTGACGGCAAAGCAAATGACCAGGATGTGATTTCTTTACTGTTATATTGGGCGGATCAGGGATATGTCTTTATTAAAGAGGAAGAAGAAGGAGTGACGGTTTATAAGCTGAAAGATCTCCCGCCCTACGCTCCGGAATATCAGACATATTTTTTTGGAAAATTGTTTACCGAGGATGAGCCGTTTATCTCTACTCAGAATATACCTGACAGAATGACCGGTGCAGTGGAAGAGACAGGCAAAAAGCTTAAAAAAAATTATGAGGATTTGATCTATACCGGAGAGTCCAGGGCAGCAAGGTGGATTGGAGTGCTGCTGGCGATTACCCCTCTGGCGGTGTTCATGATCAGCAGTACGCAGTATGGAATCTTAAGTGAGACGGAACAGCATGTGGAAATGAGTATTTTTGCAGTGTTATCTGTTGGATTTTTTCTTATCATCTATGTAGTGGACTATTGGTATTCTTTGTCGGACAGAATGAGGCAGTGGATTAAAATTACGGGATGCATACTCTGCGGCGGAGGACTGGTATCATACATAGTTTATTATATGAGCCTGGCATACAGACAAAAGATTTTTGATTTTACTGGTACTATGTTCATTATCTGCGGGATTACAGCAGCAGGCTTTATATTGACAGCTTTTATGAAAAAAAGAACAAAACAGTGTACAGAATGGATGGGCTATCTGGCAGGATTCAGGGATTTTATAGAAACTGCTGAGCTGGACCGGATGAAAGTGCTGGGAGAAGAGCACCCAAATCTGTTTTATCATATTTTCCCCTATGCCTATGTGTTTGGGCTTTCAGAAATATATGCAGAAAAGCTGGAGGCACTGAACGTGGAGATGCCTGTGTGGTTTGAAAGTTATGGCAGGCATCTTACATTCCAATATCAATCATTTCAAAAGTTTAGCACACAGATGAATAATTCGATCGGCTCTTACAGCTCTTCTGGTTCGTCAGGTTCCGGAAGCGGCGGTTCATCGGGCGGAGGCTTCGGCGGGGGAGGCGGAGGCAGCTGGTGAGAAATTGAAGTCTTAACACATAAACTGAGCTATGGTTATTGACATTTGCTGTCCGTATTCATATAATAATCTTACTTAATTCAGAAAGAGGTATTGGAGAGATTATGGACGAAGCTGACGATAGTGACTCGGCAAACGATTTATTCAAGATAATATACAGGCGCAGTCTGCTGTTTTATACAATGGCGGACTGCGCCTTTTCGTATCTTCGTATACATATGCGCAGATGATTTAAAAGATTTGCAAGTATTTAGATTGAAGATAAAAAAGAAAAGGAGAGTGCTGAATTGAATAAGATAGCTGCACAGTTATTGGTACAGATAATTTTAATATTGTTAAATGCTTTTTTTGCTATGGCAGAGATTGCCGTTATATCCCTCAATGGAGCTAAGGTAAAGAAACTGTCTGAAGAAGGGGATAAAAAAGCAGCAAAGCTGCTGAAACTTGTGGAGGAACCGTCAGGATTTCTCTCAACCATACAGATTGGGATCACATTGGCCGGATTTTTGGGAAGTGCTTTTGCCGCCGACAATTTTTCCGGATATTTTGTTAAGTGGGTTTACGAGGATCTGGGATTTACATCTATTTCTGTTTCCGCATTGGATACTATAGCTGTTATTTTAATTACCTTGATCTTATCCTACTTTACACTGATTTTCGGGGAACTTGTGCCGAAACGGATTGCCATGCAGAAGTCCCTTGCGGCAGCAAAAATCTCCTGCGGAACTGTCTCAGCTGTAGCATTTGTCATGAAACCTGTAGTATGGTTTCTGTCTGCTTCTACAAATGTGGTGCTGAAAGTACTTCACATGAAAACAGAAGCGGAGGAAGAATCAGTGACCGAGGAAGAAATACGCCTTATGATGGAACTGGGAGAAGAAAAAGGGACGATCGACAGTGAAGAAAAGGAGTGGATCGAGAATGTATTTGAATTCGGGGATACCACGGCCGGGGACCATATGACTCACAGTTCCGAGGTGACAGCAATTTCTTTCACCCAGAGCAAGGAAGAAATTCTTCAGGTTATCCAGAAAACCGGACTGTCCAGATTTCCGGTTTATGAAAAGAATCTCAATGACATCAGAGGAATATTATATGCCAGGGATTTTCTCATCAGCCTGAATGAAAACAAGGAAAAGGGTTTGGAGGATATGATGAAACCAGCATATTTTGTGCCGGAAACCATTCCTTCTTCTGTACTTTTTCAGGATATGCAGAAGAAAAAAATCCATCTGGCCGTTGTTGTGGATGAGTACGGGGAGGTAAGCGGCATTATCACAATGGAGGATCTTCTGGAGGAAATTGTTGGGAACATCTACGATGAATTTGATCCGTCAGAACCCCCTGAAATCAGCAAGACTGCTGAGAATTTGTGGAAGTGCTCAGGGGCTGTAAAATTGGACACTATCAGACAGGAGTTAAATGTGGAGATTCCGGACCGTCCGGATTGTGATACCCTGGGAGGGCTGGTTTTCAGCAGACTTCATTCTATTCCAAAAGACGGAGCAAGGTTTGAACTGGAGGTTTGCGGAATCAAGATTCATGTAAAGGAAATAAAGGGAAGAAAAATTGTAGAGGCAGAACTTCAGAAGGTGTTATAATTATCTCAGAAAGGGGAGGGGATGTTTATGAAGAGTTTTAGCCTGAAGAATTTTATTCCGATACTGGCCATACTGGCTATTTTTCTCATAAAAGCCGGCTATTTCGACCGCCTTGCAGAGGAACTTGATCCGGAAGTAAAAAAAGATTTATATATGAAGACAGAGGCCTATGATGTAGATATTTCAATAGACGAAAAAGGCTATTATCTGGTAACAGAACAGATTAAAGTAAAGTTCTTGGAAGACAGGCATGGTATCTACAGATATATCCCTGATAAAGGATTTGTGGCATACAAAAAGGGTGACAATATAAAAAAATTTCCTTTCCTTGCAAATGTAGAGCTTGAGCTGCCAAACAGTGAAATAACTGAATCTCATCAGAATGGTGCAAAAGTATTCCGCTTCGGTCACAGTGATGAAGCGGTGCGAAAAGGTGATTATGAGTTTACCTACCGGCTGACTCCTGAACGGCAGGGGCAGCCTTTTCCGTATATCTATTATAATATCTATCCTTCGAGATGGAAAAATGCGATACCAAAGGGAAGCCGTTTCTCTATTCATTTCCCTGGAGACACAGACTTAGAAAAAATTGAGTTTTACTATGGAGCTTATGGATCTGCAAAAAGTGCTCATAATCTGCTCGAATTGAAAAGGAATACAAAAGAGAATACGATTACCGGAACACTGAAGAAGGAACTTCCGGCAGGCAGTGGGATTACTTGTTTTTCCGGACAGGTGCAGAAGGGATTTGCAGGGATAAAAGGGAAACCAGGGATATCATTATTTCTTTGGGTTCCTCCTGTGATTCTTTTGGCAGTGCTTGCTGTATTGTATCTGTACTTCGGAAGAGATGAAAAAATTATTCCTTCCATAGAGTTTGAACCTCCGGAAGATATGGACAGCGCTGCTGTCGGGTATGTCATTGATGGGATTGCAGAAGACAGGGATATTCTTTCTCTGATTCTGTATTGGGCCGACAAAGGCAATCTGTGGATAGAGGAAGAAGAACAATATTTAATGACCCTGCATAAGCTGAAGGAACTGCCAGAAGAAGCACCAAGTTATCAGCGCACTGTATTTGGACGGATATTTCAAAACCGGGACTCAGTATATTTAAACGGATTGAAAAATGATTTTTGGATCACAATGGAGAATGCTAAAACACAGCTTATACAGAGCTTTGACGGAGAAAGCAAAGCTGGAATTTATACTAAGCCTTCATGGAGACTGCAGAAATTATCTTTTCTATGTACAGTACTGTCGGTTATCTGGATTACAGTTATCACAGGACATTATTCATACATGACCGCTGTAGGGGTAGTAGTCCAGGTGCTGTTATGCACCGGCATGGGACTGGGAATGTATTTTTGCTGCAGGGGAGTTGACGGCTGGTATTCCCTTTCAGGGAGAAAGAGGACTTTCTTTACTGCAGGCGGTTCAGTTCTCTTTTACATGTCACAAATATTTTACTTTGTATTTTATGTCTGTAAAGCATCCCGAAACGAAATATTTGATTATACCATAGAGATAGGCATTGTCCTGGCTGCCGCAGCAATTATGATGCCCCTGACATGCTTTATGAAAAGGCGGACTCCAAAATGTATCCGGTGGATGGGGTGTTTGACAGGTCTGCGTTCTTTTATTGAAACTGCAGAACTTGAACGTATGAAAGTGCTGGCAGAAGAACAGCCAGAGATTTTTTATCATATCATGTCCTATGCTTATGTATTTGGGCTTTATGACAAGCTTGCAGAGAAATTGGAGATGCTGGAAATTCCGGCTCCGGGCTGGTACCATGCCGGATATGAGATAAGCAGCTGGAATGCAGGAGTAATGCTGAGCTGTGTGGCAGGAAACATTACGTTTGCAGCAGTCTCGCTGAGTGATTCATCTTCTGCCGGCACTTCCGGAGGAACATCGGGCAGCGGGGGCAAGGGCGGTTTTTCCGGCGGAGGCTTCGGAGGAGGCGGAGGCGGCAGCTGGTAAGAAATATCAGGTCAAGAGCAGTGTTTTTCCAAAAGAACTTGTGAAACCCCAAAGCAGCGTGGTAATATAAAGGGAAATATAGGAGGATGAAAAAGTGGGAAACAAAAAAGTTCTTAGAATGGTACAGATTGCACTGTTCATAGCTATTATTTTTATTATGACCTTTACGCCGCTGGGATACCTTCGGCTTGGATTACTTGAAGTTTCACTTCTTACGATCCCGGTAGGGGTGGGAGCAATGATATTTTCACCGGCAGCAGGAGCAGTTCTGGGACTGGCATTCGGGCTGATCAGTTTTGCAAGATTTTTTGGAATGAATCCGTTTGGTGCGGTTCTTGTAGGGATCAATCCGTTTTATGCATTTTTAGTAGCTGTTCCGACAAGAGCACTTATGGGATTTCTTACTGGAGTGATATTCAAGGCTTTGAAACGGGGTGGACAGGCTAAGACTTCTTATTATTACATAGGGGGATTCTGTGCACCGTTTCTGAACACCGTATTTTTTATGGGAGTTATGGTGCTGTGTTACTGGAATACAGAATATTTTCAGAATCTTAACTCAACGATGGGCAATCTGAACCCGCTGATGTTTATCTGTGCATTTGTCGGAGTCAATGCAGTGATCGAGATACTGGCAGGCTCCATTGTAGGAGGAACGGTTGCCAAGGTGCTGCATAAAGCATTAAAAACCACTTAAGGTAAATAAAAACAGGTTCCGCTGGTTGGACGGAACCTGTTTTTTTATTTAATGAAAAGAGAGGATTAAAATATATGAAAAACTATATTTAAAGTATATCAGAATCCGGAACAGATACAATGTATAGAAAATAAACAATTATAAACGAAATATAAACAAATCTTAGAAAACTCTTAGGAAACTTATGTTTCTTTGTTTTCATCAGCTGTTAGTTTGTAATATTGTTCGCTTGTCATAACGTCTGCAAATTTTTTGTCTAAGGAAGCCATGTATACATTTCCGACTGTGGCTGCAGGAAGAGTGACTCCATTCCATTTTAAATCTTTAGACGTACAGGCATTGGAAATCAAGGTAACATGGTATCCACGGTCTTTTGCAGCCCTTACTGTTGTATCCACACACATATGGGTCATCATTCCGCATAGGACCAAGTCTGTTATGCCTTTTTTCTTTAGTTCACTTTGCAGATTTGTCTTATAGAAACTATTGGGGTGGTGTTTGACAATGATTTTTTCTGTTTCAAGCGGAGTTATTGCTTTATGGATATGCGAACCAGACGTTCCCGGTATAAAAAAGTCTGTATTCCCATCAGATAAATGCTGAATATAAAAAACTGGCAGGTTTTCCTTCCTGAATGAGCAGAGCAGAGTTTTGACTGTGTCTAAGGCCGATTCCGGATGGGATAATTCACACTTTCCGCCTGCAAAGTAATCGTTTTGAACATCGATGATCAATAATGCTTTTTTCATTTTCTCCTGTCCTTTCTATGGTAACTTTAATGAACACAGAAAATGATAGAAGAAAAATAACATAAAGTAAATTACTTACTTTTTTGTTAGTACAGGGGCTAATACCGGATTCCCTTACGATCCAGAAATTCTTTCATACCGTTTTTTAACATATGGTCGATTCCGATTTCCTGCATGATCATAACAGCGGATAACATTTTTTCTCCCTGATCTGTCAAATAGTATTCTACCTTCAGAGGATAACCGTCAAAAGTTTTCTTATCAATTAATCCAAACTGCCTCAATTCATTTAATTGTTCCAAAAGCATTTTTTGTGTAATACCTTCAATGCCGTGATAAAGTTCAGAAAAAGAACATGTTCCATTTCTGAGCTGGAATATAAGAATGGTCTTCCACTTGCCCTTTATCATATCATGGACCAGTTCTAACGGGCAGGTATGAGTTTTTCTCCACTATCTCCAGTCGGCTCTGGAAAGGCCTCCTTCCGACAGTGAAGAAAAACTTATCTCTAAAAGGAACCTTCCGTTTTATGGCTGCCCTTCTCCAGCAGACATTATGTCCATTTTGACCAGTTCGGAGGCCTTGCATTCGAAGGGATGTTAGTTTTTCTTCTTGAAGCAAAGATTCGGAGGCGGT
>NZ_JAGZSD010000015.1 GCF_018381315.1 Anaerostipes sp. | reverse complement strand
TTAACATGGAGCGCACATCCCCTTTTCCTTCATCATAGAAGAATCCGTGCGGGGAAGAATACACATATCCAAGGTTCGGGGAACGGAAAGATTTTACCAGGTCACAGGTCTCATTGTTTAATTCACAAAAGTCATACGGATGAGACTGAATCTCCACTCTGAGCCCTTCCCTCTCAATGATCGGCAGCAGCTCTTCCATGGACTTAAACCACATGCCGTTGCAGATTTCCTGCTGGTTCGGGTCTCCGGAAAGCTCCGTGTTGATCACCGGAACCCCCATATCCACAGCAATCTCGATCATCCGTTTCCAGTTGGCAACCGCCATCTGTCTCTGTTCTTCGGTGGGGCCGGACCAGCGGTATACTACGATGAAAGAAGAGATTTCCACGCCGGTTTCTCTGAGTGCTTTTCTGTATTCTGCCTCACATTCCCTGGAAAACAGAGGATGCTTATAGAATGGATTGATTCTTGGATGTGGAGACTGTTCAATATACTTGTAGCCCCAGTCTGCCGCCTGGTGTACCATCCGGTTGATATCCATCTGCTTGGCCAGAACGTCAACATCAAATGCTATTTTCATCTTTTCTGCTCCTTATTTGTAATCTACCCACTGTGCCCCCTGATCTGCAGACTGCACACAGTTCTCTACCCAGCGCACACCTTCTGCCCCTGCATGTACATCAGGATACCAGAATTCAACAGCTTCCCCTCTGTCACATGCATCCATAGCCTGTGCAAACCGGCTGTACAAGTTGCTCCATGCCTCAAATAAACCTTCCGGATGTCCTGCACCAATCCGGTCTTCCTCCAAAGCTGAGGGTGCCAGATACCCCATTCCTCTTTCCAATACACGCACAGGTTCATTCTGCACTTCATAAGTAAGCTGATTCGGGTGTTCATCCCACCATTCAATGGATGCTTTTTCTCCGATCACACGGATTTTCTGTCCATGCATAGAGCCGCAGTTTACACAGCAGGACCACACATATCCCACTGCTCCATTGTCATATTCCATGATGGTCATAGCATTATCTTCCAGCGGTTTTCTGGATTCTACAAAAGACTGCCTGCTGCACATCAGACGTTTAATCTTCATATCCGGAAGCATAACTTCGGACAGATAGAGAGGATGAGTTCCCACATCACCAAGCACATAAGACGGCCCCGCCACTTTCGGGTCCACACGCCATTTAGTAGACGCTGTGTTTTTCTCTACAGCCACATTGTGGAAACCATGGGAAAACTGCATGCTGACAATACGGATCTTTCCTAATTTTCCTGATGCAATCAGCTGACGTGCTTCTTCTATCACCTGATGTCCGGCATATCCATAGGTTACGCCTACGATTTTGTTCTGCTTTGCTGCCAATTCCTCCAATTCTTCTGCCTCTTTGGCGGTAAAACAGAGCGGTTTTTCACAGACAACATGAAGACCGGCAAGAAGGGCTGCTTTTGTGATTTCATAGTGTGTTCCGTTTGGTGTGGCTATGGAAACTGCCTGGATTCCGTCTGCCCTCTTTGCCTCCTCTGCAAACATTGTTTTATAGTCAGGATAACATCTGTCTTCTTCAACATGAAGCTGCTTTCCAAACTCTTTTCCCCTCTCAGGGTCAATGTCAAACGCCCCTGCCACCAGGTCAAAATTAAAGTCTCTCATTGCAGCGGAACGGTGGATATAACCGATCTGGCTTCCCTTGCCTCCACCTACCATAGCCCAGCGGATTGGTTTTTCAATTTTCTTTTCTCCATAATACATAGCTTTTATCTCCTTTTATGAATTTAAATCTGATATCCTACACTTTTTAAATATGTAACACTTTCTTTTACATCCCGAAGACTGGTGTCAGAATTTCTCGGGTCGCGTTCCTGCTCAATGGTAATGTATCCGTTATAATTTATATCCTCTAATGCCTGCTTAATTCCCGGATAGTCCAGCGCACCTTTTCCGATCGGACACATGGCACCTTTTCCACATCCTTCAAAGAAGCGGATGTGTTCTCCCAGCACTTCCCTGTAAACCTTTTCATCCACATCTTTAAAATGAACATAGTCCAAACGGTCAGCATATTTTTTCAGCCATTCCGCCGGATCCATGCCAGAGTAATAGAGATGTCCTGTATCCAGGCAAAGTCCTGCCAGTTCATAAGGAATATCTCTTACCACTGCCTCAATTTCATCTGCAAATTCAATGTAGCCTCCTGCATGAGGATGGATGACCGGACGGACTCCGTATTCTTTTGCCTTTTTGCAGATTCCCCTGATATGATTCATCATCCTGGCCCAATCATCATCGGAAAGCCGGGGTGCCTTGTCAGGATGTCCTGCCGCATAATCTCTCTCATCATGTCCCCAGTCCATAATCGTCATATACGGTGCGGCAAAATGCTGTCCGTCATGTACGGGAAGCGGCGGGAGCTTTGTCACAAGAGAGCATATTTCTTCTGTCTGTCTCAGTACATTTTCATAATTCTCTTCACTTAAAAGATCATCAAAAATGGTTCCTGCAACAATTGACAGTTTATTGTTTTCCAGTTCTTCGGAAACTGCTTTTACATCAATGGGAAGATATCCGTAAGGTCCAAGTTCAATCGCCCGGTAGCCCGCCTGCCCTGCCTCCTTAAGCACTCTCTGCCACGGCGGCAGATAAGGATTTTTTACATCATCCACGCCCCAGCAGCAAGGAGCTCCGCAGATATTCATACTCATATTAAAACCTCCTGTTTTGTTTGTTCATTATCGCTTTCTGTAATTAATATTTTAGAGAAAAAAAGATGTGTGTGCCTTTGCTAAACTGTATTGATTTTCAAGAAAAGAAACAGATCTGTATATTCCCGCAATCCCCAATTATAGGCCTGCGGCACCGTAAAAGCGCCATATTGGAAAACTGGATCCTTTATGAAAAACCGATAGTAAAACTTCACTATCCTGTACATATGCTATATAATTGAAACACTACAGATAAAAAGGAGATGGTTTTGTCCGGCGCATTTACTGCTGTATAATCAGCGGCACAAATGAAACGTGGAAATCAGAAATAATCAAACATATATAAAATCTGTGAATGCAGATTTAGTTGTTGCGCAGAAAAGATTATGAAAGGACAAAACATATGAAAGATTTACTGAAACTAGTAAAAAACAAACCAAGTTTATTTGAGCAAAGTGAAAAAAATATATGGGATGATGATTACGTTTCCAAGAGTATGCTTAAGGCACATTTAAAGAAAGATTTAAATTCTGCTACAAGAGAAATAGAATTTGTAAAATCATCAGTCAAATGGATATCTGAAACTTTTCCCCCTGAAAGATATACGTCATTGCTGGATTTAGGGTGCGGACCGGGAATATATACTGAATTGTTTTATGATCATGGCTACGATGTTTCCGGCATAGATCTCTCAGGCAGATCGATTGCTTATGCAAGAAATACTGCCTGTGAAAATAAGAAAAATATTCATTATTTTAAAGGGGACTATACCAAGTTTGATTTTTATTCCCAATATAACTTAATAACACTTATATACTGCGATTTGGGCGTTCTTCCCCATGCTTCCAGAAAGAAATTATTATCAAAGATTTATGCCTCTTTGCTGCCTAATGGAGTTTTCTTATTTGACATTTTTACACCCTTAAAATATAGAGATATGAAAGAAAGTAAGGACTGGGACATTTGTGAAAACGGCTTTTGGAGTGAAAAATTAAGTTTAACGCTTCATTCCTTTTATCGTTATGATGAGGATCAGACTTTTTTAAACCAATACGCTGTTGTCACTGAGAATGATATCTCCTTATATAATGTCTGGGAACATACATTTACATTGGAAGAAATAAAAAGTGAATTAATGGACGCCGGATTCAGCAGCATAACAGTTTACGGTGATATTGCAGGAAGTTTATATGAAGACGGCAGACAAACAATATGTATTGCAGCTCAGAAATAGCTTCTCCTATATCATGCCTCAGGATTTTTTTATTTCATGGGATGCACTTTTCTATGAAACGAAAAAAGATCCTGAGGCATATCACATAACCAAAGGATCTTCTTCAACTATAAACTTTCCTGATTATTTAATTGGTATTTCTCCTACTATTATTTTAGATGCAGAATCCAGTAGAAGTATTCTGAAATCATTCCCCTGCGTATTTCCAATCTGAACGGTTATATCTCCTTCCACTGGTTTGGCATCTGCTGTAACTGATTCGGCCTGCTCATAGTCCTGTTTGACTGCTTTTCTTACAGTAACATATTGAAAATCTATTTTAAAAAAGTTTATCGGCTTCTGCTTCCATAAATATATTTTACAGTTTCTGATTACTTCCCCATCAGCCTGAGGTGTTTCGTTTATAAAATATTTTTTGCAAAAAACTAATATACATAGAAACAAAATAACCGCAACTGCAGTTAATAATATTTTTTTCATAGGTTTCCTCCAGTCATATGGCTATTTTTATGACTGATCCCTTCTTCCCCTCAATTTATCCAGATACATTGTCCGATACCGGATCGGCGTCATTCCAACAGTTTTCGTAAACAGCGTACTGAAGTAATTGGTATTGTCATATCCAACCATGGTGGCAATCTCTGTAGCCGTAAGATCAGTAGAGATCAGCATTGTCTGTGCAAGCCCGATTCTCCTGCGGATAATATAATTGATCGGTGTCATGCCTGTAGCCTTTTTAAAACTGTGAGACACATAAGTGGCAGAACAATGCATGTCCTCAGCAATCCTTTCCAGATTGAGTTCCTCTGTAAAGTGGTCATTCAGATAATTAAGAATCCTTGAAATGAATTCTTCTTCCTCTGTCTTCGCAGCCATGGCCTGGGGGAAGGTTTCCAGCTGATTTGCAATGACAACCATAGATGCACAGAAAAGCTGTGAGGCCAGCTGCCCTGCCGGATTCATTTCCTCCATCATATAAATCTGATCGCACATGGTTTTTAGAAACGGAAACAGGGAACCTGCATGCCTTATAAAAGGGCCTCCGTCAGGAACCATTTGATTCCGCTCCAATCCCCTTAAACAAAGATTTGTAATACCGATACAGTAATGCCCGATATTTGTTTTTTCAGCAGTGGCAATCTCGTGAAGATCTCCCTGATTATAATAGGCCATGCAGCCTTCTTCTATAGGATAAATATTTGTCCCCACCTGATATGTACCTGTCCCTTTATATACAAGCAGCAGTTCACAGATAGATTCATGGCTGTGGAGCGGACGGCTGATCTTTTCCGGCGTACTCTCCTGTCTGGAAATATAGACCATCGTCGGCAGCTGCCCATTTTCAAAAACTTCTTTCAGATTTTGGTTTATATCAAATCGTATCAAAGCTCCACCTCTTTTCAAAGACTTCTTTTTTACGGCATCTTTATTCCGTGACCACAAGATCCATTGGCACATCATGGCTGTCGGAAGGTATATCATTCCATAACAGTTTCCTTCTGCATAAAAGAACTTTCAAAAAATCTGTATCACACAGATACCGGTCATAATACCCTGCTCCGTGTCCCAAACGTTTTCCACACAGATCTGCCGAAACACACGGAATAATCCCCAGATCGATCTCCTTTTTTTCAACAGGAGGTGTATTTCTTTTGGGTTCCCTAAGACCATAGATACCATCCTCCAGCTGGTCCATACAGGTAATCTCCCTCACCTCCATAATACCCGGTGCCGTACACAGCGGGACTCCCACTCTTTTTCCCTGCCGGAAGCACTCGGATAAAATTTGGTTTGTGGATACTTCTCTGCCTGCGGACACATAACAAAAAACAGTCTCTGCCTTTTTAAACTCCGGAAGTGTTAAGACTTTTCTCTGTATCTCTTCTTCTGACATCCGCAGATACTCTGTGGATAACTTTTCTGTTTTTTCTTTGATCTGTTGACGGATTCTCTGTTTTTCTTCCATAGATCCTGATCCCCCTGCCTGATATCCCCGAATGCAGGATAAATTTTTAAATACCTTTTCTTTACCCAAAAGGATAGCATATGATCTGGCAAAAGGAAAGGAGCAGAATTTACTTCCTCTTTCTCTTCACACAAAAATCCCGGACGCCATTCAAACGCCCGGGGCTTTTTCACTCATTCAGTTCTTTCGTGATTTCGCTTAAATCCTTCACAATCAGATCCGGCTTTACATTACTTTTCTCCGCATCCTCTGCAGTGCTCTCTCCGCTCAGTACAAGAACGGATGTCACATGACTCCCGTCTGCCACTGCAATGTCTGTATAGAGCCTGTCTCCAACGACAGCGATCTCTTCCTGGCGGCATCCAGTCTTCCGCACAATATAGTCCAATGTATGTTCAGATGGTTTCCCAAAGAACTCCGGATATCTTCCGGTCGAAGCCTCCACAAGCTTAGCCATAGAACCGCAGTCCGGTATAAAAGTGCCTCCCTCCATGGGGCAGTTTAAATCAGGATTGATCCCATAATAGATACAGCCGTTCCGGATATAATGGCAGGCTTTCGACAGCTTTTCATAAGTAAGTGTCGTGTCAAATCCCAATATCACAATATCAGGGTCTTCTTCTGCCAGCGGTATGCCAAACCTTTTAAATTCATTAACCAGTGACGGAGTCCCGACCACATACACACTCCTGCCCGCATGATTCCTCTGAAGATACTCTATCATTACATGGCTTGAGATCATCATTTGTTCCTTATCTGCGCGGATCCCCATATCTGCAAGCTTTTCAATATAGGCCTGCTGGCTCTTGGAAGAATTATTTGTGAAAAAATAAAATTTTCTGCCCGTATTCTCCACTCTGGAAAGAAAGTCCTTCGTAAACGGAAACAGTTCATTTCCAAGATAAATCGTTCCGTCCATATCCAACACAAAAGTCTTAATGTTTTCTAACATAATCCCTCACTTTCCGGCGTTTCCGTAGTAGGCATTGGGTCCGTGTTTCCGGAAAAAATGCTTATCCTGAATGGTTTTGGGCGCCTCGGCTGCTTCTGCCTTCAGCTGCTCTGTCCTGGCAGCCATTTTTGCCACCTCTTCCATCACGACAGCATTGTGCACTGCCTCCTCTGCATCCTTTCCCCAGGAAAACGGTCCGTGGTTTGTACACAGCACTCCCGGAACATAGGATGGATTCATCCCCTGAAATGTCTCAACTATGACAAGTCCTGTATTCTTCTCATATTCGGTTTCGATCTCTTCCGGTGTCAGACTTCTGGCACACGGGATCTCTCCGTAAAAATAATCTGCATGTGTGGTTCCGTAACATGGGATCGGCCTGCCGGCCTGCGCCCAGGAGGCTGCCCAGGCAGAGTGAGTGTGGACAATCCCTCCCACCTGGGGAAATGCTTTATAAAGCTCCAGATGGGTCGGTGTATCGGAGGACGGATGATAATCTCCCTCCACCCGCTCTCCGTTTAAATTCATAATTACCATATCAGATGGTTTCAGGTCCTCATAGGCAATACCGCTTGGCTTGATTGCAAACAGCCCCTGCTCACGGTCAATTCCGCTTACGTTTCCCCAGGTATAGGTAACCAGCCCCTTTGCGGGAAGCTCCATATTTGCCTCATAAACCTGCTGTTTTAATTCTTCCAGCATATCTTGTGCCCTCCCTAATTCTTGATTACTTCTTCATAAAAACTATAAAACTTGAGAAGCCTCATAAAAGTGATTCTGGCTCTCACATAAGGAGACAGCCTTGCGGTCTTTTCCTGGAAGCTCTCATCAAATCCAAGATCCTCTAAGGATCTGACCCCGTCCACCTTGGCAAGCATTTCGGTGAGTTCCCCGGCAGAAGGGATCTCATCGATGACAGCCGCGATCTCATTCTTTTTATCCAGAAGCTTTTTGGAATCAATCTCTTCCAGCAGATTCGGTGTATTTTCCTCCATGATGGACTCATACATACCAAGTTTGGTAAAATTCACCCGGATCAGTTCCTCTTCCACAGGCATAGATTTTTTCACTGTAAATGTTTCACTGCGCATTTTTTCTGCTGCTTTGTGATAGATTTTTGAAGCCAGAATCAGCCCCACGCCTACCTTTTCTCCATGGTAATAATCTATATAATCATTCAGCACTTCCATCTCCCACAGATGAGACATATGATGCTCTGCTCCGGAAGCCGGCCGGGAGTTCCCTGTCATCTGCATCGCCAGGCCGGAGAGCAGAAGTCCGTACATAAGCTCCTCATAAGCCGCAGCATCTCCTTGTGCCAGACCGGAAAGACTGTTTTTCAGTGCATCCAGTGCTTTATATTCCATCTCACAGATCTCTTCACAGATATATTCCCCTGTTAAAATATGTGTGATCTTCCAGTCCGCCAGAGCCGTATATTTTCCCAGCAGGTCCGCAGCCCCGGAAGCAGTAAGGCGCATAGGCGCTTTGCTGAAAATATCAGTGTCCGCGATCACAACAGCCGGAGACACAGCCGTAAAACTCTTTTTAAACCCGTGCCATGTCATGGCAGCCACCGTGGAGACATAACCGTCTACACTGGCTGCTGTAGGTACAGAGAAGAATGGAATTTTCCTCTCATAGGCATGGTATCTTGTAATGTCATGAACCGTACCAGAACCCACGGCAATCATCAGATCCACGTCCCCTATTCTGTCAAGCTGATTTTGGGCTGCCTCCACTCCGTGTTCATCGGCATGAAGGTTTTCAGGGTCAAGAACTGCTTTTTTCAGTCCCGGTACCAGACGTTCCACGGTTTTTCCTGCTGCTTCATATGTATTTTCATCACAGATCATTACAATATTCTGAAACTTCTTATATGCATCTCTTGCAAGAATCTCAGGAAGCTTTGAAACTGCGCCTTTTTCTATAATCATATCATCTACTGCAATCTCATGTTTTCTGCCGCAGCTGCACGGCTTTAGAAACTCTTTTACATCTACTTTCATACACTACACCCCTGCTTCTTCCACTGATTCATTTTTCTCTGCCTGACGGTCTAAGTAAGCTACGATCTCCTTGTTTTTTAATTTAAATACTGCAAACATTGCCGCATAAACTGCCACTGCTATGGCGATAAAGACAGGATTTCCGGAGAGGAAAGCCAGGAAGACAAAACCAAGCATTGGTTTTCCAAGAATGTTAAAACTGGTAATCATGGCTGCTCCTGCCGGAATCGCAAAGCCTGCGGACATTGCCACCTGTGTAAACAACGGAGCTGTATAGGTGCACATCAAAAGGCCTAAGCTGAACCAGATTGTTCCTGCCACAAGAATCTTGGACATGTTCCCTTTATAAACTGCTACCAGACCCTGCACCATGTATGGGATTGCCAGGAGATCCACAACCGGAAGCACCTGGTTGCCCGGAAGGATGGTAGAGACTACGATCATAATCGGGATCAGCAGAAGCCCGCTTGTAAGAGTTGCAGGTTCTCCATATCCCACAGCATCATTGACTGCAATATACCATTCCCTGTCTCCTGCCTTGCCCATAAATTTTCTTGCCGCTTCTGTGATCGGTGCAAATGCCTGGGCAAACATGCTGGCGATTTTAGGAAAGATGGCCATAACGGCACTGGTTGCAATCGCAGCTTCCAAAATATCTCCCCATCCTGCTATGGTTCCCAGTTTATTCACACTTCCAAGGATACCGATAAACATTCCGAGGAAAAATCCAAGTGTCATTGGCTCTCCCAGGAATCCGATTTTCTTTTCAATCGATTTGGGATTGAGCTTTAATTTGCTGAACCCAAGCTTATTTAAAACCGGATCAAACAAAATCGCAAAAATCGCAGGTTCCACATTGTGCATGGCAATGATCGTACAGTTCGGATAGTTATAATACTTGGACCACCGCTTGGCAACTAACTCTGATATAAGAAGGCTGTACAGATTTAAAAGGATCATACACGCGATTCCGAGAAGGAAATTATGAGTTTTAAAAATAACCATAGCTCCCCAGACAATGTATGAATAGTTATTCCAAAGATCGGACGGCTGAAAAATATTGGTCCACTTCACAAGAAACAGGATCGTCTGCAGAAGGATTCCCAGTCCCAGATAAATCATGCCTGCGCTGGTTGCAAAGGCAACCACGGAGGTGGCCTGCCATCCTACATCAAAGGTATTTAAATTAACCCCTGTGACCCCTGCCATAACCTGTGACATATTCTTGACCATCGGTGTGATGATCGGTGTAAATGCACCCAGGATTAAGGTAAATCCCATCAGGGATACACCTGCATAAAGTGCCGATAAAAATGCTTTCTGAACTTTTACTTTAAATATCAATGCAATGATAAAAATAATAAATGGTACGATAATAGCTGATCCGAAGTTGTCGATAATTGATTTCAGTATTGTAAGAACTGCTTCCATATGTATTTCCTCCGTTTCATTTCCTGTTTACTTTCCGACAGACTTCAGTGCCTCCACGATCTGGTCAAAAAATTCTTCCTCACCCATGCCGGTGATGCACGCGAAGGCATTGACCTGAGGGATTCCATAATCTCCGTCCGGGAGAGGACTTGTATGGGCCAGAATATCAAATCTTCCGGATTGGGCAAGATTCAAAGCCTCTGTAGGCCTTGCCTCTGTGGTGGAAACAGAGTATCCCTTTTCCCCTAATTTTTCTTTCAGCTTTGCAGCTACCATAGATGAAGTTACGGTTCCTGATCCGCATACGGATAAAATATTTACAACTGACATAATGAATCTCCTTTCATATTTCCTTTTCAGGAAAGTGACTGTTCTTTTTCTTTTATTATTCGGATAACGTCCTGTTTCTTCGTGCATTCTGTCAATTCTTTCAGTGTCTCTGAATCCTGAAGTATCTGCAGGATCCTCTGTAAAAATACGAGATGTTCTTCCGGATCGTCCACTGCAAGCATAAAAATAAGCCTCGCCATGACAACTTCATCGGTTGTTCCCATCTGGTAAAACTTCACTGGCTTTTTTAATACTCCAATAGCCACAGCTCCTTTATACACATGGCTTTTATCTGTATGGGGAATGGCGATTCCCACCCCTCCCATATTGACGCCTGTTGGAAAATCTTTTTCCCTTGCCTTTAAAGCGTCGATATAAGATTCCCTGCAGAATCCTTCTTCTATCAATGTCCTGCCCAGACGTTCAAAGACCTCCCCGGAGCTTTCGGCCTCAAGGCCCGGGAGCACCAGTTCTTCTTTTAAATCTTCCCAAATCATGCTACATTACCTCATTTCATATTCATATCGTTTGATCGCATTATAGACTTCCCGGCCGCTTCCCGCACACCGTATTTCATCTCTGAACTTCTGGTTATGAAATAGGTTTACAAGATGAAACATTGCCTTTAAGTGGGTTTCTTTGTTGATAGCGCTTAGGCAGCAGACCCACTCTACCGGATCAAATTCAGGCTTTCCGAATACCACAGGCTGTTCGAGCCGGATCAGACTCATTCCTGCCTTCTTAGCCCCTGCATTCAATGCCTCATGAGGCAGGGCAAATCCCGGTGCCACGAGAATATATGGCCCGTTTTTTTCCACATTTTCTATCATGGAACTTATGTACCTTTCCTCAATACAGTCATTTTCAAGCAGATACCCGGCAGACTCCCTGATAGCCTGCTGCCAGCTTTTACAGCTTACATTTAATCTCACTGCCTCCCCGGGAAGCATGGCTAACAGCGGCAGGCTCACCTCTTTGTGGTAATACTCATTCACAACCTCTTCGATTTGAAAGACCATTTCCTGCGGAGCCGTATCTGATGCAAGAATTTCTTTGATCCGCTTCATATGTGCCGCCTCAGGCTTTTCTTTGACCTTTGGTTCTGCGGCAGCTTTATGATTTCCTTTCAGCCGTGAAAGCTTTTTCCCCACATTGATACAGTCCTCATCATTTAACAGCGGATCAACCTGAATATATTCCATGTCCGTATCCAGCGCCACGGTGGAAATAATCACATCAGCCTGGTCAATGTCTGCATTTTTAAGATCATGTGCCGGTATAATATCACACACATTAAAGTTAAAATACTTTTTCAGTCTGGCCAGCAAAAGCTGGGAAGTACCTATCCCTCCGCTGCACACAAGAATCACGGAGTAACGCTCTGTAGAATTTTTATTCCGTTCAATGGCAGCGCAGATATGCACTACAATATATGAAATCTCCACTTCATTCAGTTTCCGTCCGATATAATCTTCCAGAACTGATACGTTGTTCTGCACTGCTTCCTGAATCCTGGGATAACGCTCCAATACTTCCGTCACCACTGAGTTGACTGTATTGTCCTGGATAGCCGATGAAAACATGGATTCCAGATGATTGATCAGATTTTCATAGAAAATATAATCTCCCTGTAAATTCAGGTCAATGTCAAAAGACACATGCTCAATAAAAGTTCTTGTAATCACCTGCATCTTTACAATTTCCTGATTGCTGGTAGTCTTTTTAATATAACGCATTTCATTTAAGACTCTGCTGAGAAACTTAATCTCGTCTTCTTCTACCTGAATGCCTGCAAAATCGCTGAGCTGCTTTAATATGTATCCAGCCATCTCATATTTGCTGTTTTTCTTGCCGTCCTGCTCTGCATACATCTTAAGCCTCATGCGGTACAGACTTAACAGCAGAAAGTATTTAAGATTAGTAAAAGAGGTATCTGTGAGAAACCTTCCGGAGAAATGTTCCGCCAGATTGATCACCTTTTCCATTGTCTTTAAGTCTTCCATATCTACCCGGCTCTCTTCCTTAAGCGAGCCGATCAGCCTCTCAAAAACCGGTGCCTCACGGTAGACAGATTCATTGCTTTTCACCATGGAGAGCAGCAGTAATCTTTTATTTTTTTCCTCCCCTTCTAAAATCAATCCCTTGTTGGAATGGGAAACAACATAAAGCTTGTGCTTTTTTAAAAATGCTTTCAGTGCATCCAAGTCCTGGATGACTGTGGACCGGCTCACATACATGCAGTCTGCCAGATCTGAAATCGTCCGGTAGTCTTTTTCACAGATCAGCAGTGTTGCCATAAATATTTTTCTTTCATTTTTCTCCAGCTTGTAAGAGTAAAAATCATCCCGGAAAAGATACTTCCGTGCCTGCTCCATATCTTCTCCTGTCTCAATGAGTCCCTGTCTTTTAAGACTTACTCCGGACAGCTGGTTCTTATTAAGAAATTCATTAATCTGCTCCAAGTCATTCCGGATGGTCCTTGTGGACACTCCAAACTGCTCTGCAAGCTCTTTCATATAGGATGCCTGCCCATATTCTTTTTTCTGAATCAGAGTAGATAAGATTTCCCGAGATCTCTTGTTCATAATTATCACCTCATCTATGTTTTGAGTATATCATCCATACTCTTTGAAAAACAGTTTGAGGTATTTCATCTTTTGTGAAAAGAAATGACACTGATACATTTTCTTTCACAAAAAAATGAAAAAAACAAGGCATGTAAATTTCCATACCTTGTTTTCTCTGCAATTTATTCTTATATATTTATGTTCCTCACTTGTCCGGTCATAAACCAGCTGATCGCAGATTAATTATAACTGCTCATATAATTCCATAATCTTTTCTTTTGTAGCCAGATCCTCAGAAAATGCACTTGCGCTTCCTGTGGCAATGCCCATCTTCAGTGCCTCTTTATAATCCCCGTTTTTCAGGTATCCGGTCAGGAAGCCTGCAACCATAGAATCTCCTGCCCCCACAGAGTTTTTCACTTCTCCCTTCGGACAAGGTGAAATGTGTACGTCTCCTTTTTCCGTAATCAGGATAGCTCCGTCTCCGGCCATGGAAATCAATACATTCCTTGCACCCTTTTCCTGAAGCTTCTTTCCGTATTCAATGATCTCTTCATTGTTCTTTAACTCAACTCCGAACATCTCTCCTAATTCATGGTTATTCGGTTTGATCAGGAACGGATGGTATTTAAGCACGTTTAACAGCAGATCTTTCGTTGCATCCACAACGATCTGTATCTTTCTGTCCTGAAGCCTTTCCATGATCTTTTCATAGACATCTTCCGGAAGAGTATTCGGAATACTTCCGGCCAGAACCAGAATATCACCGTCCTTTAAAGTATCCAGCTTCTGATACATCATTTCCAGCTCATCTTCATGGATGTCCGGTCCTTGTCCGTTGATTTCGCTTTCTTCATCTGACTTGATCTTTACATTGATCCTTGTCATGCCTTCCCTGAGGCGGATAAAATCAGGCTTAAATCCCAGCTGCTTTGCCCCTGTCTCAATGGCATCTCCCGTAAATCCTGCGATGAATCCAAATCCTACGCTGTCGATCCCTAAATTAGCCAGTACGTTGGAAACATTGATTCCTTTTCCTCCGCAGTACATATCCTCTCTTGTGGTACGGTTTACCTTTCCCAGAGTCAGATCATCCACCTTGATGACATAATCAATCGCCGGGTTAAAAGTTACTGTGTAAATCATTCTAATACCTCCTTGATGACTGCATAGTTTAAAAAGCTTTGATCTTCTAACTTCCCTGTTACAATAAGGGCCTGGTCCAGAGCCGCTACGCTGACTGCTGAAACTGTGCGGAATTTGGATGAATCCGCCAGGATATAAGCATCCAGACAATGTTCAAGCGCCGTTTTCTTTACCAATGCCTCCGTTACGTCCGGAGTTGTAAATCCGCTCCGCTTTGAGATACCGTTGACACCGAAAAATCCTTTGGTAAAGTTATACTTTCTCAGACTTTCCAAAGCCTCAGCTCCGACAATGGCTTCCGTCACCGCCCGGAGTTCTCCCCCGATCAGATACACCTTAAACCCGCAGTCCATGAGCTTTTTGGCATGGGAAATGCCGTTGGTTACATAAGAGGCCTTCTTTTCTGTCAAAAATTCAATCATCATCTCAGTGGTTGTTCCCGCATCCAGATAAATAAAGTCATCCGGCCTGATAATCCCTGCACAGTATTGTGCAATTCTGCGCTTTTCATCCACATTTTTTAAAGATTTATTCGCAACTGCTTCTTCCATGTTAAGGCCTGCATCCAGTGCAGTAGCCCCTCCATGTACCTTATTAAGAAGTCCTTTTTTATCCAGTGCGGTCAGGTCCCTGCGGATCGTTGACTCAGAAATTCCGATCTGCTTCACCAGTTCCTGTACCGTTACAGATCTGTTTATTCTGATCAGCTCTAAAATCTTTCGAAATCGTTCATCTGGCAGCATTTCATCACCTCTTTTTCCTAATTATATCACAATTTCATTCAAAGTCAATCATATTCATTCATTTTCATTCAAAACAAAGTGGCATGCCCACCTCAGCTCCCCAACCCCTCATTCTTTGAGGGGCCTGTTCACTTTGCGCGCCAAATGCGATTTGCCACAGGCAAATAATTTCTCTGTGCATTTGTGCGCATCCTGCACGGAGTGCTTTTTGTTTCATAGGACGTTCTTTCCTATGAAACAAAAAAGAACAGCAGTCAGTCACTGCTGTTCTCATTTATCTTTTCATTGTTATCATGTTTCTGCTTATTTATTTATTTCTTTCTTTGATCACTGCCTTGCTTCCCATATATGTCGCCAGCATATATCCTCCGTATATGACAAGGATCGCTGCCCCGGAGGCTAAGATACCGTTTAGTGCATTTACATTGCCTAAAGTTGATATGACATTGCTGGCTACCTTTACACCAATATATGAATGTACCAGCGCCAAACTCAGAGGTACCATAAAGTAAATCACAATCTGTGCAAGCATGGCATGATTGATCATCCGTTCATCTGCTCCGATTTTTCTGAGAAGATTATACCGCTCCACATTGTCTGAATTCTCACTTAACTGCTGCAGTGCAAGCACAGCCGCACAGGTGATAAGGAACACCGCTCCGATATAGATAGCAATATATGTGATAACCATGCTGAGACCTGCACTCTGTTCAATCATCTCCACTCTGTAAATAGCAGTGTGATACGGAGACTGGTTCCTCTGCTCCACAGTATGATGAGGATAAATTTTATCCAGGGCTGCACTCAGTTTATGGCTGTTTTTGTCTGCATCCCCTTTCATCTGACAATTATAAATGATAGTTCTTACCGGAATCGTCCGGGCAATTTCGTCCGGCACAATCAGGGTACCCAGATCCATAGGCATGGAAGATGCTGAAAAGTACGTATTATCAAGTACGTCTTTTTTCGGTGTAAGGGTCTTTCCGCCTATTTTAATCTTCTCCCCGTCTTTGCAGGAATCCTTCCATAAAGCCTGCATATTTTCAAAGTTGCAGTTCACTGCATATTCATCTGACTTAAGATGAATCGCCTGTTTCCCCTGTTTTCTCATGGACTCATTATAATCGGATAAAGATATAATATCAGGAGTTGATTTTTCCATTTGTTTTTTTGTGCTTTTTGGGTAATCCACTAATTTGTCCCGTCCGCTGAGAAATATTTTGAATTTTACTTGCTCATACATACGGGTATAAATGGTACATGATTTGTCAACGAAATCATTCATATCGATACCCTTTTTCTTAAACTCTTCCTTCATATTCAGCTTTATTTCAGAATCCTTGGCATCCTCAGAAAGATATCTTACATAAGACGCGTCATACGGTGTGGCTTTCTTCATATCATTTCCGAAGGTTGTTGCCAGACCCGCTCCTGTGGAAAATACTCCGATTGCCACCAAAAGCATAAGGCAGAGCATTGTCATAGAGACAAAGGTTGTTGTAATTTTAGAGTTAATCTGCCTTAACACAAACATATTGAGCTTTCTGTAATAGAATCTCTTATTTGTCTTTAAAATTCTTAAAAAGAAACCGGACAGAGACAGGAAGAACAAAAAGGTTCCTGCCGCCCCAAAAATAATACTCATCCAGAACTGAGAATCTACTTCCATCATGCCGTTTTCCTGAATACAGTAATATGCATAACCGATGCATACTACAGAAATAAGAAACAGCACCACAGAAACTCCCAGTTTTTTCACCTTCAAAGATTCATTTTTTTTGCTTGCAGTCAAAAGATCAATAACCTTGACCTTGGATATACTGAATGCATTAAAAATCATAACAATCAGGAAAATAACTGCAAAGTAAATGATAGTCCTTATAAATGCTTCGCCGGAAAAAATAAACCTAAATTCCTTCATCTCCACCATAAACATTTTGGCTGTCACCGCTGAAAGTCCCTGAGATAAAAACACTCCAGCCAGAAGGCCTGCAGCCAATGCAAAAACTCCAATAAACAGGGTCTCAATAATCAGTACTTTTGACACTTGGCGTTTATCCATTCCCAGACACAGGTAAAGTCCCAGCTCCTTTTTCCTTCTCTTAATCAGAAACCGGTTGGCATAGATTACAAGGAAACCGAGAATCACGGCGATAAATACAGATAATGAGCCGATGGCCATCTGAAGCATTTCTATAATGCTTTTCTGTGATTCATTCATTTTCAGCATAGCCTGCTGGCTTCCGATAGAGTTAAATACATAAAACAGACAGACACCAAAGGTCAGTGTTAAAAAATAAACCGTAAAGTCTTTTATACTTTTCTTTACATTTCCAAAAGCTAATTTAGAATACATTTGTACTGTCACCTCCAAGCAATGTCACCACTTCAATGATGCGGTTAAAGAAGTCTTTTCTGGAATCCCTTCCTCTTACGAGCTCATTAAAGATTTTTCCGTCTTTGATAAATAAAATACGTTTACAGTAGCTGGCCGTAAATGCGTCATGAGTTACCATAAGAATTGTTGCATTCATTTCTGTATTCATTGTTTCCATACTGTCCAGCAGCATCCTTGCAGACTTACTGTCCAGCGCTCCCGTAGGCTCATCTGCAAGAATCAGAGACGGGTCCGTTACCATCGCTCTTGCACTTGCAACTCTCTGCTTTTGCCCTCCTGACAGCTGGTATGGATATTTAGGAAGCTCCTGTGTGATCATCAGTCTCTCTGCAATAGATCTCACTTTGTCTTCAATCTCTTTTGCAGGTGTTTTCATAATAGTCAGCGCCAGTGCAATATTTTCATAAGCAGTCAGCGTATCCAGCAGGTTAAAATCCTGAAAGATAAAACCCAGCTGTTCTCTCCGGAACTGGGAGAGGTGGCGTCCCTTTAACTTTGTCACATCCATTCCGTCAATAAAAATATGTCCTGAAGTAACTCTGTCGATCGTAGAAATACAGTTGAGCAGCGTCGTCTTTCCGCTTCCTGACGCACCCATAATTCCGATATATTCTCCTTTCTCCACATCAAAGCTGATGCCGTCCACCGCTTTTGTCACATTCCCTTTGTTCCCATAATACTTTTCCATATTTTCAACTTTTAATACCGTTTTCATATTCCATTACTCCTTTGCTTTTTTTATGTTATACATACTATATCACTGTTCCATAAGGCCATCCATCGAACTGCCTTACACAAAACTTACACTTTTGTCACCTTTCATATTGATTGTAATTTTAAATACAATCCTCTATACTGATACTATAACCAATTCATAAACGGAGGTAAGGCCATGTATTTAAAAAACGAAGATGTTAAGTATGAGACAGTAGAGAATGCCAGGGGAGGAAAAGGAACGATCAGAAAAACTGCTTTTTTGACAAAAGATGAGATGAAGGACAGCAGCCGCCTTTTCGGCAAGATCATTATTCCGCCCGGATGTTCTTTCGGATACCATGTCCATGAAGATGAAGGAGAAGCATACCATATTTTAGCCGGCCGCGGCATGTACAACGACAACGGCACTGAATATGAAGTAAAGGCAGGGGATACTACATATACGATGAGCGGATGCGGACACGGAATAGAAAATATCGGTGATACGGATTTGGAGATCATTGCTTTAATCTTATTAGACAAATAAGAAAATTATTGAAATTAAAATTCCAATGATATTTTTTTCATGGACCAACCATACTATTTATATGCCAAAAGGAGGTTGAGATCATGAAAAAGAAGAAAGAGCTGACAAACGAAGAAATTGATGAAAATATCTTTGATATGTGTTCCACATGCTCTACCACTGACTGCACCGGGCTGATTCCCGCAAAACCGGTATCTGAAGCAGAAATTGAATCCTATGAGGATCTTTATCCTTTCCGCCCTCCGGTAATGAATATTAAGGACTGCCCGAACCTGGAGGTAGAGGACCCGGATAAGCCGGATTAGGAATTAAAGAAAGAAAAACCGCTGAACATATTGTCAGCGGTTTTCTACATATGGACAAAAGAATTTTTGGGAAATTCAATTTTAACCTGGGTTCCCTCTCCTTCTATGGAGCGGATAGAAAACCCAATTCCAAGCTTATCAGAAAGTTTTCTGCACAGATACAGTCCCATACCGGTTGACTTAGCGTATTTTCTTCCGGTTGTCCCTGTATATCCTTTTTCCATGACCTTTGGAAGGTCTCTGCTGGAAATGCCGATACCGTTATCTCCGATCAATAGAGTTACATGATCCTTGTCTTCTTCTGCTGCAAATCTTATCTCCGGATTTTCTTTGCGGTATTTTACCGAGTTAATCACAATCTGCTTGATAATAAATTCCATCCATTTTTCATCGGTATACACATCATAATCCAAACAATCAAGGCTGATTTTTACCTTAGACTGAATCAGAAGTTTGGAATTTTTCTTTATCACATCCTGCACCATTGTATTCAGGTTCATACGTTTCACAATATAATCCTTTTCTACTCCATTGCTCCTGGAATAGTAAAGTGCCTGTTCGAGATAGTATTCCACTTCCTCCAGTTCATCACTGATGTCTTTTGTGACCTGGGAAGGATTATTTTCAATCATCAGCCTGGAAGCTGCAATGGGTGTTTTCACCTCATGGATCCACATCTCCACATATTCTCTGTAATCCTGTGCAGACACTTTATACTCTGATACTTCATCACACATTGATTTATTGCATTCTGTCAGACAGTCATAAAAAATGCCTCCCTCCAGAAATCCGGGCCTGTCCAAAAGTTCTGACAGCATAAACTTTTTATCCAATGCATCCATGCTGCTCAATGCCGTTTCATAGAAATTCTTTTTCTTAAAGTATTCATTGCCGAGTGCCAGTGTCAGAAGAATAAAGTATAAGCATAACAGATAAATAACAGAAAACACTGTGGCATGGAATAAATGCAGCATCCATACGAGAAACGTCAGAAAAAACAGCTGCAGTACAAAAAATAACAGCTTATCTTTTAAAAATGCCCGGATGCTCATACCAGATACCCCTGCCCTCTCTTAGTGACAATATAATCAGAAAGGCCGATAGAATCCAGCTTCTTTCTGAGCCTGTTGATATTTACAGTCAGGGTATTGTCATCCACAAACTCATTGGACTGCCACAGTTCTTCCATCAGTTCATCCCTGGACACAATTTGATCTTTCTGCTTCATGAGCACGGAAAGCATCTTTACTTCATTTTTACTCAGCTCAATATGCTTCTCTCCGTGCCACGCAGTACTGTTGGACAGGTTTATCGTCAGTCCCTTATGTGCAATATTCCACTCTTCTTTTGTATGTTTTGTGCGTTTCAGAAGCGAAGAAATCCTGGCCACGAGAATCTGGGTATTATATGGTTTTGCAATAAAATCATCCGCCCCCAGATTCATGCTCATAAGCTCATCCATTTCGCTGTCCCTGCTTGTAACCACAATAATCGGAATCTCCGATTTTTCTCTGACTGCCCGGCATATATAGTATCCGTCATATACCGGAAGATTAATATCCAAAAGAATCAGATCTGCTTCTTCCTCCAGGATATCATCCACGATATTGTCAAAGTTATTGAGCGCTTTTACACGATAGCCGTAACGGCACAGGAACTCACTCAGTTCTTTCTGGATTTTTAAATTGTCCTCGACCAAAATGATCTTTGCCTTTTCCATATAACATCCTTTACTGAATGACTTTCATACCGCCCATATACGGCTGAAGTGCCTCAGGGATCCTCACACTGCCGTCTGCCTGAAGATTGTTCTCTAAAAAGGCGATAAGCATTCTGGGCGGTGCCACTACAGTATTATTTAAAGTATGCGCAAAATACTTGCCGTTTTCTCCATTGACACGGATTTTCAGCCTTCTGGCCTGGGCATCTCCAAGATTGGAACAGCTGCCCACTTCAAAGTATTTTTTCTGGCGCGGAGACCATGCCTCCACATCAACAGATTTAACTTTAAGGTCAGCCAGATCTCCTGAACAGCATTCCAGTGTGCGGACCGGGATATCCAGAGAACGGAATAAATCTACGGTATTTTTCCACAGCTTTTCATACCAGTCCATACTTTCTTCCGGTCTGCACACAACAATCATTTCCTGTTTTTCAAACTGATGAATTCTGTAAACGCCTCTTTCTTCCAGACCATGGGCTCCTTTTTCTTTTCGGAAACATGGAGAATAACTGGTAAGTGTCTTAGGAAGCTCTTCTTCCTGAATCATTGTATCAATAAACTTACCAATCATGGAATGTTCACTGGTTCCGATCAGATACAGGTCCTCTCCTTCTATTTTATACATCATGGCGTCCATTTCATCAAAGCTCATGACACCGGTGACTACATTGCTTCTGATCATAAACGGCGGGACACAGTAAGTAAAGCCTCTGTTAATCATAAAGTCTCTGGCATAAGATATTACCGCAGAGTGAAGCCTTGCCACATCGCCCATTAAGTAATAGAATCCCTGACCTGCTACTTTCCTTGCACTGTCCAGATCAATACCATCAAATTTTTCCATAATCTCCGTGTGGTACGGAATTTCAAAATCCGGTACTGCAGGCTCACCGAATTTTTCAATCTCTACATTTTCACTGTCATCTTTTCCGATCGGAACAGAAGGATCAATGATATTCGGAATAGTCATCATAATTTTTAAGATTTTCTCTTCTACCTGCTTTTCTTCTTCTGTCAGTTCCTCAATACGGCCTGCCTGGTCGGCTACCTGCTGTTTGAGCTGTTCAGCCTCGTCCTTTTTCCCCTGTCCCATTAAACCGCCAATCTGTTTGGATATTTTATTCCTATTGGCTCTGAGTGACTGGACCTCCTGCTTGATCTCCCGGTTCTTCTCATCTAATTCTAAAACCTCATCCACTAACGGCAGTTTACGGTCCTGAAACTTATTTTTTATGTTCTGTTTCACTACATCCGGGTTTTCTCTCACAAATTTAATATCTAACATAATTTCCTCCTGATAGGTTTATTGATTCATGCAATCTTCCAGTACAATCTGCTCTTCTTTAGATAGAGCAACTTCTGAATGTCCGTCTTTTATTTCTTTTGCATACATATAACTTCCATAGCGGTTGCTCATTGCATTGAGTACAATTCCATTATTTCTGTGATCCAGCAGCGCAATCGCAAAACTTGTCTCGCCGCCCATTTCTTTAAATGCATTATATTTCAGTATATGCATTTTTGAATATGATAATTGAAGCTTTTCTTTCAGTCTTCCCATTTCTTCATCAAGTATTTTATGATTTTCTTCAATTCTTTCCATCTCATCAAAATGCTTTACAAATATTTTTTCAAGGGACTTACCATTTTCCCCCTTCATAAACATTCTGTATTTCTTTTTCATCTTACTGGTCTTCACCAGCAGGACAATGATCAGCAGCAAGGCCAAAGCAAGCAAACCGGCTAACCCGCATAATATATAAAATAAGTCAATTCCAAAAATTGTAATACCTGTAGTCATTCTTTTCCTCCTATAACGTTCTCAGCATATCAACCAAGCGGTCAAGTTCTTCTTTCGAGTAGTATTCTATCTCAATTTTTCCTTTGTTATTTTTATTTTTAATATTTACTTTACTGCCGAGCACCTGTTTTAAGGATTCTTCCATATTGGCAAACAAAAATTCATGAACCTTATCTTGCTCTTTGGCATGTTCCTTCTTCTTCTTTGCCATCTGCTTTACAAGCTTTTCAATTTCTCTGACACTAAGTTTTTCATCAAACACTTTCATTGCAATTTCATACTGCTGATCTGCATCACTGATTGCCAGAAGTGCGCGTGCATGTCCTGTAGAAATCATCTCTTCCGACAAAAGATTCTGAACTCTTTGATCCAGCTTCAGAAGACGAAGAGAGTTGGTTATGGCTGCACGGCTTTTGGAAACCTTATCAGCTACCTGATCCTGTTTCAGTGAGAACTCTTCCATAAGTCTCTTATAAGCCTGGGCTTCTTCGATAGGATTTAAGTCTTCCCGCTGAATATTTTCAATCAGTGCAATCTCTACGATTTCGTTGTCTTCATAATCTCTGATCAGCACCGGAACCTCTTTTAAACCTGCCAGTTTTGCAGCACGCCATCTTCGCTCACCTGCAATAATTTCATAAAACTGTTCATGCTTTTTAACAATTAATGGCTGGAGAATTCCGTATTGTTTAATAGAGTCTGCCAGTTCCTGAAGAGCATCTTCATCAAACTGTCTCCGCGGCTGGTCAGGATTTGGTTCTACTTTGAGAATAGGCACCAGGATCTCTGATTTTATTTGTTCATCCTTCTTTAATATTTTTTCTGTCTCCGTCTCTTTTACCGGAGCACTGGGAATTAGTGTATTCAGCCCTCGTCCTAATCCCGTCTTCTTTTTAGCTGTCATTGTTCTTTTCCTCCATTTGAAATGACCTCTTCTGCAAGCATCTGATAGCTTTCAGCACCTACTGATTTGGGATCATACACATTGATAGGAAGCCCATGACTGGGTGCCTCTGCCAAACGGACATTTCTCGGAATAATTGTCTTATAAATATTTTGATTTAAATATGACTTTACATTCTCCACAACCTGCAGTGACAGGTTTGTTCTGGCATCGTACATAGTGAATACTGCACCTTCAATTTTCAGATCCGGGTTCAAACTTTTCTGTATAAGTTCAATCGTATACATCAGCTGTGTTAAACCATCCAGCGCATAAAACTCACATTGAATCGGAACAATTACGGTGTCGGCCGCGGTCATAGCATTGACCGTAAGCATTCCAAGAGCCGGCGGACAGTCTATGATAATAAACTCAAACTTTTCTACTGTGTCATGCAGTTTTTCTTTTAGTATGTACTGCATACGGTCCACTGTCATTAATTCAATCTCGGCACCTGCCAAATTACGATTAGCCGGAGCCAATGATAAATTTTCAAACACATCGTGACATATACATTCATCAAAAGCAATTTCTCCGGAAATAACTTCGTAAACAGTATACTCTAACTCATTTTTATCCAATCCAAGTCCAGTTGTAGTATTTCCCTGTGGATCCATATCTATAATGAGTGTTTTTTTTCCTGCAGCAGCCAACGCAGCAGAAAGATTCACCGCCGTCGTTGTTTTACCGACGCCGCCCTTTTGGTTAGCTATTGCGATAATTCTTCCCATATTATATATTCTCCTTTTAAAAAATATTATATCACTTACAACTTCTTATTTCTATATGTTTCACGTGAAACATTAAATTTATCTGCTAATATTTACTTCTAAGCAAGCAACCCCTCCCCTGTTGTCCTTAAAATGAGTTCCGAATGTTTCACGTGAAACATTGCCACAGGTAAATTAATTTAACGAAATACTTTTATCTTACACTATAACAAAAAGAGGAAGCAGATAACATTACATCTGCTTCCCATACATTTATTTTATACTAAGGACTTTTGACCATTGCATGAAACAATTACTACATCTGTTCCGGACACTTCATTCCCAGAAGATCAAGTCCGTCCTTAATTGCTTTTTTTGCAATAATTACTAATTTCACTCTTGCACGTTTAAGCTTCTCATCTTCTACATTACACTGATTTTCATGATAAAAATGATTAAAAGCCTGGGCAACAGCCATCACAAATCTTGCAACAACAGACGGCTCCAGCCGCTCTGCCGCTGTCTTAACTACCTCCGGAAAACGAATCAGCTCTTTTAGTAAAGATACAGAAGCTTCATCCGTCAACAGGGAAGGATCAATTTCTTCCGCTACTTCTGTAATACCTGTCTTTCTTAAAACACTTGCGGCACGGGCATAAGTGTATTGAACATAAGGGCCTGTCTCTCCGTCAAAACTGTGAATTTTCTCCCAGCTGAATGTAACATCTTTAATTCTCTGGTTATACAGATCATTAAAAATAATTGCACCTATACCAACCATCTTTGCTACTTCTTCTTTATCTTTTAGTTCAGGATTTTTATCTTCAATTACCTCTTTGATCTTAGTTACGGATTCTCTCAAAATATCTTCGGCATAAATAATATTACCGCTCCGCGTAGAAAGTTTTCCGCCTTCCAGACTGACCAAACCATAAGGTACATGAATCAATTCATCTTTTGCCCAATCATTTCCCATAAGTTCTACAACCTTAAACACCTGAGCAAAATGGAGCTTCTGCTCCATCCCTGTAACATAAATGCACCGTTCAAAGTCATATGTTTTTTTACGATAGAAAATAGCTGCTAAATCTCTTGTGGCATAGATAGAACTTCCGTCTTTTTTCATAATCAGACACGGCGGCATATCATATTCTTCAAGATCTACAATGAAAGCACCTTCACTTTCTTTGAGCATCCCTTTCTCTCTTAATTCGTCCACAACAGCTGCAGTTTTATCCCGATAAAAACTTTCTCCTGCGTAAGAATCAAAATCAACATCCAAAAGTTCATATATTCTTTTATATTCAATCAGACTGATATCTTTAAACCATTCCCATATAGAAAGAGCTTCCTGATCACCCTGTTCCATTTTTACAAACCAGGCCCTTGCTTCATCATTTAAAGTATCATCCTTCTCTGCTTCCTCATGAAACTTTACATAAATTTTCATCAGCTCAGAGATGCCGTTTTTTTCTACAGCCTCTTTGCTTCCCCATCTCTTATAGGCAACGATCAATTTGCCAAACTGTGTTCCCCAATCACCCAAGTGGTTAATTCTCTCAACCTTGTACCCAAGCTTTTTAAAAATACGGTAAATAGAGTTACCGATCAAAGTTGTTCTCAGATGACCTACATGGAAATTCTTTGCCACGTTCGGTGATGAATAATCAATACAAATCGTTTTTCCGCAGCCCATCTCAGAACTGCCGTAATTATCCACAGATACCTGGCTAATCATTTGATTTACAAACATTTCTCTGTCAATAAAGAAATTTACATATGGTCCCATAGCGGCAACCTTTGAAACAAACTCTGAATCATGAATTTTGCCTGCAACCTCCTCAGCAATCAGATTTGGAGCTTTCCGGAAAATCTTTGCCAGCTGAAAACATGGAAATGCAAAATCACCCATATCTTCCTGAGGCGGAATTTCCAAAATCCTGCTCACAGTTTCTCTGTCCAGTTCATCAATAGATTCTGTTATTAAGTCAATAATCTTATCTTTCATTTTCTTCCTCACTTACGCTTCAATTATAGCCTGCAATACCACAGAGTTTTCCTGCCATCTGGTAATTGCAAATTGTCTTGTCAACATATCTTCCAGAATATTTCTATTCTTTTTAAACTTTTGAATGGATGCCTGCTTTTTAGGCTTTAGGACAAACTGCAGCATAATTCTGTCCTGTTCAATAAAAAGATCTATATTTAAAGAACGGATTCCCACTCTTTGAACAGCAAACTTTATCATCTGATAGAATCCTGTCAAAAATGAGAAAGTTAAAAGTACCGGGCATTCCTTTTCTATTTTCTCATATGTCACTTTGATATCCGGATGAATCTCTCTGATATGATCTGCTAATTCATAAAATGCCGGAATAAACAGTATCTCCTCCTGCTCTTTATCCAATTCTTTCAAGCCCGAAACAACAAAGTAATTTTCTTCCAGTCCTTCCAGGTATGCTTTCAGCCGGTCACACTTTTTTTGTATTTTCTTCTCTTTTTTAGAGATAATATCAATTTCATGTTCGACCTCACCTGTATCAGGTTCCTTCACTTCTTCCATACGGTTTTCATCGAGAGAAAGCGGGGAAAATACAGAACGAATCTGTCTTTTTTCCTTTTCCAGCTGAACACATCGGATCATCCTCTCTTTTTCTTCCTCCAGCTTATATCTCTGTTCAATCAGCGCTTCCTTATCTGCTACACATTCCATATATTCTTCAGATAAATATGCTGCTAAATCTGACATCAGCTGATCTTTATCAATCTTTTTTTCACCCAAATATCTCACCGCCTCACTTCTATCATAAACGAATTCTTAAGGAATGCAAAGTATTATTGTATCAAATCAGGGTTTGTCATATAATAATAGTAATAAATTAGAAAGGAGACTGCCTATGCATTTCTATAAAAAGCTTCGGAACCTGGCTACCATCACAACTGCTGCAACGTTAAGCGTATGTCTGATAAATAAACTTGTTTTTTCGCTCTCCTCCATGAAAGACGCCCTTTTTTCCAAATATGGCAACACCTATTCCTGGAGGTTCGGCAATATTTATTATACAAAACATGGAACCGGTTCTCCTATTCTGCTCATCCATGATCTGAACAACTGTAATTCTGAACTTGAGTTTTACAAACTAAAAGAAGAACTCTCCAAATCCCACACAGTCTATACGATGGATCTCTTAGGCTGCGGGCGTTCAGATAAACCAAGAATTACTTATACAAGCTATCTCTACGTTCAGCTCATCAACGACTTTATTAAAAATATCATCGGCACGAAAACTGACATTATAGCCAGCGGCAAATCTTCTTCCCTCATTTTCCTCGCCTGCTACACGGAACCGAGAAATTTCAGCCGCCTCATGATGATTAACCCGGAGAACATGACCAAAGCAGGCCGTTATCCGGGAAACCGCAAAAAGATGCTCAAGTATTTTATAGAACTTCCGATTATCGGAACGCTCACATACAACCTTCTTCACAGCAGGACCATGATTGAAAAGAAACTGGCACGGGAATATTTCCACCGGCCTAAGGATATCAAGAAAAAATATGTGGATATCTGCCATGAAGCCTGCCATAAATGTGGATCCGATACAAAATATTTATATGCAAGCCTTATATCCGATTATTTAAACTGTAATCTGATCCCTTCCATCAAGAATTTAAATCACAGCATCTACTTCCTTTTAGGAGACCATGCACCGGATGCGGAAAACACCATTGAACAGTATCAGGTATTAAACCCATCCATAGAATATCATTTTATCAAGGGTACAAAACTACTTCCTCATCTGGAGAATCCGGAGGAAGTACTGAAAACCTGCCGGATCTTCTTTTAACCGATTGGTTCTTTTGAGGGCAGCCCTGCTTTGCGCGGATAGCGTTTAGGGGTTGCCTTTTTTTTCTCAATCTTAAGAATCGTCCTCTCCATATCCGTTCCGGGAAGTACAAAAGAAACAACTTCCTCTATATTTCCTCCCAGCAGTTTCACCGCATGTTTTCCCTGTTTAAGCTCTTCCTGTATTTTTCCTGATTTATAAGGAAGAAACATTCCTGAAATCTTTACATAAGGGAGACAGTATTCAGAAAGAGTACTCAGATTTGCCACTGCTCTGGATACAACCAGGTCAAACTGTTCACGAAAATCCTTTTGTCTTGCAAAATCCTCGGCTCTTCCATGGATCGCCTGAATGTGATTAAGCCCCAAAGTCTCAATCACCTCTTCTAAAAATTTTACTCTTTTATTCAAAGAATCTAAAAGCACAACATCCAAATCCGGAAATGCTATCTTTAAAGGAATTCCCGGAAAACCGGCCCCTGTCCCCACATCCAGAATCTTTTGCCTGGAGAATCCACACTCTGCTCTCACCAGAGCCAGACTATCCACAAAATGCTTTAAGATAACGTCATCTCTCTCTGTAATAGCAGTCAGATTCATAACCTTATTTTTTTCCAACAGCAATTCATAATAGGTTTCAAACTGGGATATCTGTTTATCTGACAGACTGACCCCTAATTCTTCTGCTTTTTCTTTTAAACTTACCATATAAACTCCTAAGCCTTTTGATTCAGCTGCTCTAAATAAATGAGAAGCACAGAGATATCCGCCGGGGATACTCCTGATATTCTGGATGCCTGTCCAATCGATGCCGGGCGTATTCTGGCAAGCTTCTGGACAGCTTCTATTCTTAAGTTTCCTATTTCTTCATATTTGATTCCATCCGGAATTCTCTTTTTTTCCAGACGCTTAAACTGTTTCACCTGTGAAAGCTGGCGCTTTATATAACCTTCATACTTAATATTAATATTTACCTGTTCTCTTACATCCTCAGGATATTCCGGACGGCCGGGATCGATAGATGCCAGCATATCATAAGTAAGTTCAGGCCTTCTGATCAGTTCTGCCATCGTTGCAGAAGACTTTAATTCTGTACTTTTGCATTCAGCCAAAAGTTTCTGTACTTCTTTAGAAGCTCCTACGTTTACATGACTGAGGCGTTTGATTTCTTTTTCAATCATCTCCTCTTTCTTAAGCAGCTTCTCATACCTCTCCGGACTGATCAGACCCACTTGATATCCTATCTTTGAAAGACGCAGATCTGCATTATCCTGCCTTAAAAGCAGGCGGTATTCAGCCCTGGATGTCATCATCCGGTAAGGTTCACTTGTTTCTTTCGTCACAAGATCATCAATCAACACTCCGATGTATGCCTGAGACCGGTCAAGAACCAGCGGTTCTTTATCCTGAAGCTTAAGGGCTGCATTGATTCCTGCGATCAGCCCCTGTGCTGCCGCTTCCTCATAACCTGAGCTGCCGTTAAACTGCCCTCCCGAAAATAATCCTTCAATCGCTTTGAATTCCAAGGACGGCTTCAGCTGAGTAGCATTGATGCAGTCATATTCAATCGCATAGGCATTCCGGATGATCTTCACATTTTCAAGACCCGTTACACTGCGGTACATAGCATACTGAACATCCTCAGGAAGGGAGCTTGACATTCCTCCCACATACATTTCATTTGTGTATTCCCCTTCCGGCTCAATAAATACCTGATGCCTGTTTTTATCCGGAAACTTTACGATCTTATCTTCAATAGACGGGCAGTAACGGGGACCTGTTCCCTCAATTGCCCCCGAAAATAACGGTGACCGGTCAATATTATTACGGATAATCGTGTGAGTCTCTTCATTCGTATAGGTCAGCCAACAGGAAATCTGATCTCTCTCTATATCCTCTCTTGTGTTGGTAAAGCTGAACGGAACAATCTTCTCATCCCCCAGCTGTTCCTCCATCCTGCTGAAATCAATGCTGTTTTTATCAATACGTGCCGGAGTTCCTGTTTTAAAACGCCGAATTTCGATTCCAAGATCTTTCAGAGACTGTGTCAGGTGGTTTGCAGCCTGCAGGCCATTGGGCCCTGTCGCGCTGCTCACATCGCCATAAATACACCGTGCCTTCAAATAAGTTCCTGTGGTGAGAATCACGGCTCTGGCATAATATACAGCCCCTGAATAAGTTTTTACTCCCCGGACCCTGCCCTCCTCAGTAAGGATCTCCGTCACTTCTCCCTGTCTTACTGTCAGATTCTCTGTATTTCCCATGACCTGAGTCATTGCCATAGAGTACATCTTTTTATCTGCCTGTGCCCTCAGAGAATGAACGGCCGGCCCTTTTGACTGATTAAGCATTTTAGACTGAATATACGTCTTATCTATATTAATGCCCATCTCACCGCCCAAAGCATCTATTTCTTTTACCAGATGCCCCTTGGAACTTCCGCCGATATTCGGATTGCACGGCATCAGAGCAATACTGTCCATGCTGACTGTAAAGCAAATTGTTTTAAAACCAAGCCTGGCACAGGCCAGGGCTGCCTCGCAGCCTGCATGTCCTGCTCCGACTACTACAATATCATAATGTTCTTCTAATTTTTTCATTGTTATTTACCCATACAAAATTCTGCAAATATTTCATTTACCAGATCCTCGCCTACAGATTCTCCTATAATGTATCCAAGCTCCTCATAAGCATTCATGAGATCAATAGAGAAGAAATCCTCCGGCATTTCATTATCAATGCTTGTGAGAACCAATTCAAGACTTTCTTTTGCATTTGAGAGTGCTTTTTTATGCCTCATATTTGTGATGTATACTTCATCATTAAATGAAACTCTTCCATGGAAAAACAGTTCATTAATCTTCTCATAAAGTTCTTCCAGCCCGGAAAGATTTTTTGCCGACACAGCAGTGATATTGTTAAATCCTCTCTCTCTGAATTCAGTCTCAGAGACTTCTGTATCCAGATCAGACTTATTGAGAAGAACAATCACCTGCTTATCTTTCAGAAGATCCATAATATCCTCATCTTCCTTTGTAAGCGGCACAGAAGTATCCACAACGTAAAGTACAAGATCGGATTTTATCACCGAATCTCTCGCTTTATCCACACCAATCTTCTCAACAATATCCTCCGTGTCCCGAATCCCCGCAGTGTCAATCACATTCAGGGGAATGCCGTTAATCTGAATGGACTCTTCCAACGTATCTCTGGTAGTCCCGGCAATGTCAGTGACAATTGCCCGCTCTTCCCCCAGCAAAACATTTAATATAGAAGACTTTCCCGCATTAGGTTTCCCTACAATGGCCGTGTGGATGCCTTCCTTCAAAATGCGCCCGTTGTCAGAAGAATCTATATATTTTTGCACATCATCCCTGGCATGTTCCACCTGTACTCTGAGTTTTTCAGAAAACCCCTCCACTGAATAGTGTTCAGGATCATCCAGTGCGGATTCAATAAATGCCACGCTGTGAAGAATTTCTTTTCGAAGTAGCTTTATTTTCTCTGACAAAGCCCCTTTGAGCTGTTTCAGAGAGGTCTCCATGGCAAATTCATTTTTAGAATGAATCAAATCCATCACTGCCTCTGCTTTCGACAAATCAATTCTGCCGTTTAAAAATGCTCTTTTTGTAAATTCACCCGGTTCTGCCGGTCTTGCACCTGCTTCAATAACACAGGAAAGAATCTTTTTCATTACAATTACGCCCCCATGGCAGTTAATCTCTGCCACATCCTCAGCAGTATAAGAATGAGGGCCTTTCATAATAAGCAGAATACACTCATCAATATCTTTTCCGTCTTTTACAGCATGACCGTAATGTGCGGTGTAAGTAGCTGCCTTTTTTATATCTTTTTTTCTCTTTGGCCGGAATACCTTTGAGACAATGTCTATGGCTTCCGGGCCGCTGATCCTGATAATGCCGATCCCGCTGTTTGTCAGCGGCGTGGCAATCGCTGCAATTGTATCTGTTCCCATTTCACTGTCCTCCGCAAGGCAAAAAAGGGCTGCCGCAAAAGGCAACCCAAATTTCTTATTTCTTCAGCATGACAACCACTCTGCGGTATGGATCTTTTCCCTGACTCTTTGTCACAATCTTGGGATCCCGCTGAAGTGCAGAATGGATGATCCGGCGTTCATTTGGATTCATAGGCTCCAGATGAACCGGTTTCTTTGTTTTCTTAACTTTATTTGCAATACTGAGTGCAAGCTTCTCTAAAGTTTCCTGCCTGCGCTCCCTGTAATTCTCAGTATCAAGCTTAACTTTAATAAAGGAATCACTCTCTTTGTTTACAAATAAACTGGTCAAATATTGAAGTGCATCCAGAGTCTGTCCGTGCTTTCCGATCAAAGCACCCATCTTCTCCCCTGTCACATTAATATTAAGTACATTTCCGGATGTATTATAATAAAGGTTCAGTTTAGGAACAAGGCCCATCGCCTTTAAAACCTCGTCCAGATAAGATTTTGTATCTTCAATTATCTGGTCAATGTTTTCCGGCCGTTTATATTCTTTTTCTTTTGGAGTTTCAGGAACTTCTTCAGGCTTTTCCGTTTCCTGCGTCTTCACCTGCTTCTTTTCTGAAACTTTTGGAGTCTTTGCCGGTTTTTCTTCTTTTTCAGGCTGAGGTTCAGCTGTTGTTTCCGCTGCTTCCCTTAACTCAATAATCACCGGCTTTTTAAACAAACCTAAAAAACCATTGCTTCCTTTGTCAATCACTGCATACTGAATTTCTGTGCTTGGAATTCCCAGCTCCATCGCCGCATTCATAACCGCATCAGATTCTGTTCTGCCAGTAAAACGCTTTACTGCCATCCTATTTTCCTCCTTTATCCATCCGGTTCTTTACAATGTTCGCCTTAGATGCAATTCCTCCCTCAGATTGTGTATCATACTCTACATTCTTGGTGACTTTCTTTTTCGCAATATCGCTGATTGTAGTATCCTGGGATGATTGAGATGAAGTACTGCTTCCATTTGCAGCTCCCATCATTTTTTCGTACATTGAAGGGCCTTTTTTCTTGGCTTTCTTCTTTGCAGCTTTTTCTCTGCTCTTTTCAATGATCTTCTGCATGTTTGTATGATTATAGTAGTTATTAATCAAAATCTGCTGAATCCACTGGAATACCGCACTGGCTGTCCAGTAAATACCGATACCTACCGGAAGTGTAATACACATAAATAAAGACATCAGCGGCATCATCAGCATCATATTTTTTGACATACCGGCTGCCGGGTTGTCCGCATCCATATCGGCCATAGAAGTACGTGCACTCAAATACTGGAATAATGCTGATAAGATCGGAATAATCAGATAAATACTGAGTTTAAATCCAGGTGTATTCTGAATATTAATTCCAAGCACAAATTCATATGCACTTTTTGAAATATTCGGAATATAACCTTCCAGATTCCTTACTACATAGTACAAAGCCATAATAATCGGAAACTGGATCAGTGTTGTCGCACATCCGCCTGTTGGGCTTGTCCCATATTTATCATAAACCTTCTGCATCTCTTCCTGCTGCTTCATCATAGATGCCTGATCTCTTTTACCGCGGTATTTTTTCTGTATCTTATTCATCTCAGGCTGTGCCACCTGATTGATTTTCATGCTTCTCTGCTGCTTCATAGTCAGCGGAAAAATAATCAGTTTAGAAATAAGTGTAAACAAAATAATACATAAACCAAGATTCTCAATACCAACGGCTGCCAGTCCGTTATAAATCCACTTCATGATTTCGCCGAAAATCCAGACAATCGGAGCTAAAATCCCTCCGCTGCTGCCTGCCTGAGCAGCCTGTGCCAAAAACATCATTTCTTTTTACCTTTCACCTTTCTCACTTCCGGAACAGGATCATATCCTCCCTTTGCAAAAGGGTTGCATCTCAAGATTCGAAACACAGCCAGAAGGCTCCCCTTCAATACGCCGTGTTTTTCCAGTGCTTCAATTGCATACTCCGAACAGGTCGGTGTATAAATGCAAGTTCCTTTACCTTTTAATTTAGACAAGTGCGCTCTATAAAACCGTATTAAATGAATCAAAATCTTTTTCAATGTTTTTCATCTCTTTTTAAATGATGAAGCTTTATCAAATGGAGCAAAGCACTTTCCACCTTGTGATAACCTTCATCCTTGACAGCATTTCTTGCAATGACTGCAATATCAAATCCCTGCTTAAACTCCGATTGATGAAGTCTGTAACTCTCCCTCAGAAGTCTGGTCACCCGGTGTCTTACCACACTGTTGCCCACCTTCTTGCTGACGGAAATTCCAAAACGATTATAACCAAGCTGATTTTCCATGCAGTACAAAACGAAATACCTGTTTGCCTTTGACTTGCCGGTTCTATATACCTGCTGAAACTCTTTCGTTTTCCTCAATGAATGATAATGCTTCATATGTTTTCCTTCCCTATTTTATTTAGAGAAAAGAAAAGGTCACATCACTGCGACCTATGCTGACAATCTATTTCTTCCTTTTGCTCTTCTGCTTTTAATAACTTTTCTTCCGTTAGCAGTGCTCATTCTTTTTCTGAAACCATGAACTTTAGATCTCTGTCTTTTCTTTGGCTGAAATGTCATTTTCATGTCTAGAAACACCTCCTTAATCAAATAATAGTAATATTATATATGAAACCATATATTTTCTAAAAAACATCACTCCCATTATAGTCAAAGACTGCAGCATAAGTCAAGTATATTCTACGTTTTTTTGTTATTAAATTTCTTCATCCATAGATGTTGTAGGCCTCTAAAAAGTTATGCACAATTTGTGGATAACCTGTGGACAACTATGTGAAATATTTGTTAATCCAATGTTTATATGTGTCGAAACCCCTGATATTTCCTAGTGTTGATTTTGTGAATAAAATTATCCACAGTTTTCCTCAGGCAACATACATTGTATTACCATTGTACTTATAATATGAAAGAAAGATTGAAAAAAAAATCCTTTTGTTATACACTAGTAATAGTGTATTTTTTTAAACTTATTTAGAAAGAGGTCCGAAAAAATCAATGAAGAAAGAAATCGAAGCGATCTGGGATGACGTTCTGTTAAAACTTGAACAAGAACATGATATTTCAAGTGCTGCCATCAACGCCTGGATTAAACCGCTCAACATCAAAGAAGTGAAAGACGATCAGATTGTTTTGTCATTGAACAGTAATTTCGATGCCAGAGGTATACATTTTATAGAAAGTAAAATGTACGACTTTTATATTTCTCTGGCGATTCAGGATATAACAGGTAAAAAATACGAAATTTCTTTTGTTCTGGAAGAAGCTAAAAAGAAAAAAGCTCCGGCATCCCGTACGGATACTCAGCTTCAGGATTCCAATAACCTGAATCCCAGGTATACTTTTGACAGCTTTGTCGTCGGAACAAATAACCAGATGGCCCATGCTGCCTGCATCGCAGTGGCAGAGGCTCCGGCTGAAGCTTATAATCCGCTGTTTTTATATGGAGGCGCCGGACTCGGCAAAACTCACCTGATGCACTCCATCGCCCATTATATTATGGAAAATAACAGCAAACTCAAAGTTCTTTACGTTACCAGTGAAGACTTTACCAATGAAGTTATCAACGCTATTCATCACAATAAACAGGAAGAACTGCGGAACAAGTACCGTACTATTGATGTCCTCCTGATCGATGATATTCAGTTTATAATAGGTAAGGACAGCACCCAGCAGGAATTTTTCCATACGTTTAATGCCCTTTATAATTCCAAAAGCCAGATTATTATATCCTCCGATAAACCTCCAAAAGAGATTGAAACATTGGAGGAACGTCTGCGTACCCGTTTTGGCTGCGGACTCACAGCTGACATCCAGCCTCCCGACTATGAAACCAGAATTGCCATTTTAAGAAAACGGGCCGAATTAGATCATATCTATATAGATGATGCCATATTTGACTACATAGCATCCAATATTAAATCCAATATCAGGGAACTGGAGGGAGCGCTGAACAAAATCAGAGTATATTCCAAGCTGGAAAAAAGGCCGATTGACCTTGATTTGGCTAAAATTGCCCTGAAAGACCTTGTAGACAATGATACTGTTGTCAAAATTACACCAGATTTAATTATCACTACGGTGGCTGAACACTTCAATATTCAGCCTGCTGATATTTTATCAAAAAAGAGAAGCCATGATATTGCGTATCCCAGACAGATCTGTATGTATCTGTGTAAGAAGCTGACTGATACCTCATTCGTTAAGATCGGTGAATTTCTCGGCAAAAGGGATCACTCTACGGTTATTCATGGTTCAGAAAAAATAGAAAAAGATTTACAGAAAGACAACACACTGTCCACGACTCTTGACATTATAATAAAGAAAATGAACCCTTCTTAAGGTTTGTTCACATTATTCTGTGGATAACCTGTGCCTTTTCTGTTGATAATTTTAACCTTAATTTCAGGCTTGTTGATAACCTCAAAGTTATGAATGCTTTATCCGTGGCTTCTTAACAAGTTATTAACCTTAATTCAGCCTTAAATTAAGCCATTTTTTAGGGTTATTCACAAATCCACAGCCCCTACGGCTAATACTGCGGATTTTTAATATATATTTAAGTATTTTTGAACCTGAAAGGAGTTATACACAATATGAAAATCGTTTGTAATAGAACCGACCTTGTTTCCGGTGTCAGCATTGTATCCAAAGCTGTTTCAAACAAGACAACACTGCCTATTCTTGAATGTATTCTCATTGAAGCCAGTGCAGGTACCATTACTTTGACTGCCAATGATATGGAATTAGGCATTGAAACAAACATTGAAGGAAATATATTAGAACAAGGGAAAATAGCCCTGGATGCTAAACTATTTTTTGAGATTGTCAGAAAACTTCCGGATAATGACGTAACTATTGAAACAGATTCTGACTACAAGGCAACCATTACTTGTGAAAAAGCATGTTTCCATATTGTAGGACAAGAAGGCTCTGAATTTCCTTATCTTCCTGAGATTGAAAAAGAGAAAAGCATTACTCTTTCGCAGTTTACATTAAAAGAGGTTATCAGACAGACAATTTTTTCCATATCTGATAATGAAAACAATAAGCTGATGACAGGGGAACTTTTTGAAGTTGAAAATAACAAACTGAATGTTGTATCATTGGACGGACACAGGATTTCTATCAGAAATATAGAACTGAAAGAGAGTTTTGACTCCTTTAAAGTTGTCGTTCCAGGAAAGACACTGCAGGAAATTACAAAAATAATTTCCGGTGATGCAGAAAAAGATGTTATAATTTATGTTACTAATAAGCATATCTTATTTGAATTTGATCAGACAAGAGTTGTTTCAAGACTTTTGGAAGGGGAATACTATAAAATAAGCCAGATGCTGTCCAGTGATTACGAGACAAAGATTACCATCAATAAAAAAGAATTTCTGGACTGTATTGACCGTGCCAGCCTGCTGATCAGGGAATCAGACAAAAAACCGATTGTCATTAATATTACAGACAATTCTCTGGAATTAAATATTTCATCTTTCTTTGGTTCCATGGAGGAAAACATTTTAATCCAGAAAGAAGGAAGAGATATTCTGATCGGATTTAATCCAAAATTTTTGATGGATGTGCTTCGGGTTATTGATGATGAGGAGATTAATATTTATCTTGTCAATCCAAAAGCGCCTTGTTTTATTAAAGACAGTTCTGAATCCTATATTTATTTAATACTTCCTGTAAATTTCAACCACTAGAAAGGAAATTTTAATGGAGCAGATCAAATTAAGTGAAGATTACATCAAACTTGGCCAGGCATTAAAGGCTGCGGGGCTTGTAGGTTCTGGTGTGGAAGCGAAGATCGTCATTCAGGACGGCCTAGTCAGTGTCAACGGAGAGATTGACACAAGGCGCGGGAAAAAGCTGTACGGCGGTGAAGTCATAGAATTTGACGGCCAAGCTGTAAAAATTGTGAAATAGTTGGGTGCCTTATGTATATTCAGTCTTTAGAGCTAAAAAATTATCGGAATTATGACCGCTTGATTATTGAGTTTTCAAAGGGAACCAATATTCTATACGGTGATAATGCACAGGGAAAGACGAATATCCTGGAGGCAGTATATCTTGGAGCTACAACGAAATCTCACAGGGGAAGCAAAGACCGTGAGATTATCCGGTTCGGAGAAAATGAGTCCCACATAAGGATCCATCTTGTAAAGCAGGATATCGGGCATCAGATTGACATGCACTTAAAAAAGAGCAAGACAAAGGGAGCCGCCATTGATCAGATTCCAATCAAAAGATCCAGTGATCTTCTGGGGTTTGTTCCGGTTATCTTTTTTTCTCCGGAGGATCTGAGCATCATCAAGAATGGTCCTGCTGAGCGGAGAAAGTTTTTAGATATTGAGCTTTCACAGCTGGAGAAAATGTATCTTCACCAGCTTTCCAGCTATAACAAAGTAATGACCCAGAGGAACAACTTATTAAAACAGCTGGCTTATCAGAGAGATCTTTTGGATACATTAGACAGTTGGGATTTACAGCTTGTCAGGTATGGATCGGAGGTAATCCGTTACCGTCAGAGATTTATAGAGGACCTCAATGGGATTATTCGCGGGATTCATAAAAATCTCACCGGAAAAAAAGAAAAAATTGATTTAAAATATGATTATAGTGTGAACTATGATGAGTTTCTGACTGTTTTACAGAAAAAGAGGGAGATTGACCTGAGATATGCTTCTACAGGGGCAGGCCCGCACCGTGATGATATTGAGTTTCTTGTGAATGGGATCGATATCCGTAAGTTTGGCTCACAGGGCCAGCAGCGGACAGCAGCTCTTTCACTGAAACTTGCTCAGATCGAGTTGGTAAAGAGACAGACCGGCGAGACACCGATTCTGCTTTTGGACGATGTTCTGTCAGAATTGGACAGCAGCCGGAAGAATTATCTTTTGGACAGTATAAAGGACATTCAGACACTGATCACGTGTACCGGGCTGGAAGAATTTATTAACAGTCATCTGCAGATTGACAAAATGTTTCAGGTTAAATCGGGTAAAATTGTCAGAGAAAATTAGGAGGAACGTATGGGCACAGAGAAAAAAGGAGAATATGGTGCAGATCAGATTCAGATCTTGGAGGGATTGGAAGCTGTACGGAAAAGGCCCGGAATGTACATTGGAAGTACTTCCGCCAAAGGGCTTCACCATTTAGTATATGAAATTGTGGACAATGCGGTCGATGAATCACTGGCAGGATACTGTGATACGATTTATGTGACACTGAACAAGGATAATTCCGTCACGGTGCGTGACAACGGAAGGGGTATCCCGGTAGGCCTCAATAAGAAAAAGGGTGTCTCCAGCGTGGAAGTTGTATTTACAATTCTTCATGCAGGAGGAAAGTTCGGAGGCGGAGGATACAAGGTATCAGGAGGTCTGCACGGTGTAGGTTCATCTGTCGTAAATGCTCTGTCTAATTGGCTGGAAGTCAATGTCCATACTGACGGAAAAATATATAATCAGCGGTATGAGAAGGGAAAAGTCTGCTATCCGCTGAAGGTTGTGGGAGAAACTGACAGGAACGGCACAGAGGTCAGTTTTCTTCCTGACGATACAATTTTTGAGGAGACAGTATTTGACTACAAAACTTTGAGGCAGCGTCTCCGGGAGACTGCATTTCTTACCAAAAATCTGAAGATTATTCTGACAGATGAACGCCAGGAAGAACCTGTACAGGAAGTTTTTCACTATGAAGGCGGAATCAAAGAGTTCGTTACCTACCTGAATAAAGGGAAAGAAGCACTGTATGACCAGGTGATTTACTGTGAAGGAGAAAAAGACGGAGTCTATGTGGAAGTTGCCATGCAGCACAATGATTCTTATAACGAGAATTCATTGAGCTTTGTTAATAATATCATCACGCCGGAGGGAGGAACTCATCTGTCCGGATTTAAAAATGCACTGACTACCACATTTAATGACTATTCTAGAAAAAATAAACTTCTGAAGGAAAATGAGAGCAATCTTTCAGGCGAAGATATAAGAGAGGGGCTTACCTCTGTCATCAGCATCAAACTTGGGGAGCCTCAGTTTGAAGGACAGACAAAACAGAAGCTTGGAAACAGTGAGGCAAGAGGGGCAGTCAACAGCATTGTAAATGAGCAGCTGACTTATTTTCTGGAACAAAATCCTGCTGTTGCAAAGATCATATGTGAAAAGGCAGTTCTGGCCCAGAGAGCCAGGGATGCTGCGAGAAAAGCCAGGGATCTGACCAGAAGAAAAACTGCCTTGGACGGATTCAGCCTGCCCGGAAAACTGGCGGACTGTTCCGATAAGAATCCGGAGAACTGTGAGATTTATATTGTTGAGGGAGATTCCGCCGGCGGATCTGCAAAGACAGCCAGGTCCCGTGCAACCCAGGCAATACTGCCTCTGAGAGGAAAGATCCTGAATGTAGAGAAATCCAGGCTGGATAAGATTCTGATGAATAAAGAAATTCAGGCGATGATTACAGCGTTCGGAACCGGAATCCATGATGATTTTGATATTGAGAAGCTCAGATATCATAAAATTATTATTATGACTGATGCCGATGTGGACGGCGCGCATATTGCTACTCTGCTTTTGACCTTCTTTTACCGGTTTATGCCGGATCTGATCAAAGAAGGTTATGTATATATGGCTCAGCCGCCTCTTTACAGGGTGGAGAGAAATAAAAAGTTCTGGTATGCTTACACAGACCAGGAACTGAATAATATTGTCAATGAAATCGGCAGGGATAACAACAATAAGATCCAGCGCTACAAAGGTCTGGGAGAGATGGATGCCGAACAGCTTTGGGATACCACTATGGATCCTGACAAGAGAGTGCTGCTCAGGGTGACCATTGATGAGGATTCCGCATCAGAAATTGACCTGACCTTCACCACGTTAATGGGTGACCAGGTAGAACCAAGACGGGAGTTTATTGAAGCCAATGCAAAATATGTCCATAACCTGGACGTATAGGAAGGAATATAATTTATGGACGAAAATACAATCTTTGATAAAGTTCATGACGTTGATCTGAAGCAGACAATGGAGAATTCCTACATCGATTATGCCATGAGCGTTATCGCAGCCAGAGCCCTTCCGGATGTAAGGGACGGGCTGAAGCCAGTTCAGAGAAGAATCCTTTATGCGATGATTGAACTGAATAACGGACCGGATAAACCGCACCGTAAATGTGCACGTATCGTCGGGGATGCCATGGGTAAATATCATCCTCACGGAGACAGTTCTATTTACGGGGCTTTGGTTAATATGGCTCAGGAGTGGTCTACCCGTTATCCTCTCGTGGACGGACATGGAAACTTTGGTTCTGTGGACGGAGACGGCGCTGCGGCAATGCGTTATACAGAGGCGAGACTCAGCAAAATTTCTATGGAACTGCTGGCTGATATCGGAAAAGATACGGTAAACTTTATCCCCAACTTTGATGAGACAGAAAAAGAACCTCAGGTTCTCCCTTCAAGATTTCCTAACCTGCTGGTAAACGGCACACAGGGAATTGCGGTAGGTATGGCTACTAATATACCTCCCCATAACTTAAGAGAGGTTATCAATGCAGTAGTAAGGATCATTGACGACAAGGTGGAAAATAACCGTGTCACCGATATAGAAGAGCTTTTGGATATCGTAAAAGGACCGGATTTCCCAACAGGAGCCACTATTTTAGGAAAAGCAGGTATCAGCCAGGCATACCGCACAGGACGCGGAAAGATCAAGGTGCGTGCTGTAACTGATATTGAACCAATGGCCAACGGAAAGCAGAGAATTGTTGTAACAGAGCTTCCGTATATGGTCAATAAAGCAAGGCTGATTCAGAAGATAGCAGAGCTTGTAAAAGAGAAAAAGGTAGACGGTATTACAGAGATAAGGGATGAGTCTGACAGAACCGGTATGAGAATCTGTATTGAGCTCAGAAGAGATGCCAATGCAAACGTTGTCTTAAACCGTCTGTTTAAGCACACTCAGCTTCAGGATACATTCGGTGTTATTATGCTGGCTTTGGTCAACAATGAACCCAAAATCCTGAATCTGTTTGAGATGCTCAATTATTATCTGGAGCACCAGAAGGATGTTGTGACAAGAAGGACAAAATATGAGCTGAATAAGGCGGAAGAACGGGCTCATATCCTGGAAGGACTGCTCATCGCACAGGATAATATTGATGAAGTGATCAAAATTATCAGAGCGGCTGCCAATATTTCTGAAGCCAAAATACAGCTCATGGACCGCTTTGCACTGACAGATCCGCAGGCACAGGCTATCGTGGATATGCGACTTCGGGCACTGAATGGTTTGGAGCGGGCCAAGCTTGAAAAAGAATATAACGAGCTGATGGAAAAGATCACAGAATTAAAGGCTATTCTTGCTGATGAAAAACTGCTTCTTGGAGTTATCAAAGATGAGATGATCTTGATCCGTGATAAATACGGCGATGACAGAAGAACTTCCATAGGCTTTGATGTAAATGATATTTCCATGGAGGATCTGATTCCGAAAGAAAATACGATCATTACCATGACAAAGCTGGGATATATTAAGAGAATGACGATGGATACTTTTAAGAGCCAGAACAGGGGCGGAAAAGGTATCAAAGGAATGCAGACCATCGATGAGGATTACATTGAAGAGCTGTTTATGACTACATCCCATCACTATATCATGTTCTTTACAAATATGGGCAGAGTCTACCGTCTGAAAGCTTATGAAATTCCGGAGAGCAGCCGGACAGCAAGGGGAACTGCTATTGTGAATCTGATTCAGCTTCAGCCGGATGAAAAGATAACGGCAGTGATCCCGATCAACGAATACAAAGAAAATCATTATCTGTTTATGGCTACTAAGAGCGGAGTGGTGAAAAAGTCACCAATCATGGAATATGCCAACATAAGAAAAACAGGTCTTCTGGCAATTACGCTGAAAGAAAATGATGAACTGATTGAAGTGAAGTTTACGGATGATGATCAGGATGTATTCCTTGTGACTAAAAACGGACAGTGCATTCGGTTCCACGAAACCGATGTAAGATCTATTGGACGTACAGCTATGGGTGTCCGCGGCATTAACTTGGACGGCGATGATGAAGTCATTGGAATGCAGCTGAGTGCCCAGGGAGAAGCACTGTTGTTTGTGTCTGAGAACGGCATGGGCAAAAGGACGATGATGACAGAGTTTACGCCTCAGCACAGAGGAGGAAAAGGCATCCGCTGCTATAAGATCACAGACAAGACAGGAGACGTTGTCGGAGTCAAAGCTGTGGATGAGGAAAATGAAGTTCTGATGATTACCACAGAAGGTGTTGTTATCCGAATGAGCGTGGACGGCATCTCAATGCTTGGAAGAAATACTTCCGGCGTAAAACTTATGAATGTGGATGACAATGTGATTGTCGCAAGTCTGGCGAAAGTCCGGGATGAAGAAGTAGAAGATGAGACAGAAGATCCGGAAGAAACAGAATAAAAAACGGCGGTCAGAGCATGGGTTATTTGTCTGTGCTCTGACTTCGTGTTTCACAGCAGAATATTGGATGAATATGATTTTGGAGGAAATTATGAGAACAATCCATACAGATAAAATTATCCAGAGCATCAAAGAAATGTGCATAGAGGCAAATCTGTTCCTGTCTGATGATATGAAAAGCAGGCTGGAACATGCGGCCACTACAGAGAAGACCCCTCTCGGAAAACAGATTCTCTGCCAGCTTTGCGAAAATATGAAAATCGCCGGGGAAGAGCAGATCCCGATCTGTCAGGATACGGGGATGGCAGTAGTATTTCTGAATATAGGACAGGATCTTCACATTGAAGGACAGGATCTTCACGATGCAGTGAATGAGGGTGTCCGTCAGGGATATGAAGAAGGTTATTTAAGAAAATCTGTTGTAAAAGATCCGTTGATCAGGGAAAATACAAAAGATAATACACCGGCAATTGTGCATATCGATATTGTTTCCGGGGATAAACTTGAAATTTTAGTTGCTCCTAAGGGATTTGGCAGTGAAAATATGAGCAGGGTCTTCATGCTGAAGCCTGCAGACGGAGCAGAAGGCGTAAAAAATTCTGTTCTGGAAGCAGTAAAAGATGCAGGTCCGAATGCGTGTCCTCCTATGGTTGTAGGTGTGGGTCTGGGCGGAAGCTTTGAAAAGGCAGCATTTCTTGCAAAGAAAGCTTTGACGAGAAATCTGGACCAGAGGTCAGAAAAGGAGCATATCCGAAAACTGGAGGAAGAACTTTTAGAAGAGATCAACAGGCTTGGCATCGGGCCGGGAGGGCTTGGCGGAAGCACCACTGCCCTTGGAGTCAATATAGAGACCTATCCTACCCATATAGCAGGCATGCCTTTGGCTGTAAATATATGCTGTCACGTCAACCGTCATGTGCACCGGGTTTTATAAGGAGAGATGGAAAGATGAATAAGTATGTAAAAGTTCCGGCATCAGCAGATGAGCTGAAAGAACTGCAGGCAGGAGATTATGTTTATCTGACCGGCACAATCTATACTGCAAGAGATGCGGCACATAAAAGAATGTATGAAGCGGCAGCTGAGGGGAAAGATCTGCCGGTTGATCTTAAAAATCAGATTATATATTATTTAGGGCCGACACCGGCAAGAGAAGGCCAGGTAATCGGGTCAGCAGGCCCTACTACCAGCAGCAGAATGGATAAATATACGCCTCTCATGCTTTCCATGGGATTAAAGGGAATGATCGGAAAAGGAAAGAGGTCCCAGGCTGTGATTGATTCTATGAAAGAGAACGGGGCTGTTTATTTTGCAGCAGTTGGAGGAGCCGGAGCACTGCTTTCAAAATGTATTAAAGAAGCTCAGGTTGTAGCGTATGATGATCTTGGAACTGAAGCTGTCAGAAAGCTTAAAGTGGAAGAACTGCCTGTCATCGTTGTGATTGACAGCAGAGGACATAATTTGTATGAGACGGCAGTAGCAGACTATAAAGTAAAATATCTGGAATAATTTCTCAGTAAATGGCAAGAATATACCAGAAGTTCATAAAAACTTAAAGAATTTGAAAAGAAATCTTTATAGCATTTTTGGCAGAATTATGTAAAATGATAAAGATAGATTTTCTTATTTCTAAATTTTTAGAGATAAAAAGGAGACGATAGAATGTTAAGGTATATTTTTGAACCAGAATTTAAGAAATATGGCAATGTCATAGAGAATGTAGATTTCAGTGAACTGACACAGTATATGGACAGTGTACCGCCGGCAAAATATTTTGAAGAGCAGCTGTCAGTGAAAGAAATGGAAGATCTTCCTGTGTGTCATAAGATTCAGTGTGAACTTTTCCATGAGCTTCCTGTCCAGATCGGATATTTAAGCGGACATAATCACAGGATTCATGGAGTGGAATATCATCATTCAAAGGTGGTACATATTGCTGCGACAGACTGTGTGATGTATTTTGGACTCAGTGAAGATATTGAACCTAACGGTGAGTATCATACATCAAAGATGGAGGCATTTTTTGTGCCGAAAGGCACAGCCGTAGAATTAAACTGCGGTGTCCTGCACTGTACCCCTTGTAATATCAATGGTTATGGATTAAAGGTGATTTGTATTGCACCGAAACATACAAGTGAACCGTTCCGGCAGAAGGTCCAGACAGAAAAAGATAAAATTCTTTATGCCAGAAACAAATGGCTGATTGCCCACAAAGAATCAGAGATTCCAGGGGCATTTTATGGACTGAAAGGCGAGACGGAAGCTGTCTAAAATCGAAATAACGGAAATCTATAAAAAAGCGGAATCCTTTATTGGGGATTTCGTTTTTTTGTTTGTTTTTTTACGAAGTTTGTCGATTAATCTGTGGTTTTTGAAAAACAAGTTGCACGTACAAGCAACAAGTATTATCGTTTACCTCGTTATAAATTCCCTTTTTAACAAGTGTTGTTATTCTTAGAGTTTTAAAAATGAAAGGAGAAAACATGCAAGACAATCAAAAACTGTCCGATGAGCTTCTGCAGAAAATGGATGCGTACTGGCGTGCAGCCAACTACCTGTCTGCCGGACAGCTGTATTTACTGGATAATCCTCTGCTTCGTGAACCGCTGACAGAAGAACAGATTAAGAAAAAAATCGTAGGCCACTGGGGAACTGTTCCGGGACAAAATTTTATCTATACGCATTTAAACCGTGTGATCAAAGAGTATGATCTGGACATGATCTATATCTCAGGACCAGGCCACGGCGGAAACTTTATGGTAGCCAATGCCTATTTAGAAGGAACTTACAGTGAAGTTTACCCGAATGTCAGCCGTGATATGGAAGGAATGAAAAAATTATTTAAACAGTTTTCTTTCCCGGGAGGAATTTCAAGCCACGTTGCGCCGGAGACACCGGGATCTATCCATGAAGGAGGAGAACTTGGATATTCACTGGCTCATTCATTCGGGGCCGTATTTGATAATCCGGAATTGATCACAGCATGTGTTGTAGGAGACGGGGAGGCTGAAACAGGTCCTCTTGCTACAGCATGGCATTCAAATAAATTTTTAAACCCTGTGACGGACGGTGCAGTGCTGCCCATTCTTCACTTAAACGGATATAAAATCAGCAACCCTACAGTATTTTCAAGAATCTCCCATGAAGAATTGGAAAAGTTCTTTGAGGGATGCGGATGGAAGCCATACTTCGTAGAGGGAAGCGATCCGATGCCGATGCACAGGAAAATGGCAGAGACATTGGATGCTGCAATTACAGATATTAAAGAAATACAGAAAAAAGCAAGAGAAGAAGGAAATACAAAGCGTCCTATGTGGCCGATGATTGTGCTGCGCACGCCAAAAGGATGGACGGGACCGAAAGTAGTGGACGGAAATGAAATTGAGGGAACTTTTCGTGCTCATCAGGTGCCGATGACCATGGAACAGCCGGAACATTTAGATCAGCTGAAAGAGTGGTTATTAAGCTATCATCCGGAAGAGCTGTTTGATGAAAACGGACGTCTTATTCCGGAACTGGAGGAACTGACACCGGACGGAAACCGGAGAATGGCAGCAAATCCACATGCCAACGGAGGACTTTTACTGAGAGATTTAAGGCTTCCTGATTTTAAGGATTATGCCCTTGATGTAAAAGAACCCGGAAAGCTGAAAGCACAGGATATGATTGAGCTTGGCGGATTTGTAAGAGATATCTTCAAGCTGAATGAAGAAAATAAAAATTTCCGGATTTTCGGACCAGATGAGACTATGTCCAATCGTCTGTGGAAGGTTTTTGAGGCAGCAAACAGAGACTGGAATGCAGATCAGAAAGATAATGATGAATTTCTTGCTTCTGACGGGCGGATCATGGATGCTATGCTGAGCGAGCATATGTGCGAGGGATGGATGGAAGGATATATACTGACCGGACGTCATGGATTTTTTGCAAGCTACGAGGCATTTATCCGAATTGTAGACTCTATGGTAAGCCAGCATGCGAAATGGCTCAAGGTGACTTCTGAGCTTCCTTGGAGACAGAAGATTGCATCTTTAAACTTTATTTTAAGCTCCAATGTATGGCAGCAGGATCACAACGGATATACTCATCAGGATCCCGGATTCTTAGACCATGTTGCAAATAAAAAAGCAGATGTGGTAAGGCTTTACCTTCCGCCGGATACAAACTGTCTGCTGAACTGTTTTAACCACTGTATTAAAAGCAAAAATTATGTGAATGTCATGGTAACCTCCAAGCACCCAAGTATTCAGTGGCTTGATATGGAACAGGCAGTAAAACACTGCAAACAGGGAATCGGCATTTGGGAATGGGCAAGCAATGACCAGAATGATGAGCCGGATATTGTCATGGCATGCTGCGGTGATACACCGACATTGGAAACAATGGCTGCAATCACAATTTTAAGAGATTATATTCCGGAACTTAAGATCCGGGCTGTCAACGTTGTAGATTTAATGAAACTTCAGCCGCAGACACAGCATCCTCATGGATTGAGTGATGCAGAATATAATGCAATTTTTACAAAAGACAAACCGATCATTTTTGCATTCCATGGATATCCGACACTGGTTCACGAACTTACATATAAGAGACAGAATAAGAACCTCTACGTACATGGATATCAGGAAGAAGGAACGATTACAACTCCATTTGATATGAGAGTGCAGAATGAAATTGACCGCTTCCACCTGGTGATGGATGCTATTGAACAGCTTCCTCAGCTTGGAAACCGCGGTTCTTACCTTGTACAGCAAATGCGCGACAAGCTGGTCGCACACAAGCAGTATATTTCTGAGTATGGACAGGATCTCCCGGAAATTCGTGACTGGGAATGGCATACACCTGAAAAAACTCAGTAAATATAAATTTATTCCAATACCTAACTTAGAAACAGGCAGCTTGGCAGTAGCTGTCTGTTTTTAAGTTGTTAAGGAGCAAAATATGAAAAAATTATGGATCTGCTGTCTGACAGTTTTTATCTGTGCAGGTCTTCTGTCGGGCTGTAATTCAAAAAAATATGATACAGAAAAACGCAGAACAGAGATTATTCTGTGGCATTACTGGGATATTCCTCATAATCAAAAACAACTTTTAAACCTTGTAGAGGAATATAATAATTCACAGGATAAAGTGAAAGTTACTGTAAAATATATTCCGGATGAAGATCTCAAAAAGCAGCTGGCGCTCAGCATGACAGACGGAACAATGCCTGATCTGGCTCTGGTGGATTCTGCTGATTTTAAATACTTTCATTCTCTGAAAAAGTTTAAGGATTTGACAGAAGAAGTTGAAGAAGAAGAATATTTTTCTGAGGCATTGGATGCATGCCGAGCAGATGGAAAAATCTGCGGACTGCCTTTTGGACTGAATTGTCCGGCATTGATCTATAACAAAAGGATGTTTCATAAAAAAAACATAAAAGTACCCCAAACCTGGGATGATTTTTATAGAGCGGCAGTAAAACTTACGGACAAGGATACATATGGTTTTGGAATGACAGCCCTTCAAAGTGAAGAGACCATGTATGAATTTCTTCCGATTCTGTGGTCTATGGAAGGGGATGCCGACAAGATTAGTTCATCGGAGAGCAGAAGAGCCTTTGAACTGATAACTAAGCTTGTGCGGAAAAAAGCCATGAGCAGACAGTGCATCAGTCTGACACTTGGGGATCTTACAAATCAATTTATAAAAGAAAATGTAGCTATGATGTTTAATTCACCGATGACAGTGGATACCATACGGGAGCAAAATCCCAATCTGGATTTCGGCGTTGCCTTCCTTCCGTCTGATAAAGATAAAAAGAAGGTGTCCGTAGTGGGAGGGGAAATTCTTGGAGTAACAAGAGGAAAGCATCAGAAGGAGGCTGTCTCCTTTGTAAAATATCTGGCTGATAAAAGGAATATGGAACAATATCTGGACGGTTTTGGATTTCTTTCGCCGAGAAAGGATGTTTTTTCAAAACAGTTTGCCGGTGATGAGAAAAAGGAAATGTTCAAGGAAATATTCCAAACGGCAAGGCCAAGGGAGTTTACAAAAGAATGGCCGGATATATCAATGATCTTATCTGATGTTATAGGAGATACCATCATTGACGGCACTGGTTATGAGGAAAATCTGGTACATACAGCAGAAAAGATCAGGAAGATCAGAAGGGAGAATCATTGAAAAAGGCAAAGAATCTCAGGCAGAAGCTGATACCGGCACTTTTGATTTCTGCTCTGGTCCCGATCCTTTGTCTTTCAGTATTTTCTCTTATAAGACTGAGGATGAATATGAAAGACAGCCTTAAAATTCAGCTGAAAGAAAATACAGAGAAGGCAGATAAGTGCCTGAATATGGTTTTGGATAAGTACCATACGATCCTCTATGATCTTTGTACAGATGACGATGTGATACGGATTGTTGATGAGATTAACAATGACCAAAATGATCTGGAGGTGAACAGCAGCAGGCTCAGAAGAAAACTGAGCCATATATGCAACCGGAATACAGGAATCAATGGGATTACCATCGAGACAAAAAAAGGTCAGCTGATTTTTTATGACCGTCTTTCCTCTTCCTCTGTAAACAGCAGCTGGATTCATTCTTCTATGATGACAAATGTGACCGGGTACAAGGGATTTTTTTATTCTCCTTCCGGAGGACCAGTCAATTCAGGGGGACAGGAAATCTATCAGTTTCATATACAAAGAAAACTCATTGATTACAGAGATATTCATAAAAAAGTAGGAGCTGTTATTCTGACGGCAGATGAATCGGTTTTGGCGGAAGTGATAAACAGCCAAAGAGGAAATGAAGTCTATCTTTGTGCAGGACCGCAGATTGTCAGCTCAAAGAAAAAAAGTTTAATTGGACAAGAAAAAATAAAAACGGATCAGACCAAATACCAAGAGGCAAAAGTAAAAAATAAAATGAGCGGCTGGACCATTGTAAATGATTACTCTCTTAAGAAATATCATCAGATGATAATGGAACAGTCGGGAATGTATCTGGCCACGGCCCTTGGAATTATTGTGCTGCTCACGGTTCTTGTATATAAATTTACCAGACCTGTGATTGACTCTGTAAATTTGGCAGTAAAAACAATGAGCCAGGCAGAGACGGGTGATTTTTCTGCAAAAATTGTACCGAACGAACATGCACCGGATGAAATACAGAGAATTGCATCCGGTTTTAACAACGTGGTGGATCAGGTAGAAATACTGCTGAAGAAAGTGAAAGAATCTGCCATTGAACAAAAAAATGCAGAGATATCTGTGCTGGAAGCACAGATTGATCCCCACTTTCTCTATAATACATTGGATACAATTAACTGGAAAGCAATTGAAACAGGACAGTTTGAGGTCAGTGAAATGATAGGGGCGCTGGCAGATATTCTCAGATACAGCGTGCGGAATGTGGGGGAGCCGGCAGTGTTGGAAAAAGAAATTTATTGGCTGAGACAGTATATCGTGCTCCAGAAAACCAGAATGGAGCACGAACTGAAAACAGAAATCGATATACCGGATCCGCTGATGAAAATAAACATACATAAGCTGCTGCTTCAGCCGTTTGTGGAAAATTCAATTAAGTATGCATTTGGGGATAACCAGAAGGACTGCAGAATAAAAATCAAAGCAGAAAAATTGGATGGACAGATCCATATTGTGATTTCAGACAATGGAAGGGGGATAGATCCTGGTGTGCTGTCTGTACTGAATCAAGAGAATGCAGAACTTGGACATCATCTTGGTATTGTCAATGTAAGGAAAAGACTGAAGCTGTATTACGGGGAAGAAGCAGGTCTTTATTTTGAAAGCAAAGCGGAAACGTATACAAAAGTTCATATGTTTCTGCCGGAGAAGGAAGAGGTGTGATCATGAAAATTGTAGTAGTGGAAGATGAAAAGCCGATCAGAGAAGGACTGTCAAAGATCATTCCGAAGCTGGACCATTCCTATGAGACGGCAGGTAGTGCCTCCACAGGAAGCAAAGGGCTGGATCTTATAGAAAAGATGAAACCGGAAGTTATTCTTATGGATATTCAGATGCCCGATATGGACGGACTTGCAATGCTTAAAAAGCTGCGGGAAAAAAAACTGCGGGCAAAGGTCATAGTGCTGACTGCATACTCTGATTTTGAATATGCTCAGCAGTCAATAGAACTGGGGGTCAGTAAATATCTGTTAAAGCCTATGAAAATAAAAGAACTGAAGGAGGCACTGGAAGAAATCAAAGGGCAGCTGGAGAAAGAGAACAGGGGGAAAAAACTTCTGTCACTGGATCACATTTTTCAGAACTGTCTGAATGGACATTTTGAAGAGGAAATGGCTGTCATGCTGAAGGAAAAATATTCGATTAACCACGAAAAAGAACTTTACCTGCTAAGTTTCTATCTGCCTGAAAATCAAAAAGAATCAAATATAACAGCATTGGAACTAATCGAACGTTTGAAACAAAATACCCTGTTTTATTTTACTGTGGCAAAGTCAGAAAAGAATTATTATTTAATTCTGTATTATTGGAAAATGTCAGATATAGAAGAATATATACAAAATCATGTGATTCCTATGTTTTGTGAAAATATAAAAGGAGATATCAGCTTTGCATGGGAGAAAGCAAATAATATCATGGAACTTCAGTCTGCCCGGCAGAGGATCAAGAAACTTCAGGAATGGAACTTGGTATTTGAAAAAGGAACTCTTTTGACCGAAGAAAAAATAAAAAAGAGTCAGGTTTGTTCAATGAATTATCCGGTAAATCTGGATCATGATATAAGGAAAGCTGTTATCAACGCCGATCAAAAAAAAATGTCAGAGTGTCTGAATCTGTTTTTGAGAAAATGCAGAGAAAAATATTATGAACCTGAATCAATCAAAGAGGCGTGCATTAGATGCTTTTGGACAATCATCCACACCATGAGCGAATATGGAAAGAAGCCCGGGAGTGAGCTGTTTGTGCAGAAAAATATGGGTGCTTTAATAAGGGCTGTTACATGGGATGAGATTAAGTGTGTATTAAAAGAAGAAATAGGGCATATACCTGTGGATAAGTTTTCAGATAAGCAAAAAGTAAAAGAAAGCACTGCTGCAAAGGCAGTCAGAATGATAGAAAACTATTACAGCCAGGGAATTACACTGGGAGAAATAGCGGACAAGTTATGTGTCTCAGAAGAATACCTGAGCAGCCAGATAAAAAAGGAGACAGGAAGTTCATTTACTGTACTGATCAAAGAAAAGAGGATTAGAGAGATAAAAAAGCTTCTGGTAACGACTAACCTTAAATTAAGCCAGATTGCTGCGCTTGCAGGATATATGGATCCAAAGTATATGAGCAAAGTATTTAAGGAGGAGACAGGCATACTTCCGTCGGAGTACCGGAAAACACATTAAAATATTCCTCATCTCTGAGTTTTTTCGCCTTATAGGTTTTGTCTTTGTCCTGTAAAATACAGGTTAAGAAAAGAGAAACGAAACTTATGAAATCAGGAGGAAAATCAATATGGAAGCAGCTGAACTTACCGGCGGAATTAATATTGCTTCAGAGAGAAGTCAGAAAGAAGCAGTATCATCCCACGTATCACTGAGAGAAAAACTTTGCTATGGTGTCGGAGATGTGGGTGCGAATCTTGTATGGACAACCGTAGCGTCATTTCTGACAATTTACTGTACTGATGTGGCAGGAATCGGAGCGGGGCTGGTCGGTACACTTATGCTGGTGGCGCGTATGTTTGACGGAGTATCGGATTTGTTTATGGGAGTTGTCATAGACAAGACAAATACAAAATGGGGAAAGGCAAGGCCATGGGTACTCTGGAGTGCACCTCCGCTTGTAATCAGCCTGATTATGATTTTCTCTGTGCCAAATATCGGACTGAACGGCAAAGCAGCCTATCTTTTGACTGTTTATATTTTTTTGGCCGCCGTCTGTTTTACTGCATCAAATCTGTCTTACAACACAATGCTTTCCCTCGTGACTACAGAACAGCATGACAGGAATATTATGAATTCTATCAGATTCCAGTTTACCATGGTGGCACAGCTTTTGATCAATGTAGTTACGATTCCTCTGGTCAATTTTCTTGGCGGAGGACAAAAGGCCTGGACTATGGTCAGCGTGATTTATGCGGTACTCGCTATGCTGACTTTTTATATTACATTTTCAGGAACAAGAGAACGGTATCAGCCGGTTCAGAATAAAAAGAGTGAAAAGAAAAAGTCACATCCGCTGAAAACTATCAAAGTGCTTTGCCGGAATAAATATTTTATTCTGATTACAGCAGCTTTTGCGGTGATTTATGTATCCTTAGGGCTGACGTCAGGATCCAGGATTTACTATGCAAAATATGTCCTTGGAAATGAATATTTAAACAGTACAATGACATTATTTAATTATATTCCGACAATCCTGACCATTCTTCTGATTCCTGTATTTACAAAGAAATTCGGAAAGATCAAGGCACTTCTTGCAGGCTTTACTTTTTACGGTGTGGGTCTTGTTCTGGAAATATTAATGCCCACTTCTCTGTCGTTTTTATATGCAGGTCTGGTACTTCAGGGAATCGGACACGCAGCATTATATTCCTGCCTGTTTGCCATTGTCGGAGATGTGGTTGATTACAGTGAGTGGAAAGACGGCATCCGTGAAGAAGGACTGACCTACAGTGTAACAAGTTTTGGACAGAAAATTGGAACCGGTCTTGGGACCGCAGCCCTGGGCTGGATTCTGGCAGCAGGAAAATATGACGGGACAGCGGCAGTACAGAGTGCATCTGCTATCTTTGCAATTAAATCACTGTTCTTATATCTTCCGCTGGTCATTACTGCAGTTGTACTAATTATTTGGTATCTGTTCCTTGGAATTGATAAAATTTATCCGACGATAAGAAGAGAATTGGATGAAAGACGGCAGAGTGAGGCATAGGTTCTCTGAATGAAGCGCAGACTATACAGATACAGACACATGAATTCTTGTGCTGTATTTGTATGGTCTTTTTTATATATTGAATAAAAAAACAACATAATATTCAAAGAAAATTAAATTTATGGTCATTGTGTGAACAAATCCGTAAATTATTCAAGTAAGTCCGTAAAAAAGAGAATCGAACAGAGACAGAGGCAGCGGTATACTTTTAGAACAAGATGAAGGACAGATCTAAATAGGAAAGGAGAATTATATAAATATGAAAAAAAGTCAAGTTTTAGCTGTTATGATGTCTGCTGTAGTGATATCCAGTTCTATGCCGGTACAAAATGTATTTGCAGGAGAATCAGCCAGACAGGCAGCAGTGAAAAACATTGTAAAGACAAATGAGACACAAAATAAGGCATTAGATAATTCAGAAGACGAAATATTGGCCAAAGATTACGAAGAAGCAAAAATACCGGAGGCAGATAATATCCGCGGAAATATTACATTAAAAACTGAAACCTCTAATGGTACAAAGGTTTCATGGAAATCATCTGATGAGTCGGTAATCTCCACGAAAGAAGTTAAAAATGATAATTATGATTCCATTCCTGCAGGAGTGGTAAAAAGACCTGCTGACGGAGATAAAAATGTAACATTAACGGCAGTTTTTACAAGAAACGGAAAGAGTACGGAAAAGTCTTATAACGTCACAGTGAAGAAAGCGGCAAAGAAGCTGACGGAATCTGATATGAAAGGATATTTCTTTACTTATTTTGCAGGAGAAGGATATTCTGACGGAGAACAGATTTATTTTGCATCCAGCCGGGATGGTTTGAACTGGGTTGATCTGAACGAAAATAAACCAGTACTGACATCAGACAAAGGGGAAAAAGGTGTCCGTGACCCTTATATTATCCGTTCCCATGAAGGGGATAAATTTTATATGATCGCTACTGATTTAAAGATCAACGGAGGAAATGGCTGGGGTGCAGCACAGAGTAACGGAAGCAAGTCATTAATGATATGGGAGTCAGAGGATCTGGTAAACTGGTCTGATATGAGGATGGTAAAAGTAAACTCTGACAAGGCAGGTTGTACATGGGCTCCGGAGGCAACTTATGATGAGAAGACAGGAGAATATATTGTGTACTGGGCTTCCAAAACTTCTGATGACAATTACGGAAAGCAAAAGCTGTATTACTCCAAAACAAGAGATTTTTATACATTTACTGAGCCAAAAGTATTTATTGACAAGGATCAGTCAAGCATTGATACAACGATCACATACAATGAGGCGGACGGAATGTACTATCGTTATACAAAAAATGAGGGAGGCACTGACAATGAAGTGGGAGCCAAAACAAAAACAATCTTTATTGAGAGAAGCAAAACACTGCTTGGAGGAAAGTGGGAGCATATTCCGTCAGATTCTTTGAACGCGAACCAGTGGGTAGAGGGACCTACCATGTTTAAATTTATAGGACAGAACAAGTGGTGCCTGCTTCTGGATAATTTCGGCGGAGGCGGATATTATCCTGTTGTGACGGATAATCTGTCAGGCGGAGTATTCACAAAGCCGGAAGACTCTTATAAAATGCCCAGCAGAGCCAGACACGGCACCCCAATACAGATTACCAGTCAAGAATATAATGCAGTTATGAAAAAATGGGGAGATGGTGCAGACGAAAAAAATGACGAATCTAAACAGGCACCGATAAAGGAATATAATTTTGAAAATGGGGCGGAAGATATAACATTAAAATCAAACGCTAAAATAGAGAAAGATACAGATATAAATTCCAACGTTCTGAAACTGGACGGGACAGACGGCACCTTTGCACAGCTTCCAAAGGAATTGTTTGAGGGAAGAAATAAAATGACCATTTCTATGGATGTGAAGCCTGAGATGGATTCCGGAGCTTATTTTACTTTTGGTTTAGGAAAATCTAATCAGAAATATATGTTTTTAAAACTTGCCGGAAAACAAGTAAAAAGTGTAATCACCAGAAATACTTGGAGCGGGGAAAATGGTGTAGATCAGAATCTGGAGGAAAGTACAAAAGGAAAATGGCAGAATGTAAAAATAGTTTTTGACGGAATGAAGATGCAGGTCTATGTAGATAATGTTCTGACAGGAACAAATGAAAATACAAAAATGACCATTTCAGAATTAGGAGAAAACTTATCGGCTTACCTGGGAAAATCATTCTATGACGGAGATAAATATTTTAATGGATCTTTTGATAACATTAAAATATATAACAGAGCTTTTACAGAAAAAGAAGTACGGAATGAAACCGAACTTAAAACATTAAAAGAAATGGCAGACGGGGTCAGAAAGCTGAACAGCAATAAATATACAGAAGAAAGCTATGCTGCACTGCAGGCAGCTGTCTCAAAATTGGAGTCACTCACTTATCCGTCAGAAGCAGATCAGAAAGCCGCTGAGGAAGCATTTTATAGTGCTTTGTCAGGCCTTGAAATTAAGGGGGACAGCTCCTATACCAGCGGGTTAAAAATTGTGATCCAGGCAGCAGAAAAAATTAAACAGCAGGGTTATACAAAAGCAAGTTATGACCAGCTCCAAAATGCATTAAAGTCAGCAAAGGAAGCTGCTAAGAATCCTTCCCTTACAAAAAATCAGGCAGCAGTACATATAACAGCCATTCAGAAATCCATGGACGGACTGAAAACAGTACAGGTACCCAAGGTAACATCCTTAAAATCTTCTTCTAATAAGGCAACTTCTTTAAAACTCAGCTGGAAGAAAGCGTCCGGTGTGTCCTCTTATGAGCTTTACCGCTACAACAGCAGTAAAAAGAAATATAATAAGATCAAAACATTAAGTGCTTCTGCTGCATCCTATTCTGATAAAAAATTAAAATCGGGAACTTCATATACTTATAAAATTCGGGTGAAGAAGATTGATGGAGGAATTTCTTATTATGGGTCATATACCGCACTGAAGACGGCTACAGCTCCGGGAAAAGTAACCGGATTAAAGGTCAGGAAAGCTTCTAAGACAAAAATTAAACTTAATTGGAAGAAAGTAAAGGGTGCTTCAGGTTATGCTGTTTATATGAAGACAGGAAGCGGAAAGTATAAGCGAGTGAAGACAATCACCAAGGGAAGTACAGTAAAATATACAAAGACAAAATTGAAAAAGGGAAAGAAATATACATTCAAAATCCGAGCTTACAAAAAAGCAGACAAAACTATTTACGGAAGTTATTCATCTTCAAAAAACTATAAGATTAAATAGCAAAAAGAAAAGACAGGATACAAGTCAAACATGAATTGTATCCGGAAAAAAACAATATTAAATCAAATAAAAACAAACTTTATGAGAAAAAAGGAAACAAGTTCATAAATTTATCTACTAACTTCATAAGGAAAAGAATTAAAAACAGTCTTATATTAGGATAAACTAAATTTAAATTATAAAAATAGGAGGTATTTATGAAAAAATTACTTTACAAGTCAATGGCCATGGCTATGGCGGCATCTTTTGTGGCATCCTCAGCGGGGCCGGCACTGACAAATGTCCATGCCAGTCAGGCAGCAAAACAAGGTGCAGAGACACTGCAAAACCCTGTCCTTAATCTAAAGTTTGAAGATAATACTACAGATTCCAGCGGAAAAGGAAACAACGGAACAATTCAGGGAAGTAATTCTGAGTATATAGATGGAATTGTGGGAAAAGCATTAAAATTAAACGGAAATACCAAAATTGATCTTGGAAAGAGTACAGACTTGCAGCCGGAGAATCTGACACTCTCTTTCTGGATGAAACCAAACGAGACAATGACAGGAGAACAGGCTTTTACCTGGAATAAGACAACCTATGACAGTGACGGATGGTATCTGTCCTCAGAAGGAAACAGTGTGCCTCTGGCATTATCAATTGGGCCGTCAGATACAGGAAAGCAGCCATACAAGGTGAGTGTCAAGGGGACACGTTCTGAGTTCTTTCCAACAGATCAGTGGACACATATTGCAGTTACCTATGATCATGATACAAAAAAGGTAAATATCTACCGGAATGGAATCAAACAAAAAACAACAATCGATTATAATATCTCCGAAAGTACAAAAGCAACAGGCATTCTCGGATCAGATGCAGAGATGGAAAAGTCCATCGGATACAACGGATCAAAATATAACGGTTCTTACATCAAGGCAGCGCTGGATGAGTGGGAACTTTATAATGACGTGGCTGATCAGTCAGAGGTGATAGCACTTTATGAGGCCGGAGGAAAGGTATTTGACAAAAAAGCGGCTGCAAAAAGTGATCTGGATGACATCAGCATCCCTGCCGAGACGAAAAAGAATCTTGAACTTCCGACTGAAGGAAGCAGAGGATCCGTGATTACATGGAAATCAGACAATACGGCAGTAATCACAGACAACGGTCAGGTAACACCTCCCGTAGATCAGGATGTAACAGTAAAAATGACGGCAAAAGCTGATTTTGAAGGGGAAACAGAGCAAAAGACATTTGAGGTAAAAGTAAAGGTACCTTCTCAGTCCGAAGCAGATGAAAAGATCAAAAATATCGGACTGGAAAATATACAGCTTTCCGATGACTATCTGGTAAATGCATCATCTAAGGAAAATGATTATCTGCTTAGTATGAGTTCTAAAAAGTTTCTTTATGAAACCTATAAAGTAGCAGGGCTGACACCTCCTACATCAGAGGGATATGCTGGATGGGAGAGAAGTTCAGGAATGAATTTCAGAGGACATGCCTTTGGTCATTATATGTCTGCTCTTTCTCAGGCATACAGAGGTACCAGCGATGAAAAGACAAAAGAACAGTTAATGACACAGATTAAAGATGCTGTGAATGGACTGAAAGAATGCCAGGATAATTATGCAAAGCTTCGCCCTGGCAGTGCAGGGTATGTATCTTCCTTCCCGGAAAGCATTTTGACAGGTGTAGACGGAGTTGCAGGGCCGGCCGGAGGAAATCCGGGAACCAGTTCGACAAGCAATGTACTTGTACCGTATTATAATCTTCATAAGATACTGGCCGGACTTCTTGATGTTTCTAAAAATATAGATGACAAAAAAATAAGTGATAAGGCCCTTTCTGTTGCAGAGAATTTTGGAGAATATCTGGACAGCCGTTTTGGCAAACTGACAGATAAAAATAAAATGCTCAACACAGAGTACGGCGGAATGAATGAAGCTTTGTATGAACTGTATAATCTGACGGGAAATGAAAAGGCAAAAGACGCAGCCCAGTATTTTGATGAGACAAGCCTTTTTGATGATATGGCTGCAGGGAAGGACACACTGGACGGGAAACACGCCAATACAACAATACCCAAGCTTACAGGTGCATTAAAACGGTATACTGTTCTGACTCAGAATAAAGATTATTATGAAAAATTGACAGAGAAAGAAAAACAGGAACTTCCGAAATATTTGAGGGCTGCAGAAAATTTTTGGGATATGACAGTAAAGCATCATACTTATGTGACAGGAGGAAACAGTCAGGCAGAACATTTCCATGTTTCTGACGGACTGCACTATGATGCAGAAGAGAGAACAGGATATGGGGACGGAGGAAGTACCTGTGAGACATGCAACACTTACAACATGCTCAAGCTTACAAGAGAGCTGTTCAGAGTGACACAGAATAAGAAATATATGGATTACTATGAGAATACCTATATCAATGCTATTCTTTCTTCTCAAAATCCAGAGACAGGAATGACTATGTATTTCCAGCCAATGGGACCCGGATACAGCAAAGTATACAGTCAGCCGTACACTCACTTCTGGTGCTGTACAGGAACGGGAATGGAGAGCTTTTCTAAGCTGGGAGATACGATGTATTTCACAGAAAAGGAAAATGTATATGTCAATATGTTCTTCAGCAACATTTACAATTATAAAGCACAAAATCTGAAGCTGACACAGAAAGCCAACATGCCTAACAGTAACAAAGTGTCCTTTAAAGTGGAGGCACTTGACGGAGGAGATGTAAAAGACAATACAAACTTAAAATTAAGAATTCCGGACTGGGCAGCAAAAGATGTGACATTGACAAAGAACGGAAAATCGGTCGCAGTGACAGATGATATGAAAAAAGAAGGATTTGCAGTTGTATCTGATGTTAAGGCCGGAGACAGCATTGAATATATTACCCCGATGGAAGTGACAATTTCTGAAACTCAGGACAATAAAAATTTTATATCATTTAAATATGGTCCTGTTTTACTGAGTGCAGGGCTTGGCAGCAATAACTTAGGATCAGCGATGGATGCAGGAGTACTTGTCCGTGTTGCTACTAAAGATTCATCTGCTCAGTCAAATATAACAGTAAAGGGCACTACTATAAATGAGTGGAAAAAGAATGTCAGACAAAACTTGGTCAGAGTAGAAGACAGCAAAGATGGAAGGGTACAGTTTAAACTGAAAAATACGGATTCCGGTGACTTAATATATACTCCTCACTATATGCAGCATAAAGAGCGTTATGGCATTTATATGACGTTTGAAGAGGAAGATTCCAAGGCATCACAGGAACGTATTTTGAAGAAGAAACAAGCATTAAGAGAACAGGAGATCAGTGTTGATTCACTTACAAACTTTGATGAAAATAACTCTGAGTTTGAAAAGAACCTGCAAAAATCCGAGGATTCCTCTGTAGGTTCCTATAACGGACGCCAATATCGGGATGCACAGAAAAACGGATGGTTCTCTTATGATATGCAGATTGATCCAAAAGCAGAAAAGAATTATTTAAACTGTACTTATATTACTGATGATAAAGACAGAACTTTTGATATTTATATCAATGGAGAAAAATTTAAAACAGAAACCATTAATAATAAGGCAGGAACCAAAGTATTCTATACAGAAAAAGATGAGATTCCTGAGAAATATTTAAAGAATCCGGAATATAAGAAAGACAGTACCGGGGAGTTTGTAAAGGACGAAAATGGAAATAAGGTTCCAGTAGTCAATGTAAAATTTATGGGTATAGGTACAACACCTGTAGGAGGATTATATGGAATAAATACTACAAATAAAGATACATATGATACAGATGCAAGATTAGATTCTTTGTCTTTTACCGGAGGAAACTTTGAATCATCTTTTGATAAAGATTCAGATGTAATGATTGTAAATGCATCATCTTCTGCATCATCTGTTAAGATGAAAGCTTCACCTTCTAAGAAAAGCGGTTTGGTTTACGTAAATGATATTTTAATTGATGACGGTACAGAACGGAACATCAGCCTTGATAAAGCAGTTACAGCTGTAAATTTGAAAACAGTAGCGCAGGATCACAAGACAGAAAAAACATATACGGTTTATATTATCAAAAAGCAGAAAGATACTGCCGCATTGAATACTGTTTTGGGAATCGCAAAGAAACTGAAAAAAGAGCACTATACCCCGAACAGCTATCAGAAGCTCTTAAAAGAGATTTCAGCAAGTGAGACAGTGTTAAAAAACAGTGCCTCTGAGCAGGAAGAGGTCAACGCACAGTTGGATGCACTGAAAAAAGCGGTGGACGGGCTTGTGTCAGTGCCGTCTGTAGCAAAAGTATCCGGAATCAAATCATCTGCTAACACAACCAGTTCCCTAAAGCTTTCATGGAATAAGGTGTCCGGTGCTTCAGGGTATGAAGTATATAAATATGACAGTAAAACCAAGAAATATGTAAAGAAAGCAGATGTAAAAGGAACCAGTGCAGCTGTAACAAAACTTTCCGCAGCATCACCTTACAGCTTTAGAGTAAGAGCTTACAGCATTGCAGACGGAACAAAGTATTTCGGAAGCTACAGCAGTACATTTAACACGGCTTCAGCACCTTCAAAAGCAGCAGGACTGAAAGTAAAGAAAGCTTCTAAAACAAAAATCAGGGTCAGCTGGAAGAAGACAAAAGGAGCATCTGGATATGCAGTTTACATGAAAACCGGAAATGGTAAATATAAGAGAGTGAAGACAGTCACCAAAGGATCAACTGTGAAGTATATAAAAACGAAACTTAAGAAAGGCAAAAAGTATACATTTAAGATCCGGGCATACAAAAAAGCAGATAAGAATATTTATGGAAGTTATTCTTCCTCCAAATCATTAAAGCTTAAATAAAAAATGTCATTCATTAATTGAAATTCGTAAATTTCTCAATGAAGTTCGTAAAAAAATGAATTGAAGACATTTATAGATTCGATTAAACTGTAAGTAATCAACTTAATGCTTTCCTTAGTTCGTATTAGTTGAGGAAAAATTAATTATTTCATGAAAAGAAGCCATGAGCAGATGATGAACTGCCTGGCTTCTTTTTGTATTAACCAAAAAATGAAATTTTGCACAAGGTACAGGGAAATAAGCAGGTTGTCTACTTGTATGATGCTTGTTACCTATTCGATCTAAAAAAAATCAACCATAATCAAAAAATAAAAAACTTTTGGAAGGGCTGTACAGTAAATTCGTAAGATTTTAAAACAAGTTCATAGGATATTAGGTCGAAAAAATCTCTGAACCTTGTAGAATACTAAGTAACAGGAAACACAAGGAAGAAATAAGGAGTTATAAAAATGAAATATGTGTTTGATGAACAATTCGGCAAGTATGGAGAAATTATAAAAGGGATTGATTTTACCGGAGTTGTAGAATTAATGAAAGGCATACAAGTTGATAAAAGCATCAGAGAAACAGAATCTTCCAAGGAGCTTGAGCACAGACATGTTTTTAAGGAAGTAAAAGAAAAAATATTTAAAGGAAAACAAATACAGGTGGGCTGGTGTCTGGGCCATAATCATAAAATTAATATGGTTGAATACCATAAGACCTGCCAGGTATTTATAGTGGCAACTGACTGTGTCATGTTTTTTGGTTTGAAGAGGGATATGGAATTTAACCAGGTCTACAATACAAAACATATGGAAGGGTTTTTTGTCCCAAAAGGAACAGCGGTAAAAATAAACCCGGAGGTACTTCACTGTACACCGTGTAATGTCAACAGTTACAGCTTTAAAGTGATTTCAGTAAATCTGAAGCATACCAATGAGCCTTTGGAATATAAGACGGAGGAAAGAGAAGACCGGACACTGTTTGCAAAAAACAGATGGCTTATCGTAAATAGAGAAGCACATGTGGAGGGTGCCTTTTGCGGATTGAAAGGAGAAACCTTGGCTGTTTAGCATAAAAACCACAGAATCCTCAATTTAGCCCGAAAACAAAAATAGAATCATTTATACTCTATCCGAATCAAAATAAATTAATATATGCTCTCCCCTATTTTTTCTCTAATATATATTAATTTGTCCTCTAATAATTCTAAGTATTGAAAAATACACCTCAAGTATTCGGGCTAAACTGAAGATTCTGTGGAATAAAAAAGGCAGCCTCAATAAGTATACACTCATTGAGACTGCCTTTTTTTGAATCATTATTTCAGGATTTTAGAAAACTGTTTTTTTGCTTCTTCATAAGATTCAGCTTCTTCAGCAACGCGTCCGAGCACTGACTCGGCATTGCTGATGGCATCTTCAAGAGGAACAACAAGCAGTTTCTTGTTTCCGAAACGGGTAGTCTTGCTGACTTCCGTACTGGATGCGATGACTACATAGTCGGCTTCATCAATCTGTTCCGGAGTGAATTCTCCTCCGATTCCCTGTGCGCCGTGCGTTTCGGTCCTGATATCGTAACCGAGGGCTTTGCCAGCCGTTTCAAGTTGTTCAGCAGCAACATAGGTTTGGACCATTCCGGTCGGGCATTTGGTGATACAAAGCAGTTTCATAAATGTCTCCTCCATTCATATGTTACTCCTTCTTAGAATTCTATTATAGCATAAAGAGTTCTGAAATCTTATACAAAAATGAAAAGAAAAAACAGATAGAAAGTCATGCAATATAAACAACTTGTGCGCACGACCGTACAAGTTTTAGAATAAATTCTGCAGGGAGGAAAGGGATGGCTAATAAAGCAGGTTCAATGAAATATTTTAAATTAAAGGAGGATCTGAAAAATGACATCTTGTCCGGAATTTATAAGCCGGGAGACAGGATGCCTTCAGAAAATCAGCTGGCAAAGGAATTGTCCATCAGCCGGCATACAGTAAGGAAAGCACTTTCAATACTGGAAGAGGAAGGCTATATCGTTGCCTATCACGGGAAAGGAACTTTTTGTACGGAGCGCGCGGTCCACAAAAAGCAGTCAAAAAACATAGCTGTTATCACAACATATATATCAGATTATATTTTCCCCCAGGTATTAAGCGGCATTAATAAAATACTGACAGAAAACGGATACAGCCTGATGTTTAAGACAACAGGGAACAGCCGTATCAATGAGACGAAATGTCTGGAAGACATTCTGACCAAAGACGTGGATGGACTGATTATTGAGCCGAGCAAAAGTGAGCTGTTCTGCAAACACCCGAATCTGTACAAAACATTGGATAAATATGAAATTCCTTATGTATTCATCCAGGGAGTTTACTCGGAGATGACGGATAAGCCTTATATTGTAATGAATGACTGTCAGGGGGGATATTTGCTGACAAAGTATCTGATTGATACAGGACACCGGTTTATTGCTGGAATCTTTAAGGCAGATGACTATCAGGGAAAGGAACGCCACAGGGGTTATGTAAAGGCACTGAATGAAGCAGGGATACCATATAACCCGGATGCGGTTGTGTGGTTCCACACAGAAGACCGGGCATCAAAGCCCAGAGCAGAAATCCGAAGAATGATAAAAGAAGGATTTTCAATGGATGCAGTTGTCTGCTATAACGACCAGATCGCACTGGAGGTTATCTATGAGCTGGAAGCATTGGGCATCAGTATTCCGGAAGACATTTCTGTCACCGGCTATGATAACTCCGCTTTGGCAAAGCTTGGGGTAATTAAGCTGACAACGATTGCCCATCCGCAGAAAAAATTGGGCGAAATGGCCGGGCAGCTTTTGCTGGAACAGATACAGGGAATACCGCCAGAAAAATCAAAAGTAACCAGAGTTATCGATCCTGAACTTATTGTCAGGAATTCGTGCAAAGACAGGCGCAAGACGGAGGTAAAAAGATGAAGACAAAAAAATATCAATTTTGGTTTGCAACAGGATCACAGGACTTATATGGGGAAGAATGTCTTTCTCATGTAGCCCGGCATTCAAAAATTATTACAGAAGCCTTAAATAAATCAGGAATTCTTCCCTACGAAATCGTATGGAAGCCAACTCTGATTGATAACGCATCAATCAGAAAAACTTTTAATGAAGCAAATGCAGATGAAAACTGTGCGGGAGTCATCACATGGATGCACACTTTTTCACCGGCCAAGTCATGGATTTTAGGACTTCAGGAATACAGAAAACCTCTGCTTCATCTGCATACGCAGTTTAATCAGGAGATACCGTATCAGACTATAGATATGGATTTTATGAATGAAAACCAGTCCGCACACGGAGACAGAGAATACGGTCATATTGTTACCCGCATGGGCATTGAGAGAAAAGTTGTCGTAGGATTCTGGGACGATGAAAGAGTCAAAAAAGAGATCGCTTCCTGGATGAGAACTGCAGTGGGCATCATGGAGAGCAGTCATATCCGTGTGGCACGTGTGGCAGACAATATGAGAAATGTAGCGGTTACAGAGGGAGATAAGGTGGAAGCCCAGATCAAATTTGGCTGGGAGATCGATGCATATCCGGTCAACGAGATCGCAGAGTATGTAGAGTCAGTTTCAAAAGGTGATGCGGAAGCATTAGTCGAAGAGTATTACGACAAATATGAAATTCTTTTGGAGGGAAGAGATGCGGCAGAATTTAAAAAGCATGCTGCCGTTCAGGCCGAAATAGAACTTGGATTTGAAAAGTTCCTGACAGAAAAAGATTATCAGGCTGTGGTAACACACTTCGGTGATCTCGGATCTTTAAAACAGCTTCCGGGGCTTGCGATCCAGAGGCTGATGCAGAAGGGCTATGGTTTTGGAGCAGAGGGGGATTGGAAAACTGCTGCGATGGTGCGTCTGATGAAGATTATGACAGCCGGCAAAAAAGATGCCAAGGGAACTTCTTTCATGGAAGATTATACATATAACTTTGTGCCCGGAAAAGAAGGAATTCTTCAGGCACATATGCTGGAAGTCTGCCCGAGTATCGCAGACGGGCCAATCAGCATTAAAGTAAATCCTCTTTCTATGGGAGACAGAGAGGACCCAGCAAGACTTGTGTTTACAGCAAAAGAGGGCCCGGCGGTTGCTGCATCTTTAGTTGATCTGGGTCATAGATTCCGCCTGATTATCAATGAGGTGGACTGCAAAAAGACTGAGCAGCCAATGCCGAAGCTTCCGGTAGCAACGGCGTTTTGGACTCCGAAACCAAATCTTCCAGTAGGAGCAGAAGCCTGGATACTGGCAGGCGGGGCTCATCACACAGCATTCTCTTATGATCTTAGTGCAGAACAGATGGGAGACTGGGCAGATGCTATGGGCATTGAGGCTGTTTATATTGATGCCGATACTGACATCCGTAACTTTAAAAATGAATTAAGATGGAACGAAGCAGCCTTCAGATAGAATTCTGAGGGCCTCCGGGTCCGCGGCAGGAGGAAATCAAATGGAAATGAACAGTGTAAAAAGTGCAGTCGAAAACGGAAAAACAGCTCTTGGAATTGAATTCGGATCTACAAGGATCAAGGCAGTTCTTGTGGGGGAGAACAATGAGCCCATCGCATCCGGAAGTCATGACTGGGAAAACAGACTTGAAAATAATATTTGGACTTATAGTTTAGAGGATGTCTGGACCGGCCTTAGGGAAAGCTATCAGAAAATGGCTGAAGATGTGAAAAGCCGTTATGGAACGGAACTTACAACGATTGGTGCCATCGGGTTCAGTGCCATGATGCATGGATATATGGCATTTGATAAAAAAGGAGAACTCCTGGTGCCGTTTCGGACGTGGCGGAATACGATGACAGAAGAAGCATCGGAGAAACTTACACAGGTATTTGATTATCATATTCCGCAAAGATGGAGCATTGCACATCTTTATCAGGCTGTTCTCAAACAGGAAGAGCATGTAAAAGAGATCGGCTATCTGACAACCCTGGCAGGATATGTACATTGGAAACTCTGCGGCAACAAAGTGCTTGGGGTAGGAGAAGCTTCCGGTATGTTCCCGATTGACAGTGATACAAAAGACTATAACAGTGATATGATTTCTAAGTTTGATTCCCTTGTTGCGGATAAAGGTTATCCATGGAAGTTAAAAGATATTCTTCCTGAAGTCCTGACGGCGGGAGAACATGCGGGAATTTTAACAGAAGAAGGGGCGAGGCTTCTGGATGTCAGCGGAAAGCTTAATGCAGGGATTCCGATGTGTCCGCCTGAGGGAGATGCAGGTACAGGTATGGCAGCCACAAACAGTGTGGCCGTAAAGACAGGAAATGTTTCTGCCGGAACAAGTGTATTTGCTATGATTGTGCTGGAGAAGGAGCTTTCCAAGGTTTATCCGGAGATTGATCTGGTAACTACACCGACCGGAAGTCCGGTGGCCATGGTTCACTGCAATAACTGTACGTCTGACCTGAACGCATGGGTCAATCTGTTTAAAGAATTTGCAGAGAGCTTCGGAATAGATCACGTGGATATGAATCAGCTTTTCGGCACTCTTTATAACAAAGCTCTGGAGGGAGATCCGGACTGCGGAGGTCTTCTGGCATATAATTATTTTTCCGGTGAGCATATCACAGGATTTGAGGAAGGAAGGCCTCTGTTTGTAAGATGCCCTGACAGTAAATTTAACTTGGCCAACTTTATGCGTGTTCATCTGTTTACTGCTTTGGGTGTATTAAAAACCGGGCTGGATATTTTGATGAAGCAGGAAAATGTACAGGTTGAAAAGATGCTGGGACACGGCGGACTGTTTAAGACAAAAGGTGTGGGACAGAAAATTATGGCGGCTGCAGTCAACGCACCGGTGTCCGTTATGGAGACGGCAGGAGAAGGCGGAGCCTGGGGAATTGCGCTGCTTGCATCCTATATGGTGAACAAAGAAGACAGCGAGACTTTGGATGATTACTTGAATGAAAAAGTATTTTCAGATAATGAAGGAACCAGCATGGAACCGGATGAAAAGGATGTAAAAGGATTTGATGAATTTATTCAAAGGTATACAGAGGGACTTCCGATAGAACGCGCGGCAGTAAATGCATTGAAACAAATGTAAAAGTGGGGTAAAATGATATGTTAGAAGAATTAAAAAAACAAGTATATGAAGCTAATATGGAACTGCCTGCAAAGGGTCTTGTGACGTATACCTGGGGTAATGTCAGCGGGATTGACCGGGAAAGCGGCATGTTTGTTATTAAACCCAGCGGAGTGGACTATGAAAAACTCACACCGGAGGACATGGTAGTTGTGGATCTTGACGGCAATAAAGTGGAAGGGGAGCTAAACCCTTCTTCTGATACACCGACCCATCTGGAATTATACAAGGCTTTTGAGAACCTCGGAGGAGTGGTTCACACTCATTCCCCATGGGCAGCATCGTGGGCACAGGCAGGAAGAAGTATTCCGTGCTACGGAACAACCCATGCAGATTACTTTTATGGAGACATTCCGTGTGCAAGAGGGCTTACAAAAGCAGAAATTGAAAAAGAATATGAAAAAAACACCGGGCTTGTCATCGTTGAGACATTTAAGGATAGAAATCCCATCTATGTGCCGGGAGTTCTCTGCACAAACCACGGGCCGTTTACATGGGGAAAAGATGCGGCAGAGGCGGTACATAATGCCGTTGTATTAGAGGAAGTGGCTAAGATGGCATATCATGCGGAACATTTAAAAGAAGGAATCAATCCTGCACCGCAGGACATACAGGATAAGCATTTTTTCCGCAAGCATGGGGAAAACGCTTACTATGGGCAGCAGAAACCAGAACAGGAAATCTGATCGGTTGGAATGAGAGTTGTACCCGGAGCTTTAAAGCAGGAGAGGATGCGGCATATGATAAAGGTATTTTTAGTGGAAGATGAAGTCATTATACGCCAAAGTATAAAAAACAATGTGGAGTGGGAAAAGCATGGATATGAGCTTGTGGGAGAAGCTGCTGACGGAGAGATGGCACTCCCCCTCATTAAAGAACTGAAACCGGATATATTGATTACAGACATTAAAATGCCATTTATGGACGGTGTGGAGCTTGGAAAGATTTTAAAATCAGAAATGCCGGAAATATCTATTATTTTTTTGACAGGATATGATGACTTTTCGTATGCGAAAGAGGCAATCTCCATAGGGGTGACGGAATACCTGATGAAGCCTGTTACCGGCACACAGCTGATTGCCGCCCTTGACAAGGTAAAGGACCAGATAGAGCAGAAAAAGATCATGACCGAGAATATGTTCCGTCTGGAAAAGGAGAGCGAGAAAAATATTCAGATCAAGCGCTACAGGTTCTTCGGCGAACTGGTGCGCAGCAGGATTCCGGTGTCGAAGCTGATTGCCATGGGAAATGAACTGGGCATCTCTATTATGGCGTCTGCATATGTGGTCGTACTTATCAAGTTTTATTTTAATCATCCTGATGATGAAGAGAGAAAGCGTCAGGCAGAGGATGCCAATATGCAGCTTCTGCAGGCCGGCACGCATCAAAATGCCGCCATGTTCCAGAGGGCGACGGAAGGATACATATTCCTTTTAAAAGTACAGAGTGATGAGGATATAGATGTCGTCAGAGAAAATTTTCTGGATAAGGTTCAGAACATTGCTTCCGGATTTGAAGATCTCGGCTATTTTATCGGCGTTGGAGAAACGGTCCACAGAGTCCATGAGATTTCCCGAAGCTATGATACAGCCAGCGTGGCGTTTGCAAAGCAGTATGAAATGGAGAAAAACAGGATTGTTTATTACAGCCAGCTGGACAAAAAAGAAGAACTAGAGAATATATCCGTCAATATTGATTTTCAGGAGATTAATATGCAAAAGACAGATAAAGCAGTCCTGGTGAAATTTTTAAAAAACGGTGCAAAGGAAGACATAGACAGATTTGTTGAGGATTACTTTAAAGCGTTTGGAGAGAAAAATATGGAGTCCTTTTTATTCCGCCAGTATATTATTCTGGATATCTGCTTTATTATTAATGAATTTTTGGAGCAGATTCAAGGAGCAAAAAGGAAGGTTTCCGATAAGATGTTCGGAGAAAACTATAAGTTTTCAGATGTGGATACCTTGGATAAGACAAAGGCCTATGTAAAAAGGCTCATGAGAATGGTCATAGATTTACGGAATAAAAGTGTTGTAAAAAAATATCAGCCTATGATCGAAGAGGCTACGGAATATATTAAAGAACATTTTAATGCCGATAATATGTCCCTGAATGTGGTAGCTTCTATCGTAGGTTTGAGTCCCAGCCATTTCAGCACAGTATTCAGACAGGAAGTGGGGAGCACTTTTGTAGAATATCTGACGATGGTGCGTATGGAAGAAGCTAAGACTCTTCTCAAATGCACCAGTCTGAAGAGTTCAGAGATCGGCTACAGAATCGGATATAAGGATCCGCATTATTTTAGTTTCCTGTTTAAAAAGACTCAGAAATGTACTCCTAAAGAGTACCGCATGAAAGGAATCTAATGAAAAAAATAAAGGTGCAATTTTCAGGGTCTTCTTTAGAGAAAAAATTGAACTGGATTCGTTTATGTGTGCTGGTGCCATTCTTTGGAATGGTACTGGCTCTTCTTGTCATGATGGTAAGTTTTAATGAACAGTACGATACAAGTGTTCAAAATATCAGCCAGGCCAGCGAATTTAATTTTCAGTTCAGGGAGGACATAGACTATAAAATGTACAGGGTTGTTATAGGTGCAGATACATTTGAGGAGATGAATCCTTATGTAGAGATCTACAAGGCAAGAATGACCCTGGAACAGCTCAGGAAGACTGCATTAAAACAGGAAAGCAAAAACCGTTTAGACCAGATCAACCGTCTTTTGTCAAGTCTTGAAAAATATATTCAGGAAATACAGAAGTCTGATATTATGAAGGATTATAAGGACAATGAACGTATTCTCAGACATGATGTGAATATTTTTACAGAACTTATTGAAAAGAAGATCAGTCAATATATTTATTTTGAGACAGGAAATCTGAAAGATTTAAGAAGCAATCTTAGAAAACGTATTATGACAGCAGTTGCTGTCTCAGCCATTATTTCTGCATTTCTTACTGTACTTGTCTGGATCTTTACAAACCGGATTGCAAAAAGTATCTCAGAACCAATTGTAGACTTGTGTAATAAGACAAAACTTGTAGGGGAAGGGGACTTTACAGTAAGGGCACTGAACAGTGAGACTGAGGAAGTGAGGATTCTCAGTAAAAATTTTAATCAAATGGTGAGAAGGATTGAGCAGCTGGTAGAGGATGTGACAAAGGAACAGATGAACTTAAGAAAAACGGAGCTGGAACTTCTTCAGTCCCAGATTAATCCTCATTTTTTGTACAACACACTGGACACTATTATTTGGCTTGCGGCAGACGGACAAAACGAACAGGTAGTGCAGATCGTACAGGACCTGTCTACATTTTTCAGGGAATGCCTGAGCAAAGGAGAAGGATTAATCCCTATCAGGAATGAGCTTCTGCATGTAGAGAGTTACCTGAAGATTCAGAGCATCAGATATCAGGATATTCTGGATTTTTCAATTGATGTCCCGGAAGAAATTTTAGATAATAAAATCATCAAGATGACACTGCAGCCGCTTGTGGAGAATGCACTTTATCACGGCATTAAACAGCGGAGGGAAAAGGGAAAGATTGAGATCAACGGAGTTTACGATGAAGATAATATCTATTTGTCAGTGGAAGATGACGGACCGGGTATGGATGCAGAGCAGGTAGAAAAGATCAACAGTGAGATGGTGAGCGGAAGCTGGGAGAGAAAAGTTACCGGATTTGGAATGTCCAGCGTCAACCAAAGATTAAAGCTTCAGTTTGGAGAAATGTACGGCTTGATTGTGGAGAGTGAAGAATCTGCAGGAACAAGAATTATTGTTGTGCTGCCGAGAGAACATGATTGATATGAAGGTCAGGATGAATCAGGGTTCATTCTGATCTTTTTTCTTGTGTGGTATGTTGTACGTTCATTTTAAAGTTCATGAGGTTCATCAAAAGAAAATTATTAACTTATTTCAAAAGAAAAATAACTTTTTTTGCCTGTAATTGAAAAAAAATAAAAAAGTGTACTTAACTCAAAAGATATTGCATTGAAACAAGTGCAGATACAAGTAAAATATAGATTGTAAGTAAGAACCGCATGAAGTTCAGAAAATTTAAGGAGGAGAAAGTCATGAGAAAAGGGTTTAAAAAAGTTCTTAGTATTGCTCTTTGCGCAGCAATGATGGGTACCATGCTGACAGCCTGCGGCGGAGGAGGAAAGAAGGATTCCGCTAAAAAGGACAATAAGGAGATCACGATCGGATTTTCACAGGTAGGTGCAGAGAGCGACTGGCGTGTAGCAAACACAAAGTCTATGAAAGAAGCACTGTCTGCGGATAATGGTTTCAAATTATCTTTTGCTGATGCTCAGCAGAAACAGGAAAACCAGACAAAGGCTGTCCGCGAGTTCATTTCACAGGGTGTGGATGTCATCGCAATCGCGCCGGTAACTGAGACCGGATGGGAAACTGTTCTGAAAGAAGCAAAGGAAGCAGGAATCCCGGTTATTACTGTTGACAGACAGATCAAGACTTCTGATGATTCATTAGTTTCCTGCTGGGTAGGTTCCGACTTCAAAAAAGAAGGTGTGGAAGCAGGAAAATGGCTGATCAAAGACATGGAGAAAAAGGGAAAGAAAACTGCCAACATTGCAGTGCTTCAGGGAACAATCGGTTCTTCCGCTGAGATCGGACGTACAAAAGGATTTAAAGAAGGCATCAAAGATGCTAAGGGCTTTAAGATCATAGCTTCTCAGACAGGTGAATTTACACAGGCTAAAGGTCAGGAAGTTATGGAATCCTTCTTAAAACAGTACAAAGATATTGATGTAGTTGTGGCTCAGAACGACAATATGGCATTTGGTGCAATCGATGCATTAAAAGCAGCAGGTAAAAAACCTGGAAAAGATGTCACGATCATTTCTTTCGATGCTGTTAAGGCTGCATTAAAGGAAGTACAGAACGGGCAGATTAATGCTGAATTTGAATGTAATCCTCTTCATGGTCCCCGTGTAGCTGATCTTGCTAAGAAGCTTATGAACGGAGAAAAAGTGGAAAAAGTTCAGTACGTAGATGAACAGGTATTTACGAAAGACAATGTAAATAAATTCATCAAAGACCGCAAGTACTAGAAACCAGCTGGATCTACATAAGAATTACAGGCTCTGGACCAGAAAGCCGATTTCTGGCCTACCCTGTAATTTTTATACCCTAATTACAGTGAAAAGAAAGGTGGAATTGTCATGAATGATGAAAAAAAGACAGTTCTTTCCATGAGAAATATCAGTAAGAATTTTCCGGGTGTAAAAGCATTATCCGATGCACAGTTGACTTTAAGGGAAGGTGAAATTCATGCATTGATGGGAGAAAACGGTGCAGGAAAATCTACTTTGATCAAAGTCCTGACGGGTGTAGAAGAGTTTGAAACCGGTGAAATCCTTATGGATGGAAAGAGCATCGTGAACGGATCTCCGCAGGAAGCGGGAATGAACGGAATCAGTACAGTTTATCAGGAAGTAAACCTCTGCCCGAACCTTACGGTAGCAGAAAACATATTTATCGGCCGGGAGCCTATGAAAATGGGGCATATCGACTGGAAAACGATTAACAGGGAAGCACAGAAAATACTTGACAATTTAAAATTGGAAATTGACGCCACAGAGCTTCTGGAAAACTATTCTGTAGCAATTCAGCAGATGGTTGCCATTGCAAGGGCTGTAGATACACAGGCAAAGGTCCTGATCCTGGATGAGCCTACTTCCAGCCTGGATGAAGGGGAAGTAGAAAAACTATTTGAAGTCATGAACATGCTGAAAAAACGGGGAACAGCTATTGTGTTTGTAACTCATTTCCTTGAACAGGTTTATGCAGTGTGTGACAGGATCACAGTTTTGAGAAACGGACATTTTGTAGGAGAGTATAAGACAGAAGATCTTCCGAGAGTCAAATTGGTTGCAACCATGATGGGAAAAGAATTTGACGATCTGGCAGATATTAAGAAGAAAGACGGAAATGGCTCTAAAAGAGACAATGACGTCGTGATCGAAGCAAAGGGCTTATACCATAAAGGGTCCATTAAACCATTTGAACTGACTATACATAAGGGAGAAGTTATCGGATTATCCGGTCTGCTGGGGTCAGGACGGTCTGAACTGGCAAGAGTCATCTATGGGGCAGATAAACCGGAAGGCGGCGAGCTGTATGTAAACGGAGAAAAACTCCATGTGAAGGCTCCCATTGAAGCAATGCAGAAGGGAATGGCATATTGCCCGGAAGACAGAAAAGCTGAAGGAATCATCGCCGACTTGTCCGTACGAGAGAACATGATCATTGCTCTGCAGGCAAAACGCGGAATGTTCAAGCTTATGAGCAAGAAAGAACAGGAAGAATTAACAGATAAATATATTGATATGCTGCAGGTCAAAACGGCGAACAGAGAAGTGCCGATTAAGACTTTGAGCGGAGGAAACCAGCAGAAGGTTATTCTCGGCAGATGGCTGATGACTGATCCGGATTTTCTGATCCTGGATGAGCCTACACGAGGTATTGATGTCGGCACCAAGACAGAGATACAGAAGCTTGTTGTAAAGCTGGCAGGAGAAGGAATGTCCGTCATGTTTATATCTTCTGAGGTTGAAGAAATGCTCCGAACAGTTAACCATATGGGTATTCTCAGAGATGGGAAAAAGGTCGGAGAGCTGGAAGAAAGCGAATTATCACAGGAGAATGTGATGAAAGCAATTGCAGGAGGTGACAAGTAATGGATAAATTAAAAAAATTAACAGCCTGCCGCCTGTTTTGGCCTCTTGTATGTCTGTTCCTTGTATTGCTGTTTAATTTTATTAAGTCACCGTCTTTCTTTAAGATTTCTATGAATAACGGTGTGCTGTACGGATATCTGGTAGATATTTTCAACAGATCAAGTGAATTGATTATTCTGGCTGTCGGCATGACTCTCTGTGTAGCTTCCAGTGCAGGAACCGATATTTCCGTCGGAGCTACAATGGCTTTGGCAGGAGGAGTATCTGTATATCTGCTTGGAACAGGAAATACATACAATATGCCGTGGATCCTTGCAATATTGATCGGACTTGTTGTCTCAGTCGTATGCGGTGTCTGGAACGGTTTTCTGGTAGCAAAGATGAAGATACAGCCTATGGTGGCCACGTTGATTCTGTTTACTGCCGGACGCGGTCTGGCACAGCTGATCACCGGCGGAAATATTTTATACATCAAGGTGCCGAGTTTTAAATATCTGGGAGGATTCCTTCCACATATTCCAATCCCTACCCCGATACTGGTAGCTGTCATTGTCGTAGTGCTTGTAAGCTTGTTTTTAAACAAGACGGCAACAAAGCTGTATGTAGAAAGTGTTGGCATCAATCCAAAAGCCAGCCGGTTATTCGGACTGAATTCTAACAGAATCGTGCTGCTGACTTATGCAGCATGCGGCCTCTGTGCCGGAATTGCGGGAATGATAGCCACATCAAGAATTTCATCTATCGATGCAAATAACGTAGGGAACCTGATGGAATTGGATGCAATCCTTGCGGTAGCGCTTGGAGGAAACTCACTGGCAGGAGGAAAGTTCTCTCTTGGAGGAAGCGTCATTGGTGCAATCACAATTCAGGCATTATCTACCACACTCTATGCACTGAAAGTAACAGGAGACCAGCTTCCGCTTTATAAGGCGATCGTAGTTATCGTAATTGTGACACTGCAGTCTCCGGAATTCAAGAAATTTATGAATCGATACAAAGCAAAAAGAGCGGCGAAAGCTGCTGGAGAGAAGGTGGCATCATGATAGAGAAGATCAAGAGCAAACTGCGCGGGAATGGTTTCCTGCTGTTTGTCACCATCGTGCTGTTCTTTATATTGTATATTGCAGGAGCTATCGCCTATGGTGACCGCAACTTTACAAGTCCCCAGGTATTCTTAAACCTGTTCATAAGCAACGCAGGGCTGATTATCGCCGCAGTCGGCATGACCTTTGTCCTGATTACCGGAGGAATTGATATTTCCATCGGTTCTGTAATCGGTGTTGTGTGTATGATGCTCGCATGGATGATGGAGATTAAACATATGAGTGCCGGACTTGCAATTATCTTGGTACTGGCATTCGGAATTTTATTCGGACTGGTACAGGGGTTCCTGGTAGCTTATCTGAAAATACAGCCATTCATCGTAACACTGGGAGGTATGTTCTTCGCCAGGGGGTTGACGGCTGTGATAAGTTCCGACATGATCAGCATAAAAAACGAAACATTCTTAAACCTTGCGAATAATAAAATTTACTTAAGTTTTATCACTTATTACAATAACCGGGGAATTCCGATGCACCCTTACATCTATCTGAGTGTTGTCATTGCAATATTGGTAGTGGCCATAGCATTTGTTTTGCTGAAATTCACAAAGTTCGGGAGGGCTGTGTTTGCAGTGGGAGGTAACGAACAGTCTGCACTGCTCATGGGACTGAATCCAAGGACAACAAAACTGAAGGTTTATGTATTAAACGGATTTTTAGCATCTCTGGCAGGATTTGCTTTCTGCTTAAACTCCTGCGGAGGTTTTGTAGAGCAGGCACGCGGATTTGAGATGGATGCCATTGCGGCTGCAGTTATCGGAGGAACACTGCTGACCGGAGGTGTGGGAACAGTTATCGGTTCATTGTTTGGATCTCTGATTAAAGGAATCATCGAGACGATTATTACATTCCAGGGTACGTTGTCATCCTGGTGGACGAGGATTGCCATCGCAGCTCTGCTTTGCTTCTTCGTCATCTTACAGAGCGTATTTAAATCCATCCGTGAAAAGCGGCTGGCCCAAAGTGAAGATTAGCAGGAGGTAGAAAGATGAATAACATGCCTAAAGTAAAAATCGGAATTGTAGCAGTCAGCCGTGACTGCTTCCCGGAAAGCCTTTCAGTTTCCAGAAGAGAAGCCCTGGTGAAAGCCTATAAAGAAAAATATGGTGAAGAAGATATTTATGAATGTCCTGTCTGTATTGTAGAGAGTGAAATACATATGGTACAGGCGCTGGAAGATATTAAAAATGCAGGGTGCAATGCATTGGCGGTATACCTTGGAAACTTCGGACCGGAAATTTCAGAAACGCTTCTGGCAAAACATTTTGACGGACCGAAAATGTTCGTAGCGGCTGCAGAAGAAAGCGGAGATAATCTGCTGGACGGCAGAGGAGATGCCTACTGCGGAATGCTGAATGCAAGCTATAATTTGAAGCTTCGCAATATTAAGGCATATATACCGGAATATCCGGTTGGGACAGCCGGAGAATGTGCGGACATGATTCATGAGTTTTTGCCGATTGCAAGAGCCGTAAAGGCTTTAAGTGAACTGAAGATTATTTCTTTTGGACCGAGACCGTTAAACTTCTTAGCATGCAATGCACCGATTAAGCCGTTATATGATCTTGGGATTGAAATTGAAGAAAATTCAGAACTGGATCTGTTTGAGGCATTTAATAACCATAAAGGCGATGAGCGTATTCCTTCTATAATAAAGGAAATGGAAGAAGAATTGGGCAAAGGAAACAAGAAACCAGAAATTCTCGAAAAACTTGCCCAATATGAACTGACACTAAAAGACTGGATAGAGGAGCACAGAGGCTACAGAAAGTACGTAGCGATTGCCGGAAAATGCTGGCCTGCATTCCAGACACAGTTCGGTTTTGTTCCTTGTTACGTAAACAGCCGCCTTACCGCACAGGGAATTCCTGTATCATGCGAAGTGGATATTTACGGAGCATTGAGTGAATTTATCGGAACTGCGGTCAGTGAAGATGCAGTCACTCTTTTAGACATCAACAATTCTGTTCCTGCAGATATGTATAAAGAAGACATCAAAGGAACATTTGACTATACACAGAAAGATACCTTCATGGGATTCCACTGTGGAAATACTGCAAAGAGCAAGCTGTCCTTCTGTGAAATGAAATATCAGAAGATCATGGCAAGGACACTTCCGGAGGAAGTAACACAGGGAACTTTAGAAGGGGATATCACACCGGGAGACATTACCTTCTTCCGCTTACAGAGCACGGCAGATACAAAACTAAGAGCCTATGTGGCACAGGGAGAAGTACTTCCTGTAGCAACAAAATCCTTTGGATCTATCGGAGTATTTGCCATCCCAGAGATGGGAAGATTTTACCGCCATGTATTGATTGAAAAGAACTTTCCTCACCACGGGGCTGTTGCTTTCGGACACTTTGGGAAAACATTATATGAAGTGTTTAAATACATTGGTGTAGATGTTGATGAAATAGGATTCAACCAGCCAAAAGGTATGCTATACCCTGCGGAAAATCCTTTTTCATAAAGTAAAAGTAACTTTTTACTCCTTCTTAGACGGAGACAGGCTCTAACCAAGTCTGTTTCCAAGAGCACTTGGATAAAGCCGCAGAACAACTTGTTTTGCGGCTTTATCTGCTTTATTGTTTTACAGAAAGGAAAATAAGATGAAGAAAATAGGAATCAATGCGTTTGGATCAACTTCTTCAGGGGAAGAAGCAAGCCTATATACCATTGCATATAAAGACGGAAGTTCATTTTCCGCAGCCGACTATGGGGCCAGCATCGTATCCTGTGTGGTACCTGACAGATCCGGACGTATGACAGATGTTGTGTTGGGATATGAAAATGTCAAAGCTTATGAGCAGCAGGATATGTTTATGGGATCAGTCATAGGCAGACATGCAAACAGAATGAAAGGGGCTTCCTTTACCCTGAACGGAAAAAACTATCGGCTTTGTGCAAATGAGGGCAGAAATCATTTGCATGGAGGTGACACAGGATATCAGAAAAAGATGTGGAAGGGAGAAATTCGGGATAATAAAATTATATTTTCTCTGTTCAGTCCTGATATGGAAGAAGGATATCCCGGGAACCTTCAGGTCAGTGTAATTTATACATTTACAAAGGAACATACACTTCACATTGATTATACAGCTGTCTGTGACCAGGATACAGTCGTTAATTTAACCAATCATGCTTATTTCAATTTGGAAGGACACGGTGCAGGCAGTATTGAAAATCATTTTTTAAAGATCAACAGCGGTTTCTATACGCCGGGTGCAAAAGATTCTGTGCCTACAGGAGAGATCATGAGCGTGGAAGGAACTCCGTTTGATTTCAGAACAGAAAAACAGATCGGAAGAGATATTGAGGTAAAAAATAAACAGTTGGAATATGGCTGCGGCTATGACCATAATTTTGTGCTTGCAAAAGAGAAGGGAAGCTATGGAGAGGCGGCGTCAGTCTGGTGCAGAGAATCCGGTATTACGCTTTCTGTATTCACAACCCTGCCCGGAATGCAGTTTTATACTGGGAATCATATACATGAAGAGCCAGCAGGAAAAGAAGGCACTCTTTATCAAAAGAGAGAAGGTTTTTGCCTGGAAGCCCACTATTTTCCCGCAGGAATGGCTTATTCCCACTTTCCGCAGCCAATCTTAAGACAGGGAGAGATTTTCCGTCACAGAACATCCTGCAATTTTGGGATCAGATAGGTCTGTTTTAGTGGCTCCATACTCAGAACAGTGGTAAAATAAAAAGGAATGCAACTGTTGTTTTGATCTATGTTATGGAGGGAATATTATGGATAATTTACCAAAAATCAAGCTGGGGATCGCTGCTGTCAGCAGGGATTGTTTTCCTATGTCGCTTTCAGAGAACAGAAGGAAACTTGCAGCTAAAGCTTATCGTGAGAAATATGGGGAGATATATGAATGTCCTACCTGCATTGAGAATGAAGTACATATGAGAAAGGCTTTAAAGGAACTTAAGGAAGCAGGATGCAATGCACTGGTTATTTATTTGGGCAACTTTGGACCTGAAACGGCTGAGACACTGCTTGCCAAAGAATTCGGCGGACCCGTAATGTTTGCAGCGGCGGCAGAGGAAACTATGGAGAAGCTTACTGATGACAGAGGTGATGCTTACTGTGGTATGCTCAATGCCAGCTATAATTTAAAGTTAAGAAATGTACGCGCTTATATTCCGGAATATCCTGTAGGTACTGCCGGAGAAGTGGCAGATATGATTCACGAATTTGTGCCGGTTGCCAGAGCTGTGGTTGGAATGCGGAATCTAAAGATTATTTCTTTTGGCCCAAGACCTCAGGATTTTCTTGCCTGCAATGCACCGATCAAACAACTGTATAACTTGGGAGTAGAAATAGAAGAAAATTCAGAACTGGATTTATTTGAATCTTTTAAAGCACATGAAGGTGATGAGAGAATACCTGAAGTGGTAAAAGACATGGAAAAGGAACTTTCAGAGGGAAATAAAAAGCCTCAGATACTTCCAAAGCTTGCCCAGTATGAGCTTACATTACTGGACTGGGTGGAGAAGCATAAGGGTTCCAGAGATTACGTTGCCATAGCAGGAAAGTGCTGGCCTGCATTCCAGACACAATTTGGATTTGTACCGTGTTATGTAAACAGCCGTCTTACTGCGCGCGGGATACCGGTATCCTGCGAGGTAGATATCTACGGTGCTTTAAGTGAATATATTGGCACGGCAGTCAGCGGAGATATTGTGACGCTTCTGGATATCAACAATACGGTTCCTGATGACATGTATGCATCTGAGATTGAGAACAATTATAAATATGGGCACAAAGATGTGTTTATGGGATTCCACTGCGGCAATACATCTTCAGAAAAGCTGTCCTCCTGTGAAATGAAAAACCAGCTGATTATGACAAGAACTTTGCCGGAGGAATCTACCCAGGGAACTCTGGAAGGAGATATCATACCCGGAGATATTACATTTTACCGTCTGCAGAGTACATCTGATGCAAAATTGAGAGCATATGTGGCCCAAGGGGAAGTCCTTCCGGTGAAGACAAGATCTTTCGGAGGCATCGGAGTTTTCGCGATACCTGAAATGGGGCGGTTTTACCGCCATGTGCTTATAGAGAAAAATTTCCCTCATCATGGTGCGGTAACCTTCGGACATTTTGGAAAGGCACTGTTTGAAGTGTTTAAATATATCGGAGTGGATACAGAAGAGATTGATTTTAATCAGCCGAAAGGAATGATGTATCCGTCAGAAAACCCATTTGCATAAAAGAAAGGAGCAGGTGTATGTATTATATAGGTCTTGATCTGGGAACCTCTGCTCTCAAGCTGCTTTTGATGGATGAGAAAGGTAAAATTCTTAATATAATATCAGAAGAATACCCGATTTCTTTCCCAAAACCGGGCTGGTCGGAACAGAATCCTGTGGATTGGTGGCAGGCAGCTGTGGACGGAATCCGTAAATTGATAAAAGATGTGGATAAAGATCAAATTCAGGGAATCAGTTTCGGAGGGCAGATGCATGGACTTGTAATGCTGGATGAAGCAGATCGGGTGATCCGTCCCGCTATTTTATGGAATGACGGAAGAACGGAAGAAGAGTGTGATTATTTAAATAATGAAATTGGCAAAGAAAAATTGTCCGGATATACAGCTAATATTGCTTTTGCAGGATTTACTGCACCGAAGCTGCTGTGGGTTAAAAAGCATGAACCGGAGAACTTCCGGAAAATCTGCAAAATTATGCTTCCCAAAGATTATCTTGCATACAGGCTTTCCGGGGTGTTTTGTACGGATGTCTCAGATGCATCAGGCATGCTCTTATTTGATGTAAAGAATAAGTGCTGGTCCCAGGAAATGCTTGATTTGTGTGGAATTCGCCGGGAACAGGTGGCAGATATCTACGAAAGCTTTGAAGCAGTCGGAACAGTAAAACCTGAAATTGCTGCAGAGCTTGGAATACCTTCATCTGTAAAGATTATTGCAGGCGCCGGAGACAATGCCGCCGCAGCTATAGGGACAGGAACTGTAGGAGACGGGAAGTGCAATATTTCTCTCGGGACTTCCGGAACAATTTTTATTTCAAGCAGACAGTTTGGGGTAGATGATCACAATGCCCTTCATTCTTTTGCTCATGCTGATGGCCACTTTCATTTAATGGGGTGTATGCTGAGTGCAGCTTCCTGTAATAAATGGTGGATGGAAGATATTATAGATACAAAAGAATATGCAAAAGAACAGGAAAAAATAAAAACATTAGGGGAGAACCATGTATTTTTCCTTCCATATTTGATGGGGGAACGTTCACCCCATAATGATTCCAGCGCCAGAGGAACATTTGTCGGCATGTCTATGGACACTAAGAGAGCTGATATGACACTGGCGGTACTGGAAGGAGTGGCATTTGCCATGAGAGACTCTTTAGAGATTGCAAGATCCCTTGGAATTGATATAAAAAGGACAACGATCTGCGGCGGCGGAGCGAAAAGCCCTCTGTGGAGGAAAATCATTGCAAATGTGCTGAATCTTGAAGTTGATATCATAGAGAGTGAAGAAGGACCCGGATATGGAGGAGCCATCCTTGCAGCGGTAGGGTGCGGTGAATATAAAACAGTAGAGGATGCAGCGGACAAGCTTGTGAATGTAATTGACACAGTAAGTCCGGAGACAGAACTGGCAGAGAAGTATGAGGAAAAATATCAGATCTTCAGAAAAATATATCCTTCCTTAAAAACAATATATCCATTGCTTTAACTGCCTGACTTAAGAAAGAAACAAATTAACGGGGACCAGAAGGGTTCTCCGTAATTTGTTTCTTTTTCATTTGCCGGTCATAATATAACGAGCAGAATTAGTGAAAAAAATATGCTAATACTACTATATATAGTGATAAAGAATATTATTCCAATTTATTTAAAATTATTTTAATAAATCTATTGACAAAGACTTGGGAGTTTGTTAATATATTCAAGCGTCACACAAAGACGCAATATCATAACATTATTATTTAGGCGCTTTTGGAGAAGTACTCAAGTGGCTGAAGAGGCGCCCCTGCTAAGGGTGTAGACCGTTTGCGCGGTGCGAGGGTTCAAATCCCTCCTTCTCCGTTTTTATAAATTCATTAAAAAAAGAATTTATAAAAAATGAAAAAAGTTGTTGACAAAGAGAAATGCGTATGATATTCTAATATAGCTGTCGCAAGAGAAAACGACAAAAAACGACAGCAGAACATTGACAACTAAACAATAAGACAACCTTGAAAATTCTAAGAGATTTTCAGCATCTTTTGAAAAAGATGCAACGGACGT
>NZ_JAGZSD010000014.1 GCF_018381315.1 Anaerostipes sp. | reverse complement strand
TTTGAGGGGCTTGTACACTTTGCGCGCCAAATGCGATTTGCCACAGGCAAATAATTTCTCTATGCATTTGTGCGCATCCTGCACGGAGTGCTTTTTATTCCATAGGGAGGTTCGGAGAACTTTCCTATGGAATAAAAAAAGTGCTGCCCTAAAATAGGACAACACTTGTTGATTCTATACCACCTATTTCACATACCATCATATGTTATCCTGATAACGGAGGATGCCGGCACAGCTTACTTTGTTCAGCTTGCAACTCAAGAGTGATGTTCCTTATGTGCTACTTGCATCAGGCTCCCACCGCCCCTGACTCGCTCTTTGGCTTTTACAGCATAAGTACTGTCTCTGTCTACGTTTTATTAAAAAATTATATTTGTGTTTATTTTAGTATAGGAGTTTTTAAATGTCAACCATCTTCATAAATTTCCTTCGGCACAAGACCGCTGCTGCCAGCCGGATACCAAATCCCGCAGATCTTCATCTGTGAAACTGCTGGATAAACAGTCTCCTCTGCCGTAATACGAACAACCCTTTTCCACAATATCCTGTATGTTTCCGGAACAGTTTTCACCGATTCCGGCAATCATATGGTCCTTTGGATTTTTTGATAAAAATGGAAATGTACAGTCCAAAAATTCCGGCAGCTCTTCCTGTATATATCTTCTGAAGTTTTTTTCATTGGGCATCTGCGCAAAAAAGCTTCCAGCTGCTTCCGGCATGATGACTGCCATATTCTGCTCTTCGGCAATCTGTTCTATTTTCGTGCGGCGTATCCAAAAGGAGGCATCCTGCCCCTGACCGTGCATCAGGGTGCAGAGCTTTATCTTCTCCTCCGCAATCCGCCTATATTCAGGGAATACCATAAATATATCCGTATCCTTTCCCAATGACCTGGAATAAAAATCACAGAGTATGAATGCCAAGCTTACACCTCCCCGCAGCTGATATAGTCGTTTTTAAATGAAAACCATCGGACCGCCCGCCGGAGTGCCTCTTCCCAAAACACCCAGTCATGCCCGCCTGTCCACTCTTCAAATGTGGCTCTGGCTCCCAAATCGAGCAGCGCTTCTTTAAAAATAAGGTTAAATCTGTACAAAAAATCTTCCGTGCCGCAGCATTGATAGATTTCGGGAAGCCCTTCTGCTTTCCCTCTGTATTTCTCCAGCAGATGATAAATATCTGCCGGGCTTCCTTTTACCTTATCCAGATTTCCGAATATAGACGTGTAAAACGTTTCATCCATCTCATAGTCTCCGAGAAAATCTTCCCGGTCTTTTGTATCCGACAGAACAACCTCTATCTCTCTCACCATATCCAGACTTCCCGAAAAAGCTGCCGCTTTTGCAAATCTTTCCGGCTGTTTTAATGCCAGTTTCATTGCACCGTACCCTCCCATAGACAGCCCTGCTGCAAATGTGTCTTCCCTCTTTTCAGACACAGGAAAATAAGTTTTCACCACTTTTGGCAGTTCCTCACTCAGATAAGTCCAATAATTTTCCCCGCACACAGTGTTCGTATAATAGCTGAGACCTCCGTCCGGCATAATGACCAGAACCTTGCAGCCGGAAAATATCCGTTCAATCGGAACTCTTCGGAGCCATTTTGTCTCATTGTCTCCACCGCCGTGGAGCAGGTAAAGAACCTGCAGCTTTCCTTTTACAATCTCTTTCGGCAATGCCGCGTAAAACCGGGTATTGCGCTTAAGCGCCCTGGAATAAAAATTACAGCTGATCAGACCGATAGGTACCACCCTCTTCCCTTTTTTCTTATGTTTACAATATCTTAAACAGAGACCCGATGACGCACACAAGAATGATCAGTATAACGATTTTCGGTGCAGACATTTTTCTTCCCTTCAGTCCGAAGTATGCCAAAAAGATTACCAGAAGAGGAAGTATTCCCGGTGCGATGGAATCCAGTGTTCCCTGAAGATCAAAAGATTTTGTCTTGACAACTGTGGACAGGCTGACCAGTCCCGCAGACAGTGCACCCATCATAAACATACCGATCATATTGGCTCCGTTTATCATATCTCTTAATTTCCCGGAAGACATGATATTTTTTACAGATGACCGGCCCATTTTGTATCCCAGCCTGTGGAAAACAAGGCCTTCCACATACATCGCCGCTCCTAACAAAAACATGATAACCGGAGCTGCCAGACTGCCTTTTACTGCAAAGCTGCAGCAGAATGCGCTGATCAGCGTAAAGATTGTAGCCAGATCCACTGTGTCACCGATTCCGGCTACAGGGCCCATAAGTCCGGTTTTATAACTGGTGATCATCTCACCCGGCATTTTTTTGTTTTTTGCCCTTTCCTCCTCCATCGCAATGGCACTACCGAAAATCATGCTTCCCCATGTGGCTTCCGTATTAAAAAATGCAAGATGCCGTTTTAGTGCTTCAGAAAGATCCTCCTTATCCGGATAGAGTTTTTCAAGGACAGGTATCATACTGGCCCCATAGGCCAATCCCTGCATTCTTTCATAGTTGGCACTTATTTCTGCAGTCAGCCACCATCGGAAATATGCTTTGTCAATGTCTTTTTTTGTGAGAACAGAGTTCTCTCTGCTTTCCACTTCCACTGCTTCTTTTATGTTGATTTTCTCACTCATCAGCCATCTCCTCCTTTACTTCCCGCTTCATCACGATCATTGTGACTGCAATGCAGACAGCAAATACACCTGCTACCAGTGTATTGATATTTGAGATCTTCACTAGATAAAATCCGATAAGAAACAGCGGGATATATTTTGCTTTTCCAATCATATAGATAATCATTGCAAATCCAACGGCAGGCAGCACTCCTCCTGCAACCTCCAGCCCATGCATCAGCCACTCAGGAATGGCATTCAAAACAGGCTTAACGACATCTGCACCAAAGATGTTTACAAGGAACACCGGCAGGAAAAAGAGCAGCGAGCTTAAAAGAAACGGCCAGATGCTGGCGCAGCGCCACACTCCTTTTGTGTTTCCTTCCTCTGCATATTTATCTGCCTTTACAACAAACATACAGTTTACGATCTTCTTTAAGTTATACAGGAAAGCTCCCAACAGCCCAACCGGCACAGCCAGTGAAATAGCTACCTCCGGTGCCATCCCCGTCTTTAAGGCTATAGGGATAACACACGCCGCTGCGATCCCTTCATCTGCCGGAAGCTGGCCTCCCGGGGCAAAGACTCCCAGATAGATCAGTTTAATGCTTCCTGCAAGAATAATGCCGGTTGCCACATCCCCATAGATTAAGCCTGCAACAAGCCCCATAGTAAACGGTGTTCCCACGGAAATCCAGAAGGTATATCCAAGATATCCATTGGCAATCCAATAAAGCACACCCATGGCAGCTGCCATTGCAATTGTCTGTACATCCATATTAATTCCTCCTTCTTATAGTTTTTCTTTGATCTTAGACAGCTCTGCACAGGAGTCATCCGGTGTGGACTGTAAGATAACCTCAATCCCGGCCCGGCTGATCTGTTCCAGTTTGTCATACTCAGATGCACTCATATAAATACTGCTGTAGACCAGTACCTTCCCGGCATCTGTGGGAATTCCTCCCACTACCAGCCTGGGAAATGCCACACCATTAAAAAAAGCCTCATAACAGGATTCCACATTCTTGAACAGTAAAAATACACTTCCGCTGATACTGTCCAAAAAGCTTCTGGCCCGCTCTGTTTCCACCACATCCACTTTTGTACCTGCAGGTGCAGCCATCATATAGATATCAGCCATAAAATCATCCTGCGCAAGCTCTGAATCCACGATCACAATCCGTTTTGCCGGATAAGCCTTCATCCATTTTGTTACTACCTGTCCGTGTATCAGACGGTAATCAATTCTTGCAATTTGAATCTCAGCCATTTTCTTTCCTCCTTTCATTAAACAGGTCACTGATGATGACGGACCCTCTCCTTGCCGCTTCCACACAGCGGGCACAAGTTTCATCCAGCCCAAGTTCCTCTCTTAGGTTCATAAATTCCAGTATCATCGGCAGGCTCGCTCCGGAGATCACTTTGATCTTTTTGTTCCTGGAGTATTTCAGTGCAAGATTGGCCGGTGTACCTCCCCAGATATCCGTAAAAACAATCCCCCCTCCCTCTTGATCCATTGCTTCTAAAAGTTCTTTCAGCTTTTGTCCGGTCCTCTCAATGTTATCCCCGGGATTCAGGGACCATGAGGCACACCCCTTAACCGGTCCGACGACCAGTGATGCACTGTTCAGCAGCTCTTTCCCAAACCCTCCGTGTGCCGCTATCACCATTCCAATCATCTCTGTCCTCCTTTTGCATGTGGCTGTAAAAAGTTTATATAAGACTATACAGCAAATACTGTGCCAACTTTCTTATGCAAGAGCAAAGCGGGCACACCCTCATTTTTTGAGAGGCTTGTTCATTTTGCGCGCCAGTATTTGTGTGCAGCAAAAAAGAAGCTCTGCAATTCTATGCAGAGCTTCCGCTTTTTGCGGTGATTAATTCGTAAATTAGTTTTATTTCTTTCAGGTTGACTGACACATTATATTTGGATTCTATGACAGATAGGCTGTTTTTTACGTTATTTATGAAATCTGCGTGACACTTCTCAAATGCTGACTCATCATCCGGCATCAGCCTCCCCTTTTCCAGGATCAGACGTTCCACCATGATGCAGATGTGGATATACAGCATCTTTTTCAGATCAACAGAAAATGCTGTGCCGCTGAATGCCTCTATCTTTTCCACCGCTTCCTCCACATCCAGAATAATTTTATCCGGATTCAGGATCGTAAGCTGTCCGATAATATTTCTCATGCTGAAACCCTTGATGATATTTGTCATCACCTGACGTATAACTCTCTCAGGATACTTTCCCCTCAAGCCTTCTTCTATTAAGTGCTTTCCTTTTTCGGTCACGAGATCATTTAAAAGAAGTGTGTGCTTATCCTGAACCTCCAGTTCAATGGTAGAGATGACAAATAGAACATTGTACTTATGAAACACTCCGCACTGTGGCTTTTCAGACGCCAGTTCCTGATACTCACAGGCAGTCACTTCCACTTCCGTCTCTCTGAAGCTCTCCCTGAGCATATCCCTGATCTTGATCGCCGTTCCGATACCTGTGATACAGCAGACCACGATGGCATCTGTCTTTTTCCTCTGCTTGATATAAGTAAAGTTCGTCACGTTATGTTTAACGACCTGTTCCACAATGAAATGGATTCCTTCTCTCTGAAGAATCCTTTCTCCCGCTTCCATGGCCATCTGAGTCGTGATATTATTGATAATTCCGAGATCGCCTTCTACCTCGGCCTGAATATCCTCTGCGATATCCAGCAGGGACCCTGTATCCACAAACAGCAGGAGCCCTTTTGAAGTATCTACCCGCTTCAGATAGTTTCTGATCTTCTTTACAACTTCCTTTTTTTCAATGTCAAACGGCATATCAAAGGCCTCAAAAATGTACTGTCCAAACATACGGTTTGCCATACTGGCAATGCTGGATGCAGTGGCATAGCCATGGGCTACTATAACCGCATTGCTCAGATCGTTCTGCACGTCCATCCTGCAGTAGAAATAAAGTGCAACAAAAATGCGGATCATCTGCGGGCATGCTTCGTAATCAATCGTCTGCCTGGCCATTTCATAAAAGATGGCACTCATTTTATAGCATCTGTACAGCTGCCTGCGTATGAGATCTTCCGTCTTTTTAAGATCCTCCATTTCCTCTTCTGAGTAACTGAGATCCCTGCTGAACAAAAGCAGGGTTCTGCTCAATACAGTCAGCATAGTTCCATTATACTGGAGTCCATAGTTATTCTGGAGATAATACAGAATTTTCTCAATAGCCCCCTGATAAATGCCTTCTGTCATCTCATCACCGCTCACATCCATCACACTGCCGGTGAAGCCTTCCAGCATCTTATAAACCTTTGACCGGAAACGCTCCTGAGAAATGCCATGGTTCTGGAAGCGTCCCAAGAGCCGCTGAAGTTCGCCAAAGTCAAGACTGCTCCGGACCTTCTCTCCCTTCGGGCTGGCTGTCTCTTTGGGCTTCCAGTCCTTATCAATTACCACGGGTTCTGCTATGTACTGTATTTGGGACTTTCCCCTCTCAAACCGGTAATGATCGCTCAAATCCCGTACACGGACTTTTACCGGATCTCCTTCTTCCCTGCAGAATGCACCTGCACAGCACAGCTTTACTGCATTTTTAAGGCTTCCGATGTTGCCCTTTAAATCCAGCATCAAAAGCTGGTTCATGACATTGCTGCTGACCTGAAACCTGCATTCCATTGTTTCAGCTTCCTGAGAAAACAGCCTGCAGATAATCTGAAATCTTTCCTCGATGGTCCTCTCCGAAAACGAAGGAATCTCGATCATCACCGGAACCCTGCGTATGAATGTATCCAGCATGGTACTGATGTCTTCCGTAGTGGCAAAGATCAGACGCACATCCACTTTGGATTCCCGGCTGCTGTCGCCGATCTTTGCTACCACCCCCTTGTCAATATACCTAAACAGCTTTTCCTGCCCTTCCGGCGGAAGCCTGTGGAACTCGTCCAAAAACAAATACCCTCTGTGCGCCTTTTGGAACAGACCCTCCGTGGTTTCTGCAGCTCCTGTAAATGCCCCTTTTCTGTAGCCAAATAAAATAGAGGACAAAAGCTCCTTATTGTTTGCGTAGTCCGCACAGTTTAAGACAACAAACGGAGCATCCTCCGGGATCATTTTTTTATATTTTGCGTAGCGGTATATGTATTCTGCCAGCATGCTTTTTCCGACACCGCTGGGTCCCAGAATCATAACCGGCATCCCTCTGTTTGGATAGCTGGCAGCCAGGCGGCATTTATCCACTTGGTCTTTCAGGCTTTTGTCATAGCCGATGAAGCCGTGGAACGGGTTCTCTTCATCTCTTTCTTCCTCAGCTTCCTCCCGGTCGGAGTAAAACAGCACCGGTCTGGTCTTTATTTTTCTGATCTTTCCTTCCGCTGCCAGTTCATTGAGCAGGCTGCTGGCAAGATTTCTTGGAATACCCAAACTTTGGGCAAGCCGCGATGCATCCACTCCCTGCGTTTTTCCTCTGGCCTTCTTTTCAACCTGTTCCAAAAGCCTTTGTTTATTGGTCTTTTTCTCTCTCTCCATAGCTTTCCCTCCAGCTATTATGACATTTCAGAACGAAATTCGAATTATCCATACAATTTTATGGATTTTATCTTTTACAATATGTTACCATAGAAAGTAATAAGATTATATCAAAATACCAAAATAAATCAGGTAACATTTGGAGGTTTTATCTCATGCAAACACTTTCTTATAAGATCGAAGCACACAACGGACTGCATGCCCGTCCCTGTGTGTCCATTATCGCTTTGGCAAGAAGCACCGGCTGTTCTATTCTGCTTTCCTGCAACGGAAATGAAGCTGCCGCCCAAAACCCTATTGATCTCATGGCTCTGGGAGCCTGCTGCGGAGATGAGTTGTTTATCACGGTTGAGGGGCCGGATGAAGAATCTGTAAAACAGCAGCTTTTAACAATATTAGAGACCGAACTCTGATACTATTCTGCTTTTTATGGTATAATATAGGCAATATGACGATTAGTCAGAAACTAACTACTAAAAGGAGATATCGGGGGATGATGACTCGAAATTTTACATTGCTGACGGATTTATATGAACTGACCATGATGCAGGGATATTATAAGTCCGGCAACGATGAAACTGTGATCTTTGATGTCTTTTACCGGGACAACCCATCCGGCAGCGGCTATGCCATCACCTGCGGACTTGACCTGGTGACAGACTATATCAAAAATCTGTCTTTTTCTTATGAAGATATTGATTACTTGCGAAGCCTTGGCCTGTTTGACGAAGATTTTCTGGAATACCTTGCCGGATACCATTTTACCGGCGATATTCATGCCATACCGGAAGGAACTGTTGTATTTCCAATGGAGCCTCTCCTGAAGGTGACGGCACCTATGATGGAAGCCCAGCTCATTGAGACTGCCATCCTAAACATTATAAACCATCAGAGCCTGATCGCTACAAAAGCCTCACGGGTGGTCTATGCGGCCGGAGGCAGCGGTGTGATGGAATTTGGTTTAAGACGCGCCCAGGGTGCCGATGCAGGTACTTACGGTGCAAGAGCTGCAGTGATCGGAGGATGTGACGGGACTTCCAATGTACTTGCCGGAAAGATGTTTGATATTCCGGTGCTGGGTACTCATGCCCACAGCTGGATTATGAGTTTCCCGGATGAGTATACTGCATTTAAAACCTATGCCTCTCTTTACCCGGATGCCTGCCTGCTGCTTGTAGACACCTATGACACATTAAAATCCGGTGTTCCCAATGCAATCCGGGTATTCAAAGAGCTGAGAGAACAGGGCATCCAGCCTAAAAAGATCGGTATCCGCTTAGACAGCGGAGATCTGGCTTATCTGTCTAAAAAGGCCAGAGTTATGCTGGATGAAGCCGGATTCCCCGAAGCCATTATCTCTGCCTCCAGTGACCTGGATGAGAATCTTATACAGAGCCTTAAGCTTCAGGGTGCACCGATTACTTCCTGGGGAGTTGGCACAAAGCTGATCACATCTTCAGACTGTCCTGCGTTCGGCGGAGTTTATAAACTTGCCGCTGCAAAACATAGAGATGAGAAGAACTTTACAGCCAAAATAAAAATTTCAGAGAATCCCGTAAAAGTAACCAATCCGGGGGACAAAACAGTCTACAGGATTTATGACAAGATTACGGGCAAAATCCGTGCGGATTTAATCTGCCTTGCAGAAGAGTCTTATTCTTCCAAGGAAGATCTGGTAATCTTTGATCCGGCTGCCACCTGGAAAAAGTCTACAATCATAGGCGGAACCTATACACTGAGAGAACTCCTCGTTCCCGTGTTCCTGAAAGGACAGTGTGTATACGAAAATCCTTCCGCTATGGAGATCAGAGATTACTGTATCGGTGAACTCAATACTCTCTGGGATGAGACAAGGCGTCTGGTTAATCCCCAGAATGTGTATGTGGATCTTTCAAAGTCTCTCTATGATCTGAAGAATGAGCTGCTGTCACAAAAAGTGTGACAATTTGCAGTTGTTTTTACCATCTTTCGGGACTGTGTTTACAGGCAGTCCGGAAAGCCAATAAAGTATGTCAAAGTATTGAAAGGAGAATCTCTATGATTCGTTTTTTTGCTGATATTATATATCTGTTTTTCTTTTTGACTCTGACCTTCCCATTATATCCTCTGTTCAATCACTGGAACAGGACCGGTCAGGAACATAAAAGGGCTGAAAAAGCCCAGTCCATGGTTATGAATGCCTTTAAAATCTGTCTGGGATTTGCAGGAACGAAAATTATTGTGGACGGCCGTGAGAATATTCCAGAGGACACAGCAGTTCTTTTTGTGGGAAATCACAGCAGTTACTATGATATTCTGTGCAGCTACGTGGCAACTCCCCACGGTGCAGGCTTTTTTGCAAAAAACGAGATGGGCAAAATCCCTTGTTTAAGCCACTGGATGACATTTATCAACTGCCTGTTTCTGGACAGGAAAAACATAAAAGAAGGTATGAAAACCATCAACAAGGGTACAGAATATTTGAAAAACGGTTTTTCTATGGTGATCTTCCCCGAGGGGACAAGAAGCCAGGATGAAGAGCCTCACGCATTTAAGGAAGGAAGCTTACGACCTGCTCTGAAAGCGAAGGTTCCGGTTATTCCTATGGCTATTTCCGGGACGGCAGATATTCTGGAAAACAACAAGAAATATACAGTAAAGCCGGCCGAAGTGCATATTACATTCGGCGCACCGATCTACCCTGACCAGCTGGACCGTCAGACTCAGAAACATTTGGGCGCCGCAGTTCGTGAAGAAATTATCGAAATGAGAAAAAAACATAAGACAATGGCTTAAAAAGATGATATAATGTCATTTAGGCATGCCGTGTGAAGGCATGAAGTTAAAGATGTAAAGAGCCAGGAGGAAGAAAGAAATGCAAGTATGGATGGTTTTATTGATTATCGCGGTTATAATTCTTGCTGTTCTTGCCATTCTGTATTTTGTAGGAAACAAACTTCAGAAAAAGCAGGAAGCCCAGCGCGAACAGCTGGAAAGCGCAGCACAGATGTATTCAATGCTGGTCATTGATAAGAAGAAGATGAAGATGACAGAAGCAGGATTCCCGAAAATGGTTATCGACCAGATTCCGAAGCGTGCCAAAATTGCCAAAGTGCCTGTGGTAAAAGTAAAGATCGGACCAAAGATCACTCCATTGTTATGTGATGAACTGATTTATGACCAGGTACCTGTAAAAGCTGAGATTAAGGCCAAAGTCAGCGGCATATATATTACCGAAATCCACAATCTGCGGAATGTTGCACCGCCGCAGGAACCAAAAGGATTCTTCAAGAAGTTTAAGAAAAAAACAATTGAAGCATCCAGAAATGTATCAGGCAAAAAATAAAAAAAGACAGACGGAAGACTTGCACTTCTGTCTGTCTTTTTTTCATTTTACTCTGGCTCCAAATACTCAGAGACTGGGCTGTTATTTTTCTCCCATCCCTGATCAATCTTTTCTTCCATCTCCTCCATAGTCAGCAGACCGCTTAAGGAGTCATATTCTGTGACGCAGCAGGCTCCGGCAGCTGCTGCGAGAGAAAGACAGCGCCCAGGCTCTTTTCCTTCCAGCAGAGCCGTAAGAAATGCGGCAATGCTGACATCGCCGGCACCGGTGGCAGAGCGGACCCTCTCTGCCTGATAGCTGGGCTCAAATAACTCAATGTCCTGCCAGCTCTCCGGCAGCTCCTGGCTTTTCCCGGTCTTAAGATACAGACCTTTGATGCCGCATTTTATCAGAACAATTCCGGCGCCCCATGTAAGCAGCCGGTCTGCAAGAGGCCGAATGTCATTCTCTATTTCGAGATATTCGGTCAGATCACCTCCGGATGCCCTTTCCATCCATTGATCATATCTGTCCCGGTCGATGAGAAAGCAGATTTCCTCCGCACTCGGCACAAAAAAGTCTACTTTGGGCAGAAGCTCCTGAAGCAGAGCCGGCCAGTCAGCTTTGGCCGCATCGCTGTCTTCCTCAATAGCGGTTAAATCCAGAGAAGTCTTTACTCCCAGTTCTTTTACCCGGGAAAAAATCTCCACAAGTTCATCCGGATGTTCAAACATCCTTCTCATAATCGTCGGATAGCCGAGATGGAACAAGTCTGCCTGCGCAATCTCCTCAAAATCCAAGTCATCTAATCCAAAGACATCATTGGCCCCCGGATTATGAAAAAAGATCCGGTCGATCCCGGGAGGGGCAAGCACGACTGTATATGCCGTAGAACAGTCCTTTGAAACGGCAGCCCCTTGTCTCCCTCCATGCCGGTCTAAAAGATCCAGAACCAGTTTTCCGAACGCATCATCTCCCACTTTTCCCATCAGAGACACATCAGCACCAAAATGCCGGAAAGCAAGTCCGGTATTTGCGACGGCTCCCCCGGTATGGATAGAAGCTTCTCCTACCTGCATAAGCTTTCCCGGAAGAAACCACTCTGCAGCACTTTTCTTCTCCCCTTCCCGGCTGTCGTGAAACTCCGGTGTGATATCCAGACACAGACATCCTGCAACGACAACTTTTTTCATAGACACCTCCTGTCAATCATACTTCAAAATATTCACAAAAAGCTGCACCTCCCTTGTCCGGGCGGCACAGCTTTCCTGTTCCACTATTTTTTTGCTCTTCGCTCTTCAATCTTTACGATAACATATCCCTGGTCTTCGGTATCAATATAGCCGAGCCTTAAATACTGTCCGTCTTTCTTGATATATCCTCCCTGTGTAGACGGAAGATGGTATCCGAACTTTTTGATAAAACGGTCTCCGTAGGAAAAATGCACACCTCTGATGTCGAAGCTTTCCTGCTCCGTATCTTCATTGGTCTCTCCTCCCTTGGACGCCGGAATAAAATTCTCTACATATCCTTCTACCGTCTTATAATCTCCCTGCTTATAGGTGTGGATGATCCTCACATATCCATAACAGAATCTTAAAGCTGTCACGGCACAGATTACCAGACATACGCCTCCCAGAAGCTTAAAAAAAGACTTTTTAGAAGCAAGTACCAGAATCAGCCCGATCACTCCCAAGACAGCAAACGGAATGACCCAGTGAGGCTGAATCGTAAAATTGCTAGCTTCATACCATAGTTTCATATAATTTACTCCTCCAATATTAATCACAGTGACTGAGGACTTTATCAAACTCCATCGGACCGCCGAACAAATCCAGGGCGCTTCCGATCGTCACATCTACCTTCCCTTTTCCTTCTCTTTTAATCAATTCAAGGTCATCAAAATCCTTAATGCCCCCCGCATAGGTCACAGGATTCCCTGAATAAGCCCCAAGGATACGCACCAGGCCTTCATCAATGCCCTGCCCTTTTCCTTCCACATCAACCCCGTGGATGAGGTATTCTGTGCAGTACTCTTCCAGCTCTTTCAGCCGTTCCTCTGTAAGGACCACATCTGTGAACTTCTGCCAGCGGTCGGTAACGATATAATACTTTCCATCCTTCCTGCGGCAGCTGAGATCCAGCACCAGATGCTCCCGTCCCACCGCCTGCACAAGCTTTTTCAGCCGGTCAAGCCGGACTGCACCGTCAGAGAATACGAACGAGGTCACAACCACATGGGAAGCTCCCTGCTCAATGAAAAAGGAAGCATTTTCATCTGTGATGCCGCCCCCTATCTGAAGCCCTCCCGGAAATGCACGAAGTGCTGACAGCGCTTCTTCCACATCGGCATCATAGTACTCTGAGCTTTTTGGATTCAGGATAATGATATGCCCTCCGGACAACTGATGCTTTCTGTATAGTTTACCATAAAAACTTCCATCGTGTACGGAAACAAAATTTTCTTCTGCACAGTCTCCCTTGTCTAAAAGGCTGCCGCCTACGATCTGTTTTATCTTTCCGTTATGTATGTCAATGCATGGCCTGAATTTCATGTTCTTTATCCTCTTTTCTTACGTTTACCAGGAATCCAGCTCCTCCAGCATACGGAAGGCTTTGCCCCTGGGCTCTGCCTTATAAGTACATGCCTCCCCGGTCTCCGGATGAAGAAAACAGATTCTGGTAGCATAGAGGCCGATCTCCTCATACTGCTTTTTTGTCTTCCGGAACTTTGGGTTGTACTTGGTGTCTCCGTACAGCCCGAATCCTCTCTCTGCGAACTGGACACGGATCTGATGGTGCCTGCCGGTCATCAGGTGAATCAGACAGTAGGAAAACTTTCCTTCCCCGGTCTCCACCATATCCAGCACTTCATAAGAAAGCTGCGCTTTCTTTGCGCCCGGTGTTCCCTCTTTTACTGCGGCAGACAGATTTTTCTTTTCATCCTTCTTCAGATAATCGGTAAAAACTCCGTCCTCTTCAGGAAGCCATCCGGCTGCCACTGCCTGGTAATCCTTCTCAAAAATATGCTCCCTGACCTGCTGGCTTAACTCTGCAGCAGCCTCCTTGGTTCTGGCGAATACCATGACGCCTCCTACAGGGCGGTCCAGACGGTGGATCATATACAGTTCCGGCTCCCGGTCAAGGTTTTCCTCATAAAAAAGCTGGTTCTTCAGACTGTGGAACACATCCATATCCCCGGTCTTGTCATCTGCCGCCGGCATGCCGGCCGGTTTTTCACATACGGCGATATGGTCATCTTTATAAAGTATCTTTACATCTTTTTTTCTTCTCATGACTGCTCCTACATCTTAAAGCGGTATCCCACGCCCCATATCGTCTCAATATACTGAGGCTTTGCAGTATTAAGCTCAATCTTTTCACGGATCTTCTTAATATGCACAGTGACTGTGGCAATATCTCCAAGGGATTCCATATCCCAAATTTTATTAAATAATTCTTCTTTTGTAAACACCCGATTTGGATGGCTGGCAAGAAATGTGAGAAGATCAAATTCTTTTGTGGTAAATGCCTTTTCTTCCCCGTTCAGATAAACTCTTCTCGCTGTCTTATCAATCTTTAAGCCGCGGATCTCAACAACATCATTCTCCTGGCAGTTGCTGGACACCAGACGGCGGTAACGCTCTAAATGAGCTTTTACTCTGGCCACCAATTCACTGGGACTGAACGGCTTCGTGATATAGTCATCCGCTCCCAGACCTAAACCGCGGATCTTGTCAATATCCTCTTTTTTAGCGGATACCATCAGAATCGGGATATCCTTTTTTTCCCGGAGCTGCTTGCAGATCTCAAATCCGTCTATGCCGGGAAGCATAATATCCAGGATCACCATGTCAAAATCCTCAGTGAGGCCCAGCTTTAACCCTTTCTCACCATCCGTCTCGATCTCAACCTCAAAGGAGCTGAGTTCCAGATAATCCTTCTCAAGTTCTGCGATAGCCAATTCATCTTCTACAATTAAAACTCTACTCATTTTTCTCTTCCTCCTGGGTGTCTACAATCTTGTTTAATGTAAAAAATATTGTGGTGCCTGAGCGCAGCTTGCTCTCAGCCCATATCTCTCCCCCATGCTCTTCAATAATCTTCTTGCAGATCGAAAGTCCCAGCCCGCTGCCGCCGGCAGAATTTCTGGACATGTCCGCGCGGTATGTCCTCCTGAAGATATTCGGAAGATCCTCCCTGGAAATGCCGATACCGTTGTCCTTGATAGCAACCTGAATCTTGCGGTCCAGTTCCTTCAGTGTGATGCTGACCTTTCCTTTTGCCTTGTTGGTATACTTGCATGCATTGTTAATGATATTGTTCATTACCCGCTTTAACTGTTCCGGGTCAGCCATCACTGCCACATTGGCTGAGCAGTAATTGCTGTATGAGAACATCATTCCCTTTTGCTCCAAATCTGATCCGATCTCATCCACACAATCTTTAAAATAGGCATTGATATCAATCTTTCTGAAATTATAGGGAATGATATTGGAATCAATCTTAGAATATAAGGACAGTTCATTGATCAGTACATCCATATCATTGGCTTTATTGTAAATTGTCTTAATATAGCGGTCCATCTTCTCCGGCGTATCTGCCACGCCGTCCATGATTCCTTCCACATATCCTTTAATCGCTGTAATCGGAGTCTTCAGGTCATGGGATATATTGCTGATCAGATCCCGGTTCTGCTTCTCATAAATAATGCGTGCCTCTATAGACTCTTTTAACTCTGCCCTCATGGCATTAAAAGATGCACAAAGCTCTCCGATCTCATCCTTGCTGTTGATCTCCACATCGTCGTCCAGGTTGCCTTCCTTGATCCGGTCAGCTCCTTCCTTCAGCTTCTTTAACGGCCGTATAAACTCAGAATACATGAACCATGAGAGCAGAAAGCTGGTAAGTATCAGAATCGCCACAATAGAGAAGAAAACCTGGCTGATAATGTTCTTATAATGGGGCAGGACAGTCTCCAGATCCGTCAGGATAAAGGCGGAACCTTTGCTGCCGTCCGTATACCGGAAATCCTGCTGCTTCACAAGAAAGTTTTCCGGTCTTCCGAGGAAAACCCCGCTGTCCTGGCTGCTGATGTCGCTGCCGAACCTGGGAAGCTTTTTCTCAATCTCAGTGTGGTCCTCCTTAGACCCCCGGTAGACGATCGTTTTTCCTTTTCTGATAATCAGGTAAGACTCTTTGTCCTTTAATGCCCGGTTTATCCTGTTTAAATACTGCTCACTTTCAAAATCTCCGGGACTCTCAATGGCACTTCTCTTCAAATCGCTGAAGCTTTCCTTTGTCTCATTGTTCATAGTCTTCAGCGGATTGGCCAGGCCTTCAATGCCTTTGGAATAGATGTTTTCATTGGTTGTCCGCATATACCCTACACTTAAAGCAGCGATTGATACTACCATTAAAAAAATAGGCAGTATAATCGCTGGCAAAAATATAATTCTGACTTTGTTCACTACTTTCATGACCCCCGTACCTTCCTGATGCATTTGGTAGTTCTATTATATCATAGGAAGATCGGAAAAAGAGAGTTTGAATAAAGTTTTATGAAGTTTTAATAAAATCCAGAATGGCATCTGCCACTTCTTCTTTTGACATCATAGGAAGCTGTTTTTCCTGGTCTCTGGTGATCAGAGTCACCACATTGGTATCTGTTCCGAAGCCGGCTCCGGATTCCTTTAAATTGTTGGCTGCAATCATATCAATCTGCTTTTTATCCAGTTTTTTTCTGGAATTCTCCAGCATATTCTGGGTCTCCATAGAAAATCCGCAGATAAACTGGCCTTCCTCTTTTGTATGTCCAAGCTCCATAAGGATATCCTTTGTCCGGACAAGGGGAATCGACATATCTGCATCGCTTTTCTTCATTTTTTCATCACTGACCTGAGCCGGGGTATAATCTGCAACAGCCGCAGATTTAATGATAATATCCTGCCCCTTTCTCCTTGCCATAACAGCCTCATACATATCTGCAGCGCTGACAACCGGCACTGTCTTAACAAACATCGGCGGTTCTATTTCTGCCGGGCCTGTGACCAGAGTCACATCTGCTCCCCGGAGCATGGCCATCTTCGCCAGTGCATAACCCATCTTTCCAGTGGAATGATTGGTGATATAGCGGACCGGACAGATTGCTTCCCTTGTAGGCCCTGCCGTGATCAGCACCTTCTTGCCGGCAAGGTCTTTCGGACGGCTTACAGCCCGTTCTATATATGCCATAAGAACCTCTTCCGAAGGCATCTTGCCGGCACCCGTGTCACCGCAGGCCAGATGTCCGCTGGCCGGTTCAATAACCGTATAGCCGTACTTCCTGAGTTTTTCAAGATTATCCTGAAGGATCGGATTTTCATACATATTGGTATTCATAGCCGGCGCGATCAGCACCGGGCTTTTGCATGCCATTACTGTTGTAGTCAGCATATCATCCGCAATGCCCCCTGCAATTTTTCCGATAACATTGGCAGAAGCCGGGGCGATCAGCATCAAATCTGCCTTTTTTGCCAGGGACACATGGGCGACATGGAATTGAAAATTCCGGTCAAAAGTCTCCACCAGGCATTTGGTGTTGGTCAGTGATTCAAATGCGATAGGATTAATAAAATTCGTCGCATTTTCCGTCATAATGACATGGACTTCACATCCTCTCTTTATGAGCATGCTCGCCATATTTGCCATCTTGTAGGCCGCCACACTGCCTGTGACGCCCAGGACAATTGTTTTTCCACTCAGCATAATATTACTCTCCTACATATCCTCCAGACGGCCATGCTTTTCATAGCTGGTCAGCCGGGTGATCTTATTGTTGTCATCCACAAACACCACTTTTGGTTTGTGTTCTTTTGCTTCTTCCAGTGTCATATCAGCATAGCACATAATGATGATTTTGTCTCCCTGAGAAACACAGCGGGCTGCCGCCCCATTCAGACAAATCATACCGCTTCCCGGCTCCCCGGCGATGGTATAGGTCTCAAATCTGCTGCCGTTGTTGATATCAACGATGGCTACTTTTTCATACTCCAGAATTCCTGCGGCATCCAGCAGTTCCGGATCCACAGTAATGCTTCCCACATAGTCAAGCTCCGCCTGCTTTACGGTGACTCTGTGGATCTTTCCCTTTAACATTGTAAGCTTCATCATCTTCTCCTTACACTAAAACATTGTCGATCAGTCTTGTTTTTCCTATATATACTGCCATTGCCAGCATACACCCGCCGTTCAGTGTCTGCACCGGCTGCATAGAGAGAGCGTCCACTGCCTCCACATAATCAATCTTAGCCAGGGGCTCCGACTGGATCTTTTCCTTCATGGCACTGATCACTTTTTCTGCATCTTTCTCAGTCTCAGCCATACTTGCTCCCAGACGGACTGCCTGGCTTAAAATCAATGCGGCTTTTCTCTCCTCTGCTGAAAGATAGGTGTTTCTGGAACTCTTGGCAAGCCCGTCTTCTTCCCTCACAATAGGGCATCCCACGATCTGGATATCCATATTCAGGTCTCTTGCCATCCGCCTGATAACAGCCAGCTGCTGGCCGTCCTTTTGTCCAAAGTACGCCCGGTCCGGAGTTACAATATTAAAAAGCTTCGTGACCACTGTACAAACTCCCCGGAAATGAACCGGCCTTGTTTTTCCGCACAGTCCTTCCGTCAAAATACTCATATCAACAAATGAGCAGAAATCATCTGCATACATCTCTTCCGGTTCCGGATGAAAAATCAGATCAACCCCGGCACTCTCACAGATCTCTGAATCATGCTCCAAATCTCTGGGGTAATCAGCCAGATCCTCGGAAGGCCCGAACTGCATGGGATTGACAAAAATACTCACAGCCACTTTGTCATTTTCTTTCCTGGCACAGTCCATCAGGCTCTTATGTCCTTCATGGAGATACCCCATGGTCGGCACAAACCCCACGCTCTGCCCCTGGCTTTTCCATTCTTTTATCTGTTCTCTTACTTCGTTTATTGTCCTGACAATTTTCATGGCTCTCTCCTTAATACAACTTTTCTATCACATCGTCGCTGATGGCAAATGTATGCTGTTCCTCCGGAAATGTCCCTTCGCCTACGGCTTTCACATATTCCTTTACTGCTTCTTTCATAACCGGACCTGCATTGCCGAACTGCTTCACAAACTTCGGTACAAAATCACCATACATATTGAGCATATCCTGATAGACGAGAACCTGCCCGTCACATCCTGCTCCGGCGCCGATGCCGATGGTTGGAATGCTGAGTTTCTCTGAGATCAGCGCTGCAAGCTTGGCGGGAACACACTCCAGTACCACTGCAAATGCTCCTGCTTCCTCTACTGCCAGGGCATCTTCCATCAGCTTCCTGGCAGCCTCCTCACTCTTTCCCTGTACCTTAAATCCTCCGAATGCATTGACTGACTGAGGCGTCAGTCCAATGTGGGCCACAACCGGAATTGATGCCCTGACGATGGCTTCGATCTGCGGGCATACCTCTCTGCCGCCTTCCAGCTTCACCGCAGTGGCTTCCGTCTCTTTCATAATTCTTCCGGCGTTTACCACTGCATCATAGACAGAGGCCTGATAGGACATAAACGGCATGTCAACAACCACCAGGGCATTCTTCGCACCTCTTGCCACCGCAGCGCCGTGGTGAATCATGTCATCCACAGTGACCGGAATTGTGGTGTCGTATCCAAGCATAACCATGCCAAGAGAATCCCCCACGAGAATAGAATGAATTCCCGCCTCATCAAACAGCTTTGCCGTAGAATAATCATAGGCTGTAAGCATGGAGATCTTTTCTTTGTTATCTTTCATTTTCTGAAATGTACTTACTGTGTTCTTCAATGTTCTTCCTCCAATATTCTCTCCATATGTTCATAACTCCTGGACGGATGCCTGTTTTCAGCGATGCGGATCAATTCTCTGCACAGAGGAACATAGATCTGCTTTTCCTTCCCGGACAATGCCTTCAGATGTTTTTCCACCGTAGCCGCATCGTTGCGTTCCACAGGGCCTGTCAAAGCTTCCCGCGGGCCTGCCGCAAGAATATTCTCAAGATTCTGCCGTGCCAGAGGAGCAAGTGCCAAAAGCCCTTCCTGCTCTGTAAAGCCGCAGCTTTCCAAAAGACCGAGTGCCTGGCTTATCAAAGCAGCCATCTGATTGGATGCCATAACCGCCGCCGCATGGTAGCGAACCTTCTTCTCTGCCGCGATCTCTACAATCCGGTTAGGAAGTACACTCAAAAAAGAAAGCAGCTGGTCCTTGTGTGCCTCATCGCCTTCCAGAGTGAACAAGGCCTCCTTAAGATCTTCATATGAAGTTGTTTTACTGTTAAATGGAAACATTGGATGGATAGAATAGCCGTAAGCCCCTGCTTCGGTTATATCAGAGAAAATAGCGGAACTTAGAGATCCGCTGCAGTGACAGATAAACTTTTCCCGGACCGGAAAAGCTCTGAGCTGTTCCCAAACGCCCTGGATCTGGCTGTCGGGAACAGTAATAAAAAGAACATCACACTTTGATAATAATTTGTCAAATGTATCAAAACTTTGTGTGTGTGCTGCTTTTGCCGCCAGCCGGGCTGAAGCCTCACTGCGGCTGGCATACCCTGCCAGAGGGATGCCGTAATGTACGAAATACCTGCCTAAGGAACAGCCTGCTTTGCCTGCCCCAATAAATCCTGCTTTCATACGGAATAATCACCTGCCTTTATGAGGTGATGTCCTTTATAAAATTCGTTCACTGGTATGATTTCTCTAAGGAATACCATCCAAGGGTACTATAACACCTCATATTTGATTTATCAAGAAGAAATGCCGTGTTTGAATTGTTCTTTTTTATCTGCTATAATCTCTCCCGGAGGAAACCTATGAATGATTTTATTTTCAGTCTGAATTCCACTGTCCCGATCTTTTTTATGATCTTCCTCGGATGGTTTCTGAAGGAAAAGGGATGGTTTAATGAGAATTTCGTCAGCACAGCAAACAAATTTGTATTTAATGCGGCTCTGCCCGCACTTTTGTTCCGTGATATTTCCAGTGCCCCATTAAAACAGGCATTTAATTTAAAATACTTTCTTTTCTGTATGATCGTCACCACACTGATGTTTTCCGGCATCTGGGTGCTTGCAGAAATTTTTTTGAAGGACAAGTCCATGACCGGAGCGTTTGTCCAGGCCTCTTTCCGGGGCAGCGCTGCCATCCTGGGCATTGCATTTATTGAAAATATTTACGGACACTCCACTATGGGACCTTTGATGATCGTGGCAAGTGTCCCTCTTTATAATATTTTTTCAGTCATTGTGCTGACTGTGAGAGGACCAGGCTCCGGTTCCGGAAGCCTTAAATCTGCCTTTAAAAATATTGTTAAAAATCCAATTATATTGGGAATCCTGGCGGGACTGCCGTTTTCTTACCTGGCTGTGGATTTCCCTCCTGTCATTGATAAATGCCTCAATGAGCTGGCGGTCACGGCTACACCGGTGGCACTGCTCTGCGTAGGTGCAGGCTTTGAGGGAGCCAAGGCCTTAAAGAAGATCAAGCCGACGATAGCGGCATCAGTTATTAAGCTGTTTATTCTGCCGCTGATCTTTCTTCCCCTGGCAGTTCATTTTGGCTTTCGCGGAGAAGGCCTGATCGCTGTCTTAATCATGCTCGGTTCTCCGACAACCGTCAGCTGCTATGTAATGGCAAAGGCAATGGACAATGACCATGTGCTGACTTCCAGCATTGTGGTGGCTGCGACTGTATTGTCGTCTGTCAGTCTCACATTATGGGTTTATTTGTTGCGGATGTTTTCCTTTATCTGATATAATCATTGTAAAGGACTGCAAAGTAATTAAAGAAAAGAAATAACAAAGGAAAGAGAGGGGCGTGCTTATGAAAGATGTAAAAGAACGTTCTGCAAAGATTTACAATAAAAAAGCCAAACAGTATGAAAAGACCGCCAGCGGCAGGATGGCTGCTTCCCTGGAACAGGAAATGATCAAAAAAATATGTGTCCGTGACAACGATAAGATTCTGGATGTAGGATGCGGCACAGGAACTCTCCTGGCAGAACTGACTCGCTGGAGAGATGCCGAGGGCTATGGAGTGGATGTCTCCGAAGAAATGATACGCAGAGCCAGTGCAGATTACCCGGATCTGCATTTTCAGGTGTGCAGCAGTGACGATCTGGATTTTGAAGACAACACGTTCCGCATTATCACTGTATGCAGTGCGTTCCATCACTTCCCCAATCAGATGGAATTCATCCAGAAGGCTGCCGATCTGCTGGCTCCGGGAGGCCGGCTCTATATTGGTGCCGCGGCATTCCCTGAATTCATAAGAATCACCGGCAATATTGCGGACAAGGTACTTCCTTCCTGCAAGGTCAGGCGCCCGTCTACCCATGAACTTCTGGGCATGTTCAAAGCTGCGGGACTCACCAAGTTCCGCGTACATAAAATGAAAAAACTGCTCATGATCTCTGCAAAGAAGCCGGAAACAGAGATTTCATAAACAAAAATACAGCTTTCAAAAGTCCCTCATAAACCGGGGGACTTTTTTTGATCTATAAATAAACAAAAACCATCACAGAATGGAACATATCATATCTTACATCAGCATGACTTGAAATATTAATATCATGGTGATTCCCAGCGACAGCAGCAAGATGGACCTGTAAAAGTCCCTCATTTCTTTTGTTTTTTCTTTGTTCCACTTTTTCTTCATCTGTACACTCTCCTTACATTCATCTCAATAATTAAGACGTCTCAAATAACCGAAAGGTTGCACTCAATTTCTCTTTTGTATTTATGGTTCCCGTTATTGAAGAAAAAAAAGAGAGAAATTTACGGAATACACCCGTAAAATTCCCTCTTCTATATAGTAATATGTAATCGTTGGCAGTTATCTCAACAAAAACCAAAAAGCCAGCAGCATCAAAATCCCCGCGGCTAACAGCAGGAGTGACTTATAGAAATACTTCACTTCCCAAACCGGGTTTCTCCCTGAACTCTTCCTCATCCATACCATCTCCTTCTCTTTCCCTCTCCATGCAGAGAGACAGGCTGCGGTCCGTATCTGCGGCACCGTCATGCTCTGTATTACCGGGCGCACCCAGTGGGATCTTTAAAACAAGGGTCATAGTTTTCGTTCACATAAGTCAGTCCTACGCTGGAAATAAATTGTATTGTTATAAATTATTAAAACTTTTGTAACTTTATTATAGCAATTTTTGCAGAAAATTTCAACAACAGATTCGATTATTTTTTTAATTATATTTGTTCAAAACAGATGCAGTGCCTGGTGGAGATAGTGAAAAAAACTGGTCCTGTTATCCCTCCAGCCACTGCAGAAACCACGGAAGTTTTTTCTCTTTCTTTTCCAGCTTTTCTACCCCCTTTTTTCCCACCTGCTGTTCCAGTTTCTTTTTGGTCTTCCCGTCCTTGGCTGCTTCGCTCTCCTTTGTAATGCACAAATCGGGAAACATCACGCACCACCAGTTATGCCCCCTGGCTTTTCCAAGATCAATTCTCAGCGCATCATAAGTTCCCTTTGGAAACACATAGCTTCCGTAATCCTTTTCAGGAAATTCTTCTCTCGTCATGTATACTTTGACCGGAAGATCCCTGCCGTTTTTCTTTAACACCTCTTTTGCTACTTCTGCAATATCATTCCTCTTGCTGTCCAACACTTTCCTGGCATCTTCTTTTGTGTCTGCACGATCCATATATGGCTTTAAATATTCAACAACTTTATCCCGCACCTGCAGCTTTTCTGCCTGGTCTTTGCTGCTGTCGCTGTTCGCACGGATATGGAAGCGTACAACTCCCTGCTTTATTTTTTTATTAACTCCATCGTCTTTTCCCTTTGCCCATGCAGCACCAAAAATCACTGCAGCGGCCAGGAACAGCACCCAGATCTTTGATTTTTTCTTCATACTATGAACATACCCGGATTTTCAGATTTTTAAACATGAAAACTTTTATCACATACCCAGTAGACAAGTAGGAAATACCGCGCTACGATAGAGCTGGCTAAAAATTTAACACACCAAATTTCTAATTCGGGGTTGACATCCTGGTGTCAGGTATAGTATTTTAAAGTCATAAGTCATATGACTGACGGACAAGTGGAGTTTACCACAGGAAGTATGACAACGAATTTTTAGCCGACCGTCTGGGCACTTTGCCTGGACGTGCGGCTTTTTTTATTGCATTAGGAAATTCCTTTGGAATCCCCTATGCAATAAAAAGCACTCCGTGCAGGATGCGCACAAATGCGCAGAGAAACTATTAGCCTTTGGCAAATCGCATTTGGCGCGCAAAGTGAACAAGCCCCTCAAAGAGTGAGGGGTTGGGGAGCTGAGGTGGGCATGCCCACTTTGTTCTTTTGTACACCAGGCAGCCAAACAACATTTTTACAGGAGGTTCCTATGATTGTTGGACACATCCATTCCATGGAATCCATGGGATTAGTCGATGGCCCCGGCATCCGCACCGTGATTTTTCTTCAGGGCTGTGCCCTCAGATGTAAATTCTGTCACAACCCGGATACCTGGGAATTCCAAGGCGGTGAAGAATTGACTCCGGAAGCACTGGTGAAAAAGATTTCCCGTTTCAAACCATACTTTAAAGGAAACGGCGGAGTAACTTTTTCGGGCGGAGAGCCGCTGATGCAGCCTGAGTTTTTACTGGAAGTATTAAAACTCTGCAGACAGGAAGAGATCCATACATGCATTGACACTGCAGGTTTTGGACAGGGTGAATACGACGAAATTCTTTCTTATACAGATCTTGTTCTTTTGGATCTCAAAGAAATAACAAAACCGGCATATGAAGCTATGACCGGAAGGCCTATGGACCGTTTTGACGATTTCTTAGAGGCATTAAAGAGAAATAATACAAAGATCTGGATCCGGCATGTTGTGGTTCCGGGGCTTACGGACAGCGAAGAACACATGAAGGAATTAAAAGCGTACATAGACCGCATACCCAATGTGGAAAAAGTAGAACTGCTTCCCTATCACCTGCTCGGCATCAACAAATATGAGGTAATGAATCTCTCTTATCCTCTCTCGGGAGTTCCGGCAATGGATAAGGAACGGACCAAACAATTTCAAGAAACCTATTTTAATCAATATGGAGGAAAACAATGTTAAACGAATGGAACGGCTTTAAAGAAGGAAAATGGACAAAAGAGACAAATGTAAGGGATTTTATCCAGAAAAACTATACATTATATGAAGGTGACGACTCCTTCCTTGCAGGAATTACTGAAAAAACTGAAAAGGTATGGAACCGCTGCGAAGAACTGCTGGCAGAAGAGACAAAAAAGGGCGGTGTTTTGGATGTGGAGACTGACATCATCTCCGGCATCACCAACTTTGCTCCCGGATATATTGACAAAGAAAACGAAGTCATCGTCGGTCTTCAGACAGATGCTCCGCTGAAACGTATTGTAAACTTATACGGCGGTAAGAGAATGGCTCATTCATCCCTGGAACAGTACGGATATAAGCTGAATCCTGAGATTGACCGCCATTTTAATGAATACCGCAAGACACACAACGAAGGTGTATTTGACGCTTATCCTCAGCGCACAAGACTTGCAAGAACCGCAGGCCTCCTGACCGGTCTTCCGGATGCATACGGCCGCGGACGTGTGATCGGAGACTACCGCCGTGTAGCTCTTTACGGAATTGATTACCTTGTGGAAGAAAAGAAACGTGACCTTGATGCCCTGGACGGACCGATGAGCGAAGAACGCATCCGTGCAAGAGAAGAAGTTTCTGAGCAGATCCGTGCTTTGGGAGATATTAAAGAGATGGCTGCATCTTACGGTGTTGATATTTCCAAACCTTCCTCCAACGCCAAAGAAGCAGTCCAGGCCCTTTATATGGCTTATCTTGCCGGCGTAAAGGAAAACAACGGAGCCGCAACATCCCTGGGACGTACTTCTACTTTCCTTGACATTTACATTCAGCGTGACCTTGAAAGCGGCAGCCTCACAGAAAAGGATGCCCAGGAACTGATCGACCAGTTTATCATCAAACTCCGTCTTGTGAGACATTTAAGAACACCGGAATATGACGAGTTATTCGGAGGAGACCCAACCTGGATTACAGAGTCTATCGGAGGTATCGGCATCAACAGCAAACCGCTGGTGACAAAGACTTCTTTCCGTTACCTTCACACTCTTTACAACTTGGGAACTGCTCCCGAGCCGAACCTGACAGTCCTCTGGTCTGAGAAACTTCCGGCGAACTTCAAGAAGTTCTGTTCCAAGGTTTCCATTGACACAGACTCTATCCAGTATGAAAATGATGACGTTATGCGCCCGATCTACGGAGACGATTACGCGATTGCCTGCTGTGTATCTGCAATGAAGGTCGGAAAACAGACTCAGCTGTTCGGTGCACGCTGCAACCTTGCCAAATCTCTGCTTTACGCTATCAACGGCGGCATTGATGAGAAAAAGGGAATTGAAGTTATTCCGGGAATCGAACCGATCACTGACGATGTCTTGGATTATGATAAGGTTTGGGCAAACTATAAAAAGGTTCTCGCTTATGTAGCAGAGCTGTATGTAGATACCGTAAACATCATTCATTACATGCATGATAAATATGCTTATGAGGCGAGCCAGTTCGCACTGCATGATACTGATATGGAACGTATCGCAGCATACGGTGTGGCAGGGCTGTCCATCGCAGCGGACTCTTTGTCAGCAATCAAATTTGCCAAAGTAAAACCAGTCCGCAACGAAAACGGTGTAGCTGTTGACTTTGAGACTGAAGGTGAATTCCCGAAATACGGAAACGATGATGACCGTGCAGATGACCTGGCTGTCAACACAGTGACCCTGTTCTCCGAAGAATTAAAGAAACATCCGATTTACAGAAATGCGATCCATACATTGTCCGCACTTACCATCACATCCAATGTTATGTACGGCAAAAAAACCGGCTCCACACCGGACGGAAGAAAATTAGGGGAACCTCTGGCTCCTGGGGCAAACCCAATGCACGGACGCGACAACAGCGGTGCTTTAGCTTCATTGAACTCTGTGGCTAAAATCCCTTACCGCGATGTGTGCCAGGACGGTGTATCCAACACCTTCTCTATCGTACCGGAAGCTTTAGGAAAAGATCAGGACCAGAGAGAAGAAAATCTTGCAAATATCCTGGACGGATATTTTGTACAGGGAGCTCATCACCTGAATGTCAATGTATTTAACCGTGAGACATTAATTGATGCTATGGAAAACCCGGATAAATATCCGACACTGACTATCCGTGTTTCCGGATATGCTGTAAACTTCAACAAGCTTTCCAGAGAACAGCAGGAAGAAGTCGTAAGAAGAACCTTCCACGAAGGAATGTAATTAACAACAAGTATCATACTTATGAGACCGGGACCGCCGTCTGGCAGTCCCGGTCTCTTTGCTATTTGACAGAAAAAACAGGGTGTGCTATAGTTTTGTCATTGAATTTTGAACTAAAGGAGATACCAACATGGGCGTTTATATGACAGACCAGCTTACCAGGCGAAACAGCTCTGTACAATTCATACCGATGAAACATTGTGCAGAGTACGGCGGTACGCTTTAAGCTTTCATCGGAAGACAGATAAAGTATCCGGCCAGACTGCATCGGCAGTCCTTATTTGGATACCCGTCTTCCGCAGAACCCCAAGGTATCATAATTTCCTTTAAAGCTTACAGAGCAGGGAAAGGCTGCAGACAATGTTTTGTCCGCAGCCTTTTGCTGTTTCCTGACATACTGACTTTTACGTCCGGCAGAAGGCAGGATACTTATGTATCCCCGCCTTCTGCCTTTTTATATACCAGAAAGGATTACGATTATCATGAGTTTATTAGAAATAAAAGATTTATCCCACGCCTACGGCGATAAGATATTATTTGAAAATACAGAATTCCAGCTAAACAAAGGGGAGCATGTGGGGATTGTAGGGCCCAACGGAGCAGGAAAAAGCACCCTCATTAAAATCTGCACAGGGCAGATCACTCCCGACACAGGCCAGGTCATCTGGCATCCAAAAACATCCTGCGGATGTCTGGATCAATATGCCCGGATGAAAACAGATGCCGCCATAGGAAACTTTCTCAAAACAGCTTTCCAAAAATTATATGCCCTGGAAGAGCAGATGAATCTTCTGTATTCACAGGCTGCATCCGGGGATGAAGGAGCCCTGACCCGTGCCTCACGGTATCAGGAGCAGCTGGAAGCTGCCGATTTTTATCAGATTGACACCCGGATAGAACAGGTGGCATCCGGTCTGGGGCTGCTTTCCATAGGGCTTGACCGCTCAGTAGCCCAGATCAGCGGAGGACAGAGGGCCAAAGTGATCCTTGCAAAACTTTTATTAGAACAGCCCGCTGTCCTGCTGCTGGATGAACCTACCAACTTTTTGGACAAAGAACATGTAACATGGCTGTCGGACTATCTGTCGGGACTTTCCAATGCGTTTATGCTGGTCTCCCATGACAATGATTTTTTAGAAAAAACCGTGAACCGCATATGTGATCTACAAAACAAAAGCCTGACAAAATATTATGGTTCCTACTCTGAGTTTTTGAAAAAGAAAACTTTTCTGCAGGAAGAATCCATCCGTCAGTACGCTTCCCAGCAGAAAAAGATCAAAGAAACGGAAGAATTTATCCGCAGAAACATGGCAGGACGCAAATCCAAAATGGCCAGAGGACGCCAAAAGCAGCTTGACCGGGTCAGCCGGCTTGAAGATCCTGCCCTGACAGAGCCCCGCCCTCAATTTGATTTCTCTCCGCTCCCAGTGACCAACACCGATCATTTGTCTGTCAGAAATCTTTCTGTAGGGTATGAGTATCCGTTACTTTCAGGTCTTGGTTTTACGGTAAAAGGCGGCCAGAAAATTGTAATCACAGGGTTCAACGGAATCGGAAAATCAACGCTTCTGAAAACACTGACCGGACAGATTCCTGCCCTTCACGGAACCTTTTCATTTTCAGAACAGGTCACTTTAGGGTATTTTGAACAGGACCTGATATGGGAGGATACATCCCGTACACCGGTTCAGATCGTATCGGAAAATTTCCCTTCTCTTCCGGTAAAGAAAGTCCGTCAGTATCTTGCCCGGTGCGGCATTTCCAGGCAGCATGCAGGACAGGAGATCGGCACATTAAGCGGCGGCGAACAGGCTAAGGTAAAATTATGTCTGCTTACGATGAAGCCCTGCAGCTTTCTGATTCTGGATGAGCCTACAAACCACTTAGATGTTCAGGCAAAGGAATCTCTGAAAGCCTCTCTGGCAGACTTTGCAGGCATGGTACTTCTTGTGTCCCACGAAGAATCCTTTTACCGGAACTGGACAGACCGGATCATCTGTATCGGACAGTGACAGATAAAAGCAAAAAGGAATATATCACATTTATGGATTTGATATATTCCTTTTTCAGATATTATTCATGAAATTTTTCATTACTGTAATATAATTGTTTTGGGCTGCTTGGTTTTTCCGGAATACTCAAATGAATCAGCCCCCGTTTAATTAATGGATTTATATGCTTTTGTATCGCGTAAGTCACAGAAGTAAGGCCTAAATATTCAGATATTTCTTTTCTTGTACGAGGGGTTCTGCAAAAAATTAACAGGTTTTTGGTTTCCTGGGTTAAATCCTTATCTTGCTCTGGCAGAGTACTCTTTTGTTTGTAAAATTTCACTACAAAGTTCCCTCGTTCATCTGTAAACTCAGGTTCCTGCAAATGGTATTCCTTCATTGCTTTTCGCATAGCCGGGATACCCGAATATCGATTTTCTGTAATTCCCAGAACCTCCATGGCAGATGCCAAAACAGGATTTCTCGTATCTGGCTGTATCTTTCCTAATTGATTGATTTTAATTCTTCCATAGATTCCTCCTGGATTTCGAATTTCCATTCGATCCTCATACATAAAAATCTGGATAGGCATACCTTCTGTGTTAATACTATAGTCCCGATGAACTAATGCATTCAGCACTGCCTCCCTGACAGCAGTAAGAGGATAATCTGTCTGATCTGTCCTTTTTCCTGTGTCTGGATTAATGATGGTTTTATTCCTCATATTTTTTCTTACAAATTGAAGTGACTGCTCAAGCATCTCCTTTATATTTCCTTCAATTCTCTGGTTGTCTAAGAAACGTTCACCTAACAGTCCGGTTTCACCTATTTCATTTCCCGGCACTACGACGGCAATAATACATAACTGCGGAAAATAGGCCTGGGGATAAGGATTAAAAAGTAAAACTGAACTTAAAGTAAATATATTATTTCTGGTTATACTCATTAATTCATATAATTCTTCTTTCGGAAGGTTTGACAGATTGGGTTTGCCTTCTCTTAGCAGCTCTATATAATGATCCAGGCCAGCTTGATCCATTGCCGCAAAGGTAGCTCTTCGAACTTCTCTGATATCGTCCTGATACTTCTTTCGGTAAGCTTCATAGCTATATATTTCATATTCGGTCATAGGTTCATCACTGTCTCCAACACGCACATAAGAACCTTTTATCCGTCCGGTCCCTTTGTAATAACAAGGGCGGTCTACAATATCAATTCCAGGTATCTCTGCAGATACAAAATTTTTACCGTTTTTTTCAAGAACAGTCAGCAGCGGACGGACTATTGGTTCCATCTGCAGACATTGAGCATTGATCTTTTTTTGTAAATCCTGTGCATCATATACTCCAACTTCTTTATAATCCTGCTCCTCGTCTATTCCAAAAATCAAAATTCCTCCGTCATCCTGATTAGAAAAACTTGATAAAGTATCAAATAATCTTTTAGGGCATCCTTTGCTGGCACTTTTTAATTCTAAAAACTGCGTTTCACATTTCATTTGTTGAACAGTATTTAATTTTTCTTCTAATTCTTCAAAAGTCATTTGATTTTCCTCCATTTATTTAAGATTTTATCAAAATATTTTACTTTTATCAAGAATTTAAAATAAAAAAATAAAATTTTAAATTGTTCTTTTAAGATTTTATTTTAGTTTCTTTAAATTTTGCAAATTTTATTTTAGTTTCTTTCTTAAAAAGAGCAGAAAATCAAATCCTCTGCCCTTTTTCATCAAATCAATTCCACTTCATATTTCTCAAGCATATCACAAATTTCTTTTTCCGGCTCTTTTTCACATATAACCCCTTCAATTTCTGTAAAATCTGCAAACACATAGTTGGCCTGAAAACTGAATTTTTTTGACTCCATCATCAGATATACTCTGCGGCTTCTGCTCACTGCACTCTGCTTCATGGCTCCGTCTTCCGGTACATAGGTCATGACTGCATTTTTCTTCACATCTGCCCCCACAACCCCCATAAAACAGAGATCAAACCGAAACCTCTCCATCATAGACAGGGTCAGGGTACCAAGAAAACCAATCTGCGACCGGTTGAACTCTCCTCCCAGCAAAATGAACTGTCCTGCGGATTCAGAGGCAGCAAACAGATTTGCAATATCCAGCATACAGCTGACTACCGTGACTTTCCTTCCCGACCGGATGATCTCTCCTGCCAGTTCCAGATTTGTGGTTGAGGTGTCCAGAAACACCACATCTCCGTCTTTTATGAGCTTTACTGCTTTTTTTGCAATTCTGCGCTTCTCTTTTAAGTTTTTTTCTTTCCTGGAAGAAACCGCATTGCTGTGCCCGGGATGCAGCCCCTCTGACAAAACTGCTCCTCCGTAAGCACGCTTTAATAGATGACGGCCTTCCATACTGGCCAGATCTTTCCGGATACAGTCTTCTGTGACCCCGAACATCCGGCTCAGCTCTTTCACTTTTACTTTCTGGTTTTCATGCAAAAGCTCAAGAATCTTTTGCTGTCTTTCTTCTACAAACATGATATGACCCCACCTGGTTTTTCTTTTATTTTAGCACACCTTGACTCTGTATACTACAGCTCCTTAACCCGGGCATCTTTTTGATACTCCAGGCCTTTCAAAAGCAGAAATTCGTTGATGACAAAAAACTGGGCTGTCATATATACATCCGAATTATATCTTCCTTTCATAACCGGATGGGCATAAAACTGAAGGCTGATGTCACTGAGCCGTGACAGTTCATTATTTCCGACCTTTGTGACAGAAATAACTTTAACACCCTTTGCTTTCAGCCGGCCGGCCAGTTCATTGACAAACGCATTTTCGCCGGAAAGAGAAAACAGAAAAAACACATCCTCTTCCCTGACGATCTCCAAAACCATCTTGATCTCTTCCCTGCCTTCGATCAGATTACATAAATAGTCCAGGAAAAGAAGATTCTTTTTCAGCTCTCTCGCTGCATTTTTCTGCACTGCACCGCTTCCGTAGACATAAATGCTGCCCGCCTTGGAAAGCAGTTCTGACACATCGGAGCAGTCCCGCTCCTTCATCATATCCAGTGTCTTGATATAATCCTGATACACACGTTCAATCTCTCTTGCGTCAAAGGATTCCTGATCCCTGCTGTCCCATTTTAAAAAGATTTTAAGCTCCCCAAATCCTTCCATCCCAAGTTTATGGGTAAAGCGTGAGACGGTAGTGTGAGATACATGGCACTGCTTTGCCAGCTCCTGAATAGACATCGTCTGACATTCCTTTTTATGGCGCAGAATATAATTCCAGATGCCCATATCATTTTCATTCAGTTTATCATAGTTTTCTTCAATCAGCGTCTCCAGCCTCATCCGCTTTCTCCTCTTTTTTTGTTTGATATTCCATGTATTTTAAAAATAAGATCTCAATTAAAATGAAGTATGAGGTCAGGGAATCATATTCTATGTGGCTGAACGGCTGTGAAAACACTGTCTCCGTCACATAGAGGGCATAATCAGCCATATGGGCCAGTGTATTTTCCCTGAGCTTTGTAATGGACAGTACCGGCACACCCCGGATCTTTAAGTTTTTTGTAAAATTGTTGATAAACTCATTTTCCCCGGAGACAGATATAATGATAAACAGATCATCCTGCGTTACCATACTGAGAAGCTTCTCCGCCTCCTCATATCCGCTCAGATCGTAGATCAGCCTTCCGCTCATCATGAAGGTTCTCTTTAACTCCTTTTTCACAGAGGACTGTATCATGCCGATTCCATATACATAAATATTTTTTGCCTGATCGAAGACCTTTAATATTTCCGTACAGTCCTTCTCCTTCATACTGTTAATCACCTGCCGGTAAGAATCGCAGACCAGGTCCACATGTCCGATGTTCTCTTTAGCCTCCTGATTATCAAGCTTTAAGAAAACCTTCAGTTCCCCGTAGCCCTTTAAAGACAGCTTCTGTGCAAATCTTAAAACAGTTGTTCTGGAAACACTGCACTTATACGCCAGCTGGTCTATGGCAAGCTTTTCGCATTCTTTCCTGTGGGAAGATATGTAGTTCCATATGTATAAATCATTCTCGTTAAGCTGTCCGTAATGGCTGTTCACCAATTCATCTAATTTCATAAAGACCTCTACCTCTTATTGCTTCTGCTGTCTCCGTACCTGAATCTGGTTCCAATTTTACTCTATTTTCTGCCTTTTGTCCATGGATGCCAAAACGGCAGATACCCCATGATATCTGCCGTTTCCCCGGATGTTTATTTGTATTCCACTAAAGCGCTTGATCCCGCCTCAACCGCCTGCTCTGTATAAAATTTTGTAAGCTCGTGTCCGTTTGGCTCGACAAATATCAGCATAGAGACGTCCGGAATTCCTTCTTCCCTGAGCATTCCGCGGTCCACCTTTACCAGGGGATCTCCTGTCTTTACCTTCTGTCCGGGTTCCACATAGGTGTCAAACCCTCTGCCGTTAAGCTTTACTGTGTCCAGACCGATATGGATCAGCACCTGGACCCCGTCTTCGTTTTCCAGTCCTATGGCATGTTTTGTGTCTGTCACTGTAGTCACTGTTCCTGTGCATGGGGCCACAAATGTGTCCTCTTTTGGCTCCACGGCGATTCCGTCACCTAATACTCTGCCGGCGAACATTTCATCGTCCACCTCTGAAAGATCAATGCTCTTTCCGCTCACCATGGAATAAAAAACTTTTTCCCCTTTATGTTTTCCTTTTAAAAATCCGAACATCCCATACCTCCATTTATCCTTATCTTAATTCCGGCCAGAAGTCTTTGTTTGCTTCGATCAGATCATCCAGAATCAGCTTTGCGATTCTTGCACTTGGAACTGTCTTGGAAAGAGTCAGTGCCTGCCACAGTTTCTGGTAGCTTCCCTCAATCCATGCTTCCACTGTAAGTTTTTCCACGCTCACCTGCTGTTCCATAAGCCCCTTCTGGAACTGAGGGATGGATCCCTGACAGATCTTTTCATATCCGTTGCATCCTACGATGCAAGGAATCTCAACCATAGCTGTGCGGTCAAAGTTTTCAACTGCCCCTTCGTTAGGTACAATCAGTAAAAACCGTTCCTGTGTATTCTCTGCAATGGCACATGCAAGGTCCACAATGTAGGTTGCATGGGCATCTGCCTCAAACGCACATCCTTCGCTGGTGCCGTTTTCGACAATACGTCTGCACTCTCCGAATACAAACTTCTCTCTGCCGTCCATAACTTCATTGGCTCTTGTGTATTCCGGATCGGAGGTTTCCACTACATAATCCGGGAACAGATAATATTTCAGGTAAGTGTTCGGGATCGTTTCCGGATCAACCGCATATACATCTCTTGCTTTCTGGAAGGTATGTACCCAGCTTTCGTCTACATGCTGGTTTGTGTCTGAAAGTGCATCTGCAAAACCATTGGCTTTCATATGCTCCTTGATCTGAGGCATTAAATCATTTCCACTGTTGTCGTAAATCTTATGCCACCATCCGAAATGATTCAGTCCGTAATATCCTACCTGCATTTCTTTTCTTGAAGAAAGTCCGCACATATCAGCCATTTTTTCTTCCAGATCGATCGGCATATCGCAGATATTTAAGATCTTAGAGTCAGGGCGCAGCCTTCTGGTCGCCTCTGCCACAATAGCCGCAGGATTTGAATAGTTCAGCATCCATGCATTGGGTGAATACTGTTCCATATAATCCAGAATCTCGATAACCCCGCCGATGGAACGCATTCCGTAAGCGATTCCTCCCGGTCCGCAGGTTTCCTGTCCAAGCACTCCGTATTTCAGCGGAATCTTTTCATCCAGTTCTCTCATGGCATATTTCCCAACCCGGATATGGGCAAGTACAAAATCAATATCTGTAAAAGCTGTCTCCGGATCTGTCGTATATCCGAATTCAATCTCCGGTGCATGCTCTTTCAGGTAAATTTCACACGCTTTTGCTACTACCTCCTGCCGGTCTGCATCGTTGTCATAAAACATAATCTTTCTGATCGGGAAACGGTCCATATGCTCTAAGAGCATCAGTGCGATTCCCGGTGTGAAGGTGCTTCCCCCGCCTGCCACTGTAACTGCATATTTCTGCTTTGCCATAATCAACATCCTCCTAGCTTTTGCTTTGTTGTTTTCTTCGCTGAGCAAATAGTACACCCGGAAAGCCTGATGTGACAATAGATTTGAAGGGTTTAGGGAGCGGTCTTTGCTTCCGTGATACAGAACAAAAACTGTGAATTTTCACACAGGCTTAAAAAGGCCTGTTTTCTCCGGTTCAGAGATTTGCCTTCTTTCTAAAGCTGTATTAAGATAGTTCTAAAGAAAGGCGGTGGACCTATGAAACATGTTCAGGGCATTCAGTATAAAAATAATCTGAAGGAAGAGTTGTTTCCGGATTTACGGCCGGATTTCCCCTATACTTCTTCCTATGTGGCGTTTGACCGGTGTATCGGCGGACAGATCCCATGGCATTGGCATAAAGAGGTAGAGCTCTTTTATATCGAAAAAGGAACCCTGGAATACAGCACGCCCGGCGGCAGGATCATTTTTCCGGCAGGTTCCGGCGGCCTGGTCAATTCCAACGTTCTGCACGCCACAAAATCCCTGGATGAAAAAAAGGATACCATACAGATGAATCACATCTTTGACACAGCCTTGATCAGCGGACAGCGCGGAAGCCTGCTGGAACAAAAGTATATCCTGCCGGTCACTGGTTCTCTGCAGGCGGAGCTGATCAGCTTCTTTCCCGAAACGCCCAAAGAAAAACGTCTTTTGAGACTGCTAAGGGACTCTTTTTATCTGTCTCCTGATGAATTCGGCTATGAAATGCTTCTCCGGTCGGCTTTATCCAAGCTTTGGTGCCTGCTGCTTTCTGTATCCGAACCCCTTTTGGATCAAAGAAACCCGCACAACGGATCAGATGAAAAGATAAAATCTATGATGCAGTTTGTTCAGGAACATTATGCCCAAAAACTGACCGTTCTTCAGATAGCCTCTGCGGCCTATATCAGTGAGCGGGAGTGCTTCCGCATCTTCCGGCAGAATCTTGGTATGACTCCTTTGGAATATGTCAAAAGCTTCCGGATCCAGCAGGCCTGTATTATGCTGTCCGATCTTAACATGTCTATTTCTTTTATCGGCCAGTCCTGCGGTCTTGGAAGCAGCAGCTATTTCGCCAAGGCCTTCCGGGAGGCCCTGGGATGTACACCCAAAGAGTACCGCCGCAAATGGCAGGATTTTGATATTAATCAGCAGTAATCTTATATTATTATATGCCCTGCTTCGTTATCATTAGGGTAACAGATAAACGGAACAGAAACAGGGCCTTGATTCTGTCCTTCCCAAAAGATACCTGTGCATTGAGAAAGGAGGACAGAGCAATGATAAAACTTTATATTTTTAATTTAGAAGGATTTCTGGATCTTGCAGACCAGTGCAGCGGTCCGGTCAGCCTTTTGACAGGAGACGGAAAAACCGCAGATATCAGAAACAACTGCGGAATTCGCAAATATTTATATGCAGAACATGCCCTGCAGGGAGGGCGCTTAAATCTATGCCTGAATATTCCTGAAGTAAAAGACTACTTTCAGCTGGTCAACTTCTCTATCGGAGATTTATAAACTAACATCTCGTTAAAATGAAAGGAAGCCCCAGAAGACAAAGCTTCTGCGGCTTCCTTTAAAGACCTTATCTGCTCACTGTACTGCAATCCTGATCGTGGCGAACAGGCAGACAGAACAAAATCCTATGACTACAAGGCTTCCTGAGATAATACTCAGAAAATTTCCTTTCCATGATTTTCTGAAGCTCTCTGTGACTGACAGACCATACTCCCGCTTCGTCTTATACAGGATAAATCCAAGGAGCAGGATGTACCAGACATTCTGAAGCATGGCCTCTGCGGCAATAAGCAGGGTGAGATTGACAACTGCATAGGCAGCATCCATATTTAATCTTTTTTGCATAAATGATATGAGGTAAGCGATAAACGGATTGATCATTGATACAAGAAACATCACTGCAAGCTTCGGGTCCTCTCCAATAGCTGCTGAGACAGAACCTCCCACCCTTGCCGCTCCCATTGAAAGGTACGCAAGGCACACAAAGGGCGTCAGGCAAAGGAGCACCTTGGCAATATTATAATATCTGTCTAATCTGCTGCTTTTTACATTTATCATCTTCATCCCTGCTTTCTTAAATCTTCATATTAGAGTAAACTTTCAAAATCGTCCCGGACTCCTGCTACTTTCAGTCCGATGATAACCTGATAGGACTTTCCGTTGACAGAGCAGCCATGCGCACCGATGGATTTAAAATAAGGATCATCCTTACATAACGTCTCATCTTTTACATTGACCCTGAGCCTGGTGGCACAGTTTGTCACATCCTCTATGTTATCCTTTCCTCCCAGTCCGTCGAGGATCCGCTGTGCAAATTCTATTTTCTGATCCTGTTTGGAACCTTTTTTCTCCCTGAATTCCTCCTTGGAACCGAATTTGATGTCATCATCGTCCTCCCGGCCCGGTGTCTTAAAGTCAAATTTCTGAATTAAGAATTTAAATACTACAAAATAGATTCCTGTAAACGCAAGTCCGATCACCAGCATCAGCAGATATTGTTTCCAGTGGTTGCCCATCAGAGGGATCCAGTTGAGAGAGGCCATTTCGATAGCGCCGCCGGAATGAATTCCCACAATGCCTGCCAGATACATGGTAGTTGACAGGGTAGCTGCCAGCAATGCATGGACTACAAATAATACCGGAGCTACAAACAGGAAGGTAAATTCAATTGGCTCTGTCACCCCGCAGAAAATAGCTGTCAGCGTGATTGGTATCAGCAGACCTAAAATCTTCTTTTTCTTTTCTTTCTTGGCTGTTGAGTAAAAGGCCAGTGCAATTCCCGGACATCCGAAGATTTTTGAAAAACCGGTAGATGTAAACCCTGCCATCGGGACAAGTGATTTTAAAGACGCAGTGGATGCTGCAATCTCAGGCAGCTTCGTTGCCCAGTAAGCATAAAGTCCTCCCGGCACAACCACGTTGTCATAATAAAACGGTGAATATAAGATATGGTGCAGCCCGAACGGAATCAAGGCCCTCTCCAGGAAAACGAACACCCACACACCGAGAGCTCCTGCTCCTTTTACAAATCCCTGGAATGCGAACATACCAAGCTGGATTTTAGGCCATAATAATGCTGCAAGGACTGCGACAGGTATCATCACAAAAAATCCAATCATGAATACGAAAGTAGATCCGCTGAATGTTCCCAGCCACTCCGGAAGTTCCGTATCAAAGAAACGGTTATGTAAGTAAATAACGATTCCTGCGATAGCAAGCGCTCCCATCATACCCATATCCAGAGTTTTGATATTTGCGATCATTGTAAGTCCGCTGGTACCGCCCACTTCCTGTGCAAAATCAACACCGAAGGCTCCTCCCCACTGGGAAAGGATTGTACTCAGGAAATAGTGAAATGTAAGATATAAAACCAGGGCTTCCATACAGCACCGGGCATTTTGCTTTTTTGCCATTCCGATCGGCAGTCCCACCACAAACAGCAGCGGAAGCTGATTAAAGACGGTCCAGCCGCCCTGCAGCAGCACATTCCAGCATTTGTACCACATACTGGACGGAGCCGCAAGACTTCCCATAATAGTCTCTGTAGTAAACAGAGTTCCGATTCCTATGACAATTCCTGCAAAGGCGAACAAGAGAACTGGTGTAAACATCGCCCCGCCGAATTTTTGAATTTTCTGCATCATAATTTTCATCCTTTCTTTGTCAACTGACTGAAAAGCCCGGCGCCAGGCTTTTGAGCACAACACATCAGCCGGAATCTGCTGTTTTTCACTGTGTTGTTATTTTCAACAAATTCATCCTAACAGACCTTGAAAATGTAATCAATATATACAAAGACTTTAGGGAGCAGGGCTATCAAACAAGGATGCTGCACAATTCCTGTGAAAATTCCCAGAAGGTATATTTTCCCTTTTGAATTTCACTGCAGTTTATTCTTGATAGTCGTTGTCAAGTTCAATATCTTGTGTTAATATAACTTTATCATGCTACATATAGTTGAAAGGGAAGCAATCAATATGAAAAATAATCAGAAGCCAGGGGACCACAGCAATGCTGTCTGCCTGAGAGAAAAAATATGCGCGGCCTTTCTTTCCAAAGAAATTCCTATGGCAGGACTGCTGACAGCCATACAAGAAGAGTTTTCCCAGGAAGAATACAGTCTCAAATATTTATATGAAAAGTTTCAAAGTTATTTAAAAGCCGGGGACGGGGATCAGAAAAAACTCCTGCTGCTTGTAAAAGCCGCAGCGGAGCTCACTTCTCAGGAAGCCCCAAAATGGGAAAACATTGCGGCACGCATAAAAATGGCTGAATTCGAGTATCAGGTACGAAATAATTTAGCAGAATATCACATTCACAGCTTCTATGATAAGATTCAATTTTTAACGGAACAGCAATTATACGGAGAATATATTCTCCGTCATTATTCTGAAGACGAAATCCGGTTATTTGAATCATGGATCAAGCCGGAGAGAAATCATCTTTTTCAATATTCAGGTCTTGAGTTATTGCTTGGCAGATATGTAATCCGCAGCCGCCAGGGCCAGCCCTTGGAGACACCTCAGGAAATGTTTATGGGCATTGCCATGCATCTGGCTATGAAGGAGTCAAAGGACAGACACCACTGGGTGAAACGTTTTTACGATATGCTCAGCCTGCTTCAGGTCACCATGGCCACACCTACTCTGTCCAATGCCAGAAAGCCTTATCATCAGCTTTCTTCCTGCTTTATTGATACAGTGCCGGACAGCCTGGACGGCATATACAAAAGCATTGACAGTTTTGCCAAGGTCAGCAAATTCGGCGGAGGTATGGGCCTTTACTTTGGAAAGGTCAGGGCCAGCGGAAGCTCCATCCGGGGATTTCAGGGTGCGGCTGGCGGCGTCATCCGCTGGATCCGGCTGGCAAATGATACGGCAGTGGCGGTAGACCAGCTTGGAATGCGGCAGGGTGCTGTGGCTGTCTATCTGGATGTATGGCACAGAGATCTCCCTGAGTTTCTGAACCTCAGGACAAACAACGGTGACGAACGCATGAAGGCACATGACGTCTTTCCGGCAGTCTGCTATCCGGATTATTTTTGGGAACAGGCCAGAGACAACATCGAAGGAAACTGGAATTTAATGTGTCCCCATGAAATACTCTCTGTAAAAGGTTATGCACTGGAAGACTGCTGGGGAGAAGAATGGACGGAAAAATATCTGGACTGCGTCCGGGATGAACGGATTCAAAAGCGCGTAATCCCCATAAAGGATATTATCCGCCTCATCATCAAAAGTGCAGCAGAAACAGGTACTCCGTTTACATTCAACAGGGATCATGTAAACCGTGCAAATCCAAATCAGCACAAGGGTATCATTTACTGCAGCAATCTCTGTACGGAAATTGCACAAAATATGAGTGCTTCTGAGCAGACGGAACAGCGCATCGAAACCATCGTCGGCGAACAGGTCGTTGTGACCGTTACAAAACCGGGGGACTTTGTTGTCTGCAACCTTGCAAGTCTTTCTCTCGGAAACCTTTGTGTGACCGATTATGAACAGCTTGCCTATGTGACGGAAAGTGCAGTAAGAGCTCTTGACAATGTCATTGACCTGAATTTCTTTCCGGTTCCCTATGCAAAAATTACAAGCGGCAGCTACCGGCCTGTGGGGCTCGGTGTAAGCGGATACCACCATATGCTGGCAAAGCATAAGATTCAATGGGAAAGTGAAGAACACCTTGAATTTGCGGAAAAGATTTTTTCTGATATTCATTATGCTGCACTGGAGGCCAGTTCTAAAATTGCGGAAGAAAAAGGATGCTATCCTTACTTTCAGGGAAGTGACTGGCAGACTGGTTCTTATTTTTCCAAAAGAAATCTCACAGAAGGACGCTGGAAGGATCTCCAAAACCGTATAAAAGAGCACGGCCTGCGCAACGGATATCTGCTGGCGGCGGCTCCTACAAGCAGCACAAGCATTATTGCAGGAACTACAGCGGGCCTTGATCCGATTATGAACCGCTATTTCTTAGAAGAGAAAAAATATGGCCTGATCCCACGGGTGGCTCCTGAACTGTCCATGGACACCTTCTGGTATTATAAAAATGCTCATTATATTGACCAGACCTGGTCGGTCCGTGCATGCGGAGTCCGCCAAAAGCACATTGACCAGGCCCAGAGTATGAATCTGTATATAACAAATGAATACACCTTCCGGAAGGTTTTGGATCTTTACATCCTGGCATGGGAACAGGGAGTGAAGACTATTTATTACATGCGCTCCAAAAGCCTGGAAGTGGAAGACTGCGAAGTTTGTTCTTCTTAAGCCTAGAAAGAGAGAAATGAAATGACACAACTTATCAAAAAACCTCTGTTTAATCCTCACGGGGATACTGATGTCCAAAAGCGCAGAATGATCAATGGAAATACTACAAATCTGAATGATTTTAATCATATGAAGTACCCATGGGTCAGCGGCTGGTACCGGCAGGCCATGAATAATTTCTGGGTACCGGAGGAAATTAACCTGGGGACTGACGTCAAGGATTATAGAGATCTTCCGGACCCGGAACGCCGGGCCTATGACAAGATCCTTTCGTTCCTCATATTTTTGGACAGCATTCAGACTGCCAATCTGCCCAATGTCAGCGAGTATATCACTGCCAACGAAGTAAACCTGTGTCTGTCCATCCAGGCGTTTCAGGAGGCAGTGCACAGCCAGAGCTACAGTTATATGCTGGATACGATCTGTGAACCTCAGGAGAGAAACCACGTACTGTACCAGTGGAAGGAAGATCCGTATCTGCTGGAGAGGAATCAATTTATAGGTGACCTTTACAATGACTTTCAAAGCAATAAAAATGCGGAGTCTTTTGTAAAAACACTGGTTGCCAACTATATCCTGGAAGGTGTTTACTTTTACAGCGGCTTTATGTTTTTTTATAACCTTGGCAGAAATCACTGTATGCCGGGATCGGTACAGGAAATCCGCTATATCAACCGGGATGAAAATACACATTTATGGCTGTTTAAAAATATTCTGCTGGAGTTAAAAAAAGAAGAACCTTCTTTGTTTGACAGCGGCAAGGTCCATGTTTACCGGCAGATGATCCGGGAAGGATGTGAACAGGAAATCCGCTGGGGCCATTATGTAATCGGCGATGACATCCAGGGACTTACAAAAAAGATGGTGACAGAGTATATTCAGTATTTAGGAAATTTAAGGTGCAGGAATCTTGGTTTTGAGCCAATCTATCCCGGCGGTGAGTCTGAACCTGCATCCATGTCGTGGGTGAGCCGGTTTTCCAATGCCAACATGATTAAGACCGATTTTTTCGAGGCAAAGAGCACCGCTTATGCAAAAAGCACGGCTTTAGTGGATGATCTGTAAATTGCTGTTATACACTCTTATTGGAAAAGGGGCTGCCGCAAAATAGAGATTTTCTACAGGCTATGGCTGCTGTTTTTCAACTCAGCATCAATAGCTTGTATGAATTTCCTATTTCCCAACAGCCCCTTATTCGTTTTTTGTTTCTCTCTGCTTATTCGCTTTTCTTTTTCACCGGAACCCAAACTTCATATTTGGCGTTTTCAGGGTCTGCGTTCAGATATAATTCAATATCCGGAGCTTCACCGAATTCATATCCGGAATTTGGAAGCCATTCTGTCCCGATTCTCTTTTCCAGCTGCTGGATAGAATCCGGCATAGTGCCTTCTCCTTCAAAGACAGCCCAAGTACCTGCCGGTACCATATATTCATCCCAGCCTTCTTCTGCCGGATCCTCACTGGAAACGGCCAGGAGATATTTCCAGTTTTCTAAACTGCCGACACATGCACTGACTCCAAGTATCCCCTGCGGTTCTTTTCCTATCTTTGAAACCAGTTTCTGAAGAGTTCCGTCAGCTGCTGCCTTTGCCCACAGACCCGGCACCATCTGAAAGTTCTTTTCCACATCCTTTTCCATCGGTGCGGACGGTCCTATGATACGAAAGCTTTCTTTTTTCTCAATTCTGTAATTCATCTCTGCATCTCCTTTTATTGTGATTTGAAAACTGATAGGAGGATAAGATTTCAGAACAATTCCGCTCTTTTTCGCCGCTGAGGGCGCCACATGGTGAACTCTCTGAAATGCGCGGTTAAAAGCTGTAGGTGAATCATAGCCATACTTTAAGGCTATATCCACAATTTTTTCTTTTCCGCTGCTCAGATCCGCCGCTGCCATGGACATCCGCCTCCTGCGGATATACTCAGAAAGCGTAACGTCTGCAATATAGGAAAACATCCTTTGGAAGTGATAGGAGGAACAGCAGGCAATCTTTGCAAGTTCCTCATAGTCTATGTCCTCCGATAAATGATCCTCAATATATGATACCGCCTCGTTCAGCCGCTTAATCCAATCCATTCTGTTCTGTCTCCTCCTTACAATAAAAGAATACACCTCTGCCTCATATCGTTCCTCTCATTCTGTGCACCAAAAAGAGAAGCTGAGGGCTTATTTTCCTGCAATTCCGTCTGCGATTAATTTTGCCACCTTTTTTATATCTTTTCCGCATTCACAGTCTGATTTATTGTCGCAGAAAAAACTTTCCACGAGGATAGCTGCCGGTTTTGTGCCGTTCAAAAAATACAGATGATCATCTTTTTTTGCCCCTCTGTCCCGGAATACAGTGGCTAATTTTTTCTGGACCCTCTGTGCATATGCTTTCCCTGTCTCCGTCTTATAATATACTTCTGCACCGTGTCCGGCCCCGTCACTGGCATTGAGATGCAGTTCCACTGCCAGGTCATATCCGCCCTTATTGATTAAAGGGAGCTTGTACGATTTCTCTTCTGTCTTTGCCGCAAATTTCTTTTCCGGGCATACGATGACATCTGCCTGCCATCCGTTCTTTTCCAGACATTCTTTTAGAACGGGCGCAAGCTTTTTATTATATTGATATTCATTTACGGTTCCGCTGGCTGATGTACACATGCCGTTTTTTAAAATACTGTGTCCCACTGATATCACTGCTTTTTTCATTTTTGTTTCCTCCTTTTACTTGTTATGCTGTTCCTTAAAATGATACTCTCCCTCTCATAAGCCCTAAAATATTCAGTGCCAAGTGCAATATGCTTTCTTATTCTTCTGAATTAAGAAAGGGCAGAAACCGTCAACCGGCTCTGCCCTAAATATTCAACCCAAACTATGCCCTTTAAGACTCCGCACGATAATGTTTAGGTTTATTATATAATTCATTTGAAATAATTTCAATCATCCTGCAGTGAATCACTTCTTACAACCAGCGAATCACTGACCTTATGTAGATTATTTCTTATATCTGTTAATCTGATTTGCACTAATGACCACATCACCCTTGCCGACCTTTATGCCCTTGGCTTCCAGGAGTTCTGAAACTGTACAAACTTCAAATCCTTTTGCCTTTAACTGAGGCAGAACCTTTTCCACTGCGGCCACAGTAGGTTTATGAATATCATGCATCAGTACAATATCCCCGTCCTTGGCCTGTTTTAAAATTGCATTGACTGTGGAATTTGTGTTTAAAGTCTTCCAATCCAGAGTATCAATGCTCCATAAAAGTAAAGGTGCATCAATATTCGCTTTTACCATATCATTAATGGCGCCATATGGCGGTCTTAAAAGTCCTACATCGGATCCGGTTACTTTTGAGATAGCACTGTTCATCTTACTCATCTGCTGCTGAACCCCGGAAGCCCCGATCTTTGTCAGCTGAGGATGATTCCATGAATGTCCTGCCACTTCATTTCCGGAATCCATAACTTCCTTCACCAGCTCAGGATACAGATTCGCATTCTGCCCCAGCATAAAAAATGTGGCTCTCGCATCATTTTTCTCCAGCGCCTTCACAATCCTGTCGGTATTGTCTCTGGCCGGACCGTCATCAAAAGAAAACGCAATCAGCTTTTTCGTCTTATCAATTTTTCTCGGCACATACAGGGAATCTTTTAACTCTTCTCCTGTGTCTTTATCCATGACACCTTCATTGGCTTTTGCCATCATCTCGCCGATTCCGTCATTTACACTTGTGTAATTTGTCTTTCCGGAACGGATAAACCAGATACCGCCTGCCGCGATCAATGCCAACAGCACAACCCATACAGCGATGCCGGCTTTATTCCATCTCCTTCTTGTTCTCCTTGCTCTGCTCATTCTATTCTCCTTTGTCCTTTATCAACTGATAGTTACTTACATCAACCAAGCCTTTGTCTGTGAGGCGGAGTTCCGGAATCACCGGAAGCGCCAGAAAAGACAGTGTAATAAACGGATCGCAGTCCTTTGATATGTTCATCTCTCTGGCCGTCTGCACCATAGTGTCAATCCGCTCTTGTATTTTTGACGCCGGCCATGTACTCATAAGTCCTGCTATGGGAAGAGGAAGCCTTCCCGCTTCTTTCCCGTGTCTGACCAGTGCATAGCCTCCCTGCATTTCCCGGATGATCTCCACGGCCTTTATAATATCCTCATCACAGTCTCCCGCCGCTATGATGTTATGGGAATCATGGGCTACGGAAGTGGCAATGGCCCCTCCGGTGATGCCGTATCCCTTCAGCGGTGCAGCTGTAATGCTGCCGGTCCCCCGGTGCCGCTCAAACACACACAGTTTGGAATATATGGAATCCGGCTGGAATAATCCGTTTTCTGACGGAACCTCCTCAAGCAGATACCTTGTTATGATCTGCCCCGGAACCAGCCCGATGACCGGAGTTCTTCCTTCTGTGTGCAGCGAAAGATCTTCCCTGCCGAACGGCTTTAGATTCACCGTTTGAAGCATTCCTCCATAATCTGCATCTGCTTCCCTGCTGTCCGAGAGTATCTCCCGGCAGGAAATCCCCTTTTTGTAAACCTGAAGAACTTTTATATCCTCCAGGGAATTCAAGACAACAATATCAGCGTCATAACCCTTCTCCAGACACCCGGTACTGGGGAGTCCATAGGTCTGTGCAGCATTCCAGGTTGCCATGGCTATGGCCTCCTCTGGTTTCAGTCCCAGCTGAATGCTTTTCTTCACATTAAAACTGATATGTCCTTCCTGTTCGATCGTATCCAGATGCTTATCATCCGTACAAAAGAGAAATCCGTCTGTGCCGGAGCCTTTTTCTGCAAGGCCCCTGACTATAGCCTCCACATTTCTGGCCGCACTGCCCTCCCGGACAAGGATCTTCATACCAGCTTTCCGCTTCTCTTCCGCCTCTTCAAATGATGTACATTCGTGATCTGTCATGACTCCTGCTTTTACATACCTTCTCAGCGCTTCTCCTGTGAGTCCCGGCGCATGGCCGTCTATGACCTTGTGCCTGCAGAGCTCAATCTTATCCATGATCTCCCTGCGTCCAGCCAGGACATCCGGATAACACATCACTTCTCCGAGGCCAAGTATCCTTGGGTGATTGATCCATGCCTCCATATCTTTAGACGTGAAATCAGCCCCATTAGTTTCAAACGGTGTAGAAGGAATTGATGACGGAAGCATCACATAGACAGAAATCGGCAGGTTTTCGGTCGCATCAAGAAGATATCTCATGGCCTCATTTCCTCTGACATTCACCATTTCGTGCGGATCCGCAATCACAGTTGTCGTTCCGTGGGGCAGAACTGCATTGGCAAACTCACGCGGAGCTGCCATACTGGATTCTATATGCACGTGGGCATCTATGAATCCGGGGCAGAGCACTTTTCCGGTACAGTCTATTTCCTTCTCTCCGCAGAGATTTCCGATCTCTGCGATCTTCCCCTCTGAAACGGCAAGATCAGCCCTAAAGCAGGTTTTGTTTCTGACATCTACAATTGTCCCGTTTTTAAATACCAGATCATATGCCATCATACTGTCCTCTTATCTGGCCTGCTCTTTTAACAGTTCAGCCTTGTCCAGACGTTCCCACGGAAGATCCAGATCATTTCTTCCAAAATGTCCGTAATTGGATGTCTGACGGTAGATCGGTCTTCTGAGATCCAGCATCTTGATAATTCCTGCAGGCCTTAAATCAAAATTCTTTCTGATCAGTTCCACAAGAGCTTCACTGGATATTTTTCCTGTTCCGAATGTATCAACGTTAATAGATGTTGGATGTGCAACTCCTATAGCATAGGACAGCTGGATCTCACACTTGTCCGCCAGTCCTGCAGCTACAATATTTTTAGCCACATACCTCGCCGCATAGGCCGCAGACCGGTCTACCTTTGTGCAGTCCTTGCCGGAGAAAGCACCTCCGCCATGTCTTGCATATCCGCCGTAAGTATCCACAATAATCTTTCTACCTGTGAGGCCTGCATCTCCCTGTGGCCCTCCTATGACAAAACGTCCGGTTGGATTGATGAAGAATTTTGTGTGTTCATCTACCATCTCTGCCGGCAGTACCTTGTCAAAAATTTCTCTCCTTACGTCTTCATGGATCTGGCCCTGGCTGACTTCAGGGTCATGCTGGGCAGACAGCACAACTGCTTCCAGACGGAGCGGTTTCCCGTTCTCATCATATTCCACGCTGACCTGCGTCTTGCCGTCCGGCCTTAAATATGGAAGGATTCCCTCTTTACGCACCTGCGTAAGCCTCTTTGACAGCTTATGTGCCAGAGAGATCGGATAAGGCATATATTCCTCAGTCTCATTTGTGGCGAAACCAAACATCATGCCCTGGTCCCCTGCCCCAATGGCATCCAGCTCTTCATCTGACATGTCAGATTCCTTTGCCTCCAATGCCTTGTCCACGCCAAGAGCAATATCTTTAGACTGTTCATCAATAGCAGTGACAACGCCGCAGGTACTTGCATCAAACCCGTACTTTGCTCTTGTATACCCGATATCCGTAAGCGTCTGCCTTACAACCTTCTGAATATCCACATAGGCATTGGTCGTGATTTCTCCCATAACCATCACAAGACCTGTAGTGGTACAGGTTTCACACGCTACCCGGCTCATCGGGTCCTGCTTTAAAAGTTCATCTAAAATGGCATCTGAAATCTGATCACAGACTTTGTCCGGATGTCCTTCAGTGACAGATTCTGATGTAAATAATATTTTTTCCATAATTGCTCCTTTCGTTCATAAACATATTCATATGTATCGAAAAAGGCCCGAACTGATCGGACCTGCTTCAATTTAACTTCATAAGTTCGGCATAATATTTACATTTCTGCTGCGGATAACTTCCACTTCCTTCACCTGCCCTGCGGCAACTTTAGATACGCGGAGCGCTCCTCCAGGGAAATAATAGCAATGCCCGCATTTTACTTCTTCATTTTCCAGATCAATGCCCTTAAGCACTGCCTCTCCGATTGATTCGCCCTTATAATCCTCAGGGATATTCACATGCACCAGCTGATTTACTTTTGCAATCTTCTGGTTAGGCAGAAAAACTGTCTTATCAATATCCTCAAAACGGTCCAGGAAATACTTCCTTATAATGAAGAGAACCGCTATGGAAAAAATGCAGAGCAGATTCTCCACCGGACTTGTATGCTGCGCGATCATCTGTCTGGCAATTGCAAACATAAGAACCTCCACCAGAGTAGAAGCCGTATGCTTACACAGCATCTTGATGAACTCCACACAGATCACAAGGTTAAATACATTGAGTACAAACTGGTAAATCGCATCAGACTCTGGACTGCCTGATAATATGGCGATCAAATCCTTGATCATCCACACTCCGCCTCCGATAACTGCAATCGTGATCAGGGCAGATAAATAAAACTCTATCCATTTGGATATTTTAAAAACTTCATTCTTTAGGTATTGTCGCACCGGCAATTCCCCCTTAATTTATACGATACGCAGCTTAAATCTGGCAATTTCTTTTTCGTCATTCACCAGTTTAATATCTCCGCCGAGGTTTTGAATCTTCTTTTCAAACCCTTCATATCCGCGGTAAATATAGCCGATATCGCTGACTGTAGTATAACCGTCAGCCGCAAGACCTGCAATGACAAGGGCCGCCCCTGCACGCAGATCGGGTGCTGAAACATCTGCACCGGTAAATAGGTCAACTCCGGTGATAATGGCTGTTCTTCCATCCACCTGAATCCTGGCTCCCATCTTGGTCAGCTCATCTACATACCGGAAACGGTTTTCAAAAATACTCTCTGAAACAATACTGGTCCCATTGGACAGGGCTAACGATACAGCCATCTGAGGCTGCATATCCGTCGGGAATCCAGGATATGGCAGAGTTTTGATCTGAGTTGAATCCAGCCTTTTTGTAGCTACGACTCTCACTGCATCATCAAACTCATCCACCTGTGCACCGATCTCTTCCAGCTTGGCACTGATCGCTTCCAGATGCTTCGGGATAACATTCTTGATCGTAATGTCGCCTTTTGTAGCAACAGCCGCTGTCATGAAGGTCCCCGCCTCAATCTGGTCCGGGATAATAGAATACTCACAGTTTCCGAGCTTCTCTACACCCTTGATCTTAATCACATCTGTACCTGCACCGCGTATGCTTGCACCCATACTGTTCAGAAAATTGGCCACGTCAACTACATGCGGCTCTTTTGCCACATTTTCAATCGTTGTATTGCCCTTGGCCAAAGCTGCTGCCATCATGACATTGATGGTCGCACCAACAGACACCACATCCATATAAATGTGGCAGCCGATCAATTCATCTGCGGCAGCTGTGATCATGCCGTTTTCAATCTCAATTCTGGCTCCTAATGCCTTAAAGCCCTTGATATGCTGGTCAATCGGACGGCTGCCTATCTCACAGCCTCCCGGAAGAGCCACTCTCGCTCTTTTATACTTTCCTAATAGTGCACCGATCAGATAGTAAGATGCCCTGATCTTTCGGATATACTCGTTATCAACATCGCAGTCTGCATTCATTCCGCTGCCGCTGATCACTACTTCATGCTTTCCTGATCTTTTTACTGTAGCTCCGATGCCTTCCATAGCCTGGAGCAAAACGTTTGTATCTCTAACGTCCGGCATATTTTCAATAACGCACGTTCCATCCGTCATAACTGCTGCTGCTAAAATAGGCAGGGCAGCATTCTTTGCGCCTCCGATAACAACTTCTCCTACCAGTGGGTTTCCGCCTTTAATGATATATTGTTCCATCATACACCTCTATATAAAACTCTATTCAATCTATCGAATCATTCATTCTCTATCAATAATCTGTCCATTCTGCAAAAAAATAAGCGTATCTTTTTAAATACATACCCTCGGGCAGGCATAAAATACCCTGGCATAAGTCCAGAAGTTCCATGCCGCTTACTCGCATATTTATCAGTATATCACACTATATTAAGTTTTCCAACACTTTTTCTAAGGCTTCCCCGATCTTTAAATCATCGGTATCAACAGTAATGTCTGCATATTTTTCATAGAGAGGTATTCTTTCATGGTATAAATCATATAGAGTCTGGCCGCTGTCCAGCACCACACCCCTGTCTGCCAGATCGCCGAGCCGTTCAGAAACTGCAGCATAACTCAGCTTCAAATAAATGACTGTACCGATCTCCTTAAAGTGTTCCATCGCTCTCGGGCTGTAGATGGCGCTTCCCCCGGGAGCAATCACAGAGTTCTCAGCTTCAACAGATGCATTGACGTCCTCCTCGATCTGTTTGAATCTCTCATTTCCTTCCTCACTGATAATGTCTTTCAGAAGCTTTCCGGTCTTCTGCTGGATGACCAGGTCCGTATCAATAAATTCAGCCCCCAGTGCTTTCGCCAGCAAAACCCCTATCGTGCTTTTGCCGGCCCCCGGCATCCCAATTAAAATGTAGTTACTTCCTTTTTGGCTTGTCATTTCTATTCTTCCTTTTTTTCTTCTTCACGGAGTATCCAAAAGTACCGATCTGTTTTCCCGTCTCAAAGTATCCTCCATGGGAATAGATCAGAGGATTGGTCTTCTCAAGGGCAAAACGTCCGTTTTCTTCCATATAAGTATCGTCCACCAGTATATTTGCCACGCGGGCTGTAAACATATGATGGGATCCCAAGGGAGTAATTTCCTCAACCCGGCACTCAATATTCACCGGGCTTTCTTTTATATAAGGCGCATGCTGTAAAAGACCATATTCCTTTGTAAGGCCCATTTCTTTGAATTTATCCAAATCCCTGCCGGACCGTACACCACAGAAGTCTGCTGCCCGGGCAAGTTCTGCCGTTGTCAGGTTGATTACAAACTCACCGCTTTTTTCAATCATATGGTAAGAATGCCTCTCCGGCCTCAGAGAAATATAAGTCATAGGCGGGTTCGTACATATCGTTCCGGTCCATGCCACAGTGATAATATTATCAGCCTCATTTTCTGCTCCGCAGCTTACCATAACCGCAGGCAGGGGGTATATCATATTGCCCGGCTTCCAAGATATTTTTGACATGCTGCCTCCTACAGTGCTTTCAGTATGGCTTCCCTGAGCTGATCCATTTCTCCGTCCTGATAGCTGAGTTCTTTCCAGCCCACATTCACAGAGTCTCCTTCATATCTCGGAATGATATGCATATGGAAATGGAAAACCGTCTGGCCTGCCACTGTTCCGTTGTTCTGCAGAATATTCATTCCGTCACAGTCAAGCACTGACTTTATTGCTCTTGCAACCATAGCTGTAAGTTCAAACAGCTGTCCGGCCGTTGCCGTGTCTATGTCATAGATATTATCAAAATGTTCTTTTGGCAGGATCAGCACATGCCCTTTGTTGGCAGGAGCAATATCCATAATTACCTTAAACTTTGAGTTCTCATAAATTGTAGATGAGGGAATCTCCCCGCTTATAATCTTGCAAAATACACAATCTTGTTTCTTCATTATTATCATCTCCTTTGGTAAGTATTGTATCTTATTTATAGGCCTTTTTCAAGAATCCAAAAATGAAGTGTGAAATTATTACTATAGTATTCGCACCACAAAAAAAGGTGAGTCTTTGCGACTCACCTTTTTAATATTTAATTGTTATTCATCGGAGGCTTATTTTTGAAACGCCCTATTTCATACATGCCATACACAACTTCTGTATTCCCTTCAATTTCTCAATCAATCCGAACTCTGAGTCTTTGCGACTCACATATCAAACTTCTTGATCTTTCATTTCTCTTCGTTCCGTTCTCTTCTATATACAACTGACTCTTCGTATGACGTTCTACCTGTCCTGTCTCTCCGATCTTTGTATAAAATCTATACCGGACAACTTATTCTATATTCTGAAGGCTCACTGTATGAAATTTTTTACTTACTGTATATAGAATGTCTTCTATGTCTTGCGACATAATATCCAAACAATATCGCCTCCCATCGATTCTTTTTAGCAATCCATTTACTTGTTCCTCTTTATGGTCTTATTATAAAAAAGAACGCTTCTATTGTCAAGCAATTTAAGTATGTATACAGTGTTTTTTGTTTATTCTTCTTTTTATTCTAAATATTCTGATAATTTAATCTCCTGTTTTTATTTTATCCACAGTTTCTTCACTGTTTGTTCACATTTATCAAGTAGAATAAGAAATGTAAAGTAGTTAAACATTTTTAAATACTTTCAAATCCTACCCCTCTTGAGGATGAATATCCTCTCCTTATTGTTTTAAAGTTTTAAAGTTACTTACAGAAAAAGAGCAGCCTGCCCGGCTGCTCTTTTTCATTTCATAATTCAGTTCTTCCTTCCAGTGCCCGAAGAAGGGTAACCTCATCAATATATTCCAAATCTCCGCCCACCGGTACTCCGCTGGCAATCTTGCTCACTTTGATGCCGGTCGGCTTCACAAGCTTGCTTATATACATTGCCGTGGTCTCTCCTTCAAGGCTTGAGTTGGTAGCAATAATCAGCTCTTTTACATCCCCCTGAAGTCTGGCCATCAGTTCTTTCAGCCGGATGTCCGAAGGCCCGATTCCAAGCATCGGAGAGATTGCTCCGTGCAGAACGTGGTAAATGCCCTCGTATTTTCCTGTTTTTTCATAGGCCATCAGATCCCTGGTGCTCTCCACTACCATGATCGTGCTGTGATCGCGTTTGCTGCTGGAACAGATCGGACAGATATCCTGGTCTGTCAGGGTACAGCATTCTCTGCAGTAATGAACATTTTCCTTTGCATCTATAATGCTCTCGGACAAATGCTTTACCTGGTCCAGCGGCATATTTATGATGTGAAAAGCAAGCCTTCCGGCTGACTTAGGTCCAATTCCCGGAAGCTTCCCCAATTCTTCGATCAAATTTGTGATCTGACTGCTGTAATAATCCATATCAATTATCCATCCTTAAAACGGGAATCCGCCTCCGAGTCCTCCGCCAAGTCCTCCGGTGATTTTCCCCATCTTACTCTGTGAGTCCTCTTCCATCTTGCGGAGTGCCTCATTGGTAGCAGCTACGATCAGGTCTTCCAGCATTTCAATATCATCCGGATCCACTACTTCCTCGTCCAGGCTTACACCTACAACTTCTTTTTTCCCGGATACCACTACCTTCACAACTCCGCCTCCGGCAGTTGCCTCATATGTGGTCTCCTCCAGCTCTTTTGTAGTTTCTTCCATCTGCTTGTGCATCTTCTGCGCCTGCTTCATCAGATTGTTCATATTTCCGCCCATACCCGGAAATCCGCCTCTTTTTGCCATCTTTTATACCTCCTAAAAATAAATATCTTTTTATTCTTCTATTGTCACATCCATGTGAATGCAGTCCAGATTAATGGTGTCCTCATTTTTCTCAGACTCCAGCTCTCCGATCTCGATCTTTACCTGGAATCCTGACCTCTGAGCCAATTCCTCCTCCAGAGCCTCAATCTTTTCCGGATGTCTCTGAAAATAGTCCTTGCCCATATTCATGCTGCCTTCCGGCTTAAACATAAGTCTCAGCACCTCAGTGGATTCATCCGCAGTCAGGACACCCTTGGACAGCAGATTTTTAATCATCGGAGGCTGGCAAAGCTTTACCTGCTTCCAATGCTTGATGATCTCCTTAAGCTCCTGGGCCCTGGCCTTGGGAAGCCTTTCATCCAGTATCTGTTCCGTTGTTTTTTCTTCATTCTGAGGCTTCGGTGCAGATTCCTCAGCCGGGGGCTGCACTGCCACTGCCACACCCTGAGACTTTATCTGCTCCAGTGATTCTTCCAGCATACGCATCCGCTCAAGGACACTGGACATGTCTGTCTCCATCTGCGGACGGCACATTTTAATCATGGCCACTTCTACCAGCACTCTCCTGGATGTTGCGAACCGGATCTGGTTCAGTAATTCTGACAGGATACGGATATACCGGATCACAGTCTCCTCATTAACCTGTGCAGCTTTTTTCTGCATCAGACTCAGCTGTTCCGCAGAGATCTCCAGCGCTTCCATGGATGCATCACCCTTGCCTGCCAGAAGAAGATTTCTCAGATACCAGATAAAGTCTGTGATAAACTGAGTGAGTTCTCTTCCCTGTTCTACAATCCTGCCGATGATACCGATGACGCCCGTCACATCGTTTGCCAGGATACAGTCCAGAAGATCTGCGTAGACACTGATATCTACTGTTCCAAGAACCTCCAGCACATTTTCATAGGTTAATTTTTTGCCGAGATAAAATGCGATACACTGGTCCAGCAGGCTCAGGGCATCACGCATGGAACCGTCTGCCATCCGGGCTATATATTTCAGCGCTTTGTCTTCCGCCTCCACCTGCTCTTTTGACATCAGCTCCATAAGCCGGTCAGCAATGATATCCGACGTTATGCGATGAAAATCGTATCTCTGACAGCGGGACAAGATCGTGATAGGAATCTTATGCACCTCTGTTGTAGCCAAAATAAAAATCACATACTCCGGCGGTTCCTCTAAAGTCTTAAGCAGGGCATTAAATGCTCCCATGGAAAGCATATGCACCTCATCGATAATAAACACTTTATATTTTCCCGAAGCCGGAGAATACTGAACCTGTTCTTTGATGTCACGGATATTGTCCACGCCGTTATTAGACGCTGCATCAATCTCCATCACATTCATGGAACTGCCTTCCTGGATCTCCCTGCAGCTTTCACATTCTCCGCACGGATTCCCGTTCACCGGGTGCTCACAGTTCACTGCCTTGGCAAGCAGCTTTGCAACCGACGTCTTACCGGTCCCTCTGGTTCCGCAGAACAGATAGGCATGGCCGATACGTCCGGCTTCCAGCTGATTTTTCAGCGTTGTGACGATATGATCCTGTCCCTTGACCTCATCAAAGGCCGACGGCCGAAACTTTCGATATAAAGCCATATATGACATATTCTTTCCTCCTGCATCATTTCCTTATTGTATCATAACCTCTGAAATTGGAAAAGGAAAAAAATCGTCGAACTTTTGCCTCTGTTTTCCGTTGCCTTTTACACAAGCTCCCATATAAACTTATAGTTGTCGCTGCATGAAATTTGTAATAGAAAGAAGAGTAATTATGAAGAATCAAAATGAACTGACAACATTTTCCCATGAATTAAAAAACTCTCTGACTTTAATCTACAGCCAGCTTCAGTACATAGAACAAACACATCCTGAGCTTCTTTCCGACCTTCACTGGTCCGGCATCAAAGATGATTTTTCTTCTGTGTTTGACATGGTGCGCCATATGCTGTCTCCTGCGTCAGATGCTTCTGCTGCTCTGGAACCTGTGGATCTTTCCTCTCTTTTGGAAGAGATCAAATATTCCTGGAGTACCAAACTGAATGAACATGGGATAACATTCTCTGTCCTGACAGAAGATTCTTCCCCTTATTATATTAAAGGCTCCAAGACCAAATTCCTGCAGATCTTTAATAACCTGATCTCTAATGGAGTCAACGCTATCAGCAGAAAAAAAGAGACTGCAAGAGAGCCTCTGATTTCTGTTCATTTAAGCCGTGAAGGCAGTTTTGTCGTCTGCAGCCTTTCCGATACAGGAATCGGAATGACAAAGGAACAGCAGGCGCGGGCATTTTACCGGGGTGTATCCTTTGTGCCAAAAGGAAACGGCATCGGCCTGTCTGTAGTAAGTGAGATTGCCAAGGACCTGGATATTTCAATCCATATGGATTCTGCCTTAAATCAAGGCACTACATTTACTCTTATTTTCCCCGGTCTTGCCGATACAGCAAAATAGCCAGAAGGAATCCTCCGATGCAGCCCCCGATGTGGGCTGCATTGTCAATTCCCATAGTAGAGAATCCGTGATAAAGGCTTCCTGCGATCATTAACACAACGCCTCCTCCGTAGAACTCCTTCTGGTATCCCCGGTTTTTGACCAGTATCCACAGCATGGCTCCGATAAGGCCGAAAATTGCTCCCGATGCTCCCACGGAAGCAACCATTTCACCGGTATTCATGTAATAACCAGCGGATACTATGCTCCCTGCGATGCCGGCCCCCAGATACAGCGCTGTATACCGGGCCGTGCCGAATATGGGTTCCAGCCGGCTGCCTACCAGAAGAAAAACAATCATATTATTCAGCAGATGATCAAAATCATAGTGCAGAAACACGCTGGTTACCAGACGGTAAACTTCCCCCTGTTGGAATGCGTGCATCCATGTAAGAGCTCCCCAGTTAATGATCTCATGGCTCGCCAGTGTCCACAGGTACATAAAAACATTTATGATCAGAATGACTGCCGTAGCCTTATATTCTCCCGGTTTTCTGAAACGGATCCCTCCGGATGTGCCGTCCCTCTCTTTCCCTCTGTCTGATGCAGACAGGATCATACAAACCGGGTCATATAGTTCTTCAAAAGCCCTGTCCGGGTCAGTCCATGTAGATCTCCCCTTGTCGGACAGGATGAGTACAAGCACAGAGGCTCCCGGCCCGATATACTGCTTGAGCTTTTCATCCAGCCGGCCGGCTTCCTCCTGCGTATACAGACTTCCGTCGGGCTTGTGTTCATAGGTCATGAACACCCCCTTTTTTCTTCCCTGTTCTTCTTTTATATAACAGGGGCCCAGAGGAGTCATTTCTTTTTGATATCCCCTGATATTTAATAAATTTAAAATTCTTTGGTACATGACATGTCCTCCAGTAGAAAGCCTTTTCAATTCTACTGGAATTATACCATAAATTTTAATTGTTCTGTACCGGCTTTTATCTCATCTCCGTTCCGGAGCACTGATTCTTTCCAAACCCTTTCTCCATTAACAAATGTTCCGTTTCTGGAGCCCAAATCCCGAATCAAATAACTTCCTCCGTCCGTAAGAATCTGAAAATGACGCCGGCTGACACCGGGCTGAGGCAGACAGAAGTCCACGGAACCCTGCTGTCTTCCCACTGTGAACTCTCTGCTCTGTACCGGAATCTCCTGTCCTTCCTGCCCGGATAATTTGAGCACAGGCACACTTTCCGAAACTAACAGGACAGTCTCATCACTTAACAGTTCGGTTTGATCCCCCGGAAATGCCCCGCCCTCATCCCGCGTTTGGACTGTTTGCATCTTTTTATTCTTTTTCCTGACAGCTGCCCACAGGCAGCCTGTATTGACTGCCAGCAGAATCCCTCCTGTCAGTATCCCTCTCATATTTGGATATGTCATTCCTTCATTCCATGACCTGACCGCAAAATAAGCTGTCGAAAAAACAAGCGGAATATACAGTAAAACCGGCCATATCATCCTTTTGCCTTTTTCCTCCTTCTGCTCCTCCGGCACCTGGCATTTTGTGCCCTCCCTTTCCCCGGGAGGGCTGGCTTCCATTACATCTGCATCTGATATTTTTATCTTCGCAGGCTCCACAAATCCCTTCAGTTCACTGAGGGATATAAAACCTTTCCTCAGTTTGTTATGCAGTTCATAGAAAAATGTGACCTGTTCACGATTTCCGTAATCGAGCTGCTCAGTACAGGACTGTACAAACTCTTTCAGCTGCAGGGTAATATCTGAGCCGCAGCCCGGCACATAACAAAGAGCAGGCCTGCCATCTCTGACATATACATGTCTGTCTGTCAAAATAAAATTGTCCGGATTCAGCAGATAGTCTTCCGCTTCTTCAATGATGCAGATCAGTTCCCTGATAAACCCTCTGGCATCCAGTTTTCCAATCTGATCAATATACAGGCCGCAGGATCCCAGGTTAAAATAATACGCTTCATCTTCCTCGATCCGCCGCACTTCGCAGGGAAGAATGCCCCGGATCATATGAGACAGCAGTACCTGTTCCTCAAAGACTTCCCCCTCTGTCTTTGCCGCCACATAATAGTGATCAAATCCTTCCCGAGTCCACTGTTCATTCAATCAAGCTCCACCTCCTGATCTTATCCGCCTCCTTCGGAAGCATAAATTTCTGCTGCTCCCTGATGCGGAACAAATGCAGCCCGAATAGGTCCACACTCCCAAGCACCGGCACCTTTACTTCTGCCTGTGCTGTAATGCTTCTCTTTTCTTCTGAATCCGATATTGTTACGGAGCTTATTTTTCCCATCATAATCTTCTTCTCCAGATCTGCTGAAAGTACCCCTTCCCGGTCTCCATCCACAGAGCAGAGGCCCGCCTCCTTTACCATTCCGGATGTGATGCCAAGATTCATAATATAAAAGAAGAATGAACACAGCAGCACAAGCAAAAAACAGATCAGCGGTATTAAAAGGCTTGCCTCCAATGTTATATAACCGTCTACCTCCCGCATCTTTCGCATGGCTTCATCCCCTTTGCTTCGCTTTTCTTTATCTTCCTGATTGTCCTGGTCAGTCCGCTGCAGCCTAAATCTGTGTGATAGGCATCTCCATCCTCAGCAATAAATATGACGGCTGTTTTTCCTTTATGATACTTAGTGCAGTGCTGGCATTCCCGGTATTTTGTTTTTCCGCTGAGATATTTCACTGCATCACTGTCCTGCAGAATAGACAGCGAAAGATGTGTACAGTCTGCGTCCTTGTGATATACACTTTTGTAAGGCGTAACATACACCATCCCGTCCCCGGACTCCTTCTGCATGCAGACATATCCGGTCATAGCTTTCTGTCTTATCTTCTGCTGGTAATTTCCTGAAAATGACGGCAGGAAAGGAAGACGGTAGGTAATCCTGTAATGTGCGGTAATCTCATAAACTGCCTGGTCCTCTTTAAACCGGGAGCCTGTAAACAATACCCCCTGTGCACCTCCTGACAAAGAAGAACGGTTCAGGGCACTTTGATTTACTGCGGAAAGAAACTTCTGCTTGAGGATCACAGGCCGCATGGACTGTGTCTTCTTTTTCTCCAGAATATATTCATATACAGCTTCCTCCTTTGCCGCCTCAGATACTCCGTGAAATACCTGTCCATGAATCCATAAGGTCTCGCCCACCGAGGCTAAGGCCAGAAACAAAAACAGAAACACAGGCACCAGAATACTTGCCTCCAGTGTCATGCTCCCCTCAGAGGAGGAGAGCAGAGATGTCCTCTCAGATTGCCTGTATTCAATTGATAAATTTGTATTGTTGGCTGTTGGCTTGGAGAAATGTTTTTTTATGCAATTGAGGAACACCTCTGCTCTCCCCCTCTCATTGTCAATTAATATTTTGATATTTCCTTCAGATTCCAATGATACTTGTTCTTTACCGGTAAGCTGACGCCTCCAAAATGAAAAGGCTCCAGTATCATCTCTGTCTCTGCCTGAAACGAAACATAGCATGCTCTCATTGAAAATTCCGGAACCTCCATTTTGATGTTGGCTTCGATGAGGTCCATCATTCTCAGATACTTTTCCTGTTTCTTTGTCTGCACTGCCAAAAGAAGGCACAGATAATCAGTATAAGAAAGTCCCTGTTTCACAGGTTTTCTCCCGGCTGAAAGTGACGCCAGGCCTGAAAACTCCATCTGCCAGGTGTCTTTTGACTTCCACATCGGAATTTTCTTTCCTTCTGCAAGGTTTCTTATATCTATAACCGATTCCCCATAGGCGAGAGCGGCCAGTAAAAGCTCCTTTACAAGCTTAACCGCAGGCGTCAGCCCCGTAATGCCCAGTACTGCAGCGGCCAATGCTTCTGCCTGTGTCTGTTTTGACGGATCCTTTTGGACGTAGATTAAGTTCGGAAGAAATCGAAGCAAAAGAATTTTAGAAAATACTGCTCCCAGGTTTTCTTTTTCAGATGAATTTCCGGCAATCAAGTATTCTATTTCATACTGAAGCCCTTTCTTTTTTTCTTTGGATGTGTAGCTGTGAAAATATTTGGATGCATAAGCTATGGACATAAGCTCAGTCCTGATACCTGTCTTGGCAGTCTCTTTTATCTGTTCATCCAGACTCTCACTGACAGACTCTGCACGGAAAAAATTAAGCTTTTTTTCTTTTTGTTTCCCTCCGCCGCCGTAAACTACCGGAACCTCCTGCTTTGACACATCTGCATCCTTTCCTAAAACAATCGATACAGTTCCCTCCCGCAGCAGTCTGGTCAATCCTTTTCTCGGATCCTTTGCTTTCTCTGCAGGCTTTGTACTTTCCTGCTTCTGGCTCTGCTCATTTTCATCGGTGTCCTGTTCATTTGCCCGGTCAATCACCTGCTTTGCCTGGGAAGCATCCCCTCCCTCCGGCAGCTTCAGCACATATTCTTTTAACGCATTAATTCCGTCTTTTCCCAGATCATACTTCATAAAATCTTCAATCTGTTTTTTCAGGATCTCTCCCTGCCGGTCTGCCAAAGAAACCTTTTTGCTTATCTCTGTGGAACCCGTGTGAAATATAAAAGGGTCCCTTCCGGCTGTCAGGCCGTAGTTCAGCGTCTCTCCAATCTGTTCATCCAGCTGTGCTGCATACCGTACATCTAAACCAAACAAATGATACTTTTGTTCTAATTCCTTCTGGTAATTACCTCTTGTGCTGGACAGTGATGCAAGATAAGCTCCGGAGGCTTTGCCTTTTCCCAGATAAAGATAAGCTCCTTCCAGACACATGCTTAACAGCAGAAGAAATACGAGAAACAGCAGACTTACATAAACTGTCACGCTTCCTCTCTTGTCCAGCCTCATTGAACCTGTCCTGTTTTGGACGTGATTGTTTTAAAGATGTTCTGCACCACTTTTTTAATCTGGGTTTGGAAAATGATAACAAGCCCTATCAGTACAACGATAATCAAAATGACTTCGACCACACCCATACCGGACTCATCTCTGATAAACTTATTCATTGATTAAACTCCTTTCTTCTGCCTTTCATTGGGCAGACTATGAAAATGATAAAAATGCAGGCACCATCAGCAGAGTAAGAATCACTACAAGCATAAGGATCATGGGCATTAAAAGCCTTGTACTTGCCTCCTCGCCTTTGCGCCTGGCTGTTTCCTTACGTTCAGCAAATGCGGCTGCCTCTTCTTCCTCCAGACGGCCCAAAAGATCCTTTGATCCCCGGACCAGGCTCTGGGACATCAAGACTGCCAATTTCTTATAGCAAGGCATCTGAATACTGCTGCCCAATTCCTTAAGAGCCTGCGTCTGAGGCATTCCCAGAGTGATCTTCTTATCCGCCTCCTGAAACTGCCTATATATAAATTTAGGATGTTTTGTATCATAGGATAATGCGATGGAATGAACTGCACCCTGTATTGTCATTCCGGCTCCAAGCAGCAAAACCAGCTTACTGATAATCAGCGGATATTCATCCCTTGTCTCCTTTAAAGCCTTTGCTTTTTTCTGCTTCTGTCTCTCCTCTTCCGTATACCATAAAAGCCCCAGACACAGAATTCCCATGACTGCCAGAACCGGCAGACGCCCCTGAACCTGCTCTCCTGTCCTGACGCTGCTTCCCTTAACCGTGGACGGAATAGCAAAAGACTCTTCTTGGGCATGTTCCCTCTCAATACTTTTCAGCTCCTTTTTCGTACCTTCCAGCTTTGATTCTTTCTTTCCTGCATGATTTGGAACAACACGGACCGGCACTGTTATCAGCTCCCTGTGGTCCCCATACGACAGAACTGCCGTTGTCTTTAAAATCACCGGCTGTTTTAGTCCTTCGCTGAACACATTGCCTTCTTCATCAATAACACTGAGATCCTCTGTCTCCCAGCTTACTTTAATCTGAGTACCCGGAATCCGGTTCGGAAAGTCCAAAGCTTCTTTCACCTCATTTAATGAACTGTTTTTACCTTTCATATGCTTTTTTAAGTATTCGGCTCCTTTTTGAAAAGCCTTTTTTTCTTCCTCCCTGCTGTAAGCCTTTGGCTGGACATTCAGCTCATACAGTTCCTTCTCTCTGCCTGTATCAATGCTTAATTCCTGATTTATTTCCTCTCCTTCGGCGTTTCTGTGAATAATAATTTCCTGCCCTGCAAGCAGCTCTGATGCCGCCGCAAGGCATATGACCGCCAGAAAAACCAGAAAAACCCATATTACCTTTTTCCACTGCTCTTTAAACGAACGCCACACTTCCTTTTCCAGCTCCTCTTTCGTCCCGCAGAAATAGCTTTGAATGCACATCCTGCGGCTCCTTACAGCACTGTCAGGAAGCCGGCGAATCCATTTTTCAATCATTGTCACACCTCAATCTCTACAATTTTTTTTGCCCAGATTACAGAGACAGTTAAAACGGCCAGGCAGACAGTTGTCAATAAAACGCCTCCCGGAGATTCATATAAAACCTGAAAATAACCCGGATTCATAAGGCGTACATACAGCAGAATAAAAAAAGGCATGACGGACATAATCTTTTGTTCCATTTTCTTTGCAGACACCATTGTTAGGATTTCCTCTTTTACCTGGATTTTCTGGTTCATATGTTCCACAGACTTTTTAATAATCTGAATCAGATTCCCTCCGTTTCTTTTAATAATCCACAGTACCTGGGCAAATTGTTCTGCTTCATCCACACCCAGAGCTGATGCCAGCTTTTCCATCAACACCTCAACCGGCTGATTCATCTCCAATCCGGAGCAAAGAATAGAAAGTTCCTGCTCCAGCACCGTCTTTTTCCCTCCATTGACTGCTCTAAGATCATCCCTTGCAGCTCTCATAGCGTTTTCCAGAGAATATCCCGCACTCAGGCTGTTATAAACAGAAAGCAGCATTTCCTTAAATTCCAGCCTGGACTGCCTTTTTTGTTTCTTTTCCTGTTCTTTAAACTGATAAAGCATGTAAGGATAAAATAAAACAATGTAGGATATTCCCAGCCAGATCCGGTCATAAAACAAATAGGCAGCCACAAAAACCAAAACCAATCCCTGCACCGCTGTAAACACGGCCTTCCCGGTGCCCAGGCTCTTAAAGATCGTTCTTATCCCCGGTTTGTTCCGTATTTCCCTCCTGATACTCTGACAATAATCTTTCATATGCTTCATATTGGCCATACTCCTTAAGTTTTTTGATATTCTTCAGAGATCCGGCAGGCAGAAGCCCTGTCTCCTGGTCATATACAAAAAGCTGTTTCATCTTTACCTGTCCGTCTTCCATTCCCAGAATCTCATCAATCTCCATGAGCTTTCTGCTTCCGTCCCTGATCCTGCCCAGATGGATGATAATATCAATAGCAGATGCAATCTGCCCCCTTATGGCTGAAACCGGCATGTCCACTCCCATAAGCACCATGGTCTCCAGACGCTTCAGCATGTCTTCAGGGTTATTGGAGTGCCCTGTCGATATGGATCCATCGTGTCCCGTATTCATAGCATTCAGCATGGAAAGAGCCTCCTCTCCTCTGACTTCTCCCACGACAATCCGGTCCGGCCTGGACCTCAGGGCCGCTTTAATCAGCTGGGCTATGGTTACCTGATTTTCTCCGGCAATATTGGCATTCCGCATTTCCAGCCGCACCAGATTTTCAATGCCGTTAAGCCTCAGTTCTGCAGAATCTTCGATTGTAATAATTCTTTCGTCCGCCGGAATACAGTTGGACAGCCCATTTAACAGGGTTGTCTTGCCGCTGCCCGTTCCTCCCGAAATAAAAATGTTATACTTTGCCTTGACCAAAATCTCTAAGAACCTCTCCGTAAAAGCTGAAAATGCCCCTTTTGCTCTCAGCCATTCCATAGTCATAGGTTCTCTGGCAAATTTTCTGATCGTCATTGTGGCTCCGTTTAAGGAAACCGGCGGCAGCATCACGTTCACTCTGGAGCCGTCCGGCAGCCTTGCATCCACAATGGGATTAGACTCATTGACAATCCGGTTTGCCCCTGCGACAATCTGCTGGATGACCTGGTACAGCTTTTCTTCTGATGAAAATGATTTGCTGCATCTGCCAAGCTTTCCGTTTACCTCTATAAATACATTTTTATATCCATTAATCATGATCTCTGTAATAGAATCATCCTCCAGAAGATCCTGAAGAATATCCAGTCTGCGCAGAGCGTTATACACCTCCTTTAACAGTTCATATTTGTCCTTTAGCGAAAGATACGACTCTCCCGACATCAAATACAGTTCTTCCTCAATGAATTCCAAAAGCTGCCTGTCGCTTATATCGCAGATGAGATCTGCCCGGCTGAGAACTCTTTCCTTTAATATCTCTCTGAGGGATGCCTTGTTCTGTTCTCTGAGCTCTGGTTCTATGATAAAAAGACCTCCTTCCAGTTAAGTGCAGAAAGTATAGGATGCTGTTCTGATACTTCCTTAAAGCCCAAAAGCCTTGGATCTTCCATGTCCTCTTCCCATACCGGGAGATACAAATAATCACACAGCGAAAAGAGTGAAAAATCATAAATACAGGCTGTCTCCATATCCAGTACCGCTGATATGTCTGCCTCCGCCAGCTTTTGAAACAGCCACCGGTAATCTTCCGCGGAGATTTCGCGGTAATCTAAAAAACACCGGGCAGACGGAAATCCTCTCACCCCATTTATATCTTTAGATGACTCCCTGACCAAATCCGCAATCTGATCTTTCCGTACCTTTACTGCAAACAAAAGATTTTCCATTGCTCCTTCAGTACCAGCCCGTCCGTAAGATTCCATTCCAAAATATAGGGCATTAGTTTCTCTGGCAGTCTGAAGGGCAAAGCCTGTCCGCTTCCGGTTTTCAGCAGGAGAATAAATTCCTGTCACTCCTGCAGCTCTCTGTCTGCCGGGATTAAAAACACTGTAAGCCTCCTTTATAATCTGTCTTGCATTCCCATACCGGCAGGACTCTGATGACTGATCTCTTTTTAGATAATAGACGGGTTTGTCTGTGCTGACCGGGGTTCCTTCCGCAAGAATTGCTCCTCTTACGTCCTGCTGTTCCATAAACTCCTTCAGCCCCTCTGCCGTTGTAAAGGCCGCCGCTGTAAGAGGATAAACCTTCTGGCGGTTGATATACTCCATCAGGCGCTTTCCGTAGACAGTATCTTCATCGTAAATTCCTATCAAGATATGGCTCATAGGCATTCCCTCCAGGCAGACAGCAGCAAGTATCCGAGGAATATTGCCGCAGTAAAGTGAATTCTGTTTTTTCCCTTTTCAGGGGAATAGGATAAGTAAGTATTGATTTTCTTCTGACTGATACATTGAATCATGTAAGAATAGAAATAGACTAGGCGCGGGATCAGACTTCGGTCAGAAATCATCTTAAACAGCGCAAGAATCCCGCCGGTAAAAAACGAAACTGTAACAAGATACAGGTTCAGACGGCCGAGAAAAAGTCCTGTGACAATAAAAAGCTTAATATCTCCTGCCCCGAACGCTCCCACAGCAAACAGGGGATATAAAAAGATCACCGGACACATACTCCCCAGCAGAACTTCCGGGATACTTAAATCATGAAACGGCCACAGCAGATATCCCAGAACCAGTCCGCAAAGTATAAAATAATTCGGTACCCGGAACTGGACCAGATCCCACACAGCTGCCGCCAGTAAATAAAATAATAATACCATAGGCCTCCTTCCTATGGTATTATTTTACAATTATCCCCTATGGTTGTAAAGTTGTTTTTTGTAAATAATTGTTTATGCTGTTTATATATTTTTTACATTTGCCAATTCCGCCGTCTCTGAATACTTTCATAAAATGTGAGCCAATAATTACCCCGTCTGCCCCATGGCTGCATACCGTCTTTACATCCTCCGGCGTCCGTATTCCAAATCCAACATATAAAGGCAGTTTCGTCATTTGTTTTAAAAGTTTCACAGTTTCTATGTATCTGTCAGGCAGACAAGAAAATGAACCAGTCTTCCCGCTTCCGCTCATGACATATGCGAAGTTCATATTTTCTTTCAAACGATCCCGGATTTCAGATTCATCCATTGTCTCATTATATATTTGCACCGGCTTCATCCCGGACGATATAGTCAAAGTGTCATTCACACATAAAACACCGTCATAAAGTGCAGTGTTCAGTTTAGACAGACAGAATCTTCCGATACCCTCCCGGTACGTCATTAATATGATGCGGAAATTATATCTTCTGCGTATTTTCTCAAGCAAACTTTCAAGTATTCTCCAGTCCATCCCGGATGCAAGTGCCTCCCGGTGGCTCTGTCTGATCAGATCACCGTCCATAAACGGATCCTCTGCCGGGATGCCAAGTTCCAGTACAGGAACATGTTCTTCGTCCATTATGTCCAATATACTGAAAAACGTATTCTCATCAGGATATCCGGCTGTCATATACAATACGAGATCCCTCATCTTATATACCTCCCAAAAGTTTTAAGATTCCTCCTAAAATGGGGCCGTACAGGCAATAGTCTGTCTCGCTTAAAATTCTCATAATCGGGGCATAGGTTCCGATCATCGGAAGCAAAAGGGCCTGTCCTACGATCAGGATCATGCCGTTTAAAAAAGATCCGGCAAAAGCACCTCTGATTCCTCCTGTGGAATTTCCGAAAATAGCTGTGACAGCACCGGTAAAAAAGGTAGGGATCAGGGCCGGGAACACAACAACCGGATAGTTAATCATTCCTAAAATACCCATACCCACAAATCCTGCTGCCAGACTTACCAAAAAGCCAAAGATGACAGAGGTTGGATGATTCGGAAACAGCAGCGGCACATCCAGTCCCGGCACTGCATTTGGAATGATTTTGTCTGCGATCCCATGGAATGCAGGGATGATCTCAGATAACAGCATCCTTACACCGGTGATAATCACTGTGATCCAGAGACCGAACTGCAGGCCATTCAGCAGAGAAAAAGTAACGATATCACGCCCTTCACTGACATTCTGCATAACCCATCCCGGCCCGCTGATCAGGGAAATCAGAAAAAACATGAGGGTCATAACAACCGTCAGAGCGATGGTCATCTCTCTTAAAAAGTTAAGTTTCTTCGGTATTTTAATATCTTCCAGGTCATGTTCCTTATTGCCCACAAGTCCGCCGATTTTTGCGGCAAGCCACACACCGGAGGAACTGGAATGTGCCAAAGTAAAACCTTCCCCTCCCTTGATATTTTTCATCAGCGGTGCTACATATGCACAAGTAAATGTCATATAACTTCCCAGCAAAACAGCACCCAGAAGAACCAGCGGCAGAAAACTTAAATTGGTTCCGAATTTTAACGCAGCTGCAATCAGGCCGGAATAGAAAAATGACACATGGGCAGAGAGATGCACATACTTATATTTCGTGATCCTTGCCAGAAAAATATTCATCAGAAATCCCAGGGCAAAGATCAGCGCCATTTCACTTCCTATATCTCCGAGGCTCTCCGCCTGGGCCGCGCCCAGATCCTGTACCTGCACCTGCAGATGAAAGACCTTTATGAGCATAGGCTGCAGAGGCAGCAGTGCCACACCGAGAGTCTGCCCTCCTGTGTTTATGAGCAGAAATCCGATCATTGTCTTTACTGTGCTTGCAACAATTTTGGATAACTCTGTCTTCTGCACAAGCATTCCCAGAAAAACTACCATTCCTATGACAAACACCGCCTGATTAAAAACGTTGTTGATCAAGTACATCAATATATTCATATTTTATCCTTTCTTTCATCCCCGCCTAAAGCTCTTTCAGCGTCTTTAAAAGCTGTTCCTTTAAGTATCCCTTGTCCATCATGTTGTCAATTCTTATAATTTTTGCTTTTGATGCGTGCAGCAGGTCTGCAAAATCAGATGTAGTGATTACCACATCGTAGGCATCCGGATTGACCGATCCGATATCCGCCGCCTCAACAACAGCCTCGATTCCTTCCTCCGACAGGCTCTGCTGCGCATAGAGGCGCATCATCATACTGCTTCCGACTCCCGCTCCGCAAACTGTGACTATATTTAACATAAGGCTGCTCCTTTCTTTATTACATCCATCACTTCCTCCGGTGATACGGCTTTTAAGATCATATCTATCTTCTCTTTGTCATTTAATATTTCCACCAGCTCTGAAAGTGCGGTCAAATGAGTCTGGTGATCTATGGCACAGAGGCCGATCACGATTTTTACCGGATCGTTGACCTTATGGCCAAATACCACCGGCTCTTTTAATGTTATAAGACTGATGCCTATTTTTTCTGCACCGCATTCCGGTCTGGCATGAGGCATGGCGATTCCCGGCGCAATGACAATATAGGTTCCGTTCTCCTTTACATTCTGAATCATAGCCTCCACATAGCTTTCTCTGGCAAACCCCTGTCTGCACAGAAGCCGCCCGCTTTCTCTGACCGCTTCGTCCCTGGTCTGTATTTCTGCGTTTGTCTCAATCAAGTCTTCGTTTAATACTTCTATCAACATTGGATCTCTGTCCTTTCCTGTCTTTATTGAATCTATCATCTCCGGTTCAAAATACTGTCTAAGTTCTTCCTTCAGCCCTCCTTCATCCTGAATGGATCCATGGCGTTTCATGATTCCCAAAATTTCATCTATACTGATGTTTGTATCAATAGTGCTCAGCACATCACTCAGCCGTTCTATATCATGTTTTTCCAGCACAGGACTTACGTTGATAATCTTCACATCATCCCGGATCAGCTCCACTGTGGAAATAATCAGATCAACTTTTTGCTTTTGCAGGATTTCATCCGCTTTTCTTGCCGGAAAGGCACCGAGAAGAGAAATCTGAAATCTGCTTTTTAACTGGGATAAGAGCATTTGAGATGTGCTTGTCCCTGTACTGCACACCACCATGACAAAAGGAAGCCTTTTCTTTCTCTTTTTCTGCCGCTCCAGCGCTGCTGCAAAACAGATTGTCAAGAAGGAAACCTCCTCTTCCGGAAACGTGATGCCAAGGTCCTGCTCTGCAATAGAAATGCGGTCCATCATGCTCTCATGGATCAGGCTGAAATTCTCTGTGACATATTCATACATAGGATTGTCGGTGGGCATACCACAGAGAATTCTGTAATATGCCGGCCGCAAGTGTGCCAGCAGGCCGTAAAACAGCTGCTGATCTGACATAAATTCTGCATTCAGCTCTGCTTCCATAGCCATGATTAATTTTCTGACCACTATCTGAAGCGGCAGCCATTGGTTCACAATCTTACCGAAATTCTTTTCATCCTGCAGACTGCTGGCGATAAAAAGGGAGGCAAGATAAGCCTTTTCATTTCCGGAAAACTGTATGCCAAAAGCTTCTTCAATCTCACTTCCTTTGTCTGAGACTGCCTGATACTCATTTGATTCTTCTAACCCCGGGTACAGGAATGTCTTTTCTATTTCCTTTCCATTCCGGATTCTGTAAACGGAAAATCCAAGGCACAGCACGATCCGCCCATAGGCTTCATCCGAAAGTCTTGTGTTCAGTTCCTCTTCCAGATCAGATATGGTCTGAATCAGTTTTAATGCTTCAGCTTCACTCTTGGTTTTATTCAAATTCCTCAGCTCATTTGTAAGATTTTTCACTCCACTGTCTTCTGTGAGGCAGGATGTCCATGCAGCTCTCACGGAACGTTCCCTGCCCTCAATGCAGATCCCTTTATACGGATACGTCATCAATTTCAAATCATGTCCATCCAGCCAGCTTTTCACCTTTTTCAAATCATTGACAATGGTGTTTCTGGAATATTGAAAATGGTTGGATATCTCATCAATAGTAATATAGTCCGGTCCTTCCAGCAGATAACGGATAATCTGGAGACTTCGTTCCCTGGGAGAATAATTTGTGTCCTTACCGCTCCATAAAATCTTCTGAAGCTGCCTTTTCGCCTGGCTGTCCAGCTGCAGCATAACTCCTTTGCTCTTTTCTCTGGTCAGAGACATAAAGCCGTTTTCTAAAAGAAAATCGTCAATCTGGTTTAAGTCACTGTAAGCAGTCCTCATGCTGATCGAAAACCTGTGTGAAAGGTCCTTCACTGTCACATGCTGATCATCATTTTGTATTAAGAATAAGAAAATAGTTTTTAATCGATTATTCACTTCTTCCCCCTCCTTAAAATCATTATATGTTTGTATTCATATCCGTGCAAAACCAAATATTTTCAAGTTCGCCTGCAATACTCTGAACGCCAAAAAACTGCACGGGTTTGTGCAGTTTTCTGAAACAGATATTAAATTTTACAGCAGATCTCTTTATCTGGCAGACACGGTGTCCATGTTCTGCATGTCATACGATGCATCCCAAGACATACAATACTACGATTCCGGGCAGTCCCAAAAGAGCCCCTGTCCCTATTGATGCTATATTTAAATCCACAGGCGCATGGATTCCATTTTTCTGGCAATAGGCATGGATGACAAATACGAGAGCCGCACAGAACCCTCCTCTTGCAAGCAAGACCAGGAGGTAAGACGGCCTCTTTAGTATTCCGTAAAGCACGCAGAGGCCGCAGCCTCCCACCATTATGTACAAAAGCATCTGATTCTGATCCATAAAAAATCCCTCCTTATGTCTAATGTATGTAAACATAAGGAGGGTTAATCCAATTTTTTTAATTAGCTGAATAATCCTTTAATGGTATCCACAAATCCTGAAAACCAGTTTTTTACCTTCTCAAAAAAACCGCTGTCATTGAGTTTATTATAAATATCCTTTGCCTGCTCCTTTAACTGATCCACATTCAGGTTCAGATCAGAGATCTTATCCATCAGATCCTGAATCTTTTGACGGTCAGCCTCAGAAAGATTGATCTCTAAATCCTTTGCAGACTCGTTGATCGCATTGCCGATTTCCTCCGGAGTCTTTAAATTGTCCTCTGCCACCTTCTGCTTTACATCGGCGATAAGCTTTTCTGCATCCTCTTTTCCGATGCTCTCTGCCACTTCACCGGTAGTGATCAGCTCATCTGTTGCCGCATCCTTGCTCTTCTCAGGAATTTTCTTTCCAGTCATGGCCTCATAGGACTTCATAACTCCCACCAGTGCAGCAGTACCGGAGATCTTGAAAGGTCCGGCCACCTTCACCTCTGCATCTTTGATACCTGCGGTTACAAGAGCGTTCTTGTACATCCCTTCCGTACAGTATGTAATATTCTCTGTCTGAACATTGACGCCGCTTCCGCTGTCCGTCTTCTTGACAGTGACAGAAGACAGCGCTCTGCTGCCAATGACCTTGCTGGACAGATAGTCTCCCAGATATTCATGCTCCTCTTTATTTGTGACTTGAATCATCGTATAGCTTGCTGTATCGCTTACGCCCAGCAATTCCAGCACTGTCTGTTTCTCTTTTGAGCTTAAATCCGCTCCCAATGCCAGATATTGTTCACCATCCACACTGTCTGCTTTAACGAATTTCGACGGCATAAATGAAAATGCCATGACTGCCGCCATAACTGCGGCCGCCGCTCTGAATAAACTTTTTCTTTTTCTCATCTCATTTTCCTCCGTAAATTATTCTTACCCGCTTAGTTTAACACATCATTTCTTCGCAAATAGCAATAAAAAACTTATTTTTTTCTTACACTTCTGTCTCAAATATTAAACCTTCCGCGCAAAAGCGGACAGCGGCACCGGCAAAAATCATATTTGTGTTCACAGTTTGTTCATATTCTTGTCAAATTCCCCTCACATTTTACGCTTATACTAAAATCATAGTAACCAAACATATTTGATTGCTAGGCTTTTAAAATTTTTTCATAACCGGCCGGGAACTTAACTGTTCCCGGCTTCCTCTCCGCTTAGGCGGATTTTTTTCGTTTTCTCAGGCAGACAGCTGCAAATATCAGCCATCCCAAAGCCGTCAGAACAATACCCTCCTTAAATCCTTCCGGGCAGTATTCCAGCTTGATCTCATGTTTACCTTCCGAAACATCCACACAAAGAAATGCCTTTCCAAGAGATTTTGCTTCTGTCTCTTTACCGTCCACAAGCACTTTCCAGCCCTTGTCATAAGGGACAGAGAAGAATACCGGTCCTGCTTCTTCCATGTTTACAGATCCTTTCAGCGTGCTGCTGGAGGAATTTTTTAACCGGAATGCCTGCTGCTGCATTTTGCCGTCCAGGTCCTTCATAGCATCCTCATCCAGTGACGCAAGGGTAACCCTGACCACTCCGGACATGAGGTCATCCTGTTTGAGCTTCATATTGACTGTGATATGATCTCCCTTTTTCAGTTCTCCAAGATAAATGCACTGTGCATTCAGGCGTCCGCTTGCATACACTTCATTATTGCGGTAAATGACCGTATCCTCTACCTGGCTTCCGTCAAAATGGAAATAAAGCTTACCGTCCTCTGTAACCGGAATCTCAAAGATCATATTGTTAGAAAGACTGGCCGTGTTTTCAAAAACATATTCCCCGTCATTGCTCTGAGTGATCTTACAGGCATTGGTCTTAGGCTTGGCTGTCTTAATCATATGAAATATATCATTTCCGCCAAATCCATCGGCGGACAGCCTGTTCTGAACCAGGAATGGATTTACGTCATCATACTTCCATTTGTATGCGGACTTTTTCATGCCATAGCCCACAGACGTGGTGTAAGAATTACCATATACATTGATGTCTCCGATCCGATCCAGATACTGAAAATCTGTCGTATTCGTATCCGCTGTCCTGAGAAGATTGTACCGCACCCCAAGCAGATTATTGGTAAACGGAGTTGCCCCCTCATACAGATATTCATTGATGCCTGTGTAAAACCCTAAATCATCCATTATATCCACAACATTTCCAAGAGCTGTGGAACCAAACATGGTCACTCCGTACAAGGTATGCCAGATACTCTCATCCAGCATTTTCCCTTTCATCAGTTCCATTCTCCGGTCCGGCCCGGTCTTATATTTATCTTTTACTTTCTGGATGTTTTTTGTATCGCCGAAGTATTCACTGACCATTACCTGACCATTTTCTGAAAAGCCGTAAACAGCCATGCCAGCCACTTCTATCGCCAGCACCACAGAACAGATCACTACCATTCCGCGCCTGGAAAGCGTTTTTCTGTCATACAGTGCAAACACAACAAGATAAAGGAACACAGCTGCTGTGGTGAGTGCCAGCACCTTTCGGTCAAAAGCCTTTGTATTCAGAAGGCTGGCAATGCCCACAGACATGCAGAAAATACCGCAGGATATGCACAGCTTCCACGCCTGCTGCCGCCCTTCTCTTTTTATGACCAAAAGCCCGTCATAAGCCATGATCAGCAGAAGAAAAATATACAGATATGCGAACCGGTTCGGAATTCCGTACTGATTATGAAATCCATGCCAGATATAGCCCAAAAGCGGCATATTGAAACTGAAAAACAATAAAAGCAAAAGCAGTGCTCTTTTGATCTTTGTCTTCCACGAAATCCTTGACGCCATAAAGTAAAACAGCACAAAGATCAGAGTCAGGATGCCGCAGTAAAGATTGATCTCCCCATCATTTACAGAGTTGGTAATCGGGGCTGTTCCTAAAAACTGGCGGCAGTAAAGATCTGCAAAGCTGCCATACCACAGATCCTTCGGGAAATCCCATTTAGCAGAAGATGTTTTCATAATTCCCAGGTAAGCCGGAAGCAGAACCGCGCCTGCCATCATGGCTGACAGAATGGAATAGCCTGCAAATTTCAATCCGTTTACAAAAAAGTCCTTCACCCTTTTATGGTCATACAGCAGGTACCATAACACAAGAAACAGACAGGTCATAAATGACATGTAGAAGTTACAAAGCAGTGAAAAGAACAGCGCAGCACAGTAAAGCCTGCCGTCCCGCTTTTTTATAAGACGGTCTGTCCCGGCAAGGATCAGCGGAAGCATCATCATAACTTCCAGCCACATAATATTCCAGCTGTATCCAACAATATAACTGCTCAGTGCATAGCAAAGCCCGAATACCGCAGTGCTGATATCCTGTCTTTTCTTATCCCTGGATCTGAAATAATAGGCTGCCGTCAGTCCGCACAGGGCTATCTTTATAATATAGAGGTGGCTGAGAACCATATTCAGCATCTCTTTGGGAAACAGTACGATTACAAGATTCAGCGGGCTGGACAGATAGTACGCCCACAATCCCAGAAAATTATATCCCAGGCCCCCGTGGAAAGAATAAAACAGGCTGTCCATGGACCGCAGTTTATCATGGTAATCTGCAAAGAACGGCAGATACTGATGCAGTGCATCCACAATCAGAAAGGAGTTGTCTCCGAATGGCTGTACTCCCATCACAACTGCAATACCTTCCAGTATGAAAAATGGGGCAAGAAATGCCCAAATTAAAGATTTATTTCTCCGGTAAAAATTATTTCGTTTTGGCATCTTCTCTCTTCCACCTCCTGATGCGCCGATTGACTTCAATAATCATAGCATATCGCTTTTTCATCATGGATATGACACTGCCGTGAGTAAGTTCTGTTACATTTCCGCCGTGCCTGCGGTAAAGTAACAGAATATCGTCTAAAAATACTGCCCTGCCCAGCTGTTCAGCAAGCAGTCCGATCCACTGATCATGAATCCAGATAGAATCCGGCACCGGAAGCAGGCGCTTCAGCATATCTCTGCGAAATGCCATGCAGCATCCGATATATGAGTTCTTCTTTATATTTTTCCAAAACCCGGGGCCGCTGTCTCTCCACTGAAAGGTTGTCTCATTCAGGCTTTTCAGATTCTCATCTGAAATCTGTGCATTGTGGACCACTACGGTGACAGACGGATCCTCAAAGCAGGCTGTTACCTTTTCAATTTTCTCAGGAACCCACACATCATCCTGGTCAGCCAAAAAGACCACATCCCCTGTGCAGCGGAATAATCCGTTCTGAAAATTTTTTACGACCCCCAGTCCCGGCCCTTTGATGACCTGAACCCTTTCATCATTTTCGGCCAATTCTTTCAGCAGATCTCCAGATCCATCCTGGTCAGAATCCACAGAAATAATCAGTTCATCCTCAGATCCAAGCTGTCTGAGTATAGAATCTGCCTGTTCCTTTATATATTCTTTTCCATTATAGTAAGCAATGACAACTGAACTTTTCATAATTATTTCCTTTCCATATATTTTGTTATTATATCATACCCTTCATAAAACATGAAACAATTCCCCATCCCTTTCTTATATTTGCTTTAGCACATTAAAGCAGTAATTTACTATTGTTTTCTGAAAACATTTCTTGTATAATGTTATCGACAAAAGTCCACGCATAGCAAAATACTAATGTATTGTTTAAGGAGGATACACAATGTCATACATTGATGAAGTAATTGAGAAAGTGGTTGCCCAGAATCCTGCAGAACCGGAATTCCATCAGGCAGTCAAAGAAGTACTGGAATCTCTTCGCGCAGTCGTAGAAGCCAATGAGGAAAAGTTTAGAAAAGAAGCTTTATTAGAGCGTCTTGTAAATCCGGAACGCCAGTTCAAATTTCGTGTGCCTTGGGTAGATGACAAAGGACAGGTACAGGTAAACACTGGTTACCGTGTTCAGTTCAACAGTGCCATCGGGCCTTACAAAGGCGGATTAAGACTCCATCCGTCTGTAAATCTTGGTATCATCAAGTTTTTAGGATTTGAACAGATCTTTAAGAATTCTCTTACAGGCCTTCCGATCGGCGGAGGAAAAGGCGGATCTGACTTTGATCCAAAAGGAAAATCTGACAGAGAAGTTATGGCGTTCTGCCAGAGCTTTATGACAGAGCTTTGCAAATATATCGGTGCAGACACTGACGTGCCGGCAGGAGATATCGGTACAGGTGCCAGAGAAATCGGCTACATGTTCGGACAGTACAAAAGAATCCGCGGTGTATACGAAGGCGTGCTCACAGGAAAGGGCCTGTCTTACGGCGGATCCCTTGCACGTACAGAAGCTACCGGATACGGTCTTCTCTATCTTACAGATGAAATGCTGAAATGTAATGGAAAATCCCTGAAAGATGCCACGGTATGTATTTCCGGTTCCGGAAACGTTGCCATCTACGCTACTCAGAAAGCACAGCAGTTAGGCGCTAAAGTTGTAACTGTTTCTGACTCCACTGGCTGGATCTATGACAAAGATGGAATTGATGTGGCTCTGTTAAAAGAGGTAAAAGAAGTAAAACGTGCACGTCTTACAGAATATGCAAAAGCACGTCCAAGCGCTGAATACCATGAAGGAAAAGGTGTTTGGACTGTAGCCTGTGATGTTGCTCTTCCATGTGCAACTCAGAACGAATTGGGCATTGAAGATGCCAAGACATTAGTTGCTAACGGATGCTATGCTGTGGCAGAAGGTGCAAACATGCCTACAACACTGGAAGCAACAGAATACCTTCAGGCAAACAACATCTTATTTGCTCCTGGAAAAGCAGCCAATGCCGGCGGTGTTGCAACATCCGCTTTGGAAATGTCTCAGAACAGCGAGCGCTTAAGCTGGTCATTTGAGGAAGTAGACGGAAAATTACAGAATATTATGGTCAATATCTTCCACAACTTAGATGACGCTGCAAAACGTTACGGTATGGAAGGAAACTATGTTGCAGGTGCTAACATTGCAGGATTTGAAAAAGTTGTAGATGCAATGACAGCACAGGGGATTGTGTAAGTTTTTCTACATTATCTCCAGTCGGCTCTGGAAAGGCCTCCTTCCGACAATGCAGAAAAACTATACTAAAAAACTAAACAACAAAAGTGCCGGGGAAACTTGTATCCTCGGCACTTTTTTAATTGGGCATAAAGTTAAAGCAGCCACCTAACACAAATTTATTGAAAAACAAAAAACATGCTGCGAAATAACAACATGTTTTTTGTTTTATAGTCTATATGAAATGACAATCTTACAAAACTTTACTTAAAAATTCTTTCGTTCTGTCTTCTCTCGGATGATCAAAGATCTGTTCCGGTGTTCCTTCTTCCAGAATGATCCCTCCATCCATAAACAAAACTCTGTCCGCAACTTCTCTTGCAAACCCCATCTCATGGGTGACAACCGCCATGGTCATACCTTCCTTTGCAAGCTGTTTCATAACTTCAAGAACTTCCCCGACCATTTCCGGGTCCAATGCTGAAGTAGGCTCATCAAACAGCATAACATCCGGTGACAATGCAAGAGACCTTGCAATGGCCACACGCTGCTTCTGTCCTCCGGACAGCTGTACAGGATAACTGTCTGCTTTATCGCCCACACCTACGCGGTTCAGAAGTTCCATAGCCTTCTTCTTGGCTTCGTCCGGCGTCATCATCTTATGTCTGATCGGAGCCAGCGTTACATTGTCCAGAATAGACAAATGCGGAAAAAGGTTAAAATGCTGAAACACCATCCCTACTTTCCTGCGCAGTTCGTCCACGTCGGAGCCTTTCTCCATAATGTCCATGCCGTCAATGATAATTTCACCTTTTGTCGGTGTCTCCAATAAATTCAGACAGCGTAAAAATGTACTTTTACCAGAACCGGAAGCGCCGATAATACAAACACATTCACCTTTTTCTATATGACAGTTAATGCCCTTAAGAACCTCCAGAGAACCGAAATATTTGTGTAAATTCTTAACGTTTATCACTTTGTCTCAGCCTCCTTTCCACAGCCCCTAAAACAAGGGTCAGAACCTTAACAACCAAATAGTAGATAATTGCAGTTCCGATCAGCGGAGCAAATGCTTCATATGTCCGTGAAGTCACAAAATCTGCGACCTTTGTGAGGTCAACAATAGATACGTATCCCAATATTGCAGTTTCCTTAATTAAGACAATAAACTCATTTCCCAATGCAGGAAGAATATTTTTTACTGCCTGAGGAAGGATAATATCTTTCATTGTTTGTCCATAAGACAGGCCCAGAGAACGTCCACCTTCCATCTGTCCATGATCTACTGCAAGAATCCCTGCCCTGATTATTTCCGCGACATATGCTGCACTATTCAGTCCAAAGGTCACAGTACCAACAATCAGACCGTCCACCCCTTTCAGCACTACAAAATACATAATTAACAGCTGAGTAACTGTAGGTGTTCCTCTGATGATATCAATATATACATATGCAATTTTTGATAAAAGTGTACTTTTCCCTCTCCGCTCTGCTGTCATACGCATCAGAGCAAGAATTGTGCCCAGTGCTACTCCCAGAATAATTGCCAGCAGTGATACCAGCAGCGTCATCTTAAGTCCATCTAAATACATAAGGTACCGCTGCTCTGCTATAAAAGCCCGATAATATGAATCTAACATGTCAATATCTTACCTTTCCCGTCTGCTAGTTATTGGCATTGTCGATGTATTTTGCTTTCAGTTTATCATAAGTTCCATCTTCTTTGATTGCCTTTAACTGCTTGTTAATTTCTTTCTTGAACTCTTCGTTTCCTTTCGGAAGTGCCAGACAGTAGTATTCTGCTCCCGCAGAGTCAATGACTAATTTCAGCTTCTTGCTATTGTTTTTTACAAATTCCTGAGCAGGCTTTTCATCGATGACAACTGCGTCTACCGATCCGTTTTTCAGATCCATGACTGCATCTACACCTTTTTTAAATCTTTTTACCTTTGCCTTTTTAACAACAACTTTTTCTTTTCCCGGCTCACCGAATTTGTCTCCTGATGAAATAAGGTCACCTGTCGTTCCCTCCTGAACGCCGATTTTCTTTCCGTCCAGCTGAGACAGTTTTGTGATCTTGCTGTCTTTATTAACAATGATAGCCTGATTGGATGTATAATAGCTGTCTGAGAAATCAACTGCATTCTGACGTTCCTCTGTCTTCGTCATTCCCGCTGCAACCACATTAATTGTCTTGGATTCCATAGATCCGATCAATGATTTGAATTCCATGTTCTGGATTTCAATCTTCTTATCCATGCGTTTCGCAATTTCTTTCATAAGCGCAATGTCGAAACCATCAACTTTTTTGTTATCATCAACATACTCAAACGGAGGAAATTCCGCATTTGTTCCCACAATAATTTTTTCAGGTATCGCTGCTTCTTCTTTTTTGCTGCATCCTGCAAACAACATTGTTGCTGCTAACACACCAGCCAGTGCTACAGTTAAAATTTTTCTCATGATCTTCTCCTTCTTAAACTTAATTTAATTGCAATGGATTTAGAATAACGGTACAACCGCACCTTTATATTCTTTCTCCATGTACTTCTTCACGGCGTCACTCTTTAATGCTTTGATCAGGGCCTTTATAGAGTCTTTGTCCTCATTGCCTTTTTTTACTGCAACTACATTGCCGTAAGTCTTTGCCCCTCCTACAGACTTCTCGTCTTCCACAGCCAAAGCATCCTTGTTGACCGTCATACCAGCCTGCAGTGCATAGTTTCCGTTGATAACTGCATAATCTACATCCTTCAGAGAACGCGGCAGCTGGGCTGCTTCCAGTTCTTTAATCTCGATGTTCTTTGGATTCTTTACAATATCCTTTTTCGTTGCTGTCAGAGTTGCCCCGTCTTTGAGCTTGATCAGCCCCTGAGCCTCCAAAAGCAGAAGAGCTCTTGCTTCATTTGTAGTGTCATTTGGAACTGCAACTACAGCACCTTTTTTTACATCCTTTAATGATTTTGCCTTGCCTGGGAAAATGCCGAACGGTTCGTAGTGAATCATTCCCGCTGAAACTAAGTCCAGTTTATGTTCCTTTGCAAAATTCTTCAAATAGGTGATGTGCTGGAAATAGTTTGCATCAAGATCTCCTGAACCTAATGCATTGTTCGGCTGGACATAATCTGAATACTCTTTGATCTCCAGCTTATAGCCGTCCTTTTCCAGTTCCTTCGCTGCAACTTTTAAAATGTCTGCGTGTGGTGATGGGCTTGCACCGACTACGATTGTCTTGTCCTCTTTTTTGGAGCTGCCGCATCCGGCCAGCACTCCAAAGCAGACAACAGCAGACAGTGCTACTGCTATTAACTTTTTCATTGTTACTCTCCTTACCTTATAATAATATATAGCTTCTGTAATTGTACCCTTTAATAGGCAGATTGTAAAGACTCCCGAAACATTTCAAACGCTGATGGAATGGCGTATTCCTCTTCTAATTGCCTCTTATTGACCCAAGTTAGATTCTCTGCTTCTACTGGTTCTTTCAGAGAAACCAAAACTCCTGTCATCTGCCATTCTATATGGCTGAAAATATGCTTTCCCTCGTGGGTAAATTCATAAGTGCAGTCGTTCATTCCCCAGCTCCTCAGTTTTTCATCTATCTGTTTCTGGCTGTACTTTCCGAGTACATTGGGGAATTCCCAAAGGCCCGCCAAAAGCCCTTTATCCTCCCGTTTGCTAAGAGCTACCATGCCGTCTGATTCTATAACAAACACTGTCCTCTTTTCGATTTTCCTCTTCTTTTTGGGCTTCTTTACCGGGAGCTTATCGATCAGATCCTGTCTGTACGCAGTACACACCGTATCCCACGGACAGCCGCTGCATTTCGGCTCTCCATTCGGCACACAGACAATGGCTCCCAGTTCGATCAAAGCCTGGTTAAAATCTCCTGCTCTCTGAGCCGGCATGATCTCCATGACCCTGGCGGCCATCTCTTTCTTTGTTTTTTCCTTCAGGATATCAGAATCGTCTCCGAGAAGCCTTGCCATCACCCGCAGCACATTTCCATCCACCGCCGGGACCCGAATATCATAAGCAATCGATGCGATTGCTCCCGCCGTATACATGCCGATTCCCTTTAGGCCAAGCAATGCTTCATAGTCAGCCGGAAGCTGTCCATTATATTTCTCCACGATGGTCTGAGCGGCAGCTTTAAGATTCCTTGCTCTGTTATAGTACCCAAGCCCTTCCCAAAGCTTCATCAGCTTCTGTTCATCCACCTCCGCCAGATCTTTCACTTCCGGCAGTTCGCCCATAAATCGGTCAAAATAAGGTTTTACCGCTTCCACTCTTGTCTGCTGGAGCATAATTTCAGATACCCAGATACGGTATGGATTCTTGTCGGCCCTCCAGGGAAGGATTCTTGCATTATGATCATACCAGAAAAGCAAAGCTTCTCCGATTTCCTTTGTCAATTCCATTTTCAGTATCCCTTCTATATAAATATAGTCAAATATCTCCGACGGTTTATTATATCAGGGAAACTGATATTTTTCTACTGTGAGATTCTTGAAAACTTATACCTTATCGTGCGGAGCACGCCTGCCCGAAGGGCATAAAATACGGGATGCCCTGTGGATATGAGCTTTTCTCCATTATCTCCAATCGGCTCTGGAAAGGCCTCCTTCCGACAATGAAGAAAAACTATCGCAGGATGGCACCTTCTGTTCAGCCGTCATCATTATCCAGCAGACACTACGTCCATGTTCTGCATGATTGGAGTGAGGCATTCTAAGAGCCGAACGGAAATCATGCGGAACATGTCCTACCTTTTACAACCCCCGTCCTATGGCTATGCAGAATACATATACCGCGGATGCCCCTTTGTCTTTCAGTTCTTTAGCACAGCACTCTGCCGTGGCGCCGGTAGTATAAATATCATCTACTAAAAGGATTCTTTTTCCTCTCACTTCATCTGATGCCCAAAAGCTGTGTTCCATAGCTTCTTGGCGCTCTCTCGGTGTGAGTGTTTTCAAAGGTCTGGTATACTTTGTACGTATCAGCGCATATTCGCTGACAGGACAGTTCAGTATATTGCCAATACCTTCTGCAAACAGCATGGCCTGATTAAACCCTCTCTGTCTCTTTTTTCTCTTATGCAGCGGAACAGGAATAACCAGATCTGCGTTGAGTTTTTTCAAAAGAACGGCCTTTTTCCTTCTGATTTCCTCTACATAAAATTCGGCAAACTCCTTTTGATTCTCATATTTCAAAGCTGCCAGAGAATCTCTAACTTCATTGTTATACAGGCACAAAGCCACCCCTTTTTGAAACGATTTTGGATGCTTTCTGCAGTCACTGCAGAACTCTGTTCCTTCGTCTTCCAGCGGTTTCCCGCAGCAAAAACAGACCGGCTCCCGGACAAATTCGATTTTTTTATAACACTCTGGACATATAAGATTTTGGGGACTTTTTAAGATATGGCAGCAGATTGGACAGCGCCTTGGAAATAAACAGGATAAAAATAAAGAAAACATAGAATTCCTTTCCGAAAGCAAGGAATTCCTTATTTTTACATTATAACAACAGGTTCTACGAAAGACAATACGTGGGTTTCTTGTTTTTATTATAGTAACTTTTCCCCATAAAATCAACGTTACCTTTGTTTTTCCCAACCGATTGTGCTTTTTATGATTTTTTCAAACAACATCTCAAACCTGCGATTTTATGCGGTTTATCAGTACTTTCGCATACAGCGTGGTTGGGAAATTTTCAGCAAAAAACAGCCGGAGAAGGTATCAGGTTCTCCGGCTTTTAAGGATTTATTCATGGTAGTATTTTAATTAATTCTTATATTTCTTTTTTTGCTTTTACAAGTGCCTGAAGCATTTCTTCGATCTTGCCTTTTCTGCTCGGGGCATTTAAGATTCCGCTTGTTCCGCCGCTTCCGTGAGCTCCGCCCACAACAACTCTGTACACATCATCTCCGGTGCTGACTCCGGCTGCCTGGATAATCTTAATATCAGGATTAACAGACTTCACTGCTTCATTCGTTGCTTCTATGTAGGCATCATCGCTGGTGCTTCCTGTACCGATCAGACTGGTTGGTTCGCAGATCATGACATCCGGACCAAGCTCTGCAACTGCTCTGGTCTGTTCTACAGAATCAGAGCACACGATAGTAATCATATCAAGCTCATTGGCACGTTTGATTGTCTTATCCAGATCACACATAGAAAGCGGATGCTCTGCGTGATTTAAAATAACACCGTCCACTCCGGCTGCTTTCAGGGCATCCGGGAGAATGAATCCCATTCCTCTTCCAGGAACAAGTCCGTCCATGTGCTGTGTTGTCACAATCAGATTTTTGGTCTCCTGTGCAATCTGCTTCAGATCTACATGCTGCCCGGTGAAGATAATATCAATATCATATTCCTCGGCAAGCTGGTCACAGACTTTTGCAAGCTCCAGGGATTCTTCCCCATAAATATATGCTTTTGGATTGACGATTAAAAATGGTACTCTAAGTTCTTTCTTCATGCTATGCCATCCCTTCCTATTCGCCCATTACAATGATCTTACATTTTCTTGTGCGGGCACGTGTACGGTCAAAATCTACAAAGTAAACATATCCGGTGGATCCTACACCTAATTTTCCGTCTTCCACGTCAAATACCTGGCTGGAGCCGAGTATCGTAGCCTTCAGATGGGCATCACAGTTCCAGAGAGCTTTTCTGTCCCCGTCCGGCAGATATTCTGCAGCGTTCGGCCATGCCTCCACAGCCTCATAATGCTTTTCTCCCGGATAAATGTAGAGATCTTTAGAATCCTGGTTTGGGATGATCTTTTCAAGCACATTGTTTAAATCTTCCTGGAGAAATTCATCTCCGGCTTCATTATAATCATGGACAAACTCTTCAAAAAAAACAGAGCAGGTTGTATGAGGTGAAATAACAGTGCAGGTTCCGCTTTTGATCCCGCTGTTTTTAATTGCCTCTTTTACCTGAGGTGTAATATCCAGGTAAGTCGGTGTTGTTCCATGAGACTCAAGACTAATTTGTTCTTTATATACAGTCATTATTGATGTTCCTCCTTAAATACCTTTTGGGGGTTATGCTTCCTTTGTTTCAAATACGGCATAATAGTGCTCCAGACATTTCTGCATACCCTGTTTTGATAATGCTTTTATATCCAGATAAGTTTCCGGTTTATTATTGTCAATCTCCTCTTTTGCTGCAACCAAAAGGTCAGAGAAGATATTGATTTTCGTAATTCCATTTACTGCACAGCGGTTTAAGTTTTCATCTCCTGAAGAAGATCCTCCGTGAAGGACAAGGGGAGTGTCAACAGCCGCGGCAATTTCTTTCAGTCTGTCGAAGTTGATTTCCGGAATGCCTTTGTACATTCCATGTGCTGTACCGATAGAGATCGCAAGAGAATCCACGCCTGTTTCCTCGGCAAATTTCTTAGCTTCCTCTACTGTTGTATACTGAGAATCAGATGTCTCATGGTTCTCATAATTTTCACCGGCTCCAACGTGGCCGATTTCTGCTTCCACTACCACACCCTTCGGATGTGCATAGTCAATAATTTCTTTTGTCTTTCTTACATTTTCTTCAAAAGTATCCTGTGAGGCATCAATCATAACAGAAGAAAATCCAAGATCAATTGCCTTTTTGATGACTTCCGGTGTTGTTCCATGGTCTAAATGCAGCACAACCGGAACCTTTGCTTCCTCAGCATATTTCTTTCCTACCAAAGCTGCATCTTCCAATGTAATGTTTTCCCCGATATGGGCTTCAGCTAACGCAAGGATCAGCGGCAGATTGTGTCTTTCAGCTGTCTCCACATGCCAGCGGAGAGACTCCAGATCAATGAAGTTCGGTGCAGGGATTGCAAATTTTCCTTCCTGCGCTTTTTTAAACAATTCTTTTGAAGTTACCAGCATCTTCTCTTTCCTCCTTAAATATAAGTGCACCCGGGGAACGGTGCCGTTTCACCGGTTCCCCGGACACAGCTTCTGTCAATTATGCCTCTGGCTTATGCCTATAAAACGTTTCTTCCGTACATAGCGTCCTGTTCTTTTCTCAGCTGATAGATCAAAGTAGACTTATCTAATTCAACATCATCATAAGTGAGCAGTTCACCCTTCTTCACGTCTCTCTTCATCACTGCCTTGTTTGTCACAAGTCCGAATGGTACATATCCTTTTTCATCAGATTCTTTTGCTTCCGCGATTGATCCGTGTGTT
>NZ_JAGZSD010000003.1 GCF_018381315.1 Anaerostipes sp. | reverse complement strand
TTTCAACCGGAGTGACGATTGACTGTAATGAATCTTTAAAATTAAAAATTGGGGACACTATTTATACAAACTTATATACACCTATGATGGAAGTTCTTTCTGATGATGTTGGCGAACATGATTTATTACACCCATGCTGCAGACCAGAAATGTATGATTATTTCTACCATAATGGTAAAGGACATCGAAACTGTTTCGATAATATCAATAATGCCCTCGAAGAACAACGGCCAATTATTACACCTGTCAATCTGTTTATGCATACGAAAATCAATACTAACGGTAATATCTCAGTGGAAAAGCCTATTTCTGAAGCTGGAGATAAAATCATTTTTAAAGCATTGTTGAATATCACATTGGGAATTGCCGCTTGCAGTGTTTCTGAAAGCCAATGCAATAGTGGCAAATGTTCATCTGTTAAAGTAATCATTGACTAATGAAGATTACGGTTTGTAGAGCTAAACTAACCCAAAAGACCGAGCACGGTAGCCGTTTATGGCCACCGTGCTCGGTCTTTTTATAGGTGCTGTTTTTGTGTCCTGTCAAGCAATAGGACGTTGTAATAATACGATTCCCATTTTCAGTAAGATACAAAACTCGTCCAACTTAGGTTTCACCTGTTGCGGCATCCAGTCCCTTGATCTTTTGACCTCTGGGATGAATCGCTTGTTTTGTTAAATGAGCTGTGACTTTAACTGAGTTCAAATCATGAATGGTCTTTGCCGTTACCTGCCTGTGGCAAACCGCCTCTAAGGTGCAGGCATAGGCACATTATTTCTGTGAAGAGATATACTCCCGGGGCGAATATTTAAAATATTCCCGAAACGCCTTGTAAAAATTGCTGCTATTGCTGTAACCGAGTAATGCGGCAATTTCTTCAATGGGCAAATTTGTCCCTTTTAACAGAATAACAGCACGTTCCATTCGTTGTTCTAAAAGGATTTCAGAAAATGATTTGCCAAGTTCCCGGTGCAAGAGGGTGGATACATAGTTTGGATGATAGGAAAACTGTTTCGCAATATCTTTCAGCGTTACACTGTCAAAGTGTTCACTTATGTACTGCACAATCTTTTCTGATAAATTCTCACCGGGGGAGGTCTGGTTTGCCTGAACAAATTGCCGCGCTATCTGCAGCAAAAAGGAAAGGGCGAGTGACTTTAAAACAGCCTGGGTATCTTCCTGCTTATTTGCATACTCAATGACCATCATTTCAAGCAATGTACGTATATTACAGTCATGTTCAATTTTGAAATGCATGAATTCATCGGAAAATTCATTTGTTGCAGGGTCAAGGAGAAAATGAAACAACCTGGTGTTGGAGGATAGCATTGGCAAAAAAGTTCTAAAAAAAGTTTCACGCTGTATCAGAACACCAATGATTGTTGTTTCTTTATCATCATGGACGCAAAGTGCGTGTCCGGCAAAAGGCTGTCCGGCATAGAGTTCCCCTTCACGGATAGTGATACGGTTATCATATTTAAAGCTGATAGAATCATATTCGCCTTCGTAGGTGAAGTTGAAATAAAAAAAATCATGCCGATGGAAAAGCTCCTGACGTCCGCCGCTTTGATGGACACAGATCAGAATTTCTTCTTCCGGCTCACCTGGCCAACAAAACATTTTTTCTGATTGACTTCCCACAGGAAAATCATGATAGGTCCAATCCAATGTTAAAAACTGTTTACGAAGCTGTTCGATGGAAGCGCATAGTATTTCTTTTCCCATATCAATCCCCTCATACTTGAAGAACAATTAAAATCACCGTGGCAGATCATTTGATGTGTCATAACTCCGGCCGAACGACAGAACACCGCCGGTAATGAAAGCGATTCTATTATAAACATATTGTCAGCCTGTTTTGTCAATCCTGGCTTTCATTATACCAAGTGATATTACAAAATGCCAGTAGTATGATTAAGTTTTAGCGCTGTTTGGTTTTGCAGTCTTTTTTATAATCATAGTATTAATAAGTTTAGGAGGCTTTTTATGAACTTTCAAATTTTCGGCAGCGGAAACCCTTCTTTTTATCGAAAGCTGCTCTCGCTTGTTTTGCCAATTGCATTTCAACAGTTTATGTTAGCGGCGGTCAGTGCGTCGGATGCACTGATGCTTGGTTTTGTCAATCAGGATTCTCTTTCAGCTGTCTCCCTGGCTGGTCAGATTACGTTTGTCTTTAATCTCTTTATGGGCGGACTGACAATGGGAACCAGTATTCTGGCAGCACAGTATTACGGCAAGGGCGACATGAACTCTATTGAAAAGATATTTGCCTATGTCACAAAGGTATCCTTTTTAATCTCTGCAGTATTTTTCCTGGCATCCTTTTTTGTTCCGGAACTGTTGATGCGTATTTTTACACAGGAGTCCCAGCTTATTGAGGGAGGCATTGTCTATCTCCGGATTGTGGCACTATCTTATTTGTTCACCGGCATATCTCAGATTTATCTCTGCATATTGAAAAATACGGGATACGCTATGAAAAGTATGGTAATCGGGTCAACTGCTGTTGTGATCAACATTTTTCTGAATGCTGCGCTTATCTTCGGGTTATTCTTTTTCCCCAAAATGGGAATCGCAGGTGCAGCGCTTGCCACATCCGTCTCAAAGCTGATTGAGATGGTATGGGCGTTCATCGAGTCCCTGCGGGAAAAACATGCGCGGCTTCATATAAAATTTTGTTTTTCTTTGGATAGGCAGCTGGTAAAAGATTACTGGAGATACAGCCTGCCCATGCTGGGTGACTATCTTGTATGGGGAGTGGGCTTTACGATGTATTCCGTTATCATGGGGCATTTGGGAAATGACGCGGTGGCAGCAAATTCGATTGCAAATATTGTGAAAAACCTGATTGTGAGCTTTTGTACAGGGCTTGCAAATGGCGGAGGTATTATTGTAGGCAATGAACTTGGTATGGGAAATTTAAAACAGGCGAAAAAATACGGGGGGATTCTTTGGAAGATGGCAGTGATCAGCGGTGTTTTATCAGGGCTGCTGTTAGTCGCGCTTTCTCCTCTTATCATAAATGTGACAGCTTTAAGTCTGCAGGCTGCGGAATACTTAAAATGGATGCTGACACTTTGTGCCTGCTACATGATTGCAAAATCCATCAATATGATGACGATTGCCGGGGTATTCCCTGCCGGAGGCGATTCAAAATTCAGTTTGTTCTGTGACACGGTAACCATGTGGGTGTTTGCGGTTCCGGCAGGTTTTCTTGCTGCTTTTTATTTTCAATTGCCTGTAGTCATTGTGTTCCTTATTATCAATCTGGATGAGGTGGTAAAAGTCCCGGCAGCGATTCTGCACTATAAAAAGTATGGCTGGCTGAAAAATATTACAAGAGAAAAGGAAATACAGCTGATAAATCAAGAATGAGAATTCACCACAATATGTGTTAAGTTTATAGTGGTGTTGATTGTCGGGAAGTTCTGCAGGGGGAATGCCCAAAAGCATTTCAATGTGGGATGAAAGTGTAAGGTATAACGAGTGGCTGAACAACCAATAGGAAGAAGCTGTCTATGAAAGTTCTTTTAATTAACGGCAGTCCCCATGAAAATGGCTGTACCTATACTGCACTTGCCGAGGTGGCAGATATTCTTGAGAAAAATGATCTTCATACACAGACATGAAGAATGCGGAGGGAATTGTTATCGAGTCTCTTGTTTATTATGCAGGACCTAACTGCATTGTGTGCGCTTTTAGATAGAGTGTTTTATGGAGATAACGGTTCTCTGGCATTTAAACCTGCGGCAGTGGGATGGAGCTTATTCTCGTGCCTTGCGGTCTTTTTGTTTGGGGGAACTGCGGTACACTTTTGACAGGAACATGATTGACAATGCGGTGCTTAGCCTGCGGATTCATTTTGTATGTTATCCCGCATTGGGCATATTGCTTTTACTTAGGACAAGTTTACAGGCGATGGGGCGCAAGGTCATTCTTGTCATTTCAAGTGCAGTTTTTTTGTTGTAGGATTTTTGATACAGAAACTATTTGATGATGATAAGGAGAGAGTTTAAATGACAGAACTTGAAAAATTGGATGCGGGATTGGAATATGATTTTTGGAATCAGGAGGTAGATAATAGAAAGCTCCATGCTTTAAAATGGTGCCAGAAGCTAAACGCCATTCCCATGCAAAATAAAGAAGAAAGAGCAGAGGTGCTTCGAACACTGCTTGGCACGGTCGGAGAAAATACTACCGTTCTGCCAGTTTTTAACTGTGACAATGGAAGCAATATTCATGTGGGAAAGAATTTTATAGCAAACTACAACGTGACTATTTTGGATATTGCTCCGGTTTGGATCGGAGATTATGTAATGATTGGTCCCAGCACATTGATTACTACGGTGAATCATCCGCTCTCACCGCTTGGCCGCCGAAAGCATCTTGGCATTGCAAAGCCAGTCAGTATTGGCAACGATGTGTGGATTGGAGGGAATGTTACCATTTTGCCTGGAGTTATAATTGGCAATAATGTTGTAATTGCTGCAGGTGCCGTTGTTACAAAAAATATTCCTGATAACTGCGTTGTTGGAGGTGTTCCGGCTAAGTTTATAAAGACATTAGACAACGATGTTTAGGAAGACGTCTATATGGGAGCCGGATTTAATTATTTTGATACCGCCTATGCTTATCATGATGGAAAGTCTAAAACTGCTGTTAAGGAAACGCTGGCAGAAACTGAAGATTAAAAGAGTAACGACAGGTGCAGGGAAAGTACCGGTTGTGGATCTTCGACAGCAGATCGATGTGACGGAAGGTGGATATGATATTACGCTTCAGCCAATCAGAACAGATGAAGAAAAAATAATCATTCCGGTGCTGCTTGAGAATATAGGTTTAAAAGAAAGCTATGATTTGTGGCAGATTGGATTTTTTGCGGAAGATCCGGACGAAGGAAAGATTTTGTTTTGTATTGTGCAGGCATCACAGGCAAAACATATTCCTTCGGAAGAGGAAAGCCCGGGGTATTCTATTACATGGGATTTTTATTTCAACACGTCCAATACCGTGCCGTTTGAAGTTGTCCTAAATTCTAACGGCTTGGTGAATATTGAAGCTTATCAGGCTCACATAGAAGCAATACAGCAGGCTGATACTAGAATTGATAGTCTAAATTGGGCTTTAGAATGGAAAGAACTATCAACTGTTAAAAATCTGGAAACTGTTAATCTTCCGGAAATTTATAGAGAGATTAAAATTTGCGTAGCTGCAGGTTATAATGGACGGAGTTTGTGCAATAAAATTTAATCCACCAAATAAAAGATTTTGGCCTAACTCGTTCTTTATTGATGGACAAACTCTCACAAATTCGTGTGAAATGGTTGTATTTTATAGGTAAATCGGAATTTAACCAAACGCCCCAAACAGAACCTGTCCACATTGCCCATACTCATCATGTTATATTCTTTATAGAGATCATGATCTGATAATTTTTAAAGTAACTGTTATTTGTCACATATTATCATTGGCTTTTATTTGGTATAGATAACCAGAAGGTAAAGGTATGGATATTTGGGAAAACACAGTATTAACAGATAAGGGAAAAGCTTTGCAGGCAAAGCTGATTCAGGGGCAGACCTTAAAAATTACACGGGTTACGACAGGGGCGAAAAAGGTTCCGATTGTAGATCTTCGGCAGCAGACAGATGTCACGGAAGGCAAATATGATATTACACTACAGCCGTCTAGAACAGACGGTGAGAAAACGGTTCTTCCGGTTCTGCTTGAGAATATAGGTTTAAAAGAAAGCTATGACTTATGGCAGAGTGGATTTTTTGCGGAAGATTCGGACGAAGGAGAAATTTTGTTTTGTATTTCACAGGCATCACAGGCAAAACATATTCCTTCGGAAGCTGAAAGTCCAGGGTATTCTGTTACATGGGATTTTTGTTTCAGCACGTCCAATACAGTGCCGTTTGAAGTTGTCCTAAATTCTAACGGCTTGGTGAATATTGAAGTTTATCAAGCGCATACAAAAGCAATTCATGAGGCAAATGGGAGAATCGATGAGATAAATTTGGCTTTATTTGATAAAATATATCCGGTTGGTTCGGTATATCTTGCTGTCAATAATATTAACCCCAATAGTAAGTTCGGAGGGACTTGGGCAAAAATATCTGATGGATATTGTTTAATGAGTTCTAATTCTAATTATGGAGAAACTGGTGGTACTAATACTCATAGACATGAAACAAGCGGACACATCTTAACCCAATCAGAAATTCCAAAACATACGCATGGAAGTAGGTTTTTGGAGGGCTCAGCGCGTGTAGGAATGTGGAAAACTTATGAAGACGGTGATACGGGTATATTAGATGCATATTCAGCTACATTAAATTTAGGGTCAACAAGTGGTACAAATTGGGGGTTTGGAACTCTTGCTGTAAGAGCAACACATACTCATGATAACGTAGGGGGGGGTGACGCTTCTCATACTCATGGAGATACAAAAGATGTTGCTGTAACGCCACTGCATATTAAAGTGGCTATGTGGCATAGAACGGAGTAAGTAACTCAACCTATAAACTGCTGGGGTTTTTATTCTGCCGGATAAGCTATATAAGAAGTTTTATTTTAACATTATGAATCCTATTTAAATTTACTTGAGATTTATAACAGATAAATCAGAATTTAACTGAATAATAAATCTCTTGCTAAATCAGCTGGGTTTCGAATGAATAAAAATTCTTTATACTTTCTATAGAAAAGCAGCGATAAAAAAGGAGTAGTTACATGAAGAATTATTTTTTTTCAATACAGACAAGTAAATTCGTATGAAGATTTTGGACCTAATTTATCCCGCTTTACAACTCCTATTTCTGACTCATTAAATGAACATATCCATTCATCATGTTATAATAAATCAAAAAGGATTATGGAGGATATGGATGGAATGAGTTTTGTGGGGATGATTTTATGTGAGGATGGTATTGTAGCGTTTGGTGATTCAAAATCGTCTAAAGATGGGAAGCTTGGAACCTTAAGGTATGATAAAGAAAGAGGTGATGTAAAAAAAGTATTAATGGAGTCTGATTATATTTTTACTACATTTGGAGATAACCAGTTTATTGATGAATATCAAAGAAAGATAAATTTAGAGGATTGGCTAATAACAGAAATGAAAAAAACAATAGACTTTCGTCATTTGATCTTTCGTTTACAGGAAGTTCTATCCCTAAACAGTCAGAATAATTGCAAAAACTATCACTTTCTTATTGGAGCCAAAGGCCAATACGGTTATTTTGTATAGCCAGCACTCATCTCCAATCGCTCAGTAACATGCCATGCTGTGTGCCGATGCGTTAGAATTGCATTTTATTATGAAAAGGAACAAAAGTTGATGCCGTCAATTTACGAAACAAGCAGTTTGGAGTTTATAATCCAGTCGGCGGTCCGATCCAAGTGAAAGTCTTTCAATAGAAATGTTGAGGTACAGCCAAAAAGAACGCTCTGAAATATACGTTCTTTTTGGCTGTTGTTTGATCAAGAGTAGTTTTTAGCTTTGTGGAGCATAAAGCTGTCCTCTTACATGATAACTCCATAGAGATTGGGGAGGCAATGCCTGTACAGCAGTATCGAATGCATCAGAAGCACAGTCTAAATTATAATAGGTTTCATGAGCGCCTATCGCATGAATTTCGATAAGGTCATTATGGAATCGATCAAATGTATAAAATAAGGAACAATTGTTGCGGCCATGATTGGTGTCGGTTTCATGATAAACAGGCAGACCATTGATAAGCAGCGATGTTGTTCTGCTGGGCAGGGCTTGACCGGTTGTTTTTAGGGATTCGAGATTTCTTTCAATCGCTCTTAGTGTTCTTAGTAAGCAGTGGCGGCTGTGATCATCTGTATAATTTACCGATGCCTGCGTAGCAAAGAGCGTAAGGATGCTTTGTGCAAAATCTTCTGTCGAATAATAACCGTCATAAGAGATTGCTGGAGTGAAATCTTGGGTATAAGTTCGAAATGGCATATCGTATCCTCCTTTGTTTTGTTTGAATAAGAGATCAGGTTGTCTGTTGTTTGTAATTATATGTATATTAATCGTAATCTTCAAGCTTTTTATGCGAATGACCATTCTGTCTTAGTGAATCACTGAGTTGAGCTGGTTCAGACTTTTATCCGAATGGCATTGGCATGGATGCGATAATTTTAGAACAGTTATTAACCCAAAATAGTATCAAACATTTTTTTGAGAAGGTATTTTTGATGATACCTTCCTTTTGAACTGCTCTAGTCAAGGCAAATACCAGTAATTGCAGTACCGGAAGTATGGAAAAGAATATTAGGAACTTTTTTTGAAATAGAACTTTCCTTCTGGGCCTGACGAACTAGTTCGTGAAGCATTGTATTATTGATATAACGTTAAGTATCAGTGCGCTCGGGATGTGTTAGTGAAAAATTTTTTAGAGGGAATATATAGGTTGTAAAAACAGCACAAACATCCTGCTTATGCGGCTAGTAAGTTTCCATCAAAGAAAGTGCTAAAGAAGGTGAATTCTATGAAACCTTAATACAAGGCTATCTTCCAATTGCTCTTTTATCTATAAAAATATAATTTGTTCCATCAATGGTTCCTTTTACGTAAGTAGATTTTAGATTTTTTTGTTCTTCTGTAATTTTAATTGTTTTATTTTTATATGTCTTATCTGCAGTTGTACCAAGTTTTTTATAACCTGGAGTGCCATATGGTGAGCTTTTATAAACTCCATCAACTCTGCTGCTAACGTTTATTTTTCCAGTATAATTAATAATGGTTCGTTCTACTAAACCGTGATTGCCATAAGCATTCGGTTTTTCTATTTGAGACTTTACATCAGTAAGTAAAATTAAATTCTTGGGTTCAGCAGATTTACTGTTTAAATAAGCATTATTACTTATTTTAGTATTGGTAATTTTAAACTTTGCATTGTTTTTATCAGAAACTAAATTAATATATGACTTGGTGGGTTCAGAGCCATAGAAATTATTTCTGGTAATATTGACACCAGATGTTGGTAATTGTCCATTTCCGGTTCCTGGATTTGTGGTGTTTGCATTGTTGCAAATTTGAATCCAATTTTCACGCTTAGCGTTGGATGATTTAAAGATATTATCAGTTATCAATAAATTTTTAATCGAAACAAAATGAATGGCTCCGGTATATTTATTTTGATCTATAGTATTTAAAGGTATTGGATCAGTAACGGTATTTTTAGTAAATGTAATGTCATGATTTTGAACATTCTTTCCATACAGATGCTGACCAATAGGAGATTGCCCCCAGGATAATATATTTCCATTTTCCTTATAAGGGATAAATTGATTAGATTTTACTAAGATATTTGCAGTTGCAGAGCCATCAAAGCGACCTCCAAAACTCTTTAATTTATCATCGGCATTGGAACTGCCTGAGGCTCCTTCTAATGCGTAATCTGTTTGAATGGCTTCCGCATATTTTTGAGTTGAAGTCAGACCAGACACAGATACAGTATTTCCGTAGCCAGCAAATATATTATCAGTAAATGTAATATTGCTACAACCTAATAAATCAAATACATGTTGTCCAAAAGCTGTAGCCCGATTAAACTGAATTCCGCTGAATTCTGCATTTTTTTGATGTAATAAGGTAAATCCAAACCTATTTACGCCGTTGCCTATAAAGGTGCCGCCTTTCCACTTCAGTCCAGAATTTTCTGCTGAGAGAAAAGTGGCGCTTCCGGAAAAGATTGATTTTGATGCATCAATTGTCACATTATCGTTTTTTGGTAATTGAATATATCCAGATAAATGATATGTGCCTTCATCCAATGTAATGACAGAATTCGCTTCGGCATTATTAAAAATATCTTGAAGATTGTTTGTATCTAAGATTTTTTCTTGTGCCAAAATCTGATGTTGTCCATAACTCAGGTAAATAAAATAAGCAAATGATACAACAAGCAGTATCAAGATCACCGCTTTCCTTGTAATTTTCTTTCTAATCATAATTTTTCCTCCATATATAATATTATTTGTTCACTAATATTTTATCACGATAAAAAGAAAAGCATGGTGATTTTCTTTTATTGTTCTTTATGAGATAATAGTACTTAACTATAACATAACAGCAAATTCAATTATACAACGGAAAGTGAGATGATTTCGATGGAGATTGAAAAAAGTATCATCGCTACAAAGCAGGCATTTGAGAAGAGTTTCTCTTCTGGAGATTTTTATAATAAACAGACACAGGATAAGCAGCATTTAAAAGCAATTCTTGATTTTTTACCAATCAAATCTGGAATGAAAATTTTAGACTTAGGCACTGGAAGTGGCTATTTGTCTTTTCCTATTGCGGAGAATTTTTCTGATATATTTATAACTGGTTTAGATATTGTAGATAAAACATTAGAAGCTAATAGAATGAAAGCAGAAAAAGAAGGGATTAGAAATATCGAATTTACCGCCTATGACGGTGTCAGCTTTCCGTTTGAGGATAATGAATTTGATATGGTTATTTCGAGATACGCTCTGCATCATTTTCCTGCAATACAAAAAAGTATCTCAGAAGTCAGCCGTGTTTTAAAATCAGGAGGTTTTTTGTTTATTTCAGATCCTGCGCCTAATGCTGATGACGCCAGCCGGTTTGTGGACGAATATATGCAGCTAAAAAAAGATGGACATATTAAGTTTTATACAAAGGATGAATGGAAGCAAATATGCACGGAGGCAGGGTTAAAGTTCGTAAAATCTTTTGACAGTTCCATTCGGTTCCCAAAGAAAAAAGATTCTGCTTATAGATTTGATGAATTGTTGAAGAAACATGACAAGAACATTATTGAGAGCTATAAGCTTGAAATTTTGGGTAATGAAATATATATAACTGAGCAAGTAAACAATGTGTTGTTTTGTAAACAATAACAAAATTAAGTTTGTTTTACAGTATGCCTTGGATTTATAAAGGGGGAGGGAAAATGATCAGCGACTTTATGGAAGCAGCATTTCCGTGGATTTTAATGGGATTATTTGCGGCATTCAGCTGTTCTATCATAAGCAGAAACAAAAAATAATGTCTTATTTCAGATAAGGCCATAACGAAGTAACACGTGTAAAACTTATTTTAATAGAAAGTTTTACACGTGTTATTTTTTAAACCAGAAGAAGACCAAAGGGATAGTGAAAGGCGTTTATCTTAAAGTCCCTTATTTCCAAAAATACTATATCTTTTTGCTGAACTGAAAATAGATTGAAAATATTCGGCATTAGCTTTATCAGTATTATATCCGGTCAAAACCAGTGCATTAGGGAGAATACTTGATATAAATTTTTGTTCTACAGCAATAATGGAAGGAGATGCTTCCATATTGCGATTGTTTCCGGTGCCATGGTGTGATACTTTATAAGCTGTATACCTTTTATTCGTATTAGAATTAAAAATATAATTTTCTATACCATAATAATAAGAATATGCGTCATTCGGCAATGATTTAATAATGGAATTATCTTTATATTTATTGATTGCGTCCATAGCTGTTGCTTGTATATCACCGCCCAGGATGACACGGTCAGAAGCAGTTTGAATGACAACCATCATTGAAGCATTGTTTATGCTCCAGGCACCATTGTTTATGATATTGTCTGTAATGGGTGGAATTATAATAAAATCATAACCCTTTGTATCAGATGTTTTAGAGAGTTTATAGAGTCTTCCTCTGCATACTTTCAGATATGAATTATTATCCATGTTAATATTATATGCTGTGCTGCTATGATTTTCTGCATCTCTGATCCTGATTGCTGAACCTGTGATAACACTGGTTTTTATCGTTTTAACGTAGTCCAGCAGATCGTAAATTTTACGCTGTTCATCCCCTTTTGAACCGATATAGTTATAATATAGATTAGAAACTTTTATTCCTTCTTTTTTGAAATTTTTTAATCCATTGATATGGTCCCCGTCGTTATGTGTTAAAATCAAATAATTAATTCGTTTAATTCCTTTTTTTGCAAGAGTAGTTGCTACATTGGCTGCTTGAATTCCTGTATCAATCAGGGCATATTTTTTTGATGTACCCTTGGTGATTGTTATCAGTGTTGCATCACCCTTATTAGTTAAAGTCTCAAATCTTATCTTGGTGCCATCTGCAGACGAAATCTCATAATATTGGCTTTTCCATCCTCCGCTGGAAGCATGGATTTTTTGGCTTGTGTTCAAAAAGCAACCTGCTCCCAATGTGAAGCATAACAAAAGTATAATTGCTCTTTTGAGATAAAGACTTTGATTTTTCTTCATGTAAAACCTCCCTTAATGCAGTGTAAATGTGTTATATGAATTATATCATAAATTTATATACAATTTTCATCAGATATGAAAAAAGAAGCCAAATATGTTGTATTGCATTCAGTGAAAATCAAATAAAACCGTGCCAAAGAAAATTTGCCCACACTGCCCGTTGTACCATGCTATATTTTTCTTTACAGTGTTAATGATAAATTAAAAAGGAGAAAAATATGACTATTTGGGAAAATACAGTTTTAACAGACAAGGGGGCAGCCTTGCAGTCGAAATTGGTTAACGGGCAGACATTAAATATTACAAAAGTAATGACCGGAGCAGCTAAAGTACCTTTGGTGAACCTGAGACAGCAGACAAGTGTGACAGAAGGAGGAAATAGAATCGATTTACAGCCAATAAGGACAGAAGAAAATAAAATCATTGTTCCAGTATTGCTGGAAAATACAAAATTGGGAGAGGGTTATGATCTTTGGCAGATTGGCATTTATGCTCAGGATCCTGAGGAAGGGGAGATTCTTTACTGTCTGGCTCAGGCATCAGAGGCAAAATACATTCCTTCAGCAACAGACAGTCCAGGGTTTTCTATCACGTGGGATTTCTATTTTAAGACTTCCAGTACACCTTCATTTGAGGTACATCTAGATTCCAACGGGCTGGTTAGTATAGAACAGCACCAGATTCATAGCAATGAGATCAATAGCCTTAACAGATCTGTTGAGGTTCTGGAAGGTAAAATTGATATCTTAAATATGGATTTAGGTACGGTTAGCAGTCAAAAAGCAAATGCTGCAGATGTATATTCTAAAGCAGAGGTGAATTTGAAAGAAACAAATTTAAAAAATCTTCTTAGAGATATAGTGATAAACAGAGCATTCAGCACAAAAGTATCAATTAATGCCGGAGGTACACCAAATGTAAAAATACCTTTTACAACTCCGAGTGGGTATAGGATATTAGGAATTGGAGAATTTAAATCTGAAACAAGTAATCTGCGTGTGTATAATGCTTGGATTGACGGAAATTATGTGAATGCTTACATTAGAAATATGGCTGTAAATACAAATTATACGGATCAAACAATTGTGGCACAGCTCTATTTTATTCGCAACATTTAAAATTAGAATATGATCAAACGGACTATTCAATATAGCATGGTGTCCACACATAATATGGACACCATGCTATATTTACTAAATAAGAAATGTTGTTATTTGAGACGGGAGAGCAGATTCAATAAATCAGTTCAATATCATGCTGCTCACAGGCTTCTATTATATCCCGCGTTGGTTCACAGTCGCATATAATATAATCAATCATAGAAAAATCCAGACTTCCATAATTATAGATACGCTGAAATTTACTGCTGTCCACTAACAGGGCAGTTTTTTTTGAGTTAATGGCAAAGAAATATTTTGTTTGGGCAGATTCACTGATGAAATCGGTTGGCCCTGCCTGGGCATCCAGACCCCTGCAGCTGACAAAAAAAATATCAGAGTGGTACTGCATGACAAATTTACATGTATCTGCGCCTTGTATGGTATTAGATTTGGGGAAGACTCTGCCTCCGGCGCAGTAAACTTCTATATTAGTATTCTGTGACAGATCATAGGCAAGAAAGGGGTTATTGGTCAGCAATTTGAGATTTTTAAAATTTTTAAGCTTTTTAGCGAGGCACATGCAGGTAGAACTGGAATCAAGAAATAAAGTCATATCATCTTCCACTAAAGGTTCTGCGTAGTCTGCGATTCGCTGTTTTTCGTGATAATGATTCATCAGTCTTGAGTGGTAAGGAAGTTCTGACAAATCCTGCTCTATTAAAATAACTCCGCCTCTGGTTCTCCGGACTTTGCCCTCATCCTGCAGGACATTCAGATCTCTGCGGACCGTGGAAGGGGAACAGTATATCTTTTTACTTATTTCTTCAATTGATGCACTTTTGTGTTCACTTAAGTATTTTAGTATTTCTTCCTGGCGTTTATATGAAATCATAGCTTACCTCCTGCATTCATTATAAATTTCTATAGCAAACAATTCAATCAAAAGTGAAAAGTTTTGCTCAAATAATAGAGAAATAACCAGGATATTTGATTGTTTCTGCTCAAATTCCATTATAATCGCCAACTGTTCTCAACCTAAGAGGTCTGTGCTATATTAATGACACGAAGAAACGGCGCTGTTTTTGAGAGAAGAGAGACAAAGCAACAAAGGAGGGTTTAGATGAAAATTATAGCAATTACGGGATGTCCTACGGGAATTGCCCATACATTTATGGCTCAGGAGGCCCTGGAAGAGGCCGGCAGACAGCATGGAATACAAATAAAAGTGGAAACCCACGGTCAGATTGGAGTAGAAAATGAACTGACAGAGGATGAAATCAGAGAAGCAGATGCGGTGATCATCGGTGCAGACAAAGATGTAAATGCAGGACGGTTTGCAGGCAAGCCTTGTATTGAGGTATCTGTCTCAAAAGCAATTAAGGATGCAGATCAGTTAGTCACGATGGCTCTCGAAGGAAAGCTTCCGATAAAAGAGGGAAATGCGGTAAAAACAGTAAAAGCTGAGAGCAGTACAGGAGTGGAGTCAGAATCATTTGCACATCAGATTTATAAACATTTGATGAATGGTGTTTCAAATATGATACCGTTTGTAGTGGCCGGCGGAGTACTGACGGCAATCTCTTTCTTCTGGGGGATTTACTCTGCGGATCCATCAAGCGTTCAGTACAATGTAATTGCAGCCAACTTGAAAAATATAGGCGGAATATCTATGAACCTGATGACGCCTATCCTGGCGGCTTTTATTGCACAGTCTATCTCAGACCGGCCCGGTATGGTTTCGGGTTTTGTCGGCGGTATGATAGCATATACTACCGGCGCAGGTTTTTTAGGAGGTCTGGTTGGCGGTTTTTTTGCAGGATATTTGATGCTGGGATTAAAGAAAGTATTCAATTTTGTGCCTAAAAGCCTGGAAGGTCTCAAAGCAGTTTTTCTGCTGCCGCTGTGCGGTGTCTGTATTACCGGAGTCGTTATGACCCTATGCTGTACACCGCTGGCAAATCTGACAACAGGATTAGTGAATTTCGTCAGCCAGTTTACGGATTCTAATCCATTGATCTTAGGACTGATTATTGGATGCATGAGCGGATTTGATATGGGAGGGCCATTTAATAAAGCAGCATGGCTGGTAGGAACCGCATTATTGGCGGAAGGAAAATTCTATGTGATGGCAGGCGTCAGTGCAGCATGTATTACACCTCCGATCATGACAGGTCTGGCAACCGTTCTTTTCCGGAAATATTTTGATGAGGAAGAGCGGAATCAGGGATTGGTTAATTTTCTGCTTGGAGCAACCCATATAACAGAGGGTGCAATTCCGTTTGCTTTGAAAAATCCTCTTGTAGTCCTGCCGATTATTATGGGAAGCTGTTCTATATCAGCATCTTTGACTTATTTATTTAAAATAACAGATCCGGCACCGCATGGAGGTTTTTTGGTCCTGCCGCTTGTAAGCAATCCTGTTTTATGGCTGGTAGCTATTTTCACCGGTTCACTGATTGGAGCGGTCGTTTTCGGAATGTACAGAAAGCTTAAATATGAAAAAGAACAGAAGGGGAGATAGTATATGGAAAAATTTCAGACAGCTGCTTTCACAGGAATCTCTCAGATTGAATATACGGAATGTATCATCCCTGAATTAACCGGGAATCAGGTGCTGCTTAAAATTGATGCATGTGCAGTATGTACCTGGGAACAGCGGGTGTACGCAGGAAAGAAAGAGATATCCTATCCATTTATCGGAGGGCATGAGATAGCCGGAACAATTGTTAAGCTCGGGCCGGAAGCCAATGTACAGGAACTTGAAGAAGGAGACAGAGTTGTAGCGGGTGTTATGATTCCGTGCAGAAATTGCCGTAATTGTAAAAACGGGAATCAGCAGAACTGTCTGCATTACGATTTTGAGAAAAAAGGGAAAGGACTTCCGTATAACGGATTTGGGGGATTCAGTGAATATTTGGTGGTTCCTGATTACTGCTGTTTTAAATATGAGAATATCAGTGAATCGGAAGCTGCTCTGATTGAACCGTTGTCCTGTGTAATCCACAGTATAGAGACGGCAGATATTCAGCTTGGAGATACGGTTCTTGTAATCGGCGGAGGAATCATGGGACTGCTTCATGCAGCTGTTGCAGTTAAAAAAGGGGCTGTGGTGATTGTCTCAGATCATCATGAAGAACGGCTTAACCTGGCGAAGCAGCTGGGGGCATCTTACACGGTGAATCCATACGAACAGAATTTGGAAGACTATGTGGACTCTGTGACCGGAGGAAATAAAGCAGGCATTGTCATTGACACAACACCGTCTGCAGCGGTGCTTAAGGATTGCTTTTCCTGTGTGGCGGCAGCGGGAAAAATTGTGCTGTACAGTTCTATTGCCCCGGCTGCTCCTGTGTCTTTTGATCCCAACTGGATCCATGCAAAAGGAATACGGATCCTGGGCACTGCAAATTCCAATGAGAGGGATTATGAGAGAGCCTGCAGGCTGGCAAGCCAGGGGATCATTGATTTAAAGCCTTTTATCAGTGATGAATATCCTTTCAGCCAGCTTGAAGAAGCGTTGAAAGCTTCAGCACAAGGCAAAAAATTCAGAATTGTTGTGAAATTTCAGGAGGAATTGGAATGACATTAAAAGACAAAGTAGCCGTGGTAGCAGGGGGAGCCAGCGGAATCGGCAGGGCCTGTGCAGAAGCACTGGCAGAGCAGGGAGCCAAGGTAGCAGTACTGGATTTTAATATTGAAGCCGGAAGGGATCTTGAAAAGAAACTGAAGGCAAAAGGGTATGCAGTAACTGCATGGAAAGCCGATGTAGCAAATAAGGAAGAAGTTATGAGAGATGCCGAAGAAATTTTCGCTCAGTTTGGTAAAATTGATATCTGGATAAACTGCGCAGGTGTTTCTGTAATTATCCCTTTTTTGGAACATACAGAAGAAATCTGGGACCGTACATTGGATATTAATTTAAAAGGACAGTTTTTCTGCTGTCAGGCAGCCGTTACCTACATGATGAAAAATAATCAGGGAGGAAGCATTATTAATTTCTCATCTCAGTCAGGGAAAAAGGGAACGAATTGTTATGCAGCATACTGTGCAAGTAAATTTGGAGTCATCGGGCTGACACAGTCTGTCGCTATGGAATTTGCATCATCAAACATCCGCTGTAATGCAGTATGTCCGGGAGTTGTCCAAACGCCTATGTGGGACAGGCAGGCAAAGGATTATGCCAAAAAGAAAGGGATTAAAGAGGAAGAAGTTATGCCGAGGTTTTGTGAGAATATTCCCCTTGGACGGCTGTGCTCTTTTGAAGATGTAACTCAACTGGTATTATTTCTGGCAGATCAAAAATCAGGTTATATGACCGGACAGTCGTTTAATCTCACAGGAGGATCCTGTATGTATTAAATATAAGAAAAGGCAGAGTGTGCCAGTTCAACAGAACTTCACACTCTGCCTTTTTATCCGAAACCGGTATTATGCTACATTTGCTGTACATGGAATGCTGTTGTTTGTGGCGGGATGCTGGCAGTTTGAAAGTTGGCGTGGGTTATTCTCACCATCTGGCCGGGCCAGAGATCAGCAAACCTGATCGGCAAACCAAAACGATTTGTAAAAGTGGTTTCGTCCGTGATAATAAATCTGGTCTGGTCATTTCTGTTGTTTGGATTTTCCGTATAAAGAAAGTTATTGTCAAAATCAATCATTGTAATCCGTCCAGTTGAAACAGAAGGCGACGGCTGGGGATTTCTTCGGACCGCAATCAAAAAAGCGTTGGACTGAGGCGGGATACTCCTGGTCATACGTGCTGAGAATACAGCATTTATCCACATCCCCGCCCGTAAGCAGCACAGACACATATTTCGTCCGTTTGTATTTAATATAACCGTATTTCTATTAAGGTTTAACCGTATCGTTTGGATGGAAGTCAGATTATTTCTTTCACGTACAGAGTAAGAAACTAATATAAATCCGCTAAAATTATTATTGCAGGAAACTTCTTCTATGAAACCATTATTGATCCTCATTGTATTTCCCTGCTGGATCATGGATCCGGGAATTTCATTGCTCATATATATATTACCGCCAGTTGTTTTTTCTATATTTTATGTGAATTTTGTAAAAATGTGAGTTGGAAATATATCCTATTAAGTAAGACTCGAAAAAACTCTACGGAGCGTTGATTGTATTATGATGCTATATTTTTTATAATGACAAGTGAGGTGAGAAAAATGGATAACAAGAAAACGGGCAGATTGATCTGCGATTTGAGAAAAGAAAAAGGGCTGACGCAGCTCCAGCTGGCAGAACGCATGCATATCAGTGATAAAACAGTTTCAAAATGGGAGCGGGGCCTTGGATGCCCGGATGTGTCTCTCCTTCCGGAATTGTCAGAACTATTCGGGATCGAATTAGAAAAGCTGCTTTCCGGAGATTTGTCTGCCAATGAAATTTTAGGAGGAAATATGAAAAAAATGAAGTTTTATGTCTGTCCGGACTGCGGGAATCTGATTACAGCAATGACAGACAGCGGGATAACCTGCTGCGGCAGAAAGCTGATAGCGGCTCAGCCAGTAAAAGCAGAAGAAGATGAAAAGCTTACAGTGGAAATGATTGAAAACGACTATTTCATATCATCGAGCCATGAGATGACAAGAGATCATTATATTTCATTTGCTGCGCTGGTGACGGGAGACGGTATCATATTAAAGAAACTGTACCCTGAATGGGATTTCCAGACAAGGATTCCTGCGGTGGGACATGGAATGCTTGTTTGGCACTGTACAAAGCACGGCTTTTTCTATCAGGCTGTGTAATCAGATTCTTTTTTCAGCGCACATTGGAACAAGATGGTTTGATTATAACAAAGCCTGACAAATTCACCAATACCAGGTTCTCTTAAAAAGAGCATCTGGTTTTTTTGTGCTGTTTTGACTTAGAATCCGAACGTTTTTATTGATAATCAGACAATTTTGACATATAATTATCATTGATTGATAAAATTTTAACCAAAATGCACAAATTGGAGGAGGTATCACATGTTAGATCAGGCCTATTATGACAGAACAGATGAAATCATAGCATCTCACGGGCTGAACCAGGCGGCTTTGATTCCGGTTATTCAGGATATTCAGGCTGAATACCGCTATCTGCCGCCGGAGCTTTTGAGCTATGTTGCTGACAGGCTGTCTATTGATGAAGCAAAGGCGTACAGTGTTGCGACATTTTATGAAAATTTTTCTTTTGAACCAAAAGGAAAATATATCATTAAAGTATGTAATGGAACAGCCTGCCATGTACGCAAGTCGGCGGCTATTCTGGAACGGCTGTACAGTGAACTGGGGCTTTCGGGGGAAAAGGCCACCACTGATGATATGCTGTTTACACTGGAGACGGTATCCTGTCTGGGTGCCTGCGGCCTTGCACCGGTACTTACGGTGAACGATAAGGTATACCCGGCAATGACACCGGATGCAGCAGCTGAACTGATCCGCGAACTGAGAGGAGCTTAAATCATGAAAAAGATAGAAAACAGAGAAGCTCTCGGCCGGGTCCGCGAAGCTTCCAGAGAACAGGTGAAAAAAAGTAAATGCAGAGTTCTGATCTGTGCGGGTACAGGCTGCCTTTCCGGCGGGTCAGGGGAGATTTATGACAGGATGTGTGAGCTGGCCGCTGAGTATCCTGACGTAGAAGTACAATTCGGCCCTGAAATTGCACACGGAGACGGGGAGATCGGTATTAAGAAAAGCGGCTGCCACGGATTTTGTGAGATGGGACCGCTGATGCGGATCGAACCTCATGGCATCTTATATACGAAAGTCCAGCCGGAGGACTGTGATGAGATTTTTCACAGGACCATAGAAAAAGGTGAGCCGATCCGTCATCTGCTGTTTAAGGGAGACGGGATTGAGTATCAGAAACAGGAAGACATCCCTTTTTATAAAAAACAGACAAGAAATGTACTGAAAAACTGCGGGCATATTGATGCAGAGCATATAGAAGAGTACCTGTCCGTTGGCGGGTATGAAGCCTTGGAAAAAGCTTTGTTTGAAATGAAGCCGGAGGATGTGATCCGGGAGATCACCGAGTCAAATCTGAGAGGACGGGGAGGCGGAGGATTCCCTACAGGATATAAGTGGTCCCAGGTGGCAGGACAGCCGGAAAAGGTGCGCTATGTGGTCTGCAACGGAGATGAAGGTGATCCGGGTGCTTTTATGGACCGGAGTATTATGGAAGGTGATCCCCACAAGATGATAGAGGGGATTATGCTTGCCGCCTATGCTGTAGGTGCAGAAGAGGGATATATCTATGTCCGGGCAGAATATCCTTTGGCCATCAGCCGGCTTAAAAGAGCTATTGGACAGGCAGAAGAGTGCGGCCTGCTGGGAGACCATATTTTAGGGACAGAGTTTTCGTTTCATTTACATATCAATAAGGGAGCGGGGGCATTTGTATGCGGAGAGGGAAGTGCACTGACCGCATCTATTGAAGGAAACCGGGGAATGCCCCGCGTAAAACCGCCGAGAACAGTGGAGCAGGGGCTGTTTGGAAAACCGACGGTGCTGAATAATGTGGAGACCTTTGCCAATGTTCCTATGATCATTGCAGAAGGGGCACAGTGGTTTAAAGGAATTGGTCCGGAAAACAGTCCGGGAACAAAAGCGTTTGCCCTTACCGGAAGCGTCAAGCATACGGGTCTGATCGAAGTCCCTATGGGTACAACTCTGCGGGAGGTTATTTACGACATCGGAGGAGGAATCAAAGGAGACGGCAAATTTAAGGCCGTACAGATCGGCGGGCCGTCAGGAGGCTGTCTGATTACACCTCATCTGGATGTGAATCTGGATTTTGATTCCCTGAAAAAAATGGGTGCAATGATCGGCTCCGGCGGATTAGTTGTCATGGATGACAGCACCTGTATGGTAGAAGTGGCAAGGTTTTTCATGAACTTTACCCAGAATGAGAGCTGCGGGAAATGTGTCCCATGCCGGGAAGGCACAAAGCGGATGCTGGAGATCCTGGAGAGAATTGTAGGAGGCAAGGGTGAGCCGGAGGATCTGATGCTTCTGGAGGAGCTTGCCACAACGATCACAGAAACTGCACTGTGCGGGTTGGGGAAAAGTGCTGCCCTCCCGGTTATGAGTACCTTAAAACTGTTCCGGGATGAGTATGTGGAACATGTGGTTGACAAAAAGTGTGCATCACACAACTGCAGTGCTCTCCGGAGATTTGTCATCAGTCCGGAGCGCTGTAAAGGATGTTCTAAATGCGCAAGGAACTGTCCGGCAGGTGCTATCAGCGGGCAGATCAAGGAACCATATGTAATTGATAATGACAAATGTATTAAATGCGGGGCTTGTGAGAGTGCCTGTGCATTTGGTGCGATCCATATTGAAGGGTAGGAGGAGACGAACATGAGTTATATGACGATCAATAACAGAAGGGTGGAATTTACCGACGAAAAAAATGTTCTGTCTGTAATCCGCAAGTCCGGAATAGATCTTCCTACCTTCTGCTATCATTCAGAACTTTCCACATACGGTGCATGCCGCATGTGTGTTGTTGAAGATGACAGGGGAAGAATTTTTGCATCCTGTTCTGAGACACCGAGGGATAAGATGGTGATTTATACCAACACTCCGAGGCTGAAACATCACAGAAAAATGATTATTGAACTGCTGCTTGCTTCTCACTGCAGAGACTGTACCACCTGTACAAAGAATGGTGTCTGTGTTCTTCAGAAGTTATCCAGGCAGCTGGGCATCAAGGAAGTGCGTTTTCCGAATAATAAAAAGCAGCTTCCGAAAGATCTGTCTTCCGAATGTATCATAAGAGATCCTAATAAATGTATTTTGTGCGGTGACTGTGTCAGGACCTGTGACGAAATCCAGGGGATGGGAATTTTGGATTTTGCATTCCGGGGATCTAAGATGCAGGTGACAACGGCCTTCAATAAGGATCTGGCACAGACGGACTGTGTGGGCTGCGGACAGTGCCGGGCGGTCTGTCCTACAGGTGCTATTACCATTAAGCAGAATATAGAGCAGGTATGGGATGCCCTCTCTGATCCTGAAATCCGGGTGGTAGTGCAGATAGCACCGGCAGTTCGTGTGGCTGTGGGCGATAAGTTCGGCATTCCAAAAGGGGAGAATGTGCTTGGCCGTCTTGTGGCTGCCCTCCGGAGGATTGGATTTGATGAAGTATATGACACCAACTTTGGTGCGGACTTAACCGTTATGGAAGAGTCCAAGGAACTGGTGGAGAGGCTGGAAGCAGGGGATAAGCTCCCTCTGTTTACATCCTGCTGTCCGGCATGGGTGAAATTCTGTGAAAACAGGTATCCTCAGTTCAGGGATCACATTTCTACCTGCCGCTCTCCTCAGGAAATGTTCGGGGCGCTGATAAAAGAGGAAGCACGTATGGACGATGCCGGTGATTCCAGAAAAATCATGGTGGTGTCCATCATGCCCTGTACTGCAAAAAAGGCGGAGATCACAAGGCCGGAGCACTTTAATGACGGAGAACAAAATGTAGACTATGTGCTTACAACTACGGAGGCAGCCCGAATGATTCAGGAAGCAGGAATTGATCTTGCCCAGATGGAACCGGAAGCTTTGGATATGCCGTTTGGCATTGCATCCGGGGCAGGGGCGATCTTCGGTGTGACCGGAGGTGTGACTGAGGCCGTTCTTCGCCGGCTGATGAACAGCGACAGGGCAGAAGACCTGGAAGCGATCAGCTTTACCGGTGTGCGCGGTGTGGACGGGATCAAAGAAGCTTCGGTAAAGCTTGGAGACCGGGATGTAAACATTGCGGTAGTCAATGGCCTGCGCTGTGCTTCTGACGTGCTGGATCAGATCGAAGCAGGAGAAGTACACTATGATTTTGTAGAAGTCATGGCGTGCAAAAGGGGCTGTATTACAGGAGGAGGCCAGCCGGTGCCGATCGGACCGAGAACAAAGAAAGCAAGGGTGGAAGGTCTCTATAAGATTGATAAAATGGCTCAGATTAAGCTTTCCAGCCAGAATCCTATCGTTGCAACAGTCTATGACGGCCTTTTGAAAGGAAAGGAACATAAGCTGCTCCACAATGAGAAATAAGGTTTTAGGGCCTTTCTAAAATAAAAAAGCTCTCTGGCTGCCGGTATACGGAATGGTATCACGGCGCTGGAGAGCTTTTTATAATTTTATGTATTGATAACTTTCTGAAGTTCCTTCAAAAGAACTTTGATATCCAGAGGTTTGATAAGGTAGCTGGTCATGCCGGCCTGAAAGGCTTCTTTTTTGTCTTCCTCAAATGCATTCGCTGTCATAGCGAGAATCGGGACAGAAAGGGCATCTGCCCTGCCGGAAGCCCGTATGTTTCTTGTGGCGTCCAGTCCGTCCATGACCGGCATCCGGATATCCATAAGAATGGCCTGATAAGTACCTGCATCATGAGTGCGGTAGCAGGCTGCTGCTTCCTCTCCGTTTTGTGCGGTATCGACTGCGGCTCCATGCATTTCCAGAAGAGTTACAGCAATCTCCCGGTTTAATTCATTGTCCTCTGCAAGAAGGATTCGTTTCCCCGCCAGCGAAATTTCAGAAGGAGAAGGCGGCAGGCTTTCGTTTTCATCCAGTTTGGAGAAGGTTTCATAAATAGCTGAACGCAGCAGAGGTTTAGCAATAAAATAATTGATGCCTGCTTCACGTGCTTCGTCTTCGATCTCACTCCAGTTGTAGGCGGTGATCATGATAATCATCGTATCAGGGCCTACAATCTGACGGATCCGGCGGGCTGTTTCTATGCCGTCGATTCCGGGCATTTTCCAGTCAATCATGGCAATGTCAAACATTCTCTCTTCCCGGATACATGTTTCAACCTCCTGTACAGCCTTGATCCCTGAGTCTGTCCACACAGTTTTGGCTCCGATATCATCTAAGATATCCGCAGTCTGTTTTCCCACGGCAGGATCATCATCCACCACCAGTACATGAAAATCTTTCAGGAGATTCCGGCGTTTTCTTTCCCATTCTTTTTCTTCGTTATCTGTGACCAGCTGGAATGGAACAACTGCAGTGAAGGTACTGCCGGATTGTTTTTTGCTCTTTACCTGAATATCTCCGCCCATCAGATTCACCAGATTATATACAATAGACAGCCCGAGCCCGCTTCCTATATTGTTGCGCGCATTCCCGGGGGATTCCTGTTCAAAAGGCTGGAACATCCGGGACATGAATTCTTCGGACATTCCGATGCCTGTATCCCAGACCTTAAATTTCAGATAGGCAAAACCATTTGTCCGCCGTTCTTCCTGTATGTCAATGCCGATGCTGCCTCCTTTTGGAGTGAACTTTAAGGCATTGGACAGAAGATTCATGAGAATCTGTTTCATGCGCAGCGGATCTCCGATATAGTAACTTTCCAGAGGTTCTTTATGGCGCATCTCATAGGATACACCTTTTTCCACCGTCTGTGAGTATATGATTTGATTGATATCCTTTAGAAAAGAGCTGAAATCAAAGAGTTCCCGGGCAATCTCCATCTTGTCGGTCTCTATTTTTGACATATCCAGAATGTCATTGATCAGAGAGAGCAGATACTGGGAGGAAGCATCAATCTTCTGAAAGCAGTCCTGAACTATTCTGATGTCGTCTGCTTTCAGCTTGCCTATGGTGCTCATGCCGACAATAGCATTCATAGGAGTCCTGATATCATGGCTCATACGGGATAAAAAGTCAGACTTGGCAGAGTTGGCAGCTTTTGCAGAAGCAAGGGCATCTCTCAAAAGCTGTTCCTGCCGTGCCTGTTCCTGCCTTTGCGCATCCAGGACCTTGACCAGGTTAATAGCCAATACGTCACTGTTATATGGATTTTCTACATATATGATATGGTTGGAAATCCAGTGGTAGTCCCCGCGCACGTCCTTTTCCTGCAGTTCCATATAGACTTCATGTTCTCCATTCTCAAAATGGCGCAGAATTTCATCGCGGTTTAAAGTCTCATAGTAATCTTTTTGATAGGAAGGGTAGGTATTTTCTTTTGTAATGTTCAGCATGTCACTGTAGCTGCCTTCCAGCGGAAATATAAAATGTTCCTGTCCGTAGGCCAGGCATTTATAAGTATCCTGAGTCAGATTGATACTCATGATCAGGGGATAGGCTGTATAGATTGCAGTGCGCAGAAAACGGTTTTCCAAAGCCTGTTCCTGTGCCTGTGCCATTTCCAGCAGTGTCTGTTCAGTAATATCTGTGAGAACTGCCTGAATAACATCCTGTCCGTTGTCATTAATAATCCTTCCCATGACTACATTAATCCATGATTCTGATCCGTTCTCCTGTATGCACTTACGGCGGTAGGTGACGGTCTCTCCATCGGGATCAAGGTTTTCCAACAGAGATATTACCCAGTCATAATCTTCATTGTTGACCGTAAACAGAGGATTCTGTATGGTGTCAGGACTTTCAGGGGAGGATCCATAAAGCTTCCAGGCCATGGGATTGGCGGTGACAACTGAATGAGGAGGCTCCACGGTCAGCTGTACAATGCCGCAGGGTACACTGTTGTACAGATGTTCAAGAAACTGAGCCTGCTGTGCATATTCCTGGGTCTTTTCATCCAGGGCCAGCTGAAGACGTATAAATTCTTCTCTGCCGGCTTCTACGGGAAACAGTTCCGTTTCCTTGATGGCTGAGTAGGGAATTGAATTATGGATATGTACAGTTTCCAGTGTGTCTCCTTTTTCCCGAAAAATAAAGGTAACACGCTGCTGAACATCCATATAGGTTTCAGACTCCGGTTTACTGCGGAGGCGGCTGACGCCTTCACACAGATAACTTCCTCCCCCAAGTTCCATAGAATGGTAGACTTCATCTGTCATGTCACAGGCAATCATCTCATCCTTTCCCATCTGAAAACAGGCTGTGACAGCTTCCTTTCCTTCCGCTTTCTGATATTCACCGCCGCCCAGCCATATAATATCATCAGCAAATGATGAAATCATAAACTCCTGGTCAGAGTCACAGAAGTAAGTCCGCAATATTTTATCGGCAAATGTCTCTATTTCCTGTAGCGTAAATTTTCCCAAAATAACACCCTCTCATTTCTTTTATTTATTATTGGCTGCAGCAAAGCACGGCGGCCTTTCAGACCGATGTTTATCTATGGATTAAACGGCGTTTTCCGGTAAATCTTTTTACTTCATACAACGTTTCTTTTCTACTATTGATTATAACCAATTCATGTAAAACCGGCAACCGGAAAGTGGAGTACATCATATGCAGCTTACGATGTACTCTGATAGATCATCCGGTACTGACGGGGAGACATGTCCATTCGTTTTACAAACATATTGGTAAGGCTGCTGCCTGACGAGTAGCCGACCTCATAGGCGATTTCGGAAATGGATTTGGTTGTGCGCGCAAGAAGGATTTTAGTCTGGTCCAGTCTTGTATTGATTACATATTCCTTTGGTGAGAAGCCAGTCTGCTGCTTGAAGCAGTGTGCAAGATAGAAGGTGCTCAAATTTGCCACTTCAGACATTTCTTCCAAAGTAATATCTTTTCCTATATTTGAGCGGATATAGCGGATTACATTATCAATCGGATTATCTTCTTTAAGCTGCTGTCTGTCGGGGGCCAGCAGGCATTCAAATATCTTATACACTCTCATGGAGCTTTGAAACATTGTCTCGATCCCGTCATGCATGTGAAAGTCCACCATACTATATAACTGCTGTCCGATCAGCACGTTGTTTTCCTGCTGAATCAGAGGACCGGTCTGGTCTAAAATGTTTTGGCAGATCTCATGGGCATTGGAACCGTCGAAATGCATATATAAAAACTCCAGCCCATCATCCGCATAATAATAGTGAGGCTCACTGCAGTCAAGCAAAACCACATCGCCTTTCTGGGCATCAAATATCATATTCCTGTATTCAAAATGAAAGACGCCTTCCCTCACAAACACGATCAGAAGGGGAGGGAAAGACTGGCGCTTCATATAGTAATTTTTATTGCAGAAATAATGTCCGCACCATGTAGGATAAAAGTAAAGCTGTTTTGCTGTCTCCGAAGGGGTAAAAGAAAAACACACAGACTGAGGCAGAATTCCGGGATCAACACTTCTCATAATAATCTCTCCTTTTTGTTCTTTTTTAATAAAGCAAGAATGATGAAGTTTTAGACAAGATGCAGTATTTACCATGGGTCTATTATAGATTATAATGCAATTACAGTAAAGGAAATGAACAAAGAAAGTGAGATAAATACATAGTATTTGTTCAATATATCCGAAATGCGCGCTCTGTATCATAAGGGATTCCCTGCTTATTTAGGAAAACAATAATAATGAAATTTATGTGAAGGAGAAATGAAAAATGTTAAACGGTGAAAAGAAGATCAAGAGACCTTACCGCTGGGCTATGGTTGGGGGCGGACGTACAGGGAATGTAGGCTACAAGCACCGCCTGGGAGCACTAAGAGACAATACAGCATTTGAACTTGTAGCAGGAGCATTTGATATTGACTTTGAGCGCTGCAGGGATTTTGGAAAAAATTTAGGTGTCAGTGAAGAACGGCTTTACCCTGATTATAAGACTATGTTTGAAGAAGAGGCAAAACGTCCGGATGGAATTGAAGTTGTATCCATTGCAACACCAAATTTTACGCACTTTGAGATTGCAAAGGCTGCTTTAGAGGCAGGTCTTCATGTAATCTGTGAGAAGCCGTTATTCTTTAAAACAGAGCAGGGAGAAGAAATCAAAGCTTTGGCAGAAAAAATGAACAAGATTGTGGGGGTTACCTACGGATTTTCAGGAAGCCAGCTCCTCTTGCAGATGCGTCAGATGGTAAAGAATGGTGATCTGGGAGATATCCATATGGTAGAACTCCAGTATACTCATGGATTTGCCTGCGATGAGATTGGAGATAAAGAGTCAGAAGGACAGAAATGGCGTGTGGATCCGGAAAAATCAGGTCCGTCCTTTGTACTTGGCGATTTATCCACGCATACATTTTATATGTCCGAACTGGTATGCCCGGAATTGAAGCTGAAAGAAATCCTATGTGACCGCCAGAGCTTTGTGAAATCCCGTGCACCATTGGAGGACAATGCCTATGTGATGATGCGTTATGAAAACGGAGCCGTAGGACGGATGTGGGCCTCCGCGGTGAATGCCGGATGCATGGATGGGCACAGAATCCGCATTGTCGGTTCCAAAGCCTCCGTTGAATTTTCAGACAATCAGCCTAATGAACTGCTGTATCAGGTACAGGGAGAACCGATCAGAAAGATGATCCGTTCTATGCCTTATCTATATGATGAGTGTAATGAAGATGAGCGTCTCGGTGCACTCCATGCGGAAGGACTTCCGGAGAGCTGGGCAAATATTTATCTGAAATTTGCTGTCGCAATGGATGCGAAAGACCGCGGTGACGAAGAGACGTTAAAAAATCTGGTATATCCTGATATTAATGCAGGTATCGAAGGAATCCGCTGGGTAACCAAATGTGTAGAATCTGCTGATAAAGGCGGAGTCTGGGTTGACTTTAAATAATTAGGAGGAAATGATATGCAGTTAGCAATATGTACCGATGTATTTGCAGAGCTTTCTTTTACAGATATGCTTGACAAGGTAAAATCTCTTGGAATTGATGCGGTGGAGATGACCGCAGGAGGCTGGGGCGCACGAAAACACTGCAATACCGTAGAATTACTGGAAGATCCGTCTAAACTGGAAGCCTTTCAGGCGGAACTTACTAAGAGAGGAATGCGGATTTCAGCCCTGAATACCTCCTGCAATCCGCTCTGGCCAACAAAAACCGGGGAAGAATATAAGGATTCTATGTATGCATGTGCCAGGTTAGCCGGAAAGCTGGGTGTTAAGAAGATTGTTGCCATGGCAGGGCTTCCTGCAGGAAACGAGACGGATACAACTCCCAACTGGATTACCTCCACCATATCATGGCCTGACTTTATGGCACCCGCTTATGAGTACCAGTGGAGAGTGACTATTGATTTCTGGAAGGAGTTTGCCGCACACTGTAAAACGTGCGGAGTAGAGCAGATTGCCATCGAGGAATTTCCGGGAACTATGGTGTGGAGTGCAGAGACTATGTTAAAACTTAGAGAAGCCACAGATCCTATGATCGGAATCAATCTCGATCCGTCACATATGATGATTCTGGGAGCTGATCCCATTGCGGCGGCAAGAGCACTAAAAGGCTGTATTTTCCACGTGCATGGAAAGGATGCCCGCATCGAGCGGGGGCTTGCTGATACCAACGGTATTCTGGAACCAAGACCGGTTACAGAGTCTGCAGACCGCGTATGGAACTATGTAGCAGTAGGATGCGGGAAAGATTTGCAATGGTGGAAGGAATTCTTCTCCGTACTCAGCATGATGGGATATGACGGAGACGTATCCCTTGAAATGGAAGATCTGACTATGTCTGTGGAAGCGGGGGTTCTTACTTCTATTGACGCACTGAACCAGACCATCAGCAAATAAAACAGACCAAAGTATGCAAGACATAAGCGGATATTCATAACCCTATTTCGGAATGAATATCCGCTTTCTTAAGAAGGAGGTATTATATATGAAGATAGCATTTGACGTAGATGTCCTTGCAAAACAGATGGATATTAACCGGATGGTACATCAGGCGGCAGACTGGGGCTATAAGTACATTGAACAATCTCCCCATCCGAGAATCAATCCGTTTTATAAACATCCACTGTTTTCCAAAGAATGTGAGTCAGAGTACCGGAAAGCACTGAAGGAGACCGGGCTGGAGATTTCCTCCTTTATCGTGGTTTACCGTTGGTCCGGGCCGACAGAGGAACAGAGACAGATGGCAGTAGCCAACTGGAAGAGGATGATTGAGATCGCTGTGGACATGGGTGTGCCGGTGATCAACACGGAGCTTTCCGGGGATCCGAATCAGCAGGAATTATGCAATGGCATGTGGTTTAAATCTATGGAAGAACTGCTGCCTATCATTGAGAGAGAGGGACTTCGTGTAGAGATTCAGTCTCATCCCTATGATTTTTGTGAACTGAATAATGAGACCTGTGACTTAGTAAAATCTTTCCGTTCGCCCAATTTAGGATATGTATATTCTTCTCCGCATGGGTTTTTCTACGATGAAGGAAAAGGAGATGTGCGTTCTATGCTGCAGTATGCAGGTGAGGAATTGACACATGTGCTGTTTGCCGACACATTTAACCAGACCTTAGACTGCCGTTATATTGCCAACCCGCCGTGGTTAAACCAAAGAGGAAAATCGGATGTGACGATACATCAGCATTTGGCTATGGGTGAAGGGGATGTGGATTTTGACGGAATTTTTGAGACGCTGAGAGAAATGGATTTCGCAAACCGCCAGTTAAGGGAAGATGCACCGAAGGCGGGAGGAGACAATATTGCATGCGTATCCATGTTTGGATTTCCGGAGAAGATGGAGAAGCAGGCGCCGGAAGCCAGAGAACGGATTGAGAAAGAGCTTATCTTATGAATGCGGAAGGGAGATAAGAATGAATGAAAATAAAAAGTCCAGGGAAAATTTAGCCGCCGGGAGGCTGGGATGGGGCACCAGATTTGCTTATGGCTGCGGAGATACTGCATGTAATGTGGTATTCGGTATGATCAGTACGCTGCTTACATTATTTTATACAGATTATGTAGGGGTAAGTGCGGCGACCGTGGGCCTTGTTATGCTTTTATCCAGAATGTTTGACGGAGTATCAGATGCTGTAATGGGTGTGATTGTAGAGAAGACAGAAACCAGATGGGGTAAATCAAGACCGTGGCTTCTCTGGATGTGTGTGCCCTTTGCTCTCTCAGCAGTTCTTTTATTTGCGGTTCCCGACAGCACAGCCACAGTGCAGTTTGCCTATATGTTCGTGACTTATAATTTCTGCAACACTGTCTGTTATACAGCGATCAACCTGCCGTACAGCAGCTTATCTGCTATGATGACCAGGATATCTTCAGAGCGGGATATGCTGAGTGTAGTGAGAATGGGACTGTCTCCGTTCGGAAGGATCCTGGCAGTTACCTGTACTATGCCGGTAGTAAAGTTGTTTGGAAATGACCAGGCGGCATGGATTAAAACCATGGCTCTTTGGGCTTCTATTGCACTGCTGTTGCTGCTGATCTGCTTTTTCAAGTGCAGGGAGACCGTGGTCATTGAGGCCAAAAAAAGGCAGTCTAAAGTACCTGCCAAGAAGGCGCTGAAAGCCTTAGTGACAAATCAGTATTTTTGGGCAGTGGTTATACTTTGGACCATGCAGAACGGAATTTACTGTGTAACAGGAACGATCCTGCCTTATTACTGTAAATATATTTTTCACAATGATACATGGATGTACAGTGCCTTGTATTTGACAGAGACACTCATTATCGTGGGCGTCACCTTTATGAGTCCTATCCTGCTTAGACGTTTCGGAAAAAGAAATATGTCATTAGCCGGTGCCTGTCTTGCATTTGCCGGACATATAATTTTCTTTATCAATCCTCAGAATTTTGGTTTTATGGTGTTCAGCTGTGTGATCCGTGGAATCGGACTGGCACCGCTTAATTCGATTGTGTTTGGATTTTTGGGAGATGTGGTGGAATTCGGACAGTGGAAGACCCACATCCGGCAGGAAAGTTTGATCTTTGCAGGAAGTTCTGTTGGAATGAAACTTGGGGCAGGGCTGACATCCGCCATTATCACAAGTCTTTTGTCTGCTGCAGGCTATTTGAGTTCTACTGCCGGAAGCATGGTGCAGCCGGACAGTGCCATACATATGATTATTAACATTTATAAATTCGGGCCGATGATCGTGTGGACTGCCGTGATCATAACTCTGTTTTTATACAAGCTGGATAAAATTTATCCTCATATTATGGAAGAACTGACAGAACGGGAGTCAAGGGGAGAATTGTAAGAGAATAGAAATCCCCCTGCCGCTTTTTATAGCCATGACAGTAAAAAGCAGCAGGGGGATATGTAGTTCATAAGAAATTACTCAACGGTCAGTGCATCTTCATTGTCAATTACACTGCCGTCTTTGGCCGCTGCCACATAGAAAACGGAACGGTTTTCCGGCTGGTAGTAGATCTCCAGTGAACTTAAGGAATTCAGTTTGATTCCTTTGGATTTAATATCTTCCTTTACCATTTTTTCCACATCCGCAACAGATACGTTGTGGCCCTGAAACTGCACTTCTGTTTTGATTTTCATGGGGAACCTCCTTAGTTGTTGTTAAAAAGTCTTTTATATTATACACCTTGATTCCATATTATTCAAAGGAGCCGGATAGAATTCCGGCTCCTTTCCGTATTTATGGATTTTATACAACAAATCTTGTCGTTTTGAGAAAAGTTCTTATTAACCGCCGTATTTCTTGAATAAAACAGAAAACAGGACTACAATGAAACTGCAATAATTCCTATAAAAATAGTAGGATTTAACATACTTTTATATAGAAGTTGCCGTTAAGCGGCAGAATGGAGGAAATTATGTCAGAACAAATACTAAAGGTAGAAAACCTTACAGTGGATATAGAAGATAAGGAAATTCTTCACAAGGTCAGTCTTAACATCAAAAAGGGAGAAACCCATGTGCTGATGGGGCCCAACGGCGCTGGAAAATCAACCCTGGGGGCTGTGCTGATGGGGAATTCCAAATATAGGATAAAAGAAGGAGAGATTCTGCTGAAAGGAGAAGATATTACAAGAGAGCCGGCAGATAAGCGGGCCAGAATGGGAATGTTTATGTCCTTTCAGGAACCCTTGGAGGTGCCTGGGCTTCCTTTGAACCGGTTTTTAAAAAATGCCATGGAACAGCAGAGCGGACGCCGGATTAAACTGTGGAATTTTAAAAAAGAATTAAATAAGGCGATGGAAATCCTTCAGATGGATCCGTCATATGGGGAGAGAAGCCTGAACGTGGGCTTTTCCGGAGGGGAGAAGAAAAAGTCTGAAATTCTTCAGCTCATGATGCTCAAACCTGATCTTGCAGTGTTGGATGAGACAGATTCCGGTCTGGATGTGGATGCCGTGAAGCTGGTATCCAAGGGGATTGAAGAATATCAGAAGAACAGAAAAGGCTCGCTTCTGATCATAACCCACAGTACAAGGATTCTGGATGCGCTGGACGTAGATTATACACACATCATGGCAGACGGGAAGATCGTTAAAACAGGGGACGGCTCTCTGGTGGAGAAGATCAATGATGAAGGATATGAACAGTTTGATACACCTGCCGGAAGGGAGGAAGCATGATGAAGGAAAGAACGTATGTGGACGATGTTGACAGGAGCATCTATGACATAAAAAATGAGGGGAAAGATGCCTACAAAGTAAAGGAAGGGCTGACCGCCGGTATTGTAGAGCAGATTTCACGGGAAAAGAAAGACCCGGTGTGGATGGAGACGTTCCGGCTCCAGGCTCTTCAAATTTATGATTCTATGAAGGTTCCGGACTGGGGGCCGTCCATTGAGGGATTAAATATGGACCGTATTGTTACCTATGTTCGCCCTAATACCCATATGAGTGCCAAGTGGTCGGAAGTACCCGAGGATATTAAAAATACATTTGAACTTCTGGGTATTCCTAAGGCCGAGAAAAAATCTCTGGCAGGGGTAGGTGCACAGTATGATTCTGAACTGGTGTACCACAGTGTCAGGGAGGAAGTGGCTGCGCAGGGAGTTGTCTATACGGATCTTGAAAGTGCTCTCAGGGGTGAATATGCAGATATGATACGAAGACATTTTATGAAGCTTGTAAAACCGGGAGATCATAAATTTGCAGCTCTGCACGGCGCTGTATGGTCCGGAGGCTCCTTTGTCTATGTACCTCCAGGAGTGTCAGTGGACATACCGCTGCAGTCTTATTTCCGGCTGAATGCGCCGGGAGCCGGGCAGTTCGAACATACATTGATCATTGTGGACGAGGGAGCAAGACTGCATTTTATTGAAGGCTGTTCTGCGCCCAAATACAATACCGCAAATCTTCACGCAGGCTGCGTGGAACTGTTTGTCGGTAAAAACGCCAAACTCAGGTATTCCACCATTGAGAACTGGTCAAAAAATATGTATAACCTGAACACAAAAAGAGCTCTGGTCGAAGAAGGCGGAACGATGGAGTGGGTATCCGGGTCATTCGGCTCCCGTGTTTCGTATCTGTATCCTATGACTATATTAAAGGGGAAGAAATCGAGAATGGATTTTACCGGAATTACATTTGCAGGGAACGGCCAGAATCTGGACACGGGAGCAAAAGTAGTGCACAGCGGGGCAGAAACATCATCCTTTATCAATACAAAGTCTATTTCCAAGGATGGGGGTGCCAGCACTTTCAGAAGTTCTGTGGTGATCGGAAAACATGCCAGGAACAGTAAAGCAGCCGTTTCCTGCCAGTCCCTGATGCTGGATAATATTTCCCGGTCAGATACGATTCCTGCCATGGATATACGTACAGACGACGCTGACGTGGGACATGAGGCAAAGATCGGAAGAATCAGTGATGACGCCATATTCTATCTTATGTCCAGAGGCATCAGCGAAGAAGATGCCAGGGCAATGATCGTGAGCGGATTTGCAGATAACATATCGAAAGAACTGCCGCTGGAATATGCTCTGGAAATGAACAATCTGATTCAGCTGGAAATGAAGGGCAGTATCGGTTAAAAAGGAGGAAGAAAGAATGGATATAACAGTAAACAGGCTGCCTTCCCGCACATGGAATCAGCTTGGCATGAATGAAAGCCGGATTTCCGGCATTGAAACAGAGAAGAAATATCCCGCTGCCCCAAAGTTTTCCGGGCCGGGGCTTCAATGGAATCCAAAAGACCCGGAGATGGCAGACGGCGTCTGGACAGAGATCCAAACCGGCATGGGAACGGATATGGACTTCTTGGGCAGGAGTACAGAACCGGATCTGCTGGTGTCCAAACCGGGGTACTTGAATGAAGAACCGGCAGTGATTGATTTTAATCTCCGGGCAGGTGAGAAATGTTTTAATACACTGCATTTATATGCCGGGAAAGGCAGTTCTATGACAGCAGCGGTCATCTGCCGCTCTTCGGATAAAGGGGAGGGGATTTCCGCTCTCCAGACCAAAATCTATGCCGGGGAAGGTGCCAGGGTTCGTTTATTTATGGTACAGATCCTCAATGAGTCTTCTGTCAGCCTCAACGATATCGGAGGAATCTGCAGAGAGGGTGCCCAGGTGGAAGTGGTGAGGCTTGAACTGGGAGCCAGGAAAGCTTATGCGGGAGGACTTGTGGAACTTCTGGGTGACGGTAGCAGTTTTAAAGCTCAAATCGGGTATTCCGGAAGCCAAAAGCAGCATCTGGACATGAACTATACAGCCCGGCACAGAGGCAGAAGAACAGAAAGCCTGATGGATGTTTCTGGTGTCCTGGCAGAAGGTGCATTTAAACTGTTCCGGGGCACCATTGATTTTATTTCCGGGTCTTCCGGCTCAAAAGGAGAAGAAAAAGAAGATGTACTTCTGCTGGGCGGTCATATGGTCAACCAGACCGTTCCGCTGATTCTTTGCGGAGAGGATGATGTGGAAGGAAACCACGGGGCAACGATCGGAAGGCTGGACGAGCAGATGATGTTTTACCTATGCTCCAGGGGATTTTCCGGGGAAGAGGCTAAACGGATGCTGGCACGGGCTAAAATTGACGCTTTATGTGAACAGATTCCGGTCAGAGAGATTAGAAAACAAGTGGATTTATATCTGGAAGGAGGGAAAAGAGATGGAGAACTTTAAAAAAGACTTTCCTCTGCTTTGCCGGACAGAACTTGTTTATCTGGACAATGCGGCAACTTCCCAGCGCCCGTGGCCTGTTTTAAAGGCAGAGCAGGAGTTTTATGAACGGTATAACGCGAATCCGATGAGAGGACTTTACAGCCTGGGCATAAAAGCTACAGACCAATATGAACAGGCCCGGGAAAGTGTGAGAAATTTTATCCATGCGTCCAGGGCTGAAGAAATCATTTTTACAAGAAACACAACGGAGAGTATCAATCTTGTGGCTTACAGCTATGGACTGCATCATTTGAAAGAGGGAGACGAGATTCTTGTCACCATCGCAGAACATCACAGCAATCTGCTTCCGTGGCAGATGGTTTCGAAACAGACCGGGGCATCTCTTGTTTTTCTGGAATGTGGGGAAGACGGCACATTCAGCCGGGAAGCTGTCAGAAGGGCCGTGAGCTCCAAAACAAAATTTGCAGCGGTCACTCACATCTCCAATGTGTCCGGGCGTGTCAGCCCGGTAAAGGAGATCATTGATCTGGTCCATAAAAATGGAGGTATGGTGTTCATTGATGCGGCTCAGAGTGCACCGCATATGCCTGTGGATGTGGTTTCCATGGACGCTGATTTTCTGGCGTTTTCCGGACATAAGCTTATGGGGCCTATGGGAATTGGGGTTCTCTATGGGAAGAAGGAGATTCTTGACAAGATGCCGCCGTTTCTTACAGGAGGCGAGATGATCGACTCAGTTACAAGAAATGGAGCGGTCTATGCACCCCTTCCCCATAAATTTGAAGCCGGCACGGTAAACGGAGCCGGGGCTGCAGGGCTTCGGGCAGCCATTGAATATATAGATACGGTCGGAATGGAAAAGATACGCCAAAGGGAAGAAATGCTCACGGCTGCAGCATTGGAAGAAATGCAGAAAATTCCGGGCATCCGGGTTCTGGGCAGCAGGAATGCAGAGGATCACAGCGGTATTTTAAGCTTCACTCTGGAAGGAGTGCATCCCCATGACATTGCCTCTGTTCTGGATGCAGAGCATATAGCCGTCAGAGCAGGACATCACTGTGCACAGCCGCTGCTTCAGTATCTGGGTGTGCCTTCGGCGGCAAGAGCCAGCATATCTTTTTACAATACAGAAGAAGATATTCAGCGTTTTATTACGAGTTTAAAAGATATCAGGAGGAAAATGGGTTATGGACAACAGGACCTTTTATAATGAGATTTTAACGGAACACAATCTGCACCCTATAAATAAAAAGAAACTGGAAGATGCCAATCTGGTGCTGGAGGGTGTCAATCCAAGCTGCGGGGATGATATTATCCTGCAGCTTAGGACAGAGGACGGGCGTATCATAGACGGAGCCTTTGAAGGCTGCGGCTGCGCTGTGTCACAGGCGTCTGCAGATATGATGCTCGATTTGGTAATAGGGAAGACAGAAGAAGAGGCGCTCAAACTTTCAGATCTGTTTCTGCGCATGATACAGGGAAAAGCTTCAGAGGAAGAGATGGAGGATCTTGAAGAAGCTGTTTCGCTTAAAGATATCGGACACATGCCTGCGAGAGTAAAATGTGCAGTGCTGGGCTGGCATACAATGGAAGAAATGCTGAAACAGGGAGGAGCATAAGTACCAGGATACTTTTATTACAGGAGGATGAACAGGCAGTTGATAACAGCTTGTCCATCCTCCTGTTTTATTCTGTAGAAAATTCCTGTATTCTTCCTGAAAAAATTTATCAATAAATCAATGTACTTATTTATTGACATTTTGGAAAAAGAGTTATATTATAAACATATGAATAATTGTTCATATGAATGAAGATAAAAGAAAGCAGGTGGGAAATTGGCTGTAAATGACGTAGAATGCTGTGATACATTTCAGGTACATGACGATTTGCTGAAAATCGTAAGCGAGAAGATGCCTGAGGAAGAAGAACTGCACGACTTAGCCGAACTGTTTAAAGTATTCGGTGATTTTACAAGAATCAGGATTTTGTTTGTCCTGTTTGAAGTTGAGGTCTGTGTGTGCGATTTGGCTGAGACTCTTAATATGACTCAGTCTGCGATCTCACATCAGTTAAAGATCCTGAAGCAGGCAAAGCTTGTAAAGTCCAGGAGAGAAGGGAAATCAGTATTTTATTCACTGGCAGATGGTCATGTAAGGACAATCATTGCCCAGGGAAGAGATCATATTGAGGAATAAACATAAAAGGAAGGAAGATAAGTATGAAGAAAAAATTTAAATTAGAGGATTTAGACTGTGCAAACTGTGCTGCAAAGATGGAAGAGGCTATTAAAAAAATTCCGGGTGTGAATGATGCAACGGTGAGCTTTATGACACAGAAAATGACAATCAATGCAGATGACGATCAGTTTGATGATATTATGCAGAAGGTTGTGAGTGCCTGTGCCAAGGTAGAGCCGGACTGCAGGATTTTAATGTAGCAGAGAAACCCGGATACAGAGGAGACTGTAAGTATGACAAAAAAACACAAAAAAATGCTGATCCGCATTGTCACAGCGTTTCTTTTGCTGGCGGGACTTATGATTTCGGAGCACACAGGAAGGCTTGACAGTCTTAATAGTTCATGGATTTTGTTCGTGATCTATCTGGTTCCGTATTTAGTAATCGGTTATGACATTATTTACAAAGCAGCCAGAAATATCAGCAACGGACAGATTTTTGACGAGAATTTCCTTATGATGATTGCCACTTTCGGAGCTTTTGGGGTAAAGGAATATTCTGAAGCTGTGGCTGTTATGCTTTTTTATCAGGTTGGAGAACTTTTTCAGAGCTATGCTGTGGGGAAATCCCGCCAGTCTATTTCTGCTATGATGGATATCTGCCCGGAGTATGCTAATATAGAGGCAGACGGAAAGCTTATTCAGGTAGATCCGGATGATGTGGAAGTAGGAAGCTTCATTGTGGTTAAGCCAGGTGAGCGGATTCCTCTGGACGGAGTCGTGGCAGAGGGTGAGTCTCTCATTGATACAGCAGCCCTGACAGGGGAGTCTGTCCCCAGAAAGGCAGCAAAAGGTGATGAAATCATCAGCGGCTGTGTCAACGGAAGCGGAACATTAAAAGTCAGGGTGACAAAAGAGTTTGAAGATTCCACGGTGGCCAAGATTCTGGAGCTTGTGGAAAATGCCAGCAGCAAGAAGGCAAATGTTGAGAACTTTATTACCAAATTCGCAAAATATTATACTCCGGTTGTGACCGTGGGAGCAGTGCTCCTGGCAGTCCTTCCTCCGCTGATGTTTGGCGGCGGATGGGGTGAATGGATCCAGAGAGCCTGTATCTTTCTTGTTATTTCCTGCCCCTGCGCTCTTGTTATCTCAGTGCCTATGGGATTTTTCGGCGGCATCGGAGCCGCATCCAAGATCGGTGTGCTGGTAAAGGGAAGCAATTATCTGGAAGCAGTGTCTGAGATGACAACGATCGTGTTTGACAAGACCGGAACACTGACAAAAGGTGAATTTAAGGTGACACATATCCTGCCGCAGGGATGCAGGGAGGAGGAACTTCTGGAACTTGCCGCGCTTGGCGAGGGTTATTCCAACCATCCGATTGCCGGTTCTATTAAAGAAGCATACGCAGAGGCTCTGGATATGAACCGTGTGTCTGATGCAGAAGAAATTGCCGGCCACGGAATCCGTGTTTTGATTGACGGCAAAGAGGTCTTAGTGGGAAACAGCAAACTGATGAAACAGCAGAACATAGAGTATGTTTCCAGCACTGAGGCGGGTACGGTTGTCTACGTGGCAGTTCAAGGTAAATTTGCAGGAGCCATCGTCATATCCGATTCGGTAAAGGATGGGGCAAAAGAGGCAATCAGCAGCATGAAGCGTGTGGGAGTGAAGAAATGTGTCATGCTCACCGGAGACAGAAAAGAAGCGGCGGAGTCAGTGGCTGCAGAGCTTGGGATTGATGAGGTATATTCTGAACTTCTCCCGGGTGATAAAGTGACCCAGGTGGAACGCTTATTAGAAAGCCAGAGGGAGAAAGAAAAGCTTGCATTTGCCGGAGATGGCATCAATGATGCACCGGTTCTCACAAGGGCCGATATCGGCATCGCCATGGGAAGCATGGGATCTGATGCAGCTATTGAAGCTGCAGACGTTGTACTTATGGATGATGATGTAAGAAAGATTGCATCCGTTGTGCACATTTCCAGAAAGACACTGCGTATCGTAAAGCAGAATATTGTGTTTGCCTTGGTTGTCAAGGCACTTGTGCTGGCCCTTGGAGCACTCGGCATGGCAAATATGTGGGAGGCAGTCTTTGCAGATGTGGGTGTGTCAGTTATCGCAATTCTGAATTCTATGCGCGCATTAAAATTAAACTTTGAAGAGTAAAAGATTCATGCTATGATAAGAAGGTATGAATAAATCAAAAGGAGTGAGGCTGTTGAAACGCTGTATTGCATTTCCTGGAATAGCTGCAGAAAACATGAGAATACAGGAGGATTTCAAATGGCTGTTCCAGAGAAACAAATATATCCCCGCACGGGAGATAAAGAAACAATATATTTAAAGAATGTGATCACGGATCCAAATATCATTGTCGGAGATTACACAATGTATAACGACTTTGTCAATGATCCGGTTTTATTTGAGAGAAACAATGTTTTATACCACTATCCTGTCAACCGCGACAGGCTTGTGATCGGGAAGTTTTGTTCCATCGCATGCGGTGCAAAGTTTCTGTTTAACAGTGCCAATCATGCCATGTCATCATTATCCACCTATCCTTTTCCTCTTTTCTTTGAAGAGTGGGATCTCAGGATGGAAGATGTGACTGATTCGTGGGATAACAAAGGAGACATCATCATTGGAAATGACGTATGGATTGGTTATGAAGCTGTTATCATGGCCGGCGTTCATATCGGCGACGGTGCGGTGATCGGAAGCCGTGCAGTGGTGACAAAAGATGTCCCTGCCTATACGGTTGTGGGCGGCGTTCCAGCAAAGCCCATTAAAAAAAGATTTTCGGACGAGACTGTCTCTTTTCTGCTTGATGTCAAGTGGTGGGACTGGCCGAAGGAAAAGATTAAAAGAAATATCAAAGCGATACAATCCGGCTGTGTGAAACAGCTGAGATGACAGGACCGCTTAAGAAAAGCCGCCTGCCGGGAGTTATTCCGGCAGGCGGCTTTTTGCAGCTGAGCGGGCAAGGGGGAAATTTAAGGTCTTTTCGGCATCTCAAATTCGGACAGTGCCTTGTTAAGAAAGTCATTAAAAGGCTTCATCCTTTTGTATATATCTGCAGCGTGTGAAATAAAACAATCTGCATCCATAACATCAGTGTCTTTGACCGGGTATTCCACATACCAGCTCTTAAATTTCAGATACTCAGCCTGAGGATGTTCTTTGTCATATCCGCTGGGAACATTTTTTAAGGAAATCCCCTGTACCGAAAAGTATGGCTGGAATTCTTCCGAATGGAGAATCTTTTCCCATTCTTCAGGATGTTCTGAAATATAGTCCCGGACCATGGCAGTCGCATCCTTAAACATGCCTGCAAACAGCCCGCCGCCGAGGAAGGACCGGTTTCCCGGCATAACCATAAGATAGTAGCCCACAGGCACAGGGAGTTTGCCCTTTGGGCCTATGTGTGCGCGGAAGGCCGGAAGATACGGAGTCTTGTCGCGGCTGAATCTGGTATCCCTGACAATTTTAAACGTCAGATCTTTTGGCTGGCAGTCCAGTATGCTGCTGTCGAATTCTCCTATTTTAAAAATCAATTCCTGTACTAAGGATTCAAACTGGGTATTTGCTTCTTTATATTCTTTTTTGTGGTCATGGTACCAATCACGGCTGTTATTTTTGCTTAATTCTGATAAATAAGTCAATATCATATCTGTGTTCATGAAATATCTCCTTTATGAATTTTTTACGACAGAAAGTGACACGGAATCCAGAAAATCTGAAACAAATGCTCTGACCTTTTCCGGAGATTCATACAGTCTGCAGAAGGAGAATTTCTGTGAGAGGCCGTCGATATCTTCCATTGCATTTTTAAAGTCACGGCAGATTTGATCAGAAGCGGCATTGGAGCATGTGTACTCCAGATGTGAAGGGTCCAGCCTCCGGCTCTGGACTGCATAGTTGATTCTGTTTTTACACCGGCATTTGCCGCTGCCGTACTCGCCGCAGTAAGCCTCAAGAAAATCAGCCATTTTGCGGCGGATTCTTGACAGACGCTGGCGGTAGGCCTCCGGAGACAGATGGAGGACCTCACCTGCAGTCCGGCTGTCCAGCTGAAACATGGTTCCGAGGATGAAGATGCACCGGCTCTCCGGATCCAGACATTGAAGCATAACATTGGTGCAGGACATTTTCAGTTCCTCTGCCAAAAGTTCTTCCTCAACATTTTGTGTCAGGTCAGGAATATCCTGAATCGGAGCATTTTCGATATCATTTCCGTAAAATTCAAAGCTTAATGGAGCATGGACAAACATGTGTTTTTTATAATTGATCAGATGATTTTTGGAAATGCTGAATACCCATGTGGAAAAAGAACTTTCCTTTCTGAACGTGGACAGATGGGTCATGATCTTCAAAATGATGTCCTGTGTGGCATCCTCTGCGTCCGCAAAGGTTCCCAGCATTCTTAAGGATAGGTTAAAAATCAGATCCCGGACACTTAGAATGACAGCTTCCAGAGCTTCCTTATCGCCGTTTGCTGCATCTTCAATTAATTTTGACAGTTCTTCGTTTGTATTTTTTATCATGTATGTTACCTCCTTGTCTGATTAGACATCAGGAATCATCCTTTGTGACATAAAAAATGAAAATATTTAATCATTTCAAACAATTTTCATGAAACATTTATTCTGTAAGAGATATTTGATGTTTTCGGATGTAATCTTCCTGAGCCTTTATAACAAGCTGGGCAGTCAGAATTGACAGTGGTTCCATATCGCTGGATTTTCTTGATGAGGCAAGAGTATCTGCAAATTCTTTTTTTCTGCCGGAAGGTACTGAGACAGGACAGTACCCTGACCGGGACAGAATTACATCCCTTAAAATTTCTGCTGTTTTTTCATTTCCGTCTGCAAAAGGATGGATATCAAGCAGGCGTTTGTGTGCCATTGCCGCAAGTTCGACAGGATGAAGGGCGGACTTTGAGGAATAGATCTGGTTTTCTAAATGGCTCATGAGCCGCGGCAGATCTTTGGGGGAGGGCAGGATGGGAGATTCAGACGGATCTGCTGCCGCAGAAGTGCGGTACCGGCCTGCCTGTGATGAGTCTGTTCCGTTATATACAGACCTGTGCAGATTTCTGATAAAATCTTCTGTTATATCAGCTGTTTTAAATTCAGAGTTAATATATGTTTCTGCCGGTACACCGGATTTCTGTATGATTTCTTTATATGCATCTGCACGTCGGAGCAGTTCCTGTAATTTTGACATGATGTTTCCTCCTGGATATTGGCTGTTATTGTTTGGAACCCTATTATACATGAATCTGAAAAAGACAGCAACGGCAGGGCTTTAAGAAGATATTAAACTTTATGCAGCAATCTGAATTCGGAATATTTTGTTCAGGAAAAATGTGCTATAATAGCTTTTATATAACCATGCAGATAAACAAAAGAGGTAACATACATGAATGATAACATCCTCAGAAAAGTGATTTTGGACAGTACGGACAACATTATATATGTCAGTGACATTGATACTTATGAAGTGCTGTACATCAACGGGGCAGGGAAAAAACGGTATCAGATCAACGGAGATGATTATAAAAGGCAGAAGTGTTATGAGCTTCTTCAGGGAAAGAAAAAACCCTGTGAATTCTGCACCAATGAAAAAATCCTCTGGGAGGGAAGCTGCCGGTGGATCCGCCATAACAAATATTTAGACAGATATTTTGCGATTGCAGATTATCTGATAGAACTTACTCCGGGCTACCACGTCCGGATGGAAATCGCGACAGATATTACGGAAAAGGAGCGTCAGAAAAAGCGTCTTGGCAGTAAGATAAAACAGGATGAGACTCTTTTGCTGTGCATCAAAACTTTAAATGACACGCTGGATTTGGACTGTGCCATCAACAGGCTTTTGGAATTAATTGCAGATTATTACGGCGGGGACAGAACTTATATTTTTGAGATCGATCATGACCAAAAGACTGCAAACAATACATATGAGTGGTGTGACAAGAACATCACAAGTGAAATTGACCAGCTTCAGGGAGTTCCATTGTCAGCTCTGGAAAACTGGCTCAGTCAGTTTAAAAAGTGCGGAAGCTTTTCTATTTCTTCCCTTGATCAGGAAATGAATCAGGAAAGTGAGGCTTATGGAATACTCAGGAGACAGGGGATAAAGAGTCTGATGGCGGCTCCTCTGTATGAGAGAGGAAAACTCAGCGGATTTATCGGAGTAGATGATCCAAAGAGAAACCGGGAAAATCCGGATCTCTTAAAGTCTGTGACTTATTTCATTGCCAATGATCTGGAGAAGCGGAGAATGGTTGCCAGGCTTGAGTATCTGAGTTATGTAGATATTCTGACAGGGCTCTGGAACCGTAATAAGTATATGGAAGAGGTATTTGACATTGAGCACCACGGCTGCCGCAATATCGGCGTAGCCTATGTTGACTTAAACGGGCTGAAGATTGCAAACAACCGGTATGGGCATGAGTACGGCGATAAACTGATTATCCGCACAGCAGAGATTTTAGAATCCATTTTCGGGAAGCAGATTTACCGCATTGGAGGAGATGAATTTGTTGTCCTGTGCAGGAATATCAGCCGGAAGGAGTTTCAGGACAAGGAACTTATGCTGAGAAAGAAAGTAAAGGAGCACAGGGAGATCAGTGCGTCTATTGGAACTACATGGGAAGAAGAGATCACAAATATCAATGAATTAATTAATCATGCAGATGAACTCATGTATGCCAATAAACAAAAGTATTATGAGTTCTCAGTATACGGCGGCTATAATCATGATTCTGCCGTCGCAGAGCAGGTCCTGAAGGATATCCGCCAGGACAGATACCAGGTGTTTCTGCAGCCAAAAGTGTATCTTCATACAGGGGAGCTTTCAGGGGCAGAAGCCCTGATCAGAAGAGTGGACAGCAGCGGAGAACTGATTTTTCCGGACCGGTTCATTCCGCTGTATGAGGCAGAGGGAGTGATCCGGCACATTGACTTCTATGCACTGGAATGTGTCTGCAGGCTTATCAGGCAGATGCATGATGAAGGACATGATATAGGAAAGATTTCAGTGAATTTTTCCAGGGTCACTCTGTTAGAGTATGATATTGTAAACCGGATCCTGGCAGTCTGCAAAAAATATGATGTGGATGCAGGCCAGATCTGTATTGAAGTGACGGAGTCTGTCTCAAAACTTAAGACGACAGAATTGGTAGTCCTTGCCCAGAAAATCAAGGACGCCGGATTCTATCTTTCTTTAGATGATTATGGTGCGAAATACTCTAATATCACGCTGCTCTCCAACATTAAGTTTGATGAGGTTAAGCTGGATAAAAGCATTATTTCGGAGATTATGACCAATGAAAGGGCCAGAGCTATTGTCCGTTCTACTATTTATATGTGCAGAGGATTCGGGAACACCAAAACCACGGCAGAAGGAATTGAGACAGAGGAGCAGATGGAGTTTCTCCGGGAGTTTCAGTGTGACTGCGGACAGGGATATTATTTTTCCAGACCGGTTGATACAGAAACCTTTATAAAAGAATATGTAAAATAGAGGGAAGCTCTGTCCTGCCAAACGGGACAGCCTTCCTTTTTCTTTCCCTATAGATGTTTTGTAAGAGATATTGAGCAATAAAGTTGCGGACTTTCCACAAAACGTGCTAAAATTCTTTCAGATATAAAAAGGAGTTATTTATGAAACTTTCGATGATAGGAATTGATTATCATACGGCATCGGTGGACGAGCGGGAACCCTTTGCGTTTACAGATTCGGGAGCAGTCCGTTTTATGCAGTCTGTGAAGGAAGCAGACCCTGAGGCCTCCTGTATTGTTTTGTCAACATGCAATCGGACTGAACTGTGGTTTTATCATCTGGACAGAGATCCTCTGGATTACCTGTTTTCACAGCTTTCCATAACGGAGGATTCCAAACGCAGCCTGTTTGTCTGCAGGGAAGATGAAGAGGCAGTATTTTATCTTATGGAACTGGCCAGCGGGATCCATTCCCAGATCCTTGGGGAAGACCAGATCATCTCCCAGGTCCGGGACGCCCTGGAGCGGGCAAGGGAATGCTGTAAGCCGGACCCGGTGCTGGACACGCTGTTCAGAATGGCTGTGACTGCGGCAAAAAAAGTCAAGACAGACACGCGGATCGGCAGCAGAGACACCTCTGTCCCGGAGAGAGCAGTGTCAATCCTGGAAGAACGATATGGGAGTTTTAGGGAGAAGCAGTGTCTGGTCATAGGCAATGGAGAGATGGGCCGTCTGCTGGCTTCATGGCTTGTACATAAAAAAGCCCAGGTTTCCATGACTTTGAGACAGTATAGAAAACAAGATGTACTGATTCCGGCAGGCTGCGGGGTTATTCCTTATAAAGCACGCTATGAAGCTATGGGATCTATGGATTTTATTTTCAGTGCTACGAGAAGCCCTCACTATACAGTTCAGGCACAGCAGGCTGCAGAGGTATTTCAAAAACAGCGTTCTTATGTGTTTGCGGATCTGGCAGTGCCCAGGGATCTGGATCCAAAACTGGCCCAACTTCCGGGCTGCCGGCTGCTTAGTATGGACGATCTGGGGATTCAGACATCGGTAAACGGCGAAGAGATGAAAAAAGCCCGGGAGATTCTGCGGGAACAGACCGGTGAATTTATTAACTGGTATTACTTCAGAAGCTATATTCCTTTGGTCCGTGCAGTCGGCAGTGCAGCTGCAGACCTGACAAGCGCCAAACTGAAGAAATCTTATAAGAAGCTTCGCAAAGAGGGAGCAGATGTCTGTGCGTTAAAGCAGGAGGTTGAGAGAGCATCATCATCGGCGGTAGAGAGGATTCTCTTTGGGCTCAAGGACATCCTTCCAAGAGAAGAATGGCAGCAGGTTTTAAAGTCTCTGGAAGCTTCTGCAGAGGAAGTAAGTATTTATTAAGGAGGATGAAATGGCCTATTTTCCGTTATATATTGACATTCAGGATTTAAAGCTTGTCATGGTGGGAGGGGGCAGCATAGCCCTGCGCAGGCTCAGTACCCTGCGGATGTTTCATAATCAGGTAACGGTCATCTCTCCTTCCGTATGCAGCGGCATAGAGGAAATGATACATAACGGGTTCGTCCGGTGGATACAAAGGCCGTATGCTCCCGGGGATCTGAACGGGTTTGACATGGTGTTTGCGGCAACCGACAGCAGAGAAGTCAATCATGCGGTCTTTGCTGAGGCCGGAAAAAGAAAGCTTCCGGTTAATATCAGTGACTGCAAGGAGGAGTGCAGTTTTTATTTTCCTTCTGTCATAAAGGACGGGGATATTGTTATTGGTGTCACATCGGGAGGTACGGACCACAAAAAAACAAAGCAGACAGCAGACAGAATCAGGAGTATGATATGGAACCAAAAAGATTGAGGATCGGCAGCCGCGAAAGCCTTTTGGCCGTGGCCCAGACAGAGCTTGTGATCAAGCAGTTAAAAAAGTATTATCCGGGGCTTACAATAGAACTGGTGACACTGAAGACCACCGGCGATAAAATATTGAATAAAACATTGGATCAGATTGGCGGAAAGGGGCTTTTTGTTAAGGAACTGGATCAGGCACTTTTGGACGGCAGGATTGATATGGCAGTCCACAGTATGAAGGACCTTCCTATGGAGATTTCTTCCGAGCTTCCCATTGCAGCGGTTCCGAAACGGGGGGATCCCAGAGATGTTCTGGTGCTGCCTGTTACAGAGTCCGGAACGGACAAAGGTCAGGTAATCGGTTCTTCCAGTGCAAGAAGGGTACTGCAGGCGAAAAAGCTGTTTCCGGATGCAAGTTTTCAGAGTATCCGGGGAAACATCCATACCAGGCTCAATAAGCTGGATGAAGGCCGGTATTCGGCATTGATTATGGCAGCTGCAGGGCTTTGCAGGGCAGGGCTTCAGGATAGGATCAGCCGATATTTTTCAGTGGAAGAGATGCTGCCTTCGGCAGGGCAGGGGACCCTGTGCATTCAGGTGAGAAAAGATTTTGACCGGTCCTTTTTTTCCTGTATTCATGACAGGCAGACGGAGCTTGTTACATTGGCAGAGCGGAGTTTTGTGCGGACATTGGACGGGGGCTGTTCGTCTCCGATTGCGGCCTACGCGTCAGTGACCGGAAAGAAGCTTTCTCTTACCGGACTTTTTTATGATGAGACGTCGGAGACATACCGGAAAAGAAGCATCGGGGGAAATCCTCAGAATGCGGAAGAACTTGGCCGCTGCCTTGCAAAGCAGATCAAATCGGAATAAATGATATAGAAAGAAGGAAGTAGAATGGATATGACAGTACGATCAAGAAGACTCCGGTCCGTGCCGGTATTGAGGAAAATGGTGCGGGAGACAAGGATGGATGCATCTTCTCTTATTTATCCCCTTTTTGTGACGGAAGGGGAAGGTAAAAAGGAAGAGATTCCTTCCATGCCCGGCCAGTACAGATACAGCCTGGACCGTATGCCGGAAGTTCTCACAGAAATGGCAGATGCAGGTGTGCCGAGTGTCATGCTGTTTGGGATACCGGGAGAAAAAGATGAGTGCGGTACCGGAGCATGGGCGGAAGACGGCGTTATTCAGAAAGCACTTGTGAAAGCGAAAAAGGAAGTACCGGATCTTTATTACATTACAGATGTTTGTATGTGTGAATATACTTCGCACGGCCACTGCGGCATTCTGAACGGAGAACAGGTGGACAACGATAAGACACTTCCGGTCATTGCACAGATTGCCCTGTCCCAGGTGCAGGCAGGAGCTGATATGGTGGCCCCTTCCGATATGATGGACGGCCGGGTCCGTGAGATCAGACATCTGCTGGATAAAAACGGCCGCACGGATGTGCCGATCATGTCCTATGCGGCCAAATATGCCTCTGCGTTTTATGGACCGTTCCGGGATGCTGCCGGGTCCGCGCCTTCTTTCGGGGACCGGAAAAGTTACCAGATGGATTATCACAACCGTCTGGAAGCCTTAAAAGAAGTGAAACAGGACTGTCAGGAGGGAGCAGATATCATTATGGTAAAACCGGCGCTTTCTTATCTGGATATTGTAAGGGAAGTGCGGAATACGGTGGATCTGCCCGTAGCTGCATACAGTGTCAGCGGAGAATATGCAATGATTAAGGCGGCAGCTGCGAAAGGATGGATTGATGAGGATCAGATGATCTGTGAAACAGCAGCCGGAATCTACCGGGCAGGCTGTGATATTCTGCTGACCTATTTTGCCAAGGAGATTGCCGGATTTATGAAGGAAGGGAGAATCGGATGATGACCAGATCAGAAAGCCTGTTTGAACGCGCAAAGCGGGTGCTGCCGGGAGGAGTCAACAGCCCGGTCAGAGCCTACCAGTCTGTGGGAGGCTGTCCCCGCTTTATTAAAAAAGCGGAGGGCACCTATGTGTATGACGAAGATGAAAAACGCTATATAGACTGCATTGGTTCGTGGGGACCGATGATTTTGGGACATAATCATCCGGAGATTCAGGAAGCTGTGGTCAGTGCTGCCCAAAATGGGCTGAGTTTCGGCACAGCCACGGAAATTGAGGTGGAGATGGGAGAACTGCTCTGTGAACTGGTTCCCTGCTTTGATATGGTCCGCATGGTCAATTCCGGAACTGAGGCAGTGATGAGTGCCATCCGGGCTGCCAGGGGATTCACCGGAAGAGATAAGATCATTAAGTTTGAAGGCTGTTACCATGGGCATTTTGATGCACTGTTAGTTAAGGCAGGGTCCGGAGTGATGACTGCAGGAATTCCGGACAGTTCCGGCGTGCCAAAGGGATGCGCCAAGGATACCCTGACTGCGGTATACAATGATTTGGACAGCGTGAGGACATTGTTTGAAGATAATAAGGGCCAGATCGCGGCATTGATCATAGAGCCGGTGGCGGCCAACATGGGAGTGGTGCTGCCGGAAGAAGGATTTTTAACAGAACTGAGAAACATCTGTACGCAGAACGGAACCCTTCTGATTTTCGATGAAGTAATCACCGGCTTCCGGCTGGGCCTTCAGGGGGCACAGGGGACCTATGGTGTTATACCGGATCTGGCCACCTTCGGAAAGATCATCGGAGGCGGAATGCCGGTGGGATGCTACGGCGGGCGCCGGGAGATCATGGAGATGATCGCTCCTCTGGGAAGTGTCTACCAGGCAGGAACACTGAGCGGCAATCCGGTAGCCATGGCGGCTGGACTGAAAGAACTTACAATCTTAAAGGAGAATCCCGAGATATATGGACATCTGGATGAATTGGGTGTGTCCTTCCGAAACGGAGTGAAGGAGATCCTGAAAAAACATGGTGCAGAATGCCAGATTACAGGGACCGGATCTTTGAGCTGTCTGTTTTTTACAGATGTGCCGGTCACCAACTATGAAAAAGCAAAAACCTCAGATGTAAAGGCATTTGCAGACTATTTTCATTATATGCTGGACCGCGGAATTCATCTGGCCCCGTCTCAGTTTGAAGCTGTTTTCTTTAACAATGCCATGGAGCAGTCAGACGTGGATCAGATCCTTCAGGCAATGGATTCTTATTTTCAGCCATAGGCAGGGGAATTTTTCATGGGAAAAGGACTAGAAAGCTGTGTGGTGATTAAACAGAATAAGGAGTTAAGGTGCGGATACACGACAGGATCCTGTGCGGCAGCAGCGGCCAGGGGAGCAGCAGAAATCCTTCTTCTGGGCAGCAGGGAGCAGAAAGTTTCTCTGATGACTCCTGCGGGGATCAGGCTCTTTCTTGACTTGGAGGATGTCACAGCATGGGAGGATTCAGTGTCCTGCTGTGTTGTAAAAGATGCAGGAGATGATCCGGATGTGACAGACGGCATTCATATTTATGCGGATGTAAAGAAGATCCCTTCTCCTGAAATTTTGATTGAAGGGGGAATGGGGGTCGGAAGAGTTACAAGAAAAGGGCTTTCTCAGGCGCCGGGGGAGGCAGCGATCAACCGGGTGCCCCGGGAGATGATTACGGAAGCTGTCCGGGAGGTTCTTGACCGATCGGATTATGAAGGGGGACTGCTGGTCACTGTGTGGACCCCGGAGGGGGAAGAAACCGCAAAAAAGACGTTCAATCCCCGTCTGGGAATTGAGGGCGGGATTTCAATTCTTGGAACTACCGGCATCGTAGAACCTATGAGTGAGGAAGCGTTAGTAAAAAGTATGGAAGCAGAGATGCGGATCCGCCTTTGTGAGGGAAACGGCTTCCTTTTGGTGACACCAGGAAATTATGGAGCGGATTTTGTGAAAGCTCAGTATGGAATAAGACAGGACCGCATATTAAAGTGCAGCAACTTTGTCGGTGAATCCATTGACATGGCAGTAAATTTGCGGGCAGAAGGCCTGTTGTTTGTCTCACATATCGGTAAGTTTATCAAGCTGGCAGGAGGGATCATGAATACCCATTCCAGAGAGGCAGACTGCCGGGCGGAACTTTTGGCAGCGGCGGCTGTAAGGAGCGGCGCAGGACTTCAAACAGTAAAGGAGATCCTTGGGACAAAGACAACGGAGGAAGCTCTCGGCCATCTGCATTCAGAAGGGCTTTTGAAACCGGCCATGGACGATGTGCTGGGGAGAATCGGAGAGAACCTTTCCCGGCGGACTTATGGAAGAATCATGACCGGGGCGGTGGTGTTTTCCGATATTTACGGATTCCTTGGACAGACAGAACACACAGATACATTATGGAAGAGACTGAAGGAGATAAAATGAGCGGAATATTATATGGAATCGGAGTGGGGCCCGGAGATCCGGAGCTTATGACCTTAAAAGCGGTGCGCAAAATCAGGGAATGCAGTGTGATTGCAGTTCCCGGCAGGCAGCCGGAGGAAAGCACAGCGTTTCAGATTGCGGTAAAGGCATGCCCGGAGATCAGAGAGAAAGAATTAGTGGGAATCCATATGCCTATGACTAAAGATGAGGACAGGCTCCGGGAAAGCCATGAGGCAGGTGCCGGAGTTTTGGGCAGCTGTCTTTCCAAGGGAAAGGATGTGGCTTTTTTAACATTAGGGGACCCTACAGTATACTCTACTTATCTTTATCTTCACAGAATGCTGAAAACACAGGGATTTGTAGCGGAGATTATAAACGGGATACCGTCCTTTTGTGCAGCGGCAGCCAGGATGGACACAGGACTTGCGGAAAAAAACCAGCCGCTTCATATTATTCCGGCAGCCTATGAAGTTGAAAACTGTCTGAAGCTTTCGGGGACAAAGGTATTTATGAAGGCTGGGAAAAATCTGCCGAAGCTGAAGGAAAAACTGGTCCAGGAAAACCTTGCCGGAAGAATGGTGGAAAACTGCGGTATGGGGGATGAGAGACTCTATGAAAGCACGGCGGAAATTCCCCGGGAAGCAGGGTATTATTCTTTGATTATCGTAAAGGAACAGGAGGACGCAAGATGATTCATTTTGTAGGTGCGGGACCTGGAGCGCCAGATTTAATTACTCTGAGGGGAAAGCAGCTTTTGGAAACAGCAGATATTGTCATTTACGCAGGCTCTCTGGTGAATCCTGAGCTTCTCTCCTATACAAAGCCGGAATGCAGGATTTATAACAGTGCCGGGATGACTCTGGAGGAAGTGTTTCAGGTAATGATGGAGGGGGAAGCAGCAGGAAAAGACACTGTCCGGCTGCATACCGGAGATCCGTCCCTTTATGGTGCTGTCCGGGAGCAGATGGACCTTTTGGATGAGAAAGGAATTGCCTATGATTCCTGTCCCGGTGTCAGCTCATTCTGCGGAGCTGCGTCTGCTCTGAATCTGGAATATACCCTTCCGGATGTATCCCAGAGTGTGGTCATTACAAGAATGGCAGGGAGGACTCCGGTTCCGGAAAAGGAAAGCATTGAATCCTTTGCAGCCCATCAGGCCACAATGATCATCTTTTTAAGCACAGGTATGTTGGAAGAACTGTCCGGGAGACTGGCCGATGGAGGATATTCTCTGGAAACACCGGCGGCTATTGTATATAAGGCAACCTGGGAGGATGAAAAGACCCTGCTGTGCACTGTTGGGACACTCTCCGAGACTGCAGGGAAGTACGGAATTACAAAGACAGCCCTGATTATTGTAGGGGATGCTGTTTCCCATCACCACTATAAAAGATCCAGACTTTATCATCCGGAGTTTACAACCGGATATAGAGAAGGAAGGTCTGAATGAAGACCGCTGTTATCTGTTTCAGCCGGCAGGGGCTGGCCCTTGCATATACATTAAAGGATGGGCTGGAAAAGTACGGACATGAGACAGAGATTTCGGTAAAATCCCGGTATATTCAGGAGAAAGAGGTACTCTTCGTTGAAGAGCCGTTAAAAGACTGGGCCAGAAGGCAGTTTTCCGAAAAAGATGCCCTTCTTTTTATAGGAGCCTGCGGCATTGCAGTGCGGGCGATTGCTCCCTGTGTCAGCAGCAAGGATACAGATCCGGCTGTGGCAGCCATTGATGAAAAAGGAACTTTTGCCGTGCCGCTGCTGTCCGGACATCTCGGGGGAGCCAACCGTCTGGCAGAACAGGCAGCATCCGTTACCGGCGCTGTCCCGGTCATCACCACAGCAACTGATGTTCATCAGCTGTTCGCAGTCGATTTATTTGCAAAGGAAAATGATCTGTACATCACCGATCTTGGAATGGCAAAAGAAATATCTGCTTCTCTTCTGGCAGGAATTCCGGTTGGGTTTTACAGTGAATTTCCTGTATCAGGGGAACTCCCCGGGGGACTGGCGGTAGGAACGGATACGGAGCTTGGCATTTGTATCTCTGTAAGAAAAAACTGCCGTCCTTTTCCGCGTACACTGAGGCTTGTACCAAAGGCAGTGGTGCTGGGGATCGGATGCAGGAAAGAAACAAAAGCAGACATCATCCGGCAGTCAGTGATGGAGATTTTGAAAAAGGAACAGATTGAACTGTGTGCGGTTGGGGAGGCAGCAAGCATTGATCTGAAAAGGGAAGAGCAGGGCATCCTTGCTTTCTGCAGGGAACAGAATCTTTCCTTTACAACATTTTCTGCCGGGGAGCTGATGCAGGCCGGGGGAAGATTTTCTGCATCTGACTTTGTCAGCAGAGTGACAGGAGCAGATAATGTCTGTGAGAGAAGTGCCGTGCTTGCGGCCGGAGACGGCGGACGGCTGATTGCAGGGAAGCAGGCAGAACATGGAGTTACAACTGCTCTTGCTTTAAAAGATTGGAGGATTAGGTTTGAGTCATAAAGTTTATGTGGTAGGCATTGGTCCGGGAGACTTTGAACAGATGACCGTAAAGGCAGCAGAGACTCTGAAAAAAAGTGATGTCATCATCGGGTATACTGTGTATATTGACTTGGTCAGAGAACATCTGCCGGGCAGGGAGTTTTTGTCCACTTCCATGACAAAGGAGGCAGAACGGTGCCGCATGGCATATAAAGAAGCCGAAAAGAACCGGACGGTATCAATGATCTGCAGCGGGGATGCCGGTGTATATGGAATGGCCGGGCTGATGTATGAAATCGGTGCAGATTATCCGGACATAGAAGTGGAGATTGTGCCGGGAGTTACGGCCGCCACTGCAGGAGCCGCATTGCTTGGGGCACCGCTGACCCACGACTTCTGTGTGATTAGTTTAAGCGATCTGCTGACTCCGTGGCCCCTTATTGAGGACCGGCTTCTTGCGGCGGCAAAGGCTGATTTTTCTGTATGTCTTTATAATCCTTCCAGCAAAAAAAGGAGGGACCACTTGAAGAAGGCATGTGATCTGATGCTCCGGTATAAATCTCCGGATACCGTGTGCGGCATGGTAAAGAATATCGGAAGGCAGGGTGAGGAAAAAGAGATTCTTACACTGCATGAACTGAGGAACGCCCATGCGGATATGTTTACGACCGTGTTTGTCGGCAATTCTCAGACTAAAATCGTGTCCGGCGCCATGGTCACTCCGAGGGGATATAAAGATGTATAAAATATTTTTATTCGCAGGAACTACAGAAGGGCGGAAGCTGTCAGAGTTTTTAAACCGGGCTGAGGCAGCAGTGTATGTTTTTACAGCTACAGAATATGGAGAAAGTCTTGTGGAACATGGGAAAAACATGATTTTGTCCCATGAGAGACTTTCTGCTGAGGAGATGGAAGCTCAGATCCGCAGAGAGAAGCCGGATCTGGTTTTGGATGCCACACATCCCTATGCGCAGCAGGTTACAGAAAATATTCGTACAGCCTGTATCAATACGCATACAGAGTATGTGCGGTTAGTGAGAGAGGAAATAGAAAAGGATGCTGAAGATGTAGTTTATGCTGATTCAGCCCAGGAAGCCTCGGAGTTTCTTTCCGGGACCGAAGGAAATATTCTTCTGACAACCGGGAGTAAAGATCTGGCCCTATATACAGCAGTTCCGGATTACGGGAAAAGAATCTATGCCAGGGTGCTTTCCCTGCCGGAGGTTGTCAAAGATTGTGCAGAGCTGGGATTTCAGGGGAGCCATCTGATCTGTATGCAGGGCCCGTTTTCCGCAGAATTGAATACAGCAATGCTCAGACAGTATAACTGCAGATGGATGGTGACAAAGGATTCCGGAAAAGAAGGAGGGTTTCTGGAAAAACAGAAGGCAGCCAGGCAGGCGGGGGCAAGACTCCTGGTTATCGGCCGCCCGGTTAAAGAATCTGGGCTGACTTTAAAAGAGTGCAGACAGATGCTTTATAAACGCTGCAGGATTCCGTTTCATCCTGCCGTCTGTCTGGCAGGGATCGGCATGGGCGGTACAGAGACGATGACTGCGGAAGCTGTCAGTGCCTGCCGAAAGGCAGATCTTCTCATCGGAGCAAAGAGACCTTTAGAGACAGCCCGAAAGGCAGCCGGAGAAAGCAGCAGAGCAGATACATTTCAGGAATACAGGGCAGAAGAGATTTTATCCTTTATTCGAAAGCATCCTTTTTATGAACAGATTGTCATTGCCATGTCCGGGGATCTTGGATTTTACAGCGGAGCGAAAAAACTTTATCAGCTTCTTTTGGCAGAGAAGGAATGGAGCCTGAAGGCCGTCTGCGGCATCTCTTCTTTGTCGTATTTTATGTCCCGGATCCATCTGTCCTGGGAGGATGCTGTTGTTGTAAACAGCCACAGCCAAAAGGCCGGATTCATCCATACAATTGCGTCAAACCGGAAAGTTTTTGCTGTTCTGGGCACAGGAACTGAAACCAGTGAGCTGGCAGAGGAGCTTTTAGAGTATGGCATGGATGATGTAACTCTTTATGTAGGGGAACGGCTTTCATATCCGGATGAGAACATAAGATCCGGGAAGCCTTCAGAGTTTCTGAACTGCAAAACGGATGCCTTAAGTGTACTTTGTGCGGTAAATGATAGAGCAGAAAAACCCGATGTCACTCATGGGATGAGAGATGACCTGTTTCTGCGGGGAAAGGTGCCGATGACCAAGGAGGAAGTCAGGAGCATCACCCTGTCTAAGCTTTGTCTTACAGAGGATGCGGTTTGTTATGATATCGGGGCAGGAACGGGTTCTGTGTCGGTAGAAATGGCATTGAGGGCATCCGGAGGACGGGTGTATGCGGTGGAAAAAAATCCGGAGGCAGCAGAACTTTTATATGAAAACCGAAGAAAATTCTATGCAGACTCTATACAGATCATTGAGGGGACGGCACCGGAAGCTTTAAGCGGCCTGGAAGCGCCTACGCATGTATTTATCGGCGGTTCTTCAGGGAATCTTTACAGAATACTGGAAACGGTTCTTTACAAAAATCCGAAGGTCAGGATCGTTATAAACTGCATTACTCTGGAGACACTTTCCGAGGCGGTCAAAGCCTTTCAAAAGCTTGCGGTAACAGACCTTGATGTGGTGAATGTGTCCGTAGGGAAGGCAAAAAAAGCGGGAAACTATCATCTGATGATGGGGGAAAATCCGGTTTTTATCCTTTCATGCACGGGAAATGGGGAGGTAAACCGTGAAGATTGACAGACTTATGATTACAGCCCCGGCAAGTGCAGGAGGCAAAACCATGATTACCTGCGGTATCCTTGCAGCTCTTTCTGAAATGGGGAAAAATCCTGTTTCTTTTAAATGCGGGCCGGATTATATTGACCCTATGTTTCACCGAAAAGCCATCGGAACAGAATCATGGAATCTGGATCCCTTTTTTTCTTCTCCTGAGCAGATCAGAGCTTTCCTGGCTGCACATGCAGAGAATGCCGGTCTGGCTGTGATGGAGGGTGTCATGGGATATTATGACGGCCTAGGGGGCACGACGGCAAAAGCCAGTGCCTATGAACTTTGCAGGATTACAAAAACACCGGCGGTGCTGGCAGTCAATGCCAAAGGCATGAGTACATCCCTTCTTGCTCAGATCCATGGTTTTTTGTCATGGAAAAAGGACAGCCAGATCAAAGGGATTTTGCTGAACCGCATTTCTCCCATGATGTATCCGCGGTTGAAAAAACTTATCGAGGAAGAACTGCATATCCCGGTTGCCGGATACGTACCGGAGGTCTGCGGATGTACGTTTAAAAGCCGTCATCTTGGTCTGGTGCTGCCGGATGAGATTAGAGATATCCGGGAAAAGCTTATGCAGCTTGCCGACATTATGAAGGAAACCATAGAATGGGAAACCCTGCTTCGGATCGCAGAAAATGCTCCGAAACTGGAGGATGAGTGCGTTTCAGCGCCGCAATTTTCACTTGAAAGGTCCGGATATAAGACGGTCAAGATCGGGGTGGCCCGGGATGAAGCATTTTGCTTTATATACAGAGAGAATTTAGAGCTGCTTCAGAAAATGGGAGCGGAAATAGTTCCTTTTTCACCGCTTCATGACAGCTGTCTGCCTGAAAATCTGGACGGGCTGATTCTTTACGGAGGCTATCCTGAGCTATATGGCAGGGAACTGGAGAAAAACGTCTCCATGAGACGTGAAATCTTTTCGGCTGTCTCTTCCGGACTTCCCTGTATGGCAGAATGCGGGGGATTTCTGTATCTGCACAGAGAGATGGAAGACCAGGCCGGAATTCTCAGAAAGATGGCCGGGGTGATCCCCGGAAAAGCATTGAAAAAAGACAAGCTTTCAAGATTTGGATACATTACCCTGCATCAAAAGGCGGGAACTTTGTTCGGAACTGACAGCCCAGAACTGACAGCCCATGAATTTCACTATTATGACTCAGACAGCTGCGGAAAAGGGTTTTGTGCCAAAAAGCCTGTGGGAAGGCAGGAATGGGAGTGTATCCACGGGAGCAGTACTTTATTTGCAGGGTTTCCTCATTTTTATTATTATGGAAACCAGGAAGTGCCGAAGGCATTTTTAATGAAGTGCCATGAATATCAGACGGAAAAGAGGAAACAAGATGGATATCAGGGAACTATGCGGTAAGATTACTTTGCCTGATGAGACAGCAATGGAACAATGCAGAAAGCGGTGGAACAATATAGCGAAACCGCTGAACAGCCTTGGAAAGCTGGAGGACCTGACGGTAAAGCTTGCCGGGATTACCGGAGAGAAGAACCTGAACCTTTCAAAAAAAGCGCTGGTCTGCATGTGCGCTGACAACGGTGTGGTGGAGGAAGGAATATCCCAGTCCGGACAGGACGTCACTGCTGTGGTGTCAGAAAATCTGCTCAGGGGAAAAGCGACATCCAGCGTTATGTGCAGGCATCTGGGTGTGGATCTGTTTGCCGTGGATGTGGGAATTGCCTGTGAAACCCAGCTCATTCAGAAAAAGACTGCTTACGGGACAAGGAATATGGCAAAAGAGCCGGCTATGACCAAAGAGGAAACTCTCAGCGCCGTCAATGCCGGAATATCCATGGCATATGACCTGCACAGCAAGGGATACCGGATTGCTGCTACAGGGGAGATGGGAATCGGTAATACAACTACAAGCAGTGCCGCTGCCTCAGTTCTTCTGGACCGTCCGGCAGGTGAGATGACCGGACGCGGGGCCGGTTTGGACAGCGATGGACTCTGCCGGAAGATCCGGGTGATTGAACAGGCAGTAAGGCTGCATAAACCAGACAAACAAGATCCTTTGGATGTGCTTTCAAAGGTGGGAGGATTTGACCTGGCTGCTTTGACCGGACTGTTCCTCGGGGGAGCCGCGGCAAAGCTTCCCATCGTGATGGATGGTTTTATTTCCGGCACCGCGGCGCTGGCAGCGGTCCGCATATGTCCGGACACTGTCCACTATATCCTTCCGTCTCACAGATCAAAGGAGCCCGCTGCAGGAATTTTGTTAGATGCTCTTGGGCTGGAGCCCTGCCTGGACTGTTCCATGAGCCTTGGGGAAGGCACGGGGGCACTGGCGCTGTTTCCGCTGTTGGACCTGGCACTGGCAGTTTATCATGAGATGAGTACGTTTGAGGAAGTTGACATAGAGCAGTATGTCCCGCTTGTGTGAAAGGAGAGCCTGATGTTTACGTTAATTACCGGAGGCAGCGGCAGCGGAAAGTCAGAATATGCCGAAGGATTCACAGATTCCTGGAAAGAGCCAAAAATCTATATAGCTACCATGTTTCCTTATGATGAAGAAACCGAAAAGAAGATTCAAAGACACCGGGAAATGCGCCGGGATAGAGGATTTGTAACCCTGGAGTGCTTCACCGGCCTGTCTGCGGTCAGACTGCCGGAGGGGGCACATGTACTCTTAGACTGTATGTCAAATCTGGCAGCCAACGAGATGTTTATGGAAGAAGGGGCAGGTACAGGAACACCAGAGGAAATCCTGGCCGGGATAGAGAAGCTTCTTAAAGAAGCAGAGGATATTTGTATCGTCACCAACGAGATTTTTTCCGATGGGATAAAGTATCCTCCGGAAACGGTGCAGTATCAGGAGTATCTGGGGTTTCTTAACTGCCGGATGGCACAGATGGCAGACCGGGTGGTGGAGGTCGTATACGGCATTCCGCTGATACAGAAAGGATGACCTAAAATGAAACAGCTGTGGAACAGCTTTAAAATTGCAGTTTCTATGTATTCCAGAATACCTGTGCCCAAAAGTGAATGGACAGACAGGAATATGAAGTATACGCTTTGCTTTTTTCCTGTGGTTGGAGCAGCCGCAGGCATTTTTGTAATGCTGTGGGCAAAGGCCGGAGCTTTTCTTCAGTTAGGGACACCTGCCTATACGGCAGGTATCGTCCTGATTCCAGTCATTGTTACGGGAGGAATTCATCTGGACGGATTCATGGATACAGCAGATGCACTGGCCTCTTATCAGGATCGGGGGAAAAAGCTTGAGATTCTGAAGGACCCTCACTGCGGGGCATTCGCAGTCATTGCCTGTGTCTGCTATTTTACAGCTTACGGAGCGGCAGCCAGCGAGATCAGTCCGTCTATGCTTCCGCTGCTGGCCTGTGGGTTTGTAATGTCACGGGCACTGAGTGCATGGTCCATAGCCTCCTTTCCTATGGCAAAGGAAACAGGGCTTGCGGCCTCTTTTTCGGGGGCTGCCCATAAGCAGACTGTCTGTGTGTCATCCGCTGTCTGGACTGCAGGTTCGGCAGTGCTGATGTGCCTGTTTCATTTTCCTGCCGGTATTCTGTGTACTTTTGCCGCGCTTATAACTTTTGTTTTGTATTACAGGATGTCAAAAAAACAGTTTGGAGGCATCACCGGCGATCTTGCCGGATGGTTTCTGCAGGTGTGCGAACTGTCCACTGCAGTATGTCTGGCTGCCGCAGGCAGCATTATCTAAAGGAGAAAAAAATGATATTAATCATTGGAGGAGCTTTTCAGGGAAAAAAAAGATATGCAGAAGAGATACTGGGTATTTTGCCTGAACAAATGGCTGACGGAGCTGTATGCGGTGAAGGAGAAATTGATACCTGCCGCTGTATGTTTCATTTTCAGGATTGGGTAAGGCGCAGAATGCCGGAGACAGAAGATTGGGAGAGAGAAGCAGAACGTATTGTTCAGGCGAATCCTGATGTGGTTCTCATCGCTGATGAGCTGGGTTGCGGAATCGTTCCGGCGGATGCAGCCGACCGGAAGTTCCGCGAGATGGAAGGAAGGCTTCTGACCTGCCTGGCAAAAGAAAGCAGGGAAGTGCACAGGGTGGTATGCGGTATAGGGACGGTGATCAAAGGATGATCAAAGGGTATCTGATCCGTCATGGAATGACAGGGGGAAATCTTGACGGACGTTATGTGGGCAGAAGAACAGATGAAAATTTGAGCCCGGAAGGAAAAGCGTTGTGCAAAAGAAGGATTTGTCTGCAGGCGGATGTGATTTATACAAGTCCCATGAAAAGGTGCGTACAGACAGCTTCGTTGCTTTATCCTGACAGAGATGCAGTCATTCAGGAGCTGCTTTCTGAGTGTGATTTCGGCATATTTGAAGGAAAGAATTATAAAGAATTATCGGGAGAACCACGATACCAGCAATGGATTGACAGCGGCGGCACCCTTCCTTTTCCCGGAGGGGAAAGCAGAGCTCAGTTTCAGTCCAGGTGTCTGAAAGGTTTTTTTCTCTGTATGGAGCACTGTATGCAAAATCATTATCACAGCTTTGTTATGGTAGCCCATGGAGGAACCATCATGAGCATTTTAGATGCGCTGGCAGTCCCGTCCCGGGATTATTTTGAATGGCAGGTAAATAACCTGGAGGGATATGAGATCCGGATAGAAGAAGAACATTGGACTGCCGGCAGCCGTCGTGTCTGTGTGGCAGGAAAGGATACAGAACTATGGAACTGAGAGCGGCAGCATTATTTCTTGGATTTTTTCTGGATTTCCTGATAGGAGATCCTCACTGGCTTTACCATCCTGTTCGTCTGATCGGATCGGCAATATCGGTCCTAAGCAGAGGAATCCGCTCGGTTCTGCCTGAAACAGACAGGGGAGAGCGGGCGGGCGGAATCCTTTTGATCCTTTTGATTGGAGCGGGATGCTTTTGTATTCCTTTTTTTCTGTTAAAGCTGTGTTACGGATGGAACAGAACTGCCGGTTTTCTCTTGGAATCTTTGTTTTGCTATCAGATGATTGCCGCAAAAGCTTTAAAGGATGAGAGCATGAAAGTTTTTGCAGAACTGAAAAAGGGGTCCCTCTCCGGGGCAAGAAGAGAAGTTTCCATGATTGTGGGAAGAGATACCCAGAGGCTGAATGAAACAGGCGTTATTAAAGCGGCAGTAGAGACGGTAGCAGAAAATACCTCGGACGGGGTTGTAGCGCCGCTCTTTTATATGGCATTGGGCGGGGCACCCCTTATGTTTCTTTATAAGGGAATCAATACGATGGATTCTATGGTCGGGTACCGAAATGAAAAGTATTTGAACTTCGGAAGATATCCGGCAAAGCTGGATGATCTGGCAAATTTCCTGCCCGCCAGGATTTCTGCATGGTTCATGATCGCGGCGTGTTTTTTTACAAAAAAAGACGTATCTATGGCAAAAAAGATTTACATCAGGGACCGCAGAAACCACAAGAGTCCCAATGCTGCCCATACAGAGGCAGTGACAGCAGGGGCTCTTCATATCCAGCTTGCCGGCAATGCATGGTATTTCGGCAGACTGTATGAAAAGCCGTCTATCGGCGATGATTTAAGAAAACCGGAGCCGGAAGACATACAGAGAGCTAATGAACTGATGTATGGATGCAGCCTTTTGGCAGCAGTCGTTTTTGGATTTATTCTCATCATGATTGGTTTAAATTTTTGACTGGAAGGAGTATGGACATGAAGCAGCACAAACACGGAGGAGATATTTATCTGCATGGGGATGTCATTGATTTTTCAGCTAACGTAAATCCGCTCGGAACCCCGGAAAGTGTCAGAGAAGCGGTCAGAAAGTCGGCAGACTATGTGGAGCATTATCCGGATGTACGGTGCGGGGAACTGAAGAAAGCTTTATCTTCCTATGAGCAGGTGCCCAAATCCCGGCTGATCTGCGGAAACGGAGCAGCGGATCTGATCTTTGCCCTGACGCTGGCTGTCAAGCCGAGACATGCGCTTGTTTTGGCACCTACCTTTGCAGAATATGAACAGGCACTGGACAGTGTGGGCTGTAAGACAGACTATTTTTACCTGGAAGAGACGGAAGGGTTCCAGGTGACAGAAAGGATTCTTTCGCAGATCACACCTTCTTTAGATATGATTTTTTTATGTAATCCAAACAATCCCACAGGAGAGCTGATACACAAGGGATTTCTGGTCAGGATGCTGGAAGTATGCAGAAAATATCATGTTTTGCTGGCAGTGGATGAGTGTTTTCTAGACTTTGTGCCGGACGGCAAAGCTTATGAACTTTCAGGCTGTATGGAAGAATATGCAAATTTGTTTTTGCTGAAAGCGTTTACAAAACGTTATGCTATGCCAGGCATCCGTCTTGGATACGGGATGTGTTCCGATGAGGGTATTATTAAAAAAATGGAGGAGGTAACTCAGCCGTGGAGAGTGTCGGCTCCCGCACAGGCCGCAGGGAGAGCGGCGCTTTTGGAAACAGTTTATGCAGAGAAGTCGGTCCGCTTTGTGGAAGAACAAAAAGGTCTTTTGAGAATTGCACTTACAGATGCGGGATTCCAAGTGTACGGCTCCAGAGCTAATTATTTGTTTTTTAAGGGAAGACCGGATTTTTATGACTACTGTCTAAAGAGAGGATTCTTGATCAGAGACTGCAGCAACTACCGGGGGCTCTGCCCAGGGTGGTTTCGGATCGCTGTCCGGACACAGGAAGAAAACCGCCGGTTTATTCAAATGCTTTTGACGTTTACGAAAGGAGAAGCATCATGGCTAAGACAATAATGATCCAGGGAACAATGTCAAATGTAGGGAAAAGCCTTATCACCGCAGGGCTCTGCAGAATTTTTAAACAGGACGGATATAAAACTGCACCGTTTAAATCACAGAATATGTCGCTGAATTCTTATATAACCACAGACGGACTTGAAATGGGACGGGCCCAGGTCATGCAGGCGGAAGCAGCTGGAATTGAGCCGTCCGTTTATATGAATCCGATTCTTTTAAAACCATCCAGTGACATTGGTTCCCAGGTTATTGTCAACGGCAGGGTTCTTGGGAATATGAGTGCAAGGGATTACTTTGCATATAAAAAGACATTGGTTCCCGAAATACAAAAGGCTTTTGATACTCTGAGCCAAGAGAATGACATTGTTGTCATTGAAGGTGCGGGAAGTCCTGCCGAGATCAATTTAAAGCAGGATGATATTGTCAACATGGGTATGGCGAAGCTTGCCAGTGCGCCGGTTCTCTTGGTAGGGGATATTGACCGGGGCGGCGTCTTTGCCCAGCTGATCGGAACGGTTATGCTTCTGTCTGAGGAAGAACAGAAAAGGATTAAAGGACTTGTCATTAATAAGTTCCGCGGAGATAAAACCATCCTGGACCCGGGAGTTTCCATGCTGGAGGAAAAGGCTCAGATTCCTGTAGTCGGCGTGACACCTTACATGGACCTGGAACTTGACGACGAGGACAGCCTGACAGATAGATTTGAACAGGTAAAAGAAAAGGGACTGGTGGATATCGCCGTGATCCGGCTGCCGCGGATCTCAAACTTTACGGACTTTAATGTATTTGAACTGATCCCGAATGTTTCCCTGCGCTATGTCAAAAATCCCAGAGAGTTAGGCAGCCCGGATATGATTCTGCTTCCCGGCAGCAAAAATACGATTGAGGATCTTTTATGGCTGCGCCAATCTGGTTTCGAAAATACGATTTTGAGGCAGGCTGCCCAGGGAACCATAATTTTCGGCATCTGTGGCGGTTATCAAATGCTCGGGGAGGTTCTGTCCGATCCCTGCCATGTGGAGACAGGAGGAATGATCCAGGGGATGGGTCTGCTCCCCATAGACACTGTATTTTCCAAAACAAAGACAAGGAGCAGAGTGAAAGGAAATTTTCTGTCACTTGAAGGGGACTTGTCTTTGCTTTCAGGCACAGCCATTGAAGGATATGAGATACATATGGGCAGTTCAATTCAGCATGGAGAGGCCAGGCCGCTGACCTTCTTTGAAGATAAGGTCAACGGCATTACAAAGCTGTGCGGGACTTGGGAAGGAAATGTTTACGGCACTTATCTTCACGGAATCTTTGACTTGGGAGACACGGCGGAGAAAGTTGTCCGGGCTATCGGTAAAAAGAAAGGGATTGACCTTTCAGAACTTCCGGTGACAGATGTCAGGCAGCTGAAAGAAAGCCAATATGACCAGCTGGCGGATGAACTTAGAAAACATCTGGATATGAACAAAATATATGAAATCTTGAGAGAAGGGGCGGAAGACTGATGAGAACAGAAATCGAAAATATAAAGCCTGCACAGATCGAAGCCAGAAGCTTTGAGATTATAACAGAGGAATTGGGAGAAATACAGCTGATTCCCGGGACAGAACCCATTGTGAAGCGGTGTATTCATACCAGTGCGGATTTTGACTATGCCAAAAATCTTTGTTTTTCCGAACATGCGGCAGAAAAAGCACTGAATGCTATCCGAGACGGTGCGTCTATTGTGACAGATACGCAGATGGGGAAGGCAGGAATCAACAAAAAGAAGCTGGCTGAGTATGGAGGCTCTGTCCACTGCTTTATGTCAGATGAAGACGTGGCCAAAAAGGCGGAAGAAAACGGGACTACAAGGGCTGTGGCCAGTATGGACAAGGCGGCAGAGCTGGGAGAACGGTTTATTTTTGCGGTGGGAAATGCCCCTACGGCACTGATCAGGCTGTATGAACTCATAAAAGAAGGAAAGCTGGATCCCCACCTGGTGATTGGGGTGCCGGTGGGATTTGTCAATGTGGTGCAGTCCAAAGAATTAATTATGGGAGCCGGAGTGCCGTATATTGTGGCACGGGGTAGAAAAGGCGGAAGCAGCATTGCAGCCTGTATTGTAAATGCACTTTTGTATATGGTGGAAAAATAGAGAAGTAAGAGTTCGAGTGTAAGTTGTATATTATGCTGACAAACAGGGGACATATATTTTAAAAATAGAAGTGACGTCAAAAGCTTAATAAAACAACTTACCACTGTAATAGCTATGGTTGCGAGTAATATCAAGGTAATCTTTGGAGAGGGTATCCAAAGATTAATTAAATCTCCAATCTGATGTAAGATAATCACAATAGGTTGGAGGTATTATTATGTCAAAGAGAACAAGAAATGAAATTAGTCTGTTTAAAGGAACACTGTTGTGAAAGCATTTGTGAGTTTGTGATCATGTCTTCTAAATGATAAATGTGTTTTCAAACGTATTTCCAGACACGACAGGAGGATACAAAATTTGTTATACTAAATGCAAACATCTGCATTTTTAAATGTCGCTGTGTTTTATGTTTCCGTTTAATTCTGGTTTTTATAGAGATATTTGTAGAGTTATGATATTATATTAATGTTATTTAAAAGAATATCTGGGGAGGAACTAATATGGAAAAATCAAAATGGATTATAAAAGTCGGGGTGCCTATTATTACTGCGGTAATTGGAGTATATGGTGGAAATACTTTTGGAAAAGATAAAGCAATTCAAAAAATTCAACAGGAAGTTAATATTGATATGGATTCTAAAAATTATGTAGAGGAAATCAAGAAACTAGTTAAAGAGAATGCCAAATTAGAGCAAGAAAATAATGAATTGAAAAAGGCATCCAATAAAATTCAAAGAAATGATGCTAACAAGATTCCTATTAGTAAAACTAGCAATAACAAACAACTTTATCTGCTTGATGTAACTAAAGCCATAAATTCATGTTACGCATATGAGGAAAGGCGGGGTGAAACTATGTCTTTGAGAGGAAGAACATATTCGAATGGATTTATTATGGGTAATGGTGGAGAAGACGGAGTTGAGTTTAATTTAAAGAAAAAATATAATACTATTAGTTTTGATTTAGGACATGTGGATGATACTGATAAACAAGGGAAATTCTCTGTTTCTTTTTATTCTGATGGGAACTTATGCAAAGTGATTTCTATGAAACCTGAGGATCCTGTAAAACATTATGATGTTAATATTAATGAAGCAGAAATTATAAAAATATCATGGGAAAGCATTGACGGATTTACTACATTTGGAATGGCCAACGTAAAAGTACAATAAGGATTATTTTGATCAGTATAAATTTTTCGAAACTGACCAAAAGTTAATTTCTCTAAATTTACAATGTTGATTTCTTTTTTTAATAAAATCCTCTACTGTATTTGTGAGTTCATTTTTAATTATCAAAGACTTTTTAATAAAATATAAAAACAGTCATTGAAATTTTAAAAACAAGAAGGGTACTTTCGTAAAGAGCATTAGCAGTAAGGATACTATAACAAGCAGGGGCAGTAAGATCCCCTGCTTAGTCTTAATGAGAATTAATTTGTAATCCAACGCAACAGTAACAGAAGTTCAGGAATCGCTACAATCAGCATACCAAGTAACAGGAAAATTATGTAGATTAATGTAGAGTACTCTCTTGTCAAATGTTTACTGTGTTTCAAAGAATGGATTAAGTTTTTGATAAAAAAATTAAATAAATCTTCCATGTTCTCTCCTTTCATTTTATGAAAAAAGTATGTACTTTTTTCTACAATTGGTTTTTATATAATGTTTCCCTATAAATATGAATGATTTGGGACAAGGTAAAATCCATATATAAAGCAAGACTTGTTTTATCTCAAATATTCCTATCATTATTAGTATGATAAAACACTTTTGTTTTAATAAATCGCCTCGGAAAGACATCGAACAAACATCAATTTCTGTGTTTTTAACAGAATTACTTTTTTTATCGCTTTAATTTGGAATGTTATACAATAGATCTGAACAGGAAAACACAAGAGGATGGATAAATTATTTCAGAATTGGAATGAAAAACAGTTTATAGAAAAGTTAGGGGCATGGCTAGGTATAAAATAAGAATGATTGTGATAAAGCAATGGAAACATGCTAAGACAATATACAGAATTTAGCTTATCTAAATTAGAAATAAAAAAATGGATTTGACCATGAAGCACTCTACAATATTGCAAACTTAAGATTAGGTTGGAACAAAAGAAGTAGAAAGAACGTAGTAAATTTTATTATTAGTCCAGAATTACTAGAAAATAAAGGGCGGAGTTGGATTGCTTAATTCTTTAATTGCTATCTAAGAAAAGTTGGAATATAAATTGTAGAGTCATATTCGAGACCCATACGTACGGTTCAATGAGAGGGGATTAATTCAGAGCAATTATTCCTCTACCCTAGTAAAGGAAGTAATGTTATGGTCAGAAAAGGTCTGTTATATGAAACGATTATAAAAACAGCAGTTACCCTGACAGAAGAAAATGGATCCGATTACTTTTCTCTACGGAATCATCTGGAGATCGGTCAGGATGAAAGTTTTGATTTCATGTTAGAACACTTTATAAATTCTATTAAAAAAGAAGGTGAGGACAGTGGAAGACAAAGCCGCAGAGCATTATAAAAAGATGACAGAAACACCTGTTTCGAAGCTGGTTATTTCTCTGGGGATACCAACGATCATCAGTATGCTGGTAACAAACATCTACAATATGGCAGATACCTATTTTGTGGGACAGATAGGAACCAGCGCCAGCGGAGCAGTCGGCATCGTATTTGGCCTGATGTCTATTATACAGGCAGTGGGTTTTATGCTGGGACACGGGGCGGGAAGCAATATTTCCAGAAAGCTGGGAGCCAAAGATGCCGAGAGTGCATCATCCTTTGCGTCCACCAGTTTTATATGGTCCATCCTCCTGGGAATCCTCCTTGGTGCTGCCGGTCTGGTTTTTCTGGATCCTTTGATGCGCCTGCTCGGAAGTACAGATACGATCCTTCCGTATGCAAGAACCTATGCTGCATGTATTCTCGTCTCTGCACCGTTAATGACAAGCAGCTTTGTGTTGAATAACATTTTAAGATATGAGGGCAAGGCATCCTTAGCTATGATCGGTTTAACAGCGGGCGGTTTCCTGAATATATTTGGTGACTGGATTCTGATGACAAAATTCCATATGGGCATACTGGGGGCAGGATTATCTACGGCAGTATCCCAGGTTGTAAGCTTTCTCATTCTGTTCAGCATGTTTTTTGCAAAAAAGACCCAGAGCAGGCTTTCGCTGTGTTTCTTTTCCAGGGACCGGCAGATATTATCCGCTATCATAAAAACCGGGTTTCCGAGCTTAATCCGTCAGGGCCTGACCAGTATATCCACCATGGTTCTAAACGGCCAGGCGGGATTTTATGGAGATGCGGCAGTGGCAGCGATGGCGATTGTAAACCGGATCTGTTTCTTTTTGTTTGCGGTTGGCCTTGGAATCGGACAGGGGTTCCAGCCGGTCTCAGCCTTTAACTATGGGGCCAGGAAATATTCAAGAGTGCGGAAAGCTTTCTATTTTACTTTAGGGGCAGGGGAAATATGTCTGGGAACCCTGGCCGCCGCAGGATTTTTCTTGTCATCACAGCTGGTGGGGTGGTTCAGAAATGATCCCGAGGTAATTCTCATCGGAACATTTGCTCTGAGGGCCCAGCTTCTCACTTTGTTTTTACAGCCTATGGCCGTATGTGCCAATATGATGTTCCAGAGTATTGGGAAAAATGGAACCGCAGCTCTCTTAGCTATGCTGAGAAGCGGGATTTGTTTTATACCGGTGATCTTTATACTCCCAAGGCTGATCGGGCTCACTGGTGTGGAGACATCTCAGACAGTGGCAGATTTTCTGACGTTTGTTATAACTATTCCATTTGTAGTACAATTTTTCAGGAAGCTGCCGGAAGACAAAGAAGAAAGCCAGCCATGAAGAAACGTTTTTATGTAAAACAAAAGCAGTTCGGATCTTAATCAATCCGGGCTGCTTTTGTTTTAAGTATTAAAGGTAATTTACAGCCACAATGGCCAGACCGAGAACAGTAAGAACAACTCCGGTTGCACGGTTTAATACGACGGCAGAAGCTTTATTGGCAAATTTAGCTGCAATTCTGGCCCAGAGAAATGTATTGAGGACACAGAACAAAAGACTTGCCATGTCCGGCCGTCCTCCTATGGCAAAATGACTTAAGGAACCGGTAAGAGCTGTAAAGGTCATGATAAAGACACTGGTGCCTACAGCTGTCTTCAGTTCATAACCTAAGACACTTGTAAGGAGAAGAAGCATCATCATACCTCCCCCGGCACCTACAAAACCGCAGATAAAGCCGACCAAAGATCCGCAGAGCACTGACTGAAGAAATCTCTTTTTGCTGTTCACAGATTCCATACTGCTTCTTGTTGTCATGACAGGGCGGACAAGGAACTTGATTCCGAGCATTAAAGTCATGAAGGTGGAGAATCCGCCCATCGCTGTGCTTGGTACAAGACTGGAAATATAGCTTCCAACCAGTGTGAAACAAAGCACAGAAATCATCATGACAAGTCCGTTTTTAATATCCAGATTTTTGTGTTTTCCATATGTATAGGCAGATACGGCGCTGGCAAAGACATCGCTGGCCAGCGCAATGCCCACTGCCATATAAGGCTCCATCCCAAGAAAAGTGATGAGCATAGGGCTTATGACTGCAGCTGCACTCATGCCTGCAAAGCCAGTTCCGAGACCGGCCCCGATGCCGGCTAAAAAACAAATGATTAATTTATATAACATAGCGGTTTCCTCATAATTCGTATTTTTTATGATTTAGTGATTTGGTAATATTTGCATCAATTCTGTCAAAAAACCTTTGAAGCATGCAGCGTTCCTCAGCCGTAAATCCATCGAGAAGGAGAGCAAAGCATTGCTCCTGGCAGACGGAAAGAGAGATAATCCGGTCCTCCATATCAGAACAAAGGGTCAGCCGGTGTACCTTTCGATTGTCAGGATCCTGGAAGGATGAGAGATAACCTTGTACTCTAAGCGATTCGACAGCTTTTGATACATTGGACTTTGCGAATCCCCTCATGGAGGAGATATCTTTGGCAGTGTTGTGCTCCGGATTATTCCGAAGAAATAATAAAATATCAATTTCCAGCTGGGACAGGCCATACTGTTCCGACAGCGGCTGAAATGACTGGCGGTATAAATGTTTAAAATGGTTGGCATAGGTCAAAATATGATTCTGCATGAAACACATTCCCTTCTTTTTGGTTAGTTATTTTAATAACAGTTATAATTATAACTATATATGATAAAGCTGTCAAGAAGATACGGGAGGTGTGATATAATAAGAAAAAGGCAGGTGAAGCATATGGATAAACCAAGTAAATATTTAGAGCAGAAATTAATTCTCAGATTTTCAAATGATTTATGTAATAGGATTGATGAGACAGCTCAAATAGTGCATCTGAAAAAAGGGAGTACGGTGCTGTATCAGGGAGAACAGCCTGTCTTCATTTACTTTGTCTGTGAAGGCCTGATGAGAGGATACTACATAGATGAAGAGGGAAATGATATAACAAAATGTTTTGCAGAGGAAGGAGAATTTGCCTGTTCTGAAGGGCTGAGAACACCGGGAGAGGCAACATTTTCCGTAGAGACTATGGAAGCGTGTCAATGTATAAGGATTCCATACGCATTTCTCAGCGAAGATTTGAAGACAGACAGTGTGATCCTTGAAGTGATCCACCGGTTTACACAAAAGGCATTGAAGGCAGCAGAAGCAAGGGAAGAAGCACTTTTGACGAAAAGTGCATCCAAACGATATCTGGACTTCCAGTTCAATAAGCCAAATCTTGCAAGGCGGCTGAGCCAAAAGCATCTGGCATCTTATCTGGGTATCCGGCCGGGATCCTTATGCCGCATTAAAAATCAGCTGGCAGATCTTCACCTATGTGAATGACAGACGTCTTCTGCCGTTTTACAATACATAGGAAGAAAGGAGCGATTCTTATGGAATATGTATTGATAACGGGCGGGTCCGGCGGCATCGGATTTGAGCTTGCAAGGATTTTTGCCCAAAATAAGTTTGGAGTGATACTTGTTTCTTCTGATAGAGAGAAACTTTGGAAAGCAAAAGAAAAGCTGAAGGAAGAATTTGATTCTGAAATAGAAGTCTATGAAAAGGATTTATCAAAAACAGGTGCGGCAGGAGAAATGTACAGGGAAGTTTTAAAAAAAGAACGGAATATTACTGTACTTGTAAATAATGCCGGGTTTGGTCTAAAGGGAGAGACGCAGTCCATTGATATGAAAGAAGATCAGAAAATGCTGGCATTAAATGTTGGAGCAGTTGTGGAACTGACAAAGCTTTTTCTCAAAGACCGATACAAAGAAAAGAGCGGAAAAGTGCTTAATATATCATCCTCAGGAGCTTTTCAGCCCGGTCCTTATACTTCGACTTATTTTGCAAGCAAAGCGTTTGTCTTAAGCTACAGCAGGGCAGTAAGATACGAAGCCAGAAAGTATGGGATACAAGTCTGCACTCTATGTCCCGGTGCAGTAAGAACAGATTTCTTTCAAAGAGAAGGAGCCAAAATCCCTGCCGGAGCCATGGAGCCGGAGTCTGTAGCTAAGTACGCATATCGGCGCCTCATGAAAAATAAAAGTGTTTCTGTTCCGGGATGGAGAAACAGGCTGCTTCGTCTTCCTCCGGGTTCGATAAAGATGAAATTCATAGCAGCGATGAAACAGTAGTTGACAAAATCCCGGACTTCTTATAATATTGAACTAGTATTCAATATTAGGGAGGGGCTATGGCACAAGTCTTAAAAGATCAAATCAGGGAGAATATACTCAATGCCGGACTGGAAGAGTTTTATGTCCATGGGTACGTCCGTGCTACAATCCGCGGCATTGCTGACAGGGCAGGGATTCCTGCCGGTCTTCTTTACTCCTATTATAAAAATAAAGAAGCCTTGTTTGATGAGATTTTAAGACCAGTGTGCTTTGACTGGAAACGGGTCATGAAGGATGAAAGATCTTCGGATCATCGGGGATATCAGTATTTGAGCCAGATGGAGGAAGACTGTATCCGCAGTCTTTTCAGACACCGGAAGCAGTTTATCATCATGATGGATAAGAGTACAAAGACAAAATATGAGGGTGAGAAGGAACGTTTGGTCAGCGAGATCGAACATCATCTAAACTCACACCGGGATTTGTTAAGCCATTATGATCCGGTGTTTGTGCATATCATAGCCAATAATTTTGTAGACGCACTGCTGCAGACCGCATACCACTATGAGAGTGAGGAATGGGCGATGGAATTACTAAATAAGATATCAAATATGTATTTACAGGGAATCGGTTTTTGAACCGGTTCCTTTTTTATTGAACAATATTGAATCTATATTCAATATTAAATGCTATGATTTGACCGGAAAACAGTTCCGTTCAGATAAATAAATTTTGGAGGTAAGAAAGATGAAAGAAATGAACAAAAACAAAAATTTGCTGGGTGAGGAGAAGACAGCAAAAGCATTGCTGAAGCTTGGTATTCCAACTATGATCGGCATGCTGATCTCAGCTCTGTACAATGCGGCAGACGCTTATTTTGTAGGAGGGCTGGGAACCAGCCAAATGGGGGCTGTCTCAGTGGTTTTCCCCATTGTCCAGCTGGTGATCGGACTTGGGATGATGTTTGGGGCAGGGGCTTCCTCTTATATATCCAGACTGCTTGGGGCAAAAGAGTATGAACTGGCTGACCGGACTGCATCAACGGCTCTGTTTACAGGGCTTTTGACTGGAGCAGGCGTTATTGCCGGAATTTTGTTTTTCCTGACACCGGTATTATCCGGGCTTGGTGCCACGGAAACTATTCTTCCCTATGCCAGAGACTATGCTGTCATCTATGTGACAGGTTCAATTCTCAATGTATTTAATGTGACGATGAATAACCTGCTGACCGCCCAGGGAGCAGCCCGTTTTACAATGGCAGCCATGGTAACCGGAAGTGTTCTCAATATTATTTTGGACCCTTTGCTGATCTACGGACTGCACATGGGCATACAGGGAGCAGCACAAGCCACAGTGATTTCTCTGTGTGTTAATTCTTTTATGTATGTACTCTATATCATCAAAGGAAAAGGAGTGCTTCATCTGTCTGTCCGAAACATTACACCGAAAGTGGAAATTTACCGTGAGGTTTTAAAAATTGGGATTCCTGTACTTACATTTCAGCTGTTTGCCAGTATAGCGTTAGGATTGACCAATACAGCAGCAAAAGAATATGGGGATTATGCAGTGGCAGCTATGGGTGCAGTCAGCAGAATCACAACGGTAGGAGTTTATGTGGTTTTTGGTTTTATGAAAGGTTTTCAGCCATTTGCCGGTTTTAATTACGGAGCCGGACAGTACAGGCGTCTGAGAAAGGCAGTAAAGCTCTGTATTTTCTGGTCCACCGGTTTTTGTATTGTTATGTCGTTTATCTGTTTCATTTTCTCCGGACAGCTTGTCGGATTGTTTGGATCCGATCCTGAAATGATCCTGCTGGGCAGCCAGGCCCTGCGTTTGAATGCAGTCTTGCTGCTGACGTTCGGATTCCAGATGGTATATGCATCCCTTTATCTTTCAGCGGGAAAAGGCGGAGCAGGGAGTGTTTTAAGCCTTGGAAGGCAGGGGATTTTTTTCTTTCCTCTGATCCTCATTCTCCCGAAGCTGTTCGGGCTTTCAGGGATACTGTGGGCACAGCCGGCAGCAGATATATGTGCTGCCCTGGTGACGGTTCGGTTTGCATGGAAAATGAATGAAATATTGGGAATTGGTCCTGAAGACAGAGAAACTGTCGAATTGAGCTGAATTATATTGCTTTTATTATAGAAATTTACTAGAATAATATGTAAGCTTTATGATTCGAAAAATAATGTTTGACTGGATGAAAGGTCAAGAGCAGAGGAGGTTTGGTTTGACTTATGAAGAATATGATTCCTTAATCATTGGCCATGAACAAAGCATTTGTTATATAGCAGATGTTAAAACTTATGGGGTAATCCATCTGACGCGGGCTGCAATGAAAATGCTGGGAATAAATTCCCCGGAGGAGTATAAGGAGAAAAAATGCTATAAGTTAATACAAAATCTTGATGCACCATGTTCATTCTGTACGAATGACAAGCTGGTATTAGGCAAACATTACCAGTGGGAACATTTTAATGAGATGCTGAATTGCTGGCTGGCTGTTGATGATACTTTAATTGAAGTTGACGGCCGTTTATGCCGAATGGAACATGCCGTTGACATTACGGACCAAAAAGAAAAAATGCAGCGCATGTCAGATCAGCTGACACTGGACCAGATTCTTGTCAAGTGTATCCATACATTAGCTTCAAGTGATGATTATGACAGCTCTTTTCATAGTTTTTTAGAGCAGTTAGGCCGTTTTTACCGTGCCAGCCGAGCTTACATTTTTGAGTTTGATTTCGAACGCCAGATAATTAAAAACACTTATGAGTGGTGTGCACCGAATGTGTCTGCAGAGATTGACAATCTGCAGGAAATTCCTATGGAATATATTGAGGACTGGATAAAGCAGTTTCAGGAAAAAGGCGAGTTTTTTATTACTTCAGTCGGTAAAGAGATTGATGCAGAGTCAGAAGAATCACGTATTTTAAAGGATCAGGGAATCGAGAGCCTTCTGGCCGCACCTCTTTTTGACAATGGAGTAATCATTGGGTTTATAGGGGTTGATGATCCTACAAGATCTACGGATGATTTGACACTGTTGCGGGCATCGTCGGATTTTGTGAAAGAAGAATTAAAAAAACGCCATCTGATTAAAAGTTTAGAATTTGCATCATATACAGATATGCTGACCGGGTTACAAAACCGCAATAAGTATATGGAGGTCCTGAAGAGATATGAAAATGATCCGCCCGGATGTTTGGGGGTTATCTTTGCTGACGTAAACGGGCTGAAAATGATCAATGATATTTACGGACACAAATACGGGGACAGTCTGCTTGTTAAGGTGGCTTCTATTTTGAAGGAAGTCGGGGAGTCACATCTTTATCGAATAGGCGGAGATGAGTTTGTACTGCTGTTTGAAAATTTTGATAAAGATGAATTTTATGAGAAAGTAATTGATCTGAGAAAAAAATTTCAAGAAGAGGACTGTGACGTATCTTTAGGGTGTACATGGGAGAAAGGAGATACAGATGTCAGCAGTCAGGTTACCAAAGCCGATGAAATGATGTACGCTGAAAAACAGTCCTATTATAAACAGGTGCTGAGCAATGGACAGGCTGTCAGAGTCGGCATTGCAAGTGAGGTTCTTGAAGAAATAGCACAAAATAGATTTGTCGTATTTTACCAGCCGCAGATTAATATTAAAACGGGTGAGGTCATTGGTGCGGAAGCACTTGTGCGAAAAAAAGGGAAAGAAGATACATTGATTTCGCCTGATAAATTTATCTCTTATTATGAAATGGAAGGAGTTATACGGCATGTAGATTTATTTGTACTGGAAGATGTCTGCAGGACAATGAAAAAGTGGAAGAGACAGGGGATTACACTGAAAATTTCTGTGAACTTCTCCAGAGTCACATTAATGGAGCCGGATATCGTTGATGAAATTATGGACATCTGCAGCAGATATCATGTTTCACCTGATAATTTAACGATTGAAGTTACAGAAAGTATCAGCAAGATGGATCATGGCAGGCTTCAAACACTGATTGATGATCTGATCAAAAAAGGGTTTACGATTTCACTGGATGATTTTGGATCCCAATATTCCAATTTGTCAATATTAAATGATTTGAATTTTGATATAGTAAAAATGGATAAAACGCTGGTAGAAGGATTGGAAAGCAACTGTAAAAGCCGTGTTATATTAAAAAATGCAATTCAAATGTGTCAGGAACTTGACAGCACACATACATTGGCAGAAGGAATTGAGACTATGGGACAGCTGCGTCTTCTATCCGATTATTCCTGTGAATTCGGCCAGGGATTTTTCTTTTCTAAACCTGTATCTTTAGAGCAGTTTAATGAGCTCTTAAGTAAAAATTTAAAGAAATAAAATGAAATAGGAAGCCTAACTCTTAAGCCGGTGTAAGAAGTCTGTCACTGCAAAGGAAGCCATCTGCCCGGCAGATTCCCGATTCAGCGCCATAACTCTTCCGTAATATGGATAGTATATCAGATTGGACCAGAGAACCTCATACCCGCCTTTGTCATATTCTTCCGCAGTCGGCAGATAGCTGTCAATCCCGTTGGTGTATCCGTTCAGGAAAAATAGAGATTCTGCTGACTGATGCCATACGTCCAGTGCAATTTCACACATGATTTCATTGGGAACTCCGCAGAAACAGCCGCTGTTTAATATAAAATACTGAAATTCTACATCTGCTGTCTGAACTTGGATCTGCCGGCGGTGAAGTTTCCGGATTTCTGTAAGCCATCCGCTTCCGTCTATGCCGGCCTTGGCTTTTGCTTCATTTGCTATTTGATCTGCATATTCCAGCGAGGGGACATCAGCATCAAACTGGTGGGTTACAGAGAACATAGACAGACGGCGGACCGGCTCTGTTTTTAATCCAGCAATGACAGGAGCTGCGGAGTGAAAAACAGAGGCAGCCATGTTCTCCAATGCATCCATACTCTGCTGAAAATATAACTGTTTTTCAAAATCAGTGTAAGGCTTTTCTAAGGCATCCACGCCCTGAATCTCCATAAAAGCTGCATTCTCCTGTTGGAATCTTGGCCGGAGATTCCCGGATGCTCCCTGAACCATCATAACAGGACATCCGAAGGCTTCCGAAAGCTTTTGCCTTGTAAGAGAAAAATAATCAGAAGAAATTTTGTAATTATCACTGGTGAGCACATTAGCATGGGCGGACACTCTGAGAAGAAGAAAGGAAGGAACTCCGTCCGGATCTGACAGTTTTAAAATCCCAAGTCTGGATTCTTCAGGGGACGTTTCTGATCTTCTGTTTATGCCGATCAAATGATCCCCAATCCCCCAGGCGGCAAAGAACGGATTCATATTTATTGCCGCCTGCTTTGCCGCAGCGCAGATCTGACTGCAAACAAAGGAAAAGTAGGCGGGTTCCGCTGCCGCATTGGGTGCAGAATGAGTGTGAGAAAAACAAATCATAATCTTCTCCGTGGGAATCTTCAGTACTTTGGCCAGCTGCTTTCTTAAGCTGAGAGTCAGCTCCACTGTAAAGCCCAGGCTGTCCACTGTTGTCAGACAAACGGTTTCTCCGGGAGCCTGAATGATGAGAATCTGGGATTTCAAAGGATGAAGGATACCGCGGGAACTATTATCGGTTCTGGGAAATCCCACTAATTCTGCCGGCCTTTCAGGGGTAATATCAGCTTCTGAAAATCCGAAAGAAGCTGTGTTTTGATGTTGTTTCATAATTGACACCTCCTGTATCAAAAGATAGCAGAAGTGTGAGGAATCATCTATATCTCAGATCATACAGAATTGTTTTATACTTATGAAACAGATAGTTTAATATCACCTATAACAGCAGTCAATCAAAGAAAGCAGTGAATACCAAGATATGGATGATTCACTGCTTTCTGAGTTTATTTCAGTTCATTTATCTGCCATATACGATTTTCCGTATGGTGTGTACGGAAAGAAAGTACATGTCAGATAATTCTTCTATAGATTTTCCAGAATAAAAATCTTCACGGATGCATTGATTGCGCTGAGCAGTCCTGATCCGGCTTCCAGTCCTGTCGCCCCATTTTTTGTACTGGTCTTCTTTTTTCGGAATATACAGATAATCTCCCTGTACATAATCCTGAAGCTGTTCTAAAAGGGATGCGGGAAGAACAGAAGCTGCGTTTTGATATTTCATAATTAGCCTCACTCCTTAAACATTGTTGTTTCTGGATGCAAGGCTGTGAAAATAAGACAGCGCCTTTTTACTCCATACAGCCGGCGCTTCTTTCAGCAGGCCCTGCATGGAGACTGTCATCTGTCTTTCTTTTTTTGTTGATACACATAACGATCACCCCCTGTTATTTATAGCTCTGCATTTCCTGCAGGATGGAATCTTCACAGGAACGCATAGCGAGGATGGTTTTCTCAAAAAGTTCACTCAGCTCCCATCCGAGATTTTGGGCACCCTGTGAAATGATGTCCCGGGAGCATCCTGCGGCAAACTTTTTATCCTTAAACTTTTTGCGGATGCTGGATACCTTCATATCCTGTACACTTTTAGAAGGCCTCATCAGCGCAGCAGCCCCGATGAGACCGGTCAGTTCATCTGCAGCAAACAAAACTTTTTCCATTTGGTGGTCCGGACTGATATCGGAACAAATCCCATAGCCATGGGAACAGACAGAATGTATGATATCCTCTCCTGCACCGACTTCCCGCAAAAGTTCCGGGGCCTTTTGGCAGTGTTCTTCCGGATAAAGTTCAAAATCAATGTCGTGGAGGAGACCTGCAATTCCCCAGTACTCTTCCTCCTGACCATAACCAAGTTCATTGGCATACCATCTCATGACACCTTCCACTGTCAGTGCGTGCTGGATGTGGAAGGGCTCTTTATTATATTTCTTTAGAAGTTCTAAAGCTTCATCCCGAGTTAATGCCGTTTCCATTGAATCCTCCTTTGCTGTTATGATTTTTGTCAGTTGTTCTGGTTTTATTTTAGCACTTGAGATAGGGAAAGTAAAACAGTGTGGAATGGAAGTTTATAGCGGTATGATTGGGCAGATCTAAGTTTGACATTTACAGAGGGAGATATTAGAATTTAAGAAGGAATAATTCCAATTTGCAGATTTAAGACGAAAAATGTAAGACAGTATAGGTATTTTATGAGACATAAATATTTTTATTAGAAAGGAAACGTAGAAGCTTATATTTTCATAAGCATCATACAAGGAACGGATGTGGAGATTATAGTCAATGAAATAAAAGATGATATAGAAAGTTTACAATCTTTTCATGGAAAGTTAGAAAATAAATCTTCTAAAAAGGAACGGTCTGTTATGCTAGATTATCCGACAGTTTACATTCATAATTGGAAAAATGGAGAAGGCTATGAGGTATATGTTGGAGAATCAAACAACGTGCTGCAGAGGACAAAACAACATTTCGACCAGTCAGGAGATAAAACAAAATGGCAGTATCAACTTAAAAAGAAATCAGCCAGGTTATATATCATCGGATATGATCATTTTAATAAATCTTTTACTCTGGATATTGAAAATCGTTTAATGCATTACATGATGGGAGCAGAATCTGTCAAAAGGATGCACAATAAAAGGACAAATCCCCAAAACAGGTATTATCCGGATTGTGAGGCAGATGCCATCTTCCGAAAAATCTGGAATGATTTAAGAAAAAGAGATGAAGTTTTATTTCCAGCAGAAAGTTCTATAAAAGATTCAGCCTTTTTTAAAGCATCACCATTACATAAGCTGACGCAGGAGCAGGAAGAAATAAAAGAAAAAATAATTGAGAAGGTTTTTACCGCATTTGATAAGAACAAACGGGGGCAGTTTATTTTTATTGACGGAGAAGCCGGGACAGGCAAAACTGTTCTCAGCAGCAGCACTTTTTATGAAGTATTTCTGAAGGCAGAAGAACGAAAAAAAGAAAATCTGCAATGTTATCTACTCGTAAATCATGATGAGCAGATTAATGTCTATAAACAAATTGCCGGGAAACTGGGTCTGAAGAATAAAGAAGGAAAAGAAGTTGTATGCAAACCAACGTCATTTATCAACAACCATTCAGAGGATGAGCCAGTTGATGTAGCATTTATTGATGAGGCTCATTTATTGCTAACACGTGGGAAATAGTCATACCGAGGAAAAAACCAGCTTGAGGATATTATAAAAAGGGCCAGGGTTACGGTGATTATGTTTGACGAAAATCAAATATTAACTACAGAGCAATATTGGGAAGAACAGATCTTAGATAAATATCGGAAGAAAGCAAAAAAGAGCGGAAACTATTTTGAATTGACAAAACAGATGAGAATGAATGCATCGGATGAAACAATTTCTTGGATCGATAATTTTACAAAGAATAAAAGTCTGTCAGAAATTCCAATGGATAAGACCGGATATGAAATAAAAGTTTTTGCTCAGCCATCGGAGCTTGAGGCAGCAATTAAGAAAAAAGCGGGAGAACAGGAGCATAAATTATCCAGGCTCATTGCAACTTATGATTGGGAATACAGCCAGAATTCATCAATGGAAAAGAGAATGCAGAAATATTGGGAGGTAGTGATTGGTGATTGGCATAAACCATGGAACCGTGAGTTGTCAAAAGACATGGAAAGAAAACAAAAGCGGAAAAACAAAACACTTTCCTGGGCAGAGCAGCCGCAGACCATTGATGAGGTGGGATCCACATTTACAATTCAGGGATTCGATCTGAATTATGCAGGTTTGATTCTTGGGCCGTCCGTAAAATATCGTGACGGAAAAATTGTTTTTGATTCAAACAAAAGTTTTAACCAAAAAGCAAAACAAAATCGTAAATTATCAGATGGGACTAAAAAGAAATTCGGAGATACATTGATCCAGCATGAAGTGAGGGTTTTGATGACTCGGGGAGTTAATGGATTGTATATTTATGCTTATGATAAAGAGTTGAGGAAAGCTTTGGAAGAGGCTTCAAGGCAGGATCATTGAGTGGAACCAACTCCCCTCCAAAGTTATGATATAATGAGTAAACAAACAGGAGGGAAACATATGCTCCAACCAGAAATATTGATCGTAGAAGACGACAAGGATCTTGCAGAGATCGCCATAGATTACATGGAACAAAAGAAACTTGGATGTCTCCGTGCAGGCAGTGCAGAAGAGGCATTTGAAGCTTTGTACCTGCATCCAATCAGGCTGATTATCCTGGACATCAATCTGCCGGGAATGAACGGTTTTCAATTTATAGAAAAACTCAGAAAAGAAACACAGGTCCCGGTTATTTTCATCTCTGCAAGAACCAGTGATACAGATAAGGTAAAAGGGCTGATGCTCGGCGGAGATGATTACCTCTCCAAACCATATTCACTGGCAGAACTGCATTCCAGAGTTCTGGCACTGCTCCGGAGAACCTATGGATATTCCGTTTTACAGCCGCTCAGTTTTTCCGACATCATCATTGACCAGAAAAGGCAGACAGTAAAGAAAGCGGGCAGACCATTGGAACTGACCTTAAAGATGTATGAGCTGCTTGTTTATCTCGCGGCCCATCCGGGGGAGATCCTGACAAAAGAGCGGTTGTTTACAGAAATATGGGGGTATGGATCGGAATCCACGCCCTCCGTGCTGGCAGTCCATATCCGGTGGCTGAGGGAGAAGATCGAAAAAGATCCCTCGGATCCGAAGCATATCCTGACCGTTTACGGTAAGGGTTACCGTTTTGAGGAGTAGGAAATGAAAAAGCATTTTTTAAGAGTTGTCCTTGTGTCCTATATCTTGTTCCTTGTCCTTATATGTATAGGGGGATTGTACATAAAAAAGAATTCAAATCCTTCCAATAAGATGCTCCCTGTATGGAATGAGATGTTCCACGACCAATCTCTCACAAAAGCCCAGCAAGAAGCTTTATTAAAAAAGGCAGTGAGTTTATCCGCCGGAACAGGAAATCTGTCATTAGTAAGAGTGTACGGTACAGTCTGCGGCATACTGTTTGCAGGTATGTCGTGTTTTTTTCTGTACTTTTATTTTCATGATATACGTCCGATTTCCAGAATGGAACACTTTGCCGGGGAGATTGCTAAAGGAAACTTGGATTTTCCTTTAGCAGCGGAACGTTCTAAGACTTTTGGGGCATTTACCTGGGCCTTTGACTGTATGAGAACTGAAATCAGAGAAGCCAGAAAGAAAGAAGAAGCAGCCAAGGAGCAGAACAAAACAATGATTGCAGGAATCTCCCACGATATAAAGACACCGGTTGCCAATATCCGAAACTATTGTGAAGGACTTTCCATGAATCTGGACTCTTCTCCAGAGAAGCGGGAACGGTATCTTGAAACAATCATGAGAAAATGTGATGAAGTCAGTGCGCTGACAGATGATCTGTTTTTGCATTCCCTGAATGATATGGACAGGCTGGAAGTGGTGCCTGTACCAACGGACTTACAAGATATTTATGAAAGAGTGCTGTGTCCGCTTGGTGAGGCAGGGACAGCGGTATTTCCATGCGATGTGCGGGGGACAGTTTTTGCAGATGAGAGGCGTCTCATCCAAGTGATTGACAATATTCTTGGAAATGCCAGAAAATATGCAGAAGGGTTTCCGGCAGAGATCAAAGTTGAAGAACAAAAAGAGTATGTCATCATCTGTATCAAAGATTCAGGCCCTGGAATACCTGAGCAGGATTTCTTATATGCGAAGCAGAAATTTTACCGGGGGAGGAATGCCCTGGATCAGCAGGGAGCGGGGCTTGGACTGTATTTAAGTGATGTACTGATGAGACAGATGGAAGGGAAACTGGAACTGGAAAATAAAGCAGGGCTCCAGGTTTCTCTGTATCTTCTGAAAGAGAAGCAGGCTATTTAAAGACTTTTTAATATTTCTCTTGTTAGGATAGCAGCATAAGGAGGAGTAATACATGAAAACAATCATCGAGACATCAAACCTATGTAAAAGCTATGCCAGCGAAGGACAGCAGCTTCACGTCTTAAGAAATATTGACCTGAAAATTTATGACGGACAATTTACGGTTATTATGGGCCCCAGCGGTTCGGGAAAGTCGACTTTGCTTTATATGCTGAGCGGTATGGATCCAGCTACCAGCGGGACAGTTTCTGTCTGCGGAGAACCAGTACACAAAAAGAAGGACCGGGATACTGCCCGGTTCCGCCAGGAGACGGCCGGTTTTATTTTTCAGCAGATGAATCTCCTGTCTCATTTAACCTGCTTTGAAAACATTTGCACGGCGGGTTATTTAAAGAAAGGACGGAGTAAAAAGGAAACACATCAGGAGGCACAGGAGCTTATGGAGAGAACCGGTATCCCGGATCTTTCCCGGAGGCTGCCGTCGCAGATGTCCGGGGGCCAGCAGCAGAGATGTGCCATCGCAAGGGCTTTGATCAACTGCCCTAAGATCCTGTTTGCGGATGAGCCCACGGGTGCTCTTAATTCAGCTTCCGGCAAAGAAATTTTAGATCTGCTTTATTCTCTGTGCCGGGCAGGCCAGAATATTCTGGTTGTGACCCATGATTTAAAGGCAGCTTTAAGAGCTGACCGCATTTTGTACTTAAAAGACGGGAAGATCGAGGGAGAATTAAGTCTGCCGCCTTATGAGGAGGCAGGCGCCCCTATCCGGGAGAAACAGCTGATCGGCTGGCTGTCAGGAATGGGGTGGTAGCATGGGAATCTTTATGGTCATAAAAAATGATATCCGGAAGAGGAAAAGCCAGACGGTGATCTTAATTCTATTAAGCCTGCTGATCACCCTTTTGATGACCACTGCAGTATCCGTTCTGTGGCAGAGCAGGGAACAGTATGACCTCATGGCACAAAAGGTAAATGCCCCGGAAGTCATCAATATTTTTACAAAACAGCAAAAGCCAGAGGCGGAAAAAGTCTGTCAGAGTCTTAAAAAACAAACAGAAACGGAAGATGTCCAGAAGGAAGATATTTTTTTGCTGGGAGAAGACAACAGTGTCAGATTCGGCGGGAACCAATGGTTTTCAAACGGGATTATTATCCGGACAGTTCCTAAGAAGTATACCTTGACAGAAGGGAGCCTGCACACAAAAGGAATATATGTCCCTGTATCCTTGCAGTCCTCAGAACAGTTAAAGCTGCAGGATACCGTCACACTGCAGATGTCAGGGCAGAAAAAGAAGTATCCCATTGCAGGATTTTTTGAGGATCCCTTTTTGGGAGGAGCCATGACCGGATATAAGCAGCTTTTTCTGGATCAGGAGACCTTCCGTGAACTGATGAAATCACCGGGAGCCCAGCACTATCAGGCTGCTTTAGTCAGCCTTTGGACGAAAGCGGATGCCGGCACAAATTTTACTGCCCGGATGAAAACTTTGAATGAAAAGACAGGGTTTTCCAGAAGCGGTTCTCTGTATATGGAAAGCTCTATGATGAAGATGTCATCAATGATCCTTACAGACATTTTTATGGGACTGATCTTTCTGTTCAGCCTTCTATTACTGGTTATCATGCTCATTACCATCCGGTATCTGATTGCCTCGTCTCTGGAGGACGATTATAAGGAAATCGGTGTTCTGAATGCACTTGGTTACTCAAAGAGGACACTGGTATCGGGGAAGATGCTGTATATGATACTTTTATTTATTCTTGGCAGTGCAGGCGGATGTACCGGATCGGTATTTACCGTATCCCCGCTGGCGAGGTATGCCATGGACGGTTCAGGGATCTTATGGCACGGCGGTGTCCGCCCGGCACTAATCCTGGCCTCTGTGACTGTTATGGCAGCATTTGTGCTGCTGGTTTCCTGGCTCAGCCTTAAAAGAATTTATAAACTTTCTACCATACAGGCGATCCGCAATGGAAAGGAAGATATTTATTTTAAAAAGAGATATCAGGTTCCTTTGGAGCGTTTAGCATTTCTGCCGCTGCCGTTTAGAATGGCAGTGAAAAATGTATCCGTCCGTCTGTCTCAATATATGCTTTTGATTATTGTGTGCGGTTTTATGGTTTTTTCTTTGGTCAGCATTTCTGCACTGAACGAAAATATGAAGGACATTAAAAAAACAGCGGCACTGTTCGGAAACACAGACTCTGATATTTCCGTGTCCGAGACGCTTACGCCGGGTACAGAGGAAAACGACAGTTTTGAGAAATTTATGAGGGCCATGGAGCAGGAAAAGGATGTCCGGTCTGTTTATTCGTCAGAACATGAATACGTGGATATGGACGGGCAGAAGATGCTCCTGTCCGTAATCAGCAGGTTTTCTGACGGAAATTATCAGGAGCCGCTTGATGGGCGGATACCGAAGTATGACAATGAGATGATGCTGACAGAAATATCTTCAAAATATCTCTCAAAAAATATTGGGGATACGGTACAAATCACTTATGAGGGAAAAGAGAAGAAGTACCTGGTGGTCGGATTGTATCAGTCTAGCAACGATGGGGGAAAAATCGGATGTATGACATTTGAAGGATTCCGTAAGATTGCTTCTGGCTACAGATACCATTCCTGTGAAATCCTTCTGAAAGATCAGTCAAAAGAACAAAAAGTGATAAAAAGGATTGGACAGATAGGAAAGAATGCCGGGCTTGATCTGAAGACAGAAAGTGTCAGAGACCAGATGGAAGGGATGATGTCAGATATCCAGAATGGAATTTTGGCTTTGGTTGTCCTGTTTTATGTTTTATGTCTCTGTATGTCGGGATTCATCACATTTCTTCTCTCTATGACATTTTTAAAACAGCAGAAAAGGGATCTGGCTGTCCAGAGAAGTCTTGGATATCAGGTCCGGCAGCTGAGGCTTCAGTTTGCCTTGGGCTTTGGAATCATTGGTTTGTCGGGGGCTCTGTTGGGGGTTCTGTCTGTACGGCTGTTCATGAACCGTATGTTTGGTGCTTTATTTGGCAGCATAGGTATTACAAGATTTCATGCGGAGATCACAGCAGCGGGTGTTGTAACTCCTGTGGTTATTCTGACGGTATTTTTAATCGCTTTCTCCTATTCAATATCCAGGGTAATAAAAAAATATGGAGTCAGACAGCTGTCAGAGGATGTGTAATAAGCTTAAGAAAAAAATGATTATTTAATGACAGTAAGAATATTAAACTAAGCAGGGATACTTATGATCCCTGCTTAATTTTTATGGGGTTTCTTCTTCATTCCATTTTGATGATACGTCAATAATGAGCGCTTGATAAGTTTTGATTTTTATAAGCAGAATCGAGTTGTAAGGAGCAGAAAAACTGGATATGATGGACCTGGGAGGTAGAACGATGCAGATTAAAAAAGAGGAAATCAGAGAAACAATACTAGAGAAGGCACAGGAAGAATTTCTGATCCATGGCTACGAAGGGGCCTCCATGAGAGTGATTGCAAAAAAAGCAAATACAACGATAGGCAATATCTATCATTATTATGACAGCAAGGAAGGCATCCTGGAAGAATTGCTGAAGGAGCCCATAGAAGGGCTTCACAAGCTTGTGAAGCAGCATTTTGAAAAAGAACAGCGGGTTTATACTTTGGAAGAACTCAAAGAAGCATTTACACAGATGGAGGATGTCTTTAAAGTAATGGAGGAGACGGAGCTTCAGTATATGATGGACAGACGGCTTCTTATTTTGTTTGACCTGAAAACAACACGTTTTTTAAAAGTCAAAGAATATTTTATAGGGCAGTTTAAGGAACATATGGCATGGCATCTGGGACTTGAGGACAGCGATTCGCCGTATGTGGATATTATCACTGAAATGTTTATTGCCTGCATCCGGCATGTACTTTTGCAGCATCAGGATTCCATAGAGGCCCAGAAAGAATTTATCAAAGTATTCCGTATGCTCTGTGCGGGACTGGTAATTAATCAGGAGAATAAGCCATGAAAATATTAGAGTTTTGTCATGTGAATAAAATTTATCATACAGGAATCAGTGAAACTTACGCGCTGAAAGATGTCTCTTTTTCCGTCCGGCAGGGGGAGTTTACAGTGATTCTAGGGCCCAGCGGAGCCGGAAAGTCAACCATCCTGAACATTCTTGGAGGGATTGATACTGCAGACGGCGGGAACGTCACGGTGTCAGGGCAGGAGATCACCGGCATGGGAGAGAAGGAACTGTCCAGATACCGGGCAGAGAAGGTCGGATTTGTTTTCCAGTTTTATAATCTGATTCCCACTCTGACTGTCAGTGAAAATGTAGCTTTAATGGGAGAACTCAAAAAGGGGGCCATCCCTGCAAAAGAAGCATTGGAGAGAGTGGGACTCCGGGGGCATGAACATAAATTCCCGGACCAGCTGTCAGGGGGAGAGCAGCAGAGAGTTTCCATCGCCAGGGCGATCGCCAAGAATCCGGATATCCTTCTCTGTGATGAGCCCACCGGGGCTTTGGACAGTGAGACAGGCTGCCTGGTGCTGGAGCAGCTGTGGAAGCTGTGCAGGGCGGAGAAAAAAACAACACTGATCGTCACTCATAATGCAGGCATAGCACAAGCGGCAGATAAGGTCATCTGCGTTAAAAACGGAGAGATCACAGGCATCAAGACGAATCCGTCCCCTCTTAAGATAAGTGAGGTGGAGTGGTAATGCTTTTGATCAAAAAGACATTTCGTGATATCAGGAAAAATAAAGTGCAGTTTCTGGCTATTTTTCTTATGATGTTTTTTGGCTGTTTTCTATTTTCCGGTATCACAGGGGAGTGGAACGGCCTTCAAAACAGCTGGAAGTCGTACATAGACCGGCAGGAGCTGGCGGACCAGTGGGCTTACAAAAAGGTTTTCTCCAAAGCAGAGATAGAGAAGCTAAAAAGCGACAAGCGGGTGGAAAAAGCGGAAGGCCGCCTTTTTCTTCCGATGAATCTGGAAGGAAAGGATAAAACATCTTTAGACTGCTATTTTGCGGAGACAAATGAGATATCCAGGCTTTATGTAAAATCAGGGGAAGCATTTGACAGCTCAAAAAAGGGAATCTGGCTGGATGAACTGTTTGCCAAAGAAAACAGCTGTAAAACAGGGGATATGATTACCATTGTCCAGGGAAACAGAAAGGTGTCCGGAAAGATTCTTGGTCTGGTTTTAAGTCCTGAATATATCTACAGCGCAGGAAATGATACCATGGCACCTGACCACAAAAACAGCGGATTTGCATGGATCAGCCCAAAGCTGTTCCCTGTATCCGGACCGCTTCCCTATAATCAGATCGCGCTGAAAGCTTACAAATCTCATAAAGAGCAGAAGCTGGCCGGAAAGATTCTCGGAGATTACGGAATGACGGAAGTTTTAAAAAAAGATCACCCGGCAGTCTCCATGATCACAGATGAGATCAGACAGCACCAGTCCATCGGAGATATTTTTTCCGGGGCTTTTCTTCTCATGGCCTTAATGATCACGGTGACTACCATGCACAGAATGCTGAAAAATCAGAGAACGCAGATTGGCATTTTGAAAGCGCTTGGATTCTCAAAGCAAAAGCTTACACTCCACTATCTGACTCACAGTTTGCTGATTTGTGCTGCCGGTGTTGGACTGGGTTATATTTTGGGATACAGGATGCTTCCAGGGATGATTTATCGGTTTTTAAAAGAGATGTATATACTGCCCCGCTGGCAGGGAAGCCTTCCGTCAGCATTTGCAGTGCTGCCTTTGGGATGTATCGGTCTCTGTCTGGGCATCAGCCTGTTTGTCTGCCGGAACTATTTAAGGGGAACAGCGGCGGAAAGTCTTGGAGGGGAGGTACCGCCTAAGAGCAGCAGAAATCCTGTGAAGCTTTCCAGGATACTGTCTTTTTCCAGCCGGTGGAATCTAAGGGATATCAGCAGGAACCGTCTCAGGGGTTTTATGACTGTATGCGGAATCCTCGGATGTACGGCTCTCTTGTTCTGCGCTTTTTCTCTGTATGATACCTTTACAAATCTTTCAGACTGGACCTTTCACAAACAGCAGTCCTACCAGTGTAAAATCACTGATCTGCCGGATAAAAAAGGGCAGAAGGATCTGCTGCAAAAGACGGACGGAGAATATCTGATGGAGGGGACGGCCGCTGTCAAAAAAAGCGGAAAACAGAAAGAGGTGAGCTTAACTGTCCAGGAGTCAGCCAAGTATCTCAGACTGGCAGTGAAGCTTGATCAGTTTACAGAGATCAGGGATGGGATCGCTGTGTCAAAAAAGACTGCGGATCAATTAAAGATCAAAAAGGGGGATACTGTTGTGTGGAAGGTATCCGGAGAGAAAAGAGAGATCCGCTCCAAAGTACGGGCAGTTATACGGACACCATCCAGTCAGGGTATCACGGTAATGAGATCTGATTTCCAGAAATGCGGCATGGTCTTTAGACCGACGGCAGTCATTGGGAAAATACCGAAGAACGGATTTGGAAACTATGAAAAGCAATGTACAGTCTCCCGGCAGAAGGATTTAACAAAAAGTATGGATGACCTGATGGCGGGCATGGTAATGATGATCGGTATCCTGGTGTTTGGCGCCGTGCTTCTCGGCAGTGTCATGCTGTACAATCTGGGCGTTCTCTCCTATCTGGAAAGATACCGGGAGTTTGCCACCTTAAAAGTACTTGGATTTCAGGACAGCCAGATCCGGACCATCATGATTCAGCAGAATATATGGATCTGTGCGGCCGGAATACTTCTGGGGCTTCCGGCGGGGTACGGACTGCTCTGTTATATGCTCTCTACAGTCCAGGAGTCAATGGATATCCCGGTTTATATCCGGTGGACTTCCTGGCTGATTAGTGCTGTGGGAACCATGGTTTTATCTTGGTTTATCAGCCGTGTGGTATCGGGGAAAATACCAGGGATTCAAATGGCAGAGGCATTGAAGTCAAAAGAATAACAGATATCCGTGCAGATTAGAAAACCGGCACAGCAGAAAAGCTGTGCCGGTTTATATGTTGGTGTTACAGAACTGCCTGCTCCGCATGGGCCACAAACAGTTCCCTGACTCCCGGATATTCTCCGAGCCCTTTCATGACGCATTCTGTCTTTAAGCCCTCGGACAAAAACTGGCTGTACCAGGAATCAGGGTCATCTCCGGCCATATCGTGTCTGGCATGGTCTCCGGCCACAATCATAAAAGGTGCGAGGATTACTCTTTCCGGCTGGAATTCTTTTACCATCCGCATAAGGGACTGCATACTGGGGAAAGCTTCCACTGTACCCAGAAAAATGTTTTTATATCCCATATCTTTGAACCTGTAATCCAAAGCTGCATAGACCGTGTTTGCATAATGGGTTGTTCCATGTCCCATGAGCACCAGTGCATCCCGGTCAGACATCCAGGAAAATTCAGATGCCACAGCCTTTACTATTGCCTTATTATCTGACTCAGATGTGAGCAGAGGGTTTCCGAAGGATATAGAATGAAAGGAATCTTTACAGCGCCGGACATCCTCTTTCATCTGGTCGTTTTCCACTCCGTTGATGACATGGGTAGGCTGAACGGCTACATCTGTGATACCGTCATTTTTCATCCGTTCCATGGCTTCGGAAACGGTATCAATATGCAGGCCGTCTCTTCTTTTCATCTTTTCAATAATCATGCGGCTGGTCCATGCACGGTATATTTTATGTTCAGGAAAATGTGTATCCAGTGTATGTTCTATGGCCTCGATTGTTTTTTTTCTTGTGTCTTCATAGCTTGTGCCGAAACTGACGGCTAAAATTGCTTTCTTTTTTATCTGATGCATGATGTTCCTCCCTGAATAGAATTCATCGAATTCCATCAATTATATGTTCCAGTTCTGAAAGATTTCTGGGAACCGGCGTGTCTGCTTTTATGATCCCTTTTCTGTACAGACTTTCAAATATGGTGAGTACAGCGGGCCGGGAAAGATTTGCCGCCTCAAGGGCTGGCCGGTCAGCAAATACCTCCGCCGGAGATCCTGATTTTAGAACTTTTCCCTGATGAAACAGGATCACCTCATCTGCCCATGCAAATGCATAATCAGAGTCATGAGTTGACAGAAGAACGGTGATGCCGGCTTTCGTCATTTGGTTTATGGTTTTGTTCACAAGAGCGGTGTGCCTGGAATCCAGGGCCGCAGACGGCTCATCCAAAATCACAATGTCCGGATGCATGACAAGAATATCGGCAATGGCAACCTGTTTTTTCTGGCCTCCGCTCAAAGCATGAGTCGGACGGTCCTGAAACTCTGTGATGTCAAGGGCATCCATGATCTTTTCTGTTTCCTTCAGTGCAGTTTCACTGTCAACCCCGAGATTTAAAATGCCGAAGGAGATTTCCTGCCGGACATTGGCTGAAAACAACTGGTTATCAGGGTCCTGAAATACAATGCCGACCTTGCTTCTTAAATTTAGCAGGCTTTTCTTATCATAAGAATATGGAGTTCCTCTAAAAGACAGGGTCCCTTTCTGAGGCCTTAAGATTCCGTTCAGACAGAGAAAGAAGGTAGACTTTCCGGAACCGTTGGCTCCCATGACGGCAGTTTTTTTCCCTTGTTTGATGTTCAGGGAAAGCCCGTTTAAAGCAGGAGCATCCTCTCCGTCATATGTATAATTCAGATGGTCTGCCTGTATAATAGATTCAATTTTCATCCGTAAATTTTCCTTCCTATCTTCCTGTAATGAGAAACAGCAGAACAAGTTCAAAGATTATAATATACACGATTTCTTTCTTTTTAGGCGGAGATTCCTCCAGAAGGAGCCGAATGGTCCCGTCATAGCACCTGGATTCCATAGCATCGTACAATCTGCCGGACCGCTTCATTGCCCGTATGAGCAAGGCAGATGCCATACCTCCGAACGAATGGACTGCAGTCTTAAAATTCCGGCTGGACAGCCTGGCTTCCTGAGCGGTTCTTATGGATGAGGCTTCGGCCATCAATATAAAAATGAACCTGTAAATCAGCATGAACAGTTCTATCAGCAGAGATGGGCAGTGAAATTTCTGTAAGATACTGATCAAGTCTGTGACCGGGGTGCTGAGGGAGAGAAAATACAGGCATGATACCGAAGCAAAGGCAGAAAGAATCAGCCTGAAACCGAAAATCAATGACTCTGTACTTCCTGTAATATAGTAAGAACCCGCCGGCACTGCATAAGCGTCCAATGGGGTTTTGGAGATATTTACGAGGACTGCCGCTGTGCTTAAGACGAGAAAGGCTGCGGGAAGCCGCATCAGTTTCATATACCGGCGGAGCGAAAGCCCGCCTTTCTTAACAGTCAGCCATCCGAAGCAGATCAGGACCAGGATAGAAACAGAAGCGGATCTGCTGAGGATACAGAGCAGAAGTGTTGTCATGGAAAAGATAAACTTTTCCATGACGTTGACATTTCTGAGTCCGGACCGATAGCAGAATTGGTCAATCAGCATTGTTTTCTGCCTCAGCTGCAGAAATGAGCCGCTTCCTCTCCCTTAAGCGCCCCAGATTATATGCAATAATCCCGACTCCGATCCCGGTCTGCACACAGAACAGGAGACTTTCCACTTCTCCGGGAAGTTCTCCGTCAATGAATGTTTCCAGGACGGGTGTGAACCAGGGTTTATATTCCTTTCCTTCAATCTCTGATATCATGACGCTTCCGGCATCATCTGAGCCTCCGAATTCAGCACCTTTCAGGGCAAACAGAGGAACTGCAGTGATGAAGGCGGCCAGCAGAAGCAGGATGATGACTTTCGTCTTATCACTTTTCATACGCATGTCCCTCCTTAATAAAACTGAGCAGTTTAAGTTCAGGGCGGGCATAGGACTCCAGTGCAATTATAATTGCAACTGTCAGTAATCCTTCCACAATGGCAAGAGGAAGCTGGGTCGGAGCAAAAACTCCGAGAAATTTCAGTGCAGAAGCCAGGAATCCGCCTTGCTCTGACGGATATGCAAGTGCTAACTGGATACTGGTAATGCAGTATGTAAAAATATCCCCCAGCATAGCAGCTAAAAAGACGCTGAACCTGCGGTTTATCCCGCATTTATTACAAATCTTATAGATTGCAAATGATAAAAACGGCCCTGCAACAGCCATGGAAAAAGTATTTGCACCGAGAGTGGTCAGTCCCCCGTGGGCTAAAAGGACTGCCTGGAAGATCAGTACGATGATGCCCAGAATGCTGACGGCTGCAGGCCCGAAAAGAATGGCTCCAAGTCCGGTTCCTGTCATATGGGAACAGCTTCCGGTTACAGAAGGGATTTTTAAGGAAGAAATAACGAAGATGAACGCTCCTGCCATAGCAAGTATTGTCATCAGCCGCCGGTCTTTGCTGACCGTTTGTTTGATGGAGAAGAATCCTGCGGCCAGGAAGGGAAGGCATAATGCTCCCCAGGCAATGCAGAATTTCGGAGGAAGATATCCTTCCATAATATGCATGGCACTGGCTGTGCGGCCGAAGCCGAAGATGACAGCTGCCGCCAATGCAGCGGTTACAATGATTCGTTGTTTGTTTTTCATGTCTGCTCCTTTCGATTCACAAATGTGTTTCAGCGGAAAAACATCCCGCCAAAAACGCCAGTTTTTTATAAACAAAGCGGACGATCCACCTCATCTCCCCAATCCCTCGCTCTTTGAGGGGCTTGTGCGCATCCTGCAGGGAATAAATAAACTGACGTACCGAATATAAGCGCTGGAGGGTGCGAAACCTCCGACGGTATATTCTACACCAGCCGTCTTTCGCGGACCGGTGTAAATCGCATGCTTACGGCAGGTCTTCTGACTCAGGCCTCACTGCGGCATTCCGCCTTCCCGGTTTCCCAGTGACATGATTGAAATGCAGCTCTTCCTATACAGCGGCGGGACCGTGCGGGATTCACACCCGCTTTCCTATTCTCCTCTATAAATAAAGGCACCTGTAAACATTCAATTTCTCCCATTCTACCGAGTTGTTAGAACCTTGTCAATATGCTATGATGGAAATAAAAAGGAGTAATGACGGATGAAGACGGGAAAAGTATGGCTTGCCGGCGCAGGGCCGGGAGCAGTTGGTTTGCTGACCATAAAAGCAGCGCAGGTATTAAAGACAGCAGATGTGATTGTTTATGACAGTTTGGTGGGCCCCGAGGTTTTGTCGGTACTTCCCGGACGGGCAAGATATATTTATGTAGGGAAACGTGCCGGATGCCATACAATGCCCCAGGAAGAGATCAGTCAGGTGCTGGTCCGGGAGGCTGAAAACGGATATTCTGTAGTCCGGCTCAAAGGAGGAGATCCGTTTATGTTCGGCAGAGGGGGAGAGGAACTGGAACTTCTCAGACAGCATAACATTCCGTTTGAGGTTATTCCGGGGATTACATCTCCGGTTGCAGTGCCTGAATATAACGGAATTCCGGTGACCCACCGGAATCTCAGTTCTTCTCTGCATATTATCACAGGACATAAAAAAGCCGGTGCAGAATATGATATTGATTTTGAAGCCCTGGTAAGAATGAAAGGAACACTGGTATTTCTCATGGGCATCTCATCACTTCCGGACATTGTAAGATCACTGATCTCGGCAGGAATGGACCCTCAGATGCCGGCTGCAGTTCTCTCAAAGGGAACGACGGCAGGACAGAAAAGAGTTTTGTCACCCCTTTCAGAATTGGAGGAAGCGGTACGCAGAAGCCGGCTTGAAACTCCGGCCGTTATTGTTGTAGGCAGGGTATGCAGCCTTTCAGAAGAATTTGCGTGGTATGAAGATCTGCCTCTGGCAGGGTGCCGCATTCTGCTGACCCGTCCAAGAGATCTCATTTCAAAGACTGCCGCTATGTTCCGGGAAAAAGGAGCGGAGGTACTGGAAATGCCGTCGATTTTGATTAAGCCGAAAGAGGACCAGAGACGGCTCTCCCAGTCACTGGAAAACATAGGCTCCTATGATTGGATCGTGTTCACAAGTTCCAATGGCGTCAGGATCTTTTTTGAAGAAATGAAAAAACAAAAAAAGGATATCCGCATCCTCGGCAGCTGCAAAGTGGCTGCCATCGGGAAGGGAACAAAAAATGCGCTTAAGGAGAGGGGGCTGTTCTGTGACCTGATGCCGGAAATATATGACGGAGTTTCTCTGGGCAGGGCACTTTGTAAACTCCTTTCAGGAGGCGAACACATTTTAATTCCCCGGGCGGCTTCCGGAAACCGGGAATTGATCAAGATTCTGCAGGAAAAACCCGGAGTCCAGATTGATGATGTGGCAATTTATGAGACCTGCCATGAAAGCTGGAAGCTGGTTCCTGTGAAAGAAATGATAGAGACAGGAGAAATCCACTGGGCAGTCTTTACAAGTGCTTCAACGGTGAGGGGCTTTGCAGCAGCCCTGCCGGACACTAACATCCAGGACATCAAAGCGGCATGTATCGGAGAACAGACAGCTAAAGCGGCCAAATCTCTTGGCATGGATGTATACACATCAGACAAGGCGGACATGGAAAGCCTGGTGCGTCTTGTCACGGAGCATCAGAAGGGAGGCATTCATGGATAAGAAATCAAAGAACTATCAGTTTTTCTGCCATAAAGACTGTGAGTTTTTTCCCTGCCACAGGACATCTGACCCGGATAATTTTAATTGTCTGTTTTGCTACTGTCCGCTGTATATGCTAGGAAAGGACTGCGGCGGTAATTTCAGCTATAAAAACGGCCTGAAAGACTGCAGTCAGTGTCTGCTGCCTCATAAAAGAGAAAACTATGGCTATTTGACCGGGAAATTTTCTGATATATCGGCAGCAATGAGTCCTGAAAGGCATCAGTGATGGGAAGGAGACTGTTCTTTTAATACTTTGCTCATTCTGCTGATTTCATCCTGCTGTGTTCTGATAATCTTTTGGGCCAATTTGACAGTATCTTTCTGTCTGGTGTATTTAAGAACCAGTTTTGACATATCCACCGCCATCTGATGGTGCTGGATCATACCCTCTGCAAACGCCTCATCAATACATGACGGATTGTCAGATGCTGTATGTCCGGAATGCGCCTGATGAAACATCTTCCGGTATTCCTTCATATAAGACGATGTTCTGCCGTTAGTACGATGACCGCGGGTGTTCAGTTTTTTGATCAGAGTTTTCATCTGTTTGATCTCATCCCTCTGTACAGTGATGATCTCATCTGCCATCGGTTTTAATGATGTTTGGTTTCCGCCATGTTTTATATAGCTTTGAGCCATGGCTGCAGCAGATTCATGATGCGGGATCATTCCCTCCAGAAAATCAACAGCAGCATTTTCTGATGTTGGTATATCCAACATATCCTTCATCATTTTTTCCATGATCATATCCTGATCTTTTTTATATAAAGACAGGTTTTCTTCGGAAACATTTTTCGAATTTTTATAGCTGAAGGCTGCAGCCCACGCTGCAATGATGACAGCGAAGACCGCAATCCCAATGACCCAAATGTTTATTTTCTTTTTCATATACCGATCCTTTCATTCATAATCGTGTTTAGTATGACGCATAAAAAGTGAAATATGTATGACAAAATTCGACACAATAAGAAGAATTATCATCTTCTCCAACTGAATATGTGCTAAAAGATTTGGGAACATATATTTCAGCACCTAGTGGAATAGGAACTCTTTTGTATATAATAAAATACATGTACTTAAAACTACTGTAATCAGGCTGTGAAAGGATATGAGAGAGAGAAAATAACACCGATTGGAGCCATGTATATGGAACGCAGATTGTTGGGTAAGAGGATCAACCAGATTCGGAAAGAAAGAGGGCTAACTTCCGAAGCTCTTTCAGAAATTTGTGATGTCAACGCAGGGCACATCAGGCAGATAGAATCAGGGATCAGGCTGCCTAGTCTGCCTCTGTTCATCAAAATGTGCCAGGCATTAAAAACGGCACCAAATGAGATTTTGAAAGATCAATTTGAACCGGAAATTATTGAGAGTGAGAACAAACTTCTTTTGAAAGTGGAGAGTTTGACGCCGAAACAAAAACGTATTTTATCAGATTTACTGGACACTTTCAGTAAAAGCATGAAGGGAGATTCTGTCGAATAGAGACGGATTCCTTCCTTTTATGTCTGTCGAAAAGAATAGACTTTTTCAGAATTTTGCTATAATCTTATAGTATGAACTGTGTTACTTTTTAGATACTAAAAGGAGCAAATATGAAATATATGTCTGAAGTTTTTTTAGAGTTGCTTGGAAATGATTTTAGCACAGAAAACGTGAAGGAGACAGCGGCAGCCGTTGGGAAATTACTTAACGACAGGACAACGGAGCTGAGCGGGCAGGAAGCACGGGATCTTTGGGATGTTATGAAAGAGTTTTCCTATTTGATCGATGACTGCTCTGTGAAGCAGAAAGTTTTGTCCAAAGCGAACGCTACATATAGTTTTTCTGTAAATTTGTCGAATAACTGAAACTTCATCTTTTACTATTAAATATCGACAATCAGACAGGAGGCATCTGTACTTTCAGATGTCTCCTGTTTCTGTTATAATAAAAACCAAAGAAAATTTGGAGGACTTTGACGTGGCAAATAAATATTATGCAGTAAAACAAGGACGAATCCCCGGGATTTACCGCACATGGAAAGAGTGTCAGGCACAGACTTCCGGGTTTGCCTGCGCCCAATTCAAGAGTTTCCCAACTCTGGCTGAAGCACAGGCATTTCTTGACTCTTCAGCGGGACAGACGATGGAAATTGATGAAAACACCCTGACCGCCTATGTTGACGGGAGTTATGACCATCGAAAGAAAGAATATTCGTACGGAATGGTCCTGAGGGAGAAAGAGGGAGAGCTGTATTTTGCGGAAAAATATTCGGATCCGGATTTAGCTTCCATGCGGAATGTGGCCGGTGAGATTAAGGGTGCAGAAAAAGCTATGAGATATGCAGCTGACAGCGGTTATAAAAAGCTTGCAGTCTATTATGATTACGAGGGCATTGCAAAATGGTGCACCGGAGAGTGGAAGACAAAAAAAGAGGGCACTGCCGCATACAAGAGATTTTATGACGGGATCAAAGACCGGCTCCAGGTCAGATTTGTAAAAGTAAAGGGGCATTCAAATGACGAATACAATGATATGGCAGATATGCTTGCCAAATCTGCCCTTGGGATCGGAGACGGAAGCTTTGTTCCTGTTTCAGACGGCCAATGGGTGAAACACAAATAGATCAGATAAAGGAGAGGTAGAAGATGCTTGCAATCATGTTTGATGTGGATGACACACTATATGATGTGTCCATTCCGTTTTGTGCTGCCTGTGACAAGGTTTTTAAAGAGAAATATGAGATATCTTCCATGGACCTGTTCCTGTCCGGAAGAAAACATGATATTCCGGTCGTGGAAAGAATCCGCAAAGCATTCCTGTCATTCGGCATTGAGATTTCTGAGCCGGAGGTGACGGCGTTTCACGATGTTTACCGTATCGAGCAGAAAAAGATCGAATTAACAGCAGGGATGAAAGAGATCCTTGGGTTTTGCCGGGAAAAAGGTATTTTTACAGGAGTGATCACAAACGGATTTTCACAGGCTCAGTGGAACAAAATAAAGCAGCTCCGGCTGGAAGAGTGGATTCCAATAGAGAGGATCATTGTGTCAGGAGATGAGGGAGTCAGAAAGCCGGATCCGGAAATTTTTAAACTGGCTGAGAAGAGATTCGGGCTGAATCCGAGGGATACATGGTTTATCGGTGACACTTACGCCACAGATATTTCCGGTGCCGTCAAAGCCGGCTGGAAGAGCATCTGGCTTAACCGGAGACAGGATCAGCTGCCCGATAAACAAAAGCATCCGGATTATACAGTGGCGGAAGAGCGGCAGTTACTGAACATACTGGAAACAGAGTGTTCCAAGTGAAAAAAGCATCTGAAAAGGACAAAAATCATCCCTGCCTTTTCAGATGCTTTTTTTATATAGAAGGTGTATAATGAAGAAAAACATGAGGACTGGAAAAAGGGGGGCGTAAAGATGGATTCCATTGTAAATAAACTGACGGAGATTGAAAATGCCGCTGCCGCCATTGTCAAACATGCAGATGAGCAGAAAAAAGAACTGGAACAGGAAATGAGACAGAGACAAAAGCAGTTTGATGAAGCACTGGCTTCTGAGACAGAACAGCGGCTTTCGGGTACCTCAAATGAAGGGAAACAGCAGCTTTCAGAGGAAAAAGCACGTCTGAGAAAAAATCAGGAGGCAAAACTTCACAGACTTGCGGCAGAGTATGAACAAAAAGGGGAACAGTACGCCAGAGAGATCGCAGAAAGGATCAGCGGGGTATAGTCTATGGGAAGCATGATAAAATACAGTGCCCTGGTCACAAAAATCCGGGCTATGAGTGCAAAGCTGCTGAAAGAAGAAGATTTTAAGGCTTTGTCTGAATTTCAAAGTGTTCCCGAAGTCGTCAGCCATCTGAAAGAATTTCCGGCATACCGTGATATCCTGTCTCTTCTGGATGATACGGATTTACACCGCGGGAAGATTGAAAAGGTACTGATCCAGCCTCTGTATGAGGATTATACTAAGCTTTACCGGTTTTCAGGGCTGGAACAGCGGAAGTTTTTGAAACTGTATCTGAAAAGATATGAAGTAGAGCTGGTGAATTATTGTTTCCGAATCATTTTTAACCATTATCAAAAGCCCTTTGACCTGGATTACAAGAAGCAGTTTTTTAATCGGTATTCTCAAATTTCCATTGACCGTTTGATTGAGGCGAAAAACATCAGGGAGCTGACAGAAGGACTTAGAAATACAGAGTACTATCTTCCTCTCTCCAAGCTTTTAGATGCGGGAGCTGCAGATCTGTTTGACTTTGATCTGGCACTGAACCTGTATTATTTTTCATCGGTCTGGAAAGAAAAGAAAAAGATTCTTAAAAAGAAGGAACTTGAAATATTTACAAAAGAAGCCGGTACCCAGATTGATCTTTTAAATCTGCAGTGGATCTGCCGTTCCAAAAAATATTATGACATGCAGCCTGCTGACATTTATGCACTGCTGATTCCTATACACTTTCATATTCCGCCGGAGGAACTGAAAAACCTGACGGAAGTGTCCGGGATCAAAGAGTTCAATGCCCGGGTGCTCGGCGGGTATTATGGAAAACGATACCGCATGGAAGATGTGGATTCGATTGAGCAGATGTACAGAGAGTGCCTCCGCCGTCTGTATCTGACAGAGCGGCGCAGAGACCCTTACTCAATTGCAAGCCTCACTGCATATCTTTTTTATAAAGAGGAAGAAATACAGAGGCTGATCACCATTATGGAACGTGTCCGGTACGGCCTGCCCCCTGAACCTGCGGCAGGTTATGTGAAAGGAGTGATCGGCATATGATTGTGAAAATGAAATTTATAACGATTACAGGGCCAAAACACGATATTGACCGGGTCACCAATGATTATCTTTCCAAATATGAGATCCAGCTGGAAAATGCCCTGTCAGAACTAAAAACAGTTGACAATCTACAGCCTTTTACGGACGCAAATCCTTATAAAAAGGCATTGGAGGATGCGGACAGCTTTGCAGGGCTTTTGACTCATGAGAAGGAAGACAACCTCCCGGAACTGTCCCCGGACCAGGCACTCAGGACAATAAGCCAGGCGGGAAAGATCTTTGAAGATTTTAAGGCAAGAAAAGAAGCTCTTGAACTGGAGGAAAAAAATATTACAGAGAGGCTTAAGATGATCGAACCGTTTAAGCCCATGCAGTTTGTCCTCAGAGAAGTCTTCCATTATCAGTTTATTAAGTTCCGGTTTGGACGGGTGCCTCTGGAATATTTTGAAAAGATGCTGGAATTTATCAGACAGAATCCGGATGTGATCTTTGTTGAAGGAATCCAGAACAACAGCTATGGATATGGGGTATATTTTACATCACGTTCCATGTCGGAACAGATTGACGCTATATTTAAATCCCTTCACTTTGAGAGGATTTTTATCCCTGATGAATATGTGGGAACCCCGGAGGAAGCCTGCAGTGATCTGAAAAAGAAGCTGGATATTCTGAAAGCAGAAAAGGAAAAGCTGGACGGGAAGATGACCGCGGCTTTGAATGAATATGCGGATAAAATTTATGCAGCCAGAGAACTGATTGCCGCATTATCGGCTAACTTTGATGTAAGGAAGATGGCCGCCTGTGTGGAAGACAAGCACGAAAATTTTTATATTATTTGCGGCTGGATGTCGGAGGAGGATGTGAAAAATTTCTCTGAAGATATCAAAAATGACCGCAGGCTGTTTTTGATGGTGGAGGATGAGCACGAAGATTACTTCGGAGAACCGCCGACGAAGCTTCATAATCCAAAGGTTCTAAAGCCTTTTGAGATGTTTGTAAAAATGTACGGCCTGCCGTCTCACAATGAGATTGATCCAACGATTTTTATTGCATTGACATACCCGCTGATCTTTGGAATCATGTTTGGCGATCTTGGACAGGGATTATGCCTGTTTGCCGGAGGTCTTTTGCTGTATCTGACGAAAAAGGCCGATCTGGCGGGGATCATTGCTGTAGCCGGTGTCTGTTCTGCCTTTTTCGGCTGGATGTACGGCAGCTTCTTCGGTTTTGAAAATGTGATACAGTCCAGGTGGCTGAAGCCTCAGGAAGCAATGATGCATGTACCGGGCATCGGGAACATGAACACAGTATTTGTAGCCGCGATTGTTTTTGGAATGTTTTTGATTTTATTGACTATGGTTTTGCATATAGTTTTTTCCATTCGTTCAGGAAATTTAGGAGAGTCGCTATTTGGGGCCAGCGGAGCTGCAGGGCTTGTGTTTTATGGATCTGCTGTCCTGGCAGTCTTTCTGTTCGTTACAGGCCGCACGATGCCGGGTACTGCCGTACTGACGATTATGTTCGGCATACCCCTGCTGCTGATTGCTTTAAAAGAACCGCTTTCTGAGCTGGCAAAGAAGCATAAGCCGGAGATGAAGGAAGGGAAGCTGATGTTTTTGGTACAGGCATTTTTTGAATTATTTGAGACTTTGCTCAGCTACTTTTCCAATACATTGTCTTTTGTGCGGATCGGTGCGTTTGCTGTCAGCCACGGGGCAATGATGGGTGTGGTTATGATGCTCTCCGGAGCTGAGGCAGGACATATCAACTGGGCCGTGATCGTCTTCGGCAATGCATTTGTCTGCCTTATGGAAGGGCTGATCGTAGGCATCCAGGTACTGAGGCTTGAATATTATGAGATATTCAGCCGTTTTTATCAGGGAGGCGGAAAGGAATTCAAGCCTTACAGACATAAGAAAAAACAGGACATCACAGATCAAAGGAGGTCATCATTATGAATACACTGACAAAATTAGTATTGGTCGCAGCTTTGGTTTTGAGCGTTATCATTCCGTTCGGCTATTTTTTGCTGGGGCAGAAGAAGAGATCCAGATATAAGAAAGCCCTGGGCCTCAATGTTTTCGCTTTTTTCGGCACGCTGCTGATCGCTGCAGTCATTATGCTTTATCCCGACAGGGTTCAGGCTGCCCAGGCTGCCCAGAATTCATCGGCTGGTATCGGTTATCTGGCTGCTGCGCTCTCTACGGGACTTTCCGGCATCGGCGGAGGAATTGCGGTGGCAAGTGCAGCCAGTGCGGCTCTCGGTGCAATCAGTGAAGACAGCAGTATATTCGGTAAATCTTTGATTTTTGCAGGTCTGGCGGAAGGTATCTGTCTGTATGGGCTGGTCATCGCCTTTATGATCCTGGGAAAGCTGTGAGTTATGAAGATGTTTTTGATCAGTGATAATGTAGATACTTGCACAGGGATGCGTCTGGCCGGAGTGGACGGGATCGTGGTCCATGAAAGAGAAGAACTGTACCAGGCATTAAAAAAAGTCATGTCCGATGAGACAATCGGAATTGTACTGCTCACGGAAAAGTTCGGAAGAGAATTTCCGGATATGATCGATGAGATCAAACTGAACCGGAAGCTGCCTTTGATCGTGGAGATTCCTGACCGCCACGGCACAGGACGCAGGAAGGACTTTATCACATCATATGTAAATGAAGCCATTGGACTGAAGCTCTGATGCTGTAAAGAAGGTGACCTGTAATGACATTGGAAGAAAAAATTCAAAACCTGCAGAGAGTTTCCATGAAGGAAGCGCGGGCTGAGGGTAATGCACTGATCCAGGGGTATTCCAACCAGCTTTCCCAAAGGTTTGAGGAACACAAAGAAAAAGAGAGGATGCAGGCAGAACTGAGGGTAGAGACTGAGAAAAGCCGGACAAAACTGCGCCTGAATAAGGAACTTTCAGAGTTTCAGCTGGAACTTAGAAGAGAGCAGAACGAATGCCAGGAGAAGCTGAAACAAAAGCTGTTTGACAGGGTACGCACGCTTTTGTCAGATTATATGAAAACAAATGAATATACAGACATGCTGTGCCGGAAGGTTACAGAAGCTATGCAGTATGCAGGCGGAGAAGAAACTGTTATTTATCTGAATCCTTCTGACGAGCCCTTAAAGGCACAGGTGGAGGAAAGGACCGGGGCTTCCCTTTTTATCAGCAGAGAAGACTTTATCGGAGGAATCCGTGCGGTTATCCGCACAAGAAATGTTTTAATCGACCGATCCTTCAGTTCTGCTCTGGAAAAAGAATATGCAGATTTTCTGTTTCTGGGAGGTGAGGAAAATGTCTGAGTCAGGCAGTATTTACGGAATTAACGGGCCGGTTGTCTATGTAAAAGGAGACATTAGGTTTAAGATGTCTGAGATGGTTTATGTGGGACCTGAGAAACTGGTAGGTGAAGTGATTGCACTGGACCGGGATGCGGCAACGGTCCAGGTATTTGAAGATACCACAGGTATCCGGCCCGGAGACAAAGTGGAATCTTCAGGGCATGCACTTTCAGTGACACTGGCTCCCGGAATTCTTCATAATATTTTTGACGGTATTGAACGTCCTCTGGAGCAGATTGCCGCCCGTTCCGGCCAGTACATCAGCAGGGGAGCCCGGGTGGATTCCCTGGACCTGCAAAAGCTCTGGAAGACGCATATAACCGTATCAAAAGGAGACCATATCAAAGCAGGCTGTGTGATTGCAGAAGTACCGGAGACATCTGCAATCACTCATCGGTGTATGGTTCCGCCCGGGATAGAAGGGACGGTAGAGCATTCTGCCGATGACGGCAGTTATACGATTGAGGATACGCTTGTTACGGTCAGACAGAAAAACGGCGGTATGATATCCCTTTCTATGTGCCAGCAGTGGCCGATCCGTGTTCCAAGGCCTGTCAGTTTCCGGTTTCCGGCTTCCAAGCCCCTGATTACCGGACAGAGGATTTTGGATACGATGTTTCCCATTGCCAAGGGAGGGACTGCCTGCATTCCCGGCGGGTTCGGCACCGGAAAGACCATGACCCAGCATCAGATCGCCAAATGGTCCGATGCAGACATTATCATTTACATCGGATGCGGAGAGCGCGGAAATGAGATGACCCAGGTACTGGATGAGTTTTCAAAACTGATGGATCCAAGAACCGGGAACCCTTTGATGGACCGTACTGTATTGATCGCAAATACCTCCAATATGCCGGTGGCAGCCAGAGAAGCCAGTATCTATACAGGGCTTACACTGGCTGAATATTATCGGGATATGGGTTATGATGTAGCCATTATGGCGGACTCCACGTCCCGCTGGGCTGAGGCACTGAGGGAGCTGTCCGGACGGCTGGAGGAAATGCCTGCGGAGGAGGGATTTCCGGCTTACCTCGCTTCCCGCCTGTCTGCATTTTATGAGAGGGCAGGAATGATGAAAAACCTGAATGGTTCTGAGGGTTCTGTGTCAATCATCGGTGCTGTTTCTCCCCAGGGCGGGGACTTTTCTGAACCGGTAACCCAAAATACGAAACGGTTTGTAAGATGCTTTTGGGGGCTGGATAAAAGTCTGGCCTATTCCCGGCATTTTCCGGCGATTCATTGGCTGACCAGCTACAGTGAGTACCTGAAAGATCTGGCTCCCTGGTATTCTGAACATGTCTCCATGGAGTTTGTCAGCCACAGAAACCGGATCATGGCAATCCTGAATCAGGAGAGCAGCCTGATGGAGATTGTTAAGCTTATAGGAAGTGATGTGCTCCCGGACGACCAGAAACTGATTCTGGAGATCGCCAGAGTCATCCGTCTGGGATTTTTGCAGCAGAATGCTTTTCACAAAGATGACACCTGTGTCCCTATGGAGAAGCAGTATGAGATGATGGATGTGATTCTCTATCTCTATGAAAAAGCAAAACTCCTTATTTCTATGAATATGCCAATGTCCGTCCTGAAAGAGGAAACGATTTTTGAATCGGTCATTTCTATCAAGTACGATGTGCCCAACGACAGGCCGGAATTGTTTGACGAATACAGAAAAGCTGTGGATGATTTTTACAGGAAAGTAATGGAGCGGAATGCATGACTTGAAAGGAGTTTTGGTATGCCGATTGAATATTTGGGACTTGACAGCATTAACGGTCCTTTGGTGGTGCTGGAAGGATGCAGGGATGTTTTTTATGAAGAAATTGTAGAGTTTGTTGTGGAAGGGCAGGAAAAAAAGCTTGGCAAAGTTATAGAACTGTATGAAGACAAGGCAGTCATCCAGGTGTTTGACACCACCGACAATATGGGGCTTTCCAATACACATACAAGGCTTACGGGGCATCCTATGGAGATCTCCCTTTCTCCGGATATCCTGGGACGGACATTTGACGGGCTTGGAAGCCCTATTGACGGCTTGGGACCCGTTGCATCAAAGGTAAAACGAAATGTAAACGGACTGCCGCTGAATCCGGTCCGAAGAGAATATCCGAGGAATTTTATTTGTACCGGAATATCAGCTATTGACGGCCTGATGACGCTGATCCGCGGACAGAAACTGCCTATCTTTTCAGGAAATGGTCTGCCGCATGACCAGCTGGCCGCCCAGATTGTAACTCAGGCGTCTCTGGGGGAGGGCAGCATGGATAACTTCGGGATTGTATTTGCTGCAATGGGTGTCAAGCATGATGATGCTGATTTTTTCCGCAGGACGTTTGAAGAGAGCGGAGCTCTCGACCATGTTGCCATGTATCTTAACATGGCCAATGACCCGGTGGCAGAAAGGCTTATTACACCGAAGGTTGCACTGACTGCGGCAGAGTACCTGGCATTTGAAAACAATATGCATATTTTGGTGATCTTGACCGATATGACGGCCTTTGCAGAGGCTATGAGGGAAGTGTCATCCTCTAAGGGAGAGATTCCAAGCCGGAAGGGGTTTCCTGGATATTTATACAGCGAACTGGCAATGATTTATGAAAGAGCAGGCATTGTAGAAGGAATTGACGGGTCTGTAACCCAGATACCGATTCTGACCATGCCGAATGACGATATCACACACCCGATCCCTGACCTGACAGGATACATTACAGAAGGCCAGGTCGTGCTGGACCGCAGTCTCCATGGCCAGGCTATATATCCGCCCATCAGTGTCCTTCCTTCTCTTTCCAGATTAATGAAGGACGGCATCGGCGAGGGATATACAAGAGAAGATCATCAGGATTTGGCCAATCAGCTTTTCTCTGCATACGCAAAGGTTGGGGATGCCAGGAATCTGGCCTCTGTCATCGGAGAAGATGAGCTGTCGCCTATTGACAAAAAGTATCTGGAATTTGGTAAAGAGTTTGAGAAACGCTATATCGGACAGGGTACCGAGGAAAACCGGACGATGGCTGATACCCTTGATCTTGGGTGGGAACTGCTGAGTATCCTGCCGAGAGAGGAACTCGACCGTGTGGATACAAAGATCTTAGACCGCTACTACAGAAAGACGGGAGACAAAGAAAGCTATTCTAAGGATCCAAAGGAAACCAGGCCCCTTGCAGCTATGGATACCCAGATGTATTAACGGCTGATGACAGAAAGGAAGTGAGCGTATGGATCCAAGGACCTTTCCCACAAAAGGGAATCTGATGCTCGCCAAAAATTCCCTGGCCCTGGCAAGACAGGGATATGATCTGATGGATAAAAAACGGAATATTCTGATCAGAGAGCTGATGAGCCTGATCGGCCAGGCAAAGGAAATTCAGGAAAAAATTGATGTGACCTTTACCTATGCATACCAGTGCCTTCAGGATGCCAATATTGAACACGGCATCAGTGAGGTGGAACAGCTGGCATATACTGTGCCGATTGAGGACTCCATCCGTATTAAGAGCCGCAGTATTATGGGAACGGAGATTCCTCTCGTGACTTACACTAAGGAGAAGAATGTTCCCACTTACTCATTTAGTACTACCAGAGAGTCAATCGATAAAGCCAGGGAGGCATTCCGGAGAGTAAAGGATCTGACAGTCCGGCTTTCTATGGTGGAAAACTCTGCCTACCGTCTGGCGGCCAGTATTAAAAAGACGCAGAAGAGGGCAAATGCCCTTAAAAATATTACAATTCCTGCTTACAGCAGCCTTGTCTCAGAGATTTCAAATGCATTGGAGGAAAAGGAGCGGGAAGAATTTACACGGTTAAAAGTTATAAAACGCAGAAAAAACAAAGCATAACGGACAGGAGAGCACGATGTGCGGAAGATATTTTGTTGATCAGCCAATGGCAGAAGAACTATATAAAAATTTTCAAATAACGATGGAAGACAGCATCCCTGAGGCACAGGATATTCATCCGTCAGAAAAAGCGGTGGTTTTGGTTATGACACCATCAGGATTGGGAATCCAAAAGATGCAGTGGGGTTATCCGGGATTTGAGAAAAATCAGCTGATTTTTAATGCCCGCTCAGAGGGAGTTATGGAAAAGAGGATGTTCCGGGACAGTATCCGGTCAAGAAGACTGCTGGTTCCTTCCCGCGGTTTTTACGAATGGGACGGTCAAAAAAACAAAGTTACGTTTCAAAGGGAGGATGGGAATCTGCTTTTGATGGCCGGCTGCTGGCAGCAGTTTGGGACAGAACAGCGCTTCGTGATCCTGACGACAGAAGCTAATGAATCTGTTCTGCCTGTGCACCACAGAATGCCGCTGATCCTGGAAGAAAAAGATGCACGGACGTGGCTGTCAGATGGAGAACAGACAGAATTTCTATTACATAAAGTGCCGGGGGCTCTTAGAAAACAGTCCGATTATGAGCAGCTGGCCTTTCCGTTTTTTATTTCATAAATACTCAGAGAGAGGATATTATATGACAATTGACAGATTAGTAAAACTTCAAAGAAATTTTTATTATACAGGGAAAACACAGTCCTATGCTTTTCGGATGAAGGCTCTGTGCCGTCTGGAACGCGCTGTACGCCAAAATCAGGCACATTTAGAGTCAGCGCTCAAAAGAGATCTCGGAAAATGCGGATTTGAATCATATATGACTGAGACAGGGATGGTGCTGAGTGAGCTTAGATATGCAAAAAAACATCTGAAAAGCTGGATGAAGCAGGAAAGAAAGCCGACACCTCTTTCTCAGTTTCACGCAGAGAGCTTTGAAGTGCCGGAACCTTTGGGAGTGGTATTGATCATATCACCATGGAATTACCCTCTTCTGCTGACACTTGCTCCTTTGATCGGAGCCATTGCCGCAGGGAACTGCTGTATCCTGAAACCGTCCAAGGATGCGCCTTCGGTTTCCGGCATGATCAGGCACATCATAGAGGAAGCATTTACGCCAGGATTTGCTGCTGTGGTAGAGGGCGGCAGGGAAGAAAATCAGCAGCTTCTTTCCAACAAATTCGACCATATCTTCTTTACCGGAAGCAAAGCGGTGGGAAAAGTGGTTATGGAAAAAGCCTCAGTCCATCTGACACCTGTAACTCTGGAACTGGGAGGTAAAAGTCCATGTATTGTAGATTCTTCTGCTGACCTGTCTCTGGCGGCAAAAAGAATTATATTCGGAAAGCTGCTGAACAGCGGACAGACTTGTGTTGCACCTGATTATATATTGGTGCATGCATCTGTGAAGGACCGGCTCGTTAAAGAGATGGTCCGGTGGATTCACAGGATGCTGGGAGAAGATCCTCTTGCCAACCCTGATTACCCGAGAATGATAAATTCCAGGCATTTTCACAGGGTTATGAAGCTGATGGAAGGAGAAACCGCTGTCTGCGGAGGATACGGCTGTGAGGAGACGTTAAAAATTGCACCTTCTGTCCTGACTGAAGTTTCATGGGAATCTCCGGTCATGCAGGAGGAGATTTTCGGACCAGTTCTTCCCGTAATTTCTTATCGCACGATTTCTGAGGCTGCAGAACATATCAGATGTATGGAAAAACCACTGGCGCTTTATCTGTTTACGGAAGAAAAAGCGCTGGAGCGGTGGGTTCTTCGAAACCTTTCCTTTGGGGGCGGCTGCATCAATGATACCGTTATACATCTGGCTACCTCCCATATGGGATTTGGAGGAGTGGGAGAGAGCGGTATGGGAGCCTATCACGGAGAATATGGTTTTTGGACGTTCAGCCACAGGAAAAGTATTGTGAAAAAATCTACATGGATGGATCTTTCTATTCGATATCATCCATATCATGAAAAGAAAAACAGGCTGCTCCGTCTGTTTTTGAAATAGAAAGGATACAGTGATGAAAGATATCTACGGAAGGACCATAGATTACATGAGGATTTCTGTCACTGACCGGTGTAATTTAAGGTGCAGGTATTGTATGCCTCAGGATATCCCAGAGGTTGAACATGCAGAAGTCCTAAGCTATGAGGAATTATTAAGAATCTGTGAAAGTGCTGTGGATTTGGGAATCTGCAAGTTTAAAATCACCGGCGGTGAACCTTTGGTGAGAAAAGACGCTGTCTCTTTTATAGAACGGCTGAAACTTCTTCCAGGCGTTAAACAAGTGACAGTCACAAGCAATGGACTCCTTTTGGAGCCATATCTTGAACGGTTGAAGGCTGCAGGAATCGATGGGATCAATATCAGCCTGGATACAATGGATGAGGTAAAATATAAGAAGATTACAGGCAGAAGCGGGGCAGAAACTGTTCAGTCAGCAATTTTAAAATCTGTACAGCTGGGTCTGAAAACAAAAGTGAATTGTGTCATCATGAAAGGCTTTAATGAAGATGAGATTCTCAGCCTGATGGAGATCGGAAGACATAAGCCGGCAGATATCCGTTTTATTGAAATGATGCCCATTGGTTACGGCCGGAAGTTTACCGGGATGGGTGCCGATGAGATACTTACTGTTCTTCGTTCCCGGTATCCGGGAATCAAAGAAACGAAGGATATACGGGGGAATGGACCGGCCAGGTACTTTCAGATACCGGGATTTCTCGGATATACCGGGTTTATCGATGCCATTCACTGTAACTTTTGTCAGCAGTGCAACAGGATCCGCCTGACACCCGAAGGTTTTTTAAAGCCCTGTCTTTACTACAGCCAGGGAATTTCCCTCAAAGAACCTTTGAGATCCGGCGTGTCAAAACAGGAACTGTCACAGCTGATCTGCCAGGCTGTCATGGACAAACCGAAACAGCATCGCTTCTCCGAATCAGATGCAGAAGGCAGAGCAGACAGCCGCAGAATGTCGCAGATCGGCGGATAAAAACCATTCGGAAAGAATGCACATAAATATAAAGAGAACAGGCTCCTCATTCTTTGAGGGACTTGTTCTCTTTGTTTTGTCTTATTTCATGGAATTTAAAATTGCATCAACCATTGCGTCAATTTCCTCTGACTGGCTGTCATTTAATGCGGATTTGATTGTAATGGACGGCTCCAGAACTGTCATTTCTTTCATGCCGGAGATCAGTTCATTCATCTGCCTTCCGGAGGTAGCAGCCCATGTTCCGTTCTGCATGAAAGCAACTGTACGTTTCTGGAGGTTATGTGCTTTCAGGTCCAGCAACACAGTTTCCATGTTCGGGAAGATACCGCCGTTGTAAGTAGGAGAGGCGAAAACCAAATGGCTCACGCGGAAAGCCTCTGACACTACTACAGATGGATGAGTCACAGATACATCATACATCACAATATTCGTAAGTCCTTTATCAGCCAGGCGGGAAGCCAGCACATTGGCTGCATTCTCAGTATTGCCGTAAATAGATGCATAGGCAATCATGACCCCTTGGCCTTCCGGCTCATAAGTGCTCCATTTTTGATACTTATCAATAAACCAGGCAAGATTTTTTCGCCATACCGGTCCGTGAAGCGGGCAGATCATCTCGATATCCACTTTGGATGCTTTCTTCAGCAGAGCCTGAACCTGTGTGCCGTATTTTCCTACAATATTTGTGTAGTATCTTCTTGCATCATCCAGCCATTTATTCTCAAAATCCACCTCATCTGCGAACAGATTTCCGTTAATTGCGCCAAAAGTGCCGAAAGCATCTGCAGAATACAAAACCTTATCCGTGGTATCATAGGTAACCATGACTTCCGGCCAGTGAACCATCGGTGCCATAAGGAATGTAAAGGTATGCTTTCCGGTACACAGAGTATCGTTTTCTTTTACAATAAGAGCATCTGTTTCAATTTTGAAAAATTGTTTGATGATGTCTGCAGTCTTTGCATTGCATACGACCTGAACTTTCGGATAGCGGAAAATAACTTCCTTTAACATCGCACAGTGATCCGGTTCCATATGGTTGATGATCACATAATCCAGATCGCGTTCTCCAAGTACATGGGTCAGGTTTTCGAAAAATTGTTCTCCGACAGCCTTGTCCACGGTATCTAACAGCACTGTTTTCTCGTCTAACAGCACATAGGCATTGTAGGAAACACCATTCGGCACCGGAAAAATGTTTTCAAACAGATTCAGTCTTCTGTCGTTGCCGCCGATCCAATATAAATCATCCGTAATATTTTTTGTGCAGTACATGTCTTCATCCCCTTAACTTATTTGATTATTTTTTGTCAATGTTATTTCTCTAATAGTATAATATCCAAAAATCTATTTTACAAGTCAAATGTATCAACTGAAAAAGATTCTACATAATTCCCAGCATTTTTCTATGAATTAATTTCTTTTTAGTAAAATTTGACACACTACCATTCCTCTTTTATAATGAAGACGGCATAAAGAATAGAAATAATACAGAAATGAATATAAGAACAGGAGATGGGACAATGCATATCAGTAAAAAAAATATGATCGCACTGATCTTCGGGACCGTGGCTGTGATCATTTGCATGGTTATCGTTGTAGCATTTTCCGGCGGTCTGAAAAAGGATAAGGAGGAAACTGCGACAACAGAGACATCCTCTGAAGAGACATCTGATGAGGATACATCTTATTCAGAAGATCCGCAGACCCCGGACAGCAATACCGGCAGTACGACAGCAAGAAGACGCAGCACTACAACTGCCCGGCAGAAAGCCACCACTCGTAAACAGCACAATAAAACGACAACAGAGCGGCAAAAAACGACAACGGAGGCACCAAAGACAGAGGCGCCCAAACCTACAACTGCGGAGCAGCAGCCAACGACGTCTTTGCAGCAGGAACAAAATGAAGAGGACAGCCAGTAAGGAGCAGACGGATGAAGCATAGAAAAAGACAAATATGGCCCTGGGTCCTTTCAGGGATTCTTCCGATCGGCTATTCCTTTTTTGCTTACCGGAAACTTCATGGAAAGCAGAAACGTGCGGTGCCGGATGTATTCTTCTGTGAAGCACTCCAAAAACGTGACGGCATCCTGGTGCCGGGAGCTTTGGTGAAAAACGGAGTTATAGGCGCACAGCTGAAAGACCGTCTGGACGGGGCTCTGCGGCTGTACCGCTCAGGAAAAGGGAACTATATTTTGATCTCCGGAACCGCAAGAGAAGTAAGATTTATGAGGATGTATCTGCTCTTAAGAGGAATTCCTGAAGAAAATCTGCATGAGGACCGGAAGGGCTTTGACACATTTCAGACAATGAAAAACACAGCGGCTTCATTTGCCGGACAGACATTTTATGTATGTACACAGAAGCTTTACATCCCAAGAACAGATTATCTGGCAGAGACAGCGGGCCTTGATGCCCACGGTATTATTGTGGACTCTATGATCTACAAAAGCAGGCACAAAAACAGGCTCCGGGAATACTTTGCAGCGTCCAAAGCCTGGATGGAAGGGGTGTTTTACCGGTGGAGAGGGCATTAGCCTATGAGGTGGTCTACAGCAAAAGAAAGACTCTGGCGGTCACCGTGGCCTGCGACGGAAACGTCATTGTCAGGGCACCCAGACATTTTCCTGAAAGCCAGATTGTCCGATTTATAAATGAAAAACAAAGCTGGATTGATGTTCATATAAAAAAGGCAAAGGAAAGAGAAAAATATCAAAAGGTGTTCCATATAACAGCAGAGCAGCGGGAAGCATATATTCAGGAAGCAAGATCTGTGATCACACGGATGTGCAGACAATATGCCGGACAGATGGGTGTTTCCTATAATAAAATATCAATTCGGGAGCAGAAAACCCGATGGGGCAGTGCAAGCAGCAAAGGGAACCTGAATTTTAACTGGAAACTGATTCTGATGCCTGAGGACGTGCTTGAATATGTCGTGGTCCATGAACTTTCCCATTTGAAAGTCATGAATCATTCTCCCGTATTTTACCGGGTAGTTGCACGGTATCTGCCAAATTATAAGCAGCCTAAAAAATGGCTGTCAGACCATGGAACAGAATATAAAGTGAATTTGATTTCATAAAGGAGGGACCGTGATGAATGCGGTTTATGAAAAATTACAGCAGTGCTATGAGAGCATGCAGGAAAAAACAGATTTTAAGCCACTGGTAGCTATTGTGCTCGGGTCTGGCCTCGGTAATTATGCCGATGATATTCAGATCGAAGCTTCTGTGGATTACCATGAGCTCCCCGGGTTTCCGGTATCGACAGTGGAAGGTCACAGAGGAAGATTTATTTTCGGATATATAGAGCAGGTGCCTGTTGTCATCATGCAGGGCAGGGTTCATTATTACGAGGGCTACGATATGACGGATGTGGTTCTTCCAATCCGCCTGATGAAGATGATGGGTGCAAAGGCCCTGATTCTCACCAATGCAGCCGGAGGAGTCAACGATGAGTTTGACGCCGGGGATTTTATGATGATTACGGACCAGATTTCCACTTTTGTCCCCTCACCGCTGATCGGACCGAATCTGGAGAAGCTTGGCGAGCGTTTCTGCGACATGACGGGAATCTACAATGACAGATTTCAGGATGTTTTTCGGAAAGCGGCAAGAAAGCTTCAGATAGAACTGAAAGAGGGTGTCTATGTACAGCTGAGCGGACCTAATTTTGAATCTCCCCAGGAGATCAAAATGTGCAGAATCTTAGGTGCCGATGCAGTCGGCATGAGTACCGCCTGCGAAGCGGTTGCGGCAAAACATATGGGGATGAAGATCTGCGGTATTTCCTGCATCACGAATCCGGCCGCAGGCATTATGATGAAGCCTTTAAGCCATGAGGAAGTTCAGGAGACAGCGGACAAAGCTGCACCGATGTTTAAGGCCTTAATCAGTGCCGGCGTGAAAGGAATCGCTGAGCTTTTATGACCGGATTGCGGCAGGGGAAGACTGCCGGAGGAGGTATCCAATGATACGGATCTATAATGGCAAAATTCTTACAATGGAACATGGAATGAAGCCGTTTGACGGGGAGGTTTGGACCGAGGGCTCCCGCATTGTATATGCAGGAGAAAAAGTTTCTGATTTATGTTTATCAGGATATCAGTGGGAGAGGTCTATTGATGCAGAAGGCGGGCTGATTATGCCCGGATTTAAGAATGCGCATACTCATTCTGCCATGACCTTTCTCCGTTCCCACGCGGATGATCTGCCTTTGCTTCAGTGGCTGAACCGGCAGGTATTTCCGTGGGAGGCAAAGCTGACTCCTGAGGATATCTATCATCTGTCCAGGCTTGCAGTTATGGAATATCTGACCAGCGGCATAACTGCTAACTTTGATATGTATCTGACCCCCGACACCATTGCGCAGGCTTCTGAGGACTGCGGATTCCGGACGGTTCTGTGCGGCGCACTGAACGATTTTTCTCAGTCAGCAGAGCAGATGGAGGAATGGTATCAGACATATAATAAGCAGGGAAGCCTGATCAGTTTCCAACTTGGTTTTCATGCAGAGTATACAACATCCAAAGAAAATCTGCTCAGTGTGGCGGCACTTTCCCAAAAATATAAAGCACCGGTTTACACGCACAGTTCGGAAGGAATGCCGGAAGTTTTATCCTGCCGGGAACGCACCGGCATGACACCGACTGCCTATATGGACAGTCTGGGGCTGTTTGATTACGGCGGGGGCTGTTTTCACTGCGTTCATATGGAGCCTGAGGATCTGAAGATCTTAAAGAGAAGAAATCTATTTGTCATAACAAATCCTGCATCAAATCTAAAGCTTGCCAGCGGAATTGCACCGATAAAGCAGATGATGGATATGGAGATCGGTCTGGCGATCGGTACAGACGGTCCTGCCAGCAATAACTGCCTGGATATGTTCCGGGAAATGTTTCTTGTGACAGGGTTATCTAAATACAGAGAAAATGACGCTTCCGTGACGGATGCCGATGAGGTTCTTAAGATGGCCACATTAGGAGGGGCAGCCGCCATGGGTCTTTCTGACTGTGATACTCTCAGGGAGGGGAAACAGGCAGACCTGATACTGATCGATTTAAACCAGCCCAACATGAGGCCGCTTCACAATCTGACAAAAAATCTTGTTTACAGCGGAAGCAAACAGAATGTCCGTCTCACCATGGTTGCAGGAAAGATCCTGTATGAGGACGGAGAATTTTTTATCGGGGAAGAACCAGAAAACATTTACGATAAAGCAGAACAAATCGCAGAAAGGATCTTTGAATCCTGACGAAAGAGGGACAGTATGAAATTTGTGGTACAAAGAGTCAGCCGTGCCAGCGTTGACGTGAATGGAAAGACAGAGGGAAGCATCGGGAAAGGGTTTCTGGTGCTGATCGGAGTGGGACATGACGATACAAAGGAGACAGCAGATAAGCTGATCAAAAAGCTGACTGGTTTAAGAATCTTTGATGACGCAGAAGGAAAGACCAATCTTTCCCTGAAGGATGTGGACGGCAGTCTTCTGCTCATCTCCCAATTTACTCTTTACGCTGACTGCAAAAAGGGCAACCGGCCTTCCTTTACCAACGCAGGAAACCCGGATTTGGCCAGGGAACTTTATGAATATATCATCTCCCGGTGCAGAGACAGAATTCCCAGAGTGGAGACAGGAATTTTCGGTGCAGAGATGGAAGTGAGCCTTACAAACGACGGGCCGTTTACGGTCATACTGGACAGCGAAGTCCTGTAAAAACGGCCTGGATTGGGACAGCTGATTTTCAGTTGTCCTTTGCTATTGTTTATGCTATAATTCATCAGAGAGAAACAGAAAAATACGATAGATGAGGTAAGTTCATGAACGATATAAAGGATATGAAAAGAGTTCTATTAAAACTAAGCGGTGAAGCACTTGCCGGAGACAAAAAGACCGGCTTTGATGAAGCTACCTGCATGGATGTGGCAAGACAGGTGAAGGCACTTTCTGATCAGGGACTTCAGATTTCCATTGTCATCGGCGGCGGGAATTTCTGGCGGGGACGTACAAGTGAAAACATGGAACGCACCAAGGCGGATCAGATCGGCATGCTGGCCACGGTGATGAACTGTATATATGTGGCGGATGCTTTCCGCACCGCAGGACTTGACACTGAAGTGTTCACTCCGTTTATATGCGGCTCCTTTACAGAATTGTTTTCTAAAGACAAGGCAGTAAAAGCCATGGAAGAAGGAAAAATTGCCTTTTTTGCAGGCGGTACCGGACATCCGTATTTTTCTACTGATACGGCTACGGCGCTCCGTGCTGTGGAGATTGAAGCAGACGCAATTCTGCTGGCCAAGTCTATTGACGGTGTCTATGACAGTGACCCGGCAGTCAACCCTGACGCAAAGAAGTACAGTTCCATTACATTGGATGAGGTTTTAGACCAGAAGCTTATGGTAGTTGATCTGACAGCTACTATTATGTGTTTAGAAAACAAGATGCCCCTTGCGGTTTTTGGACTGAATGAACCAGACAGCATTGCCAATTTATTAAAAGGAGAATTTAACGGTACTTATGTCACCGTTTAACTAATAGGAGGAAGAAAGATGTTAAAGAAGTTTGAAGAAAAGATGCAGAAATCTTATGAGAGCATGACAGCAGAGTTTATGGCAATCCGTGCCGGACGTGCCAATCCTCACGTTCTGGACAAAGTTACGGTAGATTATTACGGAGTTCCGACTCCGATCCAGCAGGTTGGAAATGTATCTGTGCCGGAGGCAAGAACCATTCTGATCCAGCCGTGGGAGCCGAATCTGCTTGGAGAGATTGAAAAAGCTATTATGATGTCAGACATTGGGATTACTCCTAACAATGACGGTTCTGCAGTCCGCCTAAACTTCCCGGAACTTACGGAAGAGCGGAGAAAAGATCTCGCAAAAGATATTAAAAAGAGGGGCGAGACAACGAAGGTTGCGATCCGGAATATCCGGAGAGATGCCAACGATGAGCTGAAGAAAAAGAATAAGTCGAATGAACTGAACGATGACCAGCTGAAAGACCAGGAGACTGAGGTTCAGAAGCTCACAGATGCATACATCAAAAAAATTGACGATGCTGTGGAGGCTAAATCAAAAGAGATTATGACTGTATAAACAAAAGAAGCTGCAGGGCTGGCTTGAGGCGGCCCTGTTTTTTCACTTCTTATAGAAAATATGACGGAGGAGTTTTATGGAGTCAATGAGGGTGCCGGAACATGTGGCGATTATTTTGGACGGCAATGGAAGATGGGCCAAAAAGAGATTTCTGCCCCGGAATATGGGCCATGCCCAGGGCAGCAAGACTGTGGAGAGAATCATTGAAGATGCATATGACATGGGAATCAAATATCTGACAGTATATGCTTTTTCCACAGAGAACTGGAAGCGTCCGAAGGATGAGGTGGATGCCTTGATGAAGCTCTTGCGGGATTATTTAAAAACATGTATTAAAAGAGCCAATAAAAATAATATGAGGGTCCGGGTCATCGGTGATGTAACCGGGCTGTCAGACGATCTCCGGGAAAAGATCGCACAGCTGGAGGAAGCATCCAGAGACAACACCGGAATTAATTTTACCATTGCCTTGAATTACGGCAGCCGTGATGAAATGATCCGGGCGATGAAAAAGATGGCAGACGACCTCCTTTTGGGAACACTGAAAAAAGAAGAGATTACAGAGGAAGTGTTTTCCGGATATCTGGATACAAAAGGAATTCCGGAGCCGGATTTGATGATACGTACCAGCGGAGAGCAGAGACTGTCTAATTTCATGCTGTGGCAGCTGGCTTACACAGAGTTTTATTTTACCGATGTGCTCTGGCCTGATTTTAATAAAAAAGAACTAAAGAAGGCTGTTGAGTACTATAACGGAAGAGAACGGAGATTTGGAGGAATATAGACTTATGTTTAAACAGAGACTTATCAGCGGAATTGCTTTGGTAGCAGTCACTGTCCTTGGGCTTTACCTTGGAGGAATTGTAACTTTATTTTTAACGGCTATTGTGGCTTTGATCGGATACAATGAGATACTGAAGATTTTTCAGATCGAAAAGTCATCTCTTGCAGTCCTGGGATATACAGGAACGATTCTCTACTATGCGGCTTTATTTTTTGACCTGGGACAATGGTCCACGCCGATTATTATTTTATTTATGATTTTCCTTTTGGGCTGTTATGTGATTCGTTTCCCGAAATATCACATGAATCAGGTTATGGCCTGCTTTTTTGGATATGTTTATGTGAGCGTGATGCTTTCATATATTTATCAGCTGAGAATCGGACAGAACGGAGGAGAATTTATTGTCCTTCTGTTCCTGGCAGCATGGGGAAATGACACGCTTGCTTACTGTACCGGCATGCTGATCGGAAAACATAAGATGACGCCGGAGTTAAGTCCTAAGAAAAGTATTGAGGGGCTGATCGGCGGTATTTTAGGAGCCGCCATTTTAGGTGCGGCATATGGAATTTATTTAAAGACCAGGATTCGGTTTAACTTCAATCCGATGATGATGTTCGGTCTTATCTGCGGTATCGGAGCGGCGATCTCTGTTATCGGCGACCTGGCTGCATCCGCTATTAAAAGAGATTCCAAGATTAAAGATTTTGGTACTTTGATTCCGGGGCACGGCGGTATTTTAGACCGGTTTGACAGCATCATCCTGATTGCTCCGGTTATCTATTATCTGACAATGATGATTTCAGGAGGCACGATGTAGTGAAGTATATTTCCATCATTGGCTCTACCGGTTCCATCGGAACACAGACGTTAGAGCTTGTACGGGCAAATAAGGATCTTGCGGTGACGGCTTTGGCAGCCGGAAGCAATGCAGAGCTGCTGGAACACCAGATAAGAGAATTTCATCCGAAGCTTGCAGTTTTATACGACAGGCAGAGGGCAGAGGAACTGCGTCTAAGAGTAAATGATCTGGATGTAAAGGTGCTTTCCGGTCCTGAAGGCCTGATTGAGGCGGCTGCGGAGCCTGACTGTTCCCTGGTTGTCACTGCGGTAGTGGGTATGATTGGTATCAGGCCTACCATCGCTGCAATTCAGGCAAAAAAAGATATTGCTCTGGCAAACAAAGAGACATTGGTAACAGCAGGACACCTGATTATGCCGATGGCAGAAGAATACGGAGTCTCTGTTTTTCCTGTGGACAGTGAGCATTCCGCCATTTTCCAATGTCTTCAGGGAGAATCCGGAAAAGAGGTAGATTCCCTGATTATCACTGCATCCGGGGGACCGTTCCGAAAAAAGACAAAAGAGGAACTGAAAACAGTTACATTAAAAGATGCTTTAAAACACCCAAACTGGTCTATGGGAAAGAAAATCACCATAGATTCGGCCACTCTGGTCAATAAGGGACTGGAAGTCATTGAGGCACGCTGGCTGTTCGGAGTGGATTTTGAACAGATCAAGGTGGTAGTCCAGCCCCAGAGTATCATACATTCCATGGTGCAGTTTAAGGACGGAGGAGTCAAAGCCCAGCTGGGCACTCCGGATATGAAGCTTCCCATCCAGTATGCTTTATTTTATCCTGAGCGCAGATTTCTTCCGGGAGAACGTTTAGATTTTGCGGCTTTGGGAAGCATTTCTTTTGAAGAGCCGCCCACGGATGTTCTAAAAGGACTTTCTTTTGCATATGATGCAGGACGGACCGGAGGTTCTATGCCGACCGTGCTGAATGCCGCAAATGAAAAGGCTGTGGCACTGTTCTTACAGGAAAAAATATCATTTACCGAGATATATCAGCTGATCGAAGATGCGATGAATGCACATCATGTGATAGAGAATCCATCCCTTGAGGAGGTACTGGAAACAGAGCAATGGGTATATGAATTCATAGAAAGCAGGTAATTACTTGAATATTGTTATTGCAATCTTAATCTTTGGCATTATTATCATTGTACATGAATTGGGACACTTTTCCGTAGCAAAAAAGAACGGCATCCGCGTGGACGAATTCTGTATCGGGCTCGGTCCCACCTTATTTGGAAAACAGGTAGGAGAAACCTATTATTCGATAAAGCTGCTTCCCTTCGGAGGCGCATGTATGATGGGAGAAGACGAGGACCGGCCGGAAGCAGATGCATTCGGAAATAAATCTGTATGGGCCAGGATGGCCGTTATATTTGCCGGACCATTCTTTAATTTCGTTTTCGCCCTGATTCTTGCTGTTATCATGATCGGAATATCAGGTGCAGATCTTCCCAATATTGCCAGTGTAGAAGGAAACTCTCCGGCTTCAGAAGCCGGGATCAAGGCCGGTGACAAGGTGGTCAGGGTAGACGGAAAGCGGATTTACAACAACAGAGAACTTTCTTATTACTTTCTGCTGGACTATAAAGGCGGCAAAGTTCCGATCGTGATCGATCAAAATGGAAAAGAAAAAAGCCTGAATGTTACACCTCAGTACAATAAACAGCAAAAGAGATATATGATAGGCATTGGCTGGGAACCTTACCAGAAGTTAAATCCATTAAAAACGGTTGAGTATGGATTTCATGAAGTAGGATTCCAGATCCGGGTAACTGTAAAAAGTGTTGTAAAGCTGGCTACAGGACAGCTGACGTTAAAGGATCTGTCAGGTCCGGTGGGCATTGTAAAACAGGTGGGAGATACCTATAACCAGGCGGCAACCTATGGTTTTTCAGTTCTTCTTTCAACAATGCTGAGCATTGCGGTTTTGATCAGTGCAAACCTGGGGGTTATGAATCTTCTTCCTCTGCCGGCATTGGACGGCGGCAGATTATGTTTCCTTATCGTAGAAGCTTTCAGGAAAAAACCGGTCTCCAGAAATATCGAAGCTGCCGTTCATACAGTCGGACTGTTTCTGCTGCTGGGCCTTATGATATTTGTTATGTTTCAGGATATTTATAAAATTATTTTATAAAGGAGTCTCAGTATGGTTACAAGAGAAAATACAAAAGTCATCCGGATCGGAGATAAAAAGATCGGCGGCGGCAGCCCGGTGCTGATTCAGTCCATGACCAATACAAAGACGGAAGATGCGGATGCCACTGCAGCACAGATTTTAAGCCTGGAAAAGGCAGGATGTGACATCGTAAGATGTACAGTGCCGACTCCGGAGGCAGCCGAGGCTTTGAGCAGGATTAAACAGAAGATTCATATTCCTCTGGTTGCAGATATTCATTTTAACTATAAATTAGCGATTGCAGCGATGGAACACGGTGCCGATAAGATCCGGATCAATCCCGGCAATATCGGGGGACAGGACAATATCCGTGCTGTCATTGACAAGGCGAAAGAACGCAATATCCCGATTCGGGTAGGGGTCAACAGCGGCTCTCTGGAAAAAGAGCTGGTAGAAAAATATCAGGGGGTAACCGCAGAAGGGCTGGTAGAGAGCGCAGTAGACAAAGTACGTATGATTGAGGCTTTTGACTATGATAATCTGGTGGTCAGCATCAAATCCTCTGATGTCCTCATGTGCGCCAGGGCCTATGAGCTGGTGGCAGAGCAGATCGATTATCCGCTCCATGTGGGAATCACGGAAGCCGGAACCGTATACAGCGGAAATATTAAGTCTGCAGTTGGTTTGGGGATTATTCTTCATCAGGGACTGGGTGATACTGTCCGTGTATCCCTGACGGGAGATCCGGTCAACGAGATTGCCAGCGCGAAACTGATCTTAAAGACACTGGGATTAAGAAGCGGCGGAATCGAGGTTGTCTCCTGTCCGACCTGCGGCAGAACCAACATTGATCTGATCAGCTTGGCCGGCCAGGTGGAGACTATGGCCGCCGATTTTGAGCATCTAAATATCAAAGTGGCAGTTATGGGATGTGTTGTCAACGGACCCGGGGAGGCAAAAGAAGCAGATATCGGCATTGCAGGCGGTATCGGGGAAGGACTTCTTATGAAAAAGGGCCGGGTGGTGCGTAAGGTTCCGGAGGAAGATCTTTTAAATACCTTGCGTTATGAACTGGAGCATTGGGGTGAAGAAGATGCAGGCCGTTAAAGAAAATACCAAAGAGTTTTTTCAGGTTTTTCCGGATCTGAAGGTATCAAAAGATGTAGAAGATCTGTTTCGTACCGTCTGCATCCATCAGGTTGTGTTTAAAAAGTCGGAAAATACGCTTAAGATTTCTTTTACAAGTGATCATCTGATCCCGCGAATTGACACATGGCGTATGGAACAGCAAATCCGGGAACAGCTTTTTTCAAAGCGGTATGTCAAGATCCGCTTTCAGGAATATTTCCGGCTGTCAGCCCAGTATGATTTGGAATATTTATTTGAGCACTATATGAAGAGCTTCCTCTTTGAGTTAAAAGGCAAAGGGGAGGTTATTTTTAATGTGGTCAGAAAAGGGGATTACTCCATCGACGGCAATGTGGTCACCTTTATATTTGAAAATACTTTTGTCAATAAAAGCAAAGCGGAAGAGATCAAGGAGTACTTTGAGACGGCCCTGCGTGAAAAATTTGGAATGGAGATCAAAGTGGGTTTTGATTTTTCTAAAACAATGGACCGTTCTCTGAAAAAGGAAAGCCAGTACAAACTTCAAAAGGAGATCGAAGGCATTGTAGAGCATGCTGATTTACTCAGCAAAGAACAGGATGAAGAGAAAAAGGCAAGAAAAAAGAAAAAAGAATCTTCCTTTTCCTACGATTCTAAGTTTAAGCGCAAGCCCAAATTTAAGGATGATCCGACGCTTCTGTACGGACGCAACTGCGAGGGTGACCTGATGGAAATCAAAGACATCTTTGACGAGATCGGGGAAGTGGTGGTCCACGGACAGATTACAAATCTGGATACCAGAGAAATACGAAACGAAAAGACTATTATCATTTTTCATATTACTGATTTTACAGACACGATCTCATGCAAGATTTTTGTGCGCAACGAGCAGCTTCCGGAGGTACTCACAGATCTGAAAAAGGGCGGATTCTACCGGGTAAAAGCAGTAGCGATGTACGATAAATTTGACCGTGAGATTTCTCTCGGTTCTGTGTCAGGCATCAAGGCTGTCTCTGATTTCAGGGAAAAGAGGCAGGACAACTCTCTGGATAAGAGAGTAGAGCTTCATCTGCACACCGTCATGAGCGATAACGACAGTGTTGTCCAGATCAATGATATTGTAAACCGGGCTTATGAGTGGGGGCATCCCGCTGTTGCAATTACAGACCACGGCGTACTGCAGGCCTTTCCTATTGCAAGACATGCCTACGAGGATTTGAGGCTTCCGGAAGATGATCCGTTTAAAATCATCTACGGAGTGGAGGCTTACTTTGTAGATGATCTGGGAGATCTGGCGGTGCGGTCAAAAGGCCAGTCCCTGCACGGGGATTATGTCGTGTTTGATATTGAGACTACAGGGTTCAACAGCCGGACCGACCGCATCATCGAAATCGGGGCCGTAAAGGTCATTGACGGAGAAATTACTGATACATTCAGCGAGTTTATCAATCCGGAAATACCAATTCCATTTAAGATTACCCAGCTGACAACCATTACGGATGAGATGGTTATGGATGCAGATACCATCGAAGATGTGCTGCCCAGATTCCTTGAATTCTGCGGTGATTCTCCTCTGGTAGCTCACAACGCAGGATTTGATACCGGTTTTATCCATGAAAACGCAAAACGCCTGGGCCTAGAATTTGAACCGACCATCGTAGATACACTGGGCTTATCCCGAAGCCTGATGACACATCTTGCAAAGTTTACGCTGGATAACCTCTGCAAAAATCTGAATATTAAACTGGAAACCCATCACCGGGCAGTGGACGACGCCACAGCAACCGGCAGGATTTTTATCAAGTTCATCCAGATGCTGGAGGAAAAAGAGATCTTTGATCTGGATCAGGTAAATGAATTTGTAGCAGGTTCAGAAGATTTTATAAAAAAGGGACGTACATATCATGGAATTATCCTTGTTAAAAACAATACGGGAAGGGTCAACTTAAACCGTCTGGTATCAGAGTCCCATGTCCGTTACTTCAACCGGCGTCCGAGAATGCCTAAATCTCTGATCAATCAACACAGGGAGGGACTGATCATCGGATCGGCGTGCGAAGCCGGAGAGCTGTACAGCGCTGTTGCAGACCAGCGTTCGGAAGAAGAGATTGCAAAGATTGTTGAGTTTTATGACTATCTGGAAATCCAGCCGGAGGGAAACAATCAGTTTATGATAGAATCCTCAAGGCATGAAAATGTCAATTCCTTTGAAGATATCAGAAATTTCAACCGCAAAATCGTAGAGCTTGGGGAAACCTTCCATAAGCTTGTTGTAGCCACATGTGATGTCCATTTTATGGATCCGGACGATTCGATTTACCGGGCAATCCTCATGGCAGGGAAAGGATTCAAGGATGCGGACAGCCAGCCGCCTCTTTACTTCCGGACAACGGAAGAAATGCTCAGTGAGTTTGAGTATCTGGGAAGCAGCAAAGCCAGAGAGGTTGTCATAACCAATCCGAATATTATAAATGACCAAATTGAGAACATTTCACCGATTCATCCGGATAAATGCCCTCCGGTTATTGAAAATTCTGATCAGGATTTAAGAGATATCTGCTATAAAAAGGCACATGATATCTATGGCCCGGATCTGCCTAAGATCGTAACGACCAGACTTGACAAAGAACTGAATTCTATTATCGGAAACGGTTATGCGGTCATGTATATTATTGCACAGAAGCTGGTATGGGATTCCCTGGATCACGGCTACCTGGTAGGTTCCAGAGGTTCCGTAGGTTCCTCCCTGGCAGCGACCATGTCCGGAATCACTGAAGTAAATCCGCTTCCTGCCCATTACATCTGTCCTGAATGCTACTATGTGGATTTTGACTCTGATGAAGTCAAAAAGTATGCTAAGATGGGTATGTCCGGCTGTGATATGCCGGATGCAGTGTGTCCGAAATGCGGGGCAAAACTGAATAAAGAGGGTCATGATATACCGTTTGAGACTTTCCTTGGGTTTAAGGGAGATAAGGAACCGGATATAGACCTTAACTTCTCCGGGGAATATCAAAGCAAGGCTCATGCCTATGTGGAAGTCATTTTCGGCAAAGGGAAAGCTTACCGGGCAGGAACCATCGGAACTTTGGCAGAAAAAACAGCCTTCGGTTATGTTCTTAAGTATTTGGAAGAGAGGGAGATTACAAAACGTAAATGTGAGATAGAACGCCTGGCAAAAGGCTGTACCGGAGTAAAAAGGACTACCGGACAGCATCCGGGAGGGATCATTGTAGTTCCCCACGATAAAGAGATCTATGATTTTACTGCAGTTCAGCGTCCGGCCAACGATGTGAATTCACCGATTATCACTACCCACTATGAGTATCATTCCATTGACTCCAACCTGTTAAAGCTGGATATTCTGGGCCATGATGATCCGTCTATGATACGAAGGCTGGAGGACCTCACTGGAGTTGATGCCCAGACGATACCGCTGGATGATAAATCTGTCATGGATCTGTTCCATGGAACAGAGGTCCTCGGAATCACTCCCGAACAGATCGGGGGAACAAAGCTTGGGTCCCTTGGAATCCCTGAATTCGGAACGGATTTTGTTATTCAGATGCTTCTGGATACAAACCCTCAGAGTTTTTCCGATCTGGTCCGTATTTCCGGATTGTCCCACGGTACTGACGTGTGGCTGGGAAATGCGCAGAAATTGATCGAAGAGGGAGAGGCAGCTATTTCCACTGCCATCTGTACCAGAGATGATATCATGGTTTACCTGATCAACCAGGGACTGGATGAAGCTTTGTCTTTCACGATCATGGAAGGTGTCCGGAAAGGAAAAGGACTGAAACCAGAGCAGGAAGAGGCTATGAGAGCAGAGGGTGTGCCGGAGTGGTATATTTGGTCATGTAAACAAATCAAATATATGTTCCCGAAAGCTCATGCGGTAGCCTATGTCATGATGGCATGGAGGATCGCATGGTTCAAAGTTTTCCATCCTTTGGCCTACTACGCGGCTTATTTCAGTATCCGTGCAAAGTCTTTTTCATACGAAGACATGTGTATGGGTAAGGAAAAACTGAATACCAGGATGAAGGAAATACAGAATACGCCAAAATTTGAAGTTAAAAACGCCGATTTGGATCTTCTCAGAGAAATGAAAATTGCCGATGAAATGTACGCCAGAGGATTTGAATTTATGCCTTTGGATATTTACCGTGCAAAGGCGAAGGATTTCCAGATCATAGACGGCAGGATTATGCCCCCATACTCTGCCATTGACGGTATGGGAGAAAAGGCTGCCAAAGAGGCAGAAGAAGCCTCTAAGGGAGAGCCGTTTACTTCCATGGAAAACTTCCGTGACCGAACCAAAGCACCAAAAGCAGTTGTTGACAAAATGAAAGAGCTGGGACTGCTGGGGGATTTGGAAGAAAGCGATCAGCTGACCTTCCGCTTTGTCTGAGCGGGCAGAAAACTGGAAAAAACTCGAAAAGTACGGAAAAATGTCTGATGTTTTTCCGTACTTTATTTTATACAAATATATTGTTGTATTTTAAAAAATGGAAACATATAATAGTCTTAATATCTATTATACGTATGACATGTTGACGAAATTTACATTGTCTGAACATACCGCAAGGGGGAGTTTTCTATTTTGAACAGGCGGGGTTATCAGCATACATCCGATAAATTAAATGATATAAAACCACAAATGATAAAGGGAGAACAGCCATTAACGGAACTGGCTTTAAAAAATGACAAACTCAGAGAATACAATGCCGTACTGGAAAAGCAGCTGAAAGAAAGCCGGCAGAAGGAAAGGCAGTACCAAAGCTTATTTCACAATGCTCCTGCCGGATATCTGGTCTTTGATCAGCACGGCCAGATAACAGACGCCAATCTCCGGTTCTGCAGTATGGTTTCTGTCCCGTTTAAAGACAGGTACAAGATGAATATAGAAGATCTTATTCAGGAAGAAGACAGGCAGAACTTCCGCTTTATGATCCGCCAGCTTTTGGGCAAAAAACAGACATGCTCCATGGAAGCAAGGCTTTCAGCCGACGGTGAAATTTTTCATGTGATCATAACCGTCAATCGGTATGAAGATCCGCAGGTTTCTGCCGGGGAAGATTCCCGGATGTTGTTCGCAGGCATTATCACCGAGGTATCGAAACTTAAAAAAGAGCAGCAGATCATAAAAGATAAAAGCATGCGCGACTGCCTTACCGGACTTTATAACCGCACATTTTACAGTGAGTATCTGAGCCGCCGCGGAAAATCTGAAGATCTTCCGATCTCTGCGGCGATTCTGGATCTGGACCGGCTGAAGATGATCAATGATTCTCTGGGCCATACGTTTGGTGACCGGGCCATTATTACAGTGACAAAAGTGCTGAAGCAGTATGCAAAGGAAAAGTATATTTTTGCCCGAATCGGCGGAGATGAAATTGCCGCATTTTTCCCTGATACTGAATTGTCAGAAGCAGAGGCATTCCTTAAAAAAGCGGAGGCACAGGTTGCAAAATACAGCCTTTCGGGCATACGTCTGTCATTTTCCTGGGGATGTGCAGAAAAAAGCAGTCCGGACCAGGATCTGCACACGGTATTGTCAGCAGCCGAAGATATGATGTACCGGAAGAAATTCCGAAACAGCACGGTGAAAAAATCAGAGACGCTGGATGTGATCCTCAATGCTCTTTTTAACCGAAATCCTAATATTCACAAGCATTCTCTGCGAATGTCCCGGCTTCTGGAAAGATTCGGGACTTATCTGGGTCTGGAACCGGAACGGATTTCGTTTCTTCAGGGACTCGGATACGTTCATGATATTGGCATGGCTTCCATCTCTGATGAAATCCTGAATAAACACGGCAGCCTGACCAAAAGCGAGAGGCGGGAGGTCAACCGGCATCCTGAAACAGGATACCGGATCCTAAAATCAGTTCCGGATATGGAACGGGAAGCGCAGATTGTCTTATACCACCATGAAAACTGGGACGGAAGCGGTTATCCTTACGGGCTGTCCGGTGACAGCATTCCGGTAGAATCCAGAATGGTTTTGATCCTGGATACCTACGACCGCATGAAGTATGCGCCGTTCGGAAGGCGCCGCTTTTCGGAGGATGAAATCGTGAGGGAACTGGAACGCTGGTCAGGAATACAATTTGACCCTTTTTTGGCAGGGCGTTTCATTGAATGGCTTGAAGATCGAAAAAAGCAGCTGTAACGGCTGCTTTTTTCGGTCTTTCTCTGCTTTTGAGATAATATAGGACGGTTCGGGGAATGCTATATGATAAATATTATCGTTGACATAAACATTTCAGCGACATATAATATACCCATACCCCCAGGGGGTGTATAGGAGGTGCTTATGAAACAGAAATTTGATGTAACAGGTATGACATGCAGTGCATGCAGTGCCCATGTAGATAAAAGTGTACGGAAACTGGACGGAGTTTCCGAAGTCAACGTCAACCTTCTCCAGAATGCCATGACAGTGGAATATGATGAGACTAAGCTAAACGATGATGAGATCATCCGGGCGGTCATCAGCGGCGGCTACGGTGCATTTGTCCATGACCGCAGAGAAGAAACCAAGAAGAGCAGGGATACAGGAGTGGATGACGAGATTTCAGGGATGAAAAGAAGGCTGTGGGTTTCCATCCTGTTTATGATTCCGCTTATGTATATATCCATGGGACATATGGCGAATCTGCCTCTTCCTGCCTTTTTGTCAGGAACAGAAAATGCAGTTTCCTATGGTTTAACGCAGATGCTTTTAGTCCTGCCGGTCATGTATATTAACCGTAAATTTTACCAGGTAGGATTTAAAACATTGTTTAAGGGTTCTCCGAATATGGACTCCCTGATTGCCATCGGCTCAGGAGCTGCCTTTGTCTATGGAGTGTTTGCCATTTACCGTATGGGCTACGGCCTCGGTGTACAGAATCTTTCTTTGGTACACCAGTATCATATGGATCTGTATTTTGAGTCTGCTTCCATGATTCTGACCCTGATTACCGTTGGAAAGTTCCTCGAAGCAAGATCAAAGGGCAAAACCTCGGAGGCTATCAGCAAGCTTTTAGATTTAGCTCCCAAGACTGCAACTGTGGAACGAAACGGAGCGGAAACTGAAATACCGGTGGAAGAACTGAATGAAGGCGATATCGTTATTGTACGTCCGGGAGCCAGCATACCGGTGGACGGAGTGATTACGGAAGGCATGACTTCTGTAGATGAGAGTGCATTGACAGGAGAAAGCATACCCGTGGAGAAGTCTTCCGGAGACCGGGTCATCAGTGCATCCATTAATAAAGGAGGATTTATTAAATTCCGCGCTACCAAAGTCGGGGATGACACAACACTGGCTCAAATCATTCAGCTGGTAGAAGACGCATCCGGTTCTAAAGCTCCGATTGCAAAACTGGCCGATAAAATAGCGGGTATCTTTGTGCCGGTTGTCATCACCATCGCATTGGCTTCCGGAATCATATGGATTCTTTCCGGTCAGACATTTGAGTTTGCCCTGTCCACAGCCATAGCCGTTCTGGTTATTTCCTGTCCCTGCGCCCTGGGGCTTGCAACGCCCACTGCAATCATGGTGGGAACCGGAAAGGGAGCGGAAAATGGTATTTTAATCAAATCGGCAGAAAGTCTGGAAACCGCACATGAAGTTAAAACCGTAGTTTTAGATAAAACCGGGACAGTGACAGAAGGAAGGCCGCAGGTAACGGATGTAGAAACTTCCGGAGAGATTTCTCATGAAGAACTGGTCAAAGTGGCGGCCAGCATGGAGAAGCCTTCTGAACATCCTCTGGCAGATGCAATCGTCTCCTATGGAGAAGAAACCGGTGCCGGATTTTACGAGGTGTCAGAATTTGTGTCTGTTCCGGGAGAAGGAATTGAAGGAGCCATTGAGGGAAAGAAGGTTTATGCCGGCAATCTTAAGATGATGAAGCGGATCGGCGTTCCTCTTGGAGAGTTAGAAGAAAAAAGCGGGATTTTTGCCTCTGAGGGAAAAACACCTTTATATTTTGCCAAGGAAAAGAGTCTTCTGGGATTAATTGCAGTGGCAGATGTTGTCAAACCGACCAGCAGGCAGGCGATCAAAGAGTTTGAAAAGATGGGCATTGAAGTTGTCATGCTCACCGGAGACAATCAAAAGACAGCCGAAGCAATCCAGAAACAGCTGAATATCAGCCGGGTTATTGCGGAAGTGCTTCCGCAGGATAAAGAGGCGCAGATCCGTAAGATCCAGGAAGAGGGAACAAAGGTTGCCATGATCGGAGACGGAATCAATGACGCACCGGCTCTGGCCAGAGCTGATGTAGGCGTAGCCATCGGTGCAGGAACAGATATTGCCATTGAATCTGCAGATATTGTTTTGATGAAGAGTGATCTATTGGACGGAGTCTCCGCAATTCAGCTGAGTAAGGCCGTCATTAAAAATATTAAAGAAAATTTATTTTGGGCATTTTTCTATAATGTGATCGGTATCCCGCTGGCGGCAGGCTGCCTGTATCCATTTTTCGGACTAAAACTAAACCCAATGTTTGGTGCAGCTGCCATGAGCTTAAGCTCAGTCTTTGTTGTGAGCAATGCCCTGCGCCTGAAGTTTTTCCGGCCAGGTTTTGTAAGAGAAAAAGAAGAACCAGTAAAATCAGAACCAGTTCAAATCGAGGAGGAAACAAAAATGAAAAAGACCATTACAATTGACGGAATGATGTGTGAACATTGTGTAAAGCATGTGACCGATGCACTGAACAAGCTTGACGGTGTAAACGCAGTGGTAAGTCTTGATGACAAAAATGCATGCGTGGAATTAAAAAAAGAAGTCAGTGACGAAACACTGAAGCAGGCTGTAGAAGATGCCGGATATCAGGTGACAGGTATCCAGTAGGGAGGAATTATGCAGGCAGACAGAGCTCAGATTACAAGACTTTTAAAAACCGCCAGGGGCCAGATCGACGGAATTTTAAAAATGGTGGAGGAAGACCGGTACTGTATGGATATCTCCAACCAGCTGATGGCGACCGAAGCGATTATACGAAAAACAAACAAAGAGATTTTACGGGCACATATGAAAGGCTGCATTGCCGAGGCCCTGGCAGAAAATAAAGGGGATGAAAAGGTCGATGAACTGGTGGAACTCATCGATAAGTTCGCCAAATAAAACAAGACGGAGTCTGAGGGCTCCGTCTTGTTTTATTTTTTCAAGATATTCCGTTTCATAAAATAAGATATAGCTACAAGTATGCCGAGTGCAGAAGATATCAGAAAAAATCCATTGCTGGATATGGATTCTGTGATCAGAAAGAAACTGTCCCTGCTGAAAAAGATCAGGTAGGCCTGACTTAAGAATACGCCCAGACAGCCGATCCCCATGGCTGCTGCCAATGCAGTCCACACAGGATCCCTCAGATCAAAAGCATTCTTTAAGATCATCTCCAGACAGATAACAGTGAAAGCCACAATAATAATAAAAGTGTTATCCCATATTCCATCAATCAGAATGTAGCTTCTTGTCCTCAGATATGTATCTGCCATAAGCATCAGAGACATGAGGAAAATACCATGCATAAGCGCAGTTCCCCGGTCCTTGAGCTGTTTTTCCTTTAATGTGTCTTGATTCATAAAAAAGTTCCCCTTTCTCCTTTAAGACACCAGTATAAGATATTTCGGCAAAAAATACAAACTTTCGTCCTCTGTAGAAAGAAAAACATGATCTGTCCTGGAATACAAGGCCTTCAATCTGGAAAGAATGGATGTATTGCCTATTTTAAAAGAATATGAGCCAAGCAGAATTTGCAATCCTTGGTTTTTCCTGCTATCATATTCAATTAGATAAAGTAAAGAAAGGAAGTTTCCAGTGAAACGATGGACAGCCTTATTGCTCTGCTTTACTGTTTCCCTGGCTGTACTGACAGGGTGCAGGTCCGAAAAAGATACAAAAAGCAGCGACTTAGAGAAACTGAATATAGTAACTACAATTTTCCCTTATTATGATTTTGTAAGACAGATCGGAAAGGATAAAGTCAATATAAAGATGATTGTCTCCGCCGGAAAAGACAGCCATACCTTTGAACCGACCCCCGCCGACCTGATTGCAATACAAAAAGCAGATATCTTTTTATACAACGGCGGGGCTATGGAATATTGGGTTCAAAAAGTGATGAAATCTCATAAAAACAGCCGTCAGATTTCTTATGCTTTTATGAATTCTGTCCATCCGGTGGAGGAAGAAGTGACAGAGGGCATGAGTCTTCCAAAGGAAGAAGAAGGGGAGACGGAATATGATGAGCATATCTGGACTTCTCCTGTGAATGCTCAAATAATCGTAAAAAAAATCTGTGCTGTCCTTACTGAAAAGGATCCTCAAAATGCGGGATTTTATAAAGAAAACACAAAAGAATACTTAAGTAAACTGAAAGCGTTGGATCAGGAATTCCGGGAAACCGTAAAGCATGGAAACCGAAAAGTAATGGTTTTCGGGGATAAATTTCCGATGCGTTATTTTACAGACGAATATGGTCTCTCCTACAGGGCGGCATTTCCAGGATGCAGCGAGGAATCCGAACCGAGCTCCCGGACACTGTCATATTTGATTCAGCTTGTAAAAAAAGAAAAAATTCCTGTAGTTTATCACATGGATTTTGGCAGCAGCAAGATTGCAGACGTGATCTGCGAGGCATCAGGTGCAGAAGCCGTAACTTTTTATTCTTGCCACACTGTGACAAAGCTCCAGTTTGAGCAAGGCGTCACCTATCTGGATCTGATGAAGAAAAATGTGAAGAATCTGGAGAAAGGACTGAGCAAATGACTTCAATCATAACATGCAGCCATGTGGATCTTGGATATGACGGACATGTCATCGTAAAAGATTTGAATATGAAGATAGAGAGCGGATCTTATATCTCGGTAATCGGACAGAACGGTTCCGGCAAAAGTACTTTTGTCAAAACACTGCTTGGACTTGTGCACCCGGTATCGGGAAAAATTTATAAAAATCTGCCGGAAAACGGCATCGGATATCTTCCGCAGCAGACAGAAATGCAGAAAAGCTTTCCCGCCACTGCCATGGAAGTTGTTTTATCTGGTTTTCTCAGTAAAAAAAAGTACAGGCCTTTTTACACAAAGAAAGAGAAATTTGCGGCTTTAGGTCAGCTGAAAAAGCTGGGGATACTGGAACTTTCTAAGACCTGCTACAGGGAACTCTCCGGCGGCCAACAGCAGAGAGTTCTTCTTGCCAGAGCATTATGTGCTTCTGACCATCTGCTTGTACTGGACGAACCGGTCACCGGTCTGGACCCGGCTGCCTCAAAAGAGCTTTACCGTTTGTTAAAGAAGCTTAACCAGGAAGATGGGATGGCAATTTTAATGGTATCTCATGATCTTTCCAACGCCTTAGCGGATGCAGATCATATTCTCCATATAGGCCATGAAGACTACTTTTTCGGAACTGCAGAAAGCTACCGAAGATCCGAATACTATCAGACCATCAACGGAGGTGCTGTCCATGGAATTATTTAAGGAGATGCTCTCATATCCGTTCATTATAAGAGCCTTTATTGTAGGTATTTTAATCTCACTGTGCGCGGCGCTTTTGGGTGTAAGCCTTGTGCTGAAAAAGTTTTCCATGATCGGAGACGGACTGTCCCATGTATCATTTGGGGCTCTCTCCATCGCTGTAGCATTTGGTATTGCTCCTTTAAAGCTTTCCATTCCTGTAGTCATTATTGCAGCATTTTTTCTGCTGAAGATAACAGAAAGCGACCGGATCAGCAGTGATGCGGCGATAGCCGTCATGTCAGCCTCTGCACTGGCAGCCGGAGTTTTGGTAACTTCCTTTACTTCCGGTATGAATATGGATGTATACAGCTATATGTTCGGAAGTATCCTGGCCATGAGCAAAGAGGACGTCAGATTCAGTGTCATACTGAGTGCAGCAGTTCTGGTCCTGTTTTTCTTTTGCTACCATAAAATATTTGCGGTTACCTTTGACGAAAGTTTTTCCAGGGCATCAGGTGTGAATGTTTCTTTTTACAATTCTCTGCTGGCTATTTTAACTGCTGTAACCATTGTCATCGGCATGAGAATGATGGGGGCAATGCTGATCTCCAGCCTGGTTATCTTCCCGGCACTGACAGCAATGCAGCTTTTTAAGAGCTTCCGTGGAGTTGTCATCTGCTCAGGATGTCTGTCTGTTCTCTGCTTTTGCGTGGGCCTGTCCGCCTCCTATTTATGTTCTTCACCGGCAGGAGCCAGCATCGTCATTGCCAACTTATGCGGATTCCTTGTTTTCCGTTTCCTGAGAATGGTTTTCGGTAAGAATGTTTGATTTCCAAAACATTCTGTGATAAAATAATTTCATTATCGACAAGTTAGGAGAAATATATGAACAATAAAAAAAATACGATGTTAAAGGTCATGAGCATCATTTTATTGATTGCCGGATTGCTGAATGCTTTTTCTAATATTTCGCTTCTGACCAGCGACAAACTGATGAATCTGGCTATGGAACAGGTAAACAAATCCAGTGATATCCTGACTGTTTATTTCGCAGTTGGTATCATCTTTGGTCTGTTTGAGATCATATGCTGTTTTTATGGTTTGAGGGCATCCAAGCATTATAGGATGAGCGAGACTTGCTTTAAGCTTGCTGTCGGACTGCTCATAGCTGCTGTTATCACCTTTGGGTTTAACATCTATGTAAATGGCTTTATCATGTCCACCCTGGGCGGATTCGTATTTCCGCTGCTGTACCTGATTTCGATTAAGTTTTACAAATAATTTTATAGGCAGCTGCATAAAACAGATGATCTTTTTGGATTGTCTGTTTTGTTCATTACAGCTGTATTGTTTTTAGATTACAAGAGAAGGAGGTCATGATGTACATTGCAGATTTACATATCCATTCCAAATATTCCAGGGCTACCAGCAAAGACTGTGATCCGGAACATCTGGATCTGTGGGCCAGAAGAAAAGGAATCGACATCGTAGGAACCGGTGATTTTACCCATCCGGCCTGGAGAGAAGAATTGACAGAAAAACTGGAGCCTGCAGAAGAAGGCCTTTACGTTTTAAAGGAAGAATACAGAATCCGGGACGGAATCACTTCAGATGAGCAAAAGCCTCGTTTTGTCATTACCGGTGAAATTAGTTCCATTTATAAAAAGAACGATAAGACAAGAAAGATCCATAATCTGATTCTGCTGCCGGGTCTGGATGCTGCTGCAAGAGTTTCAGCCAAGCTGGAGACCATCGGCAATATTCACTCTGACGGCAGGCCGATCTTAGGACTGGACAGCAGAGATCTGCTGGAAATCCTTCTGGATATTTCTCCGGATTCTATACTGGTTCCTGCACACATATGGACTCCCCACTTTTCTCTTTTCGGTGCTTTTTCAGGCTTTGACACCATTGAAGAATGTTTTGGGGATCTGACCTCTCACATTCACGCCCTGGAGACCGGTTTATCCTCCGATCCTCCTATGAACTGGAGACTGTCTGCATTGGATTCCTTCCAGCTGATCTCCAACTCAGATGCTCATTCCCCCGGCAAACTCGGGCGGGAAGCTAATCTGATGGATATTGATCTTTCTTATCCGTCACTGACAGAAGCAATTCAGACCGGAAAAGGTCTTTACGGCACCATTGAGTTCTTCCCGGAGGAAGGCAAGTATCATTTTGACGGCCACAGAAAATGCAGTCTGGTGCTGACCCCTTCTGAGACAGAACAATACGGCGGAATCTGTCCTGTCTGCGGAAAGAAAATAACCATCGGAGTTCAGCACCGCGTAGAACAACTGGCAGACCGGGGAGAAGGATTCCTGAAAGAGGGGGCAAAACCATTTGAAAGCCTTGTCCCTCTTCCTGAGGTGATCGGCGCCTCCACAGGCATGTCGGCTGCCGGCAAAAAAGTAAATGCCCAATTTGAAAAAATGCTGGCGGAGCTTGGACCGGAATTTTATATTTTGCGTGAAGCGCCTTTAGAAGATATCCGTCACAGCGCAGGCGCCTGTGTGGAAGAAGGTATCCGGCGCCTGAGGAATAAGGAGGTCCGCCGTGAGCCGGGATTTGACGGAGAATATGGAAAGATCCATCTCATAGAAAAAGAAGAGATTGATGCAATCAACGGACAGATGACTTTTTTTGACACCCTGGGCATCGCAGCTGCCCAGGAACCCAAAAAGAAGAAAAAGAAAATCATCAGACAAGAAAAGAATGCTGCGGCTAAACCGGCATCGGAAAAGAAGCAAAAAGACACTGGGGATAATGAAGAACAGAGAGAAGCTGTTGTCACTGAGCACAAAGCAGTAGCGGTGATCGCCGGTCCGGGAACGGGAAAAACAAAGACTCTGGTTGACAAGATTGCTTATCTTGTCAATGAGCGAAATATCTCTCCGTCACAGATCACTGCCGTCACATTTACCAATCAGGCCGCCTTCGAGATGAGAGAACGTCTGAAAAAGAGGCTGGCAAAAGATACATATGCAAAAGACATGACGATCGGGACCTTTCACTCTATCTGTCTTAATCTGCTCAGGCAGCGCGGAGAAGAGATTGTTTTGGCAGACAATGCAGAACTTTTGGAAGCAGCGGAGGAAGCACTTATACGTTTAGGATCTCCTCAAAAGCCAAAGGACTTCTTAAAACATATCTCCAGCTATAAAAATAATATAAAAGGACAGGAGTCTGCGTCAAAAGAGGAAGCGGATTGTTATCAGGAAGTCATGAAAGAACTGGGTCTTGCTGATTTTGATGACCTGCTCTTGAAAGTACTGGAGCAGACCGATGCAGGACCTGAAGGCACCGGACAATTCTCTTATCTTCTTGTAGATGAAATGCAGGATATGAATGACATTCAGTTCCGCCTGGTCCTCTCATGGTTTCGTCATGGAAAAGAACTGTTTGTCATCGGAGATCCCGATCAGTCAATCTATGGCTTCCGGGGATCTGATGCCCGGTGTTTTGACCGGCTGAGAGAAGAGATACCTGATCTGAAGATGATTTACTTAAGAAAGAATTATCGTTCCACACCGGAGATCATCGGCTCTGCCCTTTCTGTTATCAGCGAAAATCCAGGGGAAGAACGGTATCTTTCCGCAGTGAAAAGCAGCGGAAAACCGGTCCGTGTCATCACTTCCCAAAACGACTGGTCAGAAGCCATATTTATCGCCAAGGAGATCAACCGGCTCACCGGAGGGATGGATATGATGGACGCCCAGAATTATGCAGTTAAGACAGAAAAGCCACGGGGCTTTGGGGATATTGCCATATTATACCGGACCCACCATCAGGCCAGAGCCATTGAAAAATGTCTGAGACAGGAAAGCATCCCCTGTGTCATCACCGGACAGGACAGCTTTCTTGAAGATGAGAAGGTTAAAGGAACCGTCTCCTTTTTCCGGTATCTTTTGGATGAAAAAAATACAAAGGCCCTCTCAATCGCCCTGAAATCTTTTCCTGGCTGCGGAGAATTTTTGGAGGAGTTCAAATCTCTTATACATACAGAAACACCCGGTGCACTCCTGAAGCTTTGGATGGAAAAGAACAGTCTCACAGAAGATGAAGCTCTGCTGTGCCTTGGTAAGATGACTCTGTTCCATGAAAATATGGCAGCCTTTCTGTCAAACCTTCTGCTTGGTACGGAGGGAGATTTGAAGCGGAACGGCGAAAAGGAATATACCTCGGATGCGGTTACTCTGATGACACTCCATGGCTCAAAAGGCTTGGAATTCCCGGTAGTGTTTATAAGCGGTGTGAAACAGGGCAGTATTCCCTTGGAATCACCCCTGCATCCGGCGGACAAAGAAGAAGAGCGCCGTTTATTTTTTGTAGGCATGACACGGGCAAAAGAGGAATTAATTCTTATAACACGGAAAGAAACTTCTGAATTTCTTTCCGCCCTGCCACAAAAATACAGAAAAAATGAGTCCGCCGGGAAAAAGCAGCCGGAGGCAGAACAGCTTTCCTTATTTGATCTGTAAAACATTCAGCTTTACGGGGATAACATCATATGGTAAAATATATCCATCAAAAAGACAGGCAAGGACGCCGTGCAAGGCGGTTCCTGCCTGTCTTTTTATGTGACAGGAAATCTTAAGGTGACACATGCACCCTGGCCCGCCTGTCCGGTGATGGATACTTTCCCACAGTGACGCTGCATAATGCGCTTTACAATTGTAAGCCCCACGCCGGTTCCCTCAAATTCCTCCTGAGTGTGAAGCCGTTCAAACACCTGGAAAAGTTTTGCTGTTTGTTCAGGGCAAAAACCTGCTCCGTTGTCACTAATGTTTACCGTGATCCACTCGTTTGTAATGCCGGAGGATACTGAAATTTCAGCAGTACTGCGGCCTTGGGTAAATTTCACTGCGTTTCCTATTACATTTTGAAAAAGAATCCTCAGCAGATCCGGATCTCCGCTGATATCGGGAAGCTGCTCCATATGAAACCGAATATCCCGCCTTCCGTATAGATCTTTCAGATCATCAAACACAGAGGGCAGCATCCGATTTAAATCAACCTTTATTTTTTGATATTCTGCCTGACTGACTTTGGAGAGATCCAAAAGACGCTCTGTCATTCTGGCAGTCTCGCCGGATTTATCCTGTATACGTTTGAGTATAGCCGAAATTTGTTCCGGACTGCTGTTGGGAAGACTGGTCTCCAGAAGCCGGCAAAGCTGGGATATAGTATGGAGAGGTGAACGAAGATCGTGAGAAACATTCAGGCAGAACTGATCCAGTTCCTCATAGGAGTGCTTCAGTTCTTTGGCCTGTCTGATGATCTGGATATGAGTTTTTACCCGAGCCAGCAGTTCGCAGGCCCGGTAGGGTTTTACTACATAGTCCCTTGCACCCAGAGAAAATCCTTTTTCAATACTCTCCCGGTCATTGCTGGCGGTTACGCAGAGGATTGCCATATCATCATAAAAAGGTTCCTTTTTCAGAACCTGCATCAGTTCGAAACCATCCATGCCGGGCATGGCCAGATCCAGAAGAAGAACTGTGGGAATCTGTTTAGCTATAAGCTTCAGCGCAGCCCCGGCGTTTGCCGCAGCCCGTACCGGGTATCCAAGTTCCTTTAAAATTGTTCCTGCGGTTTTGATATGGGCAGGAGTGTCATCCACAATCAGCAGATTGACCATTTCCATCTGTCGGCTCATTATAAGATCTCCTTTCTGACCGGCAGACGATTAGGGCCGGCATTCTCTTTATCATGGAATTGTACACAATCTATATTGAAAATGCAAGAAAGGACTGCCATGACATCAAATTACATCTTCAGCCAAAAACAAATTAACACCGCTGCCGTCATTGTCCTTGGACTTATGGTAGCCTTTGTCCTATCCAGCGGATGGTCCATCAGACAGAGTGTGCAGAAAGAACAGGATGCAGAGTCCGGCCAGCTCAGATTCCAGAACTCCAGCCAGAAGCTTTCAGATACCTCGGATTATCTGACAGAGGAAGTCCGGAAATTTGTGGTCACTGGCAAGCTTACTTATATGAAAAACTATTGGCGGGAAGTAAAGATTACAAAATCAAGAGAAAAAGCCATGGAAGCATTTGATGCTTCCTCTGTCCCGGCAAAAGAGATTCAGCTTTTGAAAACCGCAAAGAATAACTCTGATCTGCTGATCTCCACAGAACAAAGGGCCATGAAGCTGGCTGCCTACAGCCACCGGATCCCGGAAGAAATGCTTAATCCGGAGATTCAAAACTATGTGCTGAATGTTGAGGATAAAAAGCTTAACAGAAAAATGGCTGGTGTTTTGGCATCGGAACTGGTCTTTGGCAAAGAATATGAAAACGAAAAAGATGTCATTGCCAGTGCCATAAACGAATTCCAGCAGCGCATGGACCATAAGCTGAAAAACCGCCTCTATGAGGCCAGAATCCGCACCGGCCTTGCAGTAAATTCACAGACAGCAGTTTTAGGATCAGCTTTTATATTTGTGGCAGCGGCTATGTTCTTATTCTATCGGCTCAGTGTTGCTCCGGTTCTTGAATATACATCAAAGATCCGGCATATAGAAGAAACTGACACAGAGTCTGTTCTCCCTGTAAAAGGTTCCAGAGAACTTCGGATTTTTGCTGAGAGGTTTAACCAGATGTATGAAAGACTGTCTGCAGCAGGCAAAGAAAAGAGCCGTTTTTTTTCGAATATGAGCCATGAAATCCGTACTCCCCTGAGTTCTGTCTTGGGTTATGAAATGTTGATGAGGGATACAGATCTTTCAGAAAAGCAGGAACAATATCTGGACATTATGGAGCAGGCATCTGAAACCCTGCTGAATCTGATCAATCAGATTCTGGATATTTCCAAACTGGAAAGCGGAAAAATGAAATGGGAATATGAAACTGTGAAGACCAGAGAATTTTTCTCCGGAATTCTTGATATGTTCCGTTATCACGCAAAGAATAAAAATCTGCTTTTAAGAATTTCTATCGATGACGCTGTGCCGGAGACTCTCTGTATAGATGCCGGAAAGCTGCGGCAGATTCTTTTGAATCTTCTGTCTAATAGTTTTAAATTCACGAGAGAAGGAGAAATCATGCTGAGAATTAAGGCAAGTGAATCAGCAGGAGAAAAGTTCTTTCTTGAGGCTTCTGTCTCTGACACCGGATGCGGTATAAAAAAGCAGGATCTTGCACGGATCTTTCAGCCGTTTGAACAGTCAGGAGAACCTGACGGACATTTTTACGGAGGTACGGGTCTTGGTCTTACTATATCAAGAAATCTGGCTCATTTTCTGAAGGGTACTCTTGAGGCAGAAAGTAACGAAGGGAAGGGGTCCTGTTTTACTTTGACAATCCCCATAAACAAAGGAGAAATACCTGAACTCAAAAGCTGCGGGAAATCCCCGGATTCTGAGAAAAAACAGCTTTTGTTTCAGCTTAAAGGAAAAAGGGTTCTTCTCGTGGAGGATAACGATGTGAACCGGAAGATGGAAGAGGAACTGCTGAAGAAATATGGTCTGACTGCTTTTTCTGTCTCCCGCGGAAGAGATGCAGTCCGTATGTGCCAGGATGAAAAGTTTGACATTATTTTTATGGATATACGGATGAAACCGCTGGACGGATTCCAGACAGCAAAGGAAATCCTTTATGCCACTAAAAATTTTGACACCTTCACAGCGGCAATGACAGCAGATGTGGAATCAGCTACATTACAGAGAATTTTTCAGGAAGGAATGAAAGGATTTCTTCCAAAACCATTTTCTTCCGTACAGCTGGAAAATATCCTTCTGCAGGCTTTCCGTCCTGACTGTCCGCAGCAGGAAAAACCGCAGACAGACAAAAAGGACCTATCTCTGCTGGACACGCAGGAAAGAATCACAGAAATCGGACACGCCCTTTATAACCAGCTGCTGTCCATGTTTCTTACTCAGCATGAAAAAGAATTTTACAGTCTCACTCCAAAACTCAGCCAGGAAAAGCTCCTTCACTGCCTGCATACCTTAAAAGGTGTCAGCGGAAATATTGGCGCCCGGCTTCTCCGGAAGAAACTGGCTGCTTTGGAGCAGCAGCTGAAAGAAGATACAATCACAGATAAAAAAACAGAGAAGGCAATATCAGAGATCCAGGACTGCTTCAAACAGACAAAAGAGGCAATTCTCACATATAAAGAGAGTGCAGCATCAGAGAACCTCCCCCTTCCGTCCGAAGAATTCCGGGCGGATAAATTTCTGAAACTTCTGGAGGAATCGGACCTTGCGGCTTCAGAAATTTATGAAGCACACAAACCCTATATACTGGGTTTAATGTCTTCCGGGCAGAAGGAGAAGTTCAGCAGTGCCATGGACTGCTATGATTTTGAAAAGGCCGTCAAGTATTTTAAAGAAGGGATGGATGACTGATGAAGAAGATTTTATTTGTAGAAGATGATGAGGCTATCCGTTTTCTCGTCGCCTGTTATTCCTTTTGGAAAGATTTTGATTTTCAGATCACAGGGGAGGCTTCAAACGGGGAAGAAGCTCTCTGCATGATGGACGGCAACTCTTTCGATGTCATTTTAACAGATATCCGGATGCCTAAAATGGACGGGCTTCAAATGGTAACAAAACTAAGAGAAAAGGGCAGCAAGATCCATGCTGTCATAGCCAGCACCTACTCAGATTTCAGATATGCCAAACAGGCTATGCGGCTTGGCGTCCTGGATTTTATTGAAAAACCTCTGACAGAAGAAAAGCTTCTGGAATCCCTCAATCTGGTCAGGGAAGCCCTGGAATTTGAAGAAAACACTTCTGACACGGACTACACTGCCTCAGACTTTTATGAGTCCAGACTTTCAGAGGCTCCAGATATGGAACGAGAAAGGATCCGCAAGGAGTATCAGGCAATCCGGGAAAACCAGATGGTGTTGGAAACCTGTACTTTTTTTCTCAGCCATTTCAAAAGCAGTACTGCTATAGAAGAAGTATCCCAGTCTCTTGGGATGAACCGTGATTATCTGTCACGCAGGTTCAAACAAACAACAGGATATACACCGCTTGAATATTTGACAGCAGTCCGTATGGAATATGCGAAAAAAAGGCTGAAAAACAGAACTTTAAAAATATACGAGATCAGCGGAGAACTGGGATATCTGACCCCGGACCATTTTTCGCGGGTCTTTAAAAAATATACAGGGATGACGCCCAATGGATACCGGAGACTCTGAACAGTACAGGCAGCAAGTCGGAAAATTACAGGGAAAAATCGGTTTTATGCTGTTTTCTCTTTGGCGGAAATGATGTAAAGTATCAGTTGTAAATAAGAAAGCAGCAACGGCGCTGTGAAGAAGAAATTCTTCACGGCGCTTTTTCATTTATGTGATTTAAAAAGGAGGAAATGTTATGAGAAGAAATTGCAGATTCAAAAAAATAGCGGCGCTTGGTATGGCTGCAGTTATGGCGGCAGGCCTTACCGCCTGCGGAGGAGCTTTTGGGGAGGCCAGCGGAAAATCTGATGGTTCTGATTCCAAGGACAGCAGTACGATCAAAGTGGGCATCCTTCATTCTCTGAGCGGAACTATGGCTATGAGTGAGACTTCCGTTAAAGATGCGGAGATCATGGCCATCAAAGAGATCAACGCAAAGGGCGGTGTCCTCGGAAAAAAGATTGAGTATGTAGTTGAAGACGGAGCTTCCAATCAGGCAACCTTTGCAGAGAAAGCCGATAAACTTCTGACCAAAGATAAAACTGCCGCAGTTTTTGGATGCTGGACCTCAGCCAGCAGAAAAGCAGTCCTTCCGGTATTTGAGAGTAAAAACGGGCTTCTTTGGTATCCGGTTCAGTATGAAGGCCAGGAATCTTCTCCGAATATTTTTTATACCGGTGCTGCCCCAAATCAGCAGATCGTACCTGCTGTTGATTATCTGGTAAAAAACTACGGAAAAAAGATCTTTCTTGTAGGATCTGATTATGTATTCCCCAGAACAGCAAATGAGATTATCAAAAAGCAGGCCAAATCACTGGGAGCTGAAGTTGTCGGAGAAGAGTACACACCTATGGGACACACTGACTATACCACTGTGGTTAATAAGATTAAAGAACAAAAGCCAGACTTTGTTTTCAACACATTAAACGGAGATTCCAATGTAGCATTCTTTAAACAGCTGAAAGATGCAGGACTTTCCTCCAAAGATGTTATGACGTGTTCCGTATCTGTGGCAGAAGAAGAAATATCAGGGATCGGTGCATCTTATCTGGAGGGACATCTGGTTTCATGGAATTACTATCAAACAACAAAAACAAAAGAAAATGAGAAATTCGTTTCAAATTATAAAAAAGCCTATGGCAAAGACCGGGTGACAGACGATCCAATCGAGGCAGGATACAATGCTGTTTACCTGTGGAAAGCTGCTGTGGAGAAAGCAGGTTCCACCGATGTTGACAAAGTAAAAAAAGCAGCAGCAGGCATCAGTTTTAACGCCCCTGAGGGGAAGGTCACCATCGACGGGGATAATCAGCACATTTACAAGAAGGTACGCATCGGAAAAGTTAATAAAAACGGGCTGATTGATGAGGTTTACAGCACCAAAGAAGCAGTAAAGCCAGATCCGTATCTGAAAGGATATGCTTGGGCCAAAGGGCTGTCCGAGTAGAGAGAAGCCAAGAAAAGGAGAATCTATATGGAAGTATTTATTATGCAGCTGTTCAACGGAGTCAGCGTAAGCTCCATTCTGCTTCTGGCCGCCATTGGTTTGGCAATCACCTTTGGGCTCATGGGTGTCATCAACATGGCCCACGGAGAATTTATTATGATCGGTGCATATACGGCATATGTTGTACAAAATCTGCTGAAAAATGACGGCTACGTCCTTTTGGCGCTCCCTGCCTCCTTCCTGGCTGCTGCAGCCTTCGGGCTGGTTCTTGAAAAGCTTGTCATCAGCAGACTTTACGGCAGAGCCGCAGACAGCCTGCTGGTCACATGGGGAATCAGTTTGATCCTTCAGCAGCTGGCCAGAACCATCTTCGGCTCACCAAATGTGGCCGTCAAGGTTCCGGCATTTTTGGAAAAAAGCATTCATATCACTGATGTGATTGTACTTCCATACAAGCGGCTGTTTATTTTTCTGATTGTTATCATCTGCCTGTCGGCTGTCTGTCTGTTGATGTATAAAAGCCGCACCGGAAGAAATGTAAGAGCCGTCATGCAGAACCGTGAGATGGCTTCCGCCTTGGGAGTGAATACAAAGAGGATGGATGCCGGAACTTTCGCCGCCGGATGCGGGCTGGCAGGCCTGGCTGGCTGTGTTCTCACCTGGGTGGGTGCCATCGGACCATCCCTCGGAACCAACTATATCGTAGATACCTTCATGTCTGTAGTTGTCGGCGGGGCCGGAAGTATTTTGGGAACTGTTCTTGGAACAGGATTTATCGGTATCGGCGGAACTGCATTTGAGTTTCTGACAGATGCATCCATGGGCAAAGTATTAATCTTCATCTGTGTCATTCTTGTTCTTCAGTTTCGGCCAAAAGGCATATTTGCAGTAAAAACACGTGTTCTGGAAGATGAATAGGAGGAAGATATGAAACCAAGAAAAATTAATTTTATAACTGTACTTGCAGCGGCGGTCTTTCTATTTCTGCTGGTCTCTCCTTTTATTATGTCTGTATTCAGGCTGTCTCTGATTGCAAAATTTATGTGTTTTGCGATCATAGCTTTAGGACTTGACATGATTTGGGGCTATACCGGCATTCTAAGCCTGGGGCACGGCGTATATTTTGGACTGGGAGCTTACTGCATGGCGATGTATTTAAAATTGAGTGCAGCGGGCGCCGGAAAGCTTCCGGATTTTATGGTCTGGAGCGGCATAAAGAAACTGCCCGCATTGTGGCAGCCCTTTGCAAATCCCGTCTTTGCCATGGCAGCTGTTATTGCTGTGCCGGTGCTGCTGGCTGTAATCATTGGATATCTGACATTCTTAAACAGGATCAAAGGGGTATATTTCTCGATTTTGTCCCAGGCACTCTCTATGATTTTCTCTGTCCTTCTGATCGGACAGCAGAAAATAACCGGCGGCTCCAACGGTCTTACCGGCTTTACATATTTATTTGGACTGGATTTAAATGATACTATGACTAAAATTATTCTTTTTTATGTGACACTGGCTTTCCTTTTTGTCATTTACCTGGCCTTTCGTTTTCTTATAAACAGCAGATTCGGAAAGGTTTTGGTAGCCATACGGGACGGAGAAAACCGGGTACGCTTCACCGGATACAATCCTGCAAAATATAAGGTATTCGTCTATGCGCTTTCCGCCGCTGCCGCAGGAATTGCAGGGGCATTGTTTGTAACTCAGGTAGGAATCATTTCCCCGGCAGAAGTCGGAACTGTTTTTTCCGTGGAAATGATCATCTGGGTCGCTATCGGAGGAAAAGGCTCCCTGATCGGACCTGTCATAGGGGCACTGGCCGTGGGAGGATTAAAAACAGGAATCAGTGAAAACTTTCCGGAAATCTGGTCTTACTTCATCGGTATCGTTTTTGTAGCTGTGATTCTTTGGCTGCCGAAAGGAATGATTTCCTTCCGTGAGATTCCGGATAAGATCCGTAAAAGATTTGGTAAAAAGCAGGAGACCCGTCACCTTAATGCAAAGGAGGAGTTGTCATGAAACCGATGATAGAATTAAATGACATCAGTATTCGCTTCGGAGATTTTAAAGCAGTAAGCAACGTAAGCACTTCAGTGGGAGAAAATGAGATCCGTTTTTTTATCGGCCCAAATGGTGCAGGAAAAACGACGATTCTGGATGCCATCTGCGGCAAAAACAAAATTGCCGGAGGAAGTATTCTTTTTGATCAGGAATATGACGTATCCAAAATGAAAGAATACGCTATCGCAGAGCTTGGAATCGGACGAAAGTTCCAGGCCCCCAGCGTATTTTACGGCATCACGGTACAGGAGAACATTGAACTGGCTGCAGCCAGCAGAAAAAGTATCTATTCCACAACTTTTCGCAAACTTTCCAAAGAAAAAAGAGAACACGTGGATTATGTCCTGGAATTCATCGGACTTTCTGACAGCCGGTTTGATTATCCCCGAAGACTCTCCCACGGTGAGAAACAATGGCTGGAAATCGGAATGCTTCTTGCAGCCCGCCCCAAGCTGATGCTTTTGGATGAACCGGTAGCCGGAATGGGGCGCAGGGAAACGGAAAAGACAGAAGAACTGCTGATGAAGATCAAAGCAGACTGTTCTGTTATTGTAGTGGAACATGATATGCAGTTTGCAAAACACATTTCCGACAGTGTCACAGTATTTCATGAGGGGAGGATACTTGCAGAGGGTACTATGGATGAAGTCCAGAAAAACCAGGAAGTCATTGATGTTTATCTGGGAAGGGGAGGTGAGAAAGCATGTTAGAAATCCAGGGATTATATGCTGCCTACGGAGAAGGGATGGTATTAAGGGATATAAATCTTCAGGCGGACAAAGGCAGCATTACCTGTCTGGTAGGACGCAACGGAGCAGGAAAGACAACTTTGATGAAGAGTATTATGGGACTTCTTGATACCCCAAAAGGATCAGTAAAGCAAGGGGAAAAAGAACTTTCCAGTCTTCCAAGCTATATGAGGGCCAAAAGCGGCATTGGATATGTTCCTCAGGGACGGGAAATTTTCCCTCAGCTCACCGTTCGGGAAAATCTTCTTTTAGGACTGGAGGCGGGAGAAAACGGCAGAAATAGGGTTCCCGAGGATATTTTCGATATCTTTCCTATCCTAAAGGAGTTTTTAAACCGAAAAGGAGGCGATCTCTCCGGCGGACAGCAGCAGCAGCTTGCCATCGCCAGAGCTATGGTCTCCAGTCCGCAAGTACTCATTTTGGATGAACCAACAGAAGGCATTCAGCCGTCTGTCATTGAGGAGATTGGGATCATCCTGTTAAAACTGAAAGAAAACATGGCGGTTTTTATAGCTGAACAATATTTGGAATTTGTCATGGACATTGCAGATGACTGCTATGTCATGGAAAACGGAGAAATCATTATGCATGGAAAGACTGAAGAACTGGATCAGATAAAGCTTCAGGCTACCATGTCCCTGTAATTAAAAAAATTAGGAGGAAGGAACATATGAAGCTGACCCCAAGGGAAACAGAAAAATTATTGCTGCACATGGCCGGAGAGCTGGCAAAACAGAGGAAAGAAAGAGGGCTTAAATTGAATTATGTTGAAACTATTGCTTATATTTCTTCTGAACTGTTAGAACTTGCCCGAGACGGTAAAAGTGTACGGGAACTGATGGATCTGGGCACAAAAATGCTGGCAAAAAAAGATGTTATGGACGGCGTAGAAGATATGGTGAAAGAAGTACAGGTAGAAGCAACGTTCATTGACGGAACCAAATTGGTAACAGTTCATCAGCCAGTCAGATAGGAGGTATGTTATGAAACCAGGAGAAATGATTATAAAAAACCAGATGATCAGCATCAATTCCGGAAGGAAAGCAAAAACGGTCTCTGTGGTCAATAAAGGCGACCGCCCTGTACAAATCGGATCACATTTTCATTTTTTTGAAATAAACAAGTTTCTTCAGTTCAATAGAGAAGAAACTTTCGGATACCGCCTGGATATCCCCGCAGGAACTGCGGTCCGCTTTGAACCGGATGAGGTAAAAGAAGTAAACCTTATTATGATTTCGGGAAAGAGAAGGATCAGTGGTTTTAACAATTTAACAGAAGATCAAATCAATGGATCAACAAAACAAAAGGCACTGAAGAACGCAGAAATCCGTGGGTTTTAGAAAGGCAGGTGAAAACATATGAGCAATCAGATCAAAGGAACAGAATATGCAGAGATGTACGGACCAACTACCGGAGATAAAATACGTCTTGGGGATACGGATCTCTTTATTGAGGTGGAAAAAGACTATACCGTCTATGGTGAGGAAATGAAATTCGGGGGAGGAAAAACAATTAGAGACGGCATGGCCCAGAGTGCATCGGCCACTGGCCGGGACGGATCCCTTGATTTGCTTCTCACCAATGCCCTGATCATCGACTACTGGGGAATTGTAAAAGCTGATATCGGAATTAAAGACGGAAAAATCGCCGGAATTGGAAAAGCCGGAAATCCGGATATCATGGATGGAGTCCATCCAAGGCTTGTGGCAGGTGCCGGAACTGAAGTGCTTTCTGCAGAAGGAAAGATTGTAACGGCCGGAGGCATTGACACTCATGTACACTATATATGCCCACAGCAGGTGGAGACATCCCTCTACTCAGGCATAACTACTATGATCGGCGGCGGTGCAGGACCTGCAGAGGGAACTTTTGCAACAACCTGCACTCCTGGAGCATTTAATATGAAGAAAATGCTGGAGTCAGCAGAAGAATTTCCTATGAATTTTGGCTTTTTCGGAAAGGGCAACTGTTCATCACCAGAGCCTCTGGAAGAACAGATCCTTGCCGGGGCGGTGGGATTGAAGCTGCACGAAGACTGGGGTTCAACGCCGTCTGCCATTCATCAATGCCTGAAAGCCGCCGACCGGTACGATGTGCAGGTGACCATTCATACAGATACTTTAAATGAGGCCGGTTATTTTGAGAGTACAAAGGAAGCGATCGGCGGAAGAGCTATTCATACATACCACACAGAGGGAGCCGGAGGAGGGCATGCTCCGGATATTATAAAAGCAGCCGGACTTCCAAATGTCATGCCCAGTTCCACCAGTCCTACAATGCCGTTTACAAAAAACACCATTGACGAACATCTGGATATGATTATGGTCTGCCATCATCTGGATCCAAAACTTCCGGAAGATGTGGCTTTTGCAAGGTCACGGATCAGATTCGGAACTTTGGCCGCAGAAGATGTCCTTCATGACCTTGGAGCCATCTCTATCCTGAATTCCGACTCACAGGCTATGGGGCGCCCTGCCGAAGTCATCACAAGGGCATGGCAGACAGCAGATAAAATGAAAAAGCAGAGAGGACAGCTGAAAGAAGCTGACGGGGCGGACAATGATAACTTCCGTGCAAAACGCTATATCGCAAAATATACGATCAATCCTGCCATCGCTCACGGAATCTCTGATTACATTGGTTCTCTGGAAGAAGGAAAGATTGCCGATCTGGTCGTGTGGGATCCTGCGTTCTTCGGAGTTAAGCCGGACACTATCTTAAAAGGCGGGTTTATCGCCGCTGCCAAAATGGGAGATGCCAATGCCTCTATACCAACACCCCAGCCGGTCATTATGAAACATATGTGGGGTTCCTATGGAGAAGCCAGAAGCCGTACTTCTGTAACATTTGTATCAAAAGCTGCTTTTCAGGCAAATATAAAAGAAGAACTGAGGCTTGAAAAACAGGTGCTTCCTGTCAAAAACTGCCGTAATATTGGAAAAAAAGATATGATTTTAAACTCTGAGATCCCGAAAGTTGCCGTAGACCCGGATACTTACGAAGTGAAAATCAACGGAGAAGTATTAAGTTGTGAACCCGCAGAATCCCTGCCCTTATCCCAGAGATATTATCTGTTCTGAGTTCCGGATCAGTCATTCACTCTCTGTCATAAGCGATCGGCAGGAAGCTGTAGATAAAATAGTGTTCTGCTGTTAAACTGGAGACATGAGATATCTCGGAACAAGATGGTTTAGTTTTACTAAGGAGGGCTCTATGCGTTACTATAAAGTAGATTTTGGAATAACAGATCCGACCAATCTCACATTACCGTCACTTTTTAACAGTCAGGGGACAGATTATGACGATTTTCCTTCCGTCATGCAGCATTCAGTCCCAATTTACAGAGGTACTGACGTAACTCGGGGTAAAGAATTTGTAACAGCACCAGATGAGAGAGATACAGAGCCCACACCCGTAAATATTGGTAAATTTACCATGGGCGGGGCATATTTTACCAGCTGTTTTGTATTGCTTACCTATAATTCAGAGAATGACCTTTATATTCAGCATTTTCAAAACGGTGCTGAACATTTGATAGAAAAATCAAAAACCGAGGAAGAAGATGAGTTGTATTTATGCCGTCAGGAAGATTATGTTGTTATGGTCACCAAGCAGTTTAATGACAGCTACCGCGGCATTGTAGAGGATCTTATCTATATGTACGGAAAGAATCATGTTTGTTTAATTGATGGATTTGAAAATTTTTATATTGCAGGGGACTTGAGTATCCAGTTTTGTGCTAGTTAAATAAAATATTCTCAGTCCAACGGCAGACAGCCAGGGAAACTCAGAAGATTTTCTTGGCAAACCCTTGTATTATAAAAGCCAAAGTGTTATAATAACCAATAACATAAAGAATGAACCTAAGGAGTGGACGAAAGTCCACTCTTATTGTTTGCGCAGAAAAGGAGGCAGGATCAACTTGGCAGGAAGAGCAGAAATAGAACAAAAAACAGAAGCACTGGTTGCGCCGATTATTGATGAAAACAACTTCGAACTTGTGGATGTGGAATATGTAAAAGAGGGCGCCAACTGGTATCTGCGTGTTTATGCAGATAAAGAAGGCGGAATCAGTATCGATGACTGTGTGCTGATCAGCCGGGCACTGGAAGCCAAATTGGATGCTGATGATTTTATTGAAGACGCATACATTCTGGAAGTCAGCTCACCGGGACTTGGAAGACCCCTAAAAAAGGAAAAACACTTCCGGCAAAGCATCGGACAGTCGGTCGATATCAAGCTATACAAAGCCATCAATAAGCAAAAGGAATTCACCGGTATTTTAAAAGAATATTCAAAGGAAAAAATGATTCTTTCCATCGATGGCACTGACCAGGAATTTGAAACAAAAAGTGTGGCATCTGCCCGTTTATCATTAGATTTTTAAGGAGGACAACAGAAAAAATGAGTGAATTAATTGATGCATTAAACCAGTTAGAAAAAGAGAAGCATATTGATAAAGATGTCATTATGGAAGCAATTGAAAACTCTCTGGTGGCTGCATGCAAAAGAGACTTTGGAAATGCAGACAATGTGGTTGTCAACATGAACCGCGAGAACGGGGACATTGTAGTATATGCAGAAAAAGAAGTCGTAGAGACTGCGGATGGAGAGGAGTTTGATCCGGCGCTTCAGATCAGCCTTGCCAAGGCAAAGGCTATGGATCCTAAGTATGAACTGGGAGACATTGTCCGTGTGGAGATCACTCCGAAGGACTTCGGAAGAATCGCAGCTATGCACGCCAGAAGTGTTATTGTGCAGAAGATCAAAGAGGAAGAAAGAAGAGTGGTCTTTGACCATTTCTACTGCAAAGAAAAAGATATTGTTACCGGCGTGGTACAGCGCTATGTAGGTGACAATGTGAGTGTGAGCTTAGATGATAAAACAGACGCACTCTTAATGAAGTCTGAGCAGATCCGGGGAGAAGTATTTCAGCCCACAGAACGGATTAAACTTTACATTGTAGAAGTTAAGGACACAAACCGTGGACCGAGAATTTTAGTTTCCCGTACACATCCTGATCTCGTAAAACGGCTTTTTGAAAAAGAAGTGGCGGAGATTCAGGACGGCATCGTGGAAATTAAGAATATTGTCCGTGAGGCAGGTTCCAGAACTAAGCTTGCAGTCTGGTCCAACGAACCTAATGTAGACCCTGTAGGTGCCTGTGTCGGCATGAACGGAGCCAGAGTCAACGCCATTGTCAATGACTTAAGAGGCGAGAAAATTGATATTATCAACTGGAATGAGGATCCTTGTGTTTACATTGAAAATGCTTTGAGCCCGTCTAAAGTGGTATCTGTTTCCGTAGATGTGGAGGAAAAAAGTGCCCAGGTGGTAGTTCCGGATTACCAGTTATCTCTGGCTATCGGAAAAGAAGGACAGAATGCAAGACTTGCTGCAAGGCTGACCGGATATAAGATTGATATCAAGAGTGAATCTCAGGCTGAGGAAGAGGAAGAACTCCGTGAAATGAATACCGATATGCCTGAAGATCAGGACATGGATTGGACGGAAGAATATACAGAGGAGGAAGCGGCTGAAGAGGCTATGGCCTACGATGATGAAAATGCTGTGGAGGAAGAACTCCTCTCTGAAGAATCTGAATCTTTGGATGAATAAAAATAGGATGTGATAATATGAACAAAAAATTGCCCATGAGAAAGTGCATCGGATGCCAGGAATCAAAAGCAAAAAAAGACCTTGTGAGAGTGGTAAAGCCTAAGGAGGGAGATATATTCATTGACCCTACAGGCAAATCCAATGGACGCGGGGCCTATATCTGCCGGTCTTTGGATTGTCTGAAGAAGGCCAGAAAGTCCAGAGGACTTGAACGCTCTTTTAAAACATCGATTTCCGAAGAAGTCTATGACGCGCTGGAAAAGGAGATGATCGGTCTTGAATCATAAAGTCTTATCTCTGCTGGGGCTGGCGGCCAGATCAAGGAATCTGGTCAGCGGCGAATTTGCCGTGGAAAAGTCTGTAAAGTCCGGTCATGCATATCTGGTCCTTGCGGCCAAAGATGCTTCCGGCAACACGAGAAAAATGTATCAGAATATGTGCGAATATTATCATGTGCCGCTGTATTTTTTCAGCGATAGAAGCGAACTGGGCCACGCCATCGGAAAAGAGTTCCGGGCGGCGGTAGCTGTGGAAGATCAGGGATTTGCCAAGGCCATTCGCGGGAAACTTGAAAACAGTCAGAATGAATAATGGAGGTGCAATCTATGGCAAAACCTAGAGTCCATGAGATAGCAAAGAAATATAACAAACAAAGTAAAGAAATTATTGAAATATTAAAGAAAAATAATATTGAAGTTAAAAATCATATGAGTACGGTAGAAGATTCCCAGGTAGCGGTCATTGAAAAAGCCCTTGGAGCAAAAAAGGAAGAAAAACCGGTCAAAAAAGAAAACCGTCCTGAAAACCGCCAGGAGAAATCCAAAAATCAGCAGGGAAAAGACCAGCAGAGAAACAGAGGGCAGCAAAGACCTCAGAACGGACAGAATAACCAGAGCCGCGGTGCCAAACGGCCGGAAGGACAGCAAAAAGAAAAAGAAGCAGGACAGAATCAGGGCGGACAGAAGAAAGTCCTGAAAAAAGAAAATCCGCAGAATTCTCAAAAATTCTCCAATAATAATAACGGCCAGAATGGGAAGAATAAGAACAATAAATTTAATAAAAATAACAAAAAGAACAGAAATAATAAGTTTAACAACAAGAACCAAAATACTCAAAAGAAGAAAAAGACAGGACCGGGAGCTTTTATCAAGCCGGAGCCGGTAAAAAAACCGGAATATGATCCGAGCGAGCCGGTAAAGATTCCTGAGATCCTTACCTTAAAGGAGTTTGCGGAAGCAATCCACATCCCTGCAAATGATATTATCAAAAAGCTTCTGATTTCCGGAGGCGGACTTGTAAATCTCAACACCGAATTAGATTTTGAACGCGCAGAAGAGATCGCTTTAGAGTATGACCGCATCGTCGAATTAGAAGAGACTGTGGATGTTATTGAGGAACTTCTGAAGGATGACGACGAAGAGGATACAAAAGATTTGGTAACCAGACCCCCTGTAGTATGTGTTATGGGGCACGTTGACCACGGTAAAACATCTCTTTTGGATGCAATCCGTTCTGCCCGTGTCACTGCAGGTGAAGCCGGCGGAATCACACAGCATATCGGCGCTTATACAGTACAGACAGACAATGGAACCATTACGTTCCTGGATACACCGGGACATGAGGCTTTTACCTCCATGCGTATGCGCGGTGCCCAGTCTACTGACATCGCAATTCTTGTTGTAGCTGCAGACGACGGTGTTATGCCTCAGACAATCGAGGCGATCAACCATGCCAAAGCTGCCGGCGTTGAAATTATTGTTGCCATCAACAAAATTGATAAAGAAAGCGCAAATATTGAACGTGTAAAACAGGAACTTACAGAGTACGAACTGATTCCTGAGGACTGGGGCGGAACAACAATCTTTTGTCCTGTATCCGCACACAGCAAAGAGGGAATTGATGATCTTCTGGATATGATCTCTCTTACCGCAGAAGTACTGGAATTAAAGGCAAATCCAAACCGTAAAGCAAGAGGTATTGTCATCGAAGCTGAGCTTGATAAAGGACGCGGTCCTGTGGCAACAGTTCTGGTTCAGAAGGGTACTCTTCATGTGGGAGATGCCATTGCAGTGGGAAGTGCTCACGGAAAAGTCCGAGCTATGATTGATGACAAAGGAAAACGCGTCAAAGTGGCAGGGCCATCTACTCCTGTAGAGATTCTTGGACTGAGTGAAGTACCGTTTGCAGGTGAAGTCTGCATGGCTATGGAAAATGAAAAAGAAGCAAGATCTACTGCTGAGAAATTTATCGCCTATGGCCGTGAAAAGATGCTCTCAGAGACAAAATCACAGCTTTCTCTGGATGATCTTTTTGACCAGATCCAGGCCGGCAGCGTCAAAGACCTGAACATCATTGTAAAAGCCGATGTGCAGGGATCTGTGGAAGCCGTAAAACAAAGCCTTTCCAAGCTTTCCAATGAAGAAGTGGCAGTCAAGGTTATTCACGGAGGAGTCGGTGCCATTACAGAATCTGACGTTATGCTTGCCTCTGCATCCAACGCTATCATCATCGGATTTAATGTCCGCCCGGATCCTGCTGCAAAGGATGCCGCAGAAAGTGAAAAAGTAGATCTCAGATTATACCGTGTCATTTACAATGCCATCGAAGATATTGAGGCGGCCATGAAAGGTATGCTGGAGCCGGAATATGTAGAGAAGGTAATCGGCCACGCCGAAGTACGCCAGACATTCAAAGCATCCGGTGTCGGAACCATTGCAGGTTCTTATATCCTAGACGGTATTATCCAGAGAGGAAGCACTGCAAGGCTGATTCGTGACGGCATTGTTATCCATGAGGGTGAGTTTGCATCAATTAAACGATTTAATGACGACGTAAAGGAAGTCAAGACCGGATTTGAATGCGGACTTGTACTTGAAAATTATAATGATATCAAGGAAGGCGATCAGATTGAAGCCTATATAATGGAAGAGATCCCTAGATAAGCCTTCTTGACAGGAGGGAAACCATGAGAAAGAACAGCATTAAGAATACTAGAATTAATGGGGAAGTACAGCGGGAACTGAGCCGCATCATCAGCCGGGAAATCAAGGATCCGCGCATCGCGCCAATGACTTCCGTGGTTGATGCAGTAGTAACTTCCGACTTAAAACAGTGCAAAGCATATATCAGTGTCCTTGGTGGCCAGAAGGAAAAAGATGATACACTTGCCGGCCTGAACAGCGCGGTAGGATATATCCGAAGAGAACTGGCCCATTCCATCAATCTGAGAAATACTCCGGAAATCTCTTTTGTTTTGGATGATTCCATCGAATATGGAGTGGAAATGTCAAAGAAGATTGACGAACTGAACAAATAGGAGAAGCGATCATGAATGAATTCATATCATCCATCGAAGCGGCAGATTCCATTGCCATCACCGGCCATATCCACCCGGACGGTGACTGCATTGGGAGCTGTCTGGGGCTTCGGCAGTACATTTTAGATAATTTTCCTGGGAAATCTGTCACTGTTTATCTTGAATCGCCCGCTCCGGAATTTCAATTTCTGTCCGGGGCCGATTCTGTCAGGCAGACGGCAGAAGCTGTCCGCTATGATTTGTTCTTCGTCCTGGACTGCAGTTCTCTTGACAGGATTGAGCCGTTTATTTCCATGTACGAAACTGCTGCAAAGACATTTTGTATTGATCATCACATCAGCAGCAAAGGCATAGGGCAGGAATATATTTTAAAACCCCAGGCCAGTGCCACATGTGAAGTACTGTACGAATTATTTGATTCTGAGTGTATTTCACTGGAATGTGCATATTGTCTCTATACGGGAATTGTACACGACACTGGTGTATTTAAACATTCCAATACGACCAAGCAGACAATGGAGTATGCAGGAGACCTGATTTCCAAGGGGATCAACACTTCAAGGGTAATCGATGAGACATTTTACCAAAAGACATTTACTCAAAACCGGGTTCTGGGACAGGCTTTATTAAACAGTTCCCTGTATGAAGACGGACAGATCATTCTTTCTTATCTAAAGAGCGGAGAAATGGAGCAGCTGGGCGCTGATTCCGGAGACACCAACGGCATCATTGATCAGATGAGGATCACAAAAGGTGTGGAAGCCGCAGTCTTTTTATATGCCCTGGACGCAGATACTTACAAAGTCAGCATGCGTTCCAACGGAAAAGTAAATGTGGCTTCTATCTCTGAAGAATTTAAAGGCGGAGGCCATATCCGCGCTGCCGGTTTCAGCATGAAGGCAGACCTTTCAGAGGTAACTGATACCGTTCTTTCAAGAATCCGAAAACAATTATAGAGGTGCTTATGATACATGGTATCTTAAATATATATAAAGAATCCGGCTTTACTTCACATGATGTGGTAGCCAAGCTCAGAGGAATTATAAAGCAAAAGAAAATCGGACACACCGGTACCCTGGATCCGCAGGCCACCGGTGTGCTTCCTGTCTGTCTGGGCAAAGCCACCAAACTCTGTGATATGCTCACGGATACAAAAAAGGAGTACCGTGCTTCTTTCCGGCTTGGAATCAGAACAGACACGGAGGATATATGGGGAACTGTTGAGGAAGAATCCCGGCCGGATGTTTCCGAAAAACAGGTCCAGGATGCTGTACTCTCTTTTTTGGGAGATTATGAGCAGGTTCCCCCTATGTATTCAGCCTTAAAAGTGGACGGAAAAAAACTGTATGAGCTTGCAAGGGAGGGCAGAGTCATTGAGCGGAAGGCACGGCCTGTCACCATTTTTGAGATCAATGACCTGAGGATCGATCTTCCGGATATTCATATGACCGTGGTATGCAGCAAAGGTACCTATATCCGAAGTCTCGGGCGGGATATAGGAGAAAAGCTTGGATGCGGAGCCTGTATGACTGCCCTGGAACGCACAGCAGCCAGCGGATTTACTAAAACTGACAGCCGTACACTGGAAGAGATTGAACATTTGATGAGAGAGAACAGAATCACGGAGGCAGTGATTCCTCCTGATAAAATATTTGCAGATCTTCCCGAACGCACAGTAAAAAAACAGTATGCCAAGATCTTATATAATGGGAATCCTTTGAAAGCAGAATGCTTCACAGTGCCGTGCAGCACAGAACAGCGTCTGAGAATTTATGATGAGGACGGGCATTTCATAGGGATTTATGACTGGAAAGACCAAAAGAACATGTACTTTCCGGATAAAATATTTTACTGAAAGGAGTACTATGGAATACATACATCAAACGGAGAACTTTCAATTTCATAACTCTGCTGTAGCTCTTGGGAAGTTTGACGGACTGCATAAGGGACACCAGCTCATTTTTGACAAGCTTCTGAAATACAAAAAACAGGGGTATCAAACGGTTGTCTTTTCTTTTGACCGTCCGCCGGTAAACACCCTGAAGGCAGAAAATTACCATATGATTTATTCCAAAGAGGAAAAGGAGCGTTTACTTGCAAAAAAAGGGCTGGATGTTTTAATCGAACACCCTTTTACAAAGGAGTTCTCTAAGCTTTCTCCAAGGGATTTTGTCACAGAAATACTGATCAAAAAGGTTGGAATGAAAATACTCGTGGTGGGAGATGACTGCGGATTTGGCTATAAACGCCAGGGCAACGTAGAGCTTTTACAGGAAATGCAGAGAGAGTATGATTTTAAATTGATCGTAATCCCGAAGCTTGAATTAAACGGAGGCATTGTCTCCAGCAGCCGTGTCCGCAGCCTGCTGAAAGAGGCCAGAATCGAAGAGGCAAACCAGCTTCTCACATCCCCCTTTCTTGTCTATGGACCTGTCGTACAGGGAAACCATATGGGCAAGGACGTTTTAGGTGTTCCCACAGCCAATCAGATTCCAAATCCTGAAAAACTTCTTCCTCCTAACGGAGTGTATGTATCCAGGATTACAATCAAGGACCAGGTTTATTACGGAATCAGCAATATCGGCGTGAAACCGACCATTGAAGGCAAAAAGCATATGGGTGTGGAAACCTATATTCTGGATTTTGATAAAAATATTTACCACAAACCGATCTCTGTAGAGCTTCTCTGTTTTAAACGCCCTGAAATGAAGTTTGAATCACTGGAGTGCCTGTCAAAACAGATGAAGGCAGATGCAGATTATGCACGGGAATGGGTAAGAAAAGCAGGACTTATGTAGCCAATTTGGTGTGCCCTGTGGGTATACTTTTTTTTCAAGATGCGGTATAATATATGTAACTTAAATGAAGTTACTGAAAAGAAGGGAGCGGTTCATATGGCTACAAAGACGATTATTACGATTGAAAGACAGTATGGAAGCGGCGGGCATTTGATAGGAAAAAAGCTTGCAGAGGATCTTAATATTCCTTTTTATGACGGAGAATTATTAAAAGTTGCAGCAAAAGAGAGCGGGATCTGTGAGGAGATTTTCGAGAGTTTTGACGAAAAACCAACCACAAGTTTTTTATACTCCCTGGTTATGGATCCATATTCTTTGGGATATAATGCCAACTCCTTTGACCTTCCGCTCAATCACAAAGTATTTCTGGCCGCCTTTGACACCATCAAGGACATTGCCAGCAAAGGCCCCTGCATTTTTGTCGGAAGATGCGCTGACTATGCACTGGAGGATTTTGATAACTGCCTGAGCATATTTATCCACGCTCCTTTTGAAGACCGGATCAAACGGATCGAAGAAGTATACGAGATTCCAAAAGCAAAAAGTAAGGAAGCGCTTTTGAAAAAGGATAAGCAGAGGGCCAGCTATTATAATTACTACAGTTCCAACAAATGGGGCGATGCCAAGGCCTATGATTTCTGTATCAACAGCAGTCTGTTAGGAATTGACCAGACTGTGGATCTGATTAAACAGGTTATCGCGGAAAAAGAAAGTCAATAAGATCGTTTAAAGACTGGAGCAAGGCTGCAGCACTGAATTAAGGTGCAGCAGCCTTATTCTTTTCTGTGATCCATGAATCGGTATATAGCATGCAAATTATTTTTTATTTTGTACAGGATAGTGTAGTCATTTCTCATTCTAATTTGTTATAATACTTGTTATCGTGCAAAACACGAAATCTATGAATGAAATAAATCGGAGAACTGAGGATGATACACGAAAAATCTTTCTATAAAACATTTGCCCTGCTTACATTATCTTTAGCTCTGCAGAATCTGCTGACTTACGGCGTCAATCTGGCGGATAACCTGATGCTTGGAGCCTACAGCGAAACGGCTCTGTCCGGCTCGGCCCTGTGCAACCAGATTCAGTTTTTTCTGCAGATGCTGGTAGTGGGAGCTTCCGAGGGTGCTGTAGTCATGGGGACTCAATACTACGGCAAAGGCAGGTTTGAGCCAATTATACACACAATTGGAACTGCGGTGCGCTTTGGCGGCGGTATTGCAGCCATCATGTTTCTGCTGATTTTTTTCTTTCCGGGACAGATACTCGGCCTTCTCACCAATGATACATCTGTCATTGCAGAAGGAGTAAAGTATCTTCAGATTATTTGTTTTACATACCTGATGTTTACCGTGACCAACATCTTGACAGCATCGCTGAGAGCTGTTGGAATCGTTAAGATAGGATATATTATTTCAGCCTCCACGCTTTGTCTGAATATTATTCTGAATTCATGCCTGATCTATGGCAATTTTGGTTTTCCGGAACTGGGCATCCGGGGAGCTGCCGTTGCGACTCTCTGCTCCCGTACAGTGGAACTTCTGATCGTGATCTGGTATTTAAAATATAAGGAACATTCGCTGAATTTGACTCTGAAAAAGCTGGTCTTTATCGACCGGTCTTACATCGGTGATTATAAGAAGACTGCACTTCCGGTGCTCACAAGCCAGGCACAGTGGGGTCTTGCCCAGATGGTACAGACAGGAGTTCTTGGTCATATGGGAGCTTTCGCTATCGCAGCCAACTCCATCGCCACCATTGTATTTCAGATCATCACAGTGGTGGTCTACGGTTCTGCCAGCGCCTCAGGAATCATGATCGGCTGGACCATAGGCGGAGGAAAAGAAAAGAACATAAGGCCCATGGTAAAAACTCTGGAGATATTATTTCTGTCCATCGGCATAGTGTCAGGGCTGGCCATTTATATGATCCGGGAACCGGTTCTCGCCCTGTATGAGATTTCTCCTCAGGCAAAAACACTTGCTATGCAGTTTATGGCAGTCTTGTCGGTGACAACCATTGGAACCGCCTATCAGATGTCCTGTGACAACGGCATTATCCGCGGAGGAGGAAATACCAGCTTCAGTATGAAGATGAATCTGATCAGCATGTGGCTGATTCTGCTTCCTGTATCTATTTTTGCCGCCTTTGTCCTTCATCTGCCTCCGATCATTGTTTTCTTTCTGCTGAAATGGGATCAGCTTTATAAAGCAGTCCCTGTATTCATAAGACTGCACCGCTGGAAGTGGATTACCAAGGTTACCAGAGAGGAAACCGCCTGACAGAAAGGAGAATATTTGCCATGAAACTAATTACTTTCCTGGACAATAAAAACGGTCTTTTATTCCACCGCAGAAGACAGAGCCAGGACCGGGCACTCAGAACCTATATTAAGAATATGACAGCGGGCTGCCGGATTTATATGAATACCTTCACCCATGAGCTTTATCATGATTTCCCAAATACTGTTGTCTGTGATGATTTCTTATCAAAGGCGGGGGCAAATGACTACTGCTTATTGGAGGACTGTCCGGCAAAAGAGTATGAAAGCTGTATCCGGGAACTGATTATATTCCGCTGGAATAAGATCTATCCGGCAGATGTATACTTTGACCTGGACCTGTCTGACTGGCAACTGGAGGAGACAGAAGAATTTGAGGGATATTCCCACCATATTACAAAAGAAAGATATAGAAAGGAAAAACTATTACGATGAAACTGCGAAACAAAATCTCTGCAGCACTCTTAACACTGATTCTGGCCTTCAGTCTTGGGGCATGCCAGACAGCAGATAAAGCCGGCTCATCTGCCGATAAAGCTGCAAAAACCGAATCCCAGAGATCTTCCGGTACTTCCCGGAAAAATGTGTCCATAGACAATATCCCAGAATATTCAGACCAGATGTATGTGGAGGTGAACAGCAACCGCCCGGATTTTTCTTCCAAAGATTTAAAATCCAAATCTTACGAATCATACAGTAAACTGGATTCTCTAGGAAGATGCGGTACGGCGGAAGCGAATATAGGAAAAGATATCATGCCTACCAAGAAACGCGGAGCCATCGGCATGGTAAAACCTACCGGGTGGCACACTGTCAAATACAGCAATGTAGACGGTAAATATCTCTATAACCGCTGCCATCTGATCGGGTATCAGCTCACCGGTGAAAATGCCAACAAAAAGAATCTGATCACCGGAACCAGGGCAATGAATGTTGACGGGATGCTGCCATTTGAAGATATGGTGGCAGACTATGTAAAGGAAACCGGAAATCATGTCTTGTACCGTGTTACTCCGGTTTATGAAGGTAAGGACTTGGTGGCCAGAGGCGTTCAGATGGAAGCAATGTCTGTGGAAGATAAAGGAAAATCAGTGGAGTTTAATGTGTTTGTCTATAATGTACAGCCTGGAATATCCATTGATTATAAAACAGGCCAGAGTACAAAGTCACAATCACAAAATACATCTTCCACAAAACAAAAAAATACATCCAATTATGTCTGCGGCAACTCAAGATCCAAAGTTTATCACTGCCCGGGACAGAGAGACTATGAAAAAATGAAAACCTCCAAATATCTTGTAAAATTTAAGGGTGAAAAAGAAGCTCAGGAAGCAGGCTACAGAAAAGCAAAAAGATAACCATACTGCTGAGATTGCCTTTTTCTGTATCTGATGATAAAATAATATAACATTTAGCAGCACAAATTGGAGGTTTGTATGACATATGAAGAATTGCTGGCTTCAGCCAGAACATGTATGGGAGCCTACTGCAAGGCCTGTCCGGTATGCAATGGAAAAGCCTGCGGCAGCCAGATTCCGGGGCCGGGAGCAAAAGGTTCGGGAGACACTGCTGTCCGCAACTATCAGAAGTGGCAGGACATTCGGGTAAATATGGATACCCTGTCAGAAAACCAGCCGGTGGATACCCGGCTTGAGATATTCGGGAAGACATTCCGGTATCCGTTTTTCGCCGGTCCGGTAGGAGCTGTGAATCTTCACTACGGAGACAAATACACAGATGTTACATATAACGAAGTTTTGGTCTCTGCATGTGCAGAGGCAGGGATTGCCGCTTTTACCGGCGACGGGGTTAATCCGGAAGTGATGACAGCAGCCACACAGGCCATTAAGACAGCAGGCGGCATGGGAGTTCCCACCATCAAGCCGTGGAATCTGGAAACTGTACGTGAAAAGCTGTCACAAGTTCACAGCTGCGGTTCCTTTGCGGCAGCTATGGATGTGGATGCAGCCGGGCTTCCATTCTTAAAAAATATGACACCTCCCGCCGGAAGAAAATCAGCGGAAGAATTGGCAGAGATCATCAAGGAGGCGGGGCTTCCTTTCATAGTTAAGGGTGTAATGACAGTCAAAGGAGCACTCAAAGCCAAGGAGGCCGGTGCCTCGGCCATTGTAGTATCCAACCATGGAGGACGCGTGTTGGATCAGTGCCCGGCTACCGCCGAGGTTTTGGAAGAAATCGCGGATGCAGCGGGCGGTTCCATGAAGATCTTAGTTGACAGCGGCCTGCGCTCCGGCACTGACATATTTAAAGCTCTTGCTCTCGGGGCAGACGGAGCCATCATATGCCGTCCGTTTGTAACCGCTGTATACGGCGGCGGAGCTGAGGGAGTCCATACTTATATTGAGAAAATAGGATCAGAGCTTGAAGATACCATGGCAATGTGCGGAGCGAACTCCCTGGATGAGATCAAAAGGGATATGGTCCGCTGTCTCTGAGCTTAAATAAGGAGACTTATGTAATCCTGAAAACCGTTATCAGATTTTATACCCAAGTACAGCACCATCATCTGTACTTGGGTACTTTTATATGAGTTTTATTTCAATGTCTGCCAGACGGTAATCTGTTTGTGCTATAATAAGTTTCAGAACGCTTGATATGGAAAGGAGCCTTTAGACATTATGAAACCTCAATCTTATTATGATGAACTGAGTGTGCAGCAGACCCTGAAGCTAAGAGAGCTGATCCGGACACTGCCTCCCTTTTCAAAGGAATTTTTCCGGGCAATCGACACTACAACCCAGGTCCGTACCCGGATTGCATATGCATACGATCTGCGTGTTTTTTTTCACTTTTTAATGGATGAAAACCCAGTTTATAAAAATTATACGATTCTGGATTTTAAACCGGAGGATTTAGACAGGATTGAATCTGTGGATCTGGAAGAATACATGGAGTATTTAAAAACCTACGTTTCCGATGATAAAAGAATGCAGAATACAGAGCGTGGGATTTTCCGCAAGATGTCCTCTCTGCGGACATTTTATGCCTATTACTATAAACGCCAGCTGATCGGTACGAACCCGACTTTACTGGTGGATCTGCCAAAAATCCATGAAAAAGAGATCATTCGCCTGGAGGCTGATGAGGTTGCCTCCCTGTTAGATTTTATTGAAAGAGGCGGCGACAATCTAACAGGGCAGAAACGGATGTATTATGAAAAGACGAAAGAGCGGGATCTGGCCGTCATAACCCTGCTTCTGGGCACAGGCATCCGTGTTTCGGAGCTGGTAGGCCTGGATATGAATGATGTGGATTTTAAGAATAACGGGCTGCATCTGATCAGAAAAGGACGGAAAGAAATGACCGTTTATTTCGGTGATGAAGTGGCAGATGCCCTGCTTCAGTACATTGAGGGTTCCCGGAGCAGGGTGATTCCGCGGGAAGGACATGAAAATGCCTTGTTTTATTCTATGCAGAGAAAGCGCATCGGAGTGCAGGCAGTCCAAAACCTGGTGAAAAAATATGCCAAACAAGTAACCCCCCTGAAAAAAATCACCCCTCACAAATTGAGGAGCACCTATGGAACAGCGCTCTATGAAGAAACTGATGATATTTATCTGGTAGCAGAAGTACTGGGACATAACGATGTAAACACCACAAGAAAACATTATTCTGCCATGTCTGACACCAAAAGGAGACAGGCTGCAAAAAAAGTGACCCTCAGAGAGAAAAACTAGAAGGAGAGACCTATAAAAATGTTTCAGAAAAAAGATTTCTTTACAATACCAAATCTCATGAGCTGCTTCCGGATTCTGCTGATCCCGGTGTTTGTTTATGCCTATCTAAACGCCCATTCGGTAAACGGCACATATAAGGCTCTGGCTGTCCTCATTCTGTCCGGCGTCACGGATTTCTTTGACGGCATTGCGGCAAGAAAACTGCATCAAGTGACGGAACTGGGCAAAGCCCTGGACCCTATCGCTGACAAATTGACTCTGGGGGCTGTGATCTTTTGTCTGATACGCAGGATTGATGGATTTCAATATCTGTTTCTGATTTTTATCATCAAAGAACTGTATATGCTTCTGGGCAATCTGGCCGCCATGAAGCTGCGCGGGAAAAAACTGGACGGAGCCGCCTTTATCGGCAAGGCTGCTACAATGATAACTTATTGGTGTATGGGATTTTTTCTCCTGTTCCCCGAAATGCCGGGGAATATTCAGATACTTCTGATCATTGTGTGCGGAGGTATGATGACTGTCTCCGGACTGTACTATCTGCCTGTGTTTTATCGGCTTATCCGTAAAATATAATGAACTTTTTCATGGAGGGACTTTTCGGATATAGGGAATATATTTGACTGCCGGATCAGAAAATATGATAGAATAAAAATATATTTATGTGATTGGAGAATTCCTTATGCAGATCACCAGCCTTTATATTCATAACTTTAAATCTATCAAGACCATGCATTTGACCAATATTGAAAATGCTTTGATTCTTGTGGGAAAAAATAACGCAGGAAAAAGTTCTGTCCTGGATGCTGTGCGGGCAGCGGGAGGACAGTATGAGATCACAGAAGATGATTTTCACTCCTCAGGACAGAACATCGAGATCGGTATCAGCCTTTCCATTACTCCAGAGGATTTAAGGCTGCTTCACTCAGAGGGAATTGTAAGCCACTATAAAAGATACGATGTCTGGGAGAAGAATTTTAGGGAACGGCTCCCATCATTTCAGGACGGCAGCCTGACTTTCTCTTTCATAGCTAACAGAAACGGAAGGATTTTGTATCAGGATGGTTTTCAGAAAAATAATCCTTATATCCCTAAAGTCTTTCCAAAGATTTATTACATGGATACGGAGAGAGAGATCTCCCAGATTCAGGAAGATCTATTTATCAGCCAGGAGGATAAACTTCTGACCCAGATGCGCTCTGACTGCTGTCTGTTTGACAGAAAGAAGCAGTGCACTCACTGCTTCCAGTGCATCGGTCTGATTAATCAGAAGATGCCGGAAGAACTGAACGCTTTTGAGACCTCCAAATTATTTGAATATAAACTGTACCATCTGAATCTGGACCGCTTTGTGGAAAAAGTCAATAAAAGCTTCCACAAAAACGGAGGAGTGGGCGACGTGTTATATTATATGAACTATGACATGAACGCTCTGTTAAAAGTCCGCTCTATGATCAGCAGCAGAGAACATCAGGAAGCAAGAACTGTGGAGCGGCAGGGAAAGGGCATAAGAAGCATCTATATCCTATCCCTGCTGGAAGCCTACGTGGAAGTGTCTGCCAAGATCCCATGCATTATCATGATGGAAGTACCTGAAATCTATCTTCACCCGGAACTGCAGAAAGCGGCAGGGGATCTTCTTTATAAGCTCTCCGAAAAGAATCAGGTGATGTTTACCACACATGCTCCTAATCTGATCTTTAACTTTAACAGCCGCCAGATCAAACAGATTCTGCTCAATCAGGATGCCTACTCCATTGTAAGGGAAAAAACGGATTTAGGGGAAATTCTTAATGATCTTGGCTATACTGCCGCAGATCTGATGGATGTAAATTTTGTTTTTATTGTGGAAGGAAAGCAGGATAAAAGCCGTCTTCCTCTTTTGCTGGAACGTTATTATTCCGAAGTCTGTGACAGCGAGGGGCGGTTGAAGCGGGTCGCGATCATAACCACAAACAGCTGCACAAACATTAAGACTTACGCTAATCTGAAATACATGAACCAGATTTATCTGAAGGATCAGTTTCTGATGATCAGAGACAGTGACGGAAAAGATCCTGATGTTCTCGGAAAACAGCTCTGCAGATATTATGATGAGCGGAGCATATCTGATGTTGATCCTCTGCCGAAGGTAACCAGAAGGAATGTGCTGATACTTAAGTATTATTCCTTTGAAAACTATTTTTTGAATCCATCGGTTATGGTAAGTTTAAATCTGCTGCAGACAGAGGAAGATTTTTATGAAATATTATTTCAAAAGTGGCAGGAATATCTTCACCGGCTGCAGAGCGGCCGGCATTTGATTGAAGTGCTGGGAAGAACTCTGACATCACCTGAGGATGTCAAACAGCATATGGAAGAGATCAAGATTTATCTGAGAGGTCATAATCTGTTTGATATTTTTTACGGTCCTTATAAGAAGGATGAACGGAAGCTTCTGAAAAAATATATTGAACTGGCACCTAAGGAAGATTTTCAGGATATTCTTGCTTCCATCGATGATTTTATCTATTTCAAAAGCAAAAGAACAAGAGATTAGGAGGAATAATTATGGGCTGTTTTGGAAATATATTGTGGTTTATCTGCGGTGGTTTTGTAAGCGGAATCGGCTGGTGTCTTGCCGGATGCCTCTGGTGTATTACTATTATAGGAATACCGGTAGGCGTTCAGTGCTTTAAGTTTGCATCTTTAAGCTTTTGGCCGTTCGGCAAAGAGGTTCGTTACGGCGGCGGTGCCGGTTCTATGCTGCTAAATATTATCTGGCTTATCGTTACCGGCCTGCCGATGGCTGCAGGATCTGCCGTTATGGGTGCCTTTCTGTGCATCACGATCATCGGCATCCCATTCGGGCTTCAGCATTTTAAGATAGCAAAACTGGCATTAATGCCATTCGGAGCAGAAATCATATAAATACAGGAGACATCAATGAACGTTATACTTACTGCGGTCAACGCAAAATATATCCATTCCAATCTGGCTGTCTACTGCCTGCGGTCTTATGCAGAACCTTACCGAAAGGAAATTTCCATTGCCGAATATACGATCAATCAGCAGACAGACGATATCCTGATGGATTTATATAAACAAAAGCCGGATCTGCTTTGCTTTTCCTGCTATATCTGGAACATAGAATATGTAGAGAGAATCCTGAGGGAAATCAAAAAGCTTTTGCCCTTCCTTCCGGTCTGGCTGGGAGGCCCGGAGGTTTCTTATGATGCCCAAAATGTCCTGATGCGCTGTCCCCAGGTGACCGGAGTGATCAAGGGAGAAGGAGAAGAGACATTTTTGGAACTGATGGACTATTACCATGGCAAAAAAGAGAATCTTTCACAGATCTCCGGGATCACCTGGAGACAGGGAGAAAAAATTATAGATAACCCGTGGAGACCGGTGATGGACCTGAGCCGTGTTCCTTTTGTATATGATCATATGGAAGATTTTCAGCACAAGATTATTTATTATGAATCCAGCCGCGGCTGTCCGTTCTCCTGCAGCTATTGCCTTTCTTCCATTGATAAATGCCTGCGCTTCAGGGATCTGTCTCTTGTGAAAAAGGAATTACAGTTTTTTATTGACCGCAGGGTTCCACAGGTAAAGTTTGTAGACAGAACCTTTAACTGCAATCGGACACATGCCATGGCCATATGGAGTTATCTTAAAGAACATGACAACGGAGTTACAAATTTTCATTTTGAAGTGGCAGCTGATCTGCTGAAAGAAAAAGAACTCAAGCTGATCTCAGATATGCGCCCCGGCCTGATTCAGCTGGAAATCGGTGTACAATCAACAAATCCGGAGACTATCAGCGAAATCCGCCGGACAATGGATTTTAAAACAGTAGCAGGAATTGTCAATAGGATCAACGAAGGGCACAATATCCATCAGCATCTGGATCTGATTGCAGGACTTCCATATGAAGATCTTCACAGCTTTGCATCCTCGTTTAATGATGTCTATCAGATAAAGCCGGAACAGCTGCAGCTTGGATTTTTAAAGGTGCTCAAAGGCTCTCATATGGAAAAGCAAAAGCAGCGCTATGGTCTTGTGTATAAAGATACTCCTCCTTATGAAGTGCTGTATACCAAATGGCTTCCTTATGAAGATATGCTGGTCTTAAAGTCCATAGAAAGTATGGTGGAGATTTATTATAACAGCGGACAGTTTACCAATACACTGACACATTTGGAACATGAATTTTCTTCCCCTTTTCATATGTATCAGTGTCTGGGGAATTTTTATGAAGAGAACGGATTTCATAAAATGAATCATTCCCGGATTTCTACCTATGAGATCCTATACCAATTCATCTGTCAATCGGCTGATGAGAAAAAGCTTCCTTTGTTTAGGGAGCTCTTAACCTATGATTTATACCTGAGAGAAAATATCAAAAACAGGCCGTCTTTTTCCGGAGAGTACACGGTAAACAAAGAAGAACTTTTTCATTTGTATGACAATGTTTTTCCAAAGGATCCGGACCTCTCCGCATATGCCAATAAGAATCTGCGCAAGATGTCCCACATTGAAAAATTCCAGTTTGATGTGGCCGGAGACAGGAGCAGGAAAGAGACTCTCCTGCTTTTTGACTATCAAAAAAGAGACCCCTTAAACCATCAGGCTTACGTGGTCCGGATATGGAGATGAGAATTTTGACAAGAAAAGAAATGAAGAAGCAGGCCAGGCAGTCTGTGAAAAAGCACTACGTTCTGTTTCTTGCCATCTGTCTAATTTCTGCTTTCCTGGGTTCTGAGTTTTCAGATTCCCTTGCTTCAATTAAAACCTATTCCTCTGAGATCACCCATGCAGCTGCATCCGGAACAGTCACTCCTTCAAAAGGAATTGTGGATGTGGCAGAAGATATTGCAGCCGGTGACACAGAGGGAGGCAGGAAGCTTTCAAAAAAAATAGAGCGGGAGCATATCGAAGCATCTAAAAAATCAAATCCTGCATTCGGAAGAAGCCGGGGTGTTTTTGCCAGGATACTCAATGCTGTTACCTCCGGGTCTGTCCTGGTCACATTGGCTTCAGGCTTAAATTCTCTGTTTGGTTCCCGAAATATTACACTGATCATTTTTCTGGTCCTTTGTCTAACTGCGGTTTTATCCTTTTGGATTCTTATTGTAAATATGTTTTCAGTCATCTCCAGGAGAATGTTTCTGGAAGGACGTATTTACCGCAAAGTTCCTGCCCAGCGTGTTTTGTTTCTGCTCCGCGTTAAAAAATGGCTCAACGCGGCCAAAACCATGCTTGCCGTATCTGTTTTGCAGGCCTTGTGGTCCTTTACAGTCATTGGGGGTATTATAAAAAAATATTCTTATTATCTGGTGCCTTATATTGTGGCGGAAAATCCGTCGGTTAAATCCAGGGATGCCATCCGGCTGTCCAGAGAGATCATGAATGGGCATAAATGGCAGTGCTTTGTATTTGAACTTTCCTTTTTGGGCTGGAGACTGCTGAAGCTTATGACTTTTGGACTGAGTGCTGTTTTTTATTCAAACGCTTACCAGACAGCAGCTTTCTGTGAATACTATACATATCTGAGACATGAGGCAAAAACAAAAGGGATCTGTCATTCAGATCTGATGAATGACAGATATCTGTTTGAAAAAGCAGAAGAAAAGGAACTCCAGTCTGCATACAGGGATGTCATCCGGGTATTAGATGAAACCAGCCATTTTCAGGACCGCCGCACAAAGCTCAGCAGAATTTTTTCAGACTATCTCGGCATCATATTTATTAATACTCAGACCGAAAAAGAATATGAAGATTGTCAGACGGAACAGATCCACATACAGGCAATGAAAGATGCGGCTGACGGAAAGTCTTATCCCACAAGGCTTAGTATCATACCGGAAAATACAAAACGCAGCAGAATCGAAACTCTGCATTATATGCGCCGTTATACCGTATGGTCTCTGACGCTTATTTTCTTTATTCTGTCCTTCCTTGGATGGGTATGGGAGGTGAGCCTGCATCTGATATCCAGCGGTACTTTCATCAACAGAGGACTGCTTCACGGACCCTGGCTTCCCATTTATGGAGTCGGCGGTATTCTCATCTTAACCGTCTTAAATAAAATAAGACACAAACCAATTTTAGAGTTTATCAGTATTGTAGTTCTCTGCGGATGTGTAGAATATTTCACCTCCGTTTTTTTAGAAATAACTCATAACGGAGAGAGATGGTGGGATTACAGCGGCTATTTCCTGAATTTTCATGGCAGGATCTGTGCAGAAGGTCTGCTTGTTTTCGGCATCGGCGGACTGGCCATCGTATATGTCCTTGCACCGTTTCTTGATAATATAATAAAGAGACTTCAGCCTAAAGCCGTGATTTTGTCCTGTTCCATGCTCCTTTGTCTTTTCCTTACAGATCAGGTTTATTCAGCAGAATATCCCAATACAGGAAAAGGAATCACCCAGAAACAATAAAGATAGTTTTATCTCAAGGATTGATTTTACAAATCAGTGTACTATAGTCGGAATATAGAGCAGGCAACAGCCCCTATAAGGGACTGTTGCCTGTCCTGTATCTAAAGATGTTCTGAGTGATCTGCAAACCACGCTTCGTTCTCTGGAGGTTCGTTAACGGTTTTTTTCTTCTCCCCTATTATTTTACAAGAATCCATTCTCCAATCCATTTATTTGTAGATGTATTAAATTTTCTTTTATATAGCTTTCCGTTTTCTGTTTTATAACGCCAAATAATATCGGCACTGAAGATGGTCATATCAGAAGTTTGTAAAGATGTTTCTGGAGCAGCATTTTCGGCAGCAGAAACTGGAATCACAAAAACTATAGCTGAAAATAAACATAATATACCGACCGTCAATAAATTTTTACTTAATTTTTTCATAATGTAATGCCTCCTTTTTTGTTTTATAAACTTTGTATCCCTGAAAAAGTTCCAAACCGTCCAGTCTTCCGCATAATTTATTATTAACGTACATATCATAGCCCTGCTGATCCGATCTTTTAATGAAAAAAGTATTTTTCTTTGTTGGCTCTTCAAAGGTTGTTTCTTCCACTTCAGAAGGAATAGATCTTGGTTCTATGATAAAACAGACCGAAAGCAGAAGAATGATCAAAACAAACCCTATGTAAATCCACTGAGAAATCTTTCGGTGGTCTGCACTCTCACGATTCATAAGTAAACATAAACGCATCTCCATACAGGTAGGTTCCGCCTCCCGAAAATGCATGGTGGGAAGACCGTTAGGAACTTTTTTAGGCGCAGCCGTATTTAAAAGAGTTTGTGCATAATCTAACCGCTGATGCTCAGGCATAGACTTTGTAATCTGCAGATCATTGTCATATTCTAAAACATTCTTTAGCTGTCTGCGGATGATGTATGACAAGGGATTCCACCAGTAGAGACATACCATGATCTCACAGAAGAACTTTAACCATAAATCATGGTGAAGATAATGCTGCAGCTCATGTTCTAAAATAAACTGTAATTGCTCATAAGAATAATCAGTCTCAGGCAAGATGATAATCGGATGAATCAGCCCCGCAATGGCAGGAGTTCCGATAGAAGGAATACAGTATATGGGGATATGCTTCTTACAGCCATGTTCTTGTAAAATATCTACAAGAAGCTGATTTATATTGTGGTCCGACAGTGGTGAAGAAATTTTCTTAAGTTTACGAAAAGCAGATAACCTGTGAAAGTAAATCAGCAGCCGTATGACAGCCACAATAACGAAAACAGCTATAAGATAGTCCATAAGTATTATGGAAAAAATCTTCCAATAAAATACAGTTAATAGAGTCGGAACAATTTTTTCAGAATAAATATCCCATGAAAAAATAAAATTAAAAGGGACAAATAATCGTAAAATAATCAGAAGAATACTGACAAATAAAATAGAAGTCCCATTTCGTAGAATAAACTTGGGATTCCTGGATGCTACCCAGATGAAAATCATCAGTAACGAACTGAACGCGCAACAAGTCAATACAGATCCGTAAGATGGTCCGAGCATATAGGCTTACCTCCCTTCCAATTCATCTCTGCGTTTTTGCAGCATAGACTGTAATCGTTCAAGGGTTTCCATGTCCTCCTCTTTTTCTATGAAGTTTGAAATAATATTGGTAGATAAATAGTCTGTCAGAAGATCGGAACAACTGTCTGTAACATAATCCTCTGCAGAAATCACAGGAATATAGCTTCTGGTTAAGACCTTTCCACTATATACAATCTCCGAAACCTGAATATAGCCTTTCTTCAAAAGAGCCCGCAAGGCAGACTGGACACTGTTAAGATTTTGGGATGGATTAATCTTTACAAAGTCAGATGCAACCATGGCATGATCTGTGTTCCATAATGTTTTCATAATATTAAGCTGACTTTGGGTCAATTTCTTATAACCCATAAGTGTATCACCTCATTTCCTTTTTCTCTTATTATAACATTTTTTATCAATATTTTTATATAATAAATATATTTTCTGAAAATAAATATATTTGTTTTTGAAGAAATTATTTTAATTTAAAATAGTTATTGAATTTCAAAAAATAATGATTTAGAATAGTAGTATAAGTAAATTAAGAAATAAATAAAAAGAGGGGAGTTGATTATATAAAAATGAATATTCGAGAAAGCAGATTCACAAATATACAGCAGAAGCATTGACTGATAATTAGCGAAGCGGGCACAGTATTGTAATACAGAATACAGATTATAAAATCAATTGACATTTCAATGACTTATATTAAATCAACTTATACTTGTGTAGCATAAAAATCATTTTATGTCTTAATTTCACGCTACTTTTAAAGTAAAGGAGATTAAAGTTATGAAAAAGATAAAAACAAAAATATCAGTATCAATGTCTATAGTTATGATAATCAGTCTATTTGTAATAAACTATACTCCAATAACTATAAAATCAGCAGAAAAAGAAAAGAATTACATAATCATTACGAACAGTAAAAAAGCATCAAAGACGATTGAAAAAAAATATGGTACTTTCATAAATGAGCAGAAACAAAATACAGATTTATTAAAGGATGAAAATATACTTGTTTCTAAAATGACAGCATCTGAGGCAGAAGAAGTAGAAAAAGATAGTCAGGTTCAAAAGGTAGAAGAAGATATTAAAGTTGATGCATCAACAAAAAGGACTTCATTATCAAAGAAAAAATCTTTTAATGTATCTAAGAAAAAAAGAAAAGATAATTCTTCTTGGAATTTAAAAAGCATCAATGCTGATTCTGAAGAAAGCATTCCCTCCAAAAAAGTAAAAGTCGCATTATTAGATTCAGGAGTAGATTTTCAAGAAAATATTAATGTGAAGGAACGAATTAATTTAATAACAGAAGATAAAGAACTATCACCTATGTTTGAAGACGAATCCAGTCACGGAACATCAATTGCCAGCCTGATTGTCAGTGAAGGCAGTGAAGTGAAAGGTGTAAATCAGAATGTTGAACTCTATTCAGCAAGAATTTTGGATGGAGAGAAACAAGCACCGATCAGCAGAGTTATTGAGGGGATCTACTGGGCAATTGATAAAGGTGTTAATATTATTAATATCAGCTTTGGAACAAGCCAATACTCAGAAGCATTAAAACAGGCGATCGATGACGCAGAAGCAAATGGAATCTTAGTTATTGCAGCCGCTGGAAATCAAGGAGAAAAAGGAAGTGATAATGTTCAATATCCGGCAGCATTTGATAATGTACTAGCGGTAGGTTCTGTAAATGCAAACGCAGAAGTCAGTGTTTTTAGTTCTACTGGAAAAGAAATTGATATTGTGGCACCTGGAGAAGCTGTCAGGGCTACAGGCTCTTTTGGAGAGACAATGGTAACTTCTGGAACGAGTATGTCAGTTCCTCACGTTGTAGGTGTTGCAAGCCGTATATGGCAGAAAGACCTCTCAAAGTCAAATAAATTTGTAAGCTCTCTAATCAAAGAGAGTGCAAGGCCGTTAGGCGATGAAAAAGAATATGGTAATGGTCTGGTAGATTACAAGTATGCAAAAGATATGTATAATACTGCAGAAAAGCAGTATAAAGAGAAAAAAGACATCCAGCTCAAAACAAATGAAAAAAAGATAAAAACTTATACAAATCAAGATGAAACCAAGGTAGAAGGCCTATGGTCAGGCAGTAATCACCAAAAATACCTGACAGATAATGGGGTTAATATTCCTGCAATGAAAAAAGGAGCAGCTTATCCAGATACATCAGGAACAGATTCTGTTGGAATAAGTGGAATGACAGAAAATCCAGATTTTCATGGCTTATATGAGCGACGAAATGCAGATAAAGAAAAAGTAAATTATCTTGCCAGTTATCGTTTTATGATTAAAATAGGAAATCAATATGGTAATGGAAAAACTTACACAGCAGTGTCACAAAGCGATATACCTGGACTGACCACTTATAGTTATAATAGAATCAGATCTGCAATGAGTAAAATCCAAGGGAAAACTTTTTTTAAGAATTATAGTAATGCAAATAAAAAAGCATTCATTTTTGGAGTTGCCATGCATACATCTACAGACACATTTGCTCATTCAACTTATAGAAATTACAATGGCCAGTGGTATAGTATTACACATGCAATTAATGAAACAAAAGGCCAATTTAAAGAGAATGAAGCGGATAATCCTAATTTTGTTCCAGCAAGATTTAAAATGGCGTATCGAGCAGAACGAAATACATTATACCGTTATCAAGGAAAACGTTCAGATGTAGCTGTATGCCATGATTTTCATGCGGCTAACGCACCAGATTATTATCCATCGAACCCGACATTCAAAGTAAAACGATTATCAAGTTATGGATCTGAAGTACATCTTTCTGATGCAAATGTAATTAAGCATTATGCAATAATTAATTATAACTAAATGTTTTTATTTTGATAAGGAGGAAAAAGAGATGAAAATAAAAAGGGTTTTTGGAGTTATGTTGTCATTAATAATATTAATGGGAATAATAAAAGTTCCGGTAGAGGCATCATATATTGAATATACAGACGTTGAGGTGATAAAGGCAGAAGAAAAAATTTCTTATATGGTTCCCGATAAAACTAAAACCATAAAATATGTTTTTACCAAAAAGAGTCAGGGAAAATGGATTCCTGTTCAACCACAACAAGATGGGATTTTATGTATCGGTGAAGGAACTTCCATTTATGATTCAAACAAAAAGCTAGTCCAGAACATTAAAGATACAGAGGATGGCGGTATTTTTATTAAAAATGTCAAGAAAACGGATGTCTTTTTTATAAAATTGCCTGATGACATGAAGGAAAATATAGTTGTAAATATTAGCATAAAAAAGGATAATGTACCAAGTCTTAAAAATGATATTCTATATACACAATCTGGGCAAAATAAAAACATATATCAGATGTTTAATGTGAAGAAAAGAAGTATACAACCTATTTATGTGGCTCCGGTCTGTTATAATGGCTCAAACGTTGTGTTTTACATTCAGAAAAAGAACAATGGAAAATGGGTATCTATCACTCAAAAAATGACTGTCTCTGCCAATGATCATGTGCAGAAGGAATTTTATACAGGCTTAAAGCAGGGGCAATATCGTCTGGTATCAAAAGCAGCAGAAAATCAGATCTATCAGATAAGAATAAAAAATTCTGCACTTACATCAAAATACCAGACAAAGCAGACAAAAGCACAAAAAGTAAAGTTAAAAAAGACCGTAACAAATCTTTATACAACAACAGAAAAAGCATCCCGCTGGTATCGCATGTCAAGAGCGACAAGCAGATATAAACGTTATGTGAAGATGAGTGTAAAAAACAATTCAGGAAAAATGAAGTTTACGATTTACAAGAAAGGCAGAAAAAAAGCTTTAAAGAGTTACACGTTGTCAGGAAATTCATCAAAAACCTATCGTTTGAAAAATGGAAGCGGAACTTATTACGTGAAAGTAAGCAAGTCTGGTTCAAGGATGAATGGGGAGTATAAAATTCAATATAAGTAATGGATAATTCCAAAGAATTGATCCAAAGATTTTTAGGGACAGAATTATTATAAGATTCTGTCCCATTACAAATAACATTTGATGGGAAATTATGATAAAGTCATTGATTTCAAAAAATATCAGTGTTATAATATGTGAGAAATAGAAAAAGCGTTGAAGAGAAGAGTAGTCTGTGAAAGTCTTTCAGAGAGAGATGCATATGGTGTGAGCATCTTAAGTACTAAAACAGATGAAAACCACCTCGGAGCGGCTGCAAACCAGCCCGGCTGACACCGTTACCGTCAATGAAGCGGTCTGCTGTATGTGTATGATAACAGAGCAGGCAACCAAGGGTGGAACCGCGTGAATAACGTCCCATGGAAATTAAATTTCCATGGGACTTTGTTATTGTATAAGAGATAAGAAAGGAAATGTACTATGAAGATTACATTAAAAGATGGATCCGTAAAAGAATACAGCCAGAGCATGTCTGTGATTGATATTGCAAAGGATATCAGTGAAGGACTGGCGAGAGCTGCATGTGCAGGGGAACTCAATGGAGAAGTAGTGGATTTAAGGACTGTCGTAGAAGATGACTGTGAGCTGAATATCCTGACCTTTGATTCAGGAGGGGGCAGACATGCTTTCCGCCACACTGCATCGCATATTTTAGCTCAGGCTGTAAAGCGCCTGTATCCGGAGACAAAGCTTGCCATTGGGCCGTCTATTGACAATGGTTTTTATTATGATATGGAAAAGGATACTCCTTTTACACAGGATGATTTGGAGAAAATTGAAGCAGAGATGAAGAAGATCGTAAAAGAGAATCTGGACATCACCTGTTTTACAAAACCAAGAGAAGAAGCCATAGCATTTATGAAAGAACGCAATGAACCGTACAAAGTGGAGCTGATTGAGGATCTTCCTGAAGATTCTATTATCAGTTTCTATCAGCAGGGTGAATTTATCGATTTGTGTGCAGGACCGCATCTGATGACAACAAAGCCGGTGAAAGCGTTTAAGCTTACCAGCATTGCCGGGGCATATTGGCGCGGAGATGAAAAAAACCAGATGCTTACCCGAATCTACGGAACTGCATTTGCGAAAAAGGCCGATCTAAAAGATTACCTGACCATGATGGAGGAGGCGAAAAAACGTGATCACAGAAAGCTTGGAAAAGAACTTGGTCTCTTTATGATGAGAGATGAAGGGCCGGGATTTCCTTTCTTTTTGCCAAACGGCATGGTTCTTAAAAATACTTTGCTGGATTACTGGAGGGAGATTCATAATAAAGCAGGCTACGTAGAAATCTCCAGTCCGATTATGCTGAGCAGACATCTGTGGGAAACATCAGGTCACTGGGATCACTATCAGGAAAATATGTACACTACCGTTATTGATGAGGAAGACTTTGCCATCAAACCGATGAACTGCCCGGGCGGTGTTTTAGTCTACCAGTCAGAGCCTCGTTCTTACCGTGACCTGCCGCTGCGCATGGGAGAGCTTGGTCTTGTACACCGCCACGAAAAATCCGGGCAGCTCCACGGTCTTATGCGTGTCCGCTGCTTTACACAGGATGATGCCCATATCTTTATGATGCCTGAACAGATCAAAGATGAGATTAAAGGCGTTGCAGCACTGATTGACCAGGTTTACAGTCTGTTTGGATTTAAATATCATGTAGAATTATCTACACGTCCGGAAGACAGTATGGGAAGCGATGAGGATTGGGAGATGGCTACAGATTCTCTGAGAAGTGCATTGGATGATCTTGGACTTGACTATGTAGTCAATGAAGGAGACGGGGCTTTCTACGGACCGAAGATTGATTTCCATTTGGAAGATTCCATCGGAAGAACATGGCAGTGCGGAACCATTCAGTTAGACTTCCAGCTTCCTCTGCGGTTTGATCTCCACTACACCGGAGCAGACGGAGAGAAGCACCGCCCGATCATGATCCACAGGGTTGCTTTCGGTTCCATAGAACGATTTATCGGTATTTTGATCGAACACTTTGCCGGAGCCTTCCCGACTTGGCTGGCACCAGTACAGGTGAAGGTTATTCCGATTTCAGACAAGCATTTAGACTATGGAAACAAAGTCCTGGACGCACTGAAAAAAGCCGGCATCCGCGCTGAGATTGATACCAGGGCTGAAAAGATGGGCTATAAGATCCGCGAGGCACAGCTTCATAAGATTCCATACATGTTAGTAGTGGGTGGAAAAGAGGAAGAAAACCAGGCAGTTTCCGTTAGAAGCCGCTTCAAAGGAGATGAAGGACAGATGTCCTTGGATGAGTTCCTTTCTGCAGTTCAAAAGGAAATTAAAACAAAAGAAATCCGCCAGGTAGAAAAAGAAGATAACGAGAAATAAGATAAAATGATTTTGAAAAGGCAGAACCTCCGGAATGATAACAGGAGGTTCTGCCTTTTTTATTTATATACTGCAATGTCTTGTTTACTTATGATTGATAAAGAGAAGTCCGATAAGACATATGATAACACCAGCAAGCTTATTCCATGTCAATGCTTCTTTGTAAAAAAGCCACCCCACAAATATTAATGCTGCAGCCAAAAATGAACTTTGTACAATCGAAACTACACTTATCTGCCATCCGGCTTTGTAAGCATAAATAAATCCTACTTCTAACCCCACAAGGACAATTCCGAATATAAAAGGAGCCAGATTCAGCTTGTTAAACTCATGTATCAAGTTCCCATCCTTATTCATAAGGAAATACATCAGTGCAGAAAAAGCTGCTCCAACCAGATATGTCACGATCAATGAAGCAAAGGGATTCATATTCTCCGGAACCGATTTAGCACATATCTGGTACACTACATTAGAAAATACAATCAGCCCTATTGGCCAAATATAATTAAACATTTATTATTCCTCCTTAATTTATCTTTGGCCTGACTGTCGGTAGGTGCCCACCCGCATATGAAAGGACTACGATTGGATAATCCCGGCTGTATTTATCTTATAAAAAACAAAAATCCCTATAAAATAGGGATGATATCGGGGTAACAGGATTCGAACCTGCGACCTCACGGCCCCCAGCCGTGCGCTCTAACCAAACTGAGCCATACCCCGCTAGAAAATATTTTATCGGATTCTGCCGAAAGATGCAAGTACTATTTAAATATGTTCAGGACTTATACAAAAAAATAGAAAGGGCCGGTTTATTATGATCCACCCTTTCTGAAATAAAAATCTACTCAATCTAACCATCCAAAAAAGCATTCAGAATATTTTGCGGAGCATCATAATAGAAACTGCTGTTATAATCATCAATTTTTTCACTGACAAATGAATTGTAGGCAGCCAGCAGGGCATCTGGAATGTCCATTTTCTTTTCTTCTGCAATGCCAAGAATCAGTCGTTTGTATACTTTCCCAATATAATATATAACAGCTAATAGGGAAGAGGAGGGGAGCAGCAACGATTCAGCGCAAACATTCTATGGATAGAAAATGGCTCCCCTGTATGTTAAAATAAAAAAACAAAAGTATTATATTGCAAACAAATCACATACAGGAATTGTAAATATAAAGAAAGAGAGGACAAAATGGAAATTAAACTTGCAGAAAGCAAAGATGTAAATGCCTGCATTGAATTTGTAGAGATTGTCAAGGATGACTTTGCAGGATATAAACAGGAGGAATTTAAAAAAGCTCTGGAAAACTGTATAGAACATGATGAAGCTATATTGGCCACGGACAAATCCGGAAACCTCATTGGCTTATTGCTGTATTCAAAGTCTGACCATAACCTTGAGTTCTTAACTGCACATCCTGATTGCCGCCAAAAAGGAACTGCGCGGGCTCTGATTGAGAAAATGAAGGTTAATTTCAAACCAGGTGAACAGATACAGGTAGTGACATTTGTATCCGGAGACCCGAAAGGAATTGCAGCAAGAGAATGTTACCACAGATGCGGATTTATAGATGATGAATTATTGACTGTATTTGATTATCCATGCCAGAAAATGATCCTGACAATACAATAAAACTGAAAACCACCCTCATCTATAATTTAAATTAGTATTTTGCGTATAGATGGAGATACCGTTTATTTCCTATGTTTTTCACTCATTTTTGCTTCTGCTTTTATTTATGATAGATTATGATATAATAAAAATAAACAACACAGATTCAAATAATCTACTTCTTATACTTGTAACTTTCAAAGGGAGAGGCTTATGACAAATAAAAAGAAAATTACTCTGCAGGATGTAGCCAAACAATCAGGAGTTTCGATCTCAACAGTTTCCATGATCGTAAACCAGAAAAGCGATGTGACATTCTCTGCGGAAACAATAAAGAAAGTTATGGATGCTGTAAAGACCACCGGATATGTCATCAAACAAACTTCATCCGCCCAGCATAATACAAAAATTCCCGGGAAACTTTCAAAAATCATTGCTGTATTTTGTCCCAATGTAACCAACCCTTACTACTCCACTATCGTTCAATCGATTGAACATACGGCCCATCTGTGTGACTATAGGGTCTTTACTTTTAATACATTCCGAGATCCTTCCCTGGAAAAGGCAATGCTGAGAGATGTTTTGGAAATGCATGTATCCGGAATTATCTTTGCAATGATGCCGAGTGCTCCTGAATTTGTGGAACAGATCGGTGACAGTGTACCTGTGGTTGTTATAGGGGATAAGGATTCTTCTATTCAGCTGGATACCATTGAGACAAGCAACTATATCGCCGGTGTTCTCATCGCTGAACATCTGCTGGAATTAGGACACCGCCACGCTGCTTTTATCTCTACTACTCTCGAGCGTCCGAATACTATGCGGACAAGAAGACTCCAGGGCATTCAGGATACTTTCAAAAAGGCGTCCCCGGAATGTACTGTTTCTGTCTATGAAAAAAAGATCATCCCCACTTATGAACGCCAGAACATCTTTCTGGAGCACAGCATTGGATTTGAACTGTGCGACCAGTGTCTGCACAGTCCCGAAGCCGCAAGGATCACGGCTCTCATTGGCGTTAATGATGTCATCGCATACGGAGTTGCCGACGCCGCTCTCAAAGCCGGCTTTGAGATACCAAAGGATTTCAGTGTCTGTGGATTCGACAATAACTTCCCTTCCCGTCTGATCTCTGTCTCTCTTACTACCATTGAGCATTTTATGCAGGAAAAAGGAAGCGAGGCATTCCAGATGCTGTATAAAAAAATAGGAAAAGAGCGCTCATCTTCGGATAATGCCGAGCGTATCACAAGAATTGAATATCAGCCAAAACTCATTGTCAGGGACTCTACAAACAGAGCACCGATCAGAAAGTAATCCGATCGGTGCTCTGTTCACTTTTTATCTCTTCCGCTCCTGCCTTTCAGGCCATCCTTCCAAATTTCCGTGAAGCATAGCACGGAACATGTGATCCTTTGAGCCTGGGTGCTCTTCATCCAGCCTTTTTAATGTCTCTTTGGCATACTGCCTTTTTGTATAGCCGTCCATAGGGCATGGACTCTTCTCCACCGGAAGATTCATTTTATTCTTAAAGCCGATGACATCCGCTTCATCCATGTACATCAGCGGACGGATCACGTTAAGATCCATCCGGTCCAGATATGTTACCGGTGAAAAACAGTGAAGCCTTCCTTCAAACAGCATAGACATCAAAAAGGTCTCCACCAGATCATCTTTGTGATGGGCATAAGCCACTTTATTGCAGCCTAATTCTTTTATCTTTTCATTCAGAGCACCTTTCCTCATCTTCGCACAGAGGGAACATGGATTGGTTTCTTTTCTTCGCTCAAAAACCACATCTGCAATTTCTGTTTTTACAACAGTATATGGTACTTTCAATTCTTCACACAGTGCTTCCACCTGTGTTATATCAAAGTTTCCAAAGCCAAGATCTACAGTAATTCCGTGAATCTCAAACTTATTCGGATAAAAGATGCGTAAATGCGCAAGGGCATACAGCATGGTCAGACTGTCTTTTCCTCCTGAGATGCCTACTGCGATCTTATCTCCTTCCTGTATCATTTGATAGTCGTCCACAGCCCGGCGGACATAGCTTAATACTTGCTGTAACTTCATAAACTTCTTCCTCAGTTTCTTGATAGATTTTCGGATTTTAGTATAACATATATATACTGGAAGTTCTACTATTGGTACAGCAAAACCATCCCTAAGTATTTCTTCTTCTCTTCCTCGCCTTATCTGCATACATAGCCTCATCCAGCAGGGATATGGTTTCTCCAAGATGATCTGTTGCCGTTGCTAATCCAAAGCTGAATGACAGATATTTGTATTGGCTGTAATTCTCTTCATACCGCCGGCGGACGTGCTTCATCAAGCCGGTCAGCTGATCCTTCCCTGTACCCTCCGAAAAAACCAGCAGAAACTCATCTCCTCCCAGCCGTATTATGCACATAAGCCCTGGTAAATTATCCTTTAAAAAGGCAGCAAAATCCTTCAGGATCCTGTCACCCACATAGTGTCCCTCATAATCATTGACCATTTTAAAGTTGTCAAGATCGATTAAAACTACCGGATTTCCTTTTACAAACTGCATATGCCTGCTCAAATAACGGCGGTTATATGCTCCTGTCAGCGGATCAACAGTAGAATAAAACTGATTTAATTGATTCTCAAGATATAGTTCGGTAATATCATAAGAAATGGTAAAGATGTAATAGTTCTCATCAATTACAACACTGTACTTTGTCACATCATAATAGGATGTATGTTCCGGCTTTCCATCCGGTGATTTAAAATCAATGATCTTTTTCAGCCCACTGCCAAATCGTGAAGGACCATCCATATTTTGAAGCGCTATACTTCCGTCATGGCACTGCAGAAAAGTGTCTGCCACCTCTTTCGGCACTAGACGTGCCAATTCAATATTTGTTTTTCCCAACGGCTCAACATCTGTATATGCAGCGATCCAATCCCGAAAATTCTGGTTGAGATGTATAATTCTTTGATTGGCATCTCTGACACTCAAAAACCCAGGAAATGTAATGGAAAATAAATCGTCAAACATGCTGCGGTACCCCTTTCAATGATATATCCCTTTCTGCGGATCTTATTTCCATAATGCTGTTCCGTCATAGACCTTCCTCGACTCTTCATAATATCCAAGACGCCTGCATTCCTCTTCCACCAGAAAATAGATACGCTCATACACTTGGGCAATTTTTTCAGAGAACTTTTCCTGATTTCCATCAGAAAGGATGTTAATCACCTCTATACACTGCCCGTGAATCTCACAGTTCACCGGTATTTTTTCTGTGGTCAGCAGTCCCGGAATACTTCTGCCAATCCGAAAATTTCTTTGCAGCAGACTATAAATAACACCCATGGTCTTTATTCCGATATGTTCCGTAATAAGATCCAAAAGAATCGCGGGTGACCGCTCATACAGATAGTCCTCATTCCACAGGCGGCTGATTTTACCTTTTACCGTCTCAATCTCTGGCCGCGCAATATTTGCAGCAGCGCAGGCGGCGGCACCCTCTGCAGTCAGAGTCAGCAGTTCCAGCGAGTCTAGATAACGCCGGACATGACAGGCAATCAAATGAGGCGTTACGTGAATCTTTTGGATATCGTGTTGGTCCATCTCCACAAAAATACCATTTCCCCGGACTGTCTTTACAACACCCCATTCCCGGAGGACCTGTATCGCTTTAATAGTAGTATCAACACTTACATTATAAATCTTCTGAAGTTCTTTGTGAGTTGGAAGCTGATCTCCCCGCCGATAGCGGCCTGCTGAAATCAATCCGATAATATCCATATATACAGCCGAATATCTTATCTCTGAAACCTCCAGCAGCTTCTCCATCTGCTTTCTTCCGAGAAGCACTGTAGAGTGGGGATCAGCCTGAAATGCAGGGACGGCTCCGTCTGTCATCCCATACATGCCGGACATATCATCAAAATGAACACTTTCCGGTGCACCGCCTGTTTCAAGAACCCTCATAAACTCCTGCACTTGTTCATAATATCTGGTTCTGATTTGAATATCATCATGAAGCGGTCTCAGTTCAGCAAGGCCCAGACTGTCAACAGCCTGCAGTATCAGGGAATTCTCATTTCTGGCAGCAAAAAACCGGTAAAACCGTTTGGACAATTTCCAAAACTCTGATGCATTTTCGACATCCATATGATCCACAATTCTTCGCGGAATTTTAAGGTCTTCTTTCTTACAGCACAAGATTCCTTTTTTGATTACCGGATAGCACAGCAGCACTCCGGTTTTCAGCACATCACTTGTAATATCTTTGTCTATTTTTTTAAGGGCAAATGTGGTAGTTTTATGGCTGTCATTGCGATTAGATCTTACCACGGGACGTTTTCTTTGGGATGTTTCAATCAAACCTTTTTTATCCAGCATGGACAAAGCCCGCCGGATCGTTTTTTCTGAAGTCCCAAATTCCAGGCATAAATCTGCCCGGGAAGGAAGACTTGTTCCCTCCGGCAGCAGCCCGCATTCAATTTTGTTCTTTAAAGATTGATAAACCCTGTCATACATCAACATATTTATCTTTACCTTTCAGAGGCTGTTTTTTCCTGTTCCTGCAATACTTCTGTGTAGGCGCTGATTATGTCTTTCATCATAAAAGGCTTCGCAATATGAGCATTCATGCCGCTCTCCAGACACTTTTCAACATCCTCAGGAAAGGAGTTTGCCGTCATAGCAATGATAATAGCATTTTTCGCATCTGAACGAGAAAGAGCACGGATGGACTGCGTTGCACTGCAGCCGTCCATTACCGGCATCTGCATATCCATCAGGACCAGATCATAAAATCCATTGGGGGCTTCAGAAAATCGTGCAACAGCTTCCTGGCCATTTATAGCAGTGGTAACAACAGCACCTGCATCCTGCAGCAGAGCGACAACAATATCCAGGTTAATCTCATTATCTTCTACTACCAGAACTTGTGCACCATCCAGCACATTGGTCTCTTCCTTTTGTTCCTGATCTCTCTCTTCTCCTTTAAACTTCATCATCAGCCTTTCAACGTCCGAGTGGAATATCGGTCTGCACAAAGTGGCGTCAGCTCCGCATGAAGCCGCTGTATCATCCAACTCGTCCTGGTCTTGTCCCGTCAGAATAATTTTTAGGGAACCGTTTTTCGCCTCGTTTCGAATTTCTGCAGTAAATGCCTGCATATCATGGGAAGCGTCCCACTTTATAAAACACAGTTCATAGGAAGTCCCGTTTTGTGCGGCTGTTTGGATGATCTGCAGGGCACTGGCTTCATCGGATATAGAATCTACCTGGAAGTTTTCTTTTTTCAGTACATCTGCAAGATGTGTTTTTAGTTCTTCTGTCTGGTTTACGATCAGAACCCGCTGGCCGTTTCCGCAGCGCTGTCTATTTTCATCCATATCAGCCGCTGTATAAGAAAAGGGCAGATCAACCGTAAAAATACTGCCTGCATTCACTTCACTTGTAGCAGAAATAGTGCCGCCCATCATTTCTACAAAATTCTTTGTAATAGGCAGTCCAAGTCCGGTACCGCCGTATTGCCGGACGATTCCGCTGTTTTCCTGCGTGAAGGCTTCAAAAATACGGTCAATATTTTCAGGGGCGATTCCCCGTCCGGTGTCCCGGACCTCAAAGCGGATCCATATCTCCTTTTCTTCACGGCGCAGTGTTGCCACTTTCAGCTTTACATGGCCTTTGGCAGGTGTAAACTTTACCGCATTGGAGAGCAGATTCGTCAAAATCTGATTCAGGCGAAGTGCATCGCCAATCAAAAACTCTGCAACCTCACCATAGAGTACTATTTGGAAATCGATCTGCCTGCTGACCGCCTGCACATGGAATACTGTCGTCAGTGCCCGCAGAAGCTGGCCTAAGTCAAACCGCTCAGGATGCAGCTCTATTTTTCCGCTCTCGATTTTAGACATATCCAGAATATCGTTAATCAAAGACAGGAGATGTGTCGATGAAAGAGTAATCTTATCCAGGCAATTACGCATCCGGTCAGGTTCCCCGATATGGTTTTTCCCAAGCTCTACCATTCCCATAATACCGTTGAGCGGTGTACGGATTTCGTGAGACATTTGGGAAAGAAAGTCACTTTTTGCCCTGTTTGCCTTCTCTGCCCGTTCTTTTTCCATCAAAAGCAGTTCGTTACTGCGATTTTCACTGCGCCTTAGCAGTAAAAAGAAGGCAAGCACAGTGATAAGCACGATGCAAAAGATGCCTACGCCCCCAGCCGCCATGAACTGACTTAAGTAGACAATTTGATCATTTACCGTTTCATATGCCATACTGGTCACCATATACCAATCTGTTCCCGCAATAGGTACATAATAAAGGTATACATGATTTGAACCGATGGTCAGCAACGTCAGGCCGCTTTCTCCTGATGCAACAGAGGAGCGGAAAGACTGAAAATCATATCCCTCGTCAAAACTCGCCTGCTGCTCATAGATTGTGAATAAATTATTGCCCTGCAATGCACTGGCAGAAAAAGCGCTTTTGAAAACAAAATCTCCGTTTTGGGTCACAATGTTTGTATAAGAATTGGTTTCTGTCTCACTATCCAGGCCAAGTCTTGATCCAATATCGGAAGTATTCAGTCCGGTAATTACAGCGACCAATCGGCTGTCTTGAAACTGTACGGGCTCCATAGCAGTTCCCAGCAGAATCGTGCCGTTTTCCCAAATAGTTTCATTGACAGAAATCAGTTCCTCAGAGTTATTCAACAGTTTATCAAGATCGGTGATCTTCGACATTGCAGGTACAGTACCTTCAGGAGAATAAGCGATTCCCTTGTCACTGATGAATGCAATGTGTTTAAAGTCATTGTCCTTCTGCGCCTGTGATAAGAAATGTTTTAGGCTTGATTCATCCTTCAAGTCATCCCTGGATATTGCATTAGTGATCGTTTGAATCTGAGAAAACTGACTGTCCAGGTTAGTGCGTAAATGGCTGCTGATCTGCGTGGTCATTTCCTTGAGGTAAACCCCGCTGATATTAGTCACTGTGCGTTCTGATACTTTCTGATAAATCATCACTGCCAGAACACAGAGAACGGCGACCAATATAAGCAGCCCGGGAACAAAAACCAGCATCCGGTGTTTTTCATTCTTCTTTATTTCTGATTTCAATCTTCCCTCATCCTTTCTGTCTGGCAGCTCTGTTTATTTGTTTTGTGCCAAATCACGGATTCTTCCTTCCTGTTTCGCATCTACAGCAGTATTTCTGTGCTGTTCAAAATACTGAGCCAAGGCATCGCGGTAAAACAGCCCGGTTTCTTTTACCATCTTTACGTTACCCTTTGGGGTAGATTTATCGTAAATGTTAAGCATTGTATACCCATCCCCGTTACCTTCCGCATAGGTTTTGGAACCGGCCATATAGTCAGTAACCGCTACCTTGTATCTCTCATCCAGTTTCAGAGCCGATCCATCAGACATTGTCACGCTCACAATCCTGCTTCCAGCCGGTTTGCTGCTGTCAAAAGTATAATTCATCCCCTTTGAAACCTGTAAAAACCGCCCGCTGGGAAACTCATCCGTGCAGGTCGACACACCGTTTTCAAGCATATCCCACAGAGTCTGCCCGTCCATTTCCAAAACAATGATTCGGTTATCAAATGGACAAACCACGTCAACATCTCCGCCATAGACCACCCCCTGGTAAAAACTAGCACGAATTCCTCCTCCGTTGACGACTGCAATAGGGGCGTCTGAGGCCTCAGCAACACAGTCTGCTATAAAATTGCCGAGTTCAGTTTCACCTCTCCGGACGTTGAAATCCTCAAAAAGCAGGTCATGTTTCATCTTTCCAATTTCGGTAAAATCATAGGATAACTTGTCCGATCCTCCGTAATGAAATTGATCAATCGCCTGCATTGCCTCTTTTACTGTACATTTTCCGGCCATAATGTTTCTCACATTGCCTCCCAGGTATTCCACTGTTTTTCCTGGGAACAGAACATTATAAACATATCCGGATTTCACATATTTTTCTGCACCTCTTGGAATCAAATCATCCTTCTGCTGGTAATCTGTAAGACAGGACATGCCCGCACCCAAATCTTTAATTAAGGCATCCTGGCCTTTGGACGTAGACAGCAAATCCAATACGCGCTTACAGGCATCCTTCTTTTCTTTACTAATGGATTTATTTATCCCCATGAGCGCAGAAGGAGAAAAAAGAAACCACGGCTTATTTCCTTTGTCACTGAGAAACGGAAGCATGCGGTAAGTATATGCTTTGGACGTTCCCTCCTTAACTGCCTCCTGATTTTTGGCAATACATTCATAATACAATGCAGAATCACCAAAAGCTGCAGCAAGAGTACCATTGCTCAGACGCTGCTGGCAAAGGACCGAATTACGCTGGAGGGCAATTTCCTGAGGATCCATGACCCCTGCCTCTACAAGAGCATCTGTCAGTGTAAAGCTCTGTTCCCAAACGCCGGAAAAGGTCGCCTTCCTATTTTTGAAATCCGCCAGCCATTTGACTCCTTCGACTGTCCCCAGAAAATCTGGTACCATATCTCCAACTAAAAACATGCCAATTGATGTATTATAGTCGTTCATGATGGAAAAATTAATGTTGTCTTCTCCGACACCAAGCCCTTTTTTCTTCAACGTGGAAAGCGCAGCTACCAATTCTTTATTATTTGCAGGCATAGAAAGGCCAGCCTGTTTAAACAGTGTTTCATTAACTACATATCCGCCATAGACACCAGGCAGCGGAATCAAATAGGTCTTTCCATCCAGTTTTGAAGCGCTCATAATGGTACCGTCATATGCTGAGCTTGCCTTTGTGTCGCTGATGTCCATCAAATATTTCCGCACCAGATTTGAATCAGGCTGGGGTGCTATAACCAGATCCGGTCCTCCCCCTCTCTCTAAACGCCGAAGCTGCTCGCTGGAATAAAGTGATAATTCCACCTGAAGGTCAATGTCATCATAGGTGGACTCTACCAACGCTTCTACCTGTTTAAAGTTATTGGCATAAAGTATTTTGATTACAGTTTTTTCTTTTGGCTGCTTCCGGCTGCAGCCTGCCAAAGTCATAAGTATCAGAACAGTGATTAATATACCTGCAATTTTCCAGGCTGCATTGCGCTTCATATGGTTTCCTCCTCTTTGTTTTTCTTGGAAATCTTCGGGGAACTTTCTTGGTACCTTATCCAGATTATTATAATGCAGATACCGCTATTTAGCAACAGAAAACGGATATTTTACATGCCGAACATTTATGAATTTTTCAGCTGCTCTTTAGTTCGGTATCTTCCCGTACCCTAATACAGGTTTTATTATTGCATATAGGGCATAATAGTCATTCTGATTGCTTCATGGCTGCTCCACTCTCCCTTCCGCATGATGTATCAGCTTTTTCTTCTCCCATGATTTAGTTTTGAAATATATCAATCCGACAATCGCGGGTAATATAGGAGAAACTGCTTGACCGATATAGATACCTGTAAATCCAATATGAATAACAAATGCTAAAATCCAACTTACGGACAATCGGACAAACACTGCGTCCAAAAGCGCGTTTATCATAGCGATGTTTGCGGAGCCTATCCCGATAGCGAAAGAATCAAATGTGTACATGACTGCATAAATCAAACTGTTGATACCGCAACATATTCTTAGATACAGAACGCCGTCTTTTATAACTTCCGGGCTTTCCGGCTCAAATAACATAATAATTTGCCCTGCAAATAATTGCACAATGATAATGGCAATCAATGTAACCAATAGATTCAAAAGCAACCCGATTTTTGCTGTCTTTCTCACACGCTCTATATCGTTTGCCCCTACGTTCTGCCCGACCATAGCAGTAACAGCCTGTCCGATTGCCCAACAGGGCATACCTGCGAATGTATTGACTTTAAGCCCTACGCCGGACGCTGCGGCAACCGATACGCCAAATTGATTAAACATTCCTGTAATTAGAAGATAAGATATATTAACGATTACCATTTGAATAGCAGTAGGCAATCCAACTTTTAAGACAGTTACCAGTTTATCTGATTTTATGGCAAAGTTTTTTATTTTAAAATCAAAGACAAACTTTTTCCTTTTCAAGTGAATGATTGATACAAAAAGAGAAACACCCTGCGAAAAAATAGTTGCATAGGCGGCTCCTGCTGTTCCCATGTCAAACGGACCAACTAAAATCAAGTCCAATATGATATTTACAGCCGTCGCAACCGCTATAAAATACAGAGGACTTTTTGAATCTCCAAAGCCTTTCATAATGGAGCAAACTGCATTGTAACCAAACACAAATATAGTGCCGCAGCAGATGATTTTCATATATTCGCAAGCGTCCTGCATAGAAGCCGCAGGAACACTCAAAATTTGAAAAAGCAGCTCATATACAAGCAATCCTATTATCGTTACGACAAATGAAGCAATAAGGGATATTCCGAATAATGTTCCAACTGTTTCGACTTGTCCTTGTTCATCATTTGCCCCCTTATATTGGGCGATTAAAACAGTACCGCCTATTGTCACTCCGATACAAATTGAATTGATGATAAAACTTATCATAGACGCATTACTGATTGCGGCAAGACCTGTTTCTCCAACGATATTTCCGACAACAAGCATATCTACAATACTATAAAAAGATTGCAAGAGATTAGCAAGCAATAGCGGAAGCGCAAATATAATTAACTTCTTCGGTACGCTTCCTGTTGTTAAATTCTGTTCTTCTTTCATTATCTTAAAATCCTTTCTGAATAAAAAAAGCAGAGGGTAGCCACGATATAGTGTGCCCTCTGCATGACGAAACAAAAGGCAGCAGACAAAACATTGCCTACTGCCCGAACATCATAATGATATATATATGCAAACAAAGCCCCACATAATAAGGTTATGTTGGAGCAAGCCTAAATATAAATGTTCCCGTGTCTTTTAGTCTCCGTACAATGTTTTGAAGTATCAAATTGTGCGGAGCTGTATTCAATGCAAAATTTTCCAAATAACATTGTACTCACCCTTTCTGAAAACTTATTACAAAGTAATTATAGCGATTCCCATATATGTTGTCAATCGTCTCCGGATTTCGCTGACGCAAAGGAACAAAGTGGACGAGTTACTTATCTTCAAAATCCCCCACTCTTTGAGAGCCATAGGGGATTTTGAAGGAATTTCCTATGCTATAAAAAGATCCGCCGGATTATCCTGCGGATCTTTTTGCTGTTATGTATAAAATTAGTTGTTGATCAGTTTGTCTTCGTCAGACCAGCTGTATAAGCTTCTGATTTCTTCTCCTACTACTTCTGCAGGATGTTCGGAAGCTAACTTTCTCATAGCCTTAAAGTGAACCTGGCTTCCTGCATCAGACATATCTACTAAGAAGTCTTTTGCAAAAGTTCCGTCCTGAATATCAGAAAGGATCTTCTTCATAGCTTTCTTTGTATCTTCTGTGATAATTTTCGGTCCTGTAATATAGTCACCGTATTCTGCAGTGTTAGAGATAGAATATCTCATTCCTGAGAATCCTGACTGGTAGATCAAGTCAACGATGAGCTTCATTTCATGGATACACTCAAAGTATGCGTTTCTCGGATCATATCCGGCTTCTACTAAAGTCTCAAAACCAGCCTGCATTAATGCACAAACACCGCCGCAGAGAACTGCCTGCTCACCGAAAAGGTCTGTCTCAGTTTCTGTTCTGAAGGTTGTCTCAAGAACTCCGGCTCTTGCTCCTCCGATGGCTAATGCATATGCTAATGCTGTGTCTAATGCTTTGCCGGTAGCATCCTGCTCTACAGCTACTAAACAAGGAACACCTTTTCCTTCTTCATATTCGCTTCTTACTGTATGTCCAGGTCCTTTCGGAGCGATCATTGTTACATCTACATCTTTCGGAGGCACGATGCATCCGAAATGGATATTGAAACCATGAGCGAACATTAACATATTTCCTGCTTCTAAGTTAGGCTCAATATCATTTTTGTACATTGTAGCCTGCTTTTCATCATTGATCAGGATCATGATGATGTCTGCTTTTTTTGCAGCTTCAGCAGCTGTATATACTTCAAATCCCTGCTCTTCTGCTCTCTTCCAGGATTTGCTTCCTTCATATAATCCGATGATAACGTTGCATCCGGATTCTTTTGCATTAAGGGCGTGTGCATGTCCCTGACTTCCGTAACCGATCACTGCGATGGTCTTTCCGTCTAAAAGTGATAAGTTACAGTCTTCTTGATAATAAATCTTTGCCATTTTACATTCCTCCATTTTCTAGGCTTTATAAGTAAGGGGTATTCCCATACCTTTTAAATTAAATGTGTGCCTACTTGACAAGTCTCGGCACGGTTTCCCCGCGGGACAGACCGGTAAGCCCTGTTCTCACAAGTTCCAGAATATCAAAATCCTCCAGCAAGCTTATGAAAGCTTCAATCTTATTGACATTTCCGGTAAGTTCAATCATCAGTGAATCTTTTGCCACATCCACAACTTTCGCTCTGAAAATATCGGCAATTGTGATGATCTCCTGCTTTTGAGCCTTACCTGTACGTATCTTCACCAAAATCAATTCCCTGCAGACAGATGTGGGATCTTCAAGTTCTACAAGTCTTATGACATCTTCAAGTTTAATCAGCTGATTCTTGATCTGAGCCAGAATGGTATCATCCCCGCTCACTGCGATTGTCATTCTTGAATACTTTTCATCCTGTGTCTTACAGGCCGTAATACTGTCAATATTATAACCTCTGCGGCTGAACAGTCCGGATATGCGGCTGAGCACTCCAGGATTATTTTCAGCTACAATTGATAATACTATTTGTTTCATAGACGACTTCATCCTCCTAACAATTCTATCAATTCTAATATTCAGTGTCAAGAAATCACTTAAAATCTATTCATCTCCGGCTTCCTGTCCTGTATTGTCAGGTTTCGCAGCCGTTGTGGCATGTGTTGCCTGAGTAGACTGAGCCGTTGTAGCCTGCGTAGCTGTTGTGGACGGCTTAGAGGTCGATGTGGCTGCCGGTCTCCTGGTACTGCTTGTGGAAGACGTGGAATAGTTGCTTCTTGTAGAACCTCCGTAATTATTGGATCCGGTATTCCCGGAACTTCCCGATGAAGTGCTGGAGGTAGAGGAAGTGTCAGACACCCCTGAATATCCAAAGGTCTCCACCCCTCCGGTTCCTCCGTATTCCTTGGCAAAGGCCTCATCCGATCCGTCTCCGACCTTGCCGTCACCAAAAATAAAATAATTCATAGCCGCTTTGTTGGCATTAAAGTTTATAAAGAAGACAAACATATTGTGCTGTGCTCTGCCCATCTTATAGGAACCTTCAATCGGTATCCTCATTTGGTCAATATCTGTGGTACCCATTTTTATTACAGATGCTGCAAGGCTCTTCATATAATCTGCATCCATATCTGTGGATACATCACCCAGCACTTTCAGTGCAATATCCAGAATCTTTGTAAGGCTCTGGTTTTTCACCTTGTTGAAGGTAGCTTCAAGAACAGCTCTCTGGCGGCCGGTACGGCCGAAATCTCCATCCCCGTACTTTTTAGATACTACATAACGGATTCTGGAATATCCAAGTGCCTGATTTCCGTTTAAAGTCTGTTTGCCTGCTTTTACTGTACGGTATTTTTTCTTTGAAATATAATTCGTGGTATTCAAATATTTAGCTTCTTTTTCCTCCAGATCAATCTCAATACCTCCCACTTCGTTGATTACCTTTTCAAAGGTGTCAAAGTCAACGACACAGTATTTATCAATCTTGATCCCAAAGTTTTTGGCAATGGTTTTATAAAGAAGCTCTACACCTCCGTAGGCATAGGCTGAATTCAGCTTATCTTTTCCATGGCCCGGTATCTCCACATAAATATCCCTCATAATAGAGGTCAGTTTCAGTTCTTTCGTCTTAAAATTTATCGTTGCGATCATAGAGGAATCAGACCGCCCGGCAGCCTCCTCGTCAGAGCGCCTGTCAGAGCCTACCAGCAAAATGTTCACAACATCTTTGTCAAACTTGACGTTTCCTACGTCTACATTTCCCAGATCCCCGGTCTTATTAATAGCGGCTTCCAGCCTGGCATCGTAATATCCAAGAACGCCTCCTGCTGCAACCGATATTACTAAAAATATGCTCAAAATGATCTTATATGTCTTCAGCGTCATGCTAATCCTCCTGATTTGGTATATATTAGTCTACAATTATAGCATATTATATCAAAAAACAATAGGTCGTTTCTTAATTAAACCTGAAGTTTTTACAATATCTTTGCTAAATCGACTTTATGTAACAGCCAAAAGTTATCTTTTATAACTTCCAGGAGAACTGTCCACCGCATCCTCTGAATCCGGTATTGCTGAATAACCATAAGTTTCAACATTTTGATATCCGCCGTATTTTGCAGCAAAATCCTCGTCTTTTCCTTTGCTGAAAATAAAGTGTTCCATAGCTGCCTTATTGGCATCAAAGTTGATGAAGAAAACAAACATCCGGTTCTGGGCTCTTCCCTGCATGTAGGTACCCTCAATTGGTATCCTCATCTGCTGGACCTTCGGAACTCCGAACTCAACTACGGACATAACCAGCCCTTTAATATAGCTGGCATTCATATCGGTAGAAACATCATCCAATGCACTGAATCCGATGTCCAGAATTTTCATTGGATTCTGCTTAATAATTTTCTTGTACGTGGCTTCCAAAACAGCTCTCTGGCGGCCGGTCCTTCCGAACTCCCCGTCACCGTATCTGCTGTTGGACACATACCTTACTCTGGAATATCCGAGAGCCTGGTTTCCGTTTAAAATCTGTTTTCCTGCCTTGACCGTGCGGTACTTCTTTTTGGAAATATAGTTTGTTGTATTGAGATAATTTGCTTCTTTCTCCTCGAGATTAATTTCAATGCCGCCGACCTCATTGATCACCTTTTCAAATGTAGAAAAATCTACTACACAATACTTATCAATCTTTATATCAAAATTTTGTGCAATGGTCTTGTAAAGCAGATCCACACCGCCGTAAGAGTATGCCGAATTCAGTTTATCTCTTCCATGGCCCGGGATATCTACATACATATCCCGCATTAAAGACGTCAGTTTCAGCTCTTTTGTTTTCATATTAATCGTAGCAATCATTGAGGAGTCAGACCGCCCTGCTTCTGTCTCGTCTGATCTCCGGTCAGAGCCTACCAGCAGAATATTGACTACATCTTTATCAAATTTAACGTCGTCTCCCACGTCAACCTTGCTCAAGTTTCCTTTCGGTGTCACAGAAGCTTCTAATTTTGCATCATAGTATCCTAAAACTCCTCCGATAGACAGAGCAATTACAAGGAAAACAGCCGTAACAATTTTAAATTTCTTTCCCATTTCCTTATCCTCCAAACGTATGTCTGTAATTTTATCTATTGTAACAGAAAAAAATGCTAGAAATATTAAGAAATTCTAAATCTTTTCGTATGAATCCCAATAAGAACGGTTCATAGTAAGCCTGAGAATCAGATTTTTCGGAAGCTTTTTATAATTTCTGCCCAGCTTATATCCTATGAATTTACAGACAGTATCTGCCATAAATTTTGGAATCTTCAGGAATCTTCCCGTAAATAATAAATGCTTTAACGTGTGTAGAACCATTTTCATTCCTTCTGACTCTGATGAAACCTCCAGGAACAGGCCGCCGTAAGAAACCTGGGAAACCGCCAGGTCAAAATTTCTGTGCAGCTGATCAAAACAGCGGTAATTATGCCAGTGCCATACAGCAGCATCAGCCTCATACGCAATGGCTCTGCCCGCCTCAATTAATTTGGATGCCATAATCATATCTTCATTAAAGATTGTTTTCTTTATAAAGCCCCCCATTGCGTCATAATCCTTTTTCCTGTATGCGCTGCAGACATTGGAACAAAAAAATGTCTTAATCCCCAGTCTTGGCAGATCATCTTTTGTCTTTTTTGAACTGTTGGGAGGATAATTGAACGTCCTTGTATAATACTCCAGATAATTGTCCTTCGGATCTGCCAGCTGCCGTCCGTATGCAGCGCCCACTTCCGGATCCTCAAATGCTTTCAGCAGATGTTCTGTCAAAAATTTATCTCTCGGCACAGCATCATCTGTCATAAATGCAATAATATCCGCATCCGACAGTGAGGCACCAAAATTCCTTGTTCCGCCATGGTCAAAATCTTCCTTTTTAATATGCTTCACAACTACATTGGGATATGCATCTGTCAGATGCTCAGGGAAATATTCTTCCTCTGTGTTAATCAGATAAATCGTATCAAATTTGACCGTCTGCCTGGACAGGCGCCGGAGGGATTCCTCCAGCTTTTTCCCTGGCTTATAGGTTGGAATAACAAGATCAATTGTCATCGTATCTCTCCTTTTTGTTCTCACCGCCGGATTTTTGAGCCTTTTGTATCCCGTCCGGCAAGTTTTAATTTATTAAAATCCAGCCGTTTCCCTTTGTAATCAATAGATGCAGTACCGTCAGCCTCCATTAAATAAATATGAAGCAGCATATCGTCCTTAGAAAGCTTTATTCCTCTCACTCCCACAGCACCCTTTTTCTTTTGCGGCACTTCCTCCAGAGCAAATCTCAGGAAAATCCCTTCTTTTGTCTCTAATATTACCATATCCTGCACTGCAGAACCACCTTCGGTTTTCAGCCGCTTCACTGCCAGCAGGGCATCCCCGTCTGACAATTTTGTGGCAGATACTGTTCTCTTTGTCACTTGAAATTCACTTCCGGAAACGACCTTTAACATCCCCTGTTCAGTGGCAAACAAAAGACTGGAATGAACCATATCTTCCGCAGCCAATACAGCTATAATGGCTTCATCCGCACTGTCGTAATTACCCAGGTTATCAATCGGCGTGCCCTTATCCTTGTATTTTCCTGCGGGTATATCAAGCACCTTAATCTGATGCATGACGCCGGTGTCCGTAAACAGACAGATCTTGTCCGTATTCATGCACGGAACAATATACTTGTAATCCTTCGGCACATTTTCCTGATTTCTCTGATAAGTGGCCTTGTCCAATGTCTTAGCATAACCAAAACGGTCCATAACAAAGTAAACCTGCTCTTCTTTCACCGGCTCTTCCTCATAGACAGCCTCTGCCCCGTCTTCGATAACCGTCCGTCTTTTCCTCTGATATTCCTTCTTAATGCCGGCTAAATCTTTTTTCATCACGCTGCGCATAGAATCTGGATTATTTAAAATATCCTCGTATTGGGCTATTTTTGACACAATCTCATCGTATTCCTCCCGGAGTGCCAAAATCTCCAGTCCGATCAGTTTCCCAAGCCTTAAATCCAGGATAGCTTCTGCCTGTTTTTCTGTGAAAGACAGCTTGCAGGCTTCGATCATAGATTCTGAGGTCTTAAAGCGGATATTCCCCACCTCTCCTTTTGTCAGACAGGCTTTTGCCTCTTTCAGGTTTTTGCTTCCCCTTAAAATTTCTATGATCAAATCGATCATATCACAGGCTTTGATCAATCCTTCCCTGATCTCCCGCTGGTCATAAAGCTTCGCCAGCAGTGTCTTATATTTGCGCTTCACAAGACTGTAATGGAAGTTTGTATGATGTGCAATGATATCTCTGAGGCTCAGTGTCTCCGGCCGGCCGTCCACAATGGCAAGCATGTTCACGCCAAACGTATCTTCCAGTTTTGTCTTCTTATAAAGAAGGTTTTTCAGACGTTCCACATCTGTTCCCTTTTTCAATTCCAGAACAATACGGATCCCCTCTTTAGAAGATTCATTGGAGATATCTGCAATATCTGTCGTTTTCTTTGATTCAATAAGACTCACAATATCCGAAAGGAATTTGCCGATGTTTGCTCCGATCATCGTATAGGGAATTTCCGTGATGACCAGCTTATCTTTCTCCCCGCGTCTCTTTCCAGGCTCAAAGACAACTTTTCCGCGCAGCTTCAGCTTTCCGCAGCCTTCAGAATAAATATTTTTCAGATCTTTTTTATTTACGACCAGACCTCCGGTAGGAAAATCCGGTCCTTTGATATAAGTCAGCAGCTGATCTGTCGTCACCGATTCATCATCAAGATATGCAGTCATGGCATCCGCCACTTCTCCCAGATTATGCGGCGGAATGCTGGTAGTCATGCCAACAGCAATTCCCTCCGCCCCGTTAATTAAAAGATTGGGGACTCTTACCGGCAGCACTTCCGGCTCTTTTTCCGTCTCATCAAAATTGGCTACAAAATCAACTACATTTTTATCCAGGTCTGCCAGGTAGACTTCCTGGGTAAATTTTTTCAGTCTTGCCTCTGTGTAACGCATGGCTGCGGCTCCATCCCCTTCAATGGAGCCAAAGTTTCCGTGTCCGTCTACCAAAGGCATTCCCTTTTTGAAATCCTGTTCCATCACTACCAGTGATTCATAAATAGAGCTGTCTCCATGGGGATGGAATTTACCCATGGTATCCCCCACAATTCTGGCAGACTTTCTGTGAGGCCTGTCGTACCTTAAATTCAGCTCATCCATGGCATACAGGACACGGCGCTGAACGGGCTTTAACCCGTCTCTGATATCAGGGAGAGCCCTCGCACAGATTACGCTCATGGCATAATCAATATACGACTTCTGCATGACTTCAGAAAACTCTGCCCTTATTATATGTTCCGCCATCTTTCTTCCTTTCTATATATCCAACATCGCATCGCTTGCATTATCATAAATAAATTTTCTCCTCGGCGGCACCTCACTGCCCATGAGCATGGAAGTCACGTCGGAGGCCATTCTGGCATCTTCGATCTCAATCTGCTTTAGTGTTCTTGTTTCCGGGTCCAGCGTCGTCTCCCAGAGCTGGCTGGCATCCATTTCTCCGAGACCTTTATAGCGCTGAAGAGTAAAGGCTCCTTTATGAGAAGCTTTATAACGTTCCAGTGCCGCGTCATCAAACAGATAGGTTTCCTTTCCCTTTTTAGGGATTGCCTTGTAAAGGGGAGGAGTTGCCAGATAGACATGTCCGTGAGTAATCAGTTCCGGCATAAACCGGTAGAAAAAGGTTAGAAGCAGTGTGGCAATGTGAGCTCCGTCCACATCCGCATCAGTCATAATCACAATCTTTTTATAGCGCAGTTTATCAATATCAAAATCATTGCCGTAACCTTCTGAGAATCCGCAGCCGAATGTATTGATCATCGTCTTGATCTCTGCATTGGCGAGAACCTTGTCCATAGTCGCCTTTTCCACGTTTAAGATCTTTCCCCTGATAGGCAGAATCGCCTGGGTACGGCGGTTTCTCGCAGTTTTTGCCGATCCTCCCGCAGAATCCCCTTCCACGATGAAGATCTCGCACTCCTCCGGTTTCCGGCTCTCACAGTTGGAAAGCTTGCCATTGCTGTCTATGGAAAGTTTCTGCCTTACAAGCAGATTGGTTTTTGCCTTCTCTTCCGCTTTCCGGATCTTTGCAGACTTCTCTGCACAGGCAAGAACCTTTTTCAGTGTTTCCAGGTTTTTGTCAAAAAATAATACCGTCTCATCGCCGGTAATTTCGCTGACCACTTTGCCGGCGTCGGGATTGTCCAGTTTGGTCTTTGTCTGACCTTCAAACCTGGGTTCCGGATGTTTTACGGATATAATGGCCGTCATCCCGTTTCTCACATCTGCGCCGGTAAAATTGGCATCTTTTTCTTTCAGTATTCCCAATTCTCTTGCATACTGGTTCATCACTGCGGTGAATTTGGATTTAAAGCCTGTAATATGAGTTCCGCCCTCAGTAGTATAAATGTTGTTGCAGAAACCAAGGATATTTTCCCCGAAGTCTTCCGTATACTGAAAAGCAATCTCTGCTTCAATGCCGTTGATTTCTCTCTTAAAGTAGACAGGATCATGCAGCACGTGCTTTCCCTCATTAAGCTTCTTTACATAAGCGCAGATTCCTTCCGGCTCATGATACTCAACCGTTGTCTCTTCTCCGGCACGCTCATTGATATAAGTAATTTTCAGTTCTGAATTTAAATATGTTGTCTCATGCAGCCGGTTCCTGATCATAGCAGCTTTAAAATAAGTTTTGTCGAATATTTCAGGGTCCGGCTGAAACTGCACTTTTGTACCTGTTTCTGACTTTTTACAGCTTCCGATAACTTTGAGGGGCTGTGTCACCTTTCCCCGTTCAAACTCTTCCTGATAGATCTTTCCGTTCTGTTTGACCGTAACACTCAGCCAGGTAGACAAGGCATTCACTACAGATGCGCCGACTCCATGGAGCCCTCCGGAAATCTTGTATCCTCCGTCTCCGAATTTACCTCCTGCGTGCAGCATGGTAAATACCATTTCAACAGCTGAGATCCCTGTGTGCTCATTGATGCCCACAGGGATTCCCCGCCCGTTGTCTTCGATCACTGCTGTCCCGTCATCCTTTAACGTAACAGTAATCTGATCACAATGCCCGGCGAGAAATTCATCCACCGAGTTGTCAACGATTTCATATATCAGATGATTCAATCCTTTTGTTGAGACGCTTCCTATATACATTCCCGGCCGTTTGCGGACGGCCTCCAGCCCTTCCAGCACAGAAATACTGTTTGCGTCGTAGTTTTGATTACTCATGTTTTCCATTCTCCTCCCATTACATCAAGGATTTTCTAAAGTATTCTAACACACAACCGTCGGAAAAACAAACTTTCGATTCTATTCGTCATTCATTGACACTCTTCGTCCAAACCATTATAATAGAACAGGTATTTATCATAATAATCTAGGATTGGGGAAATGAATGATGAAAAAAAGTTCAAAATTGACGGCCCTGGTTATGGTTACTGTTTTTGCTGTAGCCTTGCTCGCCGGATGTGGAAAAAAAGAAGCACCGAGTGCAGATAAATCCATGGACGCCTATTACCAGCTGATCGTCCGCCATAAAGCTGATGGAATGACAGATTTAGGAATTGACTCCGCTGAGGTAAACGACACACTGGATGTGTATAAGCAATCCACGATTTCTTCCTTAAAAGATAATTTCAAATCTGCCGGCATCAAATTATCCACAAAAGATGCCGAGAATATTTACCAGGCTTTATCTCAGGCTTTAGCCGATCTCAAATATGAGGTGAGCGTAGACAAGCAGGAAGATAAGGAAGCATCTGTCACTGTAAAGGCACAGTATATTGATTATCTGTCTGTGTTTAAAGATGCCAAGAAAAAAACTGTGGATGCGCTGAAGCCCCAGCATATTGAGACAAAAGAAGATGCACAGAAGCTTTTGGTACAAAACGTAGCAAAAGGCTTTAAAACGATGAAACCGTCTTCTAACATGAAATCAAAAACCTTTACTCTGACCAAACAAAATATTAAAAGCGGAGAAGAAACTGTAACTTTATATTTCCCGAAGGATTCCAAGCAGACAGGATCAGATTTGATCAATCTTGTGACCGGACGGTAGCAGTTAAGTTATGAAGTTGAAATGGCACTGAACCACAGCGTTCAGTGCCATTTCTTTTCCGGCTTCCTTCTGATTTTTCTGGTCAGGGCGCTGAAAAGAAAACAGAGACAAATACCTGTCAGCGCACCGCAGCTGTCGATCAAAACATCTTTTAACTGGCAGCTCCTTCCCGGAACAAAGTATTGGTGCAGTTCATCGGTTGCTGCGTAAAAGGAACAAATGAACTGTGCTGCTGAAAAAAGATATAGTTTCTTTGTAATATCAATCTTCAGGGCATTATATACGAGTACTGCCAACAGCGCATATTCCATAAAGTGTGCTGTCTTTCTGACATAATGATCCATAACAGAAAGCACATGATTCATCCCGATATACTTTGTTAAAAACCTTGTCACACCCATACTCATCTGTTCTGAGGTACTGGCTGTCTTTGCAGAAAAGAGAAAAATTCCTGTCATCATCAATGCGGTCAGAAGCCAGTAAACTGACCGCCATAACTTTTTATTTTTCATATTCCCCCACTTTGCTGTTTTTTACCTAGACAAGTATATAACAGCCTGGGGTGTCTGGCAACACCGTTTCCCTTATGGCAAAAGCTTTTTGAACAGACTTCCTGCCCTGCGCAGAGGTTTTGTGGCCTTCCACGAAGTTGAATCTTCGTACAGGGATATCCTTTCTTCCAGCTTATGCTTCTCCTCTCTTAATTCTTTTCTCTGAAGGAGCAGTTTATCTTTCAGCGCTCTCACACGGTCAAATTCACGGTACAGCCCGGACAGATCAGCCGGCAAACCGCTGGATAATGTCTGGACGGTTGTTTTCGGAAGCACTGTATATCCTTCTTCATTCTGCTGACTTTTAAAATCATGGGAACAGATATGGAATTTACTGCTGCTTTTTACGACAAAAACTGAGGAATCGAACACAGCACAGGGATATTCACATTTTTTTGTTCTGTTTGAAAGCTCCACGCCGGCAAAAGCAGTCAGAATATTCCTGATTCTGTCCTTTAACGGAAGAAACGGATGTTCGTAAAATTCCGGATATTCATAAGTTTTCAGAATTTCTCCCATTGTCTGGTCCAAAGGAATACAGCCAAATACACGGTCTGTAAAATGATCCTGGTCCAGGAAACCGAAAAAGGATGCAAACGGCCGGAAACAGTCAAAAGGATGTTCAATTTCTAAGTTCTGGTCTAAATAAATCCCTCCCTGTTCATACAGTGTCTTTACCGCAAAATAGTGAGCCACAAACTGATAATCTTTTCTGTCATATGCCTGTTTTACCAGAGGATGTTCATGGATATTGCAGTTTGATTCATTTAGAATCCTGCATTCATATGTCTCTGAAAAGATTCCGGATTCGTATTTTCTTTTTTCTGGTTCAGCCAGAGGCAGACCAAACTCACATATATAAACCTTCAGAGGTATTTCCTGATCCGGCAGCTGCAGATAAGAAAGTGCCTCTTCATATCTTTTTGGATACCGCTCTAAAACAGGATTCCCTATAATGTCATTTTTATGAGCTTTCAGGTGCCTGATAAAAGGTGCAGAATACATCCACCTGGTCCTCAGGTTAAATAAAATTCTGTCCGTGATTCTTGCAGCCACCGCATCCCGGTAATCAGCAGCACAGTGTGACAGCGCATAATTTTCTGCCCGGATCGTATCCAGAGTCTTTTGATTGTCAGCACTGTTTGTAATAGAACCCTCCCGCTTCATGTAATAATACAAAGGTTTGTCTAAATATACAATGTGTTCGGCATAAGAAAAAATAACCAGCATGTAGGCGGTGTCTTCAAACCACATATCAGGTATTTTACCCGCTTTTTCCAGCAGTTTTCTGTGGATCAGCTTCGTCCAGAAGGAGACTTCCCCCTGAAAGATCACGCTTTCATTTGTGACCGGCCGGGAAAGCCTTCCCATGATCTTTTTTTGAAAATTTCTGACTAAATAATAAGGAATGCAGACTAAGTCGCACGGTCCATTTTTTGTCTCCTCATACATCAGTTCAAACATATTATATTCCATATAGTCATCGGCATCCGCAAATCCTATGTAATCAGCCCTGGCATGCCGGATCCCCATATTCCTTGCTTCGCCCGGACCCGCATTTTTTGTTTCATAGATAAAGATGCGTTCCGGGTCCTGCCGCTGGTATTCTTTCAAAATTTTCATAGAACCGTCCGCCGATCCGTCATCAATAAATATAAATTCCATAGAGCGGAGAGTCTGATGAACCAGATAATCCATGGTCTGCCTCAAATACTGTTCTGCATTGTAAACAGGAATTACTACAGAGATATCCGGTTTACAATACTGCTTCTGTTCGTTCAATTCGCTCCAACCCTCCTATATATTTCAATGTCTCCTTTACCTCATCCATTGAATGGGGAGTGTAGACACATTTTCTTTTCTCATTGAACTTTGCTACTGCTTTCTTATGGGAAGCTTCAAAGTTCCTGTTTGCCATAAGCCATGTTTTTCCCATAAACATCCGGTACAGCAGAACCGCATTCATTTTTTTCTGAAAAATGAGTTTGGAGGTGATGGATGCATTGGACGATACGGTGAACAGTATCTTTTTGCTGATATCTCCGGTCAAAAGCACCATTTCCCATGGAACATTGGATTGTTTCATAACCTGAAATCCATATGGTGTGAAACGGTCTGTGCGGTTTCTTGGGTGAAGCTTTACGATTAAATTTTCTTTGCCGACGATTTCCTCAAGACACAGACAAAGTTCCAGGTCATTGCATGGTATATTGTCATCCACAAAGGCCTCTTCCAGAAAGATATACTTTTGCTCAGGCAGTACTGCTGTGCCAAAGACGGAAGAAAAAAGCCGGCATATTTGTTCTGATCCGGCATCAATTTTAGGAATGGGACAAATGAAAAAAGGGAGGCGCGGTCCGGTAAACAGATCCGGTTCATACAGCAGAAGCTCCGATATACTGTTTAAAAATGAAGCCTGCCCATAAGACCTATGGTCCATTCCGTCCTCTTCACATCTTTTTTCTACATCACATATATAAGTGGCCATTCCATCTTCAAATAAATGAACCGCCACATCCATTCCTCTCCGGATCATCGCATAATACATAAGTTTTGCATAAGCCGTGTCAAAACTTAAATAAAAGTCGGTATAATCCTCCTCAAGATATGAAATATCCGCAAACGTTTCCGGTTCCAGGCTGATCTTTCTCCTCTGATCCTCAGAAAGTTCCCAATAAGCCCTGGCATCTTCTCTGGAAGCCAGCCTGTACACGCGGCGGAATATCTTTTGTGCAGCCAGACGCTCTGCAATATCTGAAAAATCAGTGTGGTCACTTAATATTAAATCTGCCGCTTCTTCTCTCAGCAGTGAAATCTTAATCTGAACAGCGTTGACCAGCTGATACACTGAGTCACAACGGAATAAAACCACACAGATCACCTCCTGGCTGTATCATATTGAGATGAAGTCACATACTGAAGCTTCAGACTTTTTTCAATCTTTTTTATCTGTCTGATCATACGCTGGTTGATCTGAATCAGCTTCTCTCTGCCGGAGCTGTTAATATACCTGGCAGAATAATAGTTCTTCTCTACATTGGTGTGGTAGCCGTCAAAGCCTATCACATGAACTTCTGTAATCCCCATATCGGCTAAGAGGTGAAACAGCATAAGGCAGGCGTTATCTGAAATCATCGGGTCATCAACAATCAGATCTGAATAGTTTGCATGCATTGTGATCTCTTTTTGTGTCTTAATATTGGAAGTGAGCAGAACATGCATCTGATCCGACTCCAGATCATAATCCCTGGATAAGTTATAAAATCGTTTTTGATTGCTGATGAAGAGAAGGTCCTGGCACTGGTCCTCAGGAACATAATTGACGGAAATAACAAAATAGTGACTGTCCTTTAAAAATGCCCGGATCGTTTCACTTTCATCTATCAGGCTTCTCCCCGGCGCCATAACAGCCACAGGCCTTGAACCGATCATTTTTTTTAAATCTTTTTTCGTACTGCTGTCATCAATAATATTCTCCTGAAATTTAAAATACAAAGAATTGATTGTTTTTTCATTGTAAAGTGCTCTTTCATCTTCCGGTATCCGTTTCAGAATCTGATGAATTCTTTTTACATTTAAAGTCTGCTTGTTCATAAGAAAGGTAACATAATTAGGATGGCAGTTGTTGGTTGCAGCAAGAAAATAGGCTGCATTATACCCCCAGGGATGTACGAAAGAAATCGGGCTGATATATTCATCCACCAGTTCGATCAGCTGGTCTGTCCTGTAACGGTATTCCATTGTCTCATTGATGTACTGTGTCATAATTTCACTGCAGAGATTTCCTGCACCTCTGCCCATCCCAAGTACCGATCCGTCGATGATCAGACTTCTTTTTCCGCTGTTTTGGATCAGCATCTGGGCATTTGAGAAAGAAAGCTGAAGGTTATTATGGGAGTGATAGCCGATGCGGATTTCCTCATCCAGATTATCATCTACAAGATAAAACAACTTCATCAGCTGTTTTGCATAGAGCTTTCCAAGAGTATCCACCAGATAAAAGGCAAATGGTTTCATCTCATTGATCCTCCCGACCAGATCCAGAAGCATAAGATCTGTATAGGTAGTTGTACCGACCGGCTGCATAAAAATTTCATAGCCCTTCTCCATCAGCGCATATCCAAGGACAAATGCCTCATCCATTTCCTTCCTGTGAAATGTAATGCGGATACCGTCGATGGTTTCTTTCGTCCGCGGCGCAATCTTGTCTGCGGAAATCGTTCCGGTGACAATCATGGCAACATACATGGTTCCTTCCTTTTTTGGCGTGATAAGCGGGGTGATCTGATGGACGTCACAGTATAATGATTTATCTTCATCATATTCTGTCTCCTTTAAAAACCCGCACTCAATGATATCCATATGTGCTTTTCCGAGTTTTGTAATGATCGTCTGAATCGCTGATTTGGAGAAATCAAAATCATTGACATAGCCTCCGTCCCTCAGTGTACAGTCAAGTATTGAAATTTTATTCATAGCCCTTCTCCCTTTCTCTGTCTTTTAAACAAAAGTTATAAATTGCATCTGCCAGAAGAAAATCCTCCGGTTCATTGATGTCTGCCGCCTCTGCCTGTGTCGTCTCAATCAAATACGGGTGCCTGCCGATCCTTCTTCCTTCCTTCATGATCAGCTGTCTTGTGTAAATATACAGTCCCGTTGTCTCCCTGTAATATGGTTTAAGGTCCTGGGTCCTTACCACACACTCGGGTGAATAATTCAGAGGCTTGCCGTCTTTCCAGAAGAAATCCTGCTGCTTAAGAACTGAAAATGCAGAATCATAACCTTGGCTTTTTACCGCTCTGATTCCTTCCTCAATGGTTTTTACAAGCAGAAACGGAGCGGTCGCATGTGCAAGAACATAGATATCAGACGCAACCTCCGATGCAAAAGCCTTCAGCACCTCATTGATCTTTGTACTGCTCTGATCAAGTTCTCTGCTTCTTTTTAGAAAATGTATGTTTTCCGGAAGGAATTCTTTGATTTTTTCATCTGAACAGTAGACATAAATTTCATCAATGCCGATAACTTCTTTCAGCGTTTCAAGGATATAGCAGCAAAGCGGACGTCCGTTTGTAAATGCTTTGGTATTCTTGCCCGGAAGACGCTCATTATTTAATTTCATGGGAACAAATGCCGTTACTTTCATATGTTTTCACCTGACTCTTTCTTCATAAAATCCCAAAGGCTGCGCAGATTGGAAACATCCTCAGATGTAACGGTGTCCGGCATCCATGGCCTGGGTCCTATAACTTCTTTCTGTTCTTTTCGTGCTCTTCTGCAGAGAATATAATCAATCCCACATAAAAGTTTTCTATATTCTCTCTTAAGTCCTGTCATCTGCCCGATACGCAGAATCCTCTTTGTCCGCCTCATACAAAATTCTATATTCAGCAGACTTACATGTTTTTTGATGATCGGATCTTTGGAATAAATAAAAATACCGGATTCTTTCTTTTTGTCCTGGCCCGGGAGACTGACAGGCTCTGAATTTACAGAAATATATTCTATATCTTTAAAGATATCACTGTCAGAATCAGCAAACTGATACTGCTGCTTTGTATTTAAGAAAATAATACACTCAGCTTGTTCTCTGATATCCTCCCGGATGTCATCTGCAATGAGTATCTGTCTCCTTTGGAAATTATGGTCAGTGATCCCGCTGTGAAGATAATTTCTGCATAATGGCTTGAGAAGTTCCATACAGCATCCATACTGCCCGATGCCTCCGTCTCTCAGATCCGGGAACAATTCCCGCACGCATAACACTGCCGCAGCATATTGATCCAGATATGGGACCTGTGCCTCAAAATCAGTATCCATTTTAATCGGCTCCAGTGTTTCCTCCTGCAGTGCATCAATGGCAGTGGAGCCGACCGTTATAATTTTGTTGAACTTCTTATGAAAAATGAAAGGCAGCAGTTCTGAAGGAAACCGTTTGTCCAGTACAACAGCATCCGGAAACCATTCTTTGTATCTTCCTGAAAAGTCTCTGGGATGCGTTTTTATAATGACCTGGCTGTCTCCCCCAAACATATCCAGCAGCCATGCCGTCATATAATGATGATTTGCTATGGTTGGCTCCTGCATATACCGGACATACCGTGTCAAAAATAAGGTTGTTTTCACATTGCTGCCGATCTTTCGTTCCGGGCTGTGGAATAAAGCAAAAATTTTCTTTTGTTCTTCGCCGCTCAATTTTGGGAATAGTTTTTTTACGGAGAAGTCTTCCGCCTTTGCATCAAAAAATCCTGGAAGCTGGGCACTTAAGTTTGCATATTTTTTTGTCACACAGGGATTGTTTCCTAAGGCGTGAAGCTCTTCTGAGACGGCATAAGACGCATACTGTGCTTTTTTGTGAAATTCCCTCTGGACCTGCTCTCTCGACAGCAGTCCATTTCCGTCTTCAAAATACTGATATGGAATTTTTTTGGCCAGCAGATACATTCCCAGGTGTCTGTGATCAATGGCTGAGTTAAATTCTTTATAATCGCTCAAATCTATCTTTTTTCGCATCAGCCAATCCTCTGTCCACTGAACGCTGTATTCTATATGCTTCCTTACAATCTCACCGGAGGATTTCTCATTTAAGTGATAAGGGTTTACATAAGCTCCCTCGATAAATTCAAGAATTTCCAGCCGGTCAAAAATACCGGATCTCATAATATCCTGTTTCAGTTCCTCCATCCCGCTTTTTGAAAAAATATTATTTCCGATGACCAGCAGTGCTTTTTCGCCGGGATGGTAAAGAAGTTTGTGGATACAAAAACACAAAATATGATAGAGCGATGCTCCCACATATAAAATCATCTGTTTACCCCTTTCTTATCTTTTTATAGATACGCTTCATCAGCCGAAAGCCTTTTTTCATTGCTTTTGAACCTGTAATGTTTTGGATCATATTTTTGTGCAGCTTTTGATTCAGCTTTTCATCAAATGCATAGCGGATCATTTCTCCCATAAAATCACTGCGGCCTTTGCCGTATGATTTTTTTAATTCTGTGTCAGCACCTATATACTGTTCAAACCCGGTGCAGAAATCCATACTGCCCTCTGCAATCTCCCTGAGTACTTTGTGAGTCGAAAGATCTGCTTTCTGTTCTTTCCATACAGGGAAGCTTCCCCGGTATTCCTCTATGGTATATAGATGGAAACCTAAGATATCCAAAAACAAATTAATATCCTTTCCATACCTGTGCACTGCAGATTCTGTGAACATAGACTCTGCTGCTGCAATATGCATAGGCTCCCCGGATAATCTCTGGATTTTTCTTCCCAGTCTTCCTCCTTCTGAGAAATCTGCCAGCAGAATCCCAGGTCCCTGACATTTCTTTTTCAAAAATTCCGTAAATTCTTCATTTTCTCTTGTCTCTTCATCTGCCTGGAGAATCTCCGCCTTCTGTTCAGGAAAACAGCGGCGGTACCATGCACAGGCTGTCTCTGCGTTTTTCAGAAAACAGATGGTCTTAAGATTGTGCTTTTTTGCATAATGGTTTAAAAACAGAACAAAACAATAGATAAAGAATCCCACATATACGAAGCCAAAATGATATGCCTCCGTCATTTTCTCTGTCCCGTTATACATATATTCATTGATAAAGCTCTGAAAGGCTCTGGCCGGCGGCTTCTGCTTTTTTGAAAAATAATATCTCCCGGGGTTGACTTCCGGAGACTGGTACAGAACAAAATCAAGATGCTTAAGCTTTGCATATAAGTTCATCTGGTCTGAAATCATTCCGTATCTCTTTCCACAGGGATTATATGACCGGGTCATCTTTTTCATAAATGTATAATCACACCGTTTTCGTGAAAACTCAGATGCCAGGACAATGTTTGTTATGTACGGATATCCCGCTTTTTTCAGAATCGAAAGATACTCGTCCCTGCCGGCACAGAGATCTCCCCGGTCATATGCGATAATTTCAATCTGGTTATAATGCAGACAATCCATAATCTGTTTCATAAACGGATTGGGCACAAAACAGCCGGAAGGCTGATAAAAGACCAGGACACTCTTCAGAGACACAAATACGATCTGATGCCCCAAAAAGATCCGCACACAGCTTACTTCATCATAAGACCCATAATTTTTTATTTTCAATAATTTTTCCTGTTCCAAAAATTCAATGGCCGACAAAGACTGATTCATTTTTACTTCCTCTCTTTTTATAATTCTTGTTTATTATATCTTCCCGGACCATGTGCCTTCATCAGCATGAGGTAAAATCATTGTGAAATTTTATATAATGGTCATAAAAAATGAAAAGGACATTTCTGAAAGCGCACACACGGCCTTCAAAAACGTCCTTCTTTGTAACATATTATGAAGTTTTCTCAAATAAATTTAATAGTTCCTTACATCTGTTTTCTGACGATTTTATATTCATCGTTCAGCTGAAAATATGGACAGTTAAAATTAGAATATGTCATAAAACGTATCAGTTCATCTTCATCTAAATTCACGTCGCACACATAAGAACCATACAGGTCATCGTACACATAGTTGATGCAGGATTCGCAGTTGCTGCTTTGTTTGCCCGCCATAATATTCCTCCTGTTCTAATCTCAGTCTCTGCCTTAAGTTCCTGTCTTTATTATACTGTATAGTTCCGGCTTTTTGCAAACATACTATAAGGAACTACAAAGAAAGGAGTGATCTAAATGCACGAAACAAATTGTCACAGACAGCATAAACAGCAGGATCCAAAAGATGCAAAAAGAGAGCGTCCGCATATTGTGGAACCGCTGCCTGAATCTCAGCGTCCGAGAAAAGATGGTCCGGGCGGAAATTAAATCTGACTGATGCATATTTTTTCAAAAATTGGAGAGATTATAAGTAGAAAAGGAGGTTGCTATGGGAAGTAAAACATTAGATTATATAGCACTTACAATTACAATTATAGGTGCGATCAACTGGGGCCTGATTGGCTTCTTCCGGTTTGATTTAGTAGCTTTTCTCTTTGGCAGCATGACGATGCTTTCCAGGATCGTCTATGATATTGTCGGTATCTGCGGACTTTATCTGTTGACCTTTTATGGCCGCTGTGGAAAAGATCTCTAATACCAATAATCCTCATATTCGTTTGAAAAAGGACTGCTGCAAGACAAAAGATTCTGTATCATATATCAGAATCCTATGTCTTTGCAGCAGTCCTTTTAGTTTGCCTGATTCACCTGGATCCCCGGCCGGAAATCAAACAGGCGGTAAGGGCTGATCCGCATAACACCTGCCAGTTTTTCAATCTCCTCCAATGTCGGACTGACCAGGCCCCTTTCGATATCATAGATATGCATATGGCTGATACCCGTATATTTTTCCAGGTTTCTCAGGCTGTAGCCCTGTTCTTCCCTTATCTCCCATAAAAAAATTCTCATAGTTAAAATACCTCGTTTGGTTAGTATGTTAGTCTACTTCTGTATTTCTAATAGAAAATTTTTCTCCAGTAACTCAATGATTATTTTGTATATGTAACCTTTGTTATATTATTTTTAATATCCAGCTGCATGCCCGGTATACTTCTCACATAAGAGCTGAACCGGTTGTAGCCGAAATCCTGGACTTTAAAATTGCCAAACTCCGCATAAACCTTGTTGGCAAGATCTGATAAATCCATTCCCTTCCTGCCTGCGTTTTTGGCAAGAGCCGTCACATAGTGATCCAGCTGTTCCTTCATATCAATATCTTCCCTCAAAGAGACAGTAACAATGTTGCCCTCCTTGATAAGCCGGAAATGATCAAACTCTTCCAGGAACTTTGACAGCAGACTGTAGCCGTAGCTTCTCACGTCAAAATCAGGATATCTCTTCAGCAGTCTCGTCCCGATCTCGCCAAGTGTTGTCTCTTTATCACTGTTCTGATTGTCCGTTATAATGGAATGAATGGCTGCTTCAATATGCTGCCGGCTGATCGGCTTGTTTTCTTTTTCTTCCTTGTCCTCAATTAAGAGTTCCAGATTTGTAAATACATCACATGCTTTACGGAATGCAGGAGGTGTCTTCCCCTCGCCCATACCGATCACTGTGAGCCCCGTCTCTCTGATCCTGCTGGCAAGCCTGGTAAAATCACTGTCGCTGGAAACAATGCAGAATCCATCCACCCGGTTGGTGTAAAGAATATCCATGGCATCAATAATCATGGCAGAATCTGTGGCATTTTTGCCCTGCGTATAAGAAAACTGCTGAATCGGTGTTATAGAGTTTGCCAGCAGTTCTTCCTTCCAGCTGGCATGCAGTGTGCTTGTCCAGTCTCCGTAGATCCTCTTGTATGTAATATTGCCATACTGGGAAAGCTCGTCCAGAATCGGCTTGATATACTTTGCCGAAATATTATCGGCATCAATCAGCAGTGCAAATCTTTTTTCTTTATTTTCCATGTTTGTTTTTCTATCTCCCTTTTTAATAATATCGTTTTAAATACTGCAGTGCCATATAGTCCATAATCCGGATCGTCAGAAGCCTTCCCCGTTTCATGATCGTCTCAACATTCTGACGGCTTTTTTTTGCAATCACCGCAATGTTGCTGGACACATTTTTGAGGATGACCGCTTCTTCCCCTTCCTTTTTCTCCCCTGTGATAAAAATAGGTTCCTGAACATAGACATTCTTTTTCCAGGAGATTGTCTGTTCCGGCACCTTTGCTATCTTATCCACCATCTGTTTTGCCGGTTCAAAGTTCTCCTTCAGCGTAAGAAGCTTCAGACCATGGTTTTCAAAACGGATCCATGTCCTGTTTTCTACAAACGGGTACAAAATCTCTGAAATCAGCTGAAGACGGTTCTGAATTGAATTTTGAGCGCTCAGCATGTCCTTGGATACATTCAGAAGATAGTTTGCCATGCCGTCTTCCTTAGAAGAATGAATCCTGAGCCTCTGGGTTTTTCTCTTTTTTGCCGTTTTGACCGCATCCTCTGCCCGGTCATAGGCAGATCCCTGCTGCTGGGCTGAAGTTCCCTCTTCCATCCTCACAGTCCAATCTCCAATGCCGATTCCTCCGGTGATGGCTACCGGATAACACATGATCTCAAACAGCCTGAAATACGAGGCCGCTGACAGTGAAGACGAAAACAGGCCCTGAAGTTCATCGTATCTTCCGAAAATAACCGGAAAGATCAGGCTGTCGATGAAGATACTGTTCAGCTGTTCCGCCACGCGGGTCAGATACACCTGGAGATTCTGCTCCTCGGCTGCTTCATATCTCATTCTCTTTTTTATATGTATCATCAACGCTGAATATTCGTCCAAATTAAAACTCCCATCCTTTTACATGCAAACAAATATGTTTGCATTTATTATAACATAATAAATCTGTTTTAACTAGAAATTTTTTTGTATTTTCTATGAAATTCTTTCCAAAAATCAGACAAAAACTCATAATTTTTTTTATTATCTGAAATACTAACGTAAATAAAAAAAAGGAGCGCTGCCTATGAAATTTTTTACTGATGTATATTATGAACCCGGAATTCTTGATTACCCTCTGGGGAAGAAATTAAAAGAAGATTTTTCAGATCTGCCCTGGATTGAAATCGATAATCACAACCGGATTGAAGAAATGACAAAAAGACCAAACAGTGATTTTCCTAAGATGAAACGGTATCTGATCGTCGGAACAAGAAAGACACACCGCTACACAGAAAACCAAAAAATATCTGATTATCTGGTCCCATTCACATCTTCCGGATGCACTGCCATGTGCCTGTACTGCTATTTAGTATGCAATTACAATAAATGTGCCTATTTAAGACTGTTTGTAAACCGGGAACAAATGATGGAACGTCTGATCCGGACATCCACAAAGAGTGCAGAGCCTCAGACTTTTGAGATAGGCTCCAACAGCGATCTTGTTTTAGAAAATCAAATTACAGAAAATCTGCAGTGGGTCATACCTGCTTTTGCCCGGGAAGGCAGAGGCCATATTACATTTCCTACTAAATTTGCCTCTGTCCGGCCGCTGCTTGATCTGCCTCACCAGGGGAAAACAATTTTCCGGATGAGTGTCAATCCCCAGGAGATTATTGAAACTATTGAACTGGGCACCTCACCGCTGGTACAGAGGATTCAGGCCGTCAACGACATGTGTGAAGCCGGATATCCGATAGGAATCCTGATCGCTCCCATTATCCTCACCACCGGCTGGAAAAAACAGTATCTGGAACTCATTGACCAGCTGGCTGATCAGCTGACAGAGAAAGCAAAAAAATCCATGACCATTGAGATGATTTTTATGACATACAGTTATGTGCAGAATGCAATCAACAAGGAAGCATTTCCGGAAGCTCCGGATCTCTACGACAAACAAAACATGTCCGGAGGCGGCCGCGGAAAATACCGCTACAAAAAAGATCTGCGTCTGGAAGCAGAACCCATTCTCACAGATTATGTAAGAATACGTCTTCCTGAAGCAGACCTTGTCTATGTATGCTGAGATGTCTCTCTCTGTTTTATGCTTATGCAGTTTCTGCCCCGGCGTTTGGCCTCATAAAGTGCATTGTCTGCCCGGGCAATAAACTGATCCAGGGAAGTCTCTCCAGCCGGGCATTCTTTATAAAGACCGATACTGATTGTGATATGCTTTTCTGCCGTGCCTGCACAAAGATATTCCCCTGACTCCACAGAACTGCGCATTTGTTCTGCCGTAAGCTCTGCATGTTCGGCATCCTGATCGAATAGAAACAGCAGAAACTCCTCACCGCCGTAGCGAATCAGACTTCCCGGCCTGCCGTGCATCTCCTTTTCAAGAAAACCTGCAAACGCCCTGAGACATTCATCCCCGGACATATGCCCGAAACGGTCATTATACTGTTTAAAGTAGTCGATATCGATCATCATGCAGGCGATATTTCTCTGTTCTCTGCGCACACTCTGAAACTGCTTTTCCAGAACAGTATCCAGATAACTGCGGTTATAAAGACCTGTCAGGTGGTCCCGTACCACCTGCTGGTTCAGCTTTTTATTGATTTCAACTATTTTGCTGTACTGCTCGTTTATAATAATCCTGTCATATTCCGACATCACACGGTTCCGGTAGAATATAACCGATATTACAATACAGAGTATGGAAATAAAAAAACTGTTTGTCAGGTTATTAAAACTCTGATCTGCCCCATACGGATCAGGGAAATAAGGAAGCAGTATGTTCAGAAGAAGAAAATTGCCTCCGAAAAGCAGAATACTTTGCCATGGCTTCATCATGCCCACGGCTGCCGCCAGCAGACTCATATAGATAAAAACATTCAGCCCGTTGCCTCCAAGCTGGTCATTCAGCGTGACAGCCGTACCCCAAAAACAAATCAGGATCATATAGATAAACTCCGCCCGGCTGTATGCCTTATAATATTCCACAATCTTTTTCTTTATCAAAACCTTGGCAAAAAGGTACAGCAGGGTACACAGAATCAGTCCCATATACATGCAGAAATAAGCGGTCCTTCTGGGCTTTACAAACGGTCCTCCCGGGAGAGTTGATATGGAAAACAGCATTAAAATCTGGCATGCCAAAATGACCAGCTGAAAAGCAGCGTGCATTTTATAAGTATGCCTTGTAAGATTTTGTTCAATTTGGTTCCTGTAAAATGACTCTGCGGGAAATCCCAGGTATCTTTTTATTTCATTCATATATTACCTCTATTCCTGACAGCAGGACTTTAACAATTAAAAACCAGCGATAAAACGTTCATCAGTGTCTGAGTCTCAAATATCCCGGAAAACAAAAATTCTTCGAAAAGAGCCTCCATATTTTCCTCTGAATACTCGATTTCCTTTGAAAACAGCCTTGCAATCTCCCTGGCCGGCAGATAATCTGAAACTGCCGCCTCCAGACCCCGGACAACAAGACATCCAAACAATGCAAATTTTATTTTATCCAGCAGCTGGTAATCATAGAAGGACTGCAGAAAATACCGGTATATAAAATAAATCATCAGCTGTTCATAAAAAACAGCATCAGCATCAGAAAAAATAATACTGTTTTCCTTTGCTTTCACTGCTGCAAGTTTTAAAATCCTCTCCCATTGATCTGTGAGTATTTCAAAGCTCTGAAGAAGTTCTATACAATCACAGAACCAAGCCATAAGATCAGCCGGCTGTCCATGATCCGCCTGATCTGTCTTTTGTGTATATATATGCTCAGACATGGATTTCATATCCTGTATGCTGTAATCTTCCTGAAGATCGGATACCTGAGATAAAATCTGTGTCATGCGGCTTTTAAGCGGCCGCTGTCGTTCCTGAAGCAGAAGAATCATCCGGTCCCTGGCCGTTTCCAGAAGTTTAAGCCACGGATCCTCTTTCTTATCTTCCTGCTTTTCTCCTTCTTCTATAAACCGTACCTTATCCTTATTGCTCAGGATCAGCCTGGCTGCCTCCTCGCAGACAAGCCCTAAGCCCGCTTCCTCTCTGCCGCCGTATATTTCGTAAAACCGGGGATGATCCGTACAGATCTGGCACAGATGTTCCTCCCCCAGACGGATAAAAATATCACACAAATTATCGGTGTTTAAAAAGGGGCACCTGTCCCCTTCCATCATAAAATGATAAGGTTTTGTATGATTTATACACCGGTTCAGCCGCTCACCAAACTCCCCCTGAACACTGCAGTAATCATCATACGATTCATCATCTATATCAATCTCCCATCCGACACAGCAGCTGTCCCTGCAGGCCGAACCAATGCATTTAAAATCAAGATAATAATCTGGTATCAGACGATTCATTATTTGTCCTCCTGGTTAATGTATGACATTTTGACCAGTTCTCCGGCTTGCTGTCTCAGGAATGTAAGATTTTCTAACTTTCAGCAAAGCTTCTCCGGCGGCCCGTTCGGAACTCACTTCG